>CAYTFH010000064.1:0-1654 GCA_964437095.1 uncultured bacterium | reverse complement strand
CGACGCCCGCCAGTCCGCCGGCACCCACAGGGTGTGCAGGTACCGCACCGGACTTCCTTCGCCCACCCCCTGCGCGCACGCCCGCCGGGCCCGCGCGATGCTCGCCGCCAGGAACTCCGGCGTGAGCCCCGGGAGGTCGCAGTCCGCCATGTACACGGGCACAGCCCGCCTACTCCACCACCACGACGCCCTTCATGCCCATGGCCGCGTGGATCGGGCACCAGTAGGTGTAGGTCCCCGCGCGGTCGAACTGCAGGCTGTACGTGTGCACGCCGGGAGCCCCCAGGAGCGCCAGGATTCCGGAGTTCAGGTAGCCGGGCCGGTGCCTGTGTCCCTGTGTGGGCGCCACCACCTGCGGGTTCAACAAGAGCTTGGGCGGGCCGCCGTTCTGGGGCTGTGGGATGACGAACTGGGGGACCGGCCCGCCTCCCACGAAGGTGACGGTGTGGATCTCAAAGGGGTCGCGCATCTCCCACGTTACGGTCGTGCCGCGCCGCGCCTTCAGGGGTTCCCGCGTGAACCGCATCAACGAGTAGCCGCGCTGCGCGTCGCCCACCAGCGGCACCCGCACGCTGCGGCCAGCTCCCGTCGGCTGCAGGCGAGCTAGAGCCGCCCTGCCCGCCTCGAGCGTGGCCCTCTGCTCCCCGCGGCCCCGCTGCAGGGCAGCCTCCGCGTCCTCCGGGAGCGTGCTCCCCCGCGGGTGGACCCGGATGGTCCCGGACATGGCGGGCCCGTGGACGATGCAGCTGTAGGTGTACACCCCGGGCTCCGTGAACCTAAGCGCGTACCGGAACTGCGCCATGCCCTTCGGCTCCTCGGGCGGCACACCCGAGTTGCGGTACCCCGCCCCGTCGTACTCTTGTGGGCCCACGGGGAAGGCCACCTGCGGGTTCAGGTACGCGGACTTCCCCTCCATGACCACCAGACCGGGCAGGGCCGCACCCCCCGCGAAGGCCACGTTGTGGAACCCCTCAAAGCGCCACTCCACCGTGTCCCCCACGGTGACGTCCAGCACCCGGGGGTGGAAGGCGTTGGACCACACCGCCCCGTCGGGCGTCATCCCGCCCGCGACCACCGTCCACGTGCGGGGTTGGGCTCCCGCCCTCGGCGCGGCCAGCAGCGCGAGCGCTGCGACCACCGCCCACACACCGAGCTGTCGAATCATCTCCGAACCTCTTCCCATCTCCGAACCTCCTCCGCCTCGACCTGTCGACACGCTACGGCCGGGCGCTTGCTCGGCCACGCTGTCCAGGTCCCCCAAACACTGCTCCGCCGTGTGCCGCGTCTCGATCAAGTAACGAGCCATCTCGCACCTCCCAGCCGTCGGCGGGCGGAGGTCTTGCCTGACCGCGCACATCCACGGCTATACCGTTCCTATCGTGGCCTCACGTTCCTGCGTCCTCAACCCTCACTGCCACAGCTGCGCTGCGCTGTAGCTGTCGTAGAACGCTTCGAACCGGGCGATTTTACCGCCCCGGATGGTGAAGACGTTGACCCAGTCCTGTTCGTCCCGGCGCCCCGTAGGCCTCGCAGTGCACGCCTCGTGTCCCAGCACGACGACCTTGTCTCCGGACGCGAAGAACTCGCCCGGGCTGAAAAACTGGAACTCGTAGTTCTTCCCCAACACCCCGAACCAGTCCGCCACCGCGGCCTT
>CAYTFH010000063.1:0-1727 GCA_964437095.1 uncultured bacterium | reverse complement strand
TCCTGTTCGGGCAGGACGTGACCAGGCTGCCGAGCTACCGGCGGGCGGCCCTGGGAGTGGGCCGGACGTATCAGGTGACGAACCTGTTCCCGCGCCTGTCGGTGCTGGAGAACACGCTGCTGGCCACGTTTGGGCTGAGGCGGGGGAAGTACGACCCCTGGCGGCCGGCCATACGGCACGGCCGGGCGGTGGAGGAGGCGCGCAGGCTGTTGGAAGAGTTTGGGCTGTGGGAGAAGAGGGACTGGCCCATCGGCAGCCTGTCGTACGGGGACCAGCGGCAGCTGGAGATCGTGCTGGCCCTGGCGGGCCGTCCGCGGCTGCTGCTGCTGGACGAGCCCACCGCGGGGCTGTCTCCCGCGGAGACGCAGGTGGTGACCCGGCTCGTCCAGCGACTGGACCCGCGGATCACGGTGCTGTTGATTGAGCACGATATGGACGTGGCCTTTGAGGTGGCGCGGCGGGTGACGGTGCTGCACTTCGGGCGGGTGCTGGCGGAGGGGACGGTGGAGGAGGTCCGGGCGAACCCGGAGGTGCAGGGCATCTACCTGGGGGTAGGGGAGCTGTGAGGGAAGCCCTACGGGTGGAGGACGTGCACACGTACTACGGGGACAGCTACGTGCTGCAGGGGGTGAGTCTGCGGGTGGCGTCTGGGCAGCTGGTGGCGGTGTTGGGCCGGAACGGGGTGGGCAAGACCACCCTGGTCCGCAGCGTGGTGGGGTTCACGCCGCCGCGGAGGGGTCGGGTGTGGCTGTTGGGGGAGGAGATCACGCACCGTCCGAGCCACGTGATCGCCCGCATGGGGGTGGGCCTGGTGCCGCAGGGCCGGCGGATCTTCCCGTCGCTGACGGTGGAGGAGAACCTGGTGGTGGCCGGCCGGCCGAGCGGGGGGAACGGTTGGACCTTGGAGCGGGTGTACGAGCTGTTCCCGCGGCTACGGGAGCGGGCGGGGCACCGGGGCGGGAAGCTGAGCGGGGGCGAGCAGCAGATGCTGGCGATTGGTCGGGCGCTGATGACCAACCCGAAGCTGTTGGTGATGGACGAGCCTTCGGAGGGTCTGGCGCCGAAGCTGGTGCTGGACCTGGCCCACACGCTGCTGCGGCTGAAGGAGCGGGGGCTGTCCATCCTGATGGTGGAGCAGAACCTGCCCCTGGCGTTGCGGCTGGCGGACTCCGTGTACGTGATGAGTAAAGGCACGGTGGTGTTCGAGGGGACTCCGGACGAACTCCGGCGGGCGGAGGGGGTGCGACAGCGGTACCTGGGCGTCTGAACAACGGTTCCAGAAGACCATTCCGAGAGGGGGGCCAGAATGCGGACAGAGGTGCGGGTTACGGGTTTGCTGGTGGTGGTGCTCCTGGCCTGGGGGTTGTTGGGCGGCCTGCCCGGCCAGTCTCAAACGCGGGAGCCCATTCGCATCGGGCTGATCTTCCCCATCACGGGTGGATTCGCCGCCAACGGGCGCGACTCCGTCAACGGGTTCCAGATGTTCTGGGAGGAGAAGGGCAACACCGTGGCGGGTCGGCGGGTGGAGATCACCGTGGAGGACGACGTGAACGTCCCCGCCAACAGTCTCACCAAGGCCCGGAAGCTGGTGGGGCAGGACCGGGTACACCTGCTGGCGGGACCCCTCAGCGCTGCCTCGGGGCTCGCCCTCGTGGACTATGTGACCGGGGCGCGGGTCCCCACCGTGTACCCCATCGTGTCCGCGGACGACATCACCCAGCGCCGGC
>CAYTFH010000062.1:0-1819 GCA_964437095.1 uncultured bacterium | reverse complement strand
AAGCGCAGCCGCGGGAGTAGCTGCTGCTCGACCCACTGCCGGCCGTGGTGCTCGTGGCTGCGGTGTTCAGCCCAAAACGCCCGCTGCCGGAACTTCCCGATGTCGTGTAGGAGGCCCGCGAGGGCGGCAAGCTTGGCGTCGGTCACGGGCGCACCACCTCCATCTGGCCCAGCCCCATGCTGGTGAGCTTCCCTACACCCAGCCACTCCCCGAAGGCCAGCAGCCGGGCGAAGGGCGAAAAGTCGATGTTCTCGTACGTCACGGTGCCCACGGCCCCGCCGATCTTCATCTCCGTGCGCTGGCGGGTGGAGTAGCGCTGCAGGTCCACCCACCGCGTGCGGTCGCGAGCGGTCCGGGCCCCCTCGGCCAGGTCGAAGGGCACCTGGCCCGGCTCGGGACCTCCGTAGCAGGCGGCAAGGGCCTGCAGCCTCTGGTGGAGGGCCCGGACCAGGTGGTGGAACTCCACCGGGTACACCAGGTCACCGCGCAGGTCCAGGCGCGCGGGCGTGGCGAACCGGACCGTGAGTCGGCCGCTGTCGGGCAGCGGCGCGGATGCCGCCACGTGGTCCAAAAGAACCGGGGGCACGTTCACCCGCAGCTGCCCCTCGCGCCCGTGGTAGACGGGCACGTACCCCTCGGGAGTCCAGGCCTCCACCCGTTCCAGGTGCATGTGGAGCCGGGAAGGCCCCAGGCCGGCCCGGCCGAGCTCCGACAGGGCCAGCACGTAGTACGGCAGGTCCAGGTGGGCGGGACCCACCAACACCATCTCGAACTCCACGGGATCTCCCGCCTTGAGCTCCGGCTGCCAGGACCTCCCGAAGGGGACCCTGAGCACGAAGGGCACCGGCATGCGGACGTAGCGGCCGCCGTGGTTGCGGCCGGAGGGGGCGAAGGGCTGAAACAGCACGGGGTACGCGCACCGGTAGCGCAGCAGGCAGGTGGCGCAGTCCGGAAGCCGGGTGACGCACACCATCCGGCGCAGCATGTGGCCGAGCCCGCCGCGCAGGGTCGGGCCGAGGAACCGCGGCAGCCGCCCCGCCTCCTCCGCCACCCAACGGAACCTGTACTTGCTGACCTGTACGGCCCTCACCCCCTCCGGGTCACTTGACGGAGTACAAGACCGTCACCACCGGCGTGGAGGCGGGCACGATCAGGCAACCCGCGTCCACAAGGGACCGGTAGTTCGCGGCACTGTTGGGGAGCCGCACCGCCTCGTCGGTGGCGTAGTCCAGGAGGTTCGACGCGTACAGGGTGTCCGCCAGGGCGATCACCCCCAGCAGGTAGTCGGTGCGGTTGCCGGGCGGCAGGAACACCCAGTTCGCGCACGTGTAGCCGCGCACGGTGCCCGCGTGATAGGCCGCGGTCGTGGCGATGACGTTGCCCGGCTCCGCGAGGGCGGAGCCTCCGAGCAGGAGTGCCAAGACGGCCAAGAGGATCGGGTAACGCACGGTATGCCACCTCCCGAAGTGGTGTTCGGGAGGAGGGTACCGGACGATTCCGTGCCGCGCATGGGACGCCGTTCTCCTCCTGACTAGGAAACGCTGCCCACCTCCGGTTTGGACGGTTGCGCCAGCTCGAAGTACGGGGCGAGCTCCGCCACCAGCAGGGCCCGGCTTGGGGGAGGGCCGTGGAAACCCAGCCAGTCCTGCAGCTTGGCGTACACCGAAGTGAGCTGGTTGGCCACGGTCCGGGTGCTGCGGTGGAGGCGGCGGGCGATGGTGGCGTTGTCGAGACCCTGGCAGGCCAGGCGCACCACCTCCCGCTCCGCGGGGGTGAGCCACCGCTCCACGAACTCCCTACGCCTGCGCATGCGCTCGCC
>CAYTFH010000061.1:0-1923 GCA_964437095.1 uncultured bacterium | reverse complement strand
ATGGCGTTGAACAGGTGGGTCACCATGCGGGCCCCTGCCGAAAAGGCTTCCAGGGCCTGGGCGTACGTGGCGTCCGTGTGCCCCACGGAAGCCACCACCCCGCATTCTGCCAGCCACCGGACCAACCCCGTCCCGGCCGGCAACTCCGGAGCCAGGGTCACCACCTTGAGCCCCGGCAGGCCCGACAGCAACTCCCGCAGCCGGGGGTCGGCGGGTGGCAACAGCCACTCAGGGTCGTGGGCTCCCGCGCGGGCCCGGTTCAGGGCGGGGCCCTCCAGGTGAAGCCCCAAGGGCTGCGCCGGCAGGGGCGGCGCGGACTGCACCACGCGTGCGGCCCGCCGCACCGCCTCGGCAGGTGCGGTGACCAGGGTCGCCAAAAAACCCGTGGTCCCCGTGGAGGCGAGGTAGCTCTGGGCGCGGGAGAACTGTTCGGGCGTGCACGTGAGGAAGTCCACGCCTGCAGCCCCGTTCACCTGCAGGTCCACGAAACCGGGCAGGAGGGCGCCGTAAGGAAAGTGATAATCCGCAAAGCGGGGGACTCCCTCCCCCACTTCCACCACGTTGCCGTCCTCCACCACCACGTAGCCGGGAGCTAGGTCCGCCTCCGCGGCCACCACGGTGCCCGCAGCGAGGACGGTCCGGGCGTGACTCACCACGCGATCACGCAGAACCCGGAGGTGTCGAAGCGGGTCATGGCCTCGAGCACGTCATTCACCTCCTCCAGGGTTACCGTGCGCGCCACCAACCGCGAGGGTGCGAGCCTGCCGGAGGCCACCAGGCTCAGCAGCCCGCCGAAGGCCCAGCCGGGACAGCCCGCGCTTCCCAAGAAGCTCACCTCGAGGAGGACCATGCGGTCCACGGGCAGGGGTACCACGCCCTGCTCCCGCTGCCCGGTGAGGCCCACCTGGACCACACGGCCTCCCCGGCGCACGGACCGAACCGCTTGCTGCACCGTCTCCGCCAGCCCCACGGCCTCCACCGCCACGTGGGCTCCCTGGCCATCCGTGAGTTCCCGGATCGCGCGGACGGGGTCCTGGGAGGACGCGTGCACCGCCGCAGCCGCACCCTCGGCCAGGGCGCGCCGCAGGGCTTGTTCCCGGAGATCTACTGCCACCACCCGGGCACCCACCGCGGCGGCCACTTGAACCGCCGACAGCCCCAGCCCGCCGGTGCCGAACACCGCCACCCACTCCCCCGGCTGGACCCGGGCCCGGTTGACCACCGCGTGATACGCCGTGGTGTACCGACACCCCAAGCCGGCCGCGGCCACGAAGTCCACGCCCGGGGGCAGGCGCACCAGGTTTAGGTCCGCCTCCGGCACCCGTACCCACCGCGCGAACGCACCGTCCAGGTCCACGCCCAGAACACCCCGCTGTGCGCACAGGTTCGACCGGCCGCGCCGACACAGCTCGCACCTCCCGCAGGCCACGCGGAAGGGCGCGGTCACCCGGTCCCCTGGCCGGAACTCCCTCACCTCCTCCCCCACAGCCTCCACCACGCCCGCGAACTCGTGGCCCAGGACCAGGGGGAGCTTGGGGCGCACGCCCACCCACGTCCAGTCCCCTCGCCACACGTGCCAGTCGCTGCGGCACACCCCGCACGCCTCTACCCTCACCACCGCGTCGTACGGTCCCGGCACGGGTTCGCCCACCTCCCGCAGCTGCAGGGGTGCCTGGAACTCCACGAGGACTGCGGCTTTCACGCCCTCCCCCCTTTCCTAGGACCACGTCCGAGAGCCCCTCGCGGTCAAGGAGACCGGGTCCCCAAAATCGCGAGCGATTTTCGGGGCGGTCTAGGCCAGCACGAACCGCACCGCTTCGCCGGGCCGCTTCTGCGCCAGGGCCGGTAGGTCCTGCTCCGCCACCACGGCCACCACGGGATAGCCGCCCGCGGTGGGCCCGTCGGGCATGAGCACGATGGGCT
>CAYTFH010000060.1:0-2798 GCA_964437095.1 uncultured bacterium | reverse complement strand
CGACGCCCGCCAGTCCGCCGGCACCCACAGGGTGTGCAGGTACCGCACCGGACTTTCTTCGCCCACCCCCTGCTCGCATGCCCGCCGAGCCCGCGCGATGCTGGCCGCCAGGAGCTCCGGCGCGAGCCCCGGGAGGTCGCAGTCCGCCATGTACACGGGCACAGCCCCGCCTACTCCACCACCACGACGCCCTTCATACCCACCGCGGCGTGGATCGGGCACCAGTAGGTGTACGTCCCCGCGCGGTCGAACTGCAGGCTGTACGTGTGCACGCCGGGAGCCCCCAGGGGCGCCAGGATTCCGGAGTTCAGGTAGCCGGGCCGGTGCCTGCGTCCCTGTGTGGGCGCCACCACCTGCGGGTTCAACAAGAGCTTGGGCGGGCCGCCGTTCTGGGGCTGTGGGATGACGAACTGGGGAACCGGCCCGCCTCCCACGAAGCTGACGGTGTGGATCTCGAAGGGGTCGCGCATCTCCCACGTTACGGTGGTGCCGCGCCGCACCTTCAGGGGCTCCCGCGTGAACCGCATCAACGAGTAGCCGCGCTGTGGGTCGCCCACCAGCGGCACCCGCACGCTGCGGCCAGCTCCTGCCGGGCGCAGGCGGGACAGGGCGGTCTTGCCCGCCTCGAGCGTGGTCCTCTGCTCCCCGCGGCCCCGCTGGAGCGCGGCCTCCGGGTCCTCCGGGAGCGTGCTCCCCCGCGGGTGGACCCGGATGGTCCCGGACATGGCGGGCCCGTGGACGATGCAGCTGTAGGTGTACACCCCGGGCTTCGTGAACCTAAGCGCGTACCGGAACTGCGCCATGCCCTTCGGGTCCTCCGGCGGCACACCCGAGTTGCGGTAACCCGCCCCGGCGTACTCTTGTGGGCCTACAGGGAACGCCACCTGCGGGTTCAGGTACGCGGCCTTCCCCTCCATGACCACCAGACCGGGCAGGGCCGCACCCCCCGCGAACGCCACGTTGTGGAACCCCTCAAAGCGCCACTCCACCGTGTCCCCCACGGTCACGTCCAGCACCCGCGGGTGGAAGGCGTTGGACCACACCGCCCCGTCGGGCGTCATCCCGCCCGCCACCACCGTCCACGTGCGGGGTTGGGCTCCCGCCCCTGGCGCGGCCAGCAGCGCGAGCGCTGCGACCACCGCCCACACACCGAGCTGTCGAATCATCTCCGAACCTCTTCCCATCTCCGAACCTCCTCCGCCTCGACCTGTCGACACGCTACGGCCGAACTCCACCGCTGCCATCCGTGAAAAGGCGGATGCCCGTGCGAGCGATCTGGCACCGCCCCCTCCACACCCACGAGGCGCAGCCCGGTGCAACGTTGAGGGCCACCCCGGGTGTCTCATGCGACTCCGTCCGGCCGCACGGTCAAGGGCGTGCCCGCCGCCCCGGCGGACACCACCCACACCTTCACCGACACAGACCCGTTGTGGATCCCCTCGTGCCAGTACTCCCCCCGAAAAGGCCTCGCCGGGACGGTAGGCCCGCGGGGGACAACCTAGCCTCCCGTGGTGATCGTTCCTAGCCCACGAGCGTGCCCACTAGGGAGCCGTTACTTCTCCGCCTCCAGGACTCAGTTGAACGCACTCTCCGTCGCACGGCGGAAACGACTGAACCCCGCTTCCGTGAACACGTCGCCCAAACGCGCTTCTCCCGCCTGCGCGCCCAGCCCCAGTCCGACCTCCTGGGCGAGCGAGCTCCGCGTGCAAACGAACGTTGACGCCACGTAGAACAGGCGCCCGACCGGGTTCAGGTTCTCTTCCAGGCCACCGCCGGCAAACGGTCCACCAGAAGCACCGTTCCGTCTGGCGCGAGCGCCTGGTACGCATGGCGCGCTGCACCCACGGGGTCGTCCATGTCGTGGAGGCAGTCACACAAGCAGATGAGGTCGTAGCCACGAGCCGGGTCGTCCTTGGCGGTCCTGACCTCGAACGTGACGCGCTCGCCGACGCCACTTTCCACAGCACGGGCCTCAGCCATGATGATGGTTGAGGAGCCATGCCGGCACCCCACGTCTGCCACGGTCGCTCCCGCTTCCAGCCTGGGAACGACACCGTCCACTCCAGGCGCCCACGCCGCGACCAGATGAGCGCGGTAGCTCCCGCCACGTCCTCCCCGAAACCCCCGCGCCGCCGTTCCACTAAGACGGAGCCCCGTTACCCCTCGTGCAGGCCTCGGATCTCGGCCGGCGTGAACCGTCGCAGCTCCACCACCCGGGTTCGCCCGCGCATGCGCGAGGGAACCTCCCGGCTCACTTCCTGCGGGCTGGCGGCCTCCACCACCGCCCAGCCCATGTGGACCCCCGCGCCACAGCCCCACTCCAGGCGCTGCAACAGTCCGGGCGCTTGCTCGGCCACGCTGTCCAGGTCCCCCAAACACTGCTCCGCCGTGTGCCGGGTCTCGATCAAGTAACGAGCCATCTCGCACCCCCCAAGACCGTTTTTATCCCTTCACTGTCAGGCCAGCCGTCGGCGGGCGGGGGTCTTGCCTGACCCCGTGCATCCACGGCTACTCCGCTCTGATCACGGCCCCACGTTCCTGCGTCCCAACCGTCACCGCCACAGCTGCGCTGCGCTGTAGCTGTCGTAGAACGCTTCGAACCGAGCGATCCGACCGCCCCGGACCGTGAAGACGTGGGCCCAGTTCTCCTCGTGCCGGCGCCCCGTAGGCCTCGCCATGTACGCCTCTTGCCCCAGCACGACGACCTTGTCTCCGGACGCGAAGAACTCGCCCGGGCTGAAAGACTGGAACTCGTAGTTCTTCCCCAACACCCCGAACCAGTCCGCCACCGCGGCCTT
>CAYTFH010000059.1:0-2849 GCA_964437095.1 uncultured bacterium | reverse complement strand
GCTTCCTCCACAGCCTGGGCCAGTCGCTGGATGCGGGCGTGCCATTGCTGGCCGCCCTGCCCGCGGCCGCCGCGGCCGCGGGCAGGGCGGCCTGGGCTCGGACCCTGGCCGCGCACGTGGAGTGGGGAGGCCGGCTGAGCGAGGCTCTGAGGGAGCTAGAGGGCTTCCCGGCCGTGGCCGCAAGACTGGTGGGGCTGGGGGAGGAGTCCGGCCAGGTGGGGCAGATGGCCCTTCGGGCCGCGGAGGTCCTTGACCGGGAGTTCGAGCTGCGCACAAGACGCCTGCTGGCCCTCCTGGAGCCCGCCCTGACGGTGGCCCTGGCGGCGGTGGTGGGCGTGCTGCTGTTGGCCCTGTACCTGCCCATCTTCGGCCTGGGCCGGGCGGTCCTGGGACGGTGATGAGATGGCACGGTACTTGCTCCTATTGACGGTTGGAACGTCGGACGGAAAGGAGGGAGGGAAAGACCATGCGGTACCTACGGGACCAACGGGGCCTCACGCTGGTGGAGCTGCTGGCGGTGATCCTCATCCTGGGGATCCTGGTGGCGGCGGCGCTGCCGAACTTCCTGTCCGCGGAGGACAACGCGCGGGATGCTGTGGATCGCGCGAACGTGCGGAGCATCAACGCGGCCATCGAGCTGTATCGCTACCGCACGGGCTCGTGTCCTGCAAGCGGGGCCCAGCTGTACAGCGCCATCCTGAACAGCCCAACGTACTTCCCGGAGGGGCCGCCCCAGGACCCCATCGACGGGTTCGGGACCAACAACTTGACGCGCCCCGGCGACCCCTACCAGAACGACTACCAGCCAGCCAACTGCCGGGTGGTTCTGGACTAGCCGTGTGACGCAGGAGGGAGCCGTGAGGGCCCAGGGCGGTCTGACCTTGCTGGAGGCCGTGGCCGTCCTGGCCCTCCTGGCGGTCCTGCTCGTGGCCGCGGTCCCGAACCTGTTCCCTTCCGGGGCCGCCGTGCGATCCACGGCGGAACAGCTGGTGGCAGACCTCTTCCTGGCCCGCCAGCTGGCGATGTCGAGGGGAGAAGCCCACGTGGTGCAGTTCGGACCTCCCGGCTCGGCGTACACGCGGTACACCGTCCGCCGGGTAACCGGCTCGGAGGAGCCGGGGTTCCCGAGGGAACTACCGGTCGGGGTGACGGCACAGGGCCCCGAGTCCGTGACGTTGTTGCCTTCGGGAGGAGCTCAGCTGTCCGACCCATGGGCGGAGTGGAACTTGGCGAGCGGGTCGGAGGCCGCCGTGGTGCGGCTGTGGACGCAGACCGGGTACGCGAGGGTCGTACGGTGAACGAGCGCGGTCACACCCTGCTCGAGGTGCTCGTGAGCGTGCTGCTGCTGGCGGCCGCTCTGCTCCCGCTCCTGGGCCTGTACCCGCAGCTACTGTCCGCCAACGAGTCGCAGCGGACGTTCGAGATGCTGGGAGTCGTGGCATCCAGTCGGCTGGAGCGGCTGCAGGAGCTCTCGAAGTCCGGCGCTGCGGTGGCCTCCGGCTCGGAAACCTGCCACGCGGCCCCGAGCTGCCTCTTGGTCTGGATGGTGAGCGACCTGCAGGCGAACGCCGTGGCGGGCTGGCTGCGCCAGCTGGAGGTCGTGGCCTGTGTGGACTCTAACTCCGACGGGGCGTGCGGCCCCGGCGAGGATCAGGCGCGCTACGTTACGCGGGTCACCTCGCGGCCGTGACGGGGACGGGAAACCCACGGGCGGGTTTACCCTCTTGGAGGTGGCCGTCGTGCTGCTCGTTTTGGGCGTGGTCGTGGCGGGGGTGCTTCCCCTGGTGACGGCAGGCGACGAGTCCTACGAAGAGGCCCGGCGCGGGCAGGAGATGCTCCGCAACGTGCGGGTTGCGCTCGGATGGATGGCCCGGGACGTCCGGCCGTCGGTGGCCGCGGAATGGGATGTGAGCGCTCGGGCCTTGCGCCTGCAGGTGGAGCGGGGAACGTCCACCGAGCGGGTCGAGTACGCCTTGCAGGGTCAGGATCTCGTCTACCGCCGGGGGAGCGAACCCCCTTCGGTGCTGGGAGGCCCGTTCTCCCGCTTCGACGTTCGCTGCTTTGATGGCCACGACAACCCCGTGGCGTGCTCAGACCCCGGGACCCGGCAGTTGGAGCTCGAGCTGGAAGCCGTAGACCCCGACACGGACCCCGTGCGCGGCCCCGTTGACCCCCTGCGGGTCGTGAGCCGGGTGGCGCGGAGGGTGCCGTGAGCGAGCGGGCGGCGGTCGGGCAGGCGGGGTTCGCGCTTCCGGTAACCCTGTTCGTGCTCGTCCTGCTGGCGCTGCTGGCCGCCGCCCTGGCCGGTGCCACCACCGCCGAGCTTCAGGGCGAGCGGCTCGCGGACTGGGACCGTAGGGTCCTGTACGTGGCGGAAGCAGGGCTCGAGCACCAGATATACCGGCTAAAGGGGGACCGGAATGCGGGCCCCGTGGGCACCGTCTCCCTGGGCGGAAGCCCCTGGACCTTTCGGTACACCGTGGATGCGCGGCCCGCGGCCCCCGGAGGACAGTGTCGAGGCGTTGTCGCCGACGCTGGGTGGTGGGAGATCCGGTCGGTGGGGCAGCTGGTACAGGGCGCGACGGTCGTGCACAGCCGCACGGTCGACGCCTTGGTCGAGATCCAGTACCTGGTGTTGGTCCCGACCCGGGTCACCGTGTGCTGGTGGCGGTCGTCCTAAAAGGGGTACCAGCGCGATCCCGAAAGGCCCGAACGCCAGCCCCGCTGCCGCTGGCCAGCGCGGTCCTCTCGGTGTCCGTCTTGGGTAGCTCTCACCCCCGTACCCGTCGCAGGAGCCGGCCGGTACAATGGCCTTTGCCATGGCCAGCCGGCACAAGGCCCGACAGGCG
>CAYTFH010000058.1:0-2856 GCA_964437095.1 uncultured bacterium | reverse complement strand
GCCCGCAGCACGGTGTCCGGCGCGGGTTTCATGCGCAGGCCGGCTTCCCGCGCCACCAGGCAGTCCGGCTCCAGGCCGTGACGCCGCAGCACGGCGCGGGCTGCGCGCGGGCCCAGCAGGGTCACCACGGCCGTGCGCCGACCCCCGCGGGCTTTCCAGATCGCCTGCAACCCGGGCATGGGCACGGACCGTTGCACCCCTTCCAGCTCGAACCGCTCCACCAGCTCGGACGCGCGCGCGAACGCCTGCGGATCCCCGGACAGAGCCACGAGCACGGAAAGCACCTGCACCGCGCAGCGCGTGAAGTCTACCGGGGGAAGGTGAGGATCGCCTTCCACCTCCGGGAACCGGCCCCGCACGGCTTCCAGCGCCGCGCAGTAGTCGACCCCCTCCTCCACGTTGACCAGGGTCTTGTCCAGGTCGAACAGCCAGGCCCGCCAGGCCGCCCCCACCGGCGTCAGCCCGCGATGCGCATGGGGATGCGGATGTTGCGCAGGATGCGGGCCAGCATGGGTTCTTCAGGGTCCCCCAGGGGTGCCCGCGGGCGGTTGCTCCACACCGTCTCCGGCCGCGTCTGAACCAGGAAGAACCGCCCCCCTGCGTCCATGGCCCACTCCACGTCCTGGGGCCTGCCCAGCTCCCGCTCCAGCTTCCGCCCCATGGCCGCCAGCTCCCGGACCTGGTCCTCCCGTAGGCAGGGCCGCTGCGCCTCCGGCTCCGGGACCTGGATCGCCACCACCCGTCCACATCCGGGGTCATAACGGTAGGCTACGGTCTTGCACCCCACCCGGGAGGCTCGTACCTCCCCGGTCACCTTGTCCACCGCGAACCGGTCCGGCGTCACCTCACCCCCCACCACCGCCACTCCTAAGCCGTGCGCGGCCTCCACGGTCACCTGGGAGGGGTCTCCCGTCACCGGGTCCAGGGTGATCATGACCCCCGCCACGTGCGCGTCCACCATCCGCTGGACCACGACCCCCATGCTGGCCTCCGCGGGGCTCAGCCCCACACGGCCGAAGTAGCTCAGCGCCTGGGGCGTGAACAGGCTGGCCCAGCAGCGCAGCACCCGGCCTGCGACGTCCGCGGCCCCGCACACCCACAGGTAGCTCTCGTGCTCCCCCGCGAAGGACGCGGTCTTGGCGTCCTCCCCCACCGCGGACGACCGCACCGCCACGGGAGGCTCCCCGAGCCCCGCGTACGCCCGCGTCACCTCCTCCACCAGGAAAGCAGGCGGCTGCCGCTGGGTGAACAGCTCCTGGATGCACCGCGACGCCTCCAGTTGGGCGGCCACCGACTGCTGCGCGTAGTCCACCCACCTGCGGATCTCGCGGTCCAGCCCTTCCGAGGCCACGAACTCCCGGTAGGCGTGGGTGGTCACCGCGAACCCAGGCGGGACGGGCAACTCCCGGCACAGCAGCTCCCACAGACCTACCGCCTTGCCCCCCACCGCGGGCAGGCGGGAACGGTCACATTGCTCCAGGGGCACTACGTACGACACCCTCCCACCCTCCTATCGCCGGGCCCGCTCCAGGATCCGGACCACGCCCGTGTTGCCGTCCACTCGGATGCGGTCCCCCGTGCGGATCCGCTTGGTGGCGTCCCCCGTCCCCACCACCGCGGGCAGCCCGTACTCCCGGGAGACGATGGCCGCGTGGGACATGATGCCCCCGATGTCCGAGACCGCCGCGGCGATGCGGTTGAACACCGGCCCCCAGCTGGGGGCGGTGATGGGGCACACCAGGATCTCCCCGGGCTGGACCTCGGACAGTTGCGACGCGGACAGGATCACCCGGGCGACGCCCTCCGCCACCCCCGGTGAGCCCGCGTAGCCGCGGATCTCGTCGTCCTTCCGCGCGCCCGCCAGCCCCAGCCACTCCTGCACCCGCTCCGTGGTCACCCCCCACAGCATCACTGTGAACGGCTCCGCGATCTCCGCGGGGACCGCGCCCAGGGCCGGCAGGGGCGACCAGCTCCGGAGCACGTCCAGCATGCGCTTGCGCTCGGCCACCTCCCGCTTCCAGTACGCGGGACCCCGGGACCGCCCGCCCGTGGCCCACGTGGCCACGAGGTCCGCCAGGGCTTGGGCCACCTCGTGCCGGTTCAGGTAGAACACATCCTCCCGGTCGTTCAGGAAGCCCCCCTCCACAAACCGGTCGCCCACCTCTCGCATCTTGTTCCAGAAGATGGTGTGGTGCCAGTGCTCGATGTAGAAGTTGTGGTCCTCGATGTAGGTGGCCACGGTCCGCGCCAGGGCCAGGTTCTGGTCGAAGGTGGCCCGGTCCTGGTCCGTGGGCAGGAGGTCCCGGTACTCCCGGGCCAGCCGCTCCCGGCGCTCCAGGATCTCCCCCTTGGGCCGCTCCACGGACTCGCCCCGCTCGATGCGCTCCATGTAGTTCTTCATGGCCGCCCAGGGCACCGTGAGGTCATCCACCCAGCTGCGGTGGTGGTGGTAGAACCCCGCCCCGTTGCTGAAGTAGAACCACGGCCTCCACGCCCCGTCCAGCGCCGCCACCCACTCCTTGCCCTTGGGGTCCTGTCGCAGCTCCGCCACGATGTCCTCGGGCCTCTTGGGCTGCCGGATGCGGTCCGCGATGCCCAGCTCCAGGGCTAGGCGAGCGAGCTTCTTCAGCTCGTCGTCGGGCCGGAAGAACAGCAGGTCCCAGCCGGCCACCATCTGCGCGATGGTCTGGTCCCCGATGCCCGGGAAGGCCTGCTTGCAGAACTGGTACAGGTTCAGGTACGCGGCGTAGCCCAGGTTGAGCATCTCGAAGTGGTACTGCCACGCCACGAAGAAGTTGTCGATGAGCCGCTCGTAGGCCTCCAGCAGCTTCCACCCCGTGGACATGCCCCGGGCCT
>CAYTFH010000057.1:0-2863 GCA_964437095.1 uncultured bacterium | reverse complement strand
GGCCTTGGCCGCGGCCACGTCCAGGCTGGGGTCGTCTCCCACGAAGGCGCACCGGGCCGGCTCGAACTCGGCCATGGCCAGGCACACCCGACCCGACAGAGCGCTGGGCTTGCCGACCACCACCGGCTCCACCCCCGCCGCGTACGCCAGGGCCGTGGTGAGGGCGCCGGTACCCGGTACCGGACCGTCGGAAGCGGGGATGGTACGGGCCATGCTGGTGGTCACCAGCACCGCCCCGCCCTTCAAGGCGCGTAGCCCTGCGGTGAGCTGGGCGTAGGTGAACTCCGGGGCCCGGGCGACCAGGACCGCGTCCGCGGGGGCGGCCTCCGAAGCGGCGAGCACCTCCAACCCGCGCTGGCGCACCTGCTCTGCCATGGCCTCGCTGCCGATCACCAGCACTCGGCCGCCAGGGAAGCGCTGCGCCAGCCAGTCCGCGGCCAGCTCGCCCGCGGTGAGGATCCGCAGGTCGGGGAACCGGAAGCCCAACTCCGCCACCTTCTGCGTCCACGCCCCGGGTCCCAGGAGGCTGTCGTTGGTGAACAGCACGAAGCGGTACCCGCGTTCCCGGAGGGCGGCCAGGGTCTCCACGGCGCCGGGCACGGGAGTCTTGCCCACGGCCAGGCAGCCGTCGATGTCGAACACGAACTCGCGGATGCCAGCTGGGATGCTGCCCATTTCACTGCAACCGCACGAACCGCTCCAGCCCCAACTCCGCCCACCGGGACTTCACCCGGTCCCGCACGCCCGGGTCCAGCTCGATCTGCACGGGCTTGTCCTTCCACTCGTAGGGCGTGGTGGCGTTGATGATCATCTTCGACGTGATCTCCCGGGCGTGGATGGGCAGCCCCGGGTCCAGGGGCGTGGAGCGGCCGCGCTTGATGAGCTCGCAGCGATCGGGCGAAGACCGGATGGCGATGGCGTACCAGACCTGGGTGAGGTCGTCCGCGGGGATGTCCCCGTCCACCAGGATCACGTACTTCACCCCGTAGTGACCCGTGGTGGTGCCCAGCACCGCCATGCCCACCTGCTCCGCGTGGCCGGGGTACTTCTGATCCACGGACACCACAGCGATGAACCGCCCGCCACTCTCGGGCAGGCAGTACACGGAGCGGATCCCCGCGATGCGCATGTCCTCCAGGTCGGACCACAGGGTGGCGGTGCGGTTGAGGGACTGGATCATGTGGGTGTCCGTGATGGGCCGGCCCACGGTGGACACGGGGAACACGGGGTCGTGGCGGAAGTGCAATGCCTTGACGTCGATCCACACCTTGGGCGAGGGCGTGCCGGAGTAGTAGCCCGTGTACTCGCCGAAGGGGCCCTCCAGCTTCATCTCGTCCTCCGCGATGACCAGGTCCCCTTCCACCACGTACTCCGCGTCCGCGGGGATGGGCAGGCCCGTGTACTTCCCGGGCGTCACCTCCATGGGCTCCCCGCGCAGGGCCCCCACCATGTCGTACTCGCACACCCCGCGGCCGAACAGGGTGCTGCTGGTCAGGAACAGCAGCGGGTCGCTGGCGAACACCAGGGCCACCGGCATGCGCTTCATCCCCCGTCTGCGGGCGTTCTGGATGTGCAGGTCCGCGTCCTTGCCCTTGATGGGCTGCAGACCCAGGGTCCGGCCGTCGAACACCTGGCTCCGGTAGGTCCCCGCGTTCACCCACCCGGTGTCGGGGTCTTGGGTGACCACGGTCACCGCGGTCCCGATGTACCGGCCTCCGTCCTTGGGGTACAGCTTGGGGACGGGGACGTGCTCCAGGAGGTCCAGCTGCGGCCCGTCCACCGTGTTCTGGTACACGGCCGCGCGCTCCGGCGGCACGGACACCGCGGGGACGGGCTGGCGGGTCCGGTCCACCCAGAAGCGGGCCAGCTGACAGATGCTTTGCCGGTCGGGAGCCCCCAGGGCGATGGCCATGCGGCGGACGGTGGTAAACAAACTGGCCACCACGGGCCGACCCGGGTAGCCCTTGACCCGCTCGAACAGCAGCAGGGGCCCGCCCCGCTCCTCGCTGAGCTTGGCCACGTGCCCGAGCTCCAAATCCCAGTCCACCTCCGCCTGCACCCGGGCAAGATCTCCCGCTTCCTCCACCTGGCGCAGGAACCAACGCAGGTCCGGCATCGTTCCCTCCTCCTTCCAGCTGGTCCAACCTCCAATCTGGTGGCGGTGGGGCGGGGCCGCAAGGCGCGGGCGTACTGGTGCGATCGAACCCCCGGTGCGTTCGAACCGGTGCGGTTGATTCTTGCGGCGACCGGACGGCCGGTTTACACGGGAACTAAACTCGCGGGTTCGTCAACCAGAGGGGGGTGACGACGTGGCGACGCAGGCGGTGGTGCACCGGTTCCCCAGCCCCTTCGAAGTCCCCACGCCTGCCGGAGCGGAGGGCTGGCAACGCATGTACCCGTACTACCTGTTGTTCTCGGAGGAGAACCGGGGGTGGGAGGAGGAGATGCTGTGGTACCAGGACGGCATCCACCACCCCGAGGTGTTGTTCCCCTTCGACACCATTTCCCACGAGGCGTGGCGGATCGGGCTGGGCCAGAACAACAGCCGGATCTTCGCCATCCCGCCCGCGTACGGCATCGAGCAGCGGATCCTCAACGGCTACCTGTACATCACCCCCGTGCCCGTCACGGACCCCAAGTGGGTAGAGGAGCGGGTGTCGGTGTTCATGCGCCGAGCCGGCCACTACTACCAGAACTGGAACACGCTGTTCGACCGGTGGAAGGAGAAGGCCACGCGCCACATCGAGGAACTGGAGGCCGTCGCCATCCCCCGCCTGGGGCGCCTGGACGAGGAGGAGGTGGTCACGAAGGCCCGGGGCATGTCCACGGGGTGGAAGCTGCTGGAGGCCTACGAGCGGCTCAT
>CAYTFH010000056.1:0-3207 GCA_964437095.1 uncultured bacterium | reverse complement strand
CTGGCTACAGCCCTGGTGCGGCCGTCATTCTCGCGGAAATACACGGCCGGATGGGCCATTTCCCGACCATCCTGCGCATAAAACCGTCGCACTCCGAGGCTGTGACGACCTATGAGCCGGCTGAGGCCATCAACCTACAGTCCTTGCGCGACGCGGCGCGCGAGCGCCGCTAGCCGCTTCGCGCGCGTTGTCTTTTGGCCGGCACGTTCCGGCTGGCGCGCCACCTTCGTTCGGGACCCCCAAACGCGCGGTGCCGAGGGGCCGCCACTTCCCAATCGGCACCGGCTTTTCCTCGCGCGGAAGTGAGGTGAGAGCCGTGAGCACCGTACTGGTCCTCACCGTGGGCACCACCGCCGAACCGCTCCTCAAGGCAGTGGAAGAGCGCCGGGCGGAGGATCCCGACCTGTCCGTGTACCTCCTCTACGGCCGGCCCTTCCCCGGCCAGAAATCCAACCCGTTCGACGTAGCGAAACAGGTCCGGGACCGCGCCGCCGAACTCGGAGTCCGCGCGGAGACCCGGGAGGTCCCCGACCCGGAGGACGTCGACGCCTGCCTGCAAGCGGCGCGGTCGGTCCTGCGCGAGGTAGCTTCCGCTGACCGCGTCGTCGTGGACTTCACCGGCGGTACCAAGCCCCTCTCCGCGGCCCTGGTCCACGCGGCCCTGACCGAGCCCCTCTCCGGCCAGCTCGTGCTGGAGTACACGGGGGGCCAGCTGCGCGACCCCGCGGGACGCGTGCTGCGTGAGGCCATGCACCTCCGGCGCAGCGAACGCACCGCCACCGACGACCTGGTACGACAGGTCCTGGATCTCCTGGGACGATTCGCCTACCGCGAGGCCCGCCTGCTTGCAAGCAGGCTCCCGGAATCGGGCCGCGCCGGGTTCCTGCGCCAGGCTGTTGAGGCGCTGTGCGCGTGGGACGAGTTCGACTACGAGCGCGCCGCCGAGCACCTGCGGCGCGTGTACCAGGCGGCCCGTGCCCTTCTGGACACGGCGGACCTCGCGCCGGCCCCCCGGGTGTGCGTGCGCCTGCTGGAACCGGCCAACGGGCTGGTGGCTACCGTCCGTACCCTCCGCGCGCTCCAGCAAGGCCAGCCCCGCGGGCTCCCGCCTGGGGAGCAGCTCAACCTCCTGGTCGCCGATATCCTCGAAAACGCCTCCCGGAGGCTCGCCGAAGGCCGCCCCACGGACAGCGTGCTCCGGGCCTACCGCGCGGTGGAGTGCGCCGTGCAGGTCCGGCTGCTCGCCAGCGGAGTCAACCCATGGCACCCGGACTGGGCGGGCCTACCCCAAGAGGTGCTCGACCGCTACCGCCTGGCCCTCGCCCGCGGCCGCTCCGCACCCGAGCCCACCACGCCCGAGGAGCACACAGGGGTGCCCACAGCGGAGGCTACGTCCGTTGCCCTGCCCAGGGAGCTCGCTCTGGCGACGGGCCTCACGCTCCTGGAAACCATGCAGGCGCCGCTGTCCGAAGACCTGCGAAAGCAGCTCAGCGACCTGCAGCTGAACCGCAACCACAGCTACCTCGAGCACGGTTACCTGCGCGCCCAGCAGGACGACGCCCGGAGACTGCTGAGCTACGCCGAGGACCTCTGTCAGGCGGTCCTCCAGGCGGACCTCCGTGACCTGCGCGCCCGGGTAACCCACCACAGCCGCGCCTGACCGGCCGTGGCACCGCTGTACGTCGTCGAGCAAGGCGCCGTGATCCAGAAGGAGGGGGAGCGTCTGGTCGTCCGCAAGGACGGCCAGCTCCTCCTGAGCGTCGCCGTGTTTAAGCTCGAGACCGTGGTCGTGTTCGGGGGCGTGCAGGTCACCACTCAGGCGATGGCCCTGCTGCTGGCCCACGGCATCGAGGTCGCCTTCATGAGCACCGACGGCCGGCTCAAGGGCCGCCTCATGCCCGTGGAGTCCCGCAACGTACTCCTGCGCCTCCAGCAGTACGAGCGCTACCACAACCCAAAGTTCCGGCTGCAGCTGAGCCGCGCCGTCGTCCAGGGAAAGCTGCACAACGCCCGGGCCGTGGTCCTGCGCCATATGCGCAACCATCCCGACGTCCCCCTGGACCCGCCCCTCCGCGCCCTGGAAGACGCCATCGCCCAGACCGAGGTGGTTCAGGACCTGGATTCCCTCCGGGGCGTTGAAGGGAAGGGTACCGCGGCGTACTTCACCGCGTTCGCCCGGATGGTCCGGGGCGAGCTCACCTTCTCGGGCCGCAGCCGCCGGCCTCCCGGCGACCCTGTCAACGCCCTGCTGTCCCTGGGCTACAGCTTGCTCACTCACGAGCTGTTTGGGACTCTCGCGGGCCGCGGCTTCGACCCTTACCTGGGGTTCTACCACGACGTCCGCTACGGCCGCCCGGCCCTTGCCCTCGACCTGGTGGAGGAGTTCCGGGCACCCGTCGTGGACCGCCTGGTCCTCGCCCTCGTCAACCGCCGCGTCCTCAACCCGCAAGACTTCGAGGAGGGGGAGGAGGGGGGCGCTCGCCTGACGAAAGAAGCTTTCCGGCGCTTCCTCGCCGCCTACGAGGAGCGGATCCGGGGACCCGCACCGGGCAGTGCCGAGGGCGGCTGGCGGACCGTCTTCCGCGACCAGGTCGGCCGGCTGGTCCGGGCGGTCCGCGGGGAGGCTGCATATCAGGCGGTGCGGGTCGAGGGGTGAAGTCCCGCTGTGCCTTACGTGGTTGTCGCCTACGACGTACGCGACGACACGCGGCGGCTGCGCGTCGCCAAGGTCCTCAAGAACGCACTCGAGCGCGTGCAGAAAAGCGTTTTCGAGGGGGACCTTGACCAGGATAGGTTGGAAGTCGTGGAAGCGCGGGCGCGACGACACATCGACGAGCGGGAGGACAGCCTGCGCGTCTACCCGTTGTGCGCCCGCTGTGCCGCGGCCATCCGCGCGTACGGGATCTCGCCCGTCATAGAAGATCCCGACGTGCTGGTGGTCTGACCGGGCCCCTCGCGACCCGGCGAACCCTGAAAACCGCACACTCATTCGTCTCGCCGCTAACCGCGCTGCGGCCTCCAAGACCGCCCCGATTATCAGTTCGCCGGTCTTTCGGGCCGTGTGGGGGAGGAAAGGTTCGGCGGAAGTCGAATGTCTCACCCGAGGGGCCGGTCCGGGCCGGCCCGGAGCGGCCCCTCGCCCGAACATTTCATGGCGGCCCCACGGCCGCGGCTGAAAACCCGAGACCCGAACCGAGGGGATTGCGA
>CAYTFH010000055.1:0-3256 GCA_964437095.1 uncultured bacterium | reverse complement strand
TGGTGTACCGGCTCGCCCCGTTGCTGAGCCTACACCTCCCCGCGGGCCGGCTCGGCCTTTAAAACGAGTTCGACCGCCGCGGGGAAAGCCCTGGTGGAAAACCGGCGCTCTCCCAGCACCGCGGGGCTGATCCATTGGCCTGATCGTACGCGGAGGCCGCGTCGCGAAGGCAGGCTTGCGTCACGCCCCTCTTGACCATCCCGGGGGCTCCGGGCCTAGAATGCCAACGCATATGTCTGACCAAAATGCCTGACCAAGGGGGTGAGGGTGGTGCGCGTGCTCTGGTTGGCGGTAGCGGTCCTGGCGGGGCTGTGGGTCTCCACCGCCGCCGTGGCCCAGGCGCCTTACTACGCGGGCAAGACCATCGAGGTGGTGGTCCCCTTCGCGCCCGGGGGGGCTGCGGACGTGGGGGCTCGGTTCGTGGCCCCCTTCCTCGAAAAGCACGTGGCCGGAAACCCTCGCGTCACGGTGCGCAACGTTCCGGGCGGGGGGTCCATGCTGGGGGCGTCGTTCTTCGCCGCCAACGCGAAGCCGGACGGGCTGATGCTCATGTGCACCACCTCCTCCACCGTGTTCCCGTGGATGTTCGGCCACCCCTCGGCCCGCTACGACCTGGGCAAGATGCGCGTGGCCATGACGTTGGCCTTCGGGCCGGTGGTGTACGTCTCCCCCAAGACGGGCGTGCGCAGGCCGCGGGACCTGCTCCGGCCCGCAGAACCCCTGGTGTACGGGGGGATCGCGGCCACGGGCAGCGACCTCCCGGTGCTCATCGCCTTCGAGCTCCTGCGCCTGCCGGTGAAGGTGGTGCTGGGGTTCGAGGGGCGCGGACCCATCCGGCTGGCCTTCGAGCGGGGCGAGACCAACCTGGACTTCCAGTTCACGCCTGTGTACCTCACCCAGGTGGTCCCCCTGGTCCGGGACGGGAAGGCGGTGCCGTTGTTCACCGGGGGTGCGCCGAACCCCCGCGGGGAGATGGTCCTGCGGGACCCAGTGGTGCCCGACCTGCCGTCGGTGTTCGAGGTGTACCGGGAGCTGTACAACACCCGGCCCGCCGGGCCCCGCTGGCGCGCGTACGAGGCCGCCGCAGCGTTAACCTTCAGCTACGGGCTGACGTGGTGGGCGCCGGAGGGGACTCCCGAGGCGGCTCTCCGCGCCCTCTACGAGGCGGTGGACCGCATCGTACAAGACCCGGAGTTTCGGGAGCGGGCGAAGTCCGTGACGGGTGGCTACCCCCTGCGGCGCGGGGACCAGGTCGAAGAGGGCGTCCGCAAGGCCATGCGCCCTACCCTGGACGTGAAGAAGTGGATCGCGGACCTGCTGCGGGAGAAGTACAACGTAAGGTTCTGACGTGTCTTCGACCGTGAGCGAGGCTTAGAGGACCCGTCCCGTGCTCCAGGCCGCCCTGGTCGCCCTCGGCACTTTCCTCGACCCCGTCCGGTTAGGACTGCTCCTCGTGGGCGTTCTCGCAGGGCTCGCCGTCGGGATTCTTCCGGGCCTGGGCGGAGTCGTGGCGGTCTCGGTGCTGCTGCCGTTCATCTTCCGACTGGACGCCGCCACGGCCCTGGCGACCCTGGCGGGCGCGCTGGCGGTGGTGTACACGGGCGACGTAATCACCTCGGTGCTGGTGGGCACCCCCGGGTCTCCCGCCGCCGCGCCCACGGCCATCGAAGGCCACGCGCTGGCCCGGCAGGGTCAGGCCGCCCGGGCGCTTTCCGCGGCCTTCCTGTCGTCCCTGGTGGGCGGGTTCCTCGGCATCGTGGGCCTCACCCTGGCCATCCCCGTGGCGAGACCCCTCGTCATGCTCCTCGGCTCCGCGGAGCTGTTCATGTTCACCGCCCTGGGGGTGGCGTACGCGGGTAGCCTCCTGGGGCGTTCCCCGCTCAAGGGGCTGCTGGCTGGACTCCTCGGGCTGCTGTTGGGGCTCGTGGGCCCAGCACCCGCCGCCGCGGACTTCCGGTACACCTTCGGACAACTCTACCTCCTCGACGGCCTTTCCCTGGAAGTCCTCGCCCTCGGGGTGTTCGGCCTGGCGGAGGTGGTGACCCTGCTGGCGCGCGGTGGTGCCATCGCCCGGCAGGCGGCCCTCGGAGGCGGCTGGCTAGACGGGGTTCGGGACGTACTCCGGCACCGCTGGCTGCTGCTGCGCGGCGCCCTCATCGGTGTGTGGGCGGGTGTACTGCCGGCCATCGGGGCCACCGCCGCCAGCTGGATGTCCTACGGTCACGCGGTGGCCACCACCCGCGACCGGGAGAAGTTCGCAAAGGGAGAGATCCGCGGCATCATCGCTCCCGAGAGCGCCAACAACGCCGCCACCGCGGGCGACCTCATCCCCACCCTCCTGTTCAGCGTCCCGGGCGGGCCTGCGGCGGCGGTGATCCTAGGCGCCCTGTACGCGTACGGCATCTATCCGGGGCCGCGCCTTGTCCAGGACCACCTGGACGTGGTCTACGTCATCGTGTGGTCCTTCGCCCTCGCCAACATCGTGGGAGCGGCCTTGTGCTTCGCCGTCAGCCCGGCCCTGGCCCGCGTGACCCACCTCCCCTTCGCGTGGGTCGCCCCGCCCCTCCTGGTCACCATGGTGGTCGGCGCCTACCAGTCCACCCGCCATCCGGGGGACCTCGTGACGCTGTTCCTGCTGGGCCTGTTGGGCTGGGCCATGAAGCGGTCAGGCTGGCCGAGGGCGCCTTTGCTCATCGGGTTCGTGCTGGCCAAGCCCATGGAGCGGTACTTCTGGCTCGCGGTCAAGCTCCACGGCTGGCGCTGGCTGGCCTACCCGGGGGTGCTGGTCATCGCCGCCCTGATGGTCCTGCCCGGGATGGTGGCCGTATTCCGGTGGTGGCGGTCCCGGACGTCTTCCCTGCCACCGGCGTCCCGGAGTTCCGACGCCACGGCGGCCCGCCAGCTCCTCCCCGTGGTGACGAGCGTGGTGGCCGTAGCGGTGTTCGGGGTCGGCGTGGCGCAGGCGGTGGGGTTCGAGTACGACGCGCGGCTGATGCCCCTCCTGGCGGCGGGGCCGGGACTCCTGCTGGGCGTGGTCCAGGTGGCCCGGAGCGTGCGCGGCGAGCCCGCGGGCCCCGCGGACGAAGAGGGGCCGCAGGAGGAGCCTTTCACGGAGCCCGAAGGGACCAAGGCCACCTTGCAGGAACTGCGGCGCTTCCTCGGCGTGGGGACCTACCTTCTGGCGGTGTGGGGGGTCGGTTTCCCGGTGGCTTCCTTCGCGTTCGTGAGCGCGTCCCTGTGGAGGGACGGCCGCCTG
>CAYTFH010000054.1:0-3387 GCA_964437095.1 uncultured bacterium | reverse complement strand
CGTACGAGCGCGTGTCCCAGTTCTGGAAGTACGACCCGGAGGAGTTCCTGCGGCAGCCCGTGTACAGCCGGGACTTCCCACCCTGCCGGTACTGCGGGCAGTGAGAGATTCCACGTGGGAGGGAGGACGATGAGAGAGCACAGGTGGAGTCGGCTGATCACCCTTCTGGGGGCCGCCGTCCTTCTGGCGGTCCCGTGGACCCCGGCCGCCCCTCAGGCCCGGGAGCCCATCCGGATCGGTTTCATCGCGCCCACCACGGGAGTGTTCGCGGCCAACGGGCGGGACATGGTCAACGGATTCCAGATGTTCTGGGAGGAGAAGGGCAACACCGTGGCCGGCCGGCGGGTGGAGATCATCGTGGAGGACGACGCGGGGGTGCCCGCCAACACCCTCACCAAGGCCCGGAAACTCGTGGGCCAGGACCGGGTGCACATGATCGTGGGCCCGCTCAGCGCGGCCACGGGGCTGGCCCTGGTGGACTACGTGAACGAGGCCCGGGTCCCCACCATCTACCCCATCGTGTCCGCGGACGACCTCACGCAGCGGCGGAGGACACCGTTCATCGTGCGCCTCGGGTGGACCAGCAGCCAGCCGTCCCACCCCTTCGCGGACTGGGTGGTCCGCAACACCCGCTACCGCCGGGTGGCCACCATCGGGTTCGACTTCGCCTTCGGCCACGAGGTGGTAGGCGGGTTCCACCGGACCTTCGAGGAGCTCGGGGGGCAGATCGTGCAGAAGCTGTGGCCGCCCATCGGGGCGCCGGACTACGGCCCGTACCTGTCGCAGGTCCGGCGGGACGTGGACGCAGTGTTCGCGGTGTTCTCCGGGGCGGACGCCCTGCGGTTCCTGGCCCAGTACCGGGACTTCGGGCTCAAGGGACGCATCCCCCTCATCGGTGGGGGGACCCTCACGGACGAGCACGTGCTGTACCAGATGGGGGACGAGGCGCTGGACATCGTGACGCCCCTGCACTACAGCGCGGCCCTGAACACCCCCGCCAACCGGGCGTTCGCCGCGGCGTACGCGCGGAAGTTCCAGCGCCCGCCGTCGTACTACTCCGAGAACTGCTACACCGCGGCGCGCCTGATCTACGAGGCCCTGACCCAGCTGCGGGGCAACGTGGAGGACAAGGAGGCGTTCCTGGCCGCCCTGCGCCGGGTGCGGGTGGACGACGCGCCCCGTGGTCCCGTGAGCATGGACGCGTACGGCAACCCCATCCAGAACATCTACATCCGGCGGGTCGAGCGGCGCGGGGGGATCCTGCAGAACACGGTGGTCTTCACCTACGAGAAGGTGTCGCAGTTCTGGAAGTACAACCCGCAGGAGTTCCTGCGGCAGCCCGTGTACAGCCGGGACTTCCCGCCCTGCCGGCACTGCGGCCTGTAGGGAGCGAGGTCCCCACGGAGGTGCCCGTGGAGAGGAGGTGAGGGAGGTGGGAGACCGGATGCCCACGGTTCGGGTGGCGGTGGTGCAGGCCGCGCCCGTGTTCCTGGACCGGGAGGGGTCGCTGGCGAAGGCCCTGGAGTGGGTGGCCCGGGCGGCCCAGCAGGGAGCGCGGTTCGTGGTGTTCCCGGAGGGGTTCATCCCCGCGCACCCCGTGTGGTACCACTTCCACGCGGCCACGAGCCGCGAGAGCCTGCGGATGGCCCGGGAGCTGGTGGAGAACGCGGTGGTGGTCCCGAGCCCCACCACGGACGCCCTCGCCGAGGCGGCGGCGCGGCACCGCGTGTACCTGGTCATGGGGGTGTGCGAGCGGGACGCCCGCAACCCCGGCCTGCTCCACAACACTCAGCTGTTCTTCGGCCCGGACGGGTCGCTGTTGGGCAAGCACCAGAAGGTAATGCCCACGGTGGGCGAGCGGCTGGTGCACGCTCCCGGGTTCGGGGACACCCTGCGCACGGTGCCCACGGAGCTCGGGCCGGTGGGGGGCTTGATCTGCGGGGAGGCCAGCAACCCTCTAGCCCTCTTCGCCCTGGCGGCGCAGGGCGCGCGGCTGATCGCGGTGAGCTGGCCCAACCACTTCTCCAAGAACGAACACAACATGCGGGACGTGATCCTCATGGCCAGCCGCGCCATGGGCTACCGCACCAACGCCTTCGTCCTGAGCGCGGCGGGCACCATTGGGCCGGAGATGCGGGAGCGGCTGCCTGCCTGCCCGGAGGACGCGGAGTTCCTCGCGCGGCCGGGTGTGTCCGGCGGGTCGGTGATCGTGGACCCCCACGGCAACGTGGTGGCCGGTCCCGCGGGCGACGAGGAGACGCTGCTGGTGGCGGACCTGGACCTGGGCGAGGTGATCTCCGCCAAGCTGGTGCACGACTACGCGGGCCACTACAACCGGCCCGAGGTGTTCCGGCTCCTGCTGTTCACGGACCGCCCTGCCCTGTTCGAGGAGGTGCACCGTCCCCGACGGGCTCAGATCCTCACCTGGCCGGACGGCGGGGCCACCCGCCCGGAGCCCGCGGAAGCGGACGAAAGGGGGGAGCGGTGATGCAACCCGTGGACCGTCAGGACATGCTGCGCGCCCTCCGGGCGCAGCTGGTGGTGGACCCCAAACGCACCGCGGTGGTCCTGGTGGACGCCCACCGGGGCCACCTGGACCTCGCCGTGGCCACCATGCCCGTGGCCCCGGAGGACGCCCTGCGGGTGCGGGAGGCCCTGGCCCGCCTGGTGCGGGGTTCCAGGGCCGCAGGGGTGATGGTGGTGCACGTGGTCATGACCCACCGGCGGGTGCCCTACCCCGGTGCAGAGAGCATGACCAACCCCTTCTGGCGGGCGGTGGAAGCGGCCAAACAGAGCCTGACTCCGGGGCGGCCCAGCACCATCTCGGGCCACAACCTGGAGGGTAGCCCGCAGACGGAGATTTTGCCGGAGCTCGGGCCGGAGCCCACGGACTTCGTGATCCGGAACAAGAAGCGCCTGTCCGCGTTCTACGGCACCGACCTGGAGTTCCTCCTGCGGACCCACGGGGTGGACACCGTGGTGCTGGCGGGGATCAACACGAACACGTGCGTGCTGTGTACGGCCTTCGACGCCTTCAACCGCGACCTGAGGGTGATCGTAGCGGAGGACGCGGTGACCAGCATGTACGGGGAGGACCTGCACGTCTTCGGCCTGCAGAACGTGGCCCGGTGTTTGGGCTGGGTGCTGCCGGTGGACGAGATCCTGCAGCTCCTGGGCTCGCCCGTGTCCCGGGCCGGGGCAGTGGGTTGACGGTGCTCCCGGAAGTCTCCCCCGGACAGAACTGGGCCCGCGGGCCCTTCGCGGTGGACTACGAGCAGCGGGTGGACTTCCCCGCCCTGCGGGCCGGACGGCTGGCGCGGGCGCGGGAGGCCATGGCGGCTGCGGGGTTGGACGCCTTGCTGGTGTGGAAGGACGAGAACGTCCGCT
>CAYTFH010000053.1:0-3801 GCA_964437095.1 uncultured bacterium | reverse complement strand
GGAGGGTCGAGTACACGCTGGTGCCGGGCGCGGCCACGGTCACCCAAGGACCGGAACTGGAGAACGACGCCACGCGGTCGTCGGGGGCGGTGGCACCGACAGCGATGGCGCCCCGCACGGTCTCCGCGAAGGCCGCGGGGTAGGTTCGGGGGTTCCCCTGCCGGAACTCGTTGCCCGCGGCCATCACCACCACGGCGCCGGCGTCCACGGATGTCCGCACCGCGTCCTCCAGGGTCCGCGAGTAACTGGGCGACCCGAGGGACAGGTTAAGGACGCGGGCGCCCTTTTCCACCGCGCACAGCATACCGGTGGCGATGCTGAACACGGTGCCGCCCTGGGGACCCAGCACGCGTAGGGGCAACACCCGCGCCCTGGGTGCCACGCCCACGATGCCGGAGCCGTTGGCCGCGCCGGCCACGGTACCCGCCACGTGGGTCCCGTGCCCTCCGCTATCCGACGGGTCGTGGTCGCCGTCCACGGTGTCGGTGAAGCAGCCGTCCTGGGGCAGGACGAGCTGGCCCGCGAACTCCGGGTGGGCGGTGTCCACACCCTCGTCCACCACCGCCACCAGGACACCCTCGCCGTCCGCCAGCTGCCACGCCTGGGGGACCCGGATGCGCCACAGGTCCCACTGCCAGCTGGCGGATCGGTCGGTGTCCGTGCACTGGGTGACGGTGCCGTCCAGCCGTGTGACGTGGAAGGCGGCGTCGCACTCGGTGAGCTTGGGGTCCGTCACGGCCGTCCAGTCTAGGGTCCCCTGGGCCCGCACGGAAGTGCGCGGTGCCTGCAGGGGCCGTCCGACCGCCACCGAGGACAGCACCACGGGCACCCGGGCCAGCCGGAAGTTGTACTCGGCGTACACCACCTCCGGCCTGCGCTGGAACTCCTCAATGTACTGGGCCTCCTGACCCTCCGGCACCCGCACCAGGACCAGGTTGAACTCCGCACCCGCCACCCACGCGCGGAAAACCGTCCGCACCGCCGCGCCCCGGACCGGCGCGGCCTCGCCGGACGCGGGGCGCACCCCGCTCAGGTATCGCACCACCACTTCCCCGGGCACATACGACCCCGCCGGGGGGCCCGGCACGCGCACGGGTCCACTCCCGCACGCGGCGGCCAGCGCGGCCACCGCGACCGCCAGAGTCACGCTCCGCAGCCCGTTCTGCATCACGGCACCGTGAAGCTCACCAGGTCGCTGTACGACTCCCTCACCATGTTGCCCGGAAACGGGGTGCGATCCAAGGCCGGCCTCCCGACCCGATCCAGGAGGGGCCGCCGGGACCGCGGCCGGCGCCAGTCCCCGGGGTAACGCACGGAGTGCCTGCGAGCCCCCGAGACCACTTCCTCGAGGCTGAAGCCGTCCGTGGCCCACACGAACGCGTAATAGGACCCAGGCCGTAGGTCCACCGGGAGAGCCGCAGAGGAAGCCGCACCCCCGAGCACTCCCTCCCAGACCGGCACCAGGGACAGGTCGGTGACCGCGGCGTACTGCAAGGTCGCGCCTCCGGGAGGGTTCCACGTGACGGTACGGCGGATGCCGGACCCCGTGTGCACGGACCTGGGGGGAACGAGGTAGCCCACCCGCAGGGGCCCTCCGGCGACTCGGTATGAAGTGGTCAGGGCGAACTCCGCGGTTGGGGGCGAGCTCACGTCGAAGGCCAGGGCCGTGGCGAACAGATACGTGGACTGGCTTTCCGGGATGGAGGGCACAGGGACTGCCTGTCCGGCCATCCCTCCGGCGACTGCAGGCCCCGCTGCCGCCTCCGCCAGCTCTAGGGGCTCCGAAGCGATGCTCACGTACACCTGCACGAAGGTGTAGCTCAGGCCCCCGGGGCCGTAGCCGTTCACCAGGGCGGTGGCCGAGGGCTCATAGAGTAAGAGGAGCGCGGACGTGACCGGGCCCATGCGGACTTCGCCGAGGTCTGCCCCTCCGGTGCTCAGGACGTCCACCGCGGGGCGGTAGGCGAACTGGGTGTAGTGGAGCACACGGCCGGCCTCGGAGCTCCCGTCGTAGTTGCCGGCAAAGTAAGGATGCGTCCGGCCCGCTACCTCCCCGCCGAGTACCCCCTGCAGGTCGAACCGTCCGTCAGGGCCGGAGACGGCGGAGTAGCACCGGGGGCAGCTTGCGGTCTGCGCCCGGTACCTTCCCCACCATACGAAGCCCAGGGTCCCGGGGTCCCCGGGAGAGCCGAAGCCAGGGCCAGCTCCGGGCTGGGGGCTCCCGGAGGCGTTCAGCAAACGGCCGGTCACCGCGGTGCGTACCGTGCCGCCCCCGGACCTGGGCGGCGGGCCTCCCGCGGGCTCGCGCAGGGACAGGTACACGGCCACGGGACGCCCGGGCCCGGAGGCGGGCAGCCCGTAGGCGGAGAACGCAGCCAGCCGCGAGGTCGGCGGGAGCACGTGCAGGTCAAACGATCCCCTGGGGGACCGTCGTCCCACGGCGAAGAACCCTGAGCCATCGGTGCTGACGGCAACCTGGCCCTCCGCGTCCCGATACACGACCGTGGCACCGGGCACCGGGCGGCCAGAGAACGCACCTTCCGGGCTCAGTCCCTCGAACACGTACCCGGAGACCCCTCCCACGCGCACCCCAGCACCCGGGCCGCCACACCCGGTTACGGCCACGGCCAGCACCAACGTGGCCGACAGGGCGAACGCACGGGCAAGCGTCGGGGAGGTGATCACCCGGGGCACCTCAGGGGCAGGCCACCGTCCGCGCCAAGCTCTGGAACGCGGGGCACGGCCGCAGCCTGCCGGCACCGAAGGCCGGGTCCCACCCTGGAGGGCCGAGGTCCTTCGCGGTAGACAGAAAGGCCCGGCTGAGAGCGCCGTTCCCGACGGAAGGCGCCGCCTGCAGGACCAGAGCCATGGCACCGGCCACGTGAGGGGCCGCAAACGACGTGCCGGAGAAGAACGCGTAGCGGCCTCCGGGCACCGCTGCCAGGACGTCCACCCCGGGAGCCACGAGGCCCACGTACGGCGCTCTGGGGCTATAGGGGTAGAGCGCATCACGGGCGTCGGTGGCCCCCACGGCCAGGACCCCTCTCACCGCCGCGGGGTACGAGGGGTACCCGTCGCCCGAGGACCCCGCGGCGGCCACCACCGTGACCCCCAGGTCCACCAGCCGCTGCGTGACCGCCTCCACCACCCGGTTCGGTGGCCCGCCGACGCTGACGTTGACCACGCGAGCTCCCAGCTGGAACGCCCGATCCATGGCCCGCACCAGGGCGTGGGCCGGACAGGCGGCGTCCAGCCCTCCCGGCCGCAGGGGCGAGCACGCCCGTAGGCTCAACAACCTGGCGCCGGGAGCCACCCCGTCCAAACCGGGGCCGCGCGCCGCCATCAGGGACGCCACCGCGGTCCCGTGGACCTCCGCACGGTAGCCGTCACCCACCAGGTCCTCGGCTGCGTCGACCTGGCCGGCCAGCTCGGGGTGAGCTGCATCCACGCCGGTGTCCACCACCGCGACCCGCACCCCTTTTCCGGTGGACCACGCGTGCACGGCCCGGAGCTGTAGCAGCCGCGGCGCGTACTGCAGCGGCCGCAGCGACCCCGCCAGCGTCTGGTGGAAGGTGTCGGGTGCCGCGGCCAGAACGCCCGGCTCCGCGCCGACCCGAGCGGCGGCGTCCTCCGCGGCTAGACCTTCCGGAACTTCGTAGACGGCGTGCACCACGCCGGTCGCCAGCTCTCCGGACGCGACCAGCCGCAGGCCGAGCCGGGCGGCGAGCTGCGCCGCGCGATCCGTGGGTGGGTCCAGGAGAGCCACCACCCGCCGTACGGGAGGGAGGGGAGGTTGGCCCA
>CAYTFH010000052.1:0-3874 GCA_964437095.1 uncultured bacterium | reverse complement strand
CTACTTGGGCAGCCCGAAGCGCTCGGCGATGAACTTCCGGAAGGCCAGCCCGGTGGCACGCAGCGTGCCGTCCCCATCCACCAGCCCGCGGGCCCGCGGACCGTCCTGGGCGAACCACACGGCCACCGGAAGCCCCAGCTCCACGACCTTCGCCATCACCGCGGTGGTCTGCCGGGGGTCCAGGTTGTGCTGGCCCACCTCGTTGGTCAGGACCGGCAAGCCGGACCGGGCGCGCAGGTACGCCACGACTTCCTCCAGCGCTTGCGGGTCCTCCCCGTACCAGTGGACGTTCACGGCCGCCAAGCCGGCGGTCGGGTACAGGCGGAGGAGCTGCTGGCCCCGCTCCAGCTGCCGTCGGACTCGGGGTGAGCCTAGCTGCTGTCTTTCCTCGCCCGTGAAGGCCCGGCGGGCGAAGGCCTCCGCCCGGTCCGGCCGTCCGGAGTCCAGGTAGCCCGCGTACACGAGCAGGGCGGCCAGGCTGCCGACCAGCCCGCCGTTGGTACACGGGACCTGGTACCGCGCGGCCACTTCGCACGCGGCGCGCAGCTCGACGCCGTAGTCCTCCGGGGTTCCCGCGTAGAACAGGGAGGAGTTCTCCTCGTTCTCCACCACCAGGAGCGCAGGGCGGTAGCGGGAGAGTAATGTGTCCACCTTCCGGCGGTACGCCTGCAGGTCGCGAGGCGGGCGGCTGGCCTGGCGCGGGTCATCCGTGTTGCGCACCGTGAGCACCAGCTCGAACCCCGCCTGCCGGAAGCGGTCGCACGAAGGGCACAGGGGGTCGCCCGCGGCAGCGGTCAGCACCGCCTCGGGGCGGACGTACCGGGCCCCCAGGGCCCTGGCCACGGAGGGGCCCGAGTCACTGCTGGCGAGCCGCGGCGCGAGCATGACCCCGAATGGGTTCGCGGACCGTGGAGCCGCAGCCGGCCCCGCCCCGGCAGCGCTGGCCAGGGCCGCCAAGCCGGCCACAAGTCCGGTAGCGATCCGATACAGCACCCCTCGGCGCCTAGCACCGCCAACAGGCAGGGTCGCTCCCACGGTTCCTCCCAGGACTGCTTTTCCTGACAGACGGGCGCACTTCGGGTTCGGTTTAGGGGCCCAAACGGTCGCCCCTCCGGCCCCGTTTACGGTCCCGGGGAGTGTCCCGTCTCACAACCGGCCGGAGACCGCCCGCGGGCTTGTCTAGTTTTTGTCCGTGTGGCAGACTTATAATCGACATGTCCGTGGGAGAAGTTTTGCTCACTGACCTGGTGGGCCAGGTGGCGTCGGAGAGCCGGCTGCCCCTGTACGAGCGCCTGGCCAACCGGCTGGCAGAGGCGATCCGGAAAGGGGTTCTGGCACCCGGAAGCCCCCTCCCGCCCGAGCCCGAGCTGGCCCGGAAGCTGAGGGTGAGCCGCCAGACCGTCCACCAGGCCCTGGCCAGCCTCGCCCGGCGGGGCCTGGTGACCCGGCGCCGCGGGGTCGGTACCTTCGTGGCCGAACCCTTCGTGGAGCAGCCCCTCACGGAGCTGTACAGCTTCGTCCGCACCCTCCTCAGCCAGGGCCGGCTTCCCTCCTCGCGCCTGCTGGGCTACCGCACCACCGTGGACCCCGACGCCTCCCTCCTCCTGGAAGGTCGGCCCGATGCCCTGGTGTTCGAGCTCACGCGGCTGCGGTTGGTGGATGGGCAGCCCTTCGTGGTGGAGACCGCGTTCCTCCCCGCGGTCTGCGGGGCCCGGCTTCCCCTCCGGCGCCTGGAGCGCGAGCCCCTGTACGACCTGTTGCGGGAATCGTGCGGGGTGGTCGTGGCGCACGCGGAGGAAACGCTGCAGCCGGTTACCCTGGAACCCTCGGACGCAGCGCTGCTGGGCCTGCCCGTGGGCAGTCCGGCCTTCCTGGTGGAGCGGGTGGGCTACGCGGAGGGCGGACGGCCTGTGGAGCTGCGGCGCAGCGTGATCCGCGGCGACCGCTACCGCTTCCGGGTGCGGCTGGAAGGGCCCGACATCGACCCGCCCGCCACGCCGCCGGGCTCCGCCGCACCCTCCCGCCGGAGCAAGGGAGGATCACGGAGGTGTTAGAGGCCGCGCGGCTGGTGGCAGAACTCTTCACCGCGGCCGCGGTGGCAGGACTGATCGGGGCTCTGAGCGGCCTCGGCGGCGGGGTACTCATCGTGCCGTTCCTCACCGTGGGGCTCGGGATGGACATCCGGCACGCGGTGGGCGCGAGCATCGTGGCGGTCATCGCCACCTCCAGCGGCGCGGCCGCCTCCTACGTGCGAGACCGGCTCACCAACCTTCGGGTGGGCGTGCTCCTGGAGCTGGCTACCTCCCTGGGCGCTCTCACGGGAGCGCTGGTGGCCCCCCACGTCCAGCCTCGGGCGCTGTTCCTCCTGTTCGGGCTGGCCCTCTTGGTGTCCATCGTGCCCACCGCCACGAAACTCGGGGAGGAGCTGCCGCAAGGCGTGGTCCCCGACCGCCTCGCCCGCGCGCTCCGGTTGGGCTCCGCCTACCCCGCGGGTCCCGACGGCCGGACCGTGGCGTACGAGGTGACCCGGGTTCCCGCGGGCTTCGGGATGATGTACGTGGCGGGTGTGATTTCCGGCCTCCTGGGCATCGGCTCCGGCGCCCTGAAGGTGCTGGCCATGGATGCGGCCATGCGCCTACCCATGAAGGTGTCCACCGCCACCAGCAACTTCATGATCGGAGTCACCGCGGCCGCCAGCGCCGGCGTGTACTTCTGGCGCGGCGAGGTGGTCCCGTTGGTGGCGGGCCCCGTGGCTCTGGGAGCTCTGGCCGGGGCGGTGGTGGGGGCCAAGCTCCTGGCGGGCTTCAGCAACCGCACGGTGCGGTCCATCTTCCTGCCGGTGCTCGCCCTGGTGGCGGTGCAGATGGTGGCGCGGGGTCTGTGATGGCGCCGCCGCAGCGAAGCACGCGTTTCCGCCACCGCTCCCTGGAGGTGTGGATCGCTAACGTCCTCCGGGTGGGCGTGGTGCTGGCCAGCGCGGTGACCCTCCTGGGCCTTGCCCTGGCCTTGCTCCGCGACCACCCCACAGGCGTGCAGGAAGCCGTGAGCGGCCGGGCAAACCTGCGTGCCCCCGACCCCGCGTCTTTGCGGCAGCACCTCGGCAGGGGCGACCCCGTGGCCGTGGTCCAGCTCGGCCTGCTGCTCCTGATCCTCACCCCCGCGGTGCGGGTGGCCCTGACCGTGGTCCTGTTCGCCCTGCAGAGGGACTGGGCGTTCGTGGCCATCGCGGCCACAGTGTTGCTCCTCCTGGCCCTGGGGCTGGCAGGGCTCGTGCCCCTGTGAGCCGGGCCGCGATCCGGACCTGCGCGTTTCCGGTGGCGGCGGTGCCGTTGAAATGCCTCTCGGCGCCGAGGACCTGGAGGAGCTGGTCCGGCTGCTGGAGCAGCAGCCCCAGTGGCGCGAAACCCTCCGTGCGGCCCTGTGGAAGGACCAGGACCTGGTGGACTGGCTGCGGGACCACCTCCCGCGCCTCCTGCGGGAGGACCCTCGCCTCAGCGCGGAGGTTCTGGAGATCCTGGCTCAGACCCTGAGCCCGCGGGCGGAGCTTGCGCGCGTCCTGGAGGAGGTCCGCCTCCTGCGGGAGGACTTCGCCCGGGCGGTCCAGGCCATGGACGAGCGCTTCCGGGCCCTCCAGCAGGACACCGGCGGTTCGAGCTTCAGGCCGCGCTCCTCCAGAGGCACGAAAGGGTCCTGCAGGAGCTGCGGGTGGGCATGGGCAGCCCGGGGAGGCGGTTCGGTCTGGGTTCGAACAGTCGGTACGGCCATCGTGGAAGAGTTCGCGGGCGCAGGACCGCTGGCCGCCGAGCGACTGGTGCTGCGGGACGACGCGGGCGAGGTGTTCGGAGTGCCGGGACAGCCGGTGGAGCTCGACGCC
>CAYTFH010000051.1:0-3928 GCA_964437095.1 uncultured bacterium | reverse complement strand
CGGCCAGGAGGAGGGTGTGGGGACAGGTGTGGGCGGTGGCGGAGCCTCTGGTGGAACGGGTGCCGAAAGTGGGCGGGCTGGTGCGGACCGCTAGGGCGGCGCGCTTCCTGCACAGCCTGGGCCAGTCGCTGGAGGCGGGCGTGCCGTTGCTGGCCGCCCTGCCCGCGGCCGCTGCGGCCGCGGGCAGGGCGGCCTGGGCTCGGACCCTGGCCGCGCACGTGGAGCGGGGAGGCCGGCTGAGCGAGGCTCTGAGGAAACTAGAGGGCTTCCCGGCTGTGGCCGCAAGGCTGGTGGGGCTGGGGGAGGAGTCCGGCCAGGTGGGGGAGATGGCGCTGCGGGCCGCGGAGGTGTTGGACCGGGAGTTCGAGCTGCGCACCAGGCGCCTGCTGGCCCTCCTGGAGCCCGCCCTGACGGTGGCCCTGGCGGGGGTGGTGGGCGTGCTGCTGTTGGCCCTGTACCTGCCCATCTTCGGCCTGGGCCGGGCAGTCCTGGGACGCTGACCGAATTGGCACGGCAGTTGCTCCATTGACGGTTGGAACGTCGGACGGAAAGGAGGGAGGGAGAGACCATGCGGTACTTACGGGACCAACGGGGCCTCACGCTGGTGGAGCTGCTGGCGGTGCTCCTGATCCTGGGGATCCTGGTGGCGGCAGCGCTGCCGAACTACTTCGGGGCGGAGGACGAGGCGAGGGTGGCGGTGGACAACGCCAACGTCCGGGCCATCAACGCGGCCCTCGCGCTGTACCGCTACAGGACCGGGAGCTGCCCCACGGCAGCGACCTTCGACGACTTCCTGGCCGACGCCGCCTACTTTCCGGACGGTGCACCGGTCGACCCTCGGGACACGGACGGAACTCCAGACAGTGACGACTACGTAGAAGCCTACAACCCCACGAACTGCCGGGTGCCCGTGAACCACACCCACGACTGAGCCCGCGAAGGGGAGCTGCATGAGGGCCAGCGGTGGTGTCACAGCCGTCGAGGCCGTGGCCGCCCTGGCCCTCCTCGTGCTCCTCCTGGCCGTCGCCCTGCCGAACCTCCTGCCGTCCCCGGAGCTGGAAGCGCGGGTGGCGGCGCGGGAGGTGGTGGCGGATGCGTCGCTCGCGCGCCAGCTCGCGGTCTCGCGCGGTACCACGTACCTCGTGGAGTTCCGACCACCCGGAGGTCCGTACACCTCGTACGCGGTGCGCGCCGACGGGGGCCCCGACGAGCCCGGATTCCCCAAGGACCTGCCCGCCGGCGTCCGCGTCACGGGCCCGGAAACCATCCCGTTCCTCCCCTCGGGCGCCGCAAAGCTGGACGCCCCAGAGGTGGAGCTGACCTTCACCGGCGGCGGGGCCGTGGCAACGGTGCGCGTGGTGGCGGCCACCGGCTACGTGAGGGTAGACCCGCCGTGACCGCCCACGAACGCGGGCACACCCTTCTGGAGGTGCTGGTGAGCGTGCTCCTGCTCTCGCTCGCGCTCGCACCCCTCCTGCAGCTCTACCCGTCTCTGGTGGCAGCCAACGAGTCGCACCGGGACCTGGAGCAACTCGCCGCTGCCGCCTCCTCCAAGCTGGAGGAGGTCGGTCAGGGCCTGCGGCAGGGGACTACGAGCGGGGGGACCGGCTCGGCGCCGTGCACCGGCACGCCGGACTGCTTGGTGACCTGGAAGGTCCAAACGGAGCTCTCCAGCCCCACGCCCCGGGTCGGCTCGCTGTGGATGGTGCGGGTGACCGCGTGCACGGACGCGAACGCGAGCGGCACCTGCGATACGGACGAGGCCCAGGTGCGTTACGAGACCAAGGTAACCTCGCGGCCGTGAAGACCCGGGCACGCAAGGACGGCGGCTTTACCCTGCTCGAGGCGGTGGCCGTGCTGCTGCTGCTCAGCCTCGCGGTGGCGGGCGTCCTGCCGCTGCTGACCACCGGCGAGCAGACCTACGACGAGGCCCGGCGCCGCCAGGAGCTGCTGCGCAACGCGCGGGTGGCCCTGGACCGGATCGTGCGGGAGGTCCGGGCGGCGCAGGCGTTGCGGGAGGCCGCAAGCGGCGTGGTGCGCCTGGACCTGGCGGCGGAGGACGGGGCGCAGCCGGCCGTGGAGTTCGTGCTGGACGGCGCGAGCGGCGACCTCCAGTACCGGTGGGGTTCGGACTGGGACTACCGGCGCCGGATCACCGTGCGGGCTCCCGCGGGGGTGGCCGTGCCGGCGGGCTACAGCGTGTACGTGTGCTTCGACCACGCGGCCTTGGTGAGCATGGGGAAAAGCCGGCCGGACGGCGAGGACGTGCGCGTCCGGTTCTGGGACGGCACTCGGATGGTGGAGCTGGACCGGTTTCTCGACCCGACCGCCGCGTGGAACGGGACCCAGAACCGCTCCAGCTGCCCCGCGCCCAGCCGGGCGCGGCAGGTGAAGGTCTGGTTCCGGCTGCAGGCAGCGGTCCCAGCGGGCGGGTCGGACGACCGGTACTTCCTGTACTACGGAAACCTGCGGGCACGGTCGGCCCCCAGCAACCCTGACCACGTGTTCCTGGACTACGAGGACGGCAGAGGCCTGGAAGGCTGGACACGGAGAGACCCTCGCGCGGGTACCTACAGCGCTACGGCGGCGGACGGGATCCGCTTTTCGGCGTCCAACCAGAACGGCTTCCGCGAACTCAGCCGACCCCTGGCGCACGGTGACGTGGAGGTGGTGTGGCGCTTTCAGTCTGAGAGCGGGACGCGGGACGGGCGCCAGGTCGGTGTCGGGGTCCGGCTGAGCGAAGAGGGCGCCGGCTACCGGCTGACGCCGGGAGACGGCAACAACAGTAACCGACTCCGCCTGCGGTACTGGGGCGGGTGGGCGGCAGGGGGTGGCCTTTTCGGTCCCGTAGGCAATGAGCCCATCCAGGAGGACGTAGAGTACTACGCCCGGTTCGCGGCGGTGGGCAACTCGCTTCGGGTAGCGGTGTGGCGTGCCGACGGGTGGGATCCGGGTGACGCGTGGGACCTGAGCACAAGCGACAGCCGCCGGGCGTCCGGGAGCCACGTGAGCATCGTGAACGGAGAGCGCCAACCCATGACGCACTGGCACCGCTTCGTGTGGGTCCGGCTGCGCACCGACCCCGAGCCCACCACCGAGCTCGGCCCGGAACAACCCGGGACGCGGGCCGACCCCCTGGCGACCCTCGCCGGGCCCTTCCGGGCCGTGGACGTGACGTGTTTCGACGGCGCCGGGGCGACGACGGACTGCGCGGACACGCGCTCCGTCCGCCAGCTGGAGGTCCGGCTGGTGGCCCGCGACCGGGATGGCGTGGTGCCGGACGTGACCGTCTCTGCGCGGGCGGTACTGCGGGCGCCGTGATGGCAAGCGTGATCCGACGGTACACCGACGAGCGCGGGCTGGCGCTTCCCCTCACCCTGTTCGCGCTCGTGGTCCTCGCCCTGCTCACCGCGGCCCTGGCCGGCACCACCACCGCGGAACTGGAGAGCGCGCGGCTGGTGGACTGGGATCGGAAGGCCCTGTACCTCGCGGAAGCCGGCCTGGAGCACCAGATCTTCCTCCTCAAGCAGGACAAGGACGCTCCGGCGGTGGGGGCGGTATCCGTGGGCGGCTCGCCCCTGGAGGGCCGGTACACGGTGGAAGTCGAATGCCTGCCCCTGGCCTCCGCGGGAGGCACCTGCAGCGAAAACCGGGAGTCGCGGACCTGGCGGATCACCTCCCGCGGCGAGCTCTGGCAGGCCAGCGCCATGGTGCACTCCCGCACGGTGGAGGCGGTGGTGGAGATCCGCTACTGCGGCGGGGCGGACAACACGAAGGGGTGTCCGACCACGGGGCCCATGTACGGCAGTCCGGAGGCCGTGGTGGTCCGCCGCTGGGTCCAGCGCTGACCGGTTCCCGGTACCGGTGGCAACGGCCGGCCGGTACAATGGCCTTTGCCATGGCCAGCCGGCACAAGGCCCGACAGGCG
>CAYTFH010000050.1:0-3945 GCA_964437095.1 uncultured bacterium | reverse complement strand
ACGCGGTGGACGTGGCCATGGCCTACCGTGGCCCCGACCGCCTCAAGATCGGCGGGCGGAACCCCTTCCAGCCGTCGCCCAACGTCCGCCTGGTGGTGCGGGGCGGGCCCCTGTACCTGGTGGAGTGGGCGAGGCGCGACTCTCCCTTCCGGACCATCCTGGACCTGCGGGGCCGGCGGGTCACCGGGGTGTACTCCGCGCACCTGGCGCTGTGGTTCAACCAGTACGGCCTGCTCACCTCCTGCGGCCTCACGTGGCACGACGTCCAGGTGGTGCCGGTGTCCACGGTGGGTGAGGGGATGCGGGCCCTCGTGGCGGGCCGGGCCGACGCCGCGCCGTACGCCCTGGGGGCCGCGGACGTGCAGGAAGCCGACGCCACCATCGGGCTGCGGGGACTCAGCATCTGCGCGGACGAGCAGGCCCGGCGCCGCCTCCAGGAGGCCGTGCCCGGGTACTACCCGGTGCGCCTGAAGGCGGGACGGTCCGCGGGGATCGTGGAGGACATCTGGGCCATCGCCTACGACATCTACTTGCTCACCCACAAGGACCTACCCGAGGAAGCCGTCTACCGGGTCACCAAGACCTTGTGGGAGCAGAACCGCAGGCTGTGGCCCCTGCACTCCGCCTTCGAGGAGTGGGCCACGCGGCGCTACGTGGACCCCGGAGTGACGGTCCCCTACCACCCCGGGGCCATCCGCCTGTACCGGGAGAAGGGAGCGTGGCCCACGCAGATGGAACAGGTCCAGGCCCGGCTCCTGCAGGAGGCGGCGCGGTAGGCTGCGAGGCCCATGGCGGAAGGCGAGCTGGCACCGATCCGGGAGCTGCACGGCCTTCCCCGCAGCTTCCAGCGGGTCGCCCTGGCGGCGATCCCGGTGGCGGGAGTCCTGTTCGCTGTGCAGGTGCCCTCGCGCCTGGGGATTGCTCTCTTCCGCGAGCAGTACCTGGGCCTGCTCCTCGCCCTGTCCCTCGCGGCCACGTTTCTCGGTACCCGCGCGAGCGCCAGGGCCCCCGGGGGTAAGGTTCCGTGGTACGACGGGCTGCTCGCCCTGGCGGGTCTCGTGGTGGGCGGGTACGTGGCCGTCTACTACCCCGCCATCGCGGACCGGCTGGCGGTCCTCAGCCCCGAGCGCTGGCTGCTGGGAGCCGTGGCCCTCGTGCTCCTGCTGGAAGCCACCCGCCGGCTCTCCGGCCCGTCCGTCGCGATCCTGGGGCTGCTGTTCGTGCTGTACGCGCGCTTCGCAGACCGCCTTTCCGGTCCCCTGGCGGGGACCCCCGCCCGGTGGGAGCGGCTGTTCACGTACCTGTACCTGGACCTGAACGGCATCCTCGGGACGCCCCTGGCGGTGGCCGCCACCGTGGTGTTGAGCTTCGTCCTCATGGGCCAGGTCCTAGCCGCTACTGGTGGCGCGGCGTTTTTGGGAGACTTCGCCCTGGCCCTGGTGGGCCGGTTCCGCGGCGGGCCCGCAAAGATGGCGGTGGTGGCCTCCAGCCTGTTCGGAAACATCTCCGGCAGTGCGGTGGCCAACGTGGCGGTGGACGGCCCCATCACCATCCCCCTGATGAAGCGCGCGGGCTACCGCGCGCCCGTGGCCGCGGCCATCGAGGCCACCGCGTCCACGGGCGGGCAGATCATGCCCCCCGTCATGGGGGCGGCCGCCTTCCTCATGGCCGAGTTCTTGAGGGTCCGGTACGCCCAGGTGGCCGCCGCCGCCGTGATCCCCGCGGTGCTGTACTACGTTTGCCTATTTTTCCAGGTGGACCTGGAGGCGGCCAAGGCCAACCTGCGGGGGCTTCCGCCGGACCAGCTGCCCCGGCTCCGGGACGTCCTCCCCAAGGGGACGGTGTTCGGACTGGCTCTCGCCACCGTGGTCTTCGGGCTGTACGCCCTGCGCTGGCAGCCGGACCACGTGGGCGTGGCGGCTGCCGCGGTGGCCGCGGCTTGCGCCTTGGTCCTGCGGGTCCGAGGCTGGAGTGTGCTGGACGTGCTCGAACAGACCGGCCGCGCTCTGTTGGGCCTGGTGGCGGTCACGGGCGTGGCGGGGATCGTGATCGGGGTGCTGCAGTACACGGGCCTGGGCTTCCGGCTGGCCTTGTTGCTCACGGAACTCGCAGGCCGAAGTCTGCCGGTGCTGCTGGTGCTCACCGCGGCGGTGGCTATGGTCTTGGGCATGGGGATGCCCACCACCGCCGTGTACGTGTTGCTGGCCACCCTGGTGGCCCCCGCGCTGGTGCAGCTGGGGGTCCTCCCCCTGGCGGCGCACCTCTTCGTATTCTACTTCGGCATGCTGTCCATGATCACCCCGCCCGTGTGCTTGGCCACGTACACCGCGGCCAGCATCGGAGGGGCGAACTTCTGGGAGGCCGGTTGGGCGAGCATGCGCCTCGCGGCCACCGCCTACCTCGTCCCCTTCCTGTTCGCCCTCGACCCTGCCCTGATCGGACATGCCCCCCTCCCCCGCGTAGTCGTAGCCGCAGTCACCGCGGTGGCGGGCACGTACCTGCTGGCCGCGGCCCTGGTGGGCCACTGGTTCGGCCCCATGAAGGCGTGGGAACGGGCCGCCCTGCTGCTCTGCAGCGTCGCCGTCCTCACGCCCGAAGGAGGGCAGTCGCTGGCCTTCTCTTGGATGGTGGAGGTGGCTGGTCTGGTCGCCGCGGCGCTGCTCGCGCTGCAGAACTGGCGCCGGGCCACCCGCCGGCCCGCCCTTGCCCTGGCGGGCCACCTAGACCCTTCCGTGCCGTCCTCCTGAGATGGCTCAGGTTCGTCGCAGCCGGCTCCTGGCGTAGTGGTACAGGTGCTGCTGCGCGAGCCCGCTGAGGTCGCCGAACCGGTCCACCGCCCACGCGCGGATGGTGCGGGCGGACAGCAGCTCCCCACCGAAGTACAGGGCCTGCACCGCACGCTGAACCCACACGTCCACGGGGAACACCTTCCGGTGGCCCAGCCCGAACAGCAGCACGCAGTCCGCCACCTTCTCCCCCACCCCGGGGAGCGCTGAGAGCGCCTCCCGCGCTTCGTCGGTGGCTAGGTACCGTAGCCCGTCCAGGTCTAACTCTCCGCGGGCCACAACACGCGCCACCTCCCGCAGGTACGGAGCGCGGTAGCCCAGCAGGGCTTCCCGGAGCAACTGCTGCGGCGCCTCCGCCACCCGACCCGGGTCGGGGAACGCCCACGCTACGGGCGGGGAGCCGATGGGTTCGCCCAGGAGCCTGCACAGACACTCCACGCTGCGGGAGATCTTGGGGATGTTGTTGTTCTGGGAGATCAAGAAGCTCGCCAGCACCTCCCAGGGGTTTTGCGCCAAGATGGAGATCCCCCGGGTGTGCCGCAGGACCTGAGCCAGCACCGGGTCCCGTTGCAGTCGGGCCTCGAGCGGCGGGAGGGGGCCCCAACCGAGCAGATAGCGCCTGATCCGGCGGACCGTGGTGTCCTCGCCCAGCACCGTCACCTCCACGCGGCCGTCCTGGGACCGCAGGCGCCACACCGCCTTGCCCACCACGCCTTCCGCTCCGCCGCGGGTCCACGTCCAGCGGAAGGCCTGTCCGCAGCTCAGGGTGCGGGCGAGGTCAAGGCCGGGGAGGTGCAGGACCCACCCCGCCGTGTGCCCATCCGGGAAACTCCACCGCTGCCGCCACACTCGCCGCGCTGCAAGAGGACTTCGCCACGGCGGGCTCAAGCCCCTCGCCCTGGGGGCCGGCGTTAGTTACGCTGGAGCAGACGCACAGCTTCTTCCAGGTCCCGCGCCACCGGTGTCTTCCGGTCGAAGCCCGGGTCGGGCCGGCCCCAGGTCAGGCCCAGGAACGCCACCCCCGCGGCTCTGGCGGCGAGCTCGTCCCACTTGCTGTCGCCCACCAGGACGGCCTCCTGGGGGCCCACCCCCAAAAGCTCCAGTGCCCGCAGCACGGTGTCCGGCGCGGGTTTCATGCGCAGGCCGGCTTCCCGCGCCA
>CAYTFH010000049.1:0-4133 GCA_964437095.1 uncultured bacterium | reverse complement strand
ACCAGCATGCGGGGGATGTCGATGCGCACGGGGCAGACCTCCACGCACGCCCCGCACAGGGACGACGCGAAGGGGAGGTCCACCAGCCCCCGGCCGTGTGCCAGCACGGGCGTGATCACGGCGCCGATGGGCCCGGAGTACACCGACCCGTACGCGTGCCCCCCCGCCCTCTCGTACACCGGGCACACGTTCAGGCACGCGCTGCACCGCAGGCACTGCAGAGCCTCCCGCAACTCCGGGTCCGCCAGCAGGCGGCTGCGGCCGTTGTCCACCAGCACCAGGTGGAAGGCCTCGGGCCCGTCCAGCTCGCCGGGACCCCGAGGCCCGTTCAGGAAGGAGACGTAGGCGCTGAGGCGCTGGCCCGTGGCGCTGCGCACCAGCAGGGGGAGGAACACCGCCAGGTCCTCCAGCCGGGGCACCACCTTCTCGATACCCGCCACCGCCACGTGCACCCGGGGGAGGCTGGTGACCATGCGGGCGTTGCCCTCGTTCTCCACCACCACCACGGTGCCGGTCTCGGCCACGAGGAAGTTGGCACCGGTGATCCCCACGTCCGCCCGCAGAAACGCCTGCCGCAGGTGCGCGCGGGCCGCGGCGGTGAGCACCGGCACTGGAGCGTCCGGGGGCGTGCCCAGGTGTTGGGAGAACAGCTCGGCCACGTCCTCCCGCCGCTTGTGGATGATGGGGGCGATGAGGTGGGAGGGCCGGTCGCCGCTGATCTGCACCACGAACTCCCCCAGGTCGGTTTCCACCACCTGCATGCCCGCGGCCTCCAGGGCGCGGTTGAGCTCCACCTCCTCCGTGACCATGGACTTGCTCTTGGCCACCACTTGTGCTTTGGCCTCCCGGCAGATGCGCACCACGCACGACCTCGCCTCCTGGGCGTCCCGGGCCCAGTGCACGTGGCCGCCCCGTGCGCGCACGGCCTGCTCCAGCTGCTCCAGGTACCGGTCCAGGTGGGCCAGGGTGTGTTCCTTGATCCTCTTGGCCCGGTCCCGCAGGACGTCGAAGTGGGGCAGCTCCGCGGTGACCTGCGCCCGCCGCAGGCCCAGGTTGACCGTGACCCGGCGGATGGCCTCCCGCAGGGCGGGGTCCTGCACCGCCCGGGCGCTTGCGTCCCGGAAGCCCACACGGGTCACGGCCCCGCCAGGACCTCCGCCAGGTGGGCGCACCGCACCCGGCTCCCCCGTCGGGACAGGCCGCCCGCCAGGTGCAGCACGCAGCCCAAGTCTGTGGACACCAACACCTCCGCGCCCGTGGAGGCTACCTCGTCCAGCTTGTCGCGCATCATGGCCTCGGACACCTCCGGGAACTTCACGGAGAACACTCCGCCGAACCCACAGCAGCTCTCCGCGTGCGCGAGCTCCACCAGGTCGATGCCCTCCACGTGGCGCAGCAAGGTCCGAGCACACTCCGCGGCCCGTAGACCCCGCAGCAGGTGGCAGGAGGGGTGGAAGGCCACCCGGTGGGGGAAGCGGGCGCCCACGTCCTGCACTCCCAGCACCCGCACCAGGAACTCCGACAGCTCGTAGGTCCTGTCCGCCAAAACCCTGGCTCGATCCTGGAGCCGGCCGCGCACCAACCGGGCGTAGAACTCCCGCACCGTGGCCACGCACGAGCCCGAGGGGGCCACCACGAAGTCAAAGGGTTCGAAGACCTCCACCCAGCGCGCCGCTAGGTCCGCCGCGTGGTGGGGGAACCCGTCGTTGAGGAACACTTGGCCACAGCAGGTCTGCAGGTGCGGGACTTCCGGCCGGAGCCCCAGGCGCTCCAGCAGCCGCACGGTGGCCGCTGCGGCTTGCGGCGCGAACTGGTCTACTAGACACGTGACGAACACCGCCACGCGCCGCGAGGGGTGTTGCATCCCGCGGAAGTCTACGCCACCCTGGCCCGCGGGTCCTGCGCGGGTCAGGTGCTCGCCCCGGCCCGCATGGCCCGCCACACCCGTTCCGCGGTCAAGGGAAAGTCCAGGTGGCGAACCCCGAAGGGCTGGAGAGCATCCAGCACCGCGTTGGCCAGGGCGGGAGGCGCCCCGATGGTGCCCGCCTCGCCCAAGCCCTTGGCGCCCAAGGGGTTCAGGGGGGAGGGGGTTTCCAGGAACTCGCTCACCAGGGGCGGCGCGTGAACGGCCCGAGGAACCCCATACTCCGCCAGGGTGGCCGATCGCGGCTGGCCGTCCTCGTCGTACTCGAAGGCCTCGGTGAAGGCCTGCCCTATGGCCTGGACCACGCTGCCGGAGATCTGGCCCTCCGCCAGCAAGGGGTTGACGATGCGGCCCGCGTCGTCCACCGCCGCCAGCCGGAGCACCCTCACCTCCCCCGTCTCGGGGTCCACCTCCACCACCGCTCCGTACGCGCCGTACGGGAACACGGGCCGCGGGATGGCGAAGTAGCCCACGGCTTCCAGCCCCATCTCCAGGTCAGGGGGCAGGCGGTGCGGCTGGTAGGCGGCCGCGGCCACCTGCTGCCAGCTCACCGCGCGCTCGGGAACGCCCCGCACCCAGATGCGCCCCTCTTGCCACTCCAGGTCCTCTGCAGACGCCTCCAGCAGGTGCGCGGCGATGCGTCGCACCTTCTGTCGGATCTTCTCCGCGGCCACCACGATGGCCGACCCGCCCAGGGTCGTGGACCGGCTGCCGAAGGTCCCGATGCTGCGGCCCAAGAGGTGGGTGTCCCCGTACTGCACCACCACGTCGTCCGGGTGGACCTGCAGCAGGTCCGCGGCGATCTGCGCGAAGGCGGTCTCGTGGCCCTGACCGTGGGGCACCGACCCCGTGCGCACCACCACCCGGCCCGTGGGCTCCACCACCACGGCCGCGCTCTCCCACAGCTGGCTGGCGGCCCGTTCCACGTACACGGCCACGCCCACGCCCAGCAGGCGCCCCTGGGCGCGGGCCCGCCCTTGCTCCCGGCGCCACCGGTCGTACTCCAAAAGCTCCCGGAGCCTCTGCAGGGCCTGCGGGTAGTCCCCAGAGTCGTACACGAACCCCAAGGGGTTGCGGTACGGAAACGCCTCGGGGCGGACCAGGTGGCGCATGCGGAAGTCCACGGGGTCTTCGCCCAGTTCCCGCGCCGCCAGCTCCGCCATGCGTTCCACCAGGTACGCCGCCTCCGGCCGGCCCGCTCCCCGGTAGGGCCCCGTGGGCACCTTGTTGGTGGCGACCCCGAGGAGCACCACGTGGGCGTGGGGGATGGCGTAAGCGCCCGTCATCAGCATGGCGGTGTTCACGGGCGGGATGGGAGTGGACGGGTACAGGTAGGCACCCGCGTCCGCCAGCAGGCGGGCGCGGAGTGCGGTCATGCGGCCGTCCCGCACCGCCACCTCCACCTCCGCCACCATCCCGCGGCCCTGGTAGCTGGCCAGCAGGTTCTCCCGGCGGTCCTCCACCCACTTCACGGGCCTGCGCAGCTGCAGCGCCGCCCACGCCACCAGGACCGTTTCCGGAGAGGTGCCGAACTTGCTGCCGAAGGCACCTCCCACGTCGGGCACCACGAACCGGATGCTCTCCTCCGGCCTGCCCAGGATCCGGGCCAGCTGCTCCCGGGGACGGTGGGTTCCCTGGGCGGACGCCCACACGGTGAGCAGGTCCGTGCCCGGGTCGTAGGAGGCCACCGTGCCCCGGGTCTCCATGGGGACCGCGGCCAGCCTGGGGATCCGGAACTTCTGCCGCACCACCCGGTCCGCGCGGGCGAACTCGGCTTCCGGGTCTCCGCCGCGGCCTTCCCACCGGAACAGCACGTTGTCCGGGAGGTGCTCGTGCAGCCGCACGTGTCCTTCCAGCGCCGCCTCGGGATCGGTGACCGCCGGCAGGGGGTCGTAGTCCACCTCCACCCGCGAAGCCGCGTCCTCCGCAGCCTCCCGGCTCTCCGCCACCACCGCGGCCACGGGCTCTCCCACGTACCGGACCCGGTCCCCGGCCAGCACGGGGTGGGGAACCTGTTCCACGCGGGTGCCCTCCACGCCTGCGAGGGCGTAGGCGCCAACTTTGCCCTTCAGGTCGGAGCCCGTGATCACCCGGACCACGCCCGGCACCCGCAGCGCCTCCTCCACCCGCACGGACCGGATGCGGGCGTGGGCGTGGGCGCTGCGGACCACCACCAGGTGCAGCATCCCGGGAAGCTTCAGGTCGTCCA
>CAYTFH010000048.1:0-4255 GCA_964437095.1 uncultured bacterium | reverse complement strand
TGGGCGCTGCGGACCACCACCAGGTGCAGCATCCCGGGAAGCTTCAGGTCGTCCACGTAGCGCGCCTGGCCGCGCAGGAACCGGCCGTCCTCCTTGCGCTTCAGCGGACGGCCGATCCAGCCCGACGTGCGAAGCGAGTGTTCGGCGGTCACGGATCCGACCTCCCCACCTTGCATGGCCTGAAGTGCACAGACCTCAGTATACGGCGCCTCCCCCTACGGCTCCCAGGCACACGCCGGCCCGAGGAACACCGTCTCGTGCCGTCCACTGGAGAAGTACTGAAGCACGGTGAGTTCGTGGTCGGGGTCCGCGGGCGAAGAGCCTCCCGGAGGCAAGCGGACCACGTCCGCCAGCAAGCCCGCGTCGGTGTTGGTCCGGTTCAACAGCACCTGCTTGCGCCGTCCGTCGTGGGTGGACGTCAGCACCGGGACCTCCTCCAGGTGGAAGACCTTCGAGCCCGGGCCGCGGCCCACTACGGAATGGGCCTCCGCCAGGGCCTGGTGAGGTACTACCGTCCCGTCCGCCATCCCTGCCCTCCTTCGTCAGCCCAACCGCTCGGCCATCCAGTCCGCCACCAGAGGCCGGTACTTGTAGGGGATGTTGTTGCACACGTGGTTGCCCTCCGGGTACAGCACCAACTCTCCCCGGGGTGCCTCCTGGGCCACCCGCTGCGCGTCCTCCCAGCGGAAGAGGGCGTCCTGCTGTCCGAAGACCACCAGGAGGGGCTGGCGCAGCCGCGGCAGCACCGGGCCCAGGTCCAGCTCCAGGGCGCGGCGCCGGGCTTCCTGCTCGTCCCGGGCGCCGGAGTGGTAGCGGAAGGTCTCCCGGGTGAGGGCCGGCAGCCGGTCCCACGCCGCGCCGAAGTTGTACGGCCCGCCGATGGCCGCCACCGCCCGGATTCTCGGCTCGAAGGCCGCCGCCCGCGGCGCGTAGTAGCCACCCAAGCTCACGCCCACCGCTCCCACGCGGTCGAGGTCGACCTCCCCCTCCCCGGACAGGTGGTCCAGCACCGCCCGGACCGCCACCTCGTAGTCGGGCCGGATGGTGGTGCGCAAGCCCGTCTCCCCCTGCCCCGGACCGTCCAGGGACAGGGTGGCCATGCCCCGGACGAGGAAGGTGTTCTCCCAGTGGAAGAACTCCTCTTTGGTGGAGTCCAGCCCTGGGATCAGGAGCACCAGCGGCGGGCGGCGGACGCCGGCGGGCCGCCGCAGGTTCGCGAACAACGTGGTTCCCTCGAAGGGGACTTCCAGCCGCCGGGCGGTGGGATCCAGGTGCCGGTGGGCGGCGCGCAGCGCCTCCACGGACCGCAGGGTGACCTCGCGGTACCGGTCGGGGTCCAAGATCCACACGAACTTGGCGAAGTGGTAACAGAGGGCGGCCCGGACCCACGCCTCGCCTGCGGTGACGCGTCGGCCCCGCCGCTCCGCTTCCCGCGCCAGCTCCGCGTGCCCGTCTCCGGTGCGGACCCACGCGTCCAGCCAGTCCTCCCACCGGCGGACGGACGCGGTGGTCCGCACGAAGTCGTTGTAGTCCACCCCCTGGGCGATCATCCGCGGCGCCCAGTTCTGGACCGCGGCCAGGATCCTCTCGTCGGTCGCCCCGCCAACTCCCACGGCCTCACCCCCGTAAGCCCAAAAGTCGCACCGCGTTCTCCGCCAGGACCTTGGCCTCCGCGTCTGCCCCCAGCTCCGCCCGCCGGACGGACTCCACGGGTTCCCTCACCCCCATGTCGAAGGGGTAGTCGGACCCCAGCAGGACTTGCTCCGGTCCCGCCCACGCCACCAGCTGCCCGAGGAGCACGGCTTCGTGGGTGACGGTGTCGTAGAACAGGCGGCGCAGGCAGGTATCCACGTCCTCCCCCAGCCGTGAGCGGGCCTGAGGCTGGAAGGTGTGGGCGTGCCGGAGCCGGCCCCGCAGGGCCGGCAAAGCGCCGCCTCCGTGGGCCAGGATCACCACGAGGTCCCGGTGGCGCTCCAGGAGCCCGCTCATCACCATGTGGGCTGCGGTGATGGCGGTCTCCACGGGGTTCCCCACCGTGTTCCACAGGTAGTAGTCCTGCAGTGAAGCCATCCCGAGGCCCCGCGTGGTGGGGTGGACGAAAACCGCCAGCCGCAAAGCCTCGACCGCCTCCCAGAAGGGGAGGAACGCGTCGTCCCCCAAGAGCCGGCCGCCTACGCTGGCGGTCGCCTCCACGCCCACCATCCCAGGAAGGTGCCGGAGGTCCTCGAGGAGCCGCGCGGCCCGTGGCGGGTCCTGCAGAGGGGCGGCACCGAAGGCCCACACCCTGCCGGCGTGAGCCGCGCAGATCCGTGACAGCCCCTCGTTCCACGCCTGGCACACGTCCGCGGCTAGGCTCAGGTCCTGCTCTTCGTAGGGGAGCATGGAGACCCACGGGGACAGTACCACCCGGCCCACGCCCGCGCGGCCCAGATCCTCCAGGAGCACGTCCACGTCGGTGAGCTCTCCCACCGCGGACAGGACCCGCTGGCCCCGCCACTCCACCACGGAGCGGCGGCCTTCCCGGTGCACCCGGGCCCGCCAGGGGCCCTCCCCGATCAGCTCGGGGACCACCGCGTGGACGTGTACGTCCACGGGTGTCACGGATTCCCTCCCGAGACCGGTACTCCGGCCTTCAGTCCCGCGGTGGTGTCCGCCAGCACCTCCCCGTGGCGGATGCCGAGGGTCTTGATCCACCGCTGCTGGCCTAGCGTCAGGGCCACGAAGAACCCCAGCTCCACGATCTCCGGGACGGAGAAGTGCTCGTACAGCTTCTGCCACAGAGCGTCGTCCGCGATCTCCGCGTTCCACACGATGGCGCTGGTGTACCGCAACGCCACCTTCTCCCGCTCCGTGAACCGTTCGGACTCCTCGAAGTTCAGCAGCTCGTCGTACTTCTCTTCGGTCAAGCCCTGCCGTCCAGCCTGGACGGACCGTTGGACCCCTCAGTACTCGCACTCGATGGACTTGGACACGTAGACCCGGCACAGCTCCTTGAGACTGTGGTCCAGGACCCCCTGGCGGAAGGTGAGCTCCCAGGCCTGGCTGAAGGCGCGGATGACGTTCGGGTTGTGCGCCCGGATCGCCTGGCTCTCCGGTCTGGGCGTGCCCTCCCGCCGGGCCCGCTCCAAGTACTCCCGGATCTCCGGGTCGGTGACGGCCTGCGGGTCCACGTACGGAATCCTCGGCATACTCCCTCCTCCTTCACCCCACCCGGCGGAGCCCGCGGGGGTAGTGGTGTAGGAACTCCACTCCGTCTTCCCGGATGACCAGCAGCTCCCCGGTTTGGACGCCGAAGCGGCCGTCGGCGGCGATCACGTTGGGCTGCACCACCAGGGCCATCCCGGGTCGCAGCACCAGGGAGGCGTGGTGGGGAGCCCGGAAGCCGTCCGCACCCAGGATCGAGGGCAGGTATCCGCCGGAGGCGTGCCCTCCACCACGAAGGTGCGCAGGAGCTGCCCCGCGTAGCCCCAGTACGCGGCACTGCCCTCGCAGGTCACCACGTCTCCCGGCTGGACCCGCCGGCGGGACGGGAACTGGGACGGCACCCAGCGGCCGGGGTCGGCGGGCGACGTCACCCACAGGTAGTGGATGTGGGTGGTCCTGCCCAGGGGCACGTACGCGCGCTCCACCGCGTCCACCAGCTCGAACTCCGAGACCCCTGGACGCAGCCGTTCCTCTAGGGCTCGGGCCCCGGCGTCCGTAAGGGCGGCTCCCGCGCGCAGCCACGCCAGTTCCTCCGGGGACTTCACCAGCCGCAGGTTCACGTAGCCCGGCGTGAGGTCCTCCAGCTGGTCCACCCGCCGGACCAGGACGCTCCACGCGGCGCCGGTCAAGGCCCCGATGATGCCCACCCGCTGCCCGCTCCCTCCCCGCCGGGTCAGCTCCTCGGCCACTGCGGCCGCGGTGTCCGGTCCAGCCCACGCCACGCGAACGTCGGACGCCACCGCGCGCCGCGCCGTGGGCACGTGGTTGCGGTGCTGGACGAGCCGCGCCACCTCCTCCCCCGGACCCCACACGGCCGCGGCTTCCCGGCTCACCGGCCAGCCCGTGAGCCAATGCACCGCGTCCCCGCCGCCCACCGTGCCGTACACCACCACCCGGTCCACCCGGTGCTCGGCCGCCAGCTCCCCCAGCCGCTGACGACGCGCCTGCATCTCCTCTTCGGAGAAGCGCGGGTACCCGTCCTCGGGCCACGTCGCCCTCGTGTCCACGCCCGTCAGCCTCCGTCGGCGCTGTTCAGGACCACGATGCGCAG
>CAYTFH010000047.1:0-4323 GCA_964437095.1 uncultured bacterium | reverse complement strand
TGGAAGCCCTGGGGCCCGACCGCGTGTCCACGGTGGAGTCCGTGCTGGACAGCCACGGCCGCGACGAGGGGTACCCCGAGTCCCGGCGGCCGCTGGCGGTGGTCTTCGCCCAGAACGTGGAGGACGTCCGGGCCGTCCTCGCGGTAGCCCGTGCCCACCGGGCCCCCGTGATCCCCTACGGAGCCGGTAGCAGCCTCGAAGGCGCCCTGGTACCTGTCGGCCCGGCCATCAGCCTGGACCTCTCTCGAATGGACCGGATTCTGGAGGTGCGGCCGGAGGACTTCACGGCCACGGTGGAGCCGGGCGTGACCCACGGGGCGCTCAACCGGGCCCTGCGCCACCACGGCCTGTTCTTCCCCGTGGACCCGGGAGCGGACGCCTCCCTCGGCGGGATGGCGGCCACCAACGCGTCGGGTACCACCACCGTCCGCTACGGTGGCATGCGGCAGAACGTCCTGAGCCTGCAGGTGGTCCTGGCCAACGGCGAGGTGCTGGAACTGGGCAGGCCGGTGCGCAAGACCAGCTCCGGCTACGACCTGAAGGACCTGTTCATCGGCTCGGAGGGGACCCTGGGCGTCATCACCCGACTCACGGTTCGCCTGCATCCCTTGCCCGCGCACGTGCACACCGCCCGGGCCTTCTTCCCGTCCGTGGAGTCCGCGTCTCAGGCGGCGTACGAGATCATGGCCACGGGGCTCCCCGTGGCCCGCCTGGAGCTGGTGGACGAGCTGGGCATACGGGTGATCAACGCCTTCCTGGACCGGCAGGACCCGGAGCAGCCTGCCCTCTTCCTGGAGTTCCACTCCTCCACGGAGGCCGCCCTGCGCGCGGAGGCGGAGGCGGTGCTGGCCGTGTGCCGGGGGCAAGGAGCCACCCTGGTCCAGACCGCCCACACGCCGGAGGAACGATCGGCCCTGTGGGAGGCCCGCCACAAGGTGTACTGGGCCACCACCCACGCGTACCCCGGTCACGTGTTCCTTACCACGGATGTGGCGGTGCCCCTGTCGCGGCTCCCAGACCTGGTGGCCTTCGCCCACCGGCTGTTGCAGGACAGCGGCCTTGCGGGCGGGATCGTGGGGCACGTGGGCGACGGGAACTTCCACGTGGTGGTGGCCACGCCGCCGGACCAGTACGGCCGGGCGGAGGAGTACAGCGAGAAGCTGGTCCAGCGGGCTCTGGCGGTGGGCGGCACGGCCACCGGGGAGCACGGGGTGGGATTGCGCAAGCGCAAATACCTCGCCGCCGAACACGGTCCCGCGTTGGACTGGATGCGCAGGATCAAGGCCCTGCTGGATCCGGACGGGATCCTCAATCCCGGCAAGGGGCCGGCGTAGACCGCTGCGGTCCCTCCGTCCGTAAGGGCCGCGCCCCCATGGTCCGCCCGGTTGCCGCGGCCAGGCGCCCGCGCTACTTTGGGGGGTGCAAGCCACTCGCCAGGGGGTGAGGACGATGAGAAGGCTGCTGGCTGTGGTGTGTGTGGTGTTGCTGGTGGCCGGGGCCGCCTTCGCGGCGGGGACCCTGGACGTGGTTCGCCAGCGCGGCGTTCTGGTGGTGGGGGTGAAGGCGGACTTTCCTCCCTTCGGGTTCGTGGACGAGCGCGGCCAACTGCAGGGCTTCGACATCGACCTGAGCCGCGAGATCGCCCGCATCGTCCTCGGGAGCCCCGATCGGGTCCGCCTGGTCCCGGTGACCTCCGCCAACCGGATCCCCATGCTCCAGACGGGCCAGATCGACGCGGTGGTGGCCACCATGACCATCACCCGGGCCCGGAAGGAAGTGGTGGACTTCAGCGTCCCGTACTTCTGCTCCGGCCACCTGATCCTCGTCCGGCGGGACAACACCACCATCAACCGGTTCACGGACCTGAACGGCAAGCGCGTGGCCACCGTGCAGGGATCCACGGGGGACCGGGTGGTGGCCACCCTAGCTCCCCAGGCCCAGCGCATCACCTTCGGGCAGAACTCGGAAGCCCTGCTGGCCCTTAAGGACGGCCGTGCGGAGGCGTTCGTCCAGGACGACGTGCTCCTCTTGGCCTTCGCCAAGCAGGACAACACCCTGAAGGTGGTGGGCTGGCCTCCCCAGATGCCCGGCCCGTACGGCATCGGCGTGCGCAAGGGGGACACGGACCTGCTGGGCACCATCAACGTCGCCCTGGCCCGCATCCGCTCCCAGGGGATCCACGCCAAGCTGGTGAGCAAGTGGTTCGGGGAGGTAGCCGGGCAGCTGCTCCAGCCCGCCAAGTGCCCGCTGGAGTTGAAGCTGTAGCCCGCGCCGCATGCAGGGCTCCGCGCAGTTCTGGCTTGAGGCGCTCGCGGCTCTCCTGCGCGGAGCCCTGTTGACCCTTCAGGTCTCCGCCCTGGCCATCGTTCTGGCCTCCCTCGTGGGGGTGGCGGTGGCCGCGGCCCGCACCAGTCCCCTTCGGCCCCTGCGCTGGCTTGGCGCCGCGTACGTGGAGGGGTTCCGCAACACGCCTCTGCTGGTCCAGATCTTCTTCGTGTTCTTCGGGCTGCCCCGGGTGGGGTTACGGCTTTCGCCGTTCCAGTCCGGCCTCCTGGCGCTGTCCCTGTACACCGCCGCGTACAACGCGGAGGTCTTCCGGGCAGGGCTGGAGGCGGTCCCCCGGGGCCTGCGGGAGGCGGCGGCCGCTTTGGGCCTGTCCCCCTGGCAACGGTTCCGGCACGTCGTCCTACCCGTGGCGGCCCGAATCAGCCTGCCCGCTCTAGGGAACAACTTCGTGGCCCTGGTGAAGAACTCGTCCCTGGTCTCGACCATCGGCATGGTGGAACTCACCTTCGTGGCCCGGGACCTGGAAGCTTGGACTTTCCGTAGCTTCGAGGTGTACGCGACGGCGACCCTGCTGTACCTGGGCCTGGTCCTGGTCCTGGTGTGGGCCCTGCGCGGCGTGGAGGCGCGCTCCCTGGCGTACCTGCGGGTTCGGGAACGCTGAGGCCATGCGCTGGTCCGTGGTGGCGGCCAACCTCCCCTACCTACTGGAGGGACTCCGGGGGACGGTGGTCCTCGGCCTGCTGGTGATGATCCTCGGCACCGCCTTGGGGTTCTTGGTCGGGTTGGCGAGGCTGGGCCGGGGGACAGTCTACGCCGCGTCCACCGCCTTCGTGGAACTGTTCCGGGACACGCCCCTCATCATGCAGATCTTCTTCATCTTCTTCGGCCTGCCGGCCCTGGGTCTCCGCCTCAACCCGTTCCTCGCGGCCAGCGTGGCCATGACGTTCTTCGCGGCCGCCAACACCGCGGAGATCGTGCGGGGCGCCATCCAGTCCCTGCCCCGAGGCCAGTGGGAGGCCGCACGCTCCCTCGGCCTCAACGCCCGGCAGACCCTGCGGTGGGTCATCCTCCCCCAGGCCCTGCGGCGGACCCTGCCACCCCTCATGGGTCTGTTCACGACCCTGCTCAAGGACACGTCCCTGGCCGCCATCGTGAACGTGTTCGAGCTCACCACCGCGGGCCGGCGGGTGGTGGAGCGCACCTTGGCGTCGTTCGAGATCTGGCTGGTGGTGGCCGCGCTGTACTTCCTCGTGTGTTACCCGCTCTCCGTGGCCACCCAACGACTTGAGCGGCGGCTGGTGGCGGAGGCCCCGTGAGCCACAGGGACCCCATCATCCTCCTGCGGGGCGTGCACAAGTGGTTCGGCCGCCTGCACGTCCTGCGCGGCATCGACCTGGAGGTGTTCCCGGGGGAGGTGGTGGTGGTGTGCGGTCCCTCGGGGTCCGGCAAGTCCACCCTCATCCGCTGCATCAACCGGCTGGAGCGCCACGACCGCGGCCGCATCGTGGTGGACGGCATCGAGCTCACCGACGACCTGCGGCACGTGGACGCGGTCCGCCGCGAGGTGGGGATGGTGTTCCAGCAGTTCAACCTGTTCCCCCACCTCACCGTGCTCCAGAACATCACCCTGGCGCCCGTGCTGGTCCGGAAGTGGTCTCGGGAGCAGGCGGAGCGGGTCGCCCGGGAGCTGCTGGAACGGGTCGGGATCCCGGAGAAAGCCGACAGCTACCCCTCGCAGCTGTCGGGGGGCCAGCAGCAGCGGGTGGCCATCGCCCGCGCCCTGGCCATGCAACCCAAGATCATGCTGTTCGACGAGCCCACCTCCGCCCTGGACCCGGAGATGATCCAGGAGGTGCTGGACGTGATGCGGGACCTGGCGCGGCGGGGCATGACCATGGTGGTGGTCACCCACGAGATGGGGTTCGCCCGGGAGGTGGCAGACCGCGTGGTGTTCATGGACGAGGGCACCGTGGTGGAGGTCGCCCCGCCCCACGTGTTCTTCTCCTCCCCCCGGCACGAACGCACCCGGGCGTTTCT
>CAYTFH010000046.1:0-4536 GCA_964437095.1 uncultured bacterium | reverse complement strand
CGGCGAGGGCGGCCACGTCTCCGTACGTGAGCACCCGGCCCCGCGGGATGGAAGCTACCACCGCCAGGACCCTGGCGCGAAAACGCCCGTACGCGGTTCTTCCCTCGGAGGTGAGGCGACGGGCGGCCGCCGCCTACGGCCCCTCCCTGGGCTGCGGCTCGGGCGTGCCGGGGCGCGTGAGGTGGGGCCGCACCATGCCTGCCACCCACTCCCGGTCCGCCGCTACCACCACCCACCGGTCACCGCGCCACGCCATCTCCACCTTCAGCCACGGACGGTCCTGGGGGCCGGCGGAGACCTTCACCCGGTCCGCGCCAAGCCACTGGACGTCCGCGAACCACAGGACCGCGGCGAGGCTCACGGGGTAGCCTCCCCAGCGGGGCAGCTGCACCGGGGCGTCGGGGTATCCGTGCGCGATCCGGCGCACCGTGGCCCGCAGCTCTTCCTCAACCCGGCGCTGCACCTGGCTCCGGGCCACGCCGAAGGCCCCGCGCAGCAGCGGCCGTACCAGCGGAGACGCGACGTAACGGGAGGGGTCGCCCGCACGGGCCTCCACCCACTCCTCCTGGATGACGTCCACCACGGAGGCCGCCACCGCGGGCACGTCCACCCACCGCAGGGCCGCCTCCGCGTCCCCGTCCCGCAGGGCCTGCAGGATCCGGGCCAGGTGCACGTGGGGGGTCCGGGTCGCCCAGCCCGCGGCCGCGAACCCTGCCACCGACAGGGCGAGCACGGCGAGGAACAGGACCGTCAGCCGGCCGGACACGCCCACGGGACCATGATATAATCCGCTCGCAGGTCGGGCCGTAGCGCAGCCTGGGAGCGCACCTGAATGGGGTTCAGGAGGTCGGCGGTTCAAATCCGCCCGGCCCGACCAGGATCCACCCCGAACCGATCCCCGCTCTGCCACACTGGGCCCCGCTCGTCGCGCGGGCCATCCGTTTTTCAGGAGTCTACGCACCCCACGGGCCGAGACCCTGCCGCTGTCGAAGACCGCTTAGCTCGGGCGTTGGCTACGGCCGACCCGGCCCGGTATCCACAAGACCTAGCGAGCAGGGTGCGGGCTGCGCTCGGTATGGGCCGGTCCGAGCGATCGGGCCCGGCCTTCGCTACCTGCTCCGCATCCCGGGCGGGGGCAGGTCGGGACGCCGCAGCTCCTCTTCGGGCACGAAGAGCATCCGGGGCGCGTCGTCCCTCCGATAGTCCCCCTTGTCCGGCGGGCGCAGCTTGTCGGCTGGCACCGGCATCCCGCCCTCCGATGAGACGGCCACGAGGCGGGCCACCCGCATCCCCGGGTTCGTCCCGAGCCTCCTGATGCCCCACGTCCACAGGGAGACCCACACGACCACGCCGAGCGCCGCCACCCCCGCTAACTCCAGCTCTGACAGGCCGTCGTGGAGCGGGGAGACCAGCCCCAGGTCCGCCAGCAGCCACCACAGTGCCCCAGACGCCGCGAGGCTCGCCGCCATGTCCACCCACGTGACGATCCCCACCCGCCACCAGTTCCGCCGGTGGGCGTCGTACAGCATGCGCAGCCGGGGATCGGACTCCAGCCTCCGGGCCCACTCCTCCGCCCGCAGCCGCCGCTCCCCGGCCGCCCGGGGCAGGTGGCGCAGCAGCACGGCCAGGAGGACCAGGTCCGCCACGACCACCGCGGCGACCAGCAGAGCGATCAGGTCCGTCCGCTCCACCTCAGGACCAGAACAGCTCTCGCGTTCCACCCGGGCCCCAGGGCCGGCTCGCCGGGTAGCCTGCCACCGCCACCGGCCCCGGAGCTACCCCTCGAACACCGGCCCAGTTTCCAGCTCGAACCCCGGAAGCTCAGGGTCCAGCGGCACCCGCTGCGGATCCACGTACCGCTCCACCCCTCGTCCCGGCCGGTACACCTCCACGGTGCGGGCGTAGGGGTCGACCAGCACCGCAACGCGGGCTCCGTGACGCAGGTAAACTTCCATCTTCTCCCGCAACTCCTGCAGGGTCTGCGAGGGCGAACGGATCTCGAACACGGCATCCGGACAGAACCGGCCGAACCCTTCCCGCTCCTCCGGACTCAGGCCCTCCCACCGTCCGCGAGATACCCAGGAGGCGTCCGGGGACAACAACGAGCCGTCCGGAAGCCGGAAACCTGTGGAGGAGTCGAACACCACCCCGAGCCCCGTGCGCCTGTTCCATTCCCGGAGCTGCCCGCAGACTTCCCCGCTCCGCCGCCCGCCTTCCATCCCAGTAGGGCTCACCACCAACCTCCCGTCTGCGGTCCGCTCGAACTGGTAGCCAGGGTTGCGCTCCGACAGGAGTAGCAGCTCCTCGTCCGTCACCGGGCGCAGCAAGTCCAGCCGGATCGCCATCTCCGCCACCTCACCCAGATTGTGCCACGCCTGCCGCCCGCGCGCGGCCCCACGGGCCGGACACGTCCGTGGGTGGCGATCTCCCAACGCTTACCGCTTCGCGCGCAGCAGTATGACTCAGAGCACGAGCCGGTTCCACGCCAGCCACGCCACCGCCGCCGCGGCCCAGCGCAGGGGCCTGCGGCCCGCGGCGATCCCCGCGGCCACCCCAGCCCCAGCCGCCAGCACCTGGGCCGTGGAGAGCAACTGCGTCGCCTGCACCTGACCCAGGCGCTCCAGTAAGGCTCCCATCCACGGTACGAAGGGCACCGGCAGGAACATGGGGTCGTAGTAGAACGCGAGGGTCCCGGAGGCCACCAGGAGCAGGCTCGCTGCCCGCGCGTGGTAGGATCCTTCCAGGCTCACCCCTGCGAGCCGCACGGCAGCGGGCCAGAAGAGGACCGCCAGGGCGAAAGACCCGTCGCGCAGGCTGGGAGCCAGCGACGCCGCGCGCAGCGCGCAGAAGTACCCCGCGAAGAACAGGCGCGCCGATGGGACCTCCGTGCTCCAGCCCACCACCACCCGTGCCAGAAGGTGCGGCAGCCCCCGCAGGACCATCCCCAGGAGGGGATACAGGGTGGTACTCCGCACCGCGGAGGTGGGGTTGGCGCCGGACTGGAAGGCGGTGGTGGAAATCCCCAGGAGCGCCACCGCCGCCACGGCCAGAGCCCCGGACCCGGCCCTTGTCCCCCTGGAGACCTGCTTGGCTTCCTCCACGAGCACGGGCACCGAGGCCAGCACCAGGGGCCACCACCCGGACGGCGTCTCTATCTCCGCGATGGCGTTCCAAGCCTGCGAACCTCCCCAGTACACCAGCGCCAGCGTGATCCCCGACGCCAGGCCGTCCGCCGCGGTATCCCGCGGGTCGTGGCCGCGCAGGGCCCGCCAGGCGGTGGCCAGACCCACCAGGAGAAGAAGGGACCCGCACGCTGGAGTCCGTTGTCCCACGCGGTTGCGAGGAAGCCTCCCGCTACCCGGAGCACCGGGGCGGGCAAGGGAGTCACGATGACTTGAGGGGCGAGGGCGAGGAGGAGCCCCACGAGCCCCAAAGCGGCCAGCACCGACCCGACCACGTAGGGTGCCCGCCTCCGGCCCAACAGTCGCTGCAGCCGGCCCGCCACCCGCTGGGCGACCTCCGAAGCGTCGTCCACAAGGCAAAAGCGGCTTTCTGCTGCGGCAGCGTCGCCCGTTCACCCTGCCACGCCGTGCCGGAAAGCAGAAATAAGCAGCGTAGGTCCTCAGGCCGCTCCATGTGGAGCATAGCCCGTCCTACTCCCGGGGCAAAGCCGGTCGGACCTCCCCGGTGGACCAGCGGGGTGGGACAGCCCGGGCCTTAGCTCAGCTGGAGGACCCCAAAAACGGCTACGCGATTTTTGGGGACCCGGATGGTCTACCCCAGGATCGCCGGCGCGATGCCAGGGACCAGCCGCACCACTTCCTCCCCAAACTGCCGAGGGTACGGGGACTTGCTCCTGGGCATCGTGGCCCCCCTTCCGGGGCTGTTTGTCTCCAGCGCTCGGGTGTCCACGAAACCGGGGCAAGTCCACAACCCCGTCTACCGAAGCTCGCAGTACGGTCTCACGTTCCAGTAAAGCTCCGACAGGATTCGAGCCCACGCGTTGCACTCGGAATAGCTTGAGAAGGGGCCCATAACCTGCCCGGAGTAGGTCACCACGAACCACCAGCAGAGGACGGAAACCAGCGCCCGACGCATTGCAAACAACACCTCCCTTCTATGCGTTTTTGGCCTGCAGATGTGGGTTACGAAGGTCAGCCAAGTGGGCCGTGGGTCCAAGGGGACCACGGGGAGTACCTGAGGGACCGTCCGCTAGGCTGCCGGAACGGTCGCCCTTGGCCCCCCGCTCGGAGGTCAGGGGAAGTCGCGACCCCGCTGTGACCAACAGGCCTCTACCATGGGCACCCGAAAATGCCGCTGCTCGCCGCCCAAAGATGCGATCATGTGTACGGTGTTGCGGAGCCACCGCTTTGCCGGTCCCAAGGCTCACCGCTCGCTGCGGGGCACAGCCACGCGATGGGTGCGAACAGGCATTCGGATCCCCTTGAACGCAGCGACCGGATCCTGCCACGTTCTTCCCCCCTAAACAGTTGACACTGTTCACCGTTCTGTTGGACGATACCCTTGACAACCCTC
>CAYTFH010000045.1:0-4884 GCA_964437095.1 uncultured bacterium | reverse complement strand
GCGGGCCACGGCGCCGGGCTGCCGGCACTGCCCCGCTTGAATCCGTCGACTTAGGCGCAGAATTGCTGTCGAGAGCGAACGGACCTCCGCCGAGAGGGCACCCAGCCGGGGGACGCCCTGGGCGGCGGCAGGTCGTCATCGGGAACGAGCTAAGGGACCGGCTCAGACCATCCGGGCGGGTCTCCTTCGCCGGCGCCATGATCTGCGCAGCGACAGAGGCGGGGGCGGGTGTACAGCTCTGACTCGGGGCTCCAGTCGGAGGAGGTAGAGACGGGCCCCACCTTAGCCACGGACGGCGGCGCCCTTCCTCGCTCCTCTTCCAGACCATTCCGGCCGCCGGCCTTTCGATTCGCCCGCGAGCAGAAGGGGATGATGCGGAGAGGTCGCAGCTGCTCCACGAGCCCCCGGACTTCGACGTCCAGGAACAGAGTCGTGGAGATCCGGTGACACGTCCCCACCCTACCACCTCAGCTCACCTTTCTTGTCCTGCCCGCAAGACGTACTCGCCGAGCCAGTCCGCGGCTTCGCCCAGCGGAATCTCGCTCGCGGCGTTCGGCTCCGCCACCTAGCCGTCAGAGCCCGTGCAGGCCCGCAAGAGCAGCCCTGGACCAGTAGCCGGCGACCTGACTCTGTCACTCGCCGTACTGGACCATGGCTCCCCTTCGTTGGGCACGTTCGCGCATCAGATCCTCGACCTGGGACTGGAGCCCGTCACGCTCGTCCTCGCAGTCACGAAGCCACTCCTCGAGCTGGCTGTTCTTCCTCTCCGCCTCCAGCTGCGCGACCTCTTCCTCAGCTCCGCCGGCGATTGAGCTGCCCGCGGACGCCGAACCCTCGCGGTCCGAGCCCCACTGCCACTCTTCCGCTTACCCGGCATTTCCGTCTCCTTCCCTTTTACCCCGTGATCGCGCTCATCATGGAAGCGCCTCCCGGCGGGGAGTAGCACGGCTAGCGGCCGAAGAGAGCGGCGCCCAGCAGCCCGAGCACGGACACGAGGGTGGCGACGAGGGTGCCGGCGAGCCAAGCGACGTCGATGCGTCCGGAGAGCTCTTCCCGGAAGCGGTCCACCTTCTGGCCCAGGGTGTCGATGCGTCCGGAGAGCCTGTGGCCCAGGGCATCCATGCGTCCGCCATAAGAGGGGAAAGACCCACGTCTACGAGCGGAGGCTCCAGCACGGTGTTGATCCTTGGCTTCGCACAGGGCATTCCACGATCCCCTCGGCAGGTGATCCCCGAACAGAGGGTAACACACATGTTGAATGTACTGGCGGAGCTGCTGGAGATCCTGCCGGACCTGGGTGTATCCTCGACCGGTTCAGAAAGCGTGGCACACTCAGCCACCGCCTCTGAGGGCGGCCGCGGCCTCGCGGACGTGCCGCAGCGTCCCCGGGAACCGATCCCCGAGGTGGGGGGTACAGGCGGTCGTCGGCCGTCACCGCGGGCCAGCCCCTGCGGCTTGCCAGTACGAGATAGGCCGCATCGTAGGCGGAGCACCCGTACCGCACCGAGGTTTCCAGGATCTCACGCTCGTCCCCCTCCCAATGCACGGTCTGGAGCCCCACGTCCAGGAACGAGCGGAGGATCCGGGCAGCGTCGTCCTCGCGGATCCGCTGTCCACCCCTCAACCCCCTCACTGCTTTGGAAAGTGCGTTGAGGAATTCGTACCAACACAGCGCCGGGATGGCCAACTGGAGTTCTCCGCGGGCGTACGCTTCCAGGATAGCCAGCGCGTCCCGCTTGTACGGCTCGGCCGGCAGGTAGAAGGCCAAAAGGACGCTCGCGTCGGGAACTGCTCCGGTCAGGTCCGGCCCTCCAGCTCCTCCCTGCTCTGGCGGGCCGCCGACAGGGCATCGGGGATTCCCTCTGCTTCTCCCAGGGTCCTGAAGATCTCCAGCGCCTCCAGCAGGGCTGCGGCCCGCCTCATCCGCTCGAAGTCGGCGGCCGGCACCAGGGCCGCCCGGGGCTTGCCTCTCCGGGTGATGAGCACAGGTCCTGCGTGCTCCACGTCAGCGAGAAGGGACGGGAGGCGCCTCCTTGCCTCGGCCACGGTAACCGCCCGCATCCCGTACACCCGGCATGAGCATATGACATGCGCCAATAAGGGGTCCACTGCTTAAGCGGTTGTCAATGGCCACCTACCAGGCCCACGCCCCGGCCTGCCCCCCCCGCCACCCGGGCGCTCCTCCCCGGCGGCCCTTAGGTCACGGCTCCTCCTCCACGTCGCGGGGGTCCTCGAACCCCAGGTGCCTCAACACTTTCTCCAGGACCTCCAGCCGCACCGACCGGTCTGTGAGCCGCCCGAGGAACCTTCGGATCCGGAGGGCGGAGATAGTCCTGATCTGGTGCGGAAGGATGATCGAGTCCACCGAATTGCCTGCGGCGTGTGTGGGAAGAAAAACCTCGTGGGGGCGGACCGGACGACCGGGCTTGGCAGAGGTGACCGGTAGGACGGTCAGCAACCCGGACGCCCGGTTGAACGGCTCATTGCTGATGATCAGGGCGGGCCGCACAAAGCCCTGCTCGTGTCCAGACGGGTCTCCCAGGTCCACTTCCACCAGGGACCACCGGCGAGCCGTCAATGCTCCTCTCCCATGGCTTCAGCATCGGCCCGCGCGAACTCCCAAAGGATGCGCTCCTGCTCTTCCCTGTAAGCGGGGTCGCTGAAGGCCTCCAGGTATTCCCGGTACATGGCCTCTTCCCTCTGCCGGCGGCGGTGTCGGCGCACCGCCTCCTCCACCAGCCGCTCGACGAGGGCGTTCCTGCTAGGAGCCCAGCCGCCGGCCACGAGCTCATCCAGGGCCTTGACGACGGGAAGATGCAGCCTCAGTGTGACGCGCTTCGCGGCAACAGCCAATGCCATCACCTCCTGCGCTCAATTGTAGCACGCATGAGGTCTACATACGCGTGCTTCCGACCAGGGGCTCCGTGGGCCTCCAGACCAGCAAGGAAGGCGGAGAACTCGGCCCAGCAGGCGTCCAGGGCCTCGGCGGGCAGGTCACGGGGCGGACCCTCTGGGCGGACGCGGCGCCGCGGGGGAGCATGGCGGATGCACCTGCAGGAGGAGCTCCTGGACTGGGGTCCCGGGGCCTGCATCGCCCGCTTTCCACCCACCGCGCTCCACCCACCGACCAGCATGGGGCAGGACCCCCGGGAGCGCTCCTCCACGGCATCGAGCATCACCGGGCCGGCATCCGGAACGGTGGGCGCCCGGCGCACCCGCAGGGCCTCCCGCGGATCCGCGCTCACCGTCCGCGCGAGCCAGCCACCACACGGCGGGTCTGCGACGCCGATATCGTCTACCAGGCGCATCCGGCTACGCCTCCCAAGGTCGCCCTGCGGCTGCCGTGCGTGCCGGTTACAGCCCTTGGCCGCGCCGCGATCCCAGTCTCAACCGACCACCGGCTCGAACCCCAAAGCCCAGAAGTCGTCGTCGAACGCGAAGGCCCGTCGCACACCCTGGCGCCTCATGAACTCGAAGCTCGTCCAGTCCACCAGGCTGACGTGCGGCTTCCCGGCGGCCAGCATGGCGGTGCACGCAGCGTCGTGGAGCTGGGAGTCCACCCACACCACCCGAACGACGGGAAGCACGTCGTCCACCAAGGCGCGGACCGCTTCCATCCCCAGGCGGCGCTGGACCAGGGCCGCGCACTCCACGACCACGTAGTTGGTCGTTACGAGGGCCTCGTCCCTCTCCAGCAGCAAGCGCCACACCCGGGCAGCCTCGGCGTGGCTGGCATCGCCCCGGTCCAGCAGCGCGTACAGGGCGGAGGTGTCGACGAAGGTCAACGGCCGAAGGCTTCGCTGAGGTGGCGGTCGTGTTCCACCGCGACGTCGGCAAACCCGGAGCAGAAGCGCCCGACCGCAGCCAGAGCACGTTGCCTGCGCTCTTCCCTGGAGGGCTCCGTGTGAGCCCTGAGCAATTGCTCCACGGCCTCCCGGACGAGCTCCGCCACAGGCCTGCCCTGCTCGGCGGCCAGCCGCCGCAACCGGTCAGCCTGCCCCTTGGTGAGCTGGATCTGAGTCCGGACCATGGCGAGCCCCATCGGATGCTAACATGCTGGAATAGAAGCTGACAAGATGGCACGGCGTTCGAGACCCCGACCCGCGTGGGCCAGCGCCTGCGGGAGGCGCGGGAGCGCACGTCCGCCGAGAGGGCGCCACGGTGGGGCAGCTTGAGCGGAGGCCGGCAGGCTGAGGCCGGAGCTGGCGAGGCCCACGAGCGGCTGGAGGCGGACCGGGTCGCCCCTGGCCCGGCAGCGGGCGTACTTGCTGGCGGCCCTTGGCGGCCCTCGGGACAGTGTTCGGCTACCAGGCGCGGGGCTGCCCAGGCTACTCCGTCCCTGATTCGGGTGTCGTCTGGTAGACAACCGGTGTCTCGGGAGCGCTGGGAGCTGCGATTCCGAGGCTGGCGCGGACCTCTGGGAGGCAGGCCTCGGTCCAAACCCGGGCCTCCCACCCGCCCTTTGCCAGGATCGCGAGGATTTCCCTTTGGTGCGGTTCCAGCTTGGGTTCCCCTGCCTTGAGTTCTACTGCGAGTCTCTGGGCTCCGCGGGCCAGAAGAAGGTCGGGCGTGCCGCTGGGCCAGTTCAGCAACAGGACTTTCCACCCGCCCTCACGCGCCGACTCGAGCACGTCCAACAGGAGCGCGAACTCTCGCCCCCCACGGCGGCCTGCAGGGCCGGATGTGGCCGGAGCGGGTCCCATGCAGCGCGTGGGGCCGTGGGATCCTCGGCCCAGACAGTTGAGTTCGCGTCAAGCAGGGAAGCGAGCTGGCTCGCGGCAGCAGCCGTGCGCAGATACTGATGGTAGTGCTTGGCCAGCGCCGGAGTAACCGTGACGCTAATCTGTCCTGTGCTCCAGAGGTCGAGCATGAGGCGGTACAGGC
>CAYTFH010000044.1:0-5062 GCA_964437095.1 uncultured bacterium | reverse complement strand
GTTCCTCCGCCTAGTCAACGCCCTCGCTACCCCTATATCCTCGAAGCAGCGAGAAAGGGGGGCGGTCTGCCAGGCTCGCGTCAAAATGGGGAGCAAGGAGTAAGTGATACGGGTCGTGGTAGATACGGACAGGCAGCCGATGGAAGTTGTTACTGTCTACCGGACTACTAAGCTGTCGAAGTATTGGAGGGAGAGATGAAGATCATCTACGACGCCAGGACGGATAGCCTAAGCGTGATCTTCCGAGAAGGTGCGGCGGTGGCGGAGAGCGACGAGGACAAACCTGGCGTGATCCTGGACTACGACGAGCACGGCAACCTGGTCTCCCTGGAGATCCTTGACGCGTCGAAGCGGGTGACGGAGGCCCGGCGGGTGGAGCTGCAGACCGTGGAGTAAGGGGATGGAAGTCTGGTAGCGGGTCGTGTGGACTTGCCCCGGTTCCGTGGACGCCCTAACAGTGGGGACAAAACGCCTCGGAAAGGAGTCCACGATGCCCCGGAACGGGACCACGGTGGCGGGATCTGAAGGCGTCAGCCCTAACCTGTCCACGAAAGTGGGGTAGGTCCGAGGTGGTGGGTCACCAGGATCTGAAGCTGTCAGCACTAACCTGTCTACGAAAGCGGGGTGGGTCCACAGGCTCACAGCTTGACCCGCCGACGTAGTGAGTTGTCGCCTGGTTGCAGGTCAATGCGCGCCAACTTCGGCACCCGACCTGGAGGGGCCGCAGGGCCATCAAGGCGCCTATCCATCACGGCTCAACGAATCCCCTCCTCGTGGCCCTCGGACGTGCGTGTCCTCCTGGATGCCGACGTGGTCGCGCGCGGCATGGCCAGGGAGGCCGGCCTGTACCGCCTCATGCTCGACCTCTGGAGCACAGGACAGATTAGCGTCACGGTCACTCCCGCGCTGGCCAAGCACTACCATCAGTATCTGCGCACGGCTGCTGCCGGGAGGCGGCTCGCTTCCCTGCTTGACGCGGACTCAACTGTCTGGACGGAGGATCCCACGGCCCCACGCGCTGCATGGGACCCGCCCCGGTCACATCCGGCCCTGGAGGCTGCCGTGGTCGCCGGGGCGCAGGCGGTCATCACGACCGACTGGCACCTGCTCCGTTTGATGGAGTATCGCGGCATCCTCATCCTGACCCCGCGCGACTTCGTCCTCTGGCGCGACGTCTCGCGTCTCCGCGAAAGCCCGTGGGCCCGCCACATTGTCCGGCGTGGCGGGTGGCCGAGGGGATTCGATCCGGCAGTCGCCATCGGCAATACCGTCAGTTTCCTGCTGTCGAATCCGCGCCACGGGGCACAGCTCTTCCCAGAGCTCGGAGAGGCCAGCCCCACCAAGCTAGGGGCCTTCGGAGCCAGGTGGACGTATATCATGAGGCGAGAGGGAAGCTACATTTCAGCTCTGGGGAATTCCGCCGCGCTGATCTTTGATTACTGGATTGGCAGGGAGGCTCTTCTCGCCGGCCTGAGGTCCGGGTTGCGATCGTTCGGGGTTGAGCGACCCAGGCGGAGGCAGCTACTGGAGCGGGCGCGCAGGCGCCTGGAATTTGCGCGCCCAAGGGGGGTGGAGTTCGCGCTCCTGTTGGACGTGCTCGCGTGGGCGCGTGAGGGCGGGTGGAAAGTCCTGTTGCTGAACTGGCCCAGCGGCACGCCCGACCTTCTTCTGGCCCGCGGAGCCCAGAGACTCGCAGTGGAACTCAAGGCAGGGAAACCCAAGCTGGAACCGCACCAAAGGGAAATTCTCGCGATCCTGGCCAAGGGCGGGTGGGAGACCCGGGTTTGGACCGAAGCCTGCCTCCCGGAGATCCGCGCCAGCCTCGGAATCGCAGATCCGAGCGCTCCTGAGACGCCGGTTGTTCACCAGACGACGCCGGAATCGAGGACGGAGTAGCCTAAGTAGCCCCCACGCGGCGTAGCCGAACAGCTTCGCGAGGGTCGCCAGGGTGGCCAGAAGTACGCCCGCTGCCGAGCCAAGGCCGCCCGGGCCGCCTCCAGCCGCTCGTGGGCCTGGCCAGCTCCGGCCTCAGCCTGCCGGCCTCCGCTCAAGCTGCCCCACCGGGCCGCCCTCTCGGCGGACGTGCGCTCTCGCACCTCCCGCAGGCGCTGGCCCACCCGGGTTGGGGTCTCAACGCCGTGCCATCTTGTCAGCTTCTCTTCCAGCATGTTAGCATCCGATGGGTGCTCGCCATGGTCCGGACTCAGATCCAGCTCACCAAGGAGCAGGCTGACCGGTTGCGGCGGCTGGCCGCCGAGCAGGGCAGGCCTGTGGCGGAGCTCGTCCGGGAGGCCGTGGAGCAATTGCTCAGGGCTCACACGGAGCCCTCCAGGGAAGAGCGCAGGCAACGTGCTCTGGCTGCGGTCGGGCGCTTCTGCTCCGGGTTTGCCGACGTCGCGGTGGAACACGACCGCCACCTCAGCGAAGCCTTCGGCCGTTGACCTTCGTCGACACCTCCGCCCTGTACGCGCTGCTGGACCGGGGCGATGCCAGCCACGCCGAGGCTGCCCGGGTGTGGCGCTTGCTGCTGGAGAGGGACGAGGCCCTCGTAACGACCAACTACGTGGTCGTGGAGTGCGCGGCCCTGGTCCAGCGCCGCCTGGGGATGGAAGCGGTCCGCGCCTTGGTGGACGACGTGCTTCCCGTCGTTCGGGTGGTGTGGGTGGACTCCCAGCTCCACGACGCTGCGTGCACCGCCATGCTGGCCGCCGGGAAGCCGCACGTCAGCCTGGTGGACTGGACGAGCTTCGAGTTCATGAGGCGCCAGGGTGTGCGACGGGCCTTCGCGTTCGACGACGACTTCTGGGCTTTGGGGTTCGAGCCGGTGGTCGGTTGAGACTGGGATCGCGGCGCGGCCAATGGCTGTAACCGGCACGCACGGCAGCCGCAGGGCAACCCTTGGACTTGCCTGGCCTCGTGGACACCCGAACACTGGAGGCAAACAGCCTCGGAAAGGAGTCCACAATGCCCAGGAGCAAGTCCCCGTACCCTCGGCAGTTTGGGGAGGAAGTGGTGCGGCTGGTCCCTGGCATCGCGCCGGCGATCCTGGGGTAGACCATCCGGGTCCCCAAAAATCGCGTAGCCGTTTTTGGGGTCCTCCAGCTGAGCTAAGGCCCGGGCTGTCCCACCCCGCGGGTCCACCGGGGAGGTCCGACCGGCTTTACCCTCCGGAGCAAGACGGGCTATGCTCCACGTGGAGTGGCCCGAGGACCCACGCTCCTCATTTCTGCTCTCCGGCACGGCGTGGCGGGGTGAACCGGTGACCCTGCTGCAGGGGAAAGCCGCTTTTGCGCCCCGGCTACCCGGGGCGGGGATCGCGAAGGGAATCCGGGAACGGTGAGCTCGTCGCCGCTGCGGCGGAAGACCGCGGCAGGCGCCTTCTGGGACGGTGTCGGGAAGGTGAGCGCAGCCCTCGACCGGGACGAGTTCGAGCGCTGGCGCCGGGAGGCGGACCGGGCGCTGGAAAGCGCGCACCTGCAGGCCGGAGCCGGGCTCCACAACTGGGCGTGCTTTGCGGCAGAGCAAGCCGCGCAGCTGGCCTTGAAAGCTTTGCTCCACGGCCTGGGCCGCGGCCCGTGGGGCGACGACCTGGTGCGCCTGGGCGAGATGGCACGGGCAGCGGGTCTGGAGCTTCCGGAGGACGTGGCCGCGACCCTTCGCCGTCTGGGGCGTCACTACATCCCGTCCCGCTACCCGGACGCCCACGCTGCTGGCTCTCCAGGCAGCCACTACGGGCCGGAGGACTCTCGGGAGGCCATGGCGGACGCTGAGCGCGTCCTGGCCTACGTGGACGCTACTTGGAGGTCGCTGGGTGGGTGATGTGTTGGCGGAGCGGGAGCGCCAGCGGGAGCGGCTGATCGGCCTCGCCCGCAGCTACGTGCAGCGGCTGGCCGAGCGCCTCCCCGTGGTGGCCGCTGCGGTGGTGGGGTCGGTGGCCAGGGGCGACTTCAACCTGTGGAGCGACGTGGACGTGGTGGTGGTGGCGGAGGGTCTACCTGAGCGCGCCCCCGACCGGCTGGCCGTGCTCGTGGCCGACGCGCCCGCGGGAGTACAGCCGGTGGGGTTCACTCCGGAGGAATTCCGGCGCGCCTGGGACCGGAACAACCCCCTGGCGCGGAGCGTCGCCTCCGAGGGCGTGGTCCTGACTGGCGAAGGCTTTTTCGCCGAGGTGGCCGGAGCCCCGGTTCGGCCATCCCAGACGTAGTCGGACTTTGCCGTCGGTTGGCGGCAGCCGGGCGTGGCTTGGGCCGCAGATTCCCTGATATGCGCGGGCGGTGCGCCCTTTCAGAAGCCGCCTAGCTCAGCGGACCCGGAACAGCAGCAACCTCTCCAGGATGAAGTTCCCCGCGCTGCCTCCTTGGTGCGCGAAAAACTGGTATGCGTACTTGAGGAGCCTCGTTGCGGGGTCGTACCCCATGGCGATGGCTCCTCCGGAAGTCCACCCTTCGCCGGCGCCGCCGGTGGTGCTCAGGTAGCCGGGCTCGGCCTTCCCGTCCCCGTCGAAGTCATCCTGCAACATACCGCCCTTGAAGAACACGGCGCTGGGCGCGTACCCGGGGGCAGGCGGAGGGACGAGGTACATCAGGTAGGGCTTGTCCGGGAAGACCGGGCAGTACATGCCGTCCATGGCGGGGCGGCCGTCCCGTCCCAACAGCTCGCAGGCGGCCGACACCCAGTAGGAGGACGAGGGCCGCCCGTCTTGGCCGTAGCTCACGCCGCGGTAGACCCCCTGAGGGTGGCGCTGGAGGGTGAACCACACACGGGGCGGGATCCGGGCTTCGCGGCGGACCTGGTTCGTGGCCGGGTCCCGTTCCCTTTGCACCCCGCCCGCCACCTCCACCTGGTACGCCTGGCGCGTGAGCACGGGTCTGCCCGGATACGGGTAACCCGCGGTCATGGCGGCCACGCAGCGCTGGTAGACGGCAAAGTCCCGGCTCATGCAGGGGCCGAAGGGACGGGCCGCCAGCTGCACCAGGCAGGCGCGGTAGGCGTCGGAGCCCTGGCGTGCGTACGCCTGGCACTGGGCGTGGGCCTGCTGGCGCAGCTGCTCGTAGGGTCCGAA
>CAYTFH010000043.1:0-5428 GCA_964437095.1 uncultured bacterium | reverse complement strand
GGAGCCCCGTCGGCGCCTACTGGACCGACTCCCGTCGGCGTTCGGGCCGCCCCTCCCGGGTCCATTCAGCGGGCCGACAGCTGCCGCGCTCGCACCGACCTCGCGGCTCTCTTGGAGCGTCCTGCCCGCTTACTCGTCCCGATCGTCGGGTTTGCCCTGTAGTATAGCAGCCCGCGTCAAGGGACGCCACGGGTTTGACGCAGGACCGGGTGGCGGGTAGGCTGGGCTCGGGCTCGGAGTCCCCCTCCGGAGATCATGGAGCTCCTCCTGTTGGGAACCCCGCTGGTTCCCGTGCTGGCGGCGCCGTGTGCCGCGGCGAGCCGGCGCGGGGCGTGGGCCGTGGCCCTGGCGGCCTGCGGCCTCGCCCTGGCCTCCACCTGGGTGGGGGCCGGCCGGGTGGCCGCGCAGGGCCCCGTGTCCGCAGGGCTAGCGTGGTTTCCCGGAGTCGGCGTGGGCTACGCGCTGCGCGCGGACGGCTTGGGGGTGCTGTTCGCTTCCCTGGTGGCGGGGGTGGGAGTGCTCATCGTCCTGTACGCGCGGGCGTACCTCGCAAGGGAACCACGCCAGCCGGCCTTCTTCGCCTACCTGTCCCTGTTCACCGGCGCCATGCTCGGCATCGTGCTGGCGGACGACCTACTGACCCTATACGTGTTCTGGGAAGCTACCTCCCTGGCGTCCTTCTTCCTCATCGGGTTTTACGACGACCGTTGGGAGGCCCGGCAGGCTGCCCTCCGGGCCCTGGTGGTGACCGTGGTGGGCGGGCTGTGCATGCTCGCCGGGTTCGTGCTGCTGGGGCTGGACAGCGGCACCTTCCGCATCTCCGAGCTCGCCGGGCGGCGTCCGTCGGCTCTGTACCCGTGGGTCCTGGCCTTGGTGCTGGCGGGTGCGTTCACCAAGTCCGCGCAGGTGCCCGTGCACTTCTGGCTGCCCGGCGCCATGGTGGCGCCCACCCCCGTGAGCGCGTACCTGCACTCCGCCACCATGGTGAAGGCGGGGGTATTCTTGCTGCTGCGCCTGCTTCCCGCTCTGGGCGGGACGGAGGTGTGGCGCGGCTGGGTGGTGCCCGTGGGCTTGGTCACCTACCTGTTCGGAGCGGCGGTGGCGGCGTTGCAGGACGACCTGAAGGCGCTTTTGGCCTACGGTACCGTGAGCGCCCTGGGGCTGGCCACGGCCCTGGTGGGAACGGGGACCGAGGTGGGCCGGGACGCGGCGGTGTTGTACCTGCTGAACCACGCAGCGTACAAGGGCACCCTGTTCTTGCTGGCGGGCGCGGTGGAGCACGAGACGGGCACGCGGCGCATCCGCCACTTGCGTGGCCTGGCCCGGTCCATGCCGGCCACCGCGGCCCTGGCGGCGGTGAGCGCGTACTCCCTGGTGGCGCTGCCCGGCGGCGGGGGCTTCGTGGCCAAGGACCTGGCGGCCCAGGCGTTGAAGGGCCTGGACGTGTGGCTGTGGGTAGGGGCGGTGCCCACCGCGGCCTTCGCCTTCCGGTTCCTGTCGGTGTTCTTCGGACCTGGCGAAGCGCACGAGCGCCACGAACCCGCGGGGCTGTGGGCGCCGGCGGTGCCCCTGGCCGCCCTGTGCGTGGCCTTCGGGGTGTGGCGGGCGCTCCCGGAAGCCGTGGTGGGCTTTTTGGGGATGCCCCACAACGTGTGGCCGAAGTTCGGCCCCCCCAAGGTGGCCGCGGCGGTGGCGGTGGTGGCCGCGGGCGCCGGAGCCGGCTGGGTGGTGGGCCGGGCGAGCTGGCGGCCGGTGCGGTGGACCGGGGAGTGGGTCTTCGACACGCTGCAGGCGCTCGTCATGCGGTCCGCGGAGAGGCTCACCCACGCCACCCTGACCGGTCGTCTGCGGGACTACCTGGTGGTGCTCCTGGGAGTGGCGGCGGTGGGTGCGGGGATACCCCTGGTGAGCCACGGGCGCTGGCCCGCGCCCACGCAGGCGTCCTTGGAGGCGGTGTTCGTCCTGGTCGGGGCGGGCGCGGTGCTGGTCACGGTCCTGAGCCGGAGCCTCGTGGCCGCGGTGGTGTCCTTGGGAGCCGTGGGCTACACGGTGGTGTTCCTGTTCGTGGGGCTGCGGGCGCCCGACCTGGCCCTGACCCAGATGCTGGTGGAGACGGTGACCCTGGTGCTGTTCCTGGCGGTGGTCACGCGCTTGATCACCCCGGACGTGCCCGACCGACACCCCCTGGCGGGCCTGGACCTCCTGACGGCTGTGGCGGTGGGTGCCGTGGCCGCGGGGTTGGCGTGGCACGCCTCCGCGGGCCCTCCCTCGTACCGGCTCGCGGAGTTCTTCGCTCACCACGCGGAGGCGGCGGGCGGCACCAACCTGGTGAACCTGGTGGTGGTGGACTCCCGGGGCCTGGATACCCTGGGCGAGATCACCGTGCTGGGCATCGCGGCCCTGGGCGTGTTGGCCTTGGCGAGGAGGCCGCGGTGAGCACGGTGGTCCTCCGCACCGTGGCGCGGGTGGTGGCACCCCTGGTCTTCCTGTACAGCCTTCGGCTGCTCGCCACCGGGCACGAGGCGCCGGGAGGCGGGTTCGTGGGCGGGCTGGTGGCGGCCCTGGCGGTGGTGCTGGGGTGGCTGGCCTTCGGGCCTCCGTCTGCGCCGCGACGGTGGGAGCGGGGCGTGGCGGCGGGCGTGGCCGTGTCCGCGGCCACGGGGATCGCCGCGGCGGTGGCGGGTAGGCCGTTTCTGGACCACGCCCTGCTGTACCTGGGCCCCCTAAAGCTCACCACCTCGTTGTTCTTCGACGTGGGCGTGTACGTGGTGGTGGTGGCCGCCACCCTGGCCGCGGTCCGGACCCTGTGGGAGGCGGGCTCGCCGTGAACGTGCTGCTGGCCGCCCTGGTGGGGATGCTGTTCGGCGCGGGCACGTGGCTGCTCCTGGGCCAGCGCATCCTGCGGCAGGTGATCGGCCTGGGCCTGATCGCCCACGGTGCCAACCTCATGGTCCTCCTGGCGGGGGGGCTTGGGGGCAAGCACGCGCCCTTGCTGGGCAACCCCAGGCCCTGGGCCGACCCGCTGCCGCAGGCCCTGATCCTCACCGCCATCGTCATCGGGTTCGGGGTGACCGCGTTCCTGCTGGCCCTGGGGTACCGCATGCACGCCCTGGAGGAGGACGAGGAGTGAACGCCGCGGCGGCACCCGTGGTGGTTCCCCTGCTCACGGGCCTGGTGTGCGTCGTGGTCCAGCCCCGGCGCTTGCGCTGGGCGGCCAGCGTGGCGGGGAGCCTGGCCAGCGTGGGCGCCAGCAGCGCCCTGGTGGCCCTGAGCTACGCCCACGGGGTGGTGGTGCTGCGCTTCGGCGGGTGGCCGGCGCCGTACGGCATCGTGTTCGCGGTGGACCTGCTGGGCGCCCTCATGAGCGCCATCGGCAGCTGGGTGGCGTTTTGCACCCTGCTGGCCCTCCTGGCCCAGCCCCACCCGCGGTTCGACGGGTTCTTCCACGCGGGCTGGCACCTGATGCTGGCGGGGATGAACGGCGCCTTCCTCACGGGCGACCTGTTCAACCTCTACGTCTTCTTCGAGGTCCTCCTGGTGGCCTCATACTTCCTCCTGACCCTCGGCAGTACGCGGAGGCAGGCCCGGGAAGCGTTCACCTACGTGGCCATCAACCTGGTGGCCTCCACGGTGTTCCTGTTGGGGGTGGCCCTGCTGTACGCAGCCGTGGGCAGCGTGAACATGGCGGACCTGTCCCAGCGCATGGGCTCCGCGCCCCCCGCCCTGGGGCAGCCCGCGGTGTTCCTGTTGGCGGTGGCCTTCGGCGTGAAGGCGGCCATCTTCCCCCTGTACGCGTGGCTGCCCCACGCGTACGTGCTCCCTCCGGGCCCCGTGGCCGCGTACTTCGGCGGCATGCTCACCAAGGTGGGCGTGTACGCCCTGTACCGGCTGTTCACCACCCTCCAACCCCTGCGGGGACCGGAGCCGGTGCTGGTGGCGGTGGCGGTGCTCACCATGGTGTTCGGGGTGCTGGGAGCCCTGGCGCAGGAGGAAGTCCGGCGGATCCTCTCCTTCCACATCGTGAGCCAGATCGGCTACATGGTGTTCGGCCTGGCCCTGGGGACTCCTCAGGCGTGGGCCGGCGGGATCTTCTACGTGCTGCACCACATCGGGGTCAAGACCGCGCTACTGTTGGTGGCCGCCGCGGTGGAGGCCGCGTACGGGACCGGGGCGCTACGGGCCCTGTCCGGCCTGGGCCACGCCCACCCCCTTCTGGGCGTGTGCTTCGCTATCCCCGCCCTGTCCCTGGCCGGTATTCCACCCTTCAGCGGGTTCTGGGCCAAGGTGTTCCTGGTGCAGGCGGGGCTTGGGGTAGGCGAAGCGCTGCCCGTGGCCGCAAGCCTCGCGGTGAGCCTGCTGACCCTGCTGTCCATGGCGAAGATCTTCACCAACGCCTTCTGGGGAGCTCCTCCGGAGCGGGAACGCATCCCGGGCCTCCAGTACGCCGCCGTGGCCGGGGTCGCTGCCCTGACGGTGGTGTGGGGGCTGGCAGGGGGCTGGCTGTGGGAGGTCACCTCGGCGGCGGCACAGCGGCTGGCGGACCCGGCGGCGTACGCCCGGGCGGTGCTGGGAGGGCGTTGAGGTGCGGCGTCTGTGGGCGGCGGTGCGCCTCGGGTGGGTGGCGGTGTGGGAGATCTCCCGCGCCAACCTGCGGCTGGCGGCCCTGGTGCTGAACCCCTGGCGGGGCAACCGGCCGCGGTACGTGCGGGTGCCCATCGGGCTGCGCAAGGACGCCGCCGTCACCGCCCTGGCCAACCTCATCACCCTGACTCCCGGCACCCTCACCGTGGACGTGGCGCCGGACCGAACCAGCCTGCTGGTGCACGTGTTCGACGTGGAGGAGGAGGTGGCGGCGGTGCAGGAGATCCGACAGAGGCTGGAGCGGGTGGTGGCGGAGGTGTTCGAGTGACCGCGGTGGCCCTGGCGCTGCTGGGCTGCGCCGCGGCCCTGTGCGCGGTGCGGCTGGCGGTGGGACCGGGGTTCGTGGACCGGGTGGCCGCGGCGGACGCCCTGGCGTCGGTGCTGCTGAACGTGGTCCTCACCGTGGGCGTCCTGTGGAACACCCGGGACTACCTGGACGTGGCGGTGGTGCTGGCGGCCCTGGCCTTCGTGGGCACGGTGGCCGCGGCGCGGTTCGTGTCCCGGGGAGGCCCCCTTGCGTGACCTGGCCGCGGCCTTCCTGCTGTTGGGGGCCGCCTTCTCCTTCGTGGCGGGGGTGGGGATGGTGCGCTACCGCGACACCATGAGCCGCCTCCACGTGGCGGGCAAGGTGACCACCTTCGGTGCCGCGGGCGCCCTGCTGGGCTCGTGGCTGCACCACGGAGGCGGCTGGCAGGAGGTGGCCATCCTGGTCCTCCTCCTGCTCACCAACCCCGCGGGCTCCCACGCCCTGGCCCGGGCGTTCACCCGGCGCTCCCGCAACCTCCCG
>CAYTFH010000042.1:0-5591 GCA_964437095.1 uncultured bacterium | reverse complement strand
ATGAGCCGCTCGTAGGCCTCCAGCAGCTTCCACCCCGTGGACATGCCCCGGGCCTCCGTGACCACCGCCTCGTCGTCCAGGCGGCTCAGGCGGGGGACGGCGATGGCCTCCAGCTCCTCGATGTGGCGCGTGGCCTTCTCCTTCCACCGGTCGAACAGCGCGTTCCAGTTCTGGTAGTAGTGGCCGGCCCGGCGCATGAACACCGACACCCGCTCCTCCACCCACTTGGGGTCCGTTACGGGCACCGGGGTGATGTACAGGTAGCCGTTGAGGATCCGCTGCTCGATGCCGTAGGCGGGCGGGATGGCAAAGATCCGGCTGTTGTTCTGGCCCAGTCCGATCCGCCACGCCTCGTGGGAGATGGTGTCGAAGGGGAACAACACCTCGGGGTGGTGGATGCCGTCCTGGTACCACAGCATCTCCTCCTCCCACCCCCGGTTCTCCTCCGAGAACAGGAGGTAGTAGGGGTACATGCGCTGCCAACCCTCCGCCCCGGCCGGCGTGGGGACTTCGAAGGGACTGGGGAACCGGTGCACCACGGCCTGCGTCGCCACGTCGTCACCCCCCTTTGGTTGACGAATCCGCGAGTCTAACCCGCGTGTAAACCCGCCGTCCGGTCGCCGCAAGAATCAACCGCACCGGTTCGAACGCACCGGCCGGTTCGATCGCACCAGTACGCCCGCGCCTTGCGGCACCGCCCCACCGCCACCAGATTGGAGGTCGGACCAGTCGAAGGGAGGAGGGGACCATGCCGGACCTGCGTTGGTTCCTGCGCCAGGTGGAGGAAGCGGGAGACCTCGCCCGGGTGCAGGCGGAGGTGGACTGGGACCTGGAGCTCGGACACGTGGCCAAGCTCAGCGAGGAGCGGGGCGGGCCCCTGCTGTTGTTCGAGCGGGTCAAGGGCTACCCGGGTCGGCCCGTGGTGGCCAGCCTGTTCACCACCGTCCGCCGCATGGCCATCGCCCTGGGGGCTCCCGAGCGGCAGAGCATCTGTCAGCTGGCCCGCTTCTGGGTGGACCGGACCCGCCAGCCCGTCCGCCCGGTGTCCGTGCCGCCGGAGCGCGCGCCCGTGTACCAGAACACGGTGGAGGGGCGGGAGCTGGACGTCCTAAAGTACGTCCCCGTCCCCAAGCTGTACCCCAAGGACGGAGGCCGGTACATCGGGACCGCGGTGACCGTGGTCACCCAAGACCCCGACACCGGGTGGGTGAACGCGGGGACCTACCGGAGCCAGGTGTTCGACGGCCGGACCCTGGGTCTGCAGCCCATCAAGGGCAAGGACGCGGACCTGCACATCCAGAACGCCCGCAGACGGGGGATGAAGCGCATGCCGGTGGCCCTGGTGTTCGCCAGCGACCCGCTGCTGTTCCTGACCAGCAGCACCCTGTTCGGCCGCGGGGTGTGCGAGTACGACATGGTGGGGGCCCTGCGCGGGGAGCCCATGGAGGTGACGCCCGGGAAGTACACGGGCCTGCCCATCCCCGCGGACGCGGAGTACGTGGTGGAAGGGGACCTGGTCATCGCGGAGGACGAGATGAAGCTGGAGGGCCCCTTCGGCGAGTACACGGGCTACTACTCCGGCACGCCCTCGCCCAAGGTGTGGATCGACGTCAAGGCATTGCACTTCCGCCACGACCCCGTGTTCCCCGTGTCCACCGTGGGCCGGCCCATCACGGACACCCACATGATCCAGTCCCTCAACCGCACCGCCACCCTGTGGTCCGACCTGGAGGACATGCGCATCGCGGGGATCCGCTCCGTGTACTGCCTGCCCGAGAGTGGCGGGCGGTTCATCGCTGTGGTGTCCGTGGATCAGAAGTACCCCGGCCACGCGGAGCAGGTGGGCATGGCGGTGCTGGGCACCACCACGGGTCACTACGGGGTGAAGTACGTGATCCTGGTGGACGGGGACATCCCCGCGGACGACCTCACCCAGGTCTGGTACGCCATCGCCATCCGGTCTTCGCCCGATCGCTGCGAGCTCATCAAGCGCGGCCGCTCCACGCCCCTGGACCCGGGGCTGCCCATCCACGCCCGGGAGATCACGTCGAAGATGATCATCAACGCCACCACGCCCTACGAGTGGAAGGACAAGCCCGTGCAGATCGAGCTGGACCCGGGCGTGCGGGACCGGGTGAAGTCCCGGTGGGCGGAGTTGGGGCTGGAGCGGTTCGTGCGGTTGCAGTGAAATGGGCAGCATCCCAGCTGGCATCCGCGAGTTCGTGTTCGACATCGACGGCTGCCTGGCCGTGGGCAAGACTCCCGTGCCCGGCGCCGTGGAGACCCTGGCCGCCCTCCGGGAACGCGGGTACCGCTTCGTGCTGTTCACCAACGACAGCCTCCTGGGACCCGGGGCGTGGACGCAGAAGGTGGCGGAGTTGGGCTTCCGGTTCCCCGACCTGCGGATCCTCACCGCGGGCGAGCTGGCCGCGGACTGGCTGGCGCAGCGCTTCCCTGGCGGCCGGGTGCTGGTGATCGGCAGCGAGGCCATGGCAGAGCAGGTGCGCCAGCGGGGGCTGGAGGTGCTCGCGGCTTCGGAGGCCGCCCCCGCGGACGCGGTCCTGGTGGCCCGGGCGCCGGAGTTCACCTACGCCCAGCTCACCGCGGGGCTACGCGCCTTGAAGGGTGGGGCGGTGCTGGTGACCACCAGCATGGCCCGCACCATCCCCGCCCCCGACGGCCCGGTGCCGGGTACCGGCGCCCTCACCACGGCCCTGGCGTACGCCGCGGGGGTGGAGCCGGTGGTGGTGGGCAAGCCCAGCGCTCTGTCGGCTCAGGTGTGCCTGGCCATGGCCGGGTTCGAGCCCAGCCGGTGCGCCTTCGTGGGAGACGACCCCAGCCTGGACGTGGCCGCGGCCAAGGCCCTGGGCGTGTTCTCCGTGCTGGTGCTGACGGGCACCGCGCGGGCGGAGGACGTGCACCGGCTGCCGGATGACCAGAAGCCCGACCTGGTGCTGCCCTCGGTGCGGGAGCTGCTGGAAGCCCTCCCGCCCTGAGGTCTGGACTCCGCGGAGGGTTGACGGTTGAGGGAGGCCGGCGGTACCGTCGGGCCGAGGGGAGGGGTGTGAGGGCGGTCCAGCTGGCCACGGACTCGCTGCTCCGGGACCGGCACCCGGAGGGGTTCTTCCTGGTGGACGGCCGGCAGCGCATCGTGGGGTGGAGCCCGGGGATGGAGGAGATCCTCGGCCTGCCCACCGGCCAAGCCCTCGGGCGGCCGTGCTACGAGGTCATGCGGCGGCTCCGGGTCCGGGACGCTCTGCCCTGCTCCCGGAGCTGCGGCGTGTTGCAGGCTGCATCCAAGGGACAGCGATCCGTTTGCGTGCTGCGGCGAGCGCACACCCTGGGAGCGTGGTCCCTGCTCCACCAACCCGTGCAGACGCCCAACGGACTTCTCATCCTGCACCGGCTTCGCGACGCGTCCCTGGAGGTGATCTCCATCCGGTTCCTCCGCCGCGTGGTGGAGGCCCTGCAGGACGAAATGGAGGAGCTGCAGCTGGCGAAGGCGGCGGCGTACAAGGACAACGTGGTCCTCACCTCTCGGGAAAAGCAGGTGCTCCAGCTCCTCGCTCGGGGTCTTTCGACGCGGGATATCGCGGAGCGGCTGTCCATCAGCTACTACACCGCCCGCAACTACGTGCAGTCCCTGCTGTCCAAGCTGGACGCCCACAACCGCGTGGAGGTGGTACTGGCGGCCCAGCGGCTGGGGCTCATCGAGTCGGACACGGGCAGGCCCAGCCCTGCGTCCGCCAGACCCGCAACCTCGCCACAGGGCTGACCCTATCCGTCCCGCTCCGCGGCCCGCAGCGCCTCTAGGGCCTGCTGACAGCTTCGGAAGGCCAGCAGGGGTGCCCGGTCCGCGGGGAACCACTCAGGTTGGTCCAGCTCCGGCGAGGCTTGCGCAGTTCCCTCCACGATGCGGCACCGGTACGCGAGCACCAGGATGGGTTCGTCCCCGTAGCGGTCCGGAAAGCCCCCCAAGAACCCCTCGGGCTCCACGCGAACCCCGAGCTCCTCCCAGCACTCCCGAGCGAGCGCCTCCTCGGGGGTCTCGTCGGGGTCCACGAACCCTCCGGGGACGTGCCACAGCCCCTTGCCCGGCTCGGAGGTCCGCCGTCCCAACAGGACGTGCAGACGCCCCGCCTTCCGCCGCGCCACCAGGGCTGCGACCACGGGCTTGGGGTTCTGCCAGAGGACGAAGCTACACGCCTCGCACCGCGGGTGCATGACCCGCTCGCCCGGCAACGGAGTGGGGCTCAAGGGCCCTCCGCACCGAGGACAGTACCTCAGCTCCGAAAGACGCACACCCTACTCCGCCCCGAAGGGTTTCCAGCCCAGCCCTTCCACCACCAGCTGGGACCAGCTCTCCATCCGGTGGTAGTAGCGCAAGGCTTCTGCCACCGGCACGAACCCGCCCTGCAGTGCGTCCTCTTCCCGCACCCGTACTTCAGCCGCGGTGCGCGCCTCGTACACCAGTCCGAAGTGCACCGCGCTCACCGCGTTCCGCTCGTCGTTCAGCACCCCCACCCACCGCACCGTCCGCGGGCCGAAAAATTTCAGCTCCTCGTCCAGCTCCCGGGCTAAGCCTGCCTCGATGGGGTCCCCACCACCGGCATCGGACCGCCGCACGTGCCCGCCCACTCCCACGGAGTACAAGTTGTACAACCTGCGCTCCCCACCCCCACGGGTGCGGCGGAACAGGAACACCTCCTCTCCCCGCCTCACCACCACGTACGGGATCACCTGCTTGAGGCTGGGATCCTCCTCCACCTCCCACCGAGGCCGGTAGAACCCGTGCTCCCGGATCCGGCGCAGGTACTCCTCGTCCGGGGGCCGCAGCCCTACGAAGGCGCCCTCCCGCAGCAACACGCCGCGGGGGACCACCAGGACCTCCTCGTCCATCTTCCCGGTCATGCGTCGCTCCTCTCCCGTCCCTGCTGGGCTTCCGCCACGGCCTCCACCGCGGGACGCACGGGCCCCGCCAAGCCGCCCGACACCACCAGGGTGAGGGCCTCGTCCACGCTCATGGCCAAGGGCGTGGTCTGCTCCTCCGGCACCAACATCAGAAACCCCGTGGTGGGGTTCGGCGTGCTCACCACGAACACCTTGAGCACGGTGGTGCCGCCGGGCAAGGGTTCCTCCCCCGTCACGAACCCCAGGGCGTAGGCGCCCCGCCGCGGCCACTCCACCAGCACCACCCGGCGGAAGGGGGCCTGCCGGCCTCCCAGCACCACCTCCACCACCTGCTTGGTCCCGCCGTAGATGGTGCGCAACAGCGGAGTCCGAAACAGCAACCCCTCAACAGCCTCCACCGCGCGGCGGCCCAGCCACGTGTTGGCCAGCACGCCCACGAGGAGGATCACCGCGATCCCGCCCGCGAGCCCCGCACCCGGGGGCGCGTGGCCCAGGGCCAGGCGGAAGACGGGCTGCAGGATGCTGTCCAGCACCCGGAACACCCAGCGCAGCAGCGCGAAGGTGACCAGGATGGGCACCGTCACCAGCAGCCCGCGGATCAGGACTCCTCGGAGTACGGCCATTCCGGGAGGTTGCGGGAGCGCCGGGTGAACGCCCGGGCCAGGGCGTGGGAGCCCGCG
>CAYTFH010000041.1:0-5830 GCA_964437095.1 uncultured bacterium | reverse complement strand
TGGAGATCACGGTGGAGGGGGTCGGGACGTTGACCAACCCCGTGGCCGACGCGGGCCGTTGGTTCGAGCCCGTGGGGACCGTACGTGATCACCGGGCCGGGAGAATTCTCTGAGGCGGTGATCGGGCGCGCCCGCGAGGACAGGACCTGACCCGCGGGAGCCGGCCTCCGGCCAGGAGGTGCAGAGGCGTGACGTGAACGTACGGCGGGTCAGTGGGGAAGGGGGGCAACCGGGCTCCGCCGTCGTGCCCGGCGCGCCGGCCGAGCCCGCGGTGGAGATCAGGGCGGGAACCGTCGAGTTCTCCACCGCGGGCGGCAAACGGTTCCGGGCGCTGGAAACAGTCTCCGTCCGTTTCCTCCCGGGGAGGGTCACCTGCCTGGTGGGCCCCTCCGGCTGCGGCAAGACCACCATCCTGAACGTGCTGGCCGGATTCGTCCGCCTGTCCAGCGGCTCCGTGCGGTGGCGGGGCGGACAACGGCCGCGCCTGGGCTACGTGTTTCAGGAGTACGCGCTGTTCCCCTGGATGACGGTGCGCGAGAACCTCGTGTTCGGGCTGCGCAGGCTCGGCCGGCCCGAGCTGCGGAGGCAGGAGGACGAGCTGGTACGGCGCTGGCTCCGCCTCGTGCACATGGAGGGGTTCGAGGACTACTACCCGTACCAGCTCTCCGGGGGGATGAAGCAACGGATGGCTGTGGCCCGCGCCCTCATCTACGAACCCGACCTCATCCTCATGGACGAGCCGTTCGGCGCCCTGGACGAGCTCACCCGGCAGCGGCTGGTCGCGTTCCTGGACGAGCTGCTGGCCAGCCAGCGCCTCACGGTGGCGTACGTGACCCACAACCTTCGGGAGGCCGCGGTCTTGGGGGACGTGGTGTACGTGATGGCCCGCAATCCGGGACGCGTGGTGGCGGTGGTGGAGGTGGACCTCCCGCGTCCCCGGGGCCTGCACGGGGAGGGCACCCTGCGAGTGGAACGGCAACTGTACCAGCTGGTGGCGTCTCACGCGGAAGCCGAGGTCTGACGGGTAGACCGATGCAAGCGCCAGGAGGGAGGTGACGGTGATGAAGCAGCGGTGGAGGATCGGCGTGCTGCTCGGGATCGTGCTGTTGGCCGCGACCGGGGTACGGGCCCAGGCACCCGAGCGCATCCCCTTGCGGATGGCCTACCAGATCAACATCTTCGGCGGGCTCGCCATCGTCGGGCTGGAGCGGAATCTGTTCGCACGGCGCGGCCTCGACGTGCGGGGGGTGGCGGTGTCAGGAGGCATCGAGGCCCGCAGTGGCTTGTTCACCGGAGATTTCCAGGCCGTCACCATGGGCAAGACGCCGTTCTTGACCACCGTGGCTGCCGGCCCGGCGGTGGCGGTGGCGCTGACCATCTACGGGGGCAACATGAACGCGGTGGTGGTGCGGCGGGACAGCCCCATCCGGCAGCTGTCGGATCTCAAAGGCAAGAAGGTGGCCTCCCAGGTCGGCACCGGGTCCGACTTAGCCTTCAAGGACTTCGTGCTGCCCTCGGCGGGATTGCGGGAGACCGACGTACAAGTCGTGAACGCCCGCTACACGGACCACGTGGGGATGCTCCAGGCGGGCCTGGTGGACGCCTTCGTCGGGGTGGAGCCGTTCATCACCCTGGCGGAGGGGTTGGGGATCGGGCGGATCCTCGTGGAACACACGCGCTTCGACCCCAACCCCAGCTTCCTCGTGCTCAACGAGGAGTGGTTCCAACGCAACCCGGAAGCCGTCGGCCGGCTGCTGGAGGCGTGGGTGGACGCGTACGAGCTGTGGTTGCGCAATCGCCGGGACTTCGCGGCAGCGCTGCAGAGTTTCTACTCGGCTCGGGGTACGCCCCTTAGCCTGGACGTGGCCGTGCGGCTGACGGAGAAGATGGACGTCTACCCGGGGGTGCTGGGTGGACTTCGCGACTACTTGGGTCAGGAAACGGAGGCGCTGTTCCGCCGCGGCCAGATCCGGAACCGCATCGACTGGATTCGGGCGCTGCGGGCAGAGCGGGTCACGGAGATCCTGCGCGAGCGCCGTCTTCTGCAAAATCGCCGCATCACGTACACCGTACGGCGGTAGCGGCGGACCACAGGAGGGTCCTGATGGTGGCGGGTCGAGCGTTCGGGGGAGACCGGGCGGGTCTAGCACGGAAGGCGGCGGGTGCGGCATCCAACGCGGCCGCGGCGGTAGCACCCCTGTTCGTCGTGGCTTTGGCGTGGGAGCTGCTGGCCCGGGGCCTGCGCCTGAACCCGAACATCTTCCCGGGTGTGGAGCGGGTGGTGGAAACGTGGTGGGTGCTGGCCACGTCCGGGGTGTTGTGGAAGCACGTGGCCTTGACCTTGTACCGCCTGCTGGCGGGCCTCGTCCTGGCGTGCGCGGCCGGCGTGCTGGCGGGGACGCTCATGGGCGTCTCACGGACGGCGGAGCGGTTCTTCTTGCCCCTCGCTGGCCTGCTGCTGCCGGTTCCAGCCCTCGCGTGGCTGCCCGTGCTCGTCCTGTGGCTGGGTCTGGGCAACCGGTCCACCATCGCGCTGGCGGCGTTCACCTCCGCGCTGCCCATGATGCTCAACGTATGGTCCGGCATCCGGCAGTGCCCGGAGGTCCTGCTTCGGGCGGCGGCCGTCATGGGGTCACGCGGGCTGGACCGCTTCTTCCGCGTCCTGCTGCCCGCCGCGCTGCCCTCGGTGATGACCGGCTTGCGGTTGGCCTTGGGCCAGTCGTGGCGTGCGGTGGTGGCAGGCGAGATGATCGGGACCACGGACTTCGGCTTGGGGCTCGCCATCTTCCTCGCCCGGGAGTTCCTGCGGGCGGACATCATGCTGGCGAGCCTGGCCACCATCGCGGTACTGGGCCTCCTGATGGAGCGCGGGATGCGGGAGGTGGAGAACCGCACGGTCCGGCGGTGGGGGACGGCATGACGGGATCCGAGGTCGGTCTAGGCTTCTTGGGCGCGGGCCGGTGGTCGTGGGCCTTGGCAGCTGCGGCGCGGCGCGCCGGTGGTTTGCGACTGGTGGGTTGTTATGATCCGCTAGAGGAGGCAGCGGTGCGCTGGTGCAAACGGTTTGGCGGGAGAGTGTTCCGGAGTGCCGAGGAGCTGGTGTCCGACCGGCCGGCGGAGGGGGTCGTAGTCGTCACACCTAATCACTTGCACGCCGGAGTGGCTGAACCGACCCTGGAGGCGATCCCATGAGGTGGCAGGTACAGGAGGCTAAGCAGAGGCTGAGCGAGCTCCTCCGGCGCTGCCAGGAGGAGGGTCCCCTGGTCACCCGTCACGGCAAGGAGGTCGCTGTCGTCCTTTCCCACGAGGAGTACCGGAGGCTCGCCGGAAATCCGGCAGGGCGTTGAACGGCTCCGGAGTAAGGACCCGGTGCGCGCCGCGGAGTACGATCGGTGGCTTGAGAGGCTCCGGCGGGACTTCACAGACCGCGTCCTGCCGGTGACCGCCGAGATCGCCGAAGAGTGGGGCCGCATGAACGCCCGCCGCACGTTCCCGGTCGTCGACGGCCTGCTCGGGGCGACAGCTCTGGTGCACGGCCTCGTGCTGGTAACCCGCAACGTGGACGATGTCCGGGGGGCTGGTGTGCGAGTCCTCAACCCGTTCTCGGCCCGCTGAATCCGTTGTGGCTGTGACTGCCGCCCACCGCCAAACCCGCAGGACGCGTTCTTGCTCCTCGCGGTGGGCGGGGCCCGAAAGCCTCCTCGTATTGCACGGCGCGCTGCGCACCTGCGCGGGCGGCAGAAAGAGGGCGGTGGCGTGGGGCCAGGCCATGACCGCCGGATCGGCGACCTCCGGGCCGAATGAACGCCCGGTTCACCGAGGTGGAGAGGCGGCTGAGCGAACTCCAGAAAAACCTGCGGGAGATCCTGACCCTGCTGCAGGACGCCCTCCGCGCCCGCGCGGGCTGATCCGTTGGGCGTCTGACCACGTCCCGTCCGTAAAAGGTGCCGCGCGAGGCTCCGCCCTAGAGGCGCGGTAGCGTCCTGCAGGAGGAGCCACGTTCGCCTTAGAGGAGCAGGTCGCCTACCTTGACCAGAGGTTCAGCCGGTGGTTCGCCTGGTTCGCCGGCGTGCTCGTCACCACCCTCGCGGGACAGGCCCTCGGGCAGGGGAGAGCGGGGGAGAGCCCTGGACAAGCCACACGCTCTGCTGACAGCACCCGCCACGTGACCTCGGGTTGACGTTATGCCGTCATAACGCTACCCTGGCCCCGGGAGGTGCCCCTGTGGCGGCCAAGATCACGGTCTACGTGCCCGAAGAGCTCCACCGCCGCCTTAAGGCGGCGGCCAGCCTGAGGGGCCAGTCGTTGTCCGACTTCATGCTGGAGGCAGCCCGGAGGCTCCTGGAAGCGCCTGACCGGCAGCAGGCCGCGGCCCGCATGGACGCGGTGCGCCGCCGCATCCCATGGGAGTTCACACCCCAAGAACTCAGGTCCATGAGAGAGCAGGGGCGCTCGTGATCCGGGGGGCGGTCGTTGACGCCTCCGCCGCTCTGGCATGGGTCCTGCCCGGAGAGTTCACCGAACCGGCGCTGCGTCTGCGGGATCCGGCTGTGGCCGAACCCACCTTTGCGCTTCTGGTGCCCCCCACCTTCTGGTACGAGGTCGCAAACGCCCTTTGGGCAGCCACCCGGCAGAACCGGATGGACCGACCGGTGGCCTTTGAGGCTTTGGAAGCGCTTTGGGGGCTCGCCTTCGAGGTATGGGAGGTGGATCCGCGCGGCTGCCTGGAGCTGGCACTAGCCGAGGGCCTTTCCGTCTACGATGCTGCGTACCTGCAGCTGGCGGTAGCCACCGGCTGCCCGCTGTGGACCTTTGACCGCTCCCTGGCTGGTGCGGCGCGCGCTAAGGGGGTTCCCGTCGAGCCCTGACGCTCTAGCTCCCGCAAGGAAGGTGTGGTAAGCGGAGGGTGGGGGGACGACTTGCTGGGGACCCCGGCCGGAGGTCGGCGGTTCCGGCCTCAGGGACGAACAGCCTCGAGGCGATGCCTGGCTTCGGAGAACCGATGGTGGAGACGAGCGGATTCGAACCGCCGAGGCCACCCCAGCAAGTCGCAAGGCAGGGGTGTGGGTAAGCGGAGGGTGGGGGGACGACTTGCTGGGGACCCCGGCCGGAGGTCGGCGGTTCCGGCCTCAGGGACGAACAGCCTCGAGGCGATGCCTGGCTTCGGAGAACCGATGGTGGAGACGAGCGGATTCGAACCGCCGACCTCCGCGTTGCGAACGCGGCGCTCTCCCAGCTGAGCTACGTCCCCACGGGACAGGCAGCTACATTCTACCACAAGCCCCGACCCGGTGCGCGCGGCCCGGAGGGCGTATCATGAAAGCCGGAGTCGGGAGGTCTTCGGCATGGTGGAAGTTGGAGTGCAGGCGCCGGACTTCGAACTCGTGGACCACCAGGGGCACACGGTGCGGCTCCGGGACTTCCGGGGCCGCCGGGTGGTCCTGTACTTCTACCCCAAGGACGGGACCCCGGGCTGTACCCGGGAGGCTTGCTCCTTCCGGGACGTGTACGGAAGGCTGCAGCGGGTCGGGGCGGTGGTCCTGGGGGTGAGCCCGGACCCGCCCGAGTCCCACGGGAGGTTTTGCGAGCGGTACGGCCTGCCGTTCCCCCTTCTGTCGGACCCCGGGGGTAAAGTGGCGCAGGCGTACGGGGCGTGGGCGGAGAAGACCCAGTTCGGCCGAAAGCGCTGGGGCGTGGCCCGGACCACGTTCCTCATCGGGCCCGACGGCAAGGTCGAACGGGTGTGGCGCAGGGTCAAGCCCGACGGTCACGGGGAAGAGGTCCTGGAGGCCCTGAAGCAGGCTGGCCGGGGAGCGTGATGGGCTACCGG
>CAYTFH010000040.1:0-5930 GCA_964437095.1 uncultured bacterium | reverse complement strand
CTGGAGCGGGCGACGGGATTCGAACCCGCGGCCCTCGGCTTGGGAAGCCGATGCTCTACCCCTGAGCTACACCCGCCCGCTCGCCTCGTATTTTACCACGGCTGGGCCAGCCCCCGCCGCCAGGACCCCCGGGGGCGGGCAGGGAACTAGAAAAGCGTGGCGGGCCGGGTGGTGCTGCTCCACTACACCGCGCCTCCCGTGGTGGGCGGCGTGGAGTCCGTGCTGGCCGCGCACGAGCGGTGGTTGCGGCAGGCGGGCTACCAGGTGCGCGTGGTCACGGGCAGGGGCGGCCGGAGCCCCCGCACGGTGGTCCTCCCGCTCCTGTACGGGCGGCACCCCGAGGTGCAGAAAGCCCACGCGGCCCTAGCGGCGGGCGACCCCGGGCCGCACCAGGGGCTGCGGGACCGCATTGGCTCGCAGCTGGCCCCTCACCTGGACGGGGCCGTGTGCCTGGCCCACAACGTGTTCACCACCGCGAAGAACCTTCCCCTCCTGGCGGCCCTCCATGATCTGGTGGACAGGGGGCTGGACTGCCGGTGGGTGGCCTGGACCCACGACGTGGTGTGGGACAGTCCGCACGAGGCAGGGCGGCTGCCTTCGGGGCCACTACGGGACCTGCTCCGCCGGCCGCGCCCCGAGCTCACGTACGTGGCCATCAGCGAGGCCGTCCGCGCTTCCCTGGTCGGGCACCTGGGGATCCCCGAGTCCCGCGTGACGGTGGTGCCGCCGGGGGTCTCCCTGGAACGCCTGCACCCCACCACTGCGCAGACCCGGCGCGTGTTGGAGCTTCTGCCCTGGGCGGACCGCTACCCGGTGCTCCTGGTTCCTGTGCGCATCACCCGCCGCAAGAACCTGGAGCTGGCCGTCCGCGTGGCCGCAGCCCTCAGGGACCTCCGCTTGGACCCCTTGGTGGTGGTCACAGGCCCCCTGGGAGCCCACACCGCGGACAACCGGCGCTACCTGGAGGAATTACGGGCGCTGCGCCGGGCACTGGGGGTCGACGACCGCGTGGTGTTCCTGGCGGAGCACGGGATCCGGTGCTCGCCCTACACGGTGGGAGACCTTTACCTGTTGTGTGACGCAGTTTTGATCACCAGTACCCTCGAGGGGTTCGGCCTGCCCGTGGCCGAGGCCGGCCTGCTGCGGGTCCCGGTGTTCTGCACAAGGATCCCCGCGGCCACGAAGGTGGCGGGGGACTGGGCCAGCTTCTTCTCTCCGGAGGAGCCCGCGGAGGCGGTGGCAAGACGCATCGCCGCGCAGCTTGCGGGTGACCGCGCGGTGCGGCTGCGCCGGCGGGTGCTGGAACGCTTCGCAGAGCAGCGGGTGGCACGGGAAGGACTCCTGCCGCTGGTAGAACGGCTCGTGGGGGCTGCGGTGCGGTGAACGGGCCGGGGGCGTATCCGGAGCAGGGGAAGGACTCGGGGTCCCGGGTGGTGGTGCTGGCCTCGGGCAGCGCGGGGAACGCCTTGTGGCTGGAGACCTCGGGCGTCGCCGTGCTCGTGGACGCGGGGCTACCCGCGGAGACCTTGAGGCGCCGGATGGAGGCCGCGGGCTGCTCCTTGAGGGCTCTGCAGGCGGTGTTGCTCACCCACGAGCACGACGACCACGCCCGGGGCGCGGCCACCCTGGCCCGGACGGCGGGCGTGCCGGTGCTGGCGAACGAGGCAACCCTGCGCACGTGCGGCTTGGACAGGACCGTGCCCTGTGAGCGCATCCCGAACCTGCAGCCCTTCCGGGTGGGTCCCTGGACCGTGGAGGCCGTCCCCGTGCCCCACGACGCCGCAGACCCCGTCGCCTTCGTGCTGCGGAGTTCCGGCTTACGGGTGGCGGTGGCCACGGACCTGGGGGACGTGCGCGAGGTCTTGGTGGAGCGGGCGAGGGGCTGCGAGGTGGTCCTCCTGGAGGCGAACTACGACCTGCGGCTGTTGGGCGTGAGCCCGTACCCGTGGTTCCTGAGGAACCGGATCCTGGGACGTCAGGGGCACCTGAGCAACGACGCCGCCGCGGCCGCGGCGGTGCGGCTGCACACGGGAGGGCCACAGCGGTTCGTGCTGCTCCACGTGAGCGAGGTGAACAACCTGGCACCCCTGGCCCGGGACGTAGTGGCCGACACCCTTAGGGAGCGGGGGATCGCCGCGGAGGTGCAGGTGGTGCGGCCCAACCAGGGGGCGGAGGTGCCGGTGGTGGGGAGGGGGTAGTGCGGGCGCTGCCTGCCGAGGCCCGCAGGGAGCTCCGGCGGCTGGGACGAGCCGACCTGGTGGTGGGGATCCCCAGCTTTCAGAACGCCGCCACCGTGGGCCACGTGGTGAGCACCGTGGCGGAGGGAGCGAGCCGCTCCTTCCCGCAGCTGCGGGTCGTGGTGGTGAACGCGGACGGCGGGTCCACGGACGGGACCCCCGCTGCCGCGGCCGCAGCTCCCGTCCCGGCTTCCGTGCGGGTCCTGTGCACGCCGTACGAGGGGATCCGGGGCAAGGGCACCGCGGTCCGGGCGATCCTGGAGGCCGCGCAGCTGGTGGGGGCGCGGTGCTGCCTCACGGTGGACGCGGACCTCCGGTCCATCGAACCGTGGTGGGTGCAGCGGCTGGCTGGGCCGGTGCTGGAGGGCCGTGCGGACTACGTGGCGCCCCTGTACCTGCGGCACAAGTACGACGGGACCATCACCAACCACCTGGCGTACCCCGTGACGCGCGCGCTGTACGGGGTCCGGGTACGGCAGCCCATCGGCGGAGACTTCAGCCTGGGCCAGGCGGTGGTGGCGAAGCTCTTGGCGAAGCCGGTGTGGGAGAGCGACGTGGCGCGGTTCGGCGTGGACATCTGGATGACCACCACGGCCCTGTGCGAGGGGTTCCGCGTGGTGCAGGTCCACCTGGGGGCGAAGGTGCACGACGCCAAAGACCCTGCCGCGGCCTTGGGTCCCATGTTCCAGCAAGTGGTGGGCACCCTGTTCTCCCTGTTGGCGGTGTACCCGTCCCGGTGGCGGCAGGTCCGGGGAAGCCGGCCGGCCCCGGAAGAAGGGGATCCCGTGGAAGGGGAGCCCGAGCCGGTCCCCATCACCGTGTCCGCCCTGGTGGCACGGTACCGGGAGGGGCTCCACAGCTATGGGCATCTGTGGGCGCAGGTGGTGGGCGCGGACGTGCGGGAGCAGCTGGAGCGGGCAGCCGAACAGGACCCCGTGGGCTGGATCACGGACCGCTGGTGGGCCCGGGCTGTGTACGACTTCGCGGCCGCCTTCCACCGGGATGACCTGGACCCCGACGCGGTGGTGGCAGCTTTGGTCCCGCTGTATTTCGGCCGGGTGGCCGCCTTCGCGGAGGAGACCCAGGCGCTAGATAGCCGGCGGGCGGAACGGGTGGTGGAGCGCCAGGCGGAGGTGTTCGAGCAGGAGAAGGGCCGGCTGGTGGCCGCGTGGGAACGCTTGTGAGGGCAGCCGGGCAACCTTCCCCACACCCGGCCGGCGCCCGTCCGGAGGACCTGAGGGAGCACGCCCGCGCCATCCTCAAGGCCGGGTTGCGGGCCGCAGACGCCGCGGCGGCGGTGCGCAGGAACCTGCGCCTGGAGGGGAGCTCGCTGGCGGCCGGGCCATGGCAACTGGACCCGCGAGGCTTCCGGCGGGTGTGGGTGGTGGGCTTCGGGAAGGCGTCCGTGCCCATGGCCCGGGCGGTGGAGGACGTACTCGGGGACCGCGTCACCGCCGGGGTGGTGGTGACCAAGCACGGGCACGGCGGGCCCTTGCGGCGGATCCAGGTTCTGGAGGCTTCCCACCCTCTGCCGGGGCCGGACGGGGAAGCGGCGGCGCGGCGGGTGGTGGACCTCCTTCGGGCCGCGGGGGAGGAGGATCTGGTCCTGTGCCTGATCTCCGGGGGAGGTTCGGCTCTGCTGCCCCTAGCCGCGGAGGGGCTGAGCCTGGACGACAAAGTACAGGTCACGGACCTGTTGCTGCGCGGCGGCGCCACCATCGAGGAGGTGAACGCGGTCCGCAAACACCTGTCCGGCGTGAAGGGAGGACAGCTCGCGCGCACCGCGTACCCGGCCCGGGTGGTGGGCTTGGTGGTCAGCGACGTCCTGGGGAACCCCCTGGACGCCATCGCCTCCGGGCCCTTCAGCCCGGACCCCACCACGTACGCGGACGCCGTGCGGGTGCTGCAGCGGTACGGACTCTGGGACCGAGTTCCCGGGGCGGTGCGGGAGCGGCTGCAGGGGGGAGCCGCCGGCGAGCTCCCGGAAACCCCCAAGCCCGGGGATCCCGTGTTCGAGCGGGTGAGCCTGCACGTGGTGGCCAGCGTCGCGGACGCGGTGGAGGGCGCGAGGGCTGAGGCGGAGCGGCTGGGTTACCGGACCTTGGTCCTGACCACGTGGCTCGAAGGCGAGGCCCGGGAGGTCGGACGGCTGGCGGCGGCGCTGGCGCGGGAGGAGGCGTTGTGCGACCGGCCGGCCCGCAAGCCGGCGTGCCTGGTGATGGGCGGCGAGACCACGGTCACCGTGCGTGGAGAGGGCCGAGGCGGGCGAAACCAGGAACTGGCCCTGGCTGCCGCCGTGGCGCTGGAGGGTCTAGACGGGGTGCTGGTGGCGACTTTGGCCACCGACGGCACCGACGGACCCACGGACGCCGCAGGCGCGTTCGCGGACGGCTCTACCGTGGCGCGAGGGCGGCGTTTGGACATGGAGGCGGAGCAGTACCTGGCCCGCAACGACTCCTACCCCTTCTTCGACCGCCTCGGAGACCTGATCCGGACCGGTCCCACCGGGACCAACGTCAACGACCTAGTGGTGGTGCTGGCTTGCTAAGGGCACCGGGCTCGGGATGCGCCCTGTAGCCCGCAGGGCCTCGGGGACCTTCAGGGTGGCCAGCAGGAAACCAAGGAGCAAGACGGCGGCGGCCACCCCCGCGGCGGCGAGGCGCGGAGGCGCCGGCCGGGCACCCATGAGGGCCGGCACGAGGACCACGGCGCCCAGGGCCAGCAGCACGTCGCCCACGCTGAACACGTTGGCCAGCGGCACACCCTGGGGTAGGGCGAACACGTCTCCCAGGAACCACAGCCTCGTGTGGGGACCGATCACGGTGGAGTTGTTGTGCACCATCCCCGCCTGCTCCATGAGGGTCCAGCGGCCCGCAGCCCGGAGGGCTTCCTCCGAAGCCGGCATGAGGCCGCCGTTGGCCAGGATGGCGGCGGCGTTGCACGCGAATCCCAGGGCCACGAGCCAGAGGCCGCGCAGGTGCCGGTTGGCCCACAAAAAGGCGCCGAGGACCGCGTAGGAGGCCACGTGGGCTGTGAGCTCCCGGCCGCGCAGGAACGGCAAGGGGCCGAGGGGTTCGAAGGTGGCCAGCTGCAGGCCCAGGGCCACGAGGGGCACCCACGGCGCGCGGAGGTCTGCGGACAGGAGGTTACGAAGGCTTCCGCCCCGAGCCCACCCGAGGCAGAGGGACAACGCGAGCGGTACGAGCAGCAGCATCCGTTTCTTCCTGCGCCGGGCTGGCGGCGCTGGCGGCCTCCAGGGCGGCCGGGATGACCGGCCCCTTGAGGACCCCGCGGGCGATGAGCTCGTCCTCCAGGGCCCGCACCACGGTCAGATCATACTCCTTGCCGGCCACCCGGTAGAGCTCCCGGACCGCCTCCTCGGGCGTCTTGGCGCGCCGGTACGGGCGGTCGGTGGTCATGGAGTCGTAGGCGTCCGCCACGGCCAGGATGCGGGCGGGGAAGATGATCTCGTCTCCCCTCAGCCCCTGGGGGTAGCCGGAGCCGTCCAGCCGCTCGTGGTGCTGGGCCAGGATGTCGAGGGCGCTGCGGTAGAGGCTGATGTGCTGAAGGATCCGCACCCCGGCCTCCACGTGGCCTTTCATCACGTCGTACTCCTCGGGGCTCAAGGGACCGCTCTTCAAGAGGATGGAGTCGGGCACGGTGACCTTGCCCACGTCGTGCACCCGGGCGACG
>CAYTFH010000039.1:0-6632 GCA_964437095.1 uncultured bacterium | reverse complement strand
CGAGTCGGTCCCCGCCCGCAGAACCCAGAGGCTGGACCACCAGTACCGTCCGTACCGTAGCGCCCCGGCGGGCGTTTCCACCGCGGCGTGCGAGGTCTCCGGCCGCCCGCCACCCCACAGGTCAGCTCTTCCTGGCCCGCGGACCCGCGCGCCGGACGCCGTGTCGAACGCTTTTCCGCGACCGAGCGCAGTTCTGTATGCTGGAGGCGTGGACGACCGCACCCTTCGGGTCCTGGAGTTCGACTGGGTCCGCCAGCGTCTACGGGCCCTGTGCGCCACACCTCTGGGCGAGGAGCTCGCCCTGTCGATGGCCCCCGAGACGGACTTCGCACGGGTGGAGGAGCTCCAGCAGGAAACCGCGGAGGCGCGCATCCTCCTGCGGGAAGGCGGCCTGAGCCTGCGGGGTGTGGGGGACTTCCGGCCCGCGGTCCAGAGGGCGGCTTTGGGCGGCACCCTGGAGCCCCGGGCCCTGGTGGAAGTCTGGCACGCCGCACGCGCGGGCAGACTGGCGAAAGCCGCGATCGTGAGCCGCGCCGACCGCTTGCCCCTTTTGGCGGCCCTGGTGCGGGACCTGCCGGCCCTGGAGCCCCTGGAGGTGAAGTTCGAGCGGTCGCTCAGCGACGACGGGCAGGTCCTGGACGGCGCGAGTCCCTCTCTGGCCAGGGTGCGGCGGGACATCCGCGCCACCCAGGACCGGCTGCGCGCCAAGCTGGAGGAGATCGTCCGGTCCCCGCGGTGGGCCCGCATGCTGCAGGACCCCATCGTCACCGTGCGGGGCGACCGGTACGTGGTGCCCGTCAAGCAGGCGTACGCCGCGCAGTTCCCGGGCGTGGTGCACGACCAGTCCGCCACGGGCGCCACCCTGTTCATGGAGCCTTTGGTGGCGCTGCAGCTGGGCAACCAGCTGCGCCAGCTGCAGGGGCAGGAGGCCCGGGAGGTGGAGCGGGTGCTGGCCGAACTGTCCCGGGAGGTGGGCGACCGCCGGCCGGACCTGGAACGCCTCGCCAGGGTGCTGGCGCGTCTGGACTTCGCCTTGGCCAAGGCCGCCCTGGCGGAGGAGCTGGACGCGGTCCGCCCGGTGCTGGTCCCGCGCCCGCTGCTGGACTTCCGCGCCGCCCGCCACCCCCTGCTGGTGGACCGCGCCCGCCGGGACGGGACCCCGGTGGTACCCGTGGACGTGCGGCTGGGGGAGGAGTTCCGGACCCTGGTCATCACCGGTCCCAACACGGGCGGCAAGACCGTGACGCTGAAGACCGTGGGCCTGCTGACCCTGATGGCGCAGGCGGGGCTGGCCATCCCCGCCGCGGACGGGAGCCGGGCGGGGTTCTTCCGGGCGGTGTTCGCGGACATCGGGGACGAGCAGAGCATCCAGCAGAACCTGTCCACCTTTTCGTCCCACATGCGCACCGTGGTGGAAGTACTCCGGCAGGCGGGGCCCGGGTGTCTGGTGCTCCTGGACGAGGTGGGCGCGGGCACCGACCCCGCGGAGGGGTGCGCGCTGGCCCGGGCGGTGGTGGAAACCCTGCACGAGCGCGGCGCGTGCACCGTGGTCACCACCCACTACGGGGAGCTGAAGGCCCTCGCCTACCAGGTGGACGGGGTGGAGAACGCGTCCGTGGAGTTCGACCCGGAGACCCTGCAACCCACCTACCGGCTGCGCATCGGGACGCCCGGCCGCAGCAACGCCTTCGTCATCGCCGCCCGCCTGGGGCTGGAAGGAGCGGTGGTGGAGCGCGCCCGGTCGTACCTGGCGCGGGAGGCGGTGGAGGCGGACGCGGTGCTGGAGGGCGCGGAGCAGCAGCGCCGGCTGGCGGAGCGGGACCGTCAGGAGGCGGAACGGTTGCGGGCGCAGCTGGAGTCCCTGCGGTCCACCTACGAGGAGCGGCTGCGCCGGCTGGAACAGGACCGGGAGGCGGTGCTGCAGCGGGCCCGGGAGGAGGCCCGGAAGGTGGTGGAGCGGGCCAGGCAGGAAGTGGAAGCCCTCCTGCAGGCCCTGCGCACCGAGCGTCGGCAGCAGGCCGCGGAGCAGGCCCGTGCTAAACTGGCGGCGTTGGCTAGATCCCTCGCGGACGCGCGGGCCAAGCCCGCTGGAGCGCCCCTGGAGCGGGTGGAGGTGGGGCAGACGGTGCGGGTGGCGTCCTTGGGCGCGGAGGGTGTGGTGGTGGCCCTTTCCGACGGCCACGCGGAAGTACAGGTGGGGCACGCCAAGGTGCGGGTGCCGCGGGACGAGCTGGTGGCTCCCACGGGTGCGGCCACGCCCGCCGCAGGCCCCCGCCGCCGTGTGGTCCCCGGCCTGCGGGTGCTGCCCAAGCTGGACCTACGGGGCCTGACCTCGGACGAGGCGGTGGCACGGCTGGAGAAGTACCTGGACGACGCGTTGCTGGCGGGCCTGGACCGCGTGGTGGTGGTGCACGGCAAGGGCACGGGAGCGCTGCGCCGCGCGGTGCACGAAGCGTTGCGGGACTACCCTGGCGTTCGGTTCACCCTGGCCGGTCCCGAAGAAGGCGGCGAGGGTGTGACGGTGGTGGAGTTCACCCAAAACTAAAGGAGGCGCAGGGTGCGGCTGGCGAGGGTACGGTACGGGGACCAGGAAGCGGTGGCCGTCGTGCTGGACCGGCACGCGGTGCTGCTGGACGGCGTCCGCAGCATCCCGCAGCTGCTGAGCCGGCAGGACGTGGTGGAGCGCATGGAGGAGCTGGTCCAGCGCCTGGAAGCCCACCGGGTGCCCGAGGGTGCGGATCTGGGCGCCCAGGTCCGGCCCCTCGCCGAGCTCACGCTCCTGGCCCCCGTGCCGAACCCCCCAAAGATCGTGGCCCTGGGCCGCAACTACGTGGAGCACGCCCGGGAGCTGGGCAACGAGGCCACGGAGGACCCGCCCATCTTCTTCAAGCCCCCCAGCTCCATCGTCGGCCCGGAGGAGGCCATCGTGATCCCCCCGGAGAGCCAGGAGGTGCACCACGAGGTGGAGCTGGCGGTGGTGGTGGCCCGGCGGGGCGTGCGGGTCCCCGCGGAGCACGCCCTGGAGCTGGTGGGCGGCTACACGGTGCTGAACGACGTCACCGCCCGGGACCTGCAGCGGGAGGACATCCAGCGCCGCCGGCCCTTCGACCGGGCCAAGAGCTTCGACACCTTCTGTCCCATGGGTCCCGTGGTGGTGACCCCGCGTTCGCTGCCCGACCCCGACCGGGTCCGCATCACCCTGCGGGTGAACGGGCAGGTGCGTCAGGACGCGTCCACCGCGGACATGATCCTGTCCGTGGCGCGCACCATCGAGTACGTGAGCCGGTACATGTCCCTGGAGCCGGGCGACGTGATCGCCACCGGCACGCCCGCCGGGGTGGGGCCCCTGCGGCCCGGGGACGTGGTGGAGGCGGAGATCGAGGGCATCGGCGTGCTCCGCAACCCCGTGGTGGCGCACCCCGGATGAAGCCCGGGGAGTTGGGATGCGGGTCCGGGCGGTGGAAGTCTACGGGTACGAGCTCACCTACGCCCACGGCCGGTACGTCATGTCCCGCGGGCGGGCGGTGGAGCGGCTCCCCAGCACCGTAGTGCGCCTGGTGACCGACGAGGGCACCGACGGCTGGGCAGAAGTCTGCCCCCTGGGCAGCACCTACCTGCCCGCCTTCGCCGACGGCGCCCGGGCGGCGCTGCGGGAGCTGGCCCAGGCGGTGGTGGGCGCGGACCCGTGCAACCTCGCGGAGGTGCACGCCCGCATGGACGCGGCCCTGGCGGGCCACGGGTACGCCAAGAGCCCCGTGGACGTGGCGTGCTGGGACATCCTGGGCAAGGTGGCAGGGCTCCCCGTGGCGGCCCTGCTGGGCGGCGCGCACCGCGACCGGTTCCCCCTGTACGTGGCGGTGCCCATGGGGAGCCCCGCGGAGATGGCGGAGTTCGCCGCGCGCCACCGCGCGGCCGGACTTACCGTGTTCCAGCTCAAGCTGGGGTCGGACCCCTTCACGGACGCAGAGCGCGTGCGTGCGGTGACGGACGCCCTCGGGCCCGGAGCGTGGGTGCTGGCGGACGCCAACGGGGGCTACACCGTGACGCAGGCCACCGCCGCCGCGCGCCTGCTGGAGCACTACCCGCAGGTTCTGCTGGAGCAGCCGTGCGCCACGTGGGAGGAGTGCCGCAGCGTGCGGGCCTGCACCACCCTGCCCATGGTGTACGACGAGGTGGTGACGGACGTGCCCGCCCTGGTCCGGGCGGCGCGCGAGGGAGGGGCCGCCGCGGTGAACCTGAAGGTGAGCCGGGTGGGGGGTCTCAGCGGCGCGCGCCTCCTGCGGGACGTGGCCGTGGCCTTCGGGCTGCAGCTGGTGGTGGAGGACACGTGGGGCGGGGACCTGGTGACCGCGGCCACCGCCCACCTGGCGGCCAGCACCCCGCCTGATCACCTGCTGGCCGCGTCCTTCATGAACGACTGGAATCTGGAGCACTGCGCGGGCGGGCTGCCCCGCAGCGAGGGCGGGTGGGGGACGCTGCCTGTGGGGCCGGGCCTCGGGGTGGAGGTGGACCGGTCGTCCCTGGAGCTGTTGTTCGTGGTCCGGTGAGACGTTCTTCGGCGGTGGGGAGGTCATGACCGCGTTCCTCGAACCGGAAAAGCAGCTGGAGCTCCTGCGGCGGGGCGCCGCGGAGATCATCAGCGAGGAGGAGCTGCTGGACAAGCTGCGGGAGGGCCGGCCCCTGCGGGTCAAGCTGGGCCTGGACCCCACCGCGCCCGACATCCACATCGGGTTCGCGGTGGTGCTGCGCAAGCTCCGGCAGTTCCAGGACCTGGGGCACGAGGCCATCCTGGTGATCGGTGACTTCACCGCCCTCATCGGCGACCCCACGGGCAAGAAGCAGACCCGGCCCATGCTCACCCCGGAGGAGATCCAGCGCAACGCGGCCACCTACCGGGCGCAGTACAGCCGGATCCTGGACCCCGACCGCACCCGGGTGGTGTTCAACAGCCAGTGGCTGGCCCCACTGACCCTGGCGGACGTGGTGCGGCTGTGCAGCAAGACCACCGTGGCCCGGATCCTGGAGCGGGACGACTTCACCGCGCGCTGGAAGGAAGGCAGCCCCATCGGGCTGCACGAGCTCCTGTACCCCCTCTGCCAGGCGTACGACTCCGTGGCGCTGCACGCGGACGTGGAGCTGGGCGGCACCGACCAGAAGTTCAACAACCTCATGGGGCGGGACCTGCAGCGGGAGTTCGGCCAGGCCCCCCAGGTGGTGCTCCTCACGCCGCTGCTGCCCGGGCTGGACGGGGTGGAGAAGATGAGCAAGTCTCTGGGCAACTACATCGGCATCAACGAGCCGCCCCAGGAGATGTACGGCAAGGTCATGTCCATCCCGGACGGGCTCATGCTGACGTACTTCGAGCTGTGCACCGAAGTCCCCATGGACGAGGTGCGCGCCATCGGCGAGGGGCTGCGGGCGGGGCGGCTGCACCCCCGGGACGTGAAGCGGCGTCTGGCGCGGGAGATCGTGGCCGTGTGGCACGGGCCGCAGGCCGCACAGGCCGCGGAGGAGGAGTTCGACCGGGTGTTCGCCCGGGACGAGCTGCCCTCGGAGGTCCCGGAGGTGGAGCTCAGGCGGGCGGAGCTGGACGAAGGGAAGGTGGGCGTGGTGCAGCTGTTGCGCATGGTGGGCCTGGTGTCCTCCAACAGCGAGGCGCGCCGGCTCATCGCCCAGGGCGGGGTGAGCGTGGACGGCCGGCGGGTGGCCGACCCCGAGCTGCGGGTGGAGGTACGCACGGGGCTGGTGGTGCGGGTGGGCAAGCGACGGTTCGTCCGCGTGCGGCTGGTCTAGGCGGCTTGTCGGGCTCCGGGGCGCGTTCGGGTGGCCGGGCACCTCAAGGGTGTTCCCACCGGGAGCGCGGCGCGGTCCGCGCGTGGGTGGGGACGTCCGGGTACGCGTGCCCCCACTGGGCCGGGGTCTTCTACCCCGAGGGCCTGCCCCAGAGCCGGTGGTTCGAGCACTACGTGCAGGTCTTCGACGCGGTGGAACTCAACGTCACCTTCTACCGCCTGCCCGCCTCCAGGACCTTCGAGGGGTGGGCGCGCCGCGCGCCGCAGGACTTCGCCTTCGTGGTGAAGGGCAGCCGCTACATCACCCACGTGCGGAGGCTAGCGGAACCCCGACAGCCCGTGGAGGTGCTCATGGATGCCTGCCGCCCTCTCGGGGACCGCCTGCGGTGCGTGCTGTGGCAGCTGCCGCCCCGCTTCCGGGCGGACGCGGCGCGGCTGAGGGAGTTCCTGCGGGCCCTGCCCCGGACCGTCCGGCACGCCTTCGAGTTCCGAGACCCCTCGTGGTTCGGCGAGCCCGTCTACGAGCTGCTGGCGGAGTACGACGCCGCGGTGGTGTGCGCGGACTGGCCCTTCCAGGTCCTGCCGCCGGGCATGAACCCGCGGAGGGTGGACCGCCCGGTGGTGCGGGTGCCGCAGGTGGCGGGGTGGTGGTACCTGCGCCGCCACGGCCCGGGGGATGCCTACGGGGGCAGCTACCCCGAGTCCAGCCTCCGCGCGGACGCCCGGTGGGTCCGCGGGGCCCTGCAGGAGGGACGGGAGGGCTTCGTGTTCTTCAACAACGACGTCGCCGGCCACGCGGTCCGCAACGCCCTCACCCTCCTCCGGCGTCTGACCCCTGGC
>CAYTFH010000038.1:0-6859 GCA_964437095.1 uncultured bacterium | reverse complement strand
TCCACCAGAGGCTCCGCCACCGCCCACACCTGTCCCCACACCCTCCTCCTGGCCGCTGGCACCGCCACGAGGGGCAAGAGCAACACGGCACCGGGGAGCAGGAGGGACCGGACCCCGCGGCTTGTGGCCATCACCGCCCGCGTGAGGGGAGGCAGCTGGGCCCCCGCGGTCCGGTACACCCGCTCGAAGGCGGGAACCACGTAGGTCAGGAATACCGTCACCACCAGGACCGCCGCGGCCAGCACCACCGCGGGGTACGTGAGGGACTCCCGCACCTTCCTCCGGAACTCCAGCTCCCGCTCCAGGTACCCACTCAGGCGCTGGAAGGCAAGGTCCAGCCGGCCCGTGACCTCGCCGCTTCGCACCACGCCCGTGAACACCGCCGCAAGCCCCTCTCCCACGGACACAAGGGCCTGCGAGAGCGGCTGCCCGCCCTCCACCCCCTCCCGCAGCGCCCGCGCGAACCGCTTCAGGGCGTCTTCGTCCGCGTGCTCCTCCACCGCCTGCAGGGCCGCGGACACGGTCAGCCCCGCACCCAGCAAGGTCGCCATGTGGTGGGCGAAGTTCGCCAGCTCCGCGGGCCGCAAGAAGACTTTCTCCGCCCGGGAGGACTCCACGGGCTCGGCCGAGGTGAGGTACAGGCCCTGCCTGCGGAGCAGGGCAGCCAGCTCCCGAGCGTCCCCCGCGTGGGCCCGGCCCCGCACCGGCGCGCCCGCCCCGTCCCTCGCCACGTACTCGAACACGGGCATGTGCCTAGTCCTCCGTGGCCAGGACCCGCCGGAACTCCGCCACGCTGGTCAGCCCCGCCAGCACCTTCCGTGCGGCACTCTCCCGGAGGGTCCGCATGCCCGCCTGGCGGGCGGCCTGCGCGATGGCCGCCGCGGGGCTGCGCTGCAGGAGCAGGTCCCGCACAGCCGCGTCCACTACCAGGATCTCGAAGACCCCCGTCCGGCCCCGGTAGCCGGTGCCGGCGCACTCCGAGCAGCCAGCGGACCCGTACACCACGGCAGGCTCCTCCGTGACCCCCAGCAGCCCCCGGTCCTCCGGGTCCAGTTCTGTGGGCCGCTTGCACCGACGGCACAACAGCCTCACCAGCCGCTGCCCTACCGCGGCCACCACCGTGGAGGCCAGCAGGTAGGGCTCCACGCCCAGGTCCACCAGGCGCACCAGGCTGCTGGCGGCGTCGTTGGTGTGGAGGGTGGTCAACACCAGGTGTCCGGTGAGGGCCGCGTGCACCGCCATGGAAGCCGTGGCGCGGTCGCGGACCTCACCCACCATGATCACGTCGGGGTCGTGCCGGAGGATGCTCCGCAGGCCCGCCTCGAAGGTGACCCCCATCTTCTCCCGCACGGGGATCTGGGTGATGCCCGGGAGCCGGTACTCCACGGGGTCCTCCACGGTCATGATGTTGCGGGAGCGGTCGTTGATGTGGTTGAGGGCCGCGTACAGGGTGGTGGTCTTGCCGCTGCCCGTGGGCCCCGTGACCAGGACCATGCCGTGGGGCCTCCGGAGGAGCCTCTCCAGCAGCCGCTGCTGGTCCGCCTCCAGGCCCAGACGGTCGAACCCCAGGAGCACCTGCCGGGTGTTGAGCAAGCGCAGGGTCAGCCGCTCCCCGAAAGCGGACCCCACGGTGGCGACCCGGACGTCGTACTCGCGGCCCCCGAAGGAGAGGACCAGCCGGCCGTCCTGCGGTCGCACCCGCTCGCCGATGTCCATGTCGGCCAAGACCTTGACCCGGGACACCACCGCGGACGCCACCGCGTGCGGGAGCCGCAACCGCTCCTGCAGGATCCCGTCCACCCTGAACCGGACCCCCACGTCGTCCGCCTCGGGCTCGAAGTGCACGTCCGTAGCGCCCGCCCGGATGGCGTCGCCCAGTACGGAGTTCAGCAGCCGGACCGCGGGAGCCGCCTCCGGAGCGTCTACCACCGCCACGGACGGCTGGGCGGGTCCCGCCGCCTCCTCCGCCTCGACGCCCCCCGCCGCTTCCTCGGCCCTGTGCCGGGCGCCGAAGAACCGGCTGTAGGCCCAGTCGAAGTCCGCCTCCGTGATGAAGGCCGGGCGGACCCGGTGGCCCAGGTGGGAAGCCACCAGATCCATGGCCTCCACGTCCCCGGGGTCCACCATGCCCACCAGGACCTCGTCCCCGACCGTGGCCACCGGCATCACCCGGTACTGCGCCACCACCCACTCCGGCAGGGACCGCACCAGCTGCTCGTCGATGGGGGCCTCGGTGAGGTTGAGGTACGGTTGGCCCCGCTGCGAGGCCAGGGCCTCTCCCAGGGCTTGCTTGGATACGTAACCCCGCTCGACCAGGATGCGGCCCAGCAGGTCACCCGTCCGGCGCTGCTCCGCCAGGGCCGCCTCCAGCTGGTCGGGCGTGATAAGCCCCTTCTCCAGCAGCAGCGTGCCCAGCCGCGCCGGCTTGCCGTTACCGGTCGGCGTCACCAGCCACCTCAGCTGCGCTTGTCCTTCCCGGAGGGCGTCCATCGCCGGGCCCGCGGAGCAGCTTCCGTGCCATCCGTGCTGCTTTTTCCGCTGCCCGCCGGGGGCAGCCCCGTTCCTGGCAGGTTCCTGGTACGAGTTCCTGGAACCAGTTCCTGGCACCCGCTCCTGGTACGTGCGCCTCGTAGGTGCTCCTGGGTACCGGTTCCCGGTACCGCTCCGGCACGGCACGGGTTCCTGGTACCTGTTGCGGGTACTGGTTCCTGGTACCGGCTCCTGGTGAGCGTTCCTGGTACCGCGGCCGGGTACGGGTAGCTGTCCGGGCCCTGGGTTATCATGGTCGCGTCGAAGAGAACCGTGGACTTCCAGCTGGCCGCCCGGTCCCTCATCCTCCGGGCCACGGACCACCCCGTGGTGGCCGGGTTCGTCCGCCGCCACGGCCTGCGCCTGGGGGCCAGCCGCTTCGTGGCGGGCGAGACCCTGGACGACTGCGTGCGGGTCCTGCGGTCCTTGGAAGACCGGGGCTTCCTCACCAACACCACCCTCCTGGGCGAGCGGGTGGCCGACGCGGCCGCCGTGCAGCGGACCGCGGAGGCGTACGAGGAGGTGCTGGACCGCCTGGATCGGGAGGGCCTTCGGACTTACCTGTCGGTCAAGCTCAGCCAGCTGGGGCTGGACGTGGGGGAGGAGCTGGCCTACGCCACCCTGCGGCGCCTGGGGGCCGGAGCCGCACGGCGGGGTCGGTTCGTGCGCGTGGACATGGAGGAGTCGTGGCGGGTGGACCCTACCCTGCGCATTTACCGGCGCCTGCGGGCGGAGGGCTACGACAACGTGGGGGTCGTCCTGCAGAGCTACCTGTACCGCAGCGAAGAGGACCTCCGCCAGCTGCTCCCCTTGCGGCCGGACGTGCGGATCGTCAAGGGCGCGTACCTGGAGCCGCCCACCGTGGCGTTCCCCCGCAAGGTCGACGTGGACCGCAACTACCTGAAGCTGGTGGAGGCAGCCTTCGAGGGCGGCTGCCGGGTGGCGGTGGCCACCCATGACGAGCGCATCCACGCCCACGTGATGGAGTTCACCCAGCGCCGGGGCATCCCCCCGGACGCCTTCCAGTTCCAGATGCTGTACGGGGTGCGGCCCCGGCTGCAGGCGGACCTGCTGGCCCGCGGCTACCGGGTCCTGGTGGCTGCCCCCTTCGGGCCGGACTGGTACCGGTACTTCATGCGGCGCTTGGCGGAACGGCCCGCGAACGTCGGGTTCGTGCTGCGCAACCTCCTACGGGGCTGACGGTGGCCGCGGCTTTCTGACGAACAGGGTCAACCGGACCCCGTCGAAGTCCCCGAAGTACGCCACCCGGTGGGTCACCGCGAGCTGGCGGTACACCGCGCGGAACGCGCCCGCTGAGATGGGGAACCCCTGCACCACCCACACCCGCTCGGCCGCACCGGCCACCCGCACCTGCTCTTCCAGCGCGCGCAAAGCCGTTTCCGTCCACTCCGACCGCAGGGCCACGTACCGGCCCCGCAGCTGTGGCAGGTAGTAGTCCACCCCCACCGCCTCCCACCGGGGGTACACCACGACGGCGTCACCGGGCTGTAGCCTCGCCCGCAGTTCGGCTGCCAGCCGCCGGCGGTCGCCCGCGCCCTCCGTGGGGTTCGCGCTCCAAGCCGCCAGGGAGCCCACCGCAAGCGCCAGCACCGCGGCCCCACAGATCGCAACCACCGCCCGCGCAACCCTTGGGAGGTTCCCGGACGCCAGGGAGCCCACAGCCAAAGCCAGGAAGGGCACCGCGAAGGCGAAGTACCGCGGGTAGGCCACCATGCTCCCCTTCCACACGGAGACGCCGAGCAGTACCACAGCCGGCACGCCCGCGCAGCAGGCGGCCAACCTCCCCACCCACGGCCGGCGGGTCCACGTGCTCCACAGGCCCGCCCCCAACAGGACGGAGACGGGCACCGCCAGCGCGACCTCCACCCACCAGGGGGCCGTCGGAGTGGAGAAGTAGCTGGCGGTGCCGAACACCCGCCCCCCGAACCCCACCACGTGCAGGACCTGCAACGGCAGGGTCACAGGCAGCGCCGGCCGCCAGGGAGGGGCCAAGCGGCCCTGGGACACGTGGTGCCAGAGCACCGGCAGCCACGGGAGGAAGGGCAATGCCCCCGCGGCCGCAAGGGCGACCACCTTGCGGAACCCCGCCGCCCTCCCTTCCCACAGGCTGAACAGGACCAGGGAGGCCACGAGCACCGCTCCCAGGTAGTGGGTGTACAGGAGCAGACAGACCCAGGCCGCGAGCTTCCACCGGCCGTGGGCCCGATCCGCGCACAGTTGCAGGACCTCGCCGGCCGCGAGCAGGTACAGGACCGCCAGCAGGCTGTAGCGGGTGGCTTCGGTGCTGGCCTGCAGGAACAAAGGGGAGGAGACGACGGCCGCCACGGCCAGAACCGCAGGCCTGGTCCCCAGGTGCGTTCGGGCCAGCTCCGCCACCGCCACGATGACGCCCACGCCCAACAGGCTCGAAAGCGCCCTCACGGCCCTCTCCGACGTGCCCCAAAGGTGCGTCCACCCCTTGAGCAGCAGGTAGAACACCGGCGGGTGGGCGTCGTGGTCCCGGATGAAGCGCACGAGCTCGGTCACCGGATGGGAAGCCGCGTGCAGGGCGAACAGCTCGTCAAACCAAAGGCTCCGACCGCCCACCAGACCCCACGCCCCCGCCACCAGGAGGGCTCCCAGGGCCGCAGCACGCCTCGAAAGCTCCACCTTCACCTCCGTCCTCGGCCGGCCCCGCGGAGCAGGCCCGGTGCCACGCCCGTTGCTCGTCCGGACCCCGACGGCCGGCACCTCCGAAGTGTAGGCGCTCCCACGGGGCGCGGCATGGGCGTCCTAAGCAGCGCGGTTCCCCGTCGACGAAACCGCACCTCCCCGTCTACCCTGGTCGGGAGAGGAGTTGCAGGATGATCCACAGCCCCACCTTCACCGTCTTCCTGTACGCGCTACTGACCGCGCTGTGCACGGGGCTCGGAGCGCTGCCCTTCCTCCTGTTCCGCACGGTCCCCAAGAGCTGGCTCGGCGCCATGAACGCCGCCGCCGCGGGCCTCATGCTGGCCGCGAGCTTCGGGCTCGTGTACGAGGGGATTGGCTACAGCCTGGCCCGCCTCTCCTTCGGGGTGGTGGTCGGGGTAGCCTTCATCGCGTGGAGTTCTCGGGTGCTGCACCACCGGGACCTGCCCCTCGGCAACCTGCACGGCGTGGACGCCCGCAAGGCGCTCCTGGTGGTGGGCATCATGACCCTGCACTCCTTCACCGAAGGGGTCGGGGTGGGGGTTTCCTTCGGGGGCAGCCTGCAGCTCGGGGTGTTCATAAGCCTGGCCATCGCGGTGCACAACATCCCCGAAGGCCTCGCCATCAGCCTGGTCCTCGTGCCGAGGGGTGTGTCCGTAGCGTACGCGGCCTGGTGGAGCGTGTTCAGCAGCCTGCCCCAACCCCTGATGGCTCCGGCCGCCTACGTCTTCGTGGAGACCTTCCGCCAGCACCTGCCCACGGGCCTCGGCTTCGCCGCGGGCGCGATGATCTGGATGGTGTTCTCCGAGATTCTCCCCGACGCCCTGGAGGACGCCTCCCACGGGGTGGTGGCCACCACCGTCACCCTCACCAGCCTCGCCATGGTGGTCTTCCAGACCCTGCTGAGGACGTAGCCCCTCTGCCCATCCGCTGCGCGTCCCGGCCTACCTATGCCACCCGCTCACGAGCCGAACAGGCGCAGGTACCAAGCGAGCAACTCGCGGCCCCACTCCGCGCCGCAGAAGCCGCCTGCGGCCAGGTAGGGACCGAAAGGGATGGCGTCCTTCCGGCCCTTGCGACGCATGGCCATCAACACCAGCCCCACCACACCCCCGCCCAAGATCGCCAGAAACACGCCGACACCCACCCTCACCGGGTCCGTGAACGCCCCCAGCATCGCCGCCAGCTTGATGTCGCCTCCCCCCATGCCGCCCTTGCTCACCACCGCCACCACGAGGAAGAACGCCCCCGCCGCCAGTCCTGCGAGGAGAGCCTGCCAGAGCCCGGCTAGCCCCGACCGGGCGAACGACAGGGCCAGCCCCAAGGCGATGCCCGGCAAGGTGATCCGGTCCGGGATGATCCGGTGCTCCAGATCGATGAACACCACGGGGACCAGCAACACCCACAGGGCCGCGGACGCGGCTCCTTGCCAGGTAAGCCCGTGCCGCAGGTACGCGTACACGACCCCCGCTGCGGTGAGGGCCTCCACCAGCGGGTACCGCCAGGAGATGGGTGCCTTACAGGACGAGCACCGGCCGCCCAGCAGAGCGAAGCTCACCAGCGGGACGTTCTCCCACCAGCGCAGGGTATGGCCACATGCCGGGCACCGCGACCCGGGCCACACCACGGACTCCCCCCG
>CAYTFH010000037.1:0-6875 GCA_964437095.1 uncultured bacterium | reverse complement strand
CCGAGCCGGCCCGCGGGGAGGTGTAGGCTCAGCAACGGGGCGAGCCGGTACACCACAACCGCCACGGCCACGGTGTAGGCGGCGGCGAGCCCGGGGTGCATGCGCGCCCACCGCACGCACACCCACAGCGTCAGAAGCCCGGCGCTGGGGACGAAGCCCACCCACTGGGTGAGGAGGACGAACCCCGCGAGCACCGCCAGGACGCCCGCGCTGCGGACCACCCGCGCTGCGTCCGCGGGCTCTTCCGGGACGCTGCGGCCGGACAGGGCAGCCACCAGCTGGGCTGCTCCCAGGGCGCATCCCGCGCCGGAGACCAGCAGCGGGAGCTCACGAGCCCCCGGGACCAGGTGCGCCGCGAAGAAGGCGGCCGCGGCGAACACGGTGAGCACACACGCGGCCAAGGCCACTTCTAGGCCGTCCCTGGCGGCCGCTGGCGCCTGCGCAGCCCTGCCGGGGCGCGGGCCCCGCAGCCAGCGCAGTGCGCTCCACACGAAGGGAGCCAAGAGGGCCGCGGCCAGGACCCACACTCCGGGCCGGCCCAGCCAGCCCCAGCCGTACAAGTTCTTGGTGATGACGAAGTACCGCTCCATGGGTCCCACCAGCACGAACCCGATGAGAAAGGGAGCCCGGGGCCAGCCGGCAGCGCCCATCAACCAGCCGAGGGCACCCACGGCGACCAGGCTGACCAGGTCCCCCACCTCTTGGGACGCCTGGTAGGAGCCCAGCATCATGAACACCAGGACGGGTGCGGCCAGCCTGGCAAAGGGAACCGCGGTCAGCTTCGCGAGCCCGGGGCTGGCCAGGAAGCAGATGCCTGCCCCGATGACGTTGGCCAGGGCGTAGCTCCAGATGATCACGTAGACCAGGTCGAGGTGTTCGGTGAGGATGCGGGGACCCGGCAGGATCCCGTAGCGGAGCAGGGCGCCCACCAGGATGGCCGCGGACGCGCTGCCCGGAACCATGAACAGCAGGGTGGGGACCAGGTCTCCTGCGGCCACCGCGTTGTTGGCCGCCTCCGGGGCGATGATGCCCCGGATGTCCCCCTTGCCGAACTTTTCCCGGTCGCGGCTCGTGGCCACCACGTGACCGTAGGCCATCCACGTGCCCGCGGTGGCGCCCAGGGCCGGCAGGATTCCCGCCCACATGCCGATGAGAGCTCCCCGCACCACCAGCCACCGGTGGCGCAGGACGTCCCGCACGCCCTCCAGCCACCCCCGGCCCAGGACCGCTGCCTGGGCGATGCTCCCGCCCCGGGCCAGCAGGTCCACCACCTCCGCCACCCCGAACAGTCCCAGGGCCACCACGGCGAGCGGAAGGCCATCCATCAGGTACAGGGACCCGAAGTCAAACCGCACCTGCGCTGCGGCGGGTGACGGTCCCACGAGGCCCAGCAACATCCCCAGGAGGCCGGACAGAACCCCCTTTCGGACTTCCTTGCCGAGCAGGCTGCCCGCGTAGCTCACCCCGAGCAGGGTCAGCAGGAACAGCTCGGGCGCGCCCAGAGCCAACACCAGGGGCCTCGCCACAGGGATGGAAAGGGTGAGCCCGAGGGCTCCGATCAGACCCCCGAGCATAGAGGACAGGAAGGCCGCGGACAGTGCCCGCGCCGCCTGACCCTGCCGGGCCAGGGGGTAGCCCTCGATGACGGAGGTGGCACTGGCCGCCGAGCCGGGAGCGCCGAGGAGCACGGATGTGATGGTGTCGGAGGTGTGCACCACCGCCAGGGCTCCCGTGAGCACCGCCACCGCCGCTACCGCGTCCATGCGCAGGACGTAGGGCAGCAGCAGGGACACCGCCACGATCCCGCCCATGCCCGGCAGGATGCCCACGATAATCCCTGCGAGGATCCCGAACAGCAGGAGGGCGAGCCGCTCGGGGCTGGCGAACACCTGCAGGGCTTGGAGCGCGGCCTCCGCCACGGTCAGACCACGGGCCCTAGATCTGTTGCCCGTACTTCTGCTGCATGAGGTCGCGGATGAACTTCACCACGTCCAGGGTGATCTGGAGGTTCCGGTGGACCACGGACTCCACCCGGTCACCCCGGTGGAGGGCGTAACCCTCCAGCAGCCGTTGGGCCACGTCCCTCTGGAAGGCGGGGTCCTGGTTCATGCGGTCCACCGCCTCGTGGAGTTCCCGCAGCACCTCGGGCGGCGTTCCCCCGGGTGCCCACAGGCCCCGGCCGTACACCCACCCCGCGGCGAAGAGGGCGCGGAAGGCTTTCCACCGCAGCAGCCCGTCGGGCTTGCGGCCGTGGATCTGCTGGTAGACCTCGTACACCGTGGGCAGGTTCGGCACCGCAGGGTCCCGGACCACCCGACCCTGCTCGTCCAGGTACCCCAGGGTCATGAGGGGAACCGCCCGACCTTGACGCACCAGGGGTTCCACCTGGGTCACGTACACGATGGTGGACTGGAAGTCCAGGGTGAGCTCGCCGCGCTCGAAGGCGAGCCGGGCGGGGCCCACACCCTCGAAGCCGAACACCACCTTGGGGTTCAGCCCCAGCAGCTCCATGGCCACGATGGCGGTAAGGACGTTCCCGGGCGGGGAGGGCGAGCCAATGACCAGGTCGCGGGCCTGGGGCAGGTCGGCGGCGCGGCGGACGCCCGTGCGCGGGGAGGCGTAGAACACCGCGCCGCTGCCGCTCACCGCCACCAGCTTGAAGCTCCGGAAGTCGTAGCGCACCGCGGGGTTCTTGATGATGTACGCGATGGTGGCGCCCACGGGGGCGGCCAGGAGGGTCAGCCCGTCGGGCTTGGCGTTGAGGGCGAACCAGTTGCTGCCCAGGATGGTCCCACCCCCGGGCATGTTCCGTACCCGCACCGAGGGGTTGCCCGCGATGTGCTTCTCCAGGAAGGGGGCCATGGACCGCACCAGGATGTCCGACGGCCCGCCCGGGGAGGTGGGGACGATGATCTCCACCACCTTGCCCGCGTAGTAGGGAGCCGCGGCCGGTGCCGAGGCCGCCAGCAACAACACCACAAGCGCCGCACCCACTCTGCACACCGTCCCCTCACCTCCTCTTCACAGCCCCGTCGCCGCCGTCTCAGACGGCCAGCTCCAGCACGTCCAGGACCCCCTCCCTGCGGTCCACGAGGTAGATGAGACCGTCGGCGTCCACGTACACGTCGTTGGACTGAGGCACCTTCGCGCCGAAGTCGGGCACGTACCACGCGATCTCCTGGGGCCGGAACGGGTCCCGGATGTCCACCACCCGCAACCCGCCCGCGAAGTACGTGAGGAAGATGCGTTCCTCGCTGTGAAACGCACCGGGGCGGTTCTCGTGCACGTTGTGCGGCCCGAAGCGGTAGTCCGGGTGTGCGAGCCCCTCAGGGTCCACCCGGAAGGCGGCCACGGGGACGGGGTTCTTCTCTTCCCGGACGTCCACCAGCCACAGGTACTTCTCCCGGTCGCGGCCGTCCCCCCACCGACGCAGGGCCTCCTGGGTGCACACCACCAGCCTGCGTCCGGGGAGGGGCAGCGCGGTGTGCAGCATGTCCCCGAAGGGTGGGTGGAAGGTGTGCCGGGTGACCAGCTTGGGCCGGGAGAGGGACGACACGTCCAGGATGGCCCAGCCCCAGTTGGTGCAGCCCACGTAGCACCGGTCCCCCACCACGAAGGGCGGTCCGTGCACCCGCACGCGCCAGCCCGGGGGCCAGTCCGGCTGCTCCCCGCCCTCCGTCCACTGGCCAGGGATCCACCAGCGGCCGACCTCCTCCGGCCTGTCCGGCCGGCTGAGATCCAGGATCCGGTAGATCTGGTCCGAATAGCCCGGTGCCCCCGCGGGGACGTGCGCGTACCGGCCGTCCACGAACCACAGCCGGTGGACCCCGATGCCACCCGTCTCGAAGAACGCCAGCTCCCGCGGCCGGGTGGGGTCCCGGACGTCGTAGATGCCCACTCCGGCGCGAAAGTCGGATGCTGTGGAACCGGGCAGCTGCTCGTAGTTCACCACCATCACGTCGCCGCTCACCTGGACCTTGTGCATGTGGGTGTTGGGGGGACAGGGGAGCTGGGCCACCACCTTCGGCGCCCGGGGGTCGCGGACGTCGAGGATGGTGGTGCCCACGTCCCTCATGGGCGCCACGTACGCGAATCCGCGGTGCACCAGGACCTGCCCGGCGCCCACAGGTCCGTACTCGGTGCGGCTGAGCAGGCGGAGGTTGTAGATGCTAGAGGCCATGGGCGAGTCCGCTCCTCCTCAGATGTGTTGGCCGTACTTGCTGCGGACCGTCTCGCGGATGTACCGGACCACGTCCAGGGTCATGGTCATGTTCCGGAACAGGACCTGCTCCACGCGGTCACCCCGGAGCACGGGGTACGGGCCGAGAACGCTCTCCGCCTGCCGCCGGAACTCGGGGTCCGCCACCATGCGGTCCACCGCGGCGTGCAGCTCCCGCAGGGCCTCCCCGGGGGTTCCCTGGGGGACCCAAAGGGCCCGGCCGTACGTCCAGCTGGCCGCCACGAGCCCGCTGTACGCCTTCCACCGCAGCAGCCCGTCGGGCTTGCGGCCGTGGATCTGCTGGAACACCTCGTACACGGTGGGCAGGTCCGGCACGGCAGGGTCCCGCACCATGCGTCCCCGCTCGTCCAGGTAGCCCAGGGTCATGAGGGGGACCACTTTGCCCTGCTGCACCAGGGGCAGGACCTGGGAACGGTACACGAAGGTGGCCTGGAAGTCCAGGTTCAACTCGCCCCGCTCGAAGGCCAGGCGGATGGGGCCGCGGGACTCGAAGCCGAACACCACCTTGGGTTCCACGCCCAGCAGTTCGAAGGCCAGCAGGGCGGGAAGTTCCACGCCCGGAGGGGTGTTGCTGCCGAAGGTCAGCCCGCTGACCCTGGGTAGGTCGGCGGCGCGGCGCAACCCGGGTAACGCGGCCGCGTAGAATACCGCCCCGCTGCCGTTGACCAGCACCGGCCGCAGGTTGCGGAACTCGTACCGCACCGCGGGGTTGCGGAGGATGTAGGCCACCTGGGATGCCACGGTGCTGGCCAGGATCATGGTCCCGTCGGGTTTGGCGTTGGCCGCGAACCAGTTCATCCCCAGCAGCGTACCGCCGCCGGGCATGTTGCGGACGCGCACGGACGGGTTCCCGGCGATGTGCTTTTCCAGGAAGGGCACGAAGAAGCGGGTCAGGATGTCCGTGGCCCCGCCCACCGCCGTGGGTACCAGGACCTCCACGGTCTTGCCCGCGTAGTAGCGAACCTGGGCGGTGGCTGCCCCCGCGAGCAGCCCCAGGGCGAGGAGTCCTGCCAGCCCGACCGCCAGCCCCTGCACGGAGATCCCCCCTTTGGTCGGACGGATCGTGTGCCGATTCTACGGAGGCGTGCCCCGGGCGTCAAGGACGCTCCAGGCCCTTTGGGCGTAACAGGCTCTTGAAGGGCACCCCGAGGGGCCGGTAGGCTAAGGGACGTGAGTTTTATGATCAGGCCAAATACCCTCCGGCAGCCCACGGCGGTGGAGGCCGTACTCCAGCGGCTGGAGCGGCTCGTGGAAGAGGGCCGGCTCCCGGGCGGGCGGCTACCGCCGGAGCGGGAGCTGGCGGCGCAGCTCGGGACGAGCCGGGCCACCCTCCGGGAGGCCCTGCGGCTCCTGCGGTCCATGGGCGTGCTGGAGGCGGCGCCCCGGCGGGGGACCCGGTTGGTGAACCCCCTGCCCCTCCCCCTGACCCTGGCCCTGCCCGACCTGACCCGGTTCGCCAACCCCGCGGAGATCGTGGAGGCCCGGCTCGCGGTGGAGCCGGTGCTGGCCGCGTTGGCCGCCGTGCGCGCGAGCCCCGCGGACTGGCAGCGGCTGGAAGAGTGCGTGGAGGCGGGCCGGCGTGCCCGCAGCGTCGCAGCGTTCGAGCGCCACGATCGGGAGTTCCACGTGCGCCTCGCGGACAGCGCGGGCAACCAGCCCCTCGCCTTCTTCTCCCGGCTGCTCCAGGGGATCCGGGACGAGGCCACGTGGGGCGAACTGAAGCGCAAGGACCTGGCCACGCCGGGGCACCGAGAGGCGTACCTGGCCGACCACGCGGCCATCCTGAACGCCCTGCGGGCGCGGGACGCAGAAGGGGCCCGGGAGCGGATGCGGTCCCACTTGCTCCGCGTGCAGGAGAACCTGTTCGGCTCCCGGGCGAGGGCAGCCTACGTGCGGGGAGGTCTGGAATGAAGGTGGGAAGGGTCTGGTTCGAAGGTCAGGCGCAGGAGGTCAGGGTGGAGGGAGAGGAGGTGGTGCTGCCGACCGGCCGGCGCCTGCCCCTGCGGGAGGCACGGCTGTTGCCGCCCACGAGCCCCACCAAGATCGTGTGTGTGGGGTTCAACTACCGCGACCACGCCCAGGAGTTGCAGGTGGAGATCCCCAAGGAGCCGCTGTTCTTCCTCAAACCTCCGAGCGCCCTGGTGGCTCACCACGAGCCCATCCTGTACCCGCCCCACACCCGGCAGCTGGACTACGAGGGCGAGCTGGCGGTGGTGATCGGGCGGCGGTGCCGCAACGTAAGCCGCGACCAGGCGAGGGATGTCATCCTCGGCTACTCCATCCTCAACGACGTCACCGCCCGGGACGTGCAGAAGGTGGAGAAGCAGTGGGTCCGCGCCAAGGCCTTCGACGCGTCCGCCCCCTACGGCCCGTGGGTGGAGACGGAGCTAGATCCCTCCGACGTCCGCATCACCACCCGCGTCAACGGCGAAGTCCGGCAGGACTCCTCCACCCGGTACATGATCTTCGACGTGTTCGAGCTGGTGGCGGAGGCCTCCCGCTACATGACCCTGGAGCCGGGAGACGTCATCGCCACGGGCACGCCACCCGGGGTCGGCCCCTTGCGTCCCGGGGACGTGGTGGAGATCACGGTGGAGGGGGTCGGGACGTTGACCAACCCCGTGGCCGACGCGGG
>CAYTFH010000036.1:0-6890 GCA_964437095.1 uncultured bacterium | reverse complement strand
CGTCCAGGCCGCGCTCCCGCAGGCCCGCCCGCACCGCGTCGGTGGCCCGGGAGGCGGCGGCGGCCAGCAGCCGCGCGTCGGAGCCCAGGGCGATGAACCGAAACCCCTGGTCGACCCGGGCCAGGGCGTCCTCGGGGCCGGTGCACATCACACCCGCGGCCTTGCCGTGGCGGCGCGCCGCGTCCAGCACCCGGTCCACCGCCTGCCGGAAACCCTCCCACTCCAGGTCGCGCCACCGCTGCAGGTTGGCCGAAAGATCGTTGGGCCCCACGAACAGCACGTCCACCCCGTCCACCGCGGCGATCTCGTCCACCCGTTCCACCGCCTGCACGGTTTCGATCTGGCAGGCCACCAGGACTTCCTCGTTCCACGTGGCGAAGTACTCCGGCAACGTCGCGCCGTACCCGCTGGCGCGCGTCCCTGCCACCCCCCGGATCCCCTGCGGCGGGTAGCGGCACGCCGCCACCACCTGCTGCGCCTCCTCCGCGCTGCTCACCAGGGGGACCACCACGCCCCACGGACCCCGGTCCAGGGCGCGCTTCAGCACCGGAGCGTCTCCCGACGGCACCCGCACCAGGGGCACCACGGGCGTACCCCGCAGGGCGCGGAGCATGTCCTCGCACGTCTCCCACCCGATGGGGCTGTGCTCCACGTCCACCAGCAGCCAGTCCAGGGGCTGGGCGCCCAGGATCTCCGCCACGGACGGGCTGGGCAAGGTCAGCCAGTAGCCCACCGCCACCTTGCCCTCCCGCAACAGCTGCTTCACCCGGTTCCGCAACTCCGCCCTCCTCGATCAGGGAGTCTCGGAAAGGTTTCCCCGAACGACGCGGGACTTCCTGTCCGCGTTCGAGGGAACGGTCCACTCACCGGACCTTGGCCGCCCGCCGCGGCCCCGCTAAGCTGGACCTAGCGCAGGGAGGCGACCGGTGGAACGGCGGAGGGTACTGGCGACTCCGAGGTCCTTCTTCGAGGAGGGGCAGGAGGCGTGCCGCCTCCTGCAGGCGGCGGGCGTGGAGGTGGTACCCAGTCCCGTGGACCGCCCCCTGCACGAAGAGGAACTGGCCAGCCTGCTGGGGGATTTCGACGGCGTGGTGGCCGGGGTGGACCGCGTGGGCCGCAAGGCCCTGGTGGCGGGCGCTCCGCGCCTGCGGGTGGTGGCCCGCAACGGCATCGGGGTGGACAACGTGGATGTACAGGCGGCCACGGAGCTTGGGGTGGTGGTGACCAACGCGCCCAGCGTGAACGCGGACAGCGTGGCGGACTTCACCTTCGCGCTGCTGCTGGCCCTGGTCCGCAGGGTGTGCGAGGCGGACCGAGCCGTCCGCGCGGGAGGCTGGCCGCGCCTGGTGGGGCTGGAGCTGCGCGGCAAGTGTCTGGGGCTCGTGGGCTTCGGCCGGATCGGACAGCGGGTGGCCCAGCGGGCCGCGGGATTCGGCCTGCGGGTGGTGGCCTACGACCCCCAGCCCGACCGCGCCGCCGCGGAGGCCCTCGGGGTGGAGCTGGTGGACTTCCACACCGTCCTGGAGGAGTCGGACTTCCTGAGCCTCCACCTGCCCCTGCTGCCCGAGACCCGGCACCTGGTGGGCGAGCCCGAGCTCCGGCGCATGAAGCCCACCAGCTTCCTGGTGAACACCGCGCGGGGTGGCGTGGTGGACGAAGCCGCCCTGGCCCGCGCCCTGCACGAGGGCTGGATCGCGGGGGCGGCGTGCGACGTGTTCGAGCGGGAACCCCCCGAAGGTTCGCCCCTGCTTTCCGCCCCCAACCTGCTGCTGTCGCCCCACATGGCGTCCCACACCCGGGAGGCCATCGCCCGGGCCTCCCGGGTGGCCGCGGAGAACGTGCTGGCGGTGCTCCGGGGCGAGCGTCCCCCCAACGCCGTCAACCCCGAGGCCTTGGACCGGCGCGGCGTCTGACCCCAGGGGTCAGACGCCACGCGTCAGAGACCGCCCCTGGCGCGTTTGCCCTCAGAAGGCCCGAATGCGACCCCTCGTCTGCGACCGGCACCTGTGCCCTCTCGGCCAACGCGCCTCAGTCTTCGTAGAAGATCCGGACTTCCTCGGGGCGCCAGACCTCCAGCGGGTCGCGGGCGGCCGGCGCTGCCGCCTGCAGGCGGTGGAACCCGCCCGCGAAGAACACCAGAGGCCGCAGGGGCCGTTCCGACCGGTACAGGGCCAGGACCCGGCCCAAGAACAGCCGGTGGTCGCCGGCCTCCACCACCTGGTGCACCGCGCAGCCCACGCTGGCCAGGGAGCCCACCAGCCGCGGACCGCCCACCCAGGGCTCGAGCCGGTAGGGCGGGGGCTGGGGGTCCTGCCACATGCCCGCGAAGTACCGGGACAGCGCCTCCTGGTCCTCCGCCAGGATGTTGAGGGCGAAGCCCCCCGCCTCCTCTAGGAAGCGGTTCATTCGGGCGCTCTTCCCCACGGACACGCACACCAGCAACGGATCCAGGGACACCGACATCACCGCGTTGGCGGTCATGGCGTGGGTGCGGTCGCCCACGGATGCGGTCACCACCGTGACCCCCGTGGCGAACAGCCCCATGACCCGCCGGAACTCCCGCGGGTCCGGCGCGGGCACCTCACTCACGGGACACCGCCGGCTCCCCGGGCAGCGCGGGGGCCTCCCGCTCCGCGCGCTCCAGGAACTCCCGCACCCGTTCCATGTACGGCCGACGGTCGTACGACTGGAACATGGCGCCCGCCATGCGCACGGGGTCTCCGAAGAAGAACCGCTCGTACAGCACCTGCCGGGACCCGAAGGCGCTCACCGCCATGTCCCACGCCAGCCGGAACAGCCGGATGCGGTCTGCGGCCTGTGCCCGGGCCGCCTGGTAGTACCGTCGGATGGCCGGGCCCATGGGCCCTTCGAGGTCCTTCTCCGTGGGGATGGCCATGAACCCCGAGGCCCCCAGCTGCTGGAGGATCTCCACCATGCGGGGGTAGGCGCGCACGTACAGGTTGCGGGCCGCGTCCAAAGGTGGCCAGGCGGGTTGCAGCACGCCCCACCGGTTGCGCTGGGCCTCCACCTCGCTGGCCACCAAGAACGCCCGCATGGCCTCCAGGGTGATGATGATCTCCGCCATCTTCTCGTGCACGTGCTGGTACGCCTCGATGGCGATGGTGTCCACCATCAACGACGCCACCCCGAGGAGGAACTCGGTCTTGGCCACGTTCTTGGTGACCACCTGGTGGGCCATGAAGGCCACCGCGCCTGTGGCTGCGAAGGCCCGATTGCAGCGGTCCACGTCCCGCAGCAGGAACACCCGGTCCCACGGGACCCGGACGTCGTCGAAGATCACCACCGCGTCCATCTCCTCGAACCGGCTGCCCAGGGGGTGGTCGAAGGGCGACCGTCCGTAGTCGAAGGACTCCCGGCACTGGAACTTCAGCCCCGGGGCGTCACAGGGGAGCGCCACGGCGAAGGCGTAGGGCGCGTCCTCCGCTCCGCTCTTCAGCAGGGTGGACGGGAAGACCATGATCTCGTCCGCGGTGGGCAGGGTGGCCAGCATCCGGGCGCCCCGGAGCACGATGCCGTCCCTGTCCTCCCGTACCACCCGGCACGCCAGGTACGGGTCCGCCTGCTGGCTGGGTCCCACGGACCGGTTGGCCTGGGGGTTGATGAGGGTGTGGGTCAGGCACAGGTCGTTCTCCCGCACGTACTCGTAGTACCGCCGGATGTTCTCCGCAAACCGCGGGTCCAGCTCCCCGCAGTAGTCCGCGGCGGAAGCGTACCCCACCAGGGCGCGGTTCAGGTAGTCGGGGCTGCGGCCCAAAAACCCACCCGAGAAGTCCGCCCACCGTTTCATCATGCGGCGGGTGCGGACCAGGTCCTCCACCGTGTGGGGGATGAGGAAGGACAGCCCCACGGGCTGCCCCGTGGTGGGCGACGGGTAGGTCATCTCCACCCCCGCCTGCGGGTCGTGCTGCAGGTCGTACAGGGCCGCGATGCTGCGGGTGATGTTCCGGAAGGCGGGGTGCTGGGTGGGGTCCTCCACCCGCTCCCCCTCGTACCAAAGCTCCCGCGGCCGGCTCTTCAAGCCCTCCAGGTACTGCGCCCCCGTCCGGGCCGGCATGGCGATCCCCCCCTTTCAGCCCGCGCCCTCGTGCACCACCGGGTTCTCCAGCACCCCGATCCCCTCCACCTCCAGGCGCATCACGTCCCCAGGGTACACCGGGTCCACGCCGCGGGGCGTGCCCGTGAGGAGGAGGTCGTCGGGCTCCAAGGTCATGAACTCGGACACGAAGGCCACCAGCTCCGGGATCCGGTGCAGCAGCTGCGCGGTGGTTCCCTCCTGCCGCAGCTGTCCGTTCACGTACGCCCGTAGCCGCAGGGCGTGGGGGTCCTGCACCTCCCCCTCCACCACCCACGGCCCCACGGGGCAGAAGGTGTCGTAGCCCTTGGCCCGCACCGGCGGCCGGTAGAAGTTGCCCACGAAGTCCCGCACGGTCACGTCGTTGGCGATGGTGTAGCCCCGCACCACCTCGTAGGCGTCCTCGGGCCGGACGCGGCGGCAGCGGCGCCCGATGACCACCCCCAGCTCTACCTCCTGGTGCAGGTGCCTGACCCCCGCGGGGTAGACCACCGGGGCCCGGTGGCCCACCAGGCTGGAGGGCGGCTTGAAGAACAGGGCGGGTTCATCGGGCACCCGCACGCCCAACTCGTCCGCGTGGTCCGCGTAGTTCAGGGCCAGCCCCACCACCTTGGTGGGCTGCACGGGCGGCAGCCACACCACCTCCTCCGGCGCGTACCGGCGGCCCGCAGCGTCCAGCAGCCACCCGTCGCGGAACTCCCCGTGGTGCACCCGGCCTTGTGCTGCGAACCGCACCCGCTTCACGGTCCCGCCCCCACCCCTCCTGCGGGCGCCAGGCCGTACCCGGCCAGCACCTCCCGGATGCGCCGCCGGTTGGCCTCCGAAGGCAACACCAGGGGCAGGCGCACTTCGGGAGAAATCCGGCCCATCAAACCCAGGGCGTACTTCACGGGCCCGGGGTTGGTCTCCACGAACAACACCTCGTTCAGGCGCAGGAGGTGGTAGTGCAGGTCCAGGGCGCCCTGCACGTCCCCCGCGCGCCACCGCTCGTACAGCCGGGCGCACAGGTTCGGCACCACGTTGGCGGTGGCGCTCACGAACCCCGCTCCTCCGATGGCCAGCATGGGGTAGCACAGCACCTCGATCCCGCTGAACAGGAGGAAGTCGCGGCCGCACGCCCACAGGACCCGGTTGACGTGCTCGAAGTCCCGGTTGGCCTCCTTGACCCCCACCACGTTGTCGCAGTCGCGGCGTAGGCGCGCCAGGGTGTCCACCTCCAGGTTCACCGCGGTGCGGCCCGGGATGTTGTACACGATCACGGGAAGGCTGGTGCTGCGGGCCACGGCCCGGAAGTGCTGGTACAGCCCCTCCTGGGTGGGCCGCACGTGGTAGGGGACCAGCACCAGCAGAGCGTCGGCCCCCACCCGCTCCGCGAACTGCGCCATCTCCACCGTCTCGCCGTGGTGGTTGGTCCCCACCCCCGCCACCACGGGCACCCGGCCCGCCACGGTGCGCACCGCCAGCTCGATCACCCGCCGGCGCTCGTCCACGGACAGAGAGGTGGGCTCCCCGGTGGTGCCGCACACGGAGATCCCGTGGCTGCCCGAGGCGATCTGCCACTCGACGAGCCGGCACAAGGCCTCCTCGTCCACCCGCCCGTCCCGGAAGGGGGTCACCAGGGGCACGATGGAGCCCCGCAGCCGGCTAACGTCCACGCCTGCCCCCTCCCTCCGCGACCCGCTGGTGCCCTTCGAGCTCGGCGATCCACCGCAGGAACGCCTCCAACGTCCGCAGCTTGTGCTGCCGGGCGAAGAGCTCGATTCCCTCCGCAGGAGCGCCGGCTTCCACCAGGTCCAGCAGCCGGTCGTGTTCTGCCACCGATTCCAGGCCCCGGTGCGGGATGAACGGGAACACGCTGCGGCGGACCAGGTCCGTCCGGGCCCTCAGACCCTCCAACAGCTCCACCAGCAGCCGGTGGCCGCACCGCTGGTACAGGGCCCGGTGGAAGCGCCGGTTGAGCCGGTCGAAGGTGGCAAGATCCCCGGCCCGGACGGCCTCCCGCATGCGCCGGTTGAGCTCCCGCAGCCTCCGCAGGGCCGCGGGACCGAGCCGCACGGCGCCCAGGGCCGTGGCCCACCCCTCCAGCACCGCCCGCACGGACAACAGCTCCTCGTACGCCCTGGTGTCGATGTGCGCCACCCGGGCGCCCGCGTGGGGCCTGTAGGTCAGTACCCCTTCGGCTTCCAGCTGGCGCACCGCCTCCCGCACGGGCGTGGGGCTCATGCCCAGCTCCCGCGCCAGGACGTCGATGGTCACCCGCTGGCCCGGGCGGAGCTCACCCCGCAGGATGCGCGCTAGGATGGCCCGGTACGCCTCCCGGTACTTGGTCCGGCTCGCGTCCCCCGTTGACATGGAGGTCAGGATCCTATAGGATCGTCCCCGACCCGAGACGGGCTGTCAAGCCTCGTCCGTCCCCCGGGGGTGGGTGGCGTTGGAAGCGCCCAGGGTGGTGCGCGCGGGTCACGTGAGCCTGTACGTCACGGACCTGGACCGGGCCCGCGACTTCTACGAGGGGTTCTTGGGCCTGCAGCCCGTCCACACCACCGAAACCGCCGTGTACCTGCGCGGGTACGAGGAACGGGAGTGGAGCCTCAAGCTCCAGCGCAACCCGTGGCCCGGCGTGCAGCACGTGGCCTTCAAGGTGTGGGACGAGGACGACCTCCAGCGGGCCGCGGAGCTGGCCGAGGAGCTGGGGGTGCCCTGGCGCGAGGAAGAGGAGTTCGAGCGGCCCCGCATGGTCCGTCTGCAGGACCCCCTGGGCTTTCCGGTGGCCTTCTACCGGCGCGCGGGCCGCCAC
>CAYTFH010000035.1:0-7658 GCA_964437095.1 uncultured bacterium | reverse complement strand
TGGAGATCACGGTGGAGGGGGTCGGGACGTTGACCAACCCCGTGGCCGACGCGGGTCGTTGGTTCCAGCCGGCCTGAAAGGCGTAAGATGATCGTGGGAAGTCCGGGATTCTCTGGGCCGGAACTGCACGGGAGGAGTACCCTGAGAGAAAAGAACAGCTCAGAGAACATCCATAGGCTGAGTAGCGACATCGCGGGCAGCCGGGGGCGTGGGGGTGAACGTGTGAAGGCTTGGCGGCTCGGCGGGGAAGGGGGGCAGCCTACCGCGGCCGTGGCCTCAGGGGCGGCCGAAGCTGTGGTGGAAATCATCAATGGAACCGTGGTGTTCCCGGCCGCGAGCGGCAGGCGCTTCCGGGCCCTGGAACAGGTCTGCGTCCGTTTCCTCCCTGGGAGGGTCACGTGTCTGGTGGGCCCCTCCGGCTGCGGCAAGACCACCATCCTGAACGTGCTGGCCGGATTCGTCCGCCTGTCCAGCGGCTCCGTGCGGTGGCGGGGCGGACAACGGCCGCGCCTGGGCTACGTGTTTCAGGAGTACGCGCTGTTCCCCTGGATGACGGTGCGCGAGAACCTCGTGTTCGGGCTGCGCAGGCTCGGCCGGCCCGAGCTGCGGAGGCAGGAGGACGAGCTGGTACGGCGCTGGCTCCGCCTCGTGCACATGGAGGGGTTCGAGGACTACTACCCGTACCAGCTCTCCGGGGGGATGAAGCAACGGGTGGCTGTGGCCCGCGCCCTCATCTACGAGCCGGATCTGGTCCTCATGGACGAGCCGTTCGGCGCCCTGGACGAACTCACCCGCCAGCGGCTGGTGGGGTTCCTGGACGAGCTGCTGGCCAGCCAGCGGCTGACAGTAGCCTACGTGACCCACAACTTGCGGGAGGCAGCCGTGTTGGGCGATGTGATCTACGTGATGGCCCGCAACCCAGGACGCGTAGTGGCTGCGGTTGACGTCCACCTCCCGCGCCCTCGGGGCCTGCACGGCGAGGCCACGCTGCGGGTGGAACGACAGTTATACGAACTCGTTGCCTCTCACGCGGAAGTTGAGACACCAGGGGTCGGTTGAGTTGACGCAGAAGGCGAGGAGGGAGGTGACGGTGATGAAAGGATGGCGGTGGACCGGTGCGTTGCTGGCGATCCTGTTGTTGGCCGCGACCGGGGTCCGGGCCCAGGTACCCCAGCGCATCCCCTTACGGATGGCCTACCAGATCAACATCTTCGGGGGGCTCGCCATTGTAGGGCTGGAGCGCAACCTGTTCGCGCGGCGTGGCCTGGACGTACGGGGTGTAGGGGTGGCCGGAGGCGTGGAGGCGCGCAGTGGCCTGTTCACCGGCGACTTCGACGCGGTCACGATGGCGAAAACGCCGTTCATCACGACTCTCGCGGCGGGGCCAGCGGTCGGGGTTGCCCTCACCATTTACGGGGGCAACATGAACGCGGTGGTGGTTCGGCGGGACAGCCCGATCCGGCAGTTGGCAGATCTCAAGGGTAAGAAAATCGCCTCTCAGCTCGGCACCGGTTCAGATGTGGCGTTCAAGGACTTTGTGCTCCCCTCCGCGGGGCTGAGCGCGGCGGACGTACAGGTAGTAAATGCCCGCTACACCGACCACGTGGGTATGCTGCAGGCCGGCCTGGTCGACGCCTTTGTAGGGGTGGAACCTTTCATTACCCTCGCGGAGGGGATCGGAGTGGGGCGGGTGCTCGTGGAACACGCCAAGTTCGACCCGAACCCCGGCTTCTTGGTGCTGAGCCAGGCTTGGTTCGAAGGAAATCCGCAGGGCGTTCGGCGCCTACTGGAAGCATGGGTGGACGTGTACGAACTTTGGCTCCGGAACCGTCGGGACTTCGCCGCGGCGCTGCAGTCGTTCTACGGCGCCCGGGGAACACCCCTGAGCACAGAGGTGGCGGTCCGGCTCGCGGACAAGATGGACGTCTACCCTGGTCCGCTGGGAGGGCTGCGGGATTACCTAGGTCAAGAGACGGAGGCCTTCTTCCGAAGCGGACTCATCCGGAATCGCGTGGACTGGACGAGGTCCTTCCGGACGGAGATCATCACCCAAATTCTCCGAGAGCGGGGGTTACTACAGATGCGCCGGATCACCTACACAGTGCGGCGGCGGTAGCGAACCTCCTCCCGCCCTGAAGCTTCGGAGGTGGCGAGTGGATCAAAGGGCGGAGAAGGGCTGGATGGATCTGGTGCGAGCGGCCGTGGGAGGTTTAGCCCCCGTGGTGGCCGTGGCGGCAACCTGGGAAATCTTGGCCCGCGTGCTGAACCTGAACCCGAACATCTTTCCGGGCGTTGTACGAGTCATGGATACATGGTGGGAACTCGCACGTTCGGGGATCCTGTGGAAGCACGTGCTGCTAACGCTGTACCGGCTTGCGGCCGGGCTGGTGCTGGCGTGCGCTGCCGGCCTCGTCGTGGGCACCCTGATGGGGATTTCCCGCGGAGCGGAGCGGTTCTTCCTTCCGCTGGCTGGATTGCTCCTCCCGGTGCCCGCCCTCGCGTGGCTGCCCGTGCTCGTGCTTTGGCTGGGTCTGGGCAACCGGTCCACCATCGCGCTGGCCGCGTTCACCTCCGCGCTGCCCATGATGCTCAACGTATGGTCCGGCATCCGGCAGTGCCCGGAGGTCCTGCTTCGGGCGGCGGCCGTCATGGGGTCACGCGGGCTGGACCGCTTCTTCCGCGTCCTGCTGCCCGCCGCGCTGCCCTCGGTGATGACCGGCTTGCGGTTGGCCTTGGGCCAGTCGTGGCGTGCGGTGGTGGCAGGCGAGATGATCGGGACCACGGACTTCGGCTTGGGGCTCGCCATCTTCCTCGCCCGGGAGTTCCTGCGGGCGGACATCATGCTGGCGAGCCTGGCCACCATCGCGGTACTGGGCCTCCTGATGGAGCGCGGGATGCGGGAGGTGGAGAACCGCACGGTCCGGCGGTGGGGGACGGCATGACGGGATCCGAGGTCGGTCTAGGCTTCTTGGGCGCGGGCCGGTGGTCGTGGGCCTTGGCAGCTGCGGCGCGGCGCGCCGGTGGTTTGCGACTGGTGGGTTGTTATGATCCGCTAGAGGAGGCAGCGGTGCGCTGGTGCAAACGGTTTGGCGGGAGAGTGTTCCGGAGTGCCGAGGAGCTGGTGTCCGATCGGCAGGTGGAGGGGGTCGTAGTCGTCACACCCAATCAGTTGCACGTCGGGATGGCTGAACTGGCCTTGGCCGCGGGAAAGCCGGTCTTCGTGGAAAAGCCGCTGTGTCGCTCCGTTGCAGAAGGGAAAAGGTTGGAGGAATTGGTCCGACGCACAGGTCTGCCACTCGCGGTCGGCCACTGCGCCCGGCGGCTAAGGGGCATCCGAAGGCTCCGGGCCCTGGTGAATTCTGGAGAGCTCGGAGACGTGGTTCTGTTCGAGGCGAACTACTCCAACGGACGGGCATGGGAGCTGTCCGGTGACAGCTGGCGCGCCGACCCGGACTACGGTCGCGGGGGGGCCTGGGTGCAGCTGGGCGCGCACCTCGTGGACACCTTACGGTACCTGGGCGGGCCCGTGGGGCGGGTCCAGGCACTGGCCAGACGTCAACTTTCTCCGACTCCCGTGGAGGACGCCGTTGTGGTACTAGCGGAGCACGCACCGGGCCCCGTCTCTTACCTCGGCTGTGCGTGGGTGACGCCGGAAATCTTTTGGATACGCGTGTGCGGAACGAAGGGGCTGGCCGCGTACGAGCTGGACCTGCGGTGGTGGTCCCGATCTCACCGAGCAGACGCCCACAGTAGGCTGTTTATCCAGCGCGCTGGCCGTTCTCAGCGTGTGCCGTTGGACCGCGGGGACATGTTGGGGGAGGAACTGTTGGAGTTCGGACGGTGCGTGCGGGGAGAAGCCGTACCGGAGGTGGGTATAACCGAGGGGTTGGCAGCGGTGGCTGTACTAGATGCGGGGGTCCGATCCATGAGAACCGGTCGGGTGGAAAGGGTGGAACAGTGAAACGGCAAGTCTACCGTGCGTCGGACGGTCGGTTCGTGGGGTTGTTCGTGCCTGCGTCGTTCGACGATTTTGAAGGCGCGGGCGAAACGCGGAGGGCGCGGCTGACCGAGGCGTCACTGCCCCTGCAAGTGCTGCTCATTGAGCGCCCACCGGGAAGCCGCGTCCCGCCCCACTACCACCCAGTGGTCCGGCGCGCTTTCAACGCCACGCGCCACCAGGTTATGTTGTGCGTGCGCGGGCGGCTCCGCGTAGGCCTATACACCACAGAGGGAGAGCCTGTGGGTACCGTGGAGCTGGGGCCAGGCGACTTGGTATTGGCTGCGGAGGGACATTCTGTGGAAGTGTTGGAGCCGGGCAGCCGCATGCTCGAAGTGCAGACGGGCCCTGTGGACGAGTCTGACCCGCGGGAGCGGGTAGACCTGGAGGAAGTCAGATGACGGGAGAGTGGTTTGATCTCTCGCACCCGTTCGAGGAGGGGATCCCGGTACCAGACTGGCCCGGGGAGGAACTCCAGCCGTTCGAACTGATTCGGTACCGGGTCAAGGTGAACACGGGGTTGCAGAACAACCTGCGCATGAACCTGCACTCCGGGACACACGTGGACGCACCCAGTCACTATGCGGAGGGTCGGGCCGACATTGACGGTGTGGACTTTCGGATCCTGATGGGAGAGTGTGTGGTCGTGGACGTAAAGAAAGGACCGTTGGGGCAGGTGACGGCGGAGGATCTGTGTCGGCAGGAGGCGCTGGTCCGTAGCGCCCCGCGGGTGTTCTTGAGCACGGGTTGGGAGCGGATGTGGCGGCGGCCGGAATACGGGTCGCAGTACCCGTTCCTGACGGAGGACGCAGGCGAGTTCTTGCTCCAGGCGGGGGTTAAGGTACTCGGACTGGACACGCCGGGACCTGATGCGCCCATCCGGAGCCCATACCGGAAGGGCGATCCCCTGCACTGGATGCTGCTCGGGCGGGACGTGCTGATCGTGGAGAACCTGACCAACCTGCGGCCGTTAGTGGGTCGCAAGATTTGGGTGTACGCGGTCCCCATCAACATCCGGGGAGCCACAGGCGCGCCCGCGCGAGTGCTGGCGAGGCTATTAGATGGGTGACGCCGTGGGACTGCGACTGTACCGGAATCCAGACGGGAGCGTAGGAGTCCGACGGCATGTGGTGGTGCTGGGCCTGAATGCCTTCTGCGCCACGGCGGCGCAGCTCGTGGGGGAAGCTGTGACCGGTGTGACGGTGCTCGTGCACCCGCACGGCCGGAACGAGGTGGGAGCGAACCGCCGACGGCTGGAGCGCAGCCTGCGGGGCATCGTGGAGAACGGGAACGTTCACTCGGTGGTGGTAGTGGGCTACGAACGGGAGACGACAGAGCGGTTCGTGGAAGAGGTGCGGCGCTCTACGAGGAAGCGGGTTGAGGCGGTCGTGCTCCTGGAGTGTGGGGGAAGCCGGGCGGCCGCTTCAGAAGCTGCGCGACGGGCCATGGCCCTGGTGGCGGAGGCTTCAGAGGCCCAGCGGGAGGAGGCCAGCTGGGAAGAGCTGCGGGTGGGGGTGAAGTGCGGGGGAAGCGACGGGTCGTCGGTGCTGGCGGCAAACCCGGTGGTGGGGTGGTGCGCGGACCGGCTGGTGGACCTGGGCGCGACGGTATTGTTTTCGGAAACGACTGAGATCATTGGGGCGGAGCACCTCCTGGCCAGGCGGGCGCGTACTCCGCAGGTCGCGGAGCGGATCCTGGGGGCTGCGCGGCGCAACCTGGAGACCGCCTGGGCTGGAGGGGTGGACCTAGTGGGCACCAACCCGGTTCCCGACAATATCGCGGGCGGGATCAGCACCATCGAGGAGAAGGCCCTGGGGGCGATCCTGAAAGCGGGAAGCAGGTCCATCGAAGGGGTCTTGGAGTACGGAGAGCCTCCCGCGGGGCGCGGGTTGTACTTCATGGATTCACCGTCCGGGGCGCATGAGGTGATGAGCGGGTTTGCGGTGGCGGGGTGCCAGGTGGTGCTCTTTGCCACAGGAACCTGCAACCCGGTGGGCAACGCCCTGGTGCCCGTGGTCAAAGTGTGTGGGAACCGCGAGTGGGTGCAACGGATGTCGGATCACGTGGACGTAGATGTAAGCGCGGTGGTGGAGGAGGGGATGCCGGTGGAGAAGGCTGCAGAGCGCGTGTGGGAGGAGCTCGTGCGGGTGCTGGACGGGAAGCAGACGCGCGCCGAGATCTGTGGACATCGGGAGTTCTCAATGGTGCCGACGGGCCTGTGAGGGAGCCGTGAAGGCGGTAGTGGTAGAGTCTCCCGGAGCTCCCGTTCGGGTGGTGGAGCGTCCCCGACCACGCCCCGAGGAGGGGGAACGTTTAGTGCGGGTCGTGGCATGCGGCTTGTGCGGAACGGACGTGAAGCTGCGGGCGGGGAAGGTACCTGGGGTGCGGTATCCGCTGATCCTCGGCCACGAGCCGGCTGGGATCGATGTGCACACGGGGCGACGGGTGGTGATCTATCCGCACCTCTCGTGTGGGCGCTGCGTGAACTGTGTCGAGGGTCGGGAGAATGTGTGCATGCATACCCGGGGGACCCTAGGGATCACAGCGGAAGGCGCGCTGGCGGAGTACGTACGGGTTCCCGAGGGCAACCTCATCGACCTCCCGGACGGCATCGACTTTGAGCGCGGCGCCTTGGCGGGGGGCGTGGTGGCGGTGAGCCTGTGCGCGGTGCGAAAGATCGGGTCGGTGCTCGACCGCTGGGTGGTGGTGGCGGGGCTCGGTGGGTTGGGGCTCGCGGCGGTGCAGCTTCTCCACGCGTCGGGAGCGCGGGTTGTGGCATTGAGCAGCAGCGAGGAAAAACGACAGCTGGCTGTGCGGCTCGGGGCGGCGGCCGCGCTCGACACTGGCGGGCCGTGGGACAGGCAGATCCGGGACCTTTCTCGCGGGGAAGGGGCCGGTGCGGCGGTAGACTTTACCGGCGCCGGGGCGGTGGTCAGTCGACTGGTGCGCTGCGTTCGGCGCGGAGGGCGCGTGGTGCTCGTCGGGTATGGGGCCGGTTCCCTGGAGCTGCCGCACGCGGAGATGGTTTTGAACGCGGTGGACGTCCTCGGGTCCAGATCTTACACGCGGGAGGATGTGCGGGTCGCCCTGGGGCTCATGGAGCGGGGCAAGGTAGATCCCTTGGTCGCAGAGCGGGTGGAGATGGAAGGGGTTGACGGTGCGCTGGACCGTATCGCGGGAGGAAAGGTGGCGGGGCGGGTAGTGGCGCTGCTGGGGGGAGTCGGGTGACGGCCGAAGGTCGCAACGTGCGAGCCGTGCGCTTGCATCCGGACGACGACGTGGCGGTCGTCCTGGAGCCGGCCGGCCCAGGCGATGTCGTGCACCTGGAAGGCGAGGCCGTCGTGGTGCAGGACCCTGTTCCCCGGTTCCACAAGGTCGCTTTAAGGGACCTCGAAGAGGGACGCCCCGTGCGGAAACTCGGAGAAGTCATTGGTCTCGCGACACGCCCGATCCGCCGGGGCCAGCACGTGCACGTCCATAACCTGCGGTCCACGCGGTCTCCCGAATCTCCGAGCTGAGGTCTGGAGTAAGTATCTCCTTTGGACGCCTCCGGCGTGCTCGTCACCACCCTCGCGGGACAGGCCCTCGGGCAGGGGAGAGCGGCGCAGAGCCCTGGACAAGCCACACGCTCTGCTGACAGCACCCGCCACGTGACCTCGGG
>CAYTFH010000034.1:0-7715 GCA_964437095.1 uncultured bacterium | reverse complement strand
CGGCCCGGGGCCAGAGTTCCCGTAAAGACGAACGCAGGAACGAGAGGATTTAGACGGCGGTGGGACGGTTTCTTGCCTGTCCAGGGACCTGTCTGCCCTCCGCCGCCCTATGGAGGAGCCCTGACACCCGGCCCTTGTGGTGCCCGGGGAACCCGCCCCGCCGGCCCGAACCGGGCTATGCGGGGAGGCGGCCCGCTGGTACCGTAGGGCGCGTGAGGAGTCGCATGCGGGTCGCCATCGTGCTCGTCCTCGGTGCGTGCCTCCTGGGGGGACTCGCGGCCTGGTTTGCCCGGCTGAAGGGGCACTGGTCGGTGGACAGCGCGGTGTGGGAACTCATGACCCGCGAGGTCGCCCGGCGGGGCTGGCAGGGCCTATGGGTCGAGAACCTCGCCCGGGAAGCCGACCCGCAAGGAAGATTCTTCCCCAGCTTTTTCTTCGTCCGGCGAGGCGACCGGTACCACTTCTCCTTTCAGCCCGCGTTCGCCCTCCTCAGCGCGCCCGGTTACAGGCTGGTGGGCCGGCCGGGCTTGGCCGTGGTCCCGCTGGCGTCCGCTTTGCTCATCGGGTGGCTCGTTGCCGCAGGCTGCCACCGCCTGGTTCCGGGGTCGGGTTGGCTCGGTGCCGCCGCAGCCCTCTTCCTGACCCCTATTCCGATTTACGCGGTGACGGTGTGGAACCACCTTCCGTCCGTCGCGCTCCTGACCCTGGGCACCCTCTTGGCGTGGTGGGCTGGTCTGCACGGGGGTTTCCGTCCGATCGGAATGCTGGGGGCAGGCTTCTCGGTAGGGCTTGCGCTGTTGTTCCGCAATGAGGCCTACTTGTACGGAGCAGCCTTGGTGCTGGGCTGGCTCATGGGCTCCTCGCAGGACCGTTGGAGGGGCGCCGCGTTCCTCACCGCAGGGTTGGTACTGGGCTGGTGCGTGCAAGTGGGTCTCAATTGGCACGTGTACGGGTCCTTGCTCGGACCCAAGGCGGAGTCAGTAGCTGCCCGCCAAGCGGCCGGTGGCCTCGATCTCCCCTACCGCCTGTGGAACCTGTACCTCTTTCTGGCGGCGCCAGACTTCTCCGCTTTCCTCCGGGGAGGCTTCGAACGGGGTGTGGTCCTCTTCTCTCCCGTGGTGCTGGCCGCCATCCTCTTGGCTGTCCCTCACGGTGCCCGACGCCTGACCCCCGTCCTCGTCGCTCTCTGGACCGTCGCCCTCGCCACCGTCGCCACAATCAGCGGACGCACTCAGGTCACCGGGTTCTTTTGGGTCGCGCCCTACCTCGTCCTCGCCTTCTCCCACCGGCCGCTTACGCCCCTGCGCAGGTTTCTGACGACCCTTGCCCTGGCCTTCGCCGCCGGCGTAGTGTGGACGGCGTCGCATGGCGGCTTTCAGTGGGGACCTCGGTATTTGCTTGCCCTGTACCCAGTGGCCGTGTGGCTGGCTCTGGACGGCTGGTCCGCGATCCCGCCCTCCTCGCGGCACCGACTGAGGCTGCCCGTCGCCATGCTCCTCTTGCTCGCCCTTCTGGCTCAGGCCGCGGGCGTCGATCACGCGGACCAGGGCCAGTGGCGTGCGACGCAGGCCCTCCGCACCATCCGCGAGCTGCGGACCCGTTACGTACTGGTGGGGCTAGAGATCTTCGCGTGGGGCTTCGCTCCCGCCTACGGCGAGAAGGTCCTCATGTCTGTGGGTTCTCAACCGGAATTGGAAGACGCCGTACGCGGCCTGGCACGGGCCGGCGTCCCGCGGTTCACTTACATCCCGCGTTCCGGCCTCCGCTTCGACCGCCGGGTCGTCGAACGGGTGGACGCCGGCGGCAGGCGCTATCGCGTGGCCCGAGACGAGGCCCGTGGGGACCTCAGGCTGGTGGAGTACGAGCTGGTCGACTCTTAGGGTGCAGGACCGGGTCGGACGTCCCCGGCGGCCACGTCCTGGGCTGCGCCCGCCCGCAGGTCGGCGCCGTCAAGCTGCTCCTTGCACGTATCCACGCGCTGTGCAGGAAGATGACGGATCCCTCACGTTGCTGACCGCCCGCGTGGTGACCCATCCACCGCCCGCAGTCGCCTCAGTCGTGGTCGCGCGTTTCGGCCGGTGAGCGCCCCGCGGGCCTTCCCATCCCCGGCCGCCTCCTTCGGACGGGAGCTGCCGCAAGGCGCCCTCTCCGTTCCCCCGTGGTTCGCCTCTAGACCAAAGCAACCCACCCTACCCGCGAAGTCGGGAATCGCGGGGCACCGGCCGCGGAACCGGGCAGGGCCAGCCCCTTGAAAACTCGGACGCCCTCTGGGCCTCTCCCAGCCACCGTGGTACCCTCCGCACCAGGAGCTCACCGTGGCAACCCCCAGCCTCGAAGAGCGCGTTGCGTATCTCGAGGGCAAGGTGGAGGAGCACCCGCGGCTACGCCCAGATCCGCGAGGACATCCAGCAGCTCCGCCAGTACGTCCTCCACCGGTCAGCCAGGAGCTGCTCTCGTCCACACCTCGGCGCACCAGAGCGCCGCCGAGGGCCACCGCTGCGGCGACCAGCGCCGCCTCGCCGGTCCGCTCGGGTTGCATCGCCCGCGTGTAGTGCTCCACGGAGAGGACGGCGTCGTACGCGACCAGCGTCCGATGGCTCAAGTATCCGAACATTCCCGGCGCTGCTGCTGCCTGGATTACGGCCCTCCCTTTATACCCAAGGGGATCCCCGAACCACCAGACGTGGTAGATCCAAAGGGGCACCAGGGGAAGCGCCATCCCCGTGAGCACGGCCGGTCTGATCCGGCGCCCTCCCGACACCCACAGTCCCAGGAGCGCCGCGGCCGCGAACAGGTACGCTTCGTTCCGCAGTCACGGCCCCATTCCCAAGAGCGCACCCGCCCACAAAGCACGCGGTCGTGCGGACCTTTCGTCTACCATCGCCGATAGCAGCAAATCGAGCCCTCCCGCTGCCACCGAGGTCACCACGGCGTGGTCCCAGAAAACCGCCGCGTACACCAGTAGGGGGCTTGCCAGCCCCACTAACAATCCCGCAGCCAGCTGGCCGGCGGCCACGAGTGGGAAGAGCCAGGGATACGACAGGTACGTCCGGCCCTCTCGCCGGTAAGAGAACCCCTCCGCAATCGGGTAAAAGCGGTGCAGGGCATCCACATCCTCGGCCGGGTACAGGGCTGCCGGAGAGCGGTAGCCGTGGCGCCGGATGCTCTCCAGCTGGACGAACCGTACGGCGCTGTCGGACGACCGGAAGGTGCGGGGGCCTGAGAGGTACCAGCCGGCGAGCGCGTAAGCGCAGGAGCACACGACCACAATGACGATCAGAACGACCCTCCGTCCCACTCCGGTCCCGCCCACCGCCGCGTTGCCCTTGCCCCCGGTCAACGCTGCGGCCCCCGTCGCTAAAGGGCGACCTGCACGCCCAAGAAATCCCGCAGCGCGACCTGCTGGTACCCGGCCTTCTCCACCTCACGCCACAAAAGCCCGATGAGGTCCAGGGGCCTCGCGTTCCGGGTAGGCGGCACGCTCGTCACGACCCACACCCTACCCCGCGTCTGCTGGAGGTGAGGCCTGAGCGCGGCGAACAGCGTCCCCAGGTGCGCGGGGTCCCACTGGTCCACGCTTGCCGCGAGGCTAACCGACTTGGCAGGCTTGCGGAAGTAGTAGCCGAAGGCGTGCTCGATCCCCGTGGGGAAGTACACCACCAGGTCTCCGACCTGGAACTGCTCGTCTACGAAGCGCGCCGCACGGTCGTACCGGAACGCGTCGAACTCCGGCCTCCCGGACTGGAGGTTGCCCAGCGCCACCCAGGTGAGCGCGGCAAGCAAGGTAGCCCACACGGCCGCCGCCCCCCGACCCCACATCCCTCGCGCCCTTTCGCCCACCGCAACCACCCCTGCGGCCACCGTCATGGCCGCGAACGGCTGCAGGAACACGAGGTTCCGCTCGTACGCCGCCCGGATACCCGACAGGAGCGAAGCCGCCACCACCAAGCCCAACCCTCCCAGCCATGTCACGACCGCCACTTCGCCCTCGCCGCGCGCGAGCACCACCACCCCCAACGCCGCCGCCACCAAAAACGGCAACAGGGGAGCAGGTATGGCCAGATGATCAAGAACGTCCGGTGGTACGTCACCGTGTCTGGCAGATACCCTCCAAAGCTGTGGGAGGCTAGGGCGCCAAGCAAGTAAGCTCCGATATTGCCCAGGTGGCCCGAGGGGCGCACCAAAGCCAGCTGCGGGTTTCGCTCGAAAAACCCCTGCAGGTACGGGAGCCACGGAGCGTACAGCGCCAGGCCCACCCCGCATGCCACCGGAGCCCCCCGCAAAGCTTTGCGGCCGTTCCGCCACACGACCCAAACGAGCTGCGGGACAAAGGCCAGCACCGCGAAATAGCTGAAGTAGCCTGCCAAGGCCATCAGGCCGCCGTACAACGCCCACCACCCTCCACCCCGCCGCAGCGCGCACAGCAAAGTGAGAGTGGCGGCCAGCACCACCAGCTGCAAGGGCATGTACATCCTGAGCTCGTTGGACGCGTATACCTGAAATGGGTTCAGGCCCACTAGCAAAGCGCTCACGTGCGCCCCCCAGGATCCCAGGCATCTCCGTGCGACGAGCCACGTGAGCAGGACCGACGCCACTCCTGCAAGCAGGGAAGGCGTCCGGAGTGTGGCCAGGTCGGCGCCGAACGCTCGCATCCATGCTGCCAGCAATAGGTAGTAGCCGCCAGGATGCGCATCGTTGTTTTCCAAGAACTGCAGAATCCCTGGCCAACCGAGCCGCGCCACGAACAGGCTGTAGCCCTCATCAAACCACAGACTGCGTGCGGAAATCAGCTCCGCCCTCACCGCAATGGCAACAGCCGCTAACCCCGCGGCCACCCACGCGTGGGGAGCGCTGCTCATCCCCGCCCTCCCTCAGGCCCGCACATTCCCCTCTGCTCCTCCCCGGAACAACCCTAGGCCCCGCCCTTTCTTTTCCATTCACTTGCCCCTTGAGGGCTCGCTCCTTTTCCCGGGCTTTGCCAAGGCGACCACCTCAACCCCGTGGAAGTCCTCACGCCTCACCCTCCGGTAGCCCAAGTTCTCGATGGTCTCGATCAAATCCAGCGGACTCTCTTCCGGGTACGGGCCCACCAGAACGAGCCATACCCGCCCCTTCACCCGACGGATCGGCTCCACCGCCTCCCGAAAAAAAGGCCGCATGCCTTCTCGGCTCCACCGCTCGTACGACGGGTCGATGGCAATCTGCACCCCGCCCGGGTCGAAGTACCACTGGAACGCGCCTTGCGCGCCGCCTTGATAAAACACGAGGGCATCCCCGGCCCTGTACAGGTTTCGCACGAGCGCCGCAGCCCGATCATACCGGAACACCTGATAGTCAGGGTTACCCTGGAGATTCGCCACAGCCGGCCCAAGGAACGAGAGCACTGCGAGCCCCACAGCGGCGGATGTGACCACTCCCGGTGTCGCGCGCACCACCCGTGCAACTCCAACGATCCCCGCCGCTAGCACGATCGCTGTGAAGGGTTGCAGGAAAACTAGGTGCCGTGGATACGCTGCCAGGTGCCCCAGAAAAGCCGAGACCGCGCTGAACAAGCCCACGGAGGAAAGCCAGACGGCCACGAACAACACCGCTGAATCCCGCCTGAGCTGGCATGCTGCCACCCATCCCGCTATGAACAGGACGGCGAACGGCACCACGAGCATCGCATGTTGTACCGGGTCAAACGCGCCCCCCGAAAGGTACGTGGGGGGCCCGAACAGGTACCCGCCGTAGGTTTGTGTGGCGAACAGCTCCAACACATGCTGCAGCTCAAACCTCTCTCGCACGAACACGATCCCCCGAACGGCGCGGGGTACGTGCGGAAGCCACGGCAGATAGAGCAGCAGCGCGATTCCGAGGGCAAGGCCCAGCCGCCGCCAATGCCGGATCAGGGCGACCCACTGACCCAAGGCAATGGTCACAGTATAGTAGCTGGTGTACGCCATGGCTGCGAGCGTCACACCGTACGCCACCCAATCCGCCCCGCGCCCTCTGGACTGCGCCCGCCAGGCGGCCCAGGTAGACAGGAGGGCTAAGCACGTGGCCAGCGGGTACATCCGGATCTCGTTCGAGGCGAAAACCTGGAAAGGATGAATGGCCACGAGGGCTGCAGCGATTACGCCCGTGGGGGGGTCGAGGAGTCGGCGGGCGACTGCCCACGTCAGGAGCACCGCCAAGGTACCGAGCACGGCGGACAGCGCCCGCGCCGGGAGCAACGCTTCGCCAAGGCTCACCAAAACCGCCCGAAGAAGTAGATAGTAGCCCGGCGGGTGGGGGTCTGCGGCAGGCAAATGCTTGAGAATGTACCAAACCGGTTTGCGGGCGACGGCGAGGCTAAAAACTTCATCGTGCCACAGGGATCGCTCCGTGAGGAGTTCCAGCCGCAGCGACACCGCGACCAGCAGCACCAAAACCACGGAAGCGAGTTCCAGGCCCCGCGCGCCGAAGGGCGTCGTGATGCGCAAGTTCCCGCGCAGCTGGAGGCGCATCCCGGATTTCCGGGGTCTGAATGCTCGCCGTTAAGAGCAGGGCGGCCGGGCCAGGCCCGGCCGCCCTGCTCACGAGGTGGCCGACTTAGAACCCCCCAGAGGTGATGACCCGGCTGCCGTTCGATTGGATCGTATACACGATGGTAGCGCCGCTGACAATACCCTGGCCGCTCGCGGTCACCGAACAATCGCCTGTCCCGCTGCAGGTCCCGCCGGTAAAGCTCCAGTTATCAGTATTGGAAGGTAGCGGTACCGCAGCGGTACCCGCGAATGTGTTGTGCTCCACGTAGTACAGCCATTGCTGGGTCGCCCACTCCTGCAGCCGCTGGTCGGCTTCCGCAATGTACGCCTTCCGGCGCGTCCCCAGGTAGGCCGGCAGGGCCAGGGCCAGCAGGATGCCCAGGATCACCAGCACCATGATGAGCTCGATGAGGGTGAAGCCCCTCTCGTCCTTTCTCGCCCTCCAGATCCGTTCCAGCATGTTCGTCCCTCCTCGCGTTTTTTCTCTCCGGCTTTCCCAGCCGCCAATTCAGAGCAACCTCTGTGCCACCACCTCCTTCCCTGCCACGCCTTTCTACCAGCCCTTCATACCCAGGTCCCGGCTTCCCTAGACCGCCCCGGCCGCAAACTTTTTCAAGCCTGTACCCGGCCCCCGCCAAGGCTACGGCAGGGGCTTGGTAGCGCACATGTGCTCGATACCCGGGCTCCTCGGTCCCGGGACTTTCCACGGATCCGTTGGCGAGCGCGGATGTTTCGGACGGGGAGCGGATGGAGCGGGAGATCGAGCAAGCCCGATCCGCCCCCTGAACTCCCGTGAGTCGGGTCTCATCGACGCGAACATCGCGATGTACGCGGCCGGGACCCCTCACCCGCTCCGGGAGCCCGCCCGTCGCGTCATCCGCGCTACTTCCACATCGGCGAACGCTCCAAGGGGCTGCAGATCTTCGACCAGTTCCACCGGCTGATGTCCGGGCGGATCCTGCCCGTCGAGGAAGAGGACGTCGTGCAGGCCCGACGCCTCGCGCACCGGTACCCCAACTGGGACCCCGCGACCTGATTCACCTGGCGGTGGCGGTCCGCCACCGGCTGGCGCGGATCGTCATTGCGGAGGCCAGTTCGACGGCCTGGCGGAGGTGCAGCGGGTGGACCCCCGCACGTTCCCCTTCCCCCTACTACTTGGGCAGCCCGAAGCGCTCGGCGATGAACTTCCGGAAGGCCAGCCCGGTG
>CAYTFH010000033.1:5114-7864 GCA_964437095.1 uncultured bacterium | reverse complement strand
GCTCATGTTAGCGCGGCCGGCAGGATTGTGCTCCCGTCCCTGCGAACCCTGATGCGGCGTGGTGACCGTGCTGGTGGACCACCGGGAGGCCCGCTCCGGGATCCCGCAGCGCCTGCGGGCCATGGGCGCGGAGGTGGTGGAAGCTTCGCTCCCCGTGGCGGACTACGTGCTGAGCCCCAGGGTGGGGGTGGAGCGGAAGACCGCGTCGGACTTCGTCTCGGCCTTGGTGCGCAAGCGCTTCGCGGCGCAGGCGGAGCGGCTGCGGCGCGCCTTCGACCGTCCCCTATACGTGATCGAGGGCCGAGGGCTGTACGGGACGAAGGTCCACCCCAACTTCATCCGTGCGGGGCTGGCTACCCTGGCCGTCACCTACGGGATCCCCGTGGTGTTCACGGAGGGTCCGGAGGACACCGCGGCGTTCCTGTTCCTCGTGGCCCGACGGGAGCAGGGGGGGCAGCAGGTGGGCTCCCGGGAGCTGGCCGTGCGGGAAGCGGAGCCCGCGTACCGGAAGGCCGGGGACGTCCGGGACCACCAGAGGCGGATGCTGGCCGCCCTGCCGCAGGTGGGCCCTCACCGGGCGGAGCTCCTGCTGCGCCACTTCGGGAGCGTGGAGCGGCTGGCCGCGGCCAGCGTGGAGGAACTGACACAGGTCCCGGGCATCGGCAAGGTGCTGGCCCGCCGCATCCGGGAAGCGATGGCCACCGGCACAGAAGGGCCGGAACCGTCGGACGGCCCGGGAAGCCCCTTCAGCGCACCAGGGTGATCCGTCCCTCCACCCGCGGGCGGATGGTCCTCATCCTCTGGATGGCGTCCATCATTGCGTTGGCCATGATGGGGCCGCCCACCGGGGACACCAGGACCTGCCCTCGGGCCAGCATGGCATAGCCATCCCCGCCCCGCAGCATGAAGTCGTTGGTGGCTACGGTGTACGTGGCGGCGTCGTCCAGGGGCCGGTCACCCACCCATATTTCCACGATCCGGGATCCAGCAGGACGGGTCGGGTTGAAGGTGTACCGTAGGCCAGACACCTGCGGGAACCGCCCCGCCAGCTGCTCCCACTGGCTCACGCCGTTCTCCAGGGCCTGCCGGATCACCGCGCCTGTCACCGCGACCTTCACCACCACGTTCCCGAAGGGGAGCCACGCCAGCACGTCCTTGCGGGTGATCCGGCCCGCGGGGAACAGGGCGTTGGTCCGGATGCCACCGCCGTTGGTGATGGCCACGTCCGCGCCCACCGCGGCCCGCATGACGTCCGCGATGAAGTTGCCCAGGTTGGACTCCTGCTGGCGCACGGTGGTGTTGCGGGCGTCCAGGGGGACGGCGGTCTCACCGATCACCACCTCCAGCTCCTTGCTGAGCTGCTCGGAGTAGCGCTGGACGAGCTTGTCCATCTCCGGGTCCGGTGGGACCCGCTCGTCCACATCCACCAGCTCGTGCTGAGCGCTGCGGGAACCATCCAGACGCATCCGGGTCACCCCCAGCCACTTGGCGTCGGAACCCGCCTTGGCCACGAGCCGTCCGCCCACGGTGGCGGTGAGCGGGTCGTGCTCGTGGCCGCCGATCACCAGGTCCACCTCCGGCACCTGACGGAGGAGCTGCTGGTCTTCGGCCATGCTCAGGTGGGTGAGGGCCACGATCACCCGGGCACCGCGGGCCCGCAGGATCTTGACCACCTCGCGGGTGACGCTGAACACGTTCCCGAAGGTGGTGTTGCCGGGCGAGGACAGCACCGCGGTCTCCTCCGTGAGGAGGCCCACGATGCCCACCGGGACGCCGCCGGGCGCCAGGACCAGCCACGGCCTCACCCCGGGGAACGGACGCAGGCCGGGAGCGAACACGTTGCTCACCACCCAGGGGAACCGGGACTCCCGCACCCGCTTGGCCAGCTCGTCGGGGCCGTAGTCGAACTCGTGGTTCCCGAAGGTGGCGGCGTCCACGGCGAGTAGGTTCATCCCGTCGATCAGCTGCGCCCCCTTGAACACGGACGACTCCACCGACGGGGAGATCAGGTCCCCCGCGAACAGGAGCAGGTTGGGCTGGGCCAGGGCGCGGTACCGCTTGACCACGGTGGCGAGACGGGCAAACCCGCCCTTCCGACCGCCGTTCACGGCGGTGAGTTGGTAGACGTCGTTGAAGTGCAGCACCGTGAGGACGGGTGGCTGCGCCGGGCCGGGCAAGGCGGCCAGGAACGCCAGGGCCAGGGCGACGAGGACCATCTGGATCCGTCGGTGTTTCATTTGGCATCCCTCCCGGGGCCAGGATAGTACGGCGCCGCGGCGGCCACCACCAGCGGGCCCAGGACAGCGGTACGGCCCGGTACGCGCGGGCGGAAGCCGCGCCGGCTCGGGTCAAAGATCGCGCAAGTCCCTCTTGAGCCGCTCCAGGTCGCGGCAGCCAGGGCAGTCGGGTAGGGGGCGGGGTGGCCTTGGAAGCGCCATCACACGGGCGGCCCTCTCCAGCAGCCTGGGGACGAGTCTCGGCCGAAGCGCCACCCGCCTGTGCCGCACCGCCAGGCCCAGGGCCGGGCCCGTGCCGCCCACGCGCTCCAGCAGGCCGGTGGGCTCGAAGTACAGCAGGGACAGCCCGGAGACCGGCCACAGGCCCAGGGAACGGGCGATGTGGGCGTAGGCGTTGAGCTGGACCTCGTAGTCCGGGAACAGCTCGTCCTGTCGGTCGGTGATGCGGGCGGTCTTGTAGTCCACGATGTGGTAGGAGCCGTCGGCCATCTTGAGGATGTCGTCGGGGGCCCC
>CAYTFH010000033.1:0-5014 GCA_964437095.1 uncultured bacterium | reverse complement strand
AGGGCACGAGCACCAGGCGGCCCAGGACGGCGCCGCGGCGGAGCCGGGCGAGGGCCTCGTTGGCCCGCTCCAGCGGCAGGGCTTCCACGTGCCAGCGCAGCTTGCCGGAACGGGCCAGCTCCACCACCTCCCGGAGCTCCTGCAGGGAGCCCCACACCGAGGTGGTGAGGTGCGCTTCGGGCGGCACGCGGTCGAACCCGAAGGGGACCTGACCTCCCGCCGCCCCCACCTGGATCAGGATCCCTCCCGGTTCGAGGGCCCGCAGGCCGAGCCGGAGGCTAGTGGGAGAGCCCACGAAGTCGAACACCGCGCACGCAGGAGGGACGGACTGGCGGGGGTGGCGGACCTCGTCGGCGCCGAGCTCACGCAGCCACCGGTGCTTGGCACGGTTGCGTTCCACCGCGACCACGCCCGCGGGCGAGAGGAGCTTGACGTACTGGATGGCGAACTGCCCGAGGCCGCCGGCGCCGACCACGAGGGCGGCAGAGTCCCGGCGCAGCCGCGCAAGGGCGCGCCGAACCGCCCGGTACGGGGTGAGGCCCGCGTCCGCCAGCGGGGCGGCCTGCACCGGGTCGAGGTCGCCCAGGGGGACGAGGTAGCGAGGGGAAGGGACGCGGACCCACTCCGCGTACCCGCCGTCCTGCGTCCAACCCGCCTGCGTGGCGTCCGGGCACAGCTGCTCGTCGCCCGCTCGGCAGAAGGCGCAGCGACCGCAGCCCCAGCTGGCGTACACGAGGACGTTACCCACGCCGTCCGCGTGTCCTGCGATCTCGTGGCCGAGGACCAGGGGCAGCCGGGCGTCGAACAGCCCGTCCGCGAGGGAGACGTCGCTGTGGCACACGCCGCACCCCAGCACTCGCACCAGCACGTGCTCTCCCCGCCTGCGGGGTCGGGGACGCCCTTCCAGCCGCAGCGGCCGGCCGGCGCGGTAGAGCACGGCGGCCCTCATGCCTGACCTGGGTTTTCGCCGCAAGGTCGAGAGGCTCCTCGGGGCGGACGTCGCAGTCGCTTGGGCCGGCCCGTGCGCGGTGGTATAAAGAGGTGACGGCTCCCGGGGGTCCTTTAGCTGTCCAATCCAGGGCGGTGGGGTGCGCGGTGCGCGTGGTCACAGTCATCGTAGTCGTGGGGCTCGTGCTGGGGTCGGCTTCAGGCAGCGGTGCGGCCCCCGGGCTCGTGGTGCGAGGAGACGCTCAGGCCTGGCAAGAAGTGCTCCAGGCCTTCAGCCGGTTGGAGTCCCTGCGCAGCTACCGGATTCGGTCGGACATGGGAGAGGGGCAACGCATGCTGGTGGAAGTCGTGAACCCGGGCCGCACGCGCATGGTGGTGGGCGACGGCGAGCTGGAAGTCGTCCGGGTCGGAAACGAGCACCGGGTGCGAGCGGCTGGCGGTCCCTGGCGGTGCCGGCCCGAGGTGCCCGTTCCCCAGGTCCCGTCGGGGACCCCGGCGCCACAGCAGGTCGAGGTGACGGTGGAGCGGCGGCCGGACGCCGAAGTTCGCGGGGAGCGGGCCAGGAGCTACCGGTACTTCGGTACAGACCGCGACGCCGTGACGCAGCTGTACGTCTCGGTGCGCACGGGGCTGCCGCTGCGGATGCAGATCATCGGGGAGCCCGGCCAGGTGAAGGTCACCATGGACTACGGAGACTTCGACGCGCCCATCCAGATCGAGCTCCCCGCGTGTCAGGAGCGGTGACGGGGAGCCCCGACGCGTCGCCGAGGAGGCGGCGGCCGCGGCCGGGCGCGCGCGGGGGGAGCAGCGGGGGCGGAGGACAGAAACTGGGGCAGGCGGGGGAGAATCCGTCCGGCTGGCCGGGCTACGCTTCCGCCTTCGTCGGCCGGAGGCGGGAGCTGGCGGAGGCGCGGGCTGTTCTTGCGCGTCCCGACGTACGGCTGCTGACCCTCACGGGGCCCCCGGGCGTGGGCAAGACGCGCCTTGCGGTGGAGGTGGCGAAGGCCGCAAGCCACGCCTTCCCCGACGGTGTGCGGTTCGTGGACCTTTCGTCCGTCCCCGACCCGGGGAAGGTGCTCGGCGTGGTGGCCCGGTCGCTCGGGGTGGCGTCGGGCGGGTCGGACCCGCTGGAGCCGCTGGTGCACGCGGTCGGGGACCGGCGCATGCTGCTGGTCCTCGACAACTTCGAGCACGTGCTGGAAGCCGCCGTGGGCGTGAGCACCCTGCTGGACCGGGCGCCCGGGGTCAAGGTGCTCGCCACGAGCCGGGAGGCGCTGCGGCTGCGGTGGGAACACGTGTTGTGCCTGGAGCCCCTCCCGGTCCCCGGTCCGGGCTCCGTCAGCAACCTGCGTCGGCTCGCGCAAGTCCCCGCGGTGGCTTTGCTCCTGCAGGCCGTGCGCCACGTCAATCCGGGCTTCCGGCTGACCCAGGCGAACGCGGAAGCCGTGGCCCGGATCTGCGTGCACCTGGACGGACTACCACTGGCCCTGGAGCTGGCAGCGCCGTCCTTCAAGTCCCTGGGGGTGGAGACGGTGGTCGGACGCCTGGACCACCGTCTCTCCATGCTGAGCCGTGCCGCCCGCGACCTGCCGCCTCGCCACCGAACCCTGCGGGCCGCGGTGGGGTGGAGCTACGGGATGCTGGCCCCCGCCGAGCAGGCGGCCTTCCGCAGGCTGGGCGTCCTGCCGGGAGGGTGGACGGTGGAGGCTGCGGCCGCGGTCTGCGGCATGTCCGCCGGGGTCGCGGTGGACGTCCTGAGCCGGCTCGTGGACAAGAGCCTGGTCCTCCGCGGTGACCCCACGGGCACGCGCTTCCGGATGCTGGAGACGCTGCGGGCGTTCGCCACGGAGCAGCTGCTCCTCACCGGAGAGTTGGTGGAGGTCCAGCAGCGGGCGGCCCGGTACTTCGCGGACCTGGCCGAGGGCGCCCACGATGCCTTCCACGGCCCTCACCAGCAGGAGTGGATGGACCGGCTGGAACACGAGTACGGCAACCTGCAGGCTGCCCTGCAGTGGTGCTGCGAAGCCCAAGACGCCCACACCCTGTGCCGCCTGGCCGCGAGCCTGTGGCCCCTGTGGAACGTGCGGGGCTACTGGCAGGAAGGCCGGCGCTGGGTGTCTGCGGCCCTAGTGCAGGCGGGAGACCTGCCTGCCTTGGGGCGCGCGCGGCTGCTCCACGCTCTCGCCGTCCTGACGTGGCGCCTCGGGGAGTACGAGGCCGCGGCGGCCGCCGCACAGGAAGCGTGGGAGGAGGCACGGAGCGCCGGTGACCTGGCCTTGAGTGCGCACGCGCTCCGGACGGCGGCGGTGGTGGCGCGGGACCGTGCGGACATCGCCGAGGCGCGACGGTTGGCGGACCGGAGCCTGCAACTGTTCCGGGAGATTCACGACACCCACGGAGTCTCCTGCGCCCTGCGCCTCGTGGGGTTCGCCGCCCTGGAGTGGTGCGACGTGGACGAGGCAGCCAAGCCCTTCGCGGACAGCCTGCCGTTGGCGCGGCAGCTGGGCGACAGCCGCGGGGTCGCGTGGTCCCTGTACGGGCTGGCGGCGGTGGCCGTGGCCGCGTGTCCGGAGGCGGCCGGCTCCACCGCCCCGGAGGTGAGCCGGGCGGAGACCCTGGGCGGGGAGTGCCTGAGGCTGTTCTCGGATCTGGGTGACCGGAACGGCGTGGCGCAGGCCCTCACGTTGCTGGCCCGCGTGGAGGTCATCCGGGGCGATTACGCCAGGGCGGAAGAGCGGTACCGTGAGGCCCTGACCATCCGCCGGGGGCTGGGCAATCCGGCAGACCTCGCGTCGCTGTTGGTGGAACTGGCGGTCCTCGCGGAGGTCCGGGGCGACGACGGAGGGGCCGCCCGGCTGTTCCGGGAGGCCCTCGAACAGTTCGGCCACGGAGCCCACCCGGTGAGCCTGGCCCACGCGGCGGAGGGGCTGGCGATCCTCGCCTCCCGGCTCCGCCACCCGCGGACCGTGGCCCGCCTGCTCGGGTTTGCCGGCTCCCTTTACCAGTCCACCGGGGTCGCGCAGGCCCACGTCCGCACTCCTGGCATGCCCCGGCTGGAGCAGGTCCGGGAGGCGGAGCAGGAGGCCCGGAAGGCCTTGGGGCAGGAGGGCTACGCGCAGATGTGGGCGGAGGGGGCAGCCATGCCCCTGGAAGCGCTGACAGCAGAGGCGTCGGCGCTCGTGCCCACCGTGCGCCCCGGCTCCGGGGCGGGAGGGCTCACACCCCGCGAGCAGGAGGTCGCGGCCCTGGTGGCCCGGGGGCTGTCCAACCGCCAGATCGCCGCGCGGCTGGGGGTCTCGGAGCGCACGGTGGACAGCCACGTGATCCACATCCTGAACCGCCTGGGGTTCCGGTCCCGCACTCAGATCGCGGTGTGGGCCGCCGAGCACCGTGCCAGTGACGCCTCTGCCCGCTGAACCCATGCTGAAAATCTGGACCCGCGTCCGCCTTTTCACGGATGCCGGGGGTGCCGCCCCGGGCTAGGCTTGGAAAAAAGCGCGAGGGGGCGGAGATGGTGGTTGCGATCTACGCGGACGTTCCAGGTCAGACCGAAGAAGGGTACGAGCAGACGATCCGCCTGCTCGGGGACGCCGTGAAGGGAGCTCCGGGGTTCATCATGCACATTGGCCATCCCATCCCGGGGGGCTGGCGCGTGGTGGAGGTGTGGGAGTCCTCCACGGACGCCGCGCAGTGGTTCGCGAGATCCGTTCGTCCGAACCTGCCACCGAGCATCGTGCCGGAGCGGCGGGTCCACGAGGTGCACACCTTGATCCGGCGGTGAGCTGCGGCCGGTGTGCGCACGCGTCACGGAGGCCGCAGCAATGTTTCGGAACTGCAAACCAGTCGGGAGGCGGAGAGATGTCTGAAGCGAACGTGCGTCTGGTCAAGGAAACGTACGCAGCGTTCTCGCGCGGGGACATCCCGGGGTTGTTGGACCGCCTCGCGGAGGACGTGGAGTGGGTCTTGCACGCGCCCAGGGAGGCGGAGCCGGCCGGGGGGAGCTACCGGGGCAAGGCCGCGGTGGCGGACTGGTTCGGGGTGTTGGGGAAGAACTACGAGTTCCAGT
>CAYTFH010000032.1:0-8731 GCA_964437095.1 uncultured bacterium | reverse complement strand
CCAGCTCATGGCCGAGCTGCGGGCCATCTCGGCCGCCGTGGGCCGCAGCCTGGCCACCAGCCCGGTGCTGTCGCGGTGAGGCCCGTGCGGTTCGACACCGTGGCCATCGTGGGGACCGGCCTCATCGGGGGCGCTCTGGGCATGGCCCTGCGCCACAGCGGGGCCGTCCGGCGGGTCCTGGCCTTGGACGTGGACCCCACGGTGGCCCGGCGGGCCGTGGAGCGCGGCGCCGCGGACGAGGCGGTATCCGACCCCAGGTCCCTGCGGGCAGCGCAGGTGGTCATCGTGAGCACCCCGCTGGACCAGATCGCGCCCACGTGCGCCGGCCTGCGTCCTCATCTGGCCTCCGACGCCGTCGTCACGGACACCGGCAGCGTCAAGGCACCCGTGGTGCGGGCCGTGGAACGGTCGCCAACCCCCCTCCGGTTCGTGGGCGGCCATCCCATGGCGGGCACCGAGGGCCAGGGGATCGAGGACGCGGACCCGGCCTTCCTGCGCGGGCGGCCGTACCTGCTGACCCCCACGGGCTTCACGGACCGGGAGGCCGTGGCCGCGGTGGCGGACCTGGTGCGGGCTGTGGACATGGTCCCCGTGGTGATGCAGCCGGAGGTGCACGACCGCTTGGTGGCCCTCGTGAGCCACCTCCCGTACGTGCTGGCGTGTGCCGCGGTGCTGGCCGCCGCCTCGGAGCCGGAGTCGTTGGACGTGGGCGGCCCCACCTTCCGGGAGCTCGCCCGGGTGGCCCGCAACCCCGTGGACCTGTGGGATCAGATCACCCGGCTGAACCGGGACGAGGTCCTGCGGGCGCTCGCGCATTTCCGGGAGCAACTGGACCGGCTGGAGGCCGCCCTGCAGCGGGGCGAGCTCAGACCCCTGCTGGAGCGGGCCCACGAGACCGCTCAGCGCACCGGAGGGAGCAGCCCGTGAAGACCTCCGCGGTGCTCGCGCTGCAACCGGGACCCCGGGAGTACGAGTCCCTGCTCCGGCAGGGCAACCTGGTGCCCGTGTCGTGCGAGGTGGTGGCGGACCTGGAGACCCCCATCTCCGCCTTCCTCAAGCTCCGTGACCTGCCCCACGCCTTCCTCCTGGAGAGCGTGGAGGGAGGGGAGCGCGTAGGCCGCTACTCCTTCCTGGGCGCCCGTCCGCGTCTGGTGGTGACCTACGAGGGTGGCCGCGTGCGGGCCGGCGACCGCGAACAGCCCGGGCCCCTGCTCCCGCGGCTGCGGGAGCTGCTGCGGCCCTACCGCCCGGTGCGGGACCCCGGCCTGCCCCGGTTTACCGGGGGTCTGGTGGGCTACCTGGGCTACGACCTGGTGCGGGACTGGGAGCGCCTCCCGCACCGGCCTCCGGACGACCTCGGCATCCCCACCGCGGAGCTGGGGCTGTATGACACCGTGGTGTGCTTCGACCACGTCCGCCGGAGGATGCGGGTGGTGGCGTGCGCCTTCGCGGAGGAGGGTGCCGAGGCCGCCTACCGCGCGGCCCGCGAACGCATTGAGGAACTCCTGGGACGCCTCCAGCGGCCCCTGGACCTCCCTCGAGGGGCGCCCGCATCCCTCGCTGGCCCCGTACGGTCCAACATGACCCGCGAGGCGTTCCTCCAAGGCGTGGTGCGGTGCAAGCAGTACATCCGGGCGGGGGACATCTTCCAGGTCATTCTGTCCCAGCGGTTCTCCGCCCCCGTGCGCGGCCTGGACCCCTTCCGCCTGTACCGGGCGGTTCGGGTCATCAACCCCTCGCCCTTCCTCTTCTACCTGGACTTCCCGGGCGTCCGGCTGGCGGGCTCGTCCCCGGAGCTGCTGGTGCGCCTGGAGGACGGCCAGGTGTGGATGCGGCCCATCGCGGGCACCCGGCCCCGTGGCCGCAGCCCCGAAGAGGACCTGGCGCGGGAAGCGGAGCTGCGGGCCAGCGAGAAGGAGCGGGCGGAGCACGTGATGCTGGTGGACCTGGCCCGCAACGACCTCGGCCGCGTGTGCCGCTACGGCACCGTCCAGGCCACGGAGCTCATGGTGGTGGAGCGGTACTCCCACGTGATGCACATGGTGAGCACCGTCCGGGGCGAGGTGGCGCCGGGCCGGGACGCCTTCCACGTGCTGGAGGCGGTCTTCCCCCACGGCACGGTTACGGGGGCACCCAAGGTCCGCGCCATGGAGATCATCGACGAGCTGGAGCCCGTGGCCCGAGGCCCGTACGCGGGCGCGGTGGGCTACGTGGGGTTCGACGGCGCCATGGATACCTGCATCACCATCCGCACCCTGGTGATCAAGGGTGGAGTGGCGCATGTGCAGGCGGGCGCCGGGATCGTGGCGGACTCCGAGCCGGAGGCGGAGTACGAGGAGACGGTGAACAAGGCGCAGGCCCTGCTGCGGGCGGTGGAGCTGGCAGCTTCCGAGGCCCTGGTGTGAGGTGGGTGCCGTGATCCTGGTGGTGGACAACTACGACTCCTTCACCTACAACCTCGTGCAGCTGTTGGGGGAGCTGGGCGCGGAGGTGGAGGTGATCCGCAACGACGCCGCCACCGCCGCGGAGATCGCCTCCCGCCGGCCGGAGGCGGTGGTCATCTCCCCGGGGCCGTGCACGCCCCGGGAGGCGGGGGTGTCCAACGACGCGCTGCGGGAGCTGAGCCCCCGCATCCCCGTCCTGGGGGTGTGCCTGGGCCACCAGTGCATCGGCCACGTCTTCGGCGGCCGCGTGGTGTTGGCGCCCCGGGAGGTTCACGGCAAGACCTCGGAGATCTGGCACGACGGGCGCACGGTGTTCGCGGGCCTGCCCAACCCCTTCCGCGCCACGCGGTACCACTCCCTGGTGGTGGACGCGCACGGCCTCCCCTCGGAGCTAGAAGTGACCGCCCGCAGCCCGGAGGGGTTGGTGATGGGCCTGCGCCACCGCTCCCGTCCCGTGGAGGGCGTGCAGTTCCACCCGGAGTCGGTCCTCACGGAGTGCGGGAAGGCGCTGCTGCAGAACTTCCTGCGGCTCGTGCGCCTGTGGCACGCCACGGGCCGCTGGCACCACGCTACACCGGAGGAGGTGCTGGGGTGATCCGCGAGGCCATCGCGAGGCTGGTGGACGGAGAGTCCCTCACCGCGCAGGAGGCCGCCACGGTCATGGGGGAGATCATGGACGGCCAGGCCACCCCCGCGCAGATCGGCGCCCTGGTCACGGCCCTGCGCATGAAGGGCGAGACCCCTGAGGAGATCGCGGGCTTTGCCCTGGCCATGCGGGAGCGCGCCTTCCGCATCACCCCGCAGGTGCCGGTGTTCGTGGACGTGGTGGGCACGGGTGGGGACCGGTCCGGCACCTTTAACATCTCCACCGTGGCCGCCTTCGTGGTGGCGGGCGCGGGGGTGCCCGTGGCCAAACACAACAACCGGGCGGTGAGCAGCCGCTGCGGCAGCGCGGACGTCCTGGAAGCTCTGGGGGTGCCCGCGGACGTGGAGCCCGAGCGGGTCCGGCGCGCCATCGAGGAGGTGGGCATCGGGTTCCTGTTCGCGCCCCGCTTCCACCCCGCCATGCGGCACGCCGCGGGGCCCCGCCGGGAGATCGGCATCCGCACGGTGTTCAACGTGCTGGGCCCCCTCACCAACCCCGCGGGCGCCCGCCGGCAGGTGGTGGGCGTCTACCACCCTTCCCTGGTGGAGCCCATGGCGCGGGTGCTGGGCCACCTCGGCTCGGAGTGTGCCTTCGTGGTGCACGGCGACGGCCTCGACGAGCTCGCGCCCAGCGGGCCCTCCCACGTGGCGGAGGTGCGCTCTGGCCGGGTGCGCACCTTCCAGCTGCAGCCCGAGGACGCCGGCCTGCGGCGCCACCCCGTCCATGCAGTACGGGGCGGGGAGGCGGAGGACAACGCCCGCCTGGCCCTGGAAGTCCTCCGCGGGGAAGACGGCCCGCACCGGGACGTGGTGCTGCTGAACGCCGCGGCGGCCCTGGTGGCCGCGGGGGCGTGCTCGGACCTGCGGGAAGCCGCCGAGCGCGCCGCGGAGAGCATCGACCGCGGCGACGCCCTGGCCAAGCTGGAGCAGCTGCGGGCGTTCTTGGGAGGAGTACGGTGAGCGTGCTGGACCGCATCGTGGCGCGCAAGCGCCAGGAGCTGGAGGAGCTGCGGCGCGCGGTGCCCGAGGAGGAGGTGGCCCGCCGCGCCGCGTCCGCCCCTCCGCCCCGCCCCTTTTCGGACGCCCTGGCCGGACCAGGGCTGCGGGTGATCGCGGAGGTCAAGGCCGCCTCCCCGTCCGTGGGCGTGCTGCGGGAGTGCCTGGACGTGGCGGACCTGGCGCGGCGGTACGCGCAAGGGGGAGCGTGTGCTCTGTCGGTGCTCACCGACCGGGACTTCTTCCACGGGGCCCCGGAGCACCTGCAACTGGCCCGCGCCGTGGTGGATCTGCCCGTTCTGCGCAAGGACTTCACCCTGCACACCTACCACGTGTACGAGGCGCGGGCCCTGGGCGCGGACGCGGTCCTCCTCATCGCCGCGGTGCTGGACGACCACCGCTTGCAGCAGCTGCTGGAGCTCGCCGGACGGCTGGGCATGGCGGCCCTGGTGGAGGTGCACACGGAAGAGGAAGTCGACCGGGCTCTGGCGGCGGGCGCGCGCATCGTGGGCATCAACAACCGGGACCTCAGGACCTTCCGGGTGGACCTGGCCACCACGGAGCGGCTGCGGCCCCGGATCCCGGACTCCGTGCTGGTGGTGAGCGAGAGCGGCATCGAAGGCCCGGAAGATGTGCGGAGGGTCTGGGGGGCGGGCGTACGGGTGGTGTTGGTGGGCTCCGCCCTCGTGCGCAGCCCGGACCCCGCGGCAAAACTGCGCCAGCTGGTGGAGGCGGTCTCGGCGAAAGGAGGGAGAACGTGGAGCGCGTTATGACCCAGCCCCAGCCCACCCGGCACGTGCCGGCGGTCCCCCGGGTGTTCTCCGGCATCCAGCCTACGGGGCTCATCCACCTGGGCAACTACGTGGGCGCCCTGCGGCAGTGGGTGGAGCTGCAGCGCCAGTACGAGTCCTTCTTCTGCATCGTGGACCTGCACGCCATCACCGTGCCCTACGAGCCCTCGGAGCTGCAGCAGCGGATCCTGGAGGCGGCCGCGGCGAACCTGGCCGCGGGCATCGACCCGCAGCGGTCCGTGCTGTTCGTGCAGTCCCACGTACCCGAGCACACGGAGCTCATGTGGCTGCTCAACACCGTGACCCCCGTGGGCCAGCTGGAGCGCATGACCCAATACAAGGAGAAGGCGCGGCGCAGCAAGCACGGGGTGATGGCGGGTCTGCTGAACTACCCCGTGCTGCAGGCCGCGGACGTGCTCCTGTACAAGGCCACCCTGGTGCCCGTGGGGGAGGACCAGGTGCAGCACATCGAGCTCATGCGGGACATCGCGGAGCGGTTCAACAAGACCTTCGGGGAGACCTTCCCCCTGCCCGAGGCGCGCCTGTCCAAGGGGGCCCGCATCATGGCCCTCAACGACCCCACCAAGAAGATGAGCAAGAGCGTGCCCGGCAGCTACATCGCCCTCACGGAAGCTCCGGAGGACATCCGACGGAAGGTGCGGGCCGCGGTCACCGACCCCGGGCCGCCGCAGCGCGGAGCGCGCCTGGAGGACGCGAGCCCCGGGGTGGCCAACCTGTTCACCCTCCTGGAGGTGTTCGCGCCGGACGCCTACCCGCGCTTCGCGGAAGCGTACGCGGAGGGCACCATCCGGTACAGCGAGCTCAAGCAGGTGCTGGCGGACGCCCTGGTGGAGGCCTTAGCACCCATCCGGGAACGTTACCAGCACCTGGTCTCCCACCCCGACGAGGTGTGGGACGTGCTGCGGGAGGGGGCGGCCCGGGCGCGGCCCGTGGCCCAGGCCACCATGGAGGAAGTGCGGGTCCGGATGGGCCTGCGCGCGCGGCCGTGACCCGGGTGAAGATCTGCGGGATCCGCACCGCCTCCGCGGCCCTGGCCGCCGCGGAGGCCGGTGCGGACGCGGTGGGGTTCGTGTTCTACCCTCCCAGCCCCCGGTTCGTGCCGCCCGCCCGGGCCGCGGAGCTGGCGCGGCGGCTGCCGCCCTTCGTGCTGCGGGTGGGCGTGTTCGTGAACGCGCCCGTGGAGGTGGTGGAGGACGTGGCCGAGCAAGTGGGCCTGGACGTGGTGCAGCTGCACGGGGACGAACCGCCGGAGGTGTGCGCGCGACTGCGGCGGCGGGTCATCAAGGCGGTGCGGGTGGACGGGCCCGAGGCGGTGGCACGGGCGCGGGAGTACCCCGTGGCCGCGGTGCTCCTGGACGCGCACGTGCCGGGCCTGTACGGCGGCACCGGGCGGCGCTTCGACTGGTCCCTGGTCCGGGGGCTGGACAAGCCCGTGATCCTGTCCGGGGGGCTCACGCCGGACAACGTGGGGGAGGCCATCCGCCAGGCCCGGCCCTACGCGGTGGACGCCAGCAGTGGGGTGGAGACGGACGGGGAGAAGGACCCGGAGAAGATCGCGGCCTTCGTGCGGGCGGTGCGGGCCGCGGACCGGGAGCTTCAGGAGGTGAGGGGATGAGGTCTGCGGTCGTCCCGGACGCCCGGGGACGGTTCGGCCCCTTCGGAGGCCGGTACGTCCCGGAGACCCTGGTGCCCGCCCTGGAGGAGCTGGAGGAAGCCTACCACCGGTACTCCCGCGACCCCACCTTCCGGCAGGAGCTGGAGGCGCTGCTGCGGGACTACGCGGGCCGGCCCACGCCCCTGTACTTCGCCCGCCGTCTGTCGGAGCACCTGGGTCTGCGGGTGTACCTAAAACGGGAGGACCTGCTGCACACCGGCGCCCACAAGATCAACAACGCCCTGGGACAGGTGCTGCTGGCCAAGCGCATGGGCAAGCGCCGGGTGATCGCGGAGACGGGCGCGGGCCAGCACGGGGTGGCCACCGCCACCGCGGCGGCCATGCTGGGGCTGCCCTGCGACGTGTACATGGGCCGGGAGGACACGCAACGCCAGGCCCTGAACGTGTACCGGATGCGGTTGCTGGGGGCGCGGGTGATCCCCGTGGACGCGGGCACCAAGACCCTGAAGGACGCCATCAACGAGGCCCTGCGGGACTGGGTCACCCACGTCCGCGACACCTTCTACGTCATCGGCTCCGTGGTGGGGCCCCACCCCTACCCCAAGATGGTGCGGGACTTCCAGGCGGTGATCGGCCGCGAGGCGCGCGCGCAGATCCTGGAGCGGGAGGGCAGGTTGCCGGACGCGGTGGTGGCCTGCGTGGGCGGCGGCAGCAACGCCATGGGGCTGTTCTTTGCCTTCGTGGAGGACCCCTCCGTACGCCTGGTGGGGGTGGAAGCGGGTGGCCTGGGCCTGGAATCGGGCCGGCACGCCGCCAGCCTCACCGCCGGCAGTCCCGGCATCCTCCACGGCGCCTATACGTACGTGCTGCAGGACGCAGCCGGCCAGGTGCTGGGCACCCACTCGGTGTCCGCGGGCCTGGACTACCCCGCAGTAGGACCCGAACACGCCTACCTGAAGGACACGGGCCGCGCGCGGTACGTGGCCGTCACCGACACCGAGGCCCTGGAAGCTTTCCACCTCTTGGCACGGCTGGAAGGCATCCTGCCCGCCCTGGAGCCCGCCCACGCCCTGGCCTACCTGCGCGCCTTGAGCCGGGAGCTCCCCCGGGACGCGGTGGTGGTGGTGGGCCTGTCCGGCCGCGGGGACAAGGACGTGGACGCGGTCCGCACCCTGGAGGGAAGTCCGTGAGCCGGCTACAGGCGCTGTTCGCCCGGGTACGTGCCCGGGGCCGGCCCGCCCTGATGCCGTTCCTGGAGGCCGGGGACCCGCCCTTTGAAGTCCTGGAGCGCATGATCCCCGCCCTGGTGGAAGCGGGCGCGGAAGCCCTGGAGCTGGGAGTCCCCTTCTCCGACCCCCTGGCGGACGGCCCCGTGCTGCAGCGAGCGGCCCACAGGGCCCTGAGCCGTGGCGTACGGTTGGAGGACGTGCTGGGGTTCGTCCGCCACCTGCGGCGTCAGGTGGACGTCCCCATCGCCCTGCTGTCGTACGCCAACCCCCTCTTGCGCTACGGCTGGGAGAGCCTGTGCTCCGACGCCGCCCGCGCCGGGGTGGACGCCCTGATCCCCGCGGACGTCCCGGCGGACGAAGGCGGGCCCCTGGTGGACGCGGCACGCGGCGCGGGCCTGGACACCGTGTTCCTGGTGGCGCCCACCAGCACCGACGCCCGCATCCGACTGGCGGCGGAGGCGTCCACGGGCTTTGTATACTGCGTGTCCCTCACGGGCACGACCGGGCCGCGGGACCGGCTGAGCGAGGACGCCCGGGTGTTGCTGCAACGGGTCCGGCGGCTCGCGGACCGGCCCGCGGTGCTGGGCTTCGGGATCGCCGCCCCTCAGCACGCGGCCGCGGTGGCCGACCTGGCGGACGGGGTCATCGTGGGAAGCGCCCTGTACAGGGTGCTGGAGGAAAGCCGGGACCCCGTGGGCGACGCTGTAGCTTTCCTCAAGCCCTTCTCCGAGGCTTTAGGGGGCCGACGCCCGTAGGCGCCGCGGCACGGTCTATGCAAGCTCGGGAGGCGGTGGTGCCAGTGGAAGTGCGCGGTGTGGACGGAAGCCGTCCTGCTCCCGCTCCCGCGGCGTGGGGAGCGCGGTTCGTGGACGCGCTGCGGCAGGCACGGGCGGTGGCCTCCATCCCGCCTGCCTCGAGCGTGAGGCCCGCCGGGTCCGCGGTCCGCGTCCATCCCGCCCAGCCGCAAACGTCCGCCGGAGGCGGCCAGGC
>CAYTFH010000031.1:3586-9756 GCA_964437095.1 uncultured bacterium | reverse complement strand
ATGGCGGCTGCGGGGTTGGACGCCTTGCTGGTGTGGAAGGACGAGAACGTCCGCTACCTCACCAGCCTCCGCCCCCAGCTCATCACGGGCAAGAGCGGCCTGCTGAACGGCGCCCTGCTGACCCCGGACGAGGTGGTGCTGTTCACCTCCGGGGGCGACACCGACCGCGCCCGAGGGTCCATGCCCTGGATCTCGGAGTTCTGCGCCATCCCCATCCTCGAGGAAGCGGGGCTCGTCCGGTACTTCGTGGACCGGATCCTGCGCCCGGTGCTGGAGCGCAGGGGACTGCTGCACGCCCGAGTGGGCACCGACCTCGCCAGCTTTGCCCTTCACCAGGCCCTCCGGGAGCGCCTGCCGGAAGTCCGGTGGGCGGACGGAGACGCGGCCATGCAGCGGGCCCGCCGGGTGAAGCTGCCGCAGGAAGTGGCGCTCCTGGAGGAAGCCGTGGCCATGGCGGAGGCGGTCACCCGGGCAGCGCTGGACGCCATCCGGCCGGGCGTGAGGGAGTTGGACGTGGCGGGCGAGGCCTTGCGGGTGCTGTACCGCCTGGGCGGAGAGGTCCCGCACGTCACCACGCCCTTCGTGGCCTCCGGCGAGCGCATGTCGCCGCCCACGCGCCTGAGCACGGACAAGCTCATCCGGCACGGGGACTTGGTGTTCGTGGACATCGGGTGCATGTGGAACGGCTACTTCGCGGACGTGGGCCGCACCGTGGTGTGCGGCGGGCCTTCCCCCGAGCAGCGGCGGGTGTACCGGGCGGTGTACGACGCGCACCGGGCGGGGCTGGAGGCCATGCGACCCGGGACCACCAACCGGGAGGTGGCCGACCGTATCCGGGCCGAGGCCCGCCGCCACGGGCTCGAGGAGCACTTCCTGACCCTGTTCATCGGCCACGGGATCGGCGTGGGGTCCAACGAGCCGCCGTACGTGGGCGAGGTGTTCCCCGACGCGGAGCAGGTGGTGCTGGAAGCGGGCATGGTGTTCGCCCTGGAACCGCTCATCTGGGTACCCGGGGTGCGGGGCGGTGGAGGGGTGCGGCTGGAGGACATGGTGTTGGTCACCGAGTCGGGCCCGCGGGTAATGTCCCGGCTCCCCTACGACGCTTCCCTGCTGGAGTGAGGGATGCGGGCTCTGGTGCTGCGTGCGCACGGGTACGAGCTGCACCTCGAGGAGCGACCAACGCCGAGCCCCGGACGGGGCGAGGTGCTGGTGCGGGTAGAAGCCTGCGGGGTTGGACTCACCGTGCTCAACTACATGGCCGGGCGGAGCCGGGTGCACGCGGAGAAGCTGCCCCGGATCCCCGGCCACGAGTTCGTGGGCACCGTGGAGGCGTGTGGTCCTGAGGTGGACCCGTGCGTGGTGGGGCAGAGGGTCATGGCGTACTTCTACCTGAGCTGCGGCGTCTGCGACTTCTGCCGCTTAAGTCACGAGCCCCTGTGCCGCCACCTGCGCGGACAGGTGGGGGTGGCCACGGACGGCGGGTTCGCGGAGTACGCGGTCCTCCCCGCCTTCAACGCGCTTCCCGTCCCCGAGGGTGTGGACCCCGTGCTGGCCACGGCCATCCCGGACGCGGTGGCCACCCCGCTGCACGTGTGCCACAGGGCTCGGGTGGGGCCGCACGACGTCGCGGTGGTGGTGGGCGCCGCGGGCGGAGTCGGCATCCACATGTCTCAGATGCTGCGGGCCTTCGGCGCGCACGTGGTGGGGGTGGACCGGGTCGCGCGCAAGCTCGAGGCCCTTCGGTCCATGGGCTTCGCGGTGGTGGACGCGGGGGAGGACGACTGGGCGATGCGAGTCAGGGAGGCCTGCGCGGGTGGGGTGACGGTGGCGGTGGACCTGGTGGGCCAGCCGCAGACCCTGGAGGCGTGCTTGGACCTTTTGGCGCCCCGGGGCCGGCTCGTGGTGCTCACCACCTTCCGGGACGTCACCTTCGCCGCAAGCCCCGCGCGCTTCGTGGCGGGCGAGGTGGAGGTCCTCGGGTCGCGCTACGCCTCGCGGTGGGAGGTCCAGAGGGCGGCGGCCATGGTGCGGGACGGCCGCATCCGGCCCGTGGTGTCGGAGGTCCGACCCCTGGAGGGAGCAGCCGACCTGCTGGCCAGACTCCGCGACGGTACCCTGTTCGGCCGCGGGGCACTGGTACCGGGCAAACCCGCGTGAAGGAGGGGGGACGGATGCGCAACATGGCGGTGGTGGAGTTCGGAAAACCGCTCCAGCCCGTGGCCCTGGGGATCCCCCGGCCGGGTGAGGGCGAAGTGCTGGTGCGGGTGCTGGCGTGCGGGGTGTGCCGGAGCGACCTGAAGATCGCGGGTGGGCTCATGCCCTTCTCGCCAACCCAGCGCCTCCCCCACGTGCCCGGACACGAAATCTGCGGTGAAGTGGCGGACGTGGGAGCCGGGGTGGATTTGCCCCGGGGCCAGCGGGTGGTGGTGCACAACTACTGGGGCTGCGGGCATTGCCCCTACTGTGTGGAGGGACACGAGAACCTGTGCGACGCCCTCCGGGGCTGGGTGGGCTTCACCACTCCGGGCGGGTTCGAGGAGTTCCTGGTGGTTCCCGCAGACCACCTGCTGCCCGTTCCGGACTCCGTGGACCCCCTCCAGGCAGCCACGGTGTCCTGCGCCCTCGGGACTGCCTACCACGCGGTGGTGACCCGCGGGCAAGTACGCGCGGGGGAGACGGTGGCCGTGGTGGGCACGGGTGGTGTCGGGTTGTACGCCCTGCAGGTGGCCCGAGCCGCGGGCGCCCGGGCGGTGGCCGTGGACGTGCGGGAGCGGGCCCTGGAGGCAGCCCGGGAGGTGGGCGCGGACGCCGTCGCCCAACCCCCAGAGGCCGGTGGGGCGGTGTCCCGCCTGACCCGGGGCCGGGGCGCGGACCTGGTGGTGGACTGCGTGGGAAACCGTGCGGGGTTCGAAGTGGCAGTGAGCCTTGTGCGGAAGGGCGGGAGGGTGGTGCAGGTGGGTTACGTCACCGACCCGCAGCAGTATCCCGCGCTCCCCACGGACCGGGTGGTGCTGCGGGAAGTCCAGGTGGTGGGCAGCCGCTACGTGACCCGGCCGGAGCTCTCCAAGGCCCTGGACCTGGTCGCTTCGGGAGCCCTGCGCCCCGTGGTGTCCAGGGTCGTGGACCTGGAGCAGGCCAACGAGGCCCTGGAGGACGTACGCGCGGAACGTGCGGTGGGACGGGTGGTGGTCCGGGTCGCCCAAGACCTCTGAGGGTGGTGGGGCGAGGGGTGCCCTTCGAGGGAGAACGTGGTCGCCCGCGGGCTCCCACCGCGGGGTGACGGGAGGAGGTTTTCTGGATGCGAACGAGGGTGTTCGTCACGCAGCCGGTCCCGGAGGTGGCCCTCCAGCGCCTCCGGGCGGTGGCGGAGGTCCGCGTGTTCCCGGACTCGGAGACCATCCTGCCCCGCAGCCGCCTGCTGGAGGAGGTGGCGGACTGCGAGGTGCTGTACTGCCTGCTGCACGACCGGGTGGACCGGGAGGTGGTGGATGCAGGCCGCAGGCTGCGTCTCATCGCGTGCTCCGCCATCTCCCCCGCCAACGTGGACGTGGCCCGGGCCACGGAACGGGGCATCCCCGTCACGGTCATCCCCAACATCGTGGCGGAGACCACCGCGGACCTACAGTGGGCTCTGTTGCTGGCGGTGGCGCGGCGGGTGGTGGAAGCGGACCGGGCGCTGCGGGCGGGGATGTTCCCCGGCGCGCAGTCCCAGCGGTTCGTGGGCGGGGAGGTGCACGGCAAGACCCTGGGGACCATCGGGCTTGGCGCCATCGGCCGCGGAACCGTGTACCGGGCCCGGGGGTTCGGGATGCGGGTCATCTACACCAAGCGGCAACGGCTGCCGGTAACGGAAGAGGAGGCACTCGGCGTCCAGTACCGGACGCTCCCGGAGCTGCTGAGCGAGAGCGACTTCGTGGTGGTGAACGCCAGCTACCACCCGGGAACGCACCACCTCATCGGTGCCAAGGAGCTCAGCCTCATGAAGCCCACCGCGTATCTGATCAACACCGCCCGGGGGCCCATCGTGGACGAGGCGGCTTTGGTGGAGGCGTTGCGGGCGGGCCGGATCGCGGGGGCGGCCCTGGACGTGTACGAGCGGGAGCCCGAGGTCACCCCAGCTCTGAAGGAGCTGCCCAACGTGGTCCTGACTCCCCACATCGGGAGCGCCGCGCGGGACACCCGGGGGCAGATCGCCCACATCGTGGTGGACAACATCCTGGAGTTCCTCGCGGGTCGGCGGCCGCACTACGTAGCCAACCCTGAAGTGTACGACCGCCGCGGGTAGGAGGGATGCCATGGCGACGGAGATCAGCACCCGTCGGGGGCTGTTCTGGGGAGGGGCCTTCCGGGAGCCGAAGTCGGGGAAGTTCTACGAGGTCCGCTACCCCGCGGACCAGCGCCTGGTGGCAGAGGTGGCGGAAGCGGGCCCGCAGGATGTAACCGACGCCGTCTCTGCGGCGGAGCAAGCTTTGCGAGGCGAGTGGGGCCGCCTACAGCCCGAACAGCGGGGCCGGCTGCTGTACCGCCTGGCGGACCTGCTGGAGCGCGAGGCGGACCGGCTGGCGGAGCTGGAGACCCTGTGCAACGGCCGCCCCATCCGGGAGATGCGGGCACAGCTGCGCATCATCCCCTCCTGGTACCGGTACTTCGCGGGCATGGCGGACAAGCTGGAAGGCCAGGTGGTCCCCGTGGGGGACGGCTGGCTCAACTACGTGGTGCGTGTGCCGCTGGGCGTGGTGGCCCAGATCACCCCCTGGAACCACCCGCTGCTCATCGCCACCAAGAAGATCGCCCCCGCCCTGGCCGCGGGCAACGCGGTGGTGCACAAACCCTCGGAGCTCGCCCCGCTTTCGGCCCTGGAGCTGGCCCGGCTCACCGTGGAAGCCGGGTTTCCGCCCGGCGCGTACAACGTGGTCACGGGCTTCAGCCCTACGGGCGCGGCCCTGGTGAGCGACCCTCGCGTCCGTAAGGTGGACCTCACGGGCGGGACGGAGACGGGCAAGGCCGTGGCGCGAGCCGCGGCCGACCACCTGGCCCGGACCACCTTCGAGCTGGGCGGCAAGGCGCCCGTGGTGGTGTTCGAGGACGCGGACCTCCCGCAGGCCGTGGCGGGCGCGGCCTTCGCCGCCTTCGTGGGGCAGGGGCAGACGTGCATCGCAGGCGCGCGGATTTTCGTGCAGGAGTCCGTCTACGACGCCTTCCTGCAGCACTTCCTGGAGAAGGTGGCGAGCCTGCGCATCGGGGATCCCCTGGACTTCCGCACCCACCTCGGGCCCCTGGTGTCGCGCCGGCAGCTGGAGCGGGTGGCCGGCTACGTGCGCAGCGGCGTGGAGGAAGGCGCCCGGATCGCGTACGGCGGACGGGTGCTGCGGGAAGGAGGCTACGCCCGGGGCTTCTACCACGAACCCACGGTGTTCGTGGACGTCCGCCCCGACATGCGCATCGCCCAGGAGGAGATCTTTGGCCCGGTGGTGTGCGTGTTCCGGTTCGCGGACGAGGACGAAGCGGTGCGCCTCGCCAACCACATCCCCTACGGGCTGGGCGCCAGCGTGTGGACCCGGGACGTGGCGCGCGCCCACCGGGTAGCCCGGCGCATGGAGGCCGGGATCGTTTGGGTGAACGACCACCACCGCATCGCGCCCTCCTCTCCCTGGGGCGGGTTCAAGCTGTCCGGCTACGGCAGGGAGAACGGGTGGGAGAGCATGCGGGAGTACACGGAGACCCAGAGCGTGTGGGTTCGCCTGGACCCGACGCCCTTCGACTGGTTCGGGGACCAGCCCGAGGAGCGGCTGAACTGATGGACCTGGCCGTCCTGGGGGGTACCGTGGTCACGCCCGCGGGGTCCCTGCGGGCGCACCTGTACGTCCGCGACGGCCGCGTGGCCGCCCTGTCCACGGACCGGTGGTCCGCCCGGGAGGAGGTGGACGCGGCCGGCTTGCTGGTTTTGCCCGGGGTGGTGGACGCCCACGTGCACTTCATGGACCCGGGCGATCCCAGCCGCGAAGACTTCCCCACCGGCAGCGCCGCGGCCGCGGTGGGAGGAGTCACCACGGTGATCGAGCACACCCACGCCTCGCCTGTGGTGACCGCGGAAGAGCTCCGGAGGAAGGCGGACTACCTCCGGGACCGGTCCGTGGTGGACTTCGGGCTTGGGGCCCACGCGTGGAAGG
>CAYTFH010000031.1:0-3486 GCA_964437095.1 uncultured bacterium | reverse complement strand
GTGGAGGAACCGGGAGGCGGAGCAGGTGGCCGTGGCCACCGTGTGCGTGCTGGCGCGGAGCACGGGAGCCCGGGTGGTTCTGGCCCACGCCAGCTGCCCGGAGGTGGTGGACCTGGCCCGGGCGGTGGGCGGCGTGCGGGTGGAGAGCTGCCCGCAGTACTTCCACCTCCTGGAGGCGGACGTCCGAGAGCGCGGCCCGTTCCGGAAGTTCACCCCGCCCGCCCGGGCGCGGGACGAGCAGGACCTCGAAGCCATGTGGGAGCGCCTGCGGGACGGCCGGATCGACTACGTGGCCACGGACCACGCGCCCGCCACCCGGCAGCAGAAGGAGGAGGGCAGCATCTGGGACGTGCACTTCGGCCTGCCCGGCGTGGAGACCACCCTCACCCTGATGCTGAACGCCTGCGCCCACGGCCGCCTGAGCGTCGAGCGGCTGGTACAGGTCCTGTGCGAGGTCCCCGCCCGGCTGTATGGCCTGTACCCAAGGAAGGGAGCGCTGCTGCCCGGCTTGGACGCCGACTTCGTGCTGGTGGACCCTCACCGGGAGCACGTGCTGAGCGACGGACGCATCGTGTCCAAGGCCGGCTGGACCCCTTACGCGGGGATGCGGGTCCGGGGGGCGGTGGTGCGGACCTACGTACGGGGCCGAACGGTGGCTGAAGAGGGCCGGCCCGTGGCGGAGCCGGGCTGGGGCCGGTGGGTGCGCCGGGTGGAATCCTGACCGACGGAGGAGGGAAGCCGTGAGCGACCCGCTGCACAACGTGGTGGAAGCCGACGGGATGGTGATCGAGTACGACGTGCCCATCCCCATGGACAACGGGGTGGTCCTGCGGGCGGACGTGTACCGGCCCGCGCGGGAAGGCCGGTTCCCCGTGCTGCTGACCCACGGGCCGTACGGGAAGAACCTGCCCTTTCAGGTCGGCTACCGCCACCAGTGGCGGATCATGGTGCAGAACTTCCCGGAGGTGGCGGAGGGTTCCAGCTGCCGGTACCAGAACTGGGAGGTCCCCGACCCGGAGAAGTGGGTACCGGACGGCTACGTGTGCGTGCGGGTGGACTCGCGGGGGGCGGGCCGCTCGCCCGGCGTGCTGGACATCTTCTCGCCCCGGGAGATGCAGGACATGTACGCGTGCATCGAGTGGGCGGCCGTACAGCCCTGGAGCAACGGGAAGGTCGGGCTGTCGGGCATTTCGTACTACGCCATCAACCAGTGGCTGGTGGCCGGCATGCAGCCGCCCCACCTGGTGGCCATGTGCGCGTGGGAGGGGGCCGCGGACAGCTACCGGGACTGGCACCGCCACGGAGGGATCCTCTGCACCTTCACCGACTCGTGGTACCGGGGCCAGGTGCACCCCGTGCAGCACGGCTACGGCGCGCGCGGGTACGTGGACCCCATCACGGGCCTGCTGGTGGCGGGTCCCGAAACCCTGCCGGACCGCGAGCTGGCCCGCAACCGCGCGGACCCCTTCCAGGAAGCGCGCCGGCGGGAGCTCGTGGACGACTGGTACCGGGTGCGGTCCGCGGACTGGTCGCGGGTCACAGTCCCCTTCCTGTCCGCGGGGAACTGGGGCGGTCACGGCCTGCACCTGCGGGGCAACGTGGAAGCCTTCGTCCAGGCCGCCTCACCGCAGAAGTGGCTGGAGATCCACGGCCTGGAGCACTGGACCCACTACTACACCAACTACGGCCTGGAGCTCCAGAAGCGCTTCTTCGGCTACTACCTCAAGGGCGAGCAGAACGGCTGGGACCGGGAAGCCCGGGTGCTCCTGAACGTGCGCCACGTGGACGGGTTCGAGTTCCGACGGGAGGGGGAGTGGCCGCTCGGGCGCACCCGGTGGACCAAGCTGTACCTCAACGCCACGTCCGGCACCCTGGACCCCGAGCCGCCCGTACGTCAGGGGGTTCGGGAGTACGTGGCCATGCGCGGCGGCGTCACCTTTCGCACCGCGCCGTTCCGGGAGGAGACCGAGGTCACGGGCCCGCTGGCGGCCAAGCTGTTCATCTCTTCCAGCACACAGGACGCGGACCTGTTCCTGGTGGTCCAGCTGTTCGACCCCGAGGGCCGGGAGGTGACCTTCCAAGGCGCTTTGGACCCGCGGGCCCCCATCGCGCAGGGCTGGCTGCGGGCGTCCCACCGCAAGCTGGACCCCGAGCGCTCCACCGTCTACCGGCCGTACCACACCCACGACGAGCTGCACCCCCTTAGGCCACACGAGGTGTACGAGGTGGACGTGGAGATCTGGCCCACCAGCATCGTGATCCCGCCCGGCTACACCTTGACCCTGACCGTGCAGGGCCACGACTTCGAGCGCCCCGACGAGGTGTCCGGCGTGGGTCCGTGGCAGGCCTTCCGGGGCTCTGGGCCCTTCCTCCACAACGACCCGTGGGATCGGAGGCCGGAGGTGTACGGAGGCCGGGTGCGGGTGTACACGGGAGGCCCCACCCCGTCCTGCCTGCTGGTGCCGGTGATCCCCAAGGACTGAGGCTGGGCGAAGGCTTCAGCCCACGAGGGACAGGGGCCCTCGAACACCCTCGGGCGCGGCGGCGAGGCCGCCGAGGAAGGGCAGCACCAGGACCTGGACGCCCGCCCCCAGACGGCGGGCGTGGGCCACGGCCTGGTACGGGTCTGCGGTGTTCTCCGCGAACATCCCGTAGTGCATGGGCACCAGCACCTGGGCGCGGATGTCTTCCGCCAGGAACACCGCGTCCTCCGCCGTCAGACAGCAGCGCATGCCGTTGATGGGCAGCAGGGCCACGGCCACGGGCCCCGCGCGGGAAGCGGCCTCTTGGACCTCCAGGGTGTAGGCGGTATCGCCCGCGTGGTACACGGAGGCCCCTCCGTGCCGGACCACGTAGCCCACCGCGTGGGGCTGTGGGTTGCGCGGGTGCTGGTGGAACGCAACGACCGCCTCCACGTGGAGCCCGTCCAGCTCCGCGGACTGGCCGCGGTCCAGGGTGACGATGCGGCTCTTTGCCACCCCCAGCTCTTCCAGCCTGGACGCGTAGGCGGAGGGGATGACGAAGCGCGCCCCGGTGGCCCGAGCGAGGGGGGGTACGGTATCCGGGTCCAGGTGGTCGGGGTGCGCGTGGGTGATGAGGACCAGGTCGCAGTCCGCCTCCTCGGGAGGGAAGGGCACGGGGAGCAGGCGCTTCCAGCCGTGGGTCCGCGACAGCGAGTCGGAGAGGTACGGGTCCACGTACACCACCTGTCCCGTGTCCAGCACCAACGCCCACGAGGACTGGCCCAGCCAGAACAGGTTCACGCCCCGAGCCGGCCGCCGCTTGCGGATGTCGCGAGGGAGGGCTGGGCCGACCATCGCTGTTCCTCACCGAAGCAGGGCGCCCGTGGGCCAGCGGAGGTCGAAGGCCAACCCCAACAGCTGGAAGAGCCCCACGAGCAAGGCCGCGCACCCCAGGGCCACGGGCAGGCGCAGGCGGCCGTCCCTCCACAGGGACGCGCTCACGAACGCGAAGGAAGCCACCGGG
>CAYTFH010000030.1:0-16141 GCA_964437095.1 uncultured bacterium | reverse complement strand
CGGCGAGGGCGGCCACGTCTCCGTACGTGAGCACCCGGCCCCGCGGGATGGAAGCCACCACCGCGAGGACCCTCGCGCGAAAACGCCCGTACGTGGTCCTTTCCTCGGAAGTGAGGCGACGGGCGGCCACCGCCTACGGTCCCTCCCTGGGCTGCGGCTCGGGCGTGACGGGGCGCGTGAGGTGGGGCCGCACCAGCCCTGCCACCCACTCCCGGTCCGCCGCCACCACCACCCACCGATCGCCGCGCCAGGCCATCTCCACCTTCAGCCAGGGACGGTCTTGGGGGCCCGCGGAGACCTTCACGCGGTCCGCGCTCAGCCACTGGACGTCCGCGAACCACAGGACCGCGGCGAGGCTCACGGGGTAGCCTCCCCAGCGGGGCAGCTGCACCGGGGCGTCGGGGTATCCGTGCGCGATCCGGCGCACCGTGGCCCGCAGCTCTTCCTCAACCCGGCGCTGCACCTGGCTCCGGGCCACGCCGAAGGCCCCGCGCAGCAGCGGCCGTACCAGCGGAGACGCGACGTAACGGGAGGGGTCGCCCGCACGGGCCTCCACCCACTCCTCCTGGATGACGTCCACCACGGAGGCCGCCACCGCGGGCACGTCCACCCACCGCAGGGCCGCCTCCGCGTCCCCGTCCCGCAGGGCCTGCAGGATCCGGGCCAGGTGCACGTGGGGGGTCCGGGTCGCCCAGCCCGCGGCCGCGAACCCTGCCACCGACAGGGCGAGCACGGCGAGGAACAGGACCGTCAGCCGGCCGGACACGCCCACGGGACCATGATATAATCCGCTCGCAGGTCGGGCCGTAGCGCAGCCTGGGAGCGCACCTGAATGGGGTTCAGGAGGTCGGCGGTTCAAATCCGCCCGGCCCGACCAGGATCCGTCCCGAACCGATCCCCGCCCTCCGACACTGGGCCCCGCTCGTCACGCGGGCCATCCGTTTTCAGGAGTCCACGCCACCCCACGGGCCGAGCCCCTGCCGCCGTCGAAGACCGCTTAGCTCGCGCGGCCCCGCGAGGCCTGGCGGAGGCGGTAGGCGTTGGGAAGTTCGGGGGACGGTCCCCGGAGACCGGATTTCGCGGAGCCAGGCTACCTGCAGCCGACCCGGCCCGGTATCTACGACCGGTATCTACGAGATCTAGCGAGTGGCCTTCGCTACCCGCTCCGCATCCCCGGCGGGGGCAGGTCGGGACGCCGCAGCTCCTCTTCGGGCACGAAGAGCATCCGGGGCGCGTCGTCCCTCCGATAGTCCCCCTTGTCCGGCGGGCGCAGCTTGTCGGCTGGCACCGGCATCCCGCCCTCCGATGAGACGGCCACGAGGCGGGCCACCCGCATCCCCGGGTTCGTCCCGAGCCTCCTGATGCCCCACGTCCACAGGGAGACCCACACGACCACGCCGAGCGCCGCCACCCCCGCTAACTCCAGCTCTGACAGGCCGTCGTGGAGCGGGGAGACCAGCCCCAGGTCCGCCAGCAGCCACCACAGTGCCCCAGACGCCGCGAGGCTCGCCGCCATGTCCACCCACGTGACGATCCCCACCCGCCACCAGTTCCGCCGGTGGGCGTCGTACAGCATGCGCAGCCGGGGATCGGACTCCAGCCTCCGGGCCCACTCCTCCGCCCGCAGGCGCCGCTCCCTGGCCGCCCGGGGCAGGTGGCGCAGCAGCACGGCCAGGAGGACCAGGTTCGCCACGACCACCGCGGCGACCAGCAGAGCGATCAGATCCGTCCGTTCCACCTCAGGGACCAGTCTAACCGCCTGGGGCCAGCGCCCGCGCCCTCCGGAAGAAAGCGGGCCGCCCCACCGGGCACGAAGGGAACGGGAACACGGTCACCCAAGCCCGGGCGGGCGCTTACGGAGAGGTCAGAATCACTCCGTCCCAGCCCACCGCCACGAAGATGCCTCCCCCGTAGGCGACTCCGTCCAACCAGGCCCGGACGGGTGAGCGGTGTTGGGACCAGTTCACCCCGTCCTGCGAGGCCAGGATGGTGCCTTCGTTGCCCACCGCCACGAACCGGCCGCCGCCGTACGTCACGTCCTCCAGCCGCGCCCCCGTCCCGGACCGCCGCGGCGTCCAGGTGACGCCATCCGGCGACGTGAGGATGACGCCGTCGTCCCCCACCGCCACGAACAGGCCGTTCCCGTGAGCAACGCCCTGCAGCTTCACCGTGGTGCCCGAAGCCCGCGGCGTCCACGTCACCCCGTCTCGGGAGGTGAGGATGGTGCCCCCGTTGCCCACCACCACGAACACGCCCTTCCCGTGGGCCACGCTCTGGAGCAGCCTCCGGGTCCCCGAAGCCCGCTGCGTCCACCGAACCCCGTCCGGCGACGTCAGGATCACGTCCCCAGGGGTGCCCACCGCCACGAACAGGCCGCCCCCCTCAGTGACCCCGTGCAGGACCACCTTCGTCCCCGAGTCCCGCACGGTCCAGCTCACGCCGTCCGTGGAGGTCAGGATGGCCTGTCCGTGAGCCACCCCCACAAAGATTCCCCTGGCGTAGTGAAGGCCGCGGATCCACCCGCGCGTACCCGAGCTCCTCTCCCTCCAGTTCAGGCCGTCGTGGGAAGTCAGAAGGACCCCGCCGTAGCCTCCCGCCACGAAGAGCCCTCCGCCGTACGTCACATCAAACAGGTGACGCTTCGTCCCCGACTCCCGAAGGGTCCACCCGCCCGCCCCGCCAGCCGTCGCGGCCCGCGCAGAGAGCGCGAAGACCACGAGCCCCGCCGAGAAAACCCACAGGAGCCGCATCCCCAAACTCCCTGTGCCAGATTGCGGTGTGCCCGCCGACATGATACACGGTCGCTTCAGAGAGGCCCCGCAGGACGGCATCCCCGCGGAGCTGCTGACCGTCTTCCTGCTCGGCCGGTGACGTCGCCAGGGCCCGGTTGACACCGACCTGGAAACCCGCGAGGCTTGCCGCGTCCGTGGACAGGCCATGACTCGCAGCTCCGGATCCCGCCGGCGAACTACCCCTCGAACACCGGCCCAGTTTCCAGCTCGAACCCCGGAAGCTCAGGGTCCAGCGGCACCCGCTGCGGATCCACGTACCGCTCCACCCCTCGTCCCGGCCGGTACACCTCCACGGTGCGGGCGTAGGGGTCGACCAGCACCGCAACGCGGGCTCCGTGACGCAGGTAAACTTCCATCTTCTCCCGCAACTCCTGCAGGGTCTGCGAGGGCGAACGGATCTCGAACACGGCATCCGGACAGAACCGGCCGAACCCTTCCCGCTCCTCCGGACTCAGGCCCTCCCACCGTCCGCGAGATACCCAGGAGGCGTCCGGGGACAACAACGAGCCGTCCGGAAGCCGGAAACCTGTGGAGGAGTCGAACACCACCCCGAGCCCCGTGCGCCTGTTCCATTCCCGGAGCTGCCCGCAGACTTCCCCGCTCCGCCGCCCGCCTTCCATCCCAGTAGGGCTCACCACCAACCTCCCGTCTGCGGTCCGCTCGAACTGGTAGCCAGGGTTGCGCTCCGACAGGAGTAGCAGCTCCTCGTCCGTCACCGGGCGCAGCAAGTCCAGCCGGATCGCCATCTCCGCCACCTCACCCAGATTGTGCCACGCCTGCCGCCCGCGCGCGGCCCCACGGGCCGGACACGTCCGTGGGTGGCGATCTCCCAACGCTTACCGCTTCGCGCGCAGCAGTATGACTCAGAGCACGAGCCGGTTCCACGCCAGCCACGCCACCGCCGCCGCGGCCCAGCGCAGGGGCCTGCGGCCCGCGGCGATCCCCGCGGCCACCCCAGCCCCAGCCGCCAGCACCTGGGCCGTGGAGAGCAACTGCGTCGCCTGCACCTGACCCAGGCGCTCCAGTAAGGCTCCCATCCACGGTACGAAGGGCACCGGCAGGAACATGGGGTCGTAGTAGAACGCGAGGGTCCCGGAGGCCACCAGGAGCAGGCTCGCTGCCCGCGCGTGGTAGGATCCTTCCAGGCTCACCCCTGCGAGCCGCACGGCAGCGGGCCAGAAGAGGACCGCCAGGGCGAAAGACCCGTCGCGCAGGCTGGGAGCCAGCGACGCCGCGCGCAGCGCGCAGAAGTACCCCGCGAAGAACAGGCGCGCCGATGGGACCTCCGTGCTCCAGCCCACCACCACCCGTGCCAGAAGGTGCGGCAGCCCCCGCAGGACCATCCCCAGGAGGGGATACAGGGTGGTACTCCGCACCGCGGAGGTGGGGTTGGCGCCGGACTGGAAGGCGGTGGTGGAAATCCCCAGGAGCGCCACCGCCGCCACGGCCAGAGCCCCGGACCCGGCCCTTGTCCCCCTGGAGACCTGCTTGGCTTCCTCCACGAGCACGGGCACCGAGGCCAGCACCAGGGGCCACCACCCGGACGGCGTCTCTATCTCCGCGATGGCGTTCCAAGCCTGCGAACCTCCCCAGTACACCAGCGCCAGCGTGATCCCCGACGCCAGGCCGTCCGCCGCGGTATCCCGCGGGTCGTGGCCGCGCAGGGCCCGCCAGGCGGTGGCCAGACCCACCAGGAGAAGAAGGGACCCGCACGCTGGAGTCCGTTGTCCCACGCGGTTGCGAGGAAGCCTCCCGCTACCCGGAGCACCGGGGCGGGCAAGGGAGTCACGATGACTTGAGGGGCGAGGGCGAGGAGGAGCCCCACGAGCCCCAAAGCGGCCAGCACCGACCCGACCACGTAGGGTGCCCGCCTCCGGCCCAACAGTCGCTGCAGCCGGCCCGCCACCCGCTGGGCGACCTCCGAAGCGTCGTCCACGAGGTCTGCCGCCAGCCACATCCAGAAGAGCCCGAGGAAGGTGAACAGCGCGGAGTACCCGCCCTGCAGCGCCTTTGCGAACCCCGACAGGTCCCGGGCCATCCCGCCTGCGTACACCGCGGCCATGCTTCCGAACAGCACGCCGCGCTCGGGAACCCGAAGGCCACCGGCCCACCGGTACACCAGAACCCCCAAGGCGGTGTACGCCGCCGTCCACAGCCCCACGGACACCCACAACTCCGAAGCGACCTTGGGGCTCAGGCGCGCCGCCACCAGGGCCCACGGGACCAGCCACAGCGGGCTCATCCCGTCGGAACGGAGCCGCAGCGCCTCCACGGTGAGGATTGCCCACACGGGCACGAGGGCGGCGAGGCGCGGGAGGGTGAGGATCGGGGGCAACATCAGGTACCAGAGGGTGTACAGCCCCACGCCGAACCTCACCAGCGGGTGGAGGGAACGCGCTTCCCCGTTGAGGAGCGCGAAGGCGAAGGCCGCAATACTCCCGAGGAGGGCTTGTCCGGCCGCCGAGGCAAGCATCGCGGCCCGGTGGGATTCGCCGGCGAACACCACCGCCCCGAACCCCGCCAGGGTCAGGATCAAAAGCCCGAACCCCACCGCGCCCCAGGGCCCCAAGCGCGGCAGGGCCAACATGCTCCCCAGGGCAGCCGAAACGTCCTTCAGCTCCACCGGCAGGCCCGCCCACTGCGCCAGCTGGTCCAGCTCTGAAAGCGCCGCCCGCAAGAACCGGCGGACCCGTGTTGCGGGCCTCAGCTTGCCCTGCGCGTCCGGCGGACCCGATCCCGCCATGCCTCCACCTCTCCGACCGGGGCCAGCCCGCGGGAGACCCTCCACTTGGCCTGGGCCAGGCGGCTCAGCACGACCCTCCGCGGCCTCGGCACGGCGCGAGCGTCCACCAAGAGGGCCAGGAACTCGTCCTCGCTTACCACGCCGGTACCCACCTCCTCCCGCAGGAAACGCACCAGCAGCTCCCGCTCCCTGCGCCTGTTCCACAGGTAGACGCTGACCAGCAAGCCCACCGGGGCCCACTGCCACAGGAGAAGCCCGGACGTCGCCAAAGCCTGCCAGAGGCCCGGGGTTTGGGAAGCCCGGCCGAGCCCCCCGAGCGCCAGCGACCCCGCCACCCCCGTGGCCCACGCGGCGCCGGCCACCCACCACCGGATGCCACCTGCCCGTACCCCCGGCCGCAGGGCCATGCCGTACACGAAGGGAAAGAGGGCTTGCGCCATCCCGTAGCCGAGTCGCTGCAGCTCCGCTCCCAAGGCAGGAGGCGGACCGGCGAGGTGGACCAGCGCCACGAGGTGCCCGCCGAGCGCGTAGCCCACACCCACCGCCAACCCGAAAACGCCGCCGTCGAGCCAGGTCTCCATATCCCGCCGCAGCCACCTACACACCGCGACCACCACGGCCAGCTTGGCCAGCTCCTCCACGGCCGCCACGGTGCCTGAGGGGACCGTGGGTTGGGGGTGCGCGAACCACGGCCAACCGCCGGCTTTCCAGCCCGCGGCAGCCACCCCCCCGGCCATCGCCGGTGCCAGGAGGCCTCCGGCCAGGGCAGCGGCCAGCACCGTTCCGGGACGGCCGGCGGAGGCGAGGAGCCCCAGGTAGAGAGCCGTTCCCAGAGCTGGGACCACGCCGACCCAAGATGGCACGCGACCCCTCCCCGTCCTGTGGACTCGGTCCTCTCTATGCTGGTTGCCGCTCGCCTTAAGATGGACTTAAGTCAACCCACTGGCTACGGGTTCGCATGGGGGGAACGAGCTGGATCGCCCGGCCGCGCCTGCTGGACCGCCTGCCGCGGGACCCCGGGTACGTGGTGTGGCTGCAGGCGCCGTACGGGTTCGGCAAAACCGTCCTCCTCCAACAGTGGGCCGACCACCTCCAGGCCGAGGGGTGGCACGCGGTCTGGGGGAGTGCGGCCATGGGCCCCCTCTCCGAGCAGGTCAGCCGGGCCCTGGGGTTCGACGGGGCCAGCTGGAAGCTGGTGTCGGCCCTCCTGGCCGACCGGCGGGTCCTGCTCGTGCTGGACGACCTGACTCCGGAAGCCCTGGCAGAACTCAAAGGCATCCCGAGGTCAGGGCTGGTGGCCATCGCCAGCCGGTGCGAGCTGGCATGGCCGGAGCTTCCCAGGGCCAGGACCCAGGGCCGCCTGGTGCATGTGACCGCGGACGAGCTGCGGTTCACTTTGCCCGAGGTGCGGCAGCTCATTCCGGACGACCGAAAGGCCTACGAGGTGTGGGAGGCGTCCGGGGGCTGGCCCATCGCGGTGCACATGGCGGCGCTGACGGGCACCCTGGACCTCCGGAAGGCGCTGGCCCGGGGCGTGCAGGAATCCCTGGGCGAGGCGGAGTGGGAGGAGCTCCTCTTTCTGTCCGCCGTTCCCGCCCTGCCGGACGAACTCGCCGGCGCGCCCTTGCGGCGCCTCGCAGACTCCGGGTTCGTCCAACGGACCCCTCACGGCTACCGCCTGCACGCGCTGTTCGCGGAAGTCCTGCAGGAGACCGCGCACGAGGAGATCCAGCGGGTGGTGCGGCAACGCGCCCCGCAGTTGCCCGGCCACCTCTGCGCGGAGGCGTACTTCTCCTCCGGCCTTTTGGGCCAGCTGGAAGAGCTGCTGGACAGTCAGCAGGCTCTGGACCTCGTCAGTCGCTCGCCGTCCCAGGTCCTCCGCTGGTGCCGAGCGCTTCCCGGCCCCGGCGGGCCGTGGCGGCGGCTCGCGTACGGCTGGGCGCTCACCCTCCTGGGCCGGCTCCGGGAAGCCTTCGCGCGCCTGCAGCGCCTGGCCGAGGAGGTGTCGGAAACGCACCCGGAGGTGGCCCTTCTCGCCCTGGGCCTGGTCGCCTACAACGCTCCCGAGGTGGACCTCGCCCTGGCCCTGCTGGCCGTGGAGCGGGGCTGGCGGCTGGTGGACCGGGTGGGGCCTCACCCCGCGGCGCGGTTCCTGAACTGGGCCGCCTGGCCCCTGTGGAAAGCGGGACAGCTCGAGCGGTTGCAGGAAGCTCTGGAAGAAGCGCGCAGGCGCCTGCCGCCGGACGACCCGTACACCTTCCACCCCACGGGCTACAACCTGGCGTTCCTGCGCTGGCAGCTCGACGGCGACCTGGAACACTACCTGGGGTGGAACCGGCAGACCGCGGAGCTGCAGGAACGCACCCAGTCCCACAACCTCCCCCTCACCCTGCTGGAAATGGGCCGCCTCCTGGTACTCCGGGGAGACCGGGCGGGAGCCCTCCGCTGCTTCCGAGAGGCGCAGGCGCGGCCCGGCTGGAACTACTGGGCGGAGACTTTGGCTGCCGCCTGGCAGGCGTACCTCGAGGGGGATCCCAAGCCCTTCCACCGCCTAGCGAGCCTCGCGGAAGCCCAGGAGAACCCGGAGCTGCAGGACGCCGTCCGGGGCCTTTGGGCACGCACCTTGAGGGAGGGAGGGTCTGTGCAGGAGGCCCTGTCGGTGTGTCATCCCCCGCGAGGGTTCTGGACAGCCCTGGAAGCCGCCTCGGCGCTGCACGCCCTCGGACGCCAAGAGGAGGCGGTGCAGCACCTCCCAGATGAACCCAGGGAGCGGGAGGAACGGGCCTTCTACCACGCTGCCCGTTACCGGATCCTCCGGTCCGAGGAGGACCTGGACATCCTTGTGGGCCTGACCACCCTGGGCCCCGGGATTCTGCCCGCGCTGTTGGACCTGCACGATCTGCCCAAGCACCGCCCGGACCTGGCCGACCCCTACCCCATCGAGGACGTCCTCCGGTCGGGCTGGAAGGAGGCCATCGAGCGCCGCAGGGCAGAGATCCCGCACCTCGAAATCCAGGTTCTGGGAGAGTTCCGGGTTCGCCGGCTCGGGGAGGACGTCCACCTGCCTCCCACTTCCCGGAGGTTGCTGGTCTGCCTGCTCCTCCGCTTGGACCGGGAGGCGATGGCGGAGCACCTTTGGCCGGACGCTCCCGCGGACCAGGCGCGGAACACCCTCCACGTGCACCTCCACACCCTCCGCCGCGCCCTCGAGCCGTGGGGCGTTCCCACCTACCTCATGCCTTCGGGCCTTCAGAACGTGCGGGCCGACCTGTGGGAGCTCCAGGAGGCCCTCCAGCGCGGGGATGCGGAGGCCGTGGCGCGGCTTTACCGTGAGCCCGTGGCGCCCGGCGTGGACTTGCCCGTGGTGGACGAAGCGCGGGTGGGTCTCCAGCGCCGGGTGGTGGACCTGTTGTTCCGCCGGGGCTGCCAGGCCCACCCCGAAGACGGGGTCCGCTACCTCAGGCGGGTCCTCGAGCTCGACCCCTTCCACGAGCCGGCCCTGCAGGGGCTTCTCCGGCACCTGCTGGCCCTGGGCCACCGGAGAGCCGCTTTGGACGAGTACCGGGCGTTCGAGGACCGCCTCCGGCGGGAACTGGGCACGGACCCCGTCCCGGAAACGCGGGCGTTGCTGGAGACCCTGAAGACCCCCCCGCAGGGCACCTTAAGTCCACTTTAAGTCCCCAAGGCTACCGTGGCGGGTGACGACCGAGGGGGCGCCCCCTCGGAAGCGGGAGGCGGCCGTGGAGAACGCACCTGCTCAGTCAGCGGAGCCGACCTCGGCTCAGAAGATCGTGGCCATCGGAGGGTGGTGGCTGTGGTGGATCGCCATCCTCGGGTTTTTCCTGAAGCCCCCCAACCCCCTGGTGCGGCGGCACGCTCTGTGGGCGGTCGGCTGGGGAATTCTGCTGTCCGTAGTGTTCGGCTTCTTCCCGCTGCTCTTCATCCTCGTCGCGGGAGCCACCCGGAACGAGACGTTCCAGGGGATCGCGGCCCTGGGCGGCCTCGGGTGGAACTTCCTCGGGTTCCTCGCCTGGCTCGCGGGGGCCGCCGTCAACACGTACGCCTTCCTCCAGGGCAAGGGGCCCTGGCTCAGAAACTGACGGACGGAGGGTACCATGCTGTTCCTCACCACTCCCTCTCCGCAGCCCAGCGGCCTGTACCTGCCCTTCCCGCCCACCAGCCAGACCCTGGGCGGCGGGTCGGGCGTGCTGGTGGGCGCGCTGGTCGTCCTGGTCCTCACCGGCCTGTACGTGGCGGTCCTGTACTGGGCGGACCGCCACGAGAAGGAGCCCGGGAGCGTGCTGGCCGCGGCGCTGCTGGGCGGTGCCATCGCCGCACCCGTGCTCACCGCCATCGTGGAGCGTCTGGCGGGGATCCGGTTGTCCGTGTACCCCGCGGCCTTTCACGCCCTGAACGCCGCGTTCTTCGGTCCCAACCCCGCGGGGGCCGTGGTGGAGGAGGGCATGAAAGCGCTGGTGATCCTCGTCCTGTTCCGCGCGCTTCCGCGGGAGTTCGACGGGGTCCTGGACGGCGTGGTCTACGGCGGCATCGTGGGAGCCGGCTTCGCCCTGGCGGAGTCCGTGGTGTACCTGTGGGACCTGTCCCGGGTCGGGGCCAGTGCGGGCGCCGGCATGTTCTTCGGAATCCTCGTCACGGGTCTCACCCACTCGGCCTTCGGAGCCCTGTTCGGCGCGTCCTTAGGCGCCGTGCGGGAGTTCCGGGTCTCGGGGTCCGGGGCGTGGTGGCTCCCTGTGGGCGGGTTCGCCGTAGCTGCCCTGTACCACGCCGCCTACGACTCCCTGGCGGGCCTCGTGGCCGCGGGCAGCGGGCCCGTGGGACTGGTGGCCTTCGTCCGGCGGATGGCCGACTGGGCCGGGGTCGTGGCCCTCGTGGTCATCGTGGTCTGGGCTCTGCGGCACGAGCGGGCCGTGCTGGCCCGTTACCTGCCCGTGGAGGCCCAGGAGGGACACGTACCCAGGGACTACGTGGACGCGGTCCTGCAGGGCCGGTGGTCCGCGGTGCCCGCACCCGCCCGCCAGCCCCTCGCGGAGCTGGCGTTCGCGCGCAGGAGGCTGGAGCGGGGGCTCACCAACGAGGCCGAGCTGCAGCTGTACCGTGACCGCATTCGGGAGGTCGGACAATGAACCGGGGACTGTTGATCGCAGGAGGTCTGGGCTGCGGGTTTTTGTCCCTGCTGGCCGTGATCGCGCTGGTGGCCGGGCTGGTGGTGTTCGCGAGGCCGAGACCGGCCGTGGCACCCCCACCCCCCAGTCAGCCGGCGCAGCCCCAGCCGCCGGCACCGCAACCTCCGGCGCCACAACCACCTGCACCCCAGCCACCGGCGCCGCAGCCTCCACAGCCCGAGCCGCCCGGGCCGCCCCAGCCTCCGGGACCGCCTCAACCGCCGGGTCCCGGACCGCAGGCGGCTCCGGGTGGGTGCCCGCCGCAGCCCGTGGCGCAAGGCCCGGAGGCGCTGGGCAAGGGCATCTGCCCGCAGCAGGTGCCGGGAGTCGAGATCGGAGGCGGCATGACCACGCGTTTGGGTCCGGACGGCAGACCCGCGGAACCCGCCGGGATCTTCCGGGTGGGAGAGACGGTGGGCGTCGACTACCACATTCTCCGGATGGACGCGCAGGTGGTGCGGGTGTTCTTCCGCATCGAGTCCCAGGATCGGGTGTTCCCCGTCACCCAGCCCGAGCCCGAAACAGGGCCCGGTCGGTTCCTGTTCCGGCTTCAGACTCAGGGCGGCCAGCCGGGGCTGTACGCATTTGCCCTGCTCGCCGCTCGGTCGGGTCAGCCGGCCCCGGTGTTGCTCATCCCCTTCGCCCTCCAGTAGGAGGCGGGCATGGCGACGGCGTCTGCACGCACCGCCCCGGGCGCGGATACGTTCCTGAAGGCCACAGGGCTCGTGGCCTTCGGGTTCGTGCTGTTCGTCCTGGCCGTCCTTCAGATGGTGATCTTCTACAGGGCCGCCGGCGGGGTCGTGCAGTTCCTGATGGCCAGCTTCGCCGCCCTGTCCGTGGTGCCCTTCTACACCGGTCTCATCCTGCTCCTGGACCGGCACGAGAAGGAACCCGGATGGCTGCTCCTGGGGGCCCTCCTGTGGGGAGGGGTCGTCGCCACCTTCTTCAGCCTGATCTTCAACGACATCGGGAGGGCGATCCTGCAGGCCCTCTTCGGACGGACCCTCGGCCAGCAGCTCACCCCGCCCCTGGTGGCCCCGGTGGTGGAGGAAACCTCGAAGGGCCTAGCCGTACTCGGCATCTTCCTCCTGTGGCGCCGGGAGTTCACCAACACCGTGGACGGGATCGTGTACGGCGCCCTGGCGGGGTTGGGCTTTGCAGCCACGGAGAACATCCTGTACTTCGCCCGGTTCGCGCGAGAAAACGGGCTCGCCGGCCTCACCCTCGGGTTCGTCCTGCGGGCCGTCCTGGGCGGACTCAGCCACTCCGTGTACACCGCGTGCACCGGAGCGGGGCTCGGCTACGCCCGGGAGGGCACCGGCCCCCTGCGGTGGGCTGCGCCCGTGCTGGGGTACTTCGCCGGCATGTTCCTGCACTTCCTGTGGAACTTCTCCGCCAGCTTCGTGCTGCCGGCGGCCGCCCGCTCCCTGGGCGACCTGGTGCTCCTTGCGGTGCCGGTGATGTCCTTCTTCATCGAGGGGATCCCCCTGGTGCTGCTCGTGGTCCTCGCGTACTTCGCCGGCAAGCGGGAGGTGGCGGCCATCCGCGAGGGGCTCGCGCAGGAGGTCCAGGCCGGCGCCCTCCCCGCCGGGGAGCTGGAACTCCTCACCAAGCCGCGGGAGCGGAGCCGCCAGTTGTGGCACGTCCTCACGTCCAAGGGCCCCGGGGCGTGGAACGTCCTGCGCCAGCTGTACGACGCCCAGGTGGACCTGGCCTTCGCCCTGTGGAGGGCTGGCCGGGGCGAACCGGTGGCCAAAGACGTGGACCACCTCCGCGAGCGCGTCCGGGTCCTGCGGGAGCGGGCGAAAGGCCTCGGGCTGGTGTCGTGAGGCAGGCTGTGGTGTTGCTGGTCGCGCTTCTGGTCGTGGGGTTAGCCGCCCACGCAGCTGTGGGGGATCCGGGGAACTGGGTCCTGTACGTGGACCCCTCGGCCCGGTTCTCCGTCCGCTACCCCCGCGGTTGGCAGGTCCGCGAGGACTTTCTGTCGGGCCGGACCGCCTTCTACCGGAACAACCCCGACGAGGGCGTGGCGTTCTTGGTGTTCCCCAGGACCGAAGCGCCCGGGGACGTGGACGCGGGGGCCCTCACCCGTTGGGCTCTTGCGTCCGTGGCCGAGCTTCACCGCTTCCCCTCCTTGCAGTACCGGCACCGCACCGAGGAGCGCTCCGGTGTGGTCCACGTGCGGGGCGAAGCCACGTGGACCACCGGCCGCGGGCGCCCCATGCGGGCGCTGTTCACCCTGCTGGCAGGCCGCCCGCCCGTGCACGGTTTCCCCGCCCAGCTCTTCTACATGCTCCTGGCCCAGGCGCCGGAGCGTGAGTGGCGCCAGTGGGAGGTCACCCTGGTGGAGATGCTGCGGGACTTCAAGTGGATAGGAGGCTGACCGTGCCCGAGGCCGCCCGCGCTGCCCGGCCCGCGCCCTACCTCGCACTGCAGATCGGTCTGTTCGGGCTGTTCGGCTTTCTCGGCTTCCTGGTCCTCCTGCTCCTGGTGGCGGAAACGGGAGGGCTCCTGCCCTTCATCTTGGCCGCGGTGGCCTCGGTCCTTCCCGTGCCGGTGTACGTGGCCTTCATCCTCTGGATTGACCGGCACGAGAAGGAACCCGGCTGGCTGTTGCTGGCCACCTTCCTGTGGGGCTCCACGGTGGCGTTGCTCCTCGGCTACGTGTTCAACACCCTGATCCTCGCAGTTCTGAAAGCTCTGTTCGGTCCCCTCTGGGCGGCCCGGGTCACCTTCGCCGTCCTGGGACCCCTCGTGGAGGAGACCGCCAAGGGCGTGGCACTCCTCGGGATGGCCGTGGCGGTACGCGACGAGTTCGACAACCTCACGGACGGCCTCGTCTACGGCGCCCTGGTCGGACTGGGCTTCGGCGTGGCGGAGAACGTGCTGTACCTGGGGCGTGCCTTCAAGGCGGGAGGGTTGGGGGCCCTCACCCAGCTGTTCTTCGCCCGGGTGGTGGTCCTGGGCCTCATGCACTCCATCTGGACGGGCTGCACCGGTGTGGGGCTGGGCTACGCCCGGGAGCGGGGCGGAGTGGCCCGGTTCATCGCACCCCCCGCGGGGTACGCGGCAGCGGTCCTGCTGCACGCCCTGTGGAACTCCTCCAACATCGGCCTTGGGGCCGCGCTGGGCGACAAGGGGGTGCTCCTCCTCCTGCCCGTGCTGTTCGTGCTCATCCTCCTCCCCGGGGCCGCGGTCCTCGGTGTGCTCGCCTTCCTCTGCGAGCGCCGGGAGCGGGAGCTGGTCCGCACCTACCTGCTGGACTTGGTGGGATCCGGGGAGATCACGGAGGAGGAACTGCGCGCGGCCGCCAGCCGGGAGAAGGGCCGTCACCTGTGGCGGGCGCTTGCCCGGAAGGGCCCGTCGGGCTGGCTCGTTCTGCGGCAGTTCTACGACACCCTGGCGGAGCTGGCGTTCGCCCGCTGGCGGGTCGCGCAGGGGAGGCCGCCGGGGGTTCCGGAAGAGGAACTGCGCGCGCGCGTCCGCGCCCTGAGGGAGCGGGCCCAGGCTCTCGGACTGGGGAACCCGACACCGCACGAACCCGCACCGGAACCATGACCTGGGTCCTGGTGTTCCTCGCGGTCTTAAGCACCCTCCGGCTGGTCCCCTACACCGACCCAGAGGGTGGCTTCCGGGTACTGCGCCCTGCGGGCTGGAAGGTGGAGCGCGTCCAGGTGGACCTGATGGAGACCGTCTTCTACCGCGACCGGCCGCGGGGCGGCCCGCGGGTGGTGGTGATCCCCAAAGCCCCCGTGGCGGCCTCCACCCTACGCCAGGCCGCGTGCTCCCTCCTGCAGTACGTGCGGCCGGGGGGCCCCATCACACCGGGTTCTTGGCCCGAGCCGGAGTGCCGCTTCCCGTGGTCGTTCCGGCCTCGCGGGCACACCGACGCGGGCGGCGAAGCCCGCTGGGTGGTCGGCTCCACACCCGAACGGGCTCTGTTCCGGGTCCGCCTGGTCCGCCGGGCCGACCCCGGAACCCTGGAGGTGGACTTCCTGGCCGCCCTCGCCCCCGAAGGCGAGTTCGCCGCGATCCACGGCACGTTCCGGGAGATCCTGCGCTCCTACCGGGTGCGGTGACCGGGTAGGAAACATGGGTGCCCACGTGCGACACCCCCAACCCTTCCCGATCCTCCAGTGGTTCACGGGCCTCGCCCTGTCCGGATCGCGGGGGGTTCGGCGCCCTGGGCGGCCAAGACCGGTGGTCGCCTTCCGGCAGGGGTGGGTCCACGTGCTCCTCCCGCGGCGGCGGTTCCTGGAACCCCACCGGCGGGACCGGATCTCGGAAGCCCGACCAGCTTCCGACCTAGAGGGCGTCCTTCACGCGGCCGCCCTCGCCGCCCTGGCCGCGGGCGGCACCTCCCCGCAGGAGGTGGCAGAACGGCTGGCAGCGCGGCCGGCCAGCGGCCCGTCGGGAGGTCAGCTGCGGCCTTTAAGGCGCCACCTGCACCTGGTAGCGCCGGAGGGTCTGCAGGACCCGCAGCTTCTGGGGATCACCCAGGCGTACGAAGTCGAACTTGAGCAGCCGGGTCCGCGGGCTGTAGGCCACCACGAAGATCGCCGTCTCCGTCACCAGGATGTAGCCCCGCTCGCGGGTGACGCCGTCCCCGTCCACGTCCAGGTCCACCGTCCCGCGTCGGAGCGGCAGCACCGCTTTGGGATCATCCCGCTTGAGGGGAACCCTCAAGACCGGCTTGTCCGGGTCCACGGGGCACAGCCACGCGTCCAGGCCCGTGGGCCTGCCCGAGCCGTCCAGGATCTCGCAGCGGGAGTTCAGCACGAGGTTCTGGGCCGCGTTGCGGTAGCGCCCCTCCCCCGTGCGCTCCAGCCGGAAGAACACCTTCTGGGCGGCCGGGGAGGTCCGCACCACCACCTCGCCCCGCAGTTCGCGCTCCCACCCTCCCACGGCCCGGACCTCGTACGCGCGGGCGGTGAGACCCGGGACGGCGGCGGTGACGACCACGGCCGAGAGCAGCTCCCGGATCACCCTTCCATGGTGGCAGCCGGACCTTAAGGTCCCCTTAAGCCCCGCCGCCCTACGCTCGGACGTGAGGAGCCGGAGACGGCGCACACGAGGAGGTGGCCATGAGCAGGGGCAAGCCGAAAGAACAAGGCCCAGCGACCCGGTCGCCCTCTGACATCGGGCGCGGCAGGGCTAGGCCCGCCGCACCCGGGGCGGTCGTGGCCCTTTGGTGCATCGCGCTGGGCCTGTCCGTCCTGGCCGTGCGACCCGCACACTCCCAGGCCGAGTCCTACCCCCCGGACTTCGGACCCTACGAGCAGCTGCGCCAGCAGGCCCACGCCCAGTGCCAGGCGTACGTGCGCCAGGGCGGGGACGCTTACCGCGCCTGCCTGGTGCAGCTGGCGGCCCCGGCCCTTCGGCCCCTGCATGAGCCGGGACTTTGCCGTCTACCAGCACTGGGT
>CAYTFH010000029.1:0-19571 GCA_964437095.1 uncultured bacterium | reverse complement strand
CCCACGTAACGCCGGACGGTGACCACCACGCCCGGGGTGGTCTGGCCGGGGTTGACCACCACCCCGTCCCGCCGGCCGTAGTAGTCGCCCGTGTCCACGGCGTTGTTCGCGTTGAAGTCCTGCCACGCGAACACGCTCCGGACACCCGGCCGGGCGTTGGGCACCGTGAAGCTCCCCGTGGCCAGCACGGCTCCGAAGTCGCTCTGGCGCGTGATGCCGGAGGGGCCCACGGTCCCCACGAACACCCGCATGCTGGCGTTGGGGTTCGTCAGGGCCACCGCGGCCGCGGCGTTCACCAAGCCGTACCCGAAGAACGGGTCGAAACCCGGCGGGCCCAGGTCCACCGCGGTCACCCGCAGCCGCTCCCGGATGGCGTCGGGGGTGGCAAACCCCCGCACCACCAGCAGGGCGGCCAGCCCGGCCACGTGGGGCGTGGCCATGGACGTTCCCTGGAAGCGGGCGTACACGTGCCCCGCGTTGGGACTCCACGCGGTGCTCAGGACCAGCTCCGGCCGGCCGTCCCCCGCGCAGTCCTTGTAAGCGTCCCCTCCCGGAGCCGCCACCCAGACCTCCGGACCGTAGTTGCTGTAGTACGCCCGGGTGTCGTCGCAGGCCGTGGCGGCCACCGCGATCACCCCCGGGTACGCCGCGGGGTAGCTCACCGGGCCGGCGTCGTTGCCCGCCGCCGCCACCAGGGTGACCCCGCGGGCCAGGGCGTAGCTCACCGCGTCCCGCAGCAACGCCACGTCGGCCTCCCCGCCCAGGCTCATGTTGACCACCCTGGCGCCCCGGTCCGTGGCCCACACGATCCCCAGGGCGGTCCACGACAGGAAACCCGTCCCGCAAACCTCCTCAGTCACGTCCTCGCCCAGCACCCGCACCGGCATGACCTTGACCGCGGAGGCGCCACCCCACACCACGCCCGCCACGCCCACGGAGTTGTTGGTGAGCGCCGCAATGGTCCCCGCCACGTGCGTGCCGTGGCTGAGGTCGTCCGGGTCCACCACGGGGCAGCCCGGGTCGGTGGCGTCGGGGTCGTCGTCCACGAAGTCGTACCCGGGCACCGTCACGCCCACCAGGTCCGGGTGGTCGGGCCGGATGCCGGTGTCCAGTACCGCCACGATCACCGGCCCTCCCGTGACCACGTCCCACGCCGCCGGAAGCCCGATCTTCGGGTAGTGCCACTGCAGGGGGTAGCCGGGGTCGTTCGGGGTTGCCAGGGCGTAGGCGTAGGCGTCCTGCTCCGCGTACTGCACCAGGGGCGACGCCCGGTAGACGGCCAGGGCCTCCCGCACCCTCGCCGGGTCCACCTTTACCACGTGCGCCCCCAGCTGCGGGATGGTCCGGACCACCCGGCCTCCCGCGGCCCGGTGCAGGCTGTCCGCCTCCTGCGGCTGCGCCACCGGACGGAACTTCACCACCACCCGGTCCGGCACGTACACCGGCCGGCCCCGGAGGCTCCGGAGCTCTGTTGCCCGGGCCGGAACCCGGGCCGCGTCCAGGGAGGACGTGGTGGCCGAGTCCACCACCACGGTGCCCGCCACGGCACCGCCCGGCCCCGGGACCACCCCGCCGCCTCCTCCCCCTCCGCCGCACGCCGCGGCCACGGTGGCCACGCCCGCGATCAGTGCCAGCAACTTCGCCCGGCGCAAGCTCCGCCACCTCCCGTTATCTAGCGCTTGTGCATGTCCCCTTCAAAGGCGATCGAAGCTGCATCCGCCGCGCCTCGTTTGCCGCTTTCGCCGCCCCTGTCCCAAATCTTCGCCGTTCAGGGGCGCGGCGCTCTCATACCATCAGACCACCGGCCGGGGGCGCGCGGCTACTTGGGCCTCAGCGGCAGGAAAAACCCCTCGAAAGGCTCCTCCACAAGGCCGAGATGCTTCAGGCGCGACCAGATGAGGAAGCGGAGAGCGTCAGCCTGCTCGCCGGTGCCCACGCCCTTGCCCATTAGAGACTCCGTGATCCTCTGCCGGTACTCGTCCGTCCCCATGAACCAGGTCAGGGCTACGCCGTAGGCTTCCCTCCAAAGCTTCGTCTCTGGGTGGTCAGGGCCGTGCCGCAGAAGCGCTTGGATGTACGCGTCCCAGTACGGACGACCGTCCGCCGGGGCCGGCTGTATGCCGCCCGGTCCGCCCATGACCATGGGTGCGCCGGAGGTCCCATATCCTTCGGACGTCGCAGCGTGGTCTCCGCCCCGCGGCTGTGCGACCTGGAGCCGCGGGAATTCGAGACCCCTCCACCGCACCGCCCTCGCCCGCAGGTCTCTTTTACCCTCGGCCGCACCCACGGGGCGGCTGCTCGCGAAACTGCCGACCGGCCTGACCATCGGCTCCCTCCCTCAGATCCGCTTCTGGCGACCCGAGTTGCAAATTCCGTGCCGCACCGCGCCCGGCCGCGAGCCTACCTCCGGGGCACGTAATGGAAGCGCAGCTTCCTCTCTTCCTTGAGCCTGAGCAACAGGACGCGGAGGGCCTGCTCGCCCTCCTGCCGGGACAGGCGGGCCCGGAGCAGGGCCCTCGCCTCCGCGTACGACATGGGCCGACCGGGCACCCGGCCCTCCACGCGTACCACGTAGAACCCCGGAGGCCCCTGAATGACCTGCGACACCTGGCCGGGCCTCAGCCCGCGGATACCCTCTTGCAGCCAGGGGTTGAGCCGGTCCTCCCGCATCCACCCGATGTCCCCTCCCTTGGCCGCCGTGCGGTCCACCGAGACCTTCCGAGCCAGGGCAGCCATGTCGGCGCCCTTGAGGAGCTGGTCCCGTACCTGTTGGGCCTGCTCGCGGGTTTTCACCAGGATCCCGCGGAGCTTGACCCGGGCCGGGATCACGAAGGTGGCCCGGTTGGACTCGTAGTGCGCGCGCACCACCTCCTCGGTGATCAGGTCACGGAGGGCCTGGTCCGCATAGCGCCTCACGTAGTGCTCCCACAGCGCCTCGCGCCACAGCTCCCGACGGAGGTCGGCTTCGGACACTCCCCAGCCCTCCAGGCTCGCGCGCAGCTTCTCCCGCCCAACCCGGTGGACCAGCCGCCGCCAGCGCGCCTCCACGTCGGCCTCCGGCGGCCCCTGGCCCTCGGCGCGGGCGTACTCCTCCAAGAGCACCAGCCGGACCAGGTAGCCGAGCTGGAGGTCCTGCATCTCCCTGAGCCGACGGTGCGCTTCGGGCGCTTTCGGGTCGGACAGCGCCACCGAGAGGAACACGCGGGCGCGCCGTTCCAGTTCCTCCCTGGAGACCTTCCGGCCGTCCATCTCCGCCACCACCTCGGGGATGGCGGGCTCCGCGTTGCGCGCCCTCCAGGCCGCCGCCCCCCCGACCAGCCCCGCCACCACGAACAGTGCGACTGCCCACCGCTTGACCGCCATCCGTGCGCCTCCCGGCTTCCAACGCGTGGGGGCCGGGCTCCGCCCGGCCCCCACGCTCCCTCCGCCTCGCGGCCCCGCAGGGACCGCGCTCGCGCCCGACCGCTACGGCACCACCACTCCACCCTTACTGAGCAGGGCTCCGGGGCCGGTGACGTTACCCGCCAGGTCCAGGATCTGCAGCGGGTCGGCAGCGGTGATCCACGCGTCGGTGGCCCCGCCGGAGTACCGGGTCATCCACGTTCGGCTTGGTAGAACCTCGCCCTGGTTGTTCGGAGCGCGCAGGTCGTCCGCCCAGGCCCGCAGCCGCACCGCGGTGAGGGTGTCCGGCTGCTCCAATGGCAACAGTAGCGGGTCGACCTGGTCCTGCCGGTGCACGGCTACGTTCGGACCCGTCACCGTGACCCACGTCCCCTGGTGCGCGTCGTACACCGCGACCTGAGCATTGGGCCGGCTCCAGTTCACCGTGTCGGTGGCCGGGACGAACCCGCTCCACTCGGAGCACCCGGCGATGCCAAGGGCGCCCGGGGCACCAGGACAGGTCACCCCGAAGGAGCTCAGGTACACCAAGTGCTCGCCGGTGGAACCGCTGGAGTCGTGCAGCGGCTCGCTGAACGGCACCTGGACCTCGCTGACTACGCCGGGCCCGGGATCCGCGTCCACCTTGTAGTTTCCGTCGGCCGTGGCCGGAGTACCCAGGCCCCCCACGTTGAAGTTGGGCTGCACGGTGTCGCGGGCCACGAGGACTTCGAAGACGGCACTTTCCTCGACCAGGGGCGCCACGAACTGGCCGGCGTTGGCCGTCACCGTGGTGATGAAGGTCTCGGTGGTCACGATCCCCGCCGCGCATCCGCTCAGGTCAAGCAGGTAAAGGGTGTCCACCACCGGGTCGGACCGCCACTGCACCACCCCCTGGAACTGCCACACGTTGGGGGCGGGCAAGGTGTCCGTGATGCGGATGGGGCTTGTGAGCGCGGTCGACTGGGTCCCGTACCCGGAGTAGAAAGGCCAGAGATTCGGGGCCGCGTAGAAGATCCCCAACCCACCCGGGTCGCTCGTCCGCAGGCAGTCTCGGAGGGTGCTGCTCACGGTGTCCATAAACACCACGTCCACGGGCGAAAGCTGCGGGATGGGCACCCCGCCGGGCCAGGCCGAGCCCGCGGAAGACCGGATCTCGGCCACCAGGCCCGCGGACTCTTCGATCGTGAAGAAGTTCACGTTGTTGATGGCCGTGTTGCCCGGCTGGTTGGGCTGCACCGTCATGGTCGTGCACACCCCCACGTACCCGGTGGCGGTGGGCGTGACGGGCCGGCCCTCCACGCACACGAGCACGTCCTTGCCCACGAAGCTCGCGGGCACCTGCAGGGTGTAGTTCCCGTTGCTCGTCGTGGTGGTGGCGATGGGCGTCGCGCTGCCCGGGACCTTGGCGGGCTTGGTCTTGCTGATCCGCGACAGCTTTTGCTGCAGCCTGGCCCGCACCTGCGCGTTGCGCTGGACCTTGGGGTTGCTCAGCACCTTCTCGTACAGCGCCCTCAGGCCGGCGCGCGCGGGGATGGCCGCGTCGTCCCACGCGGACACCCGGATGCCATCGCGGGGCTGTCCCCAACAGGTCGGCCCCTGGGCAGCAGGACGCGCTCCTCCTCGCTGCACGGCCGGTGGGCTGGGAAGAAACAGCTCGATACAGAAGAGCAACGCATCCAAATCCCCGATGAGGACCTTCCCGCTGATGATGGCTGTCCCACCGGGCCCCGGCGAGGGCGACGGGCTGGGCGAAGGCGCCTGCGCCGTCTGGGTGGTGCCGCAGGCCGTGGCCACCAGGGCCGCTACGACCAGCAGCGCCGCGTGGCCGAGAACACGACCGCGGAATCTCGGCATGCGCTACCTCCCTCCTTTCGTCGTGCGCGTTTTGTTGGCTGGCTGCGGCCGCAGAACCGCGGAGTTGCCTGGTTTTCTCCGCAGATCCATGCGGCCGGGTCCGGGCCCCGCCCCGTCCGCTGGCATCCCCCCCTTCCGGGGCGGAGTGTCGGGCCTCCCTACAGGTCGGTCCGTTACGTTGGTCGGGCCCGGGAGCTTCCAGGTTCAACCCCGGGCCCACGGGATTGGCTGTTCTCTATTATGGCCGGGGACTCCTGCCGGGGCAACCGCTTTTTGCCCGCGCCGTCCGTCGCCCGGTGCCCGCCACCGCCCGGTCCCACCGGTGCAGCCCGCGGTGGCCGGGGGGGCTTTCTCCCGCTCCCGAGCCGGTCCACGACCGCCGTGCGCCACCCCGCCTTCCGCGGACGGTGCCCTGCCCCCCCGCCGTTCGCTTCCCCACCTCGCCTCCCCTCCCCTTCCGTCCTCCGCCCCCTTGTCGCCTCCACCCGCCGGCCCCCGCGCTCCCCCGGCCCCCGTCCACGCCGGCCCTCCCCCTGACTAAACGCCCCACCCGCGGTGTCTGTCACATGGCGTCTGACACCGGGTGTCAGAGAACCGGGGGGGGCGGCCGGCGACCTCCCGCTGCGGGGTCGCGGAAGACGCCCCGCCGGGGGCGTCGTAGCCGTGTCCCGCCGGCCCTCGGGCACCGGCTCACCCGCGCCGCAGCCTCCCGGCACCGCTCACCACTCCAGGCCCGGAGGCCAGTCGTCCGGGTAGTAGCGGCACTTTCCTCTTGACGAGCACTTGATGACGAGCCTGTCCCCCCAGGGCATGCCCACGTACGTCCCGGCGGGGTCCACCCCCACGTAGGGGACGCCGCGGCGCCCCGGTGCCTGCCCGTCCACCCACCACCGGGAACCCTGGTCTCCCGGGTCGTCCTGCACGCGGGGCCTCCTGATGTTCCGCACGATCACGATCCCTGACGGAGTCCTCGGGCGCTGGGCAGCTTCCTGGCCTCCCGTGGCTGTGTCCTCAAGCGCCACCGCGGTGGCGGTGTCCGACCAGACCCCGCTGGCGTCGCGCAGGAACCGGTAGGCCGCAACGGGCGGTCTCCCGTGCCCGGAGGTGAGCACCACCCAAACTTTCCCGAGAGGTCCACGGGAGGACCACACGGCCGTGGCCGTCAACGCCCCGAGCCTCTCGCCGGCGCGCCCCTCCACGTACGTGAAGGCGGTCGCCACCTGCAACCCCGCATCCGGACGGTCGACGGTCTCCACCGCCGACAGGAGGCCGCGGAACGGCTCGCTCCACGGCTCCACCCGCGGACGGAGACCGGAAGCGGCCCTCCTGACGGTGTCCGGGACCCGCACGGCGAACACCGCGGGGTCCGACCACGCGGAAGCGGGGACCTGCCAGGACCCCACGAGTGCCCCCCTGGCGCTTCCCGTGGCCTGCACCCAGCCCAAATCCACGCAGACGACCGTGGTGGGCAGGGTCCCCTCCTCGCTGGCCGGGACGAAGCCGGGCCACTCGCCCTCGAGGTCCACGGTCTCGATGCAGACGACCCGGGGGATGTAATTGGGCCTCAGAGCGGGGCCGGGACTCTCCACGGGGTACGGGTGCCGGGACGGGCCCTCCCAGACGACCCTGCCGTTCTGGCCCTTCAGGACCAGCCTCAGCACCCGGCCCTGCGCGTCGTGCAGGCGGACGAACGCCCGCAGGACACGGACGGGCCGGCTTCCGTCCACCAGCCCCTGGACCGCGAGGCCCAGCGGCACCTCGCCCCGGAGCAGCCGCTCGCGCTCCTCGCGGGTGGCCGTCGGGCCGGGCAGGGCGCGCTCCGATTCTGGATCCTGGAAAAATCCCAGGACCCTGGGGTGCCCGCCGGGGAACGCGACCACCGCGACCGAACGGTAGTAGGTGGCGTCGCCCGAATAGGTCGCGGTAATGGTTCGGGGCCCGCTCACCGTTCTTGCAAGCTCCCGGACGTAGGACCTCTGGGCCGCCTCCACCTCCCGGGCGACGCGCACGAGCCCCTCGGCGCCGGTCTCCTCCTGCCGGACGTTCGGCTCGCCGACCCCTCCTCCGCCGCCGCCGCGGTCCTGCGCCAGGGCCGGAAACACAGGCGCCATGCCTGCCCCACCCGACACCGCTACAGCAGCGGCCAACGCCACTGCCAGAAACCCGAGCCTCACACCGAACATCCCAGTCGCGCGCACCACCTGTCCTCCTTTCCGGCTTCCCGGCCCTTCCTCATCGCTCCGAGAGCTGCCCTCATCGCTCCGAGAGCTGCCTCGAGGTCCGCCCGGCCGACCGTCGGAGCCGGCCCGCGGGAACCCGGCGCCCGGCCAAGGGCGCCGTTCCTCCGGGGTCTTGCGCCGGCGGCCCCTCCACCCATCCCAGCACCGGGACGGGCCCCCACCGGGACGGGCCCCGCTCCGTGTTCCTTGCGGGCACCGTCGGACCGCCGCCGGCCCTGACGGTCAACATGAGAGCAAGTACCGGGCCACGCCCGTGGACCCGGGCTGCGTCCGCATCGCCGGTGTTCGGGGCGCGTGTTTCCAGCCGCGCGGGAACGGTCTGGCCGCGCTGCCGCTCCCCCTGACTAAACGCCCCACCCGCGGCGTCTGTCACATGGCGTCTGACACCGGGTGTCAGAGAAAACACGCGGGTCAGCCCGCGCGGGCGCGCAGCGCCTCCTGCAGCAGGCCTCGGATCTCCCGCAGGTCCTCCCGCAGCTCGCCCAGGCGCGCCTCCACCTGGGTGATCCGGTTTTCCACCTGGGCGAACCGGGTGTCCACCTGCGCGAACCGGGCGTCCACCTGGGCGAACCGCGCGTTCATGTCGGCCCGGAGGTCGTCAATCCGGCGGTGGACGTCGTCAAACCGCCGGTTCACGTCGTCGAAGCGGCGGTTGTTATAGAGCACCCCCACCAGGACCGCCAGGACCACGGTCACCACGGTGGTCGCAACCTGCTCCCAGGCCACGGCTTCATTCCACGCCCCGGGATGCCGGAAACCCGCCCGGGCCAGCGGCAGGAGCCGGCCCGGACCGGGCCACGCGGTGCCTCGCACCGGGGGTCACACGTCGCGACCTGCCAGCGGGACCCCCTCCGCGAGGGCCCGGCGGGCCAGGGGGACCTGCGCCACTTCCTCTTTGGTGTAGCAGAACAGCTCCACGGGCATGCCGACGCCCTCAAAGTACAGTGCGTAGCGAGAAGCCCGGTCGAACCACCGGCCCTCCCCGTGGTCCAGCACCACCAGGACGTCCGCGTCGCTTCCCGGCACCGCGCGCCCGGCCGCCAGGGACCCGAACAGGTACACCGCCTCCACTTCGGGACACTGCGACACCAGGCGGCGGGCCGCCCGGACGAGACGCCGTCGCGCTTCGTCCCGGTCCAGCCAGAACACCGTGACAGAACCGTAGGACTACCTCCGCACAACGGACCGCACGTTCCGCGTCCTCCCGGGTGAAGTGGCTCGCCGGGCTCCCCTGCGCCCACGCGTTCGGGTACCGGGTGGGGATGTAGAACCGGTCCAGCTCCCTCGCACAGCGGAAGACCTCCTGGGGCACCACCAGCCGTTCGGCGAGTCCCTGGACCAACTCCCCCAGGTCGTGGCCCCAAGCCTCCCCACCCAGCCGGGCGTACACCGCCCTGACCGCCTTCTCCGCCGCCTGGTGGCTCGCGAAGCACGCCCACTCGAAGAAGCCACCCTCCGACTGGAGGCGCGCGCTGGCCAGGTCGCGCTCCGCCTGATCCCACCAGTCCCGGCTGCGTTCGGCCATTCCCGCCCCACGAGGATACCACCCCGCGGGCAGCCGCTCCTGGCGCAGGGCGTCGGACACAGGGCCAGACGCGGAGACGGTCCCCTTTACACCTCCGCCAGGGCCAGCACCTGCCTGCGCTCCAGCACCCTCTCGGCCTCCCCGCCGTCCACCACCTCCCACCGGCCCGCTTCGTACTCCCGGAAGCTGCTCCACCGGTAAACGCCAGGGGACTGCACCAGGCCCGCGCGCACGGGGTTCGCGTGAATGTACCGGACCAGCGCCCACAAATACCGCTCGTCCTCACACAGCCACGCCCGGTACCGGCCCTGGAACAGGTGCCCCGCGTACCCGTACCGCCGGTTGTACCAGCGCGCGAAGTTGCCCTGCAGGTACTGCATCGGCCGGCCCAGGGGTACCTCCGACACCCGCAGCAGCAGGTGCACGTGGTTGGGCATCAGCACGTACGCCAGGACCCTCGCCCCGTACCGCCCGCACGCTTCCCCGGTCAGCCGCAGGTACGCCCGGTACTCGTCCGCGTGGAAGAAGATCCGCTCCCGCCGGACCCCGCGGACCACCACGTGGTAGACGCCCCCGGGGCAGTGGACCCGCGCTCGCCGCGGCATCCCGCACCACCTCCTCCCCTGAGTAAACGCGCCACCCGCCGCCTTTGACACCGGGTGTCTGACACCCGGTGTCAGCGGACGGGGCTGGGGGGCAGGAAGGGCTGCTGGAACAGGACCCCGGTCTGGCCCACGCCCACGGCACCCGGGTACTGGGGCAGGGCCGTGAGCCACGCCTCCAGCCACACCTCCTGGCGGCCGGCCAGGTAGGTGAGCCGCGCGGCCCAGCAGTACTGCAGGTAGGTGAGCTGGACCCGGTCGTGCACCAGCCCGCCCGCGGGCGAGTAGAAGCCCCGGTACAGGAACTCCCACTGGTCGCTGAGCACCGCCCGCACCTGGGCCTCCACGGAGGTGAGCTGGCCCAGGTTGGGGTCGTAGCCCGCGGCCAGGTCCACGGTCCAGCCCGGAGCCGGTACGACCTGCGCCCGCAAGGTCACCACGTCCGGCAGGTCGGACAGGAAGTTGTAGCCCGCGGCCAGTTCCGCGGTGAGCCCGGGGGACTGGTACGTGGTGGCCAGCTGCACGTTGTTGATGCGGGAGAGATCCTGGTCGAAGAGGAAGGGGGTCTCGCCCGCACGGTCGTAGTAGTTGTAGGACAGCCGGCTGCTGAACGCCGGGCTCCACCGGTGGGTGAGGTTCCAGCCGCCGGAGACCAGCAGCCGCAGCTGCCCGGTGGTGTAGTAGCTGGTCCGCAGGTTCAGCCTCAGGTCCGCGGAGGTGTCCGGGGAAAGGCTGTGGGCACCGGCCAGCAAACCCTGGATGTCCGCCCGCACGCCCCACCGGTCGCCGAGTTCCCCTGTGGCCAAGAACACGTTGCGCTCGCCAAAGAGCCCCAGCCCCGCCGTCAGCTGGGCCGTCAACGACACCGACCCGAGCCGCAGGGGTTGCGCGAAGACGGTGTACGTGAGCTCGGGCAGCCGCGACACGGAGTACACCTGGTCCAAGGCGTAGGCCTCGCCGTCCAGGTCCAAACGGTGCTCCAGGGTGGCCTGGAGGGTGCTGCCGCCCAAGAACTGCGTGTAGTCCACCCGCGGCACCAGCTCCAGGTCCCGCGCCTCACCGGCGAAGTTCTGGGTGAAGGGCAGGTCCACCCGCACGCGGCGGGTGGGGTCCAGCTGGCGGTCGTAGGTAGCCCGCACCTGCAGGCTGTCGAAGTAGAAGTCCGTGCTTTCGGAGGCCGAGTACACCGCGAACAGGTTGGCCAGCTGCTCGCCGTCCCGGTACAGGGCGTCCAGGGTGGTGTACAGGTTGGTCTGAGGGCTGGTGGGCGAGTCGCGTCGGAACAGGTCGAAAAACAGGCCCGCGGCCAGGCCTCCCCCGAAGTCGTGGCGGTGGCTCAGGCGGACCCGGTAGTCATTCCCCGAGGCCGGCCGGTTCCCCAGCACGTACAGGAAGTAGTCGCCCTCTCCCCCGGAGTACTTCCAGATGTGCTCCACGCCCGTGCCCGTGCCGATCCGCTCCATCCAGTCCAGGTACACGAACCCGTAGTGCTCGTCGCTTAAGAAGTACGTGGTGGCGGTCTTGACGAACCACCCCTCGGTCTCGTTCCACCCCACCACGGGGAAGATCCGCTGCTGGCGCGGCTCCCGCAGGAACACCACGAAGTAGGGAAGGGTCAGCACCTTGCGGCCGAAGAGGTACAGGCTGGCGCGCCGCAGGACCAGCTTGTCCTGGGGGATGAGCTCTGCCTCCTCCGCCTCCAGCTTGTACGGGACCCGAGGGTCGTCCAGGTCGCAGGTGGTGACCTGGCAGCCCCGAGCCTCCACCCGCTGGTTGACGTTGCCCACCAGCTTTTCCGCGCGCAGGTGCACGGGGTCCCGGAGGCGGGGGCTGAGGTACCGGGTCTGCGCGCCGTCGAGGCTGCCGAACCCCGTGCGCAGGTTGTACGTGAGGTGCCGGGCGGTCAGCCGCTGGCCCGCCTCTTCCAGGACCACGTGGCCGGAGGCCACGAGCTCCAGCTCCTCCAGGTGCAGGGTCAGTTCGTCCGCCCGCAACACCAGGTCCTGGTAGGTCAGGACCACCTCGCCGCTGGCCACGGCCACCTGGCGGGCACGGTCCACGCGCAGGTACCGGGCGCGGACGCGAACGAGGAACTCCTCTTGGGCGGCGGCAGGCAGGCTTAGCGCCAGGACCAGGAGGAAGGCCAAAAGCCAGCGCGCCTTCAAGGCCGAGCGGGCTGCGGCCGGATGCGCAGTCCCGGCGCCTGCGGGCTGCGACGGAGGACGTAGTGGGGGACCGCCCAGTCTACGAAGGGTGACCGGTTGAGCCGGGCTGCGGCGTGCCAGGCGTCCTCCCCAGAGGTGCGGGCTACCACAGCTCCGCCCGCAGGGCCTCCCACTGGGACCAGCCCGTGCTCGGCGAGGACGGCTTCCACCTGTTCGGGGGTTGTCCACGGGAAGAACTGCACCCGAACCGTACCCGGCACAAACACCTTCTGGAATAGGCTCCGGGGCTCCGCCGCAGCCGCCGGGAACGCCAAGGCCACTCCCACCGCGGCTAGCACCAGCCTGCGCACCTCACCCACCTCCCTCAAGGGATGGTCAACACCAAGGTACGGCTGTAGCTCTCCCGCTGCACCACCTCGGCCTGCATGGGGCGCACGGACGCGCGGCGGAAGCGGGAGGCGGTAAAAGCAGGCCTACGGGGGGACGCGAGCTGCCCCGCCAGCCAGGCTGCAGGCGCCTCAGAGTCCGCGGCCCTCACGTACGCGTAGTAGCCGCCCCTTTGAAGCTGGAAGGGCACGGCCACGGAGTTCTGCAGCCGGCCCCGGACGCCCACCCACACCAGGCGGTTGTCCGCGTCGTGCACGTACACCTCGTAGCCACCCGCGGCGAGGAGGCTGGTCCACGCGAAGGTCCTGGAGCTGGCCTGCCATGAAAAGTTGCGGGGCGGCGCCAGGTAGCTCACGATGACCGCGGGGGGTTGGCCGGAAGCCAACGCCTCGGTGACGCTGAGTTCGCCGGTGTTGTCGGTGACGGTGGCGTCGAAGGCGAAGCTGCGGGCCAACAGCCACGTGCCCTGCCGCCCCGATGCTAAAGGTGCGGGCGCTGGGACCCGCTGCTCGGTGGCGATCCCGCCGCGGTACGGCCCGGTGAAGACCCGGCCGACCTCCACCGGGCCGGCCGAGACCGAAGGAGCGGCCAGGAGGTACGTGAACCCGAGTCCGTTGGGCCCCCAACCGGCCAGGACCTCGCGGGCCGCGGCGTCGTACCGCACGGTCACCTCCGCGTCCACGGGCTGCACCGTCACGGTGCCCAGGTCCACCGTGCCCCCCGCGAGCAGGTCCACCGCGGGCACGAAGGCGTAGCTCGTGTAGTGCAGGACGTCGCCTCCGTCCCGGCGGCCGTCGTAGTTGCCCGCGAACAGCGGACGGGTCAGAGCCGCCCGCTCGCCCCCCAGCCGGACCCACACGGTGAACCGGCCGGAGGAGTCGGTGATGCCGGAGTCCACCCACCGGCCCGAAGACTGACTGGCCGGGTCTCCCAGCCACACGAACCCCGTGGTCCCGGGGTCTCCCGGCGTGCCGCCCGCAGGATAGCTACCCACCTGTGGCCTGCCTTCGCCGTCCACCAGCCTCCCGGTCACCGCCGGCGCCAAGCTCCCTCCGGGGTCGCGCGTCGGGCTGCCCACGGGCCGGTTCAGCGGCAGGTATAGGCGGAGGACCTGGCCAGTCGACGCGGTGCGGGCGTCGAACACCGACACCACCGGCGCCTGGGTGTACGGAGGGGGGAAGACGTGCAGGGCGAAGTCCGTGGGGGTGGAACCGGTCTGGAAGAACCCTGCCGCGTCCGTGGAGAACTCCGTGCTGCCGCCGGAGGTCACCAGCACGACCCTGGCGCAGGCCACCGGCCGCCCAGAAAACGCACCGTCCGTACCCTCTCCTTCGAACACGAAGCCCCGCAGGGCGGTGCCGCCCCCCGGGTCCGGAGGGCCGCTGGATACCGGGCATGGAGTCGGCGTTGGGAGGGCCTGGGGACCACCTCCCCCGCAGGCCGCCAGCAAGGCGGACGCGACCAGTAAGACAGACAGAGTGCTTCGCAACGCTACGGGGAGCTCGCCGCCTCCACCGCCGCGCGGGCGTCCACGATCCCCCAGCCGTAGCTGCCCGCGGCTTGAGGGGAGTACGTCCCGCAGGAACCCGGGCCGGAGTAGTCCGGCCTGGGGTAGCCCGCACAGGGGGCAGAGGCGGTGGTCTCCAGGAGGTTGCGAACCTGAGCGGGGGTCAGGGTAGGCTTCCGCGATAGCACCAGGGCCACCACCCCGGCCACATGAGGGCTGGCCATGGAGGTGCCCTGCAGGAACCCGTACGACCCCTGCGTCACGGGGAGGGTCGAGTACACGCTGGTGCCGGGCGCGGCCACGGTCACCCAAGGACCGGAGCTGGAGAACGACGCCACGCGGTCGTCGGGGGCGGTGGCGCCCACCGCAATGGCACCCCTCACGGTCTCCGCGAAGGCCGCGGGGTAGGTCCGGGGGTTGCCCTGCCGGAACTCGTTGCCCGCGGCCATCACCACCACGGCCCCCGCGTCCACCGACGTCCGTACCGCGTCCTCCAGGGTCCGGGAGTAGGTGGGCGACCCGAGGGACAGGTTGAGGACCCGGGCGCCCCTTTCCACCGCGCACAGCATACCCGTGGCGACGCTGAACACGGTGCCGCCCTGGGGGCCCAGAACCCGGACGGGCAACACCCGGGCCCCGGGCGCCACGCCCACCATGCCGGACCCGTTGGCCGCCGCGGCCACGGTACCCGCCACGTGGGTCCCGTGCCCTCCGCTGTCGGAGGGGTCGTGGTCGCCGTCCACGGCGTCGGTGAAGCAGCCCTCGCGGGGCAGGACCAGCTGGCCGGCGAACTCGGGGTGACCCGGGTCCACGCCCTCGTCCACCACGGCCACCACCACGCCCTCGCCGTCCGCGAGCTCCCACGCCTGCGGGACCCGGATGCGCCACAGGTCCCACTGCCAGCTGGCGGACCGGTCGTCCTCCGCGCACTGCGCAGTGGTACCGTCCAGCCGCGTGACCTGGAAGGCCGCGTCGCACTCGGTGAGCTTGGGGTCGGTCACGGTTGTCCAGTCCAGGGTCCCCTGGACGCGGACGGAAGGGCGCGGTGCCTGCAGGGGCCGTCCGGCCGTCACCGACGAGAGGACCACGGGCACCCGGGAGACCCGGAAGTTGTACTCGGCGTACACCACCTCCGGCCTGCGCTGGAACTCCTCGATGTACCGGGCCTCCTGGCCCTCCGGGACCCGCACCAGGACCAGGCTGAACTCCGCACCCGCCACCCACGCCCGGAAAGCCCTCCGCACCGCCGTTCCCCGGACCGGCGTGGTCTCCCCGGCGGCCGGGCGGACCCCGCTGAGGTAGCGGACCACCACCTCCCCGGGCACGTAGGACCCCGCCGGAGGGCCCGGCACGCGCACGGGTCCGCTCCCGCACGCGGCGGCCACCAGGGCCACCACCACGGCCAGCGCGACACCCCGCAGTGGCTTCTCCATCATCACGGCACCGTGAAGCTTACCAGGTCGCTGTACGACTCCCTCACCATGTTGCCCGGAAATGGCGTTCGGTCCAGGGCCGGCCGCCCGACCCGGTCCAGGAGGGGCCGCCGGGCCCCCGGCCTGCGCCAGTCCCGGGGGAAACGCACGGCGTACCTGCGGGCCCCGGAGACCACCTCCTCGAGGCTGAAGCCGTCCGTGGCCCACACGAACGCGTAATAGGACCCGGGCCGCAGGTCCACCGGGAGAGCCGCGGAGGACGCCGCACCCCCCAGCAGCCCCTCCCAGACGGGCACCAGGGACGGGTCGGTGACCGCGGCGTACTGCAACGTGGCGCCGCTGGGAGGTTGCCACGTGAGGATTCTACGGGACCCGGAGCCCGTGCGCACGGACCTGGGTGGCACGAGGTAGCCCACCCGCACAGGCCCGCCGGAAACCCGGTACGTGGTGGTGAGGGCGAACTCCGCGGTGACGGGGGAGTTCACGTCGAAGGCCAGGGCGGTGGCGAAGAGGTACGTGGACTGACCCTCGGGCAACTGCGGGACCGGCACGGGCTGCCCTCCCAGCCCCCCGCCCACCGCGGGCCCGGCCGCCGCCTCCGCGAGCTGCAGGGGTTCCCCCGCGATGCTGACGTACGCGCTCACGAAGGTGTAGCTCAGGCCCCCGGACCCGTAGCCCGACACGAGACCGGAGGCGGAGGTTTCGTACAGCACAGACACGGTGGACGACACCGGGCCCATGCGGACTTCGTCCAGGTCCGCGGGGCCGGTGTCCAGGACGTCCACCGCGGGACGGTAGTGGAACTGGGTGTAGTGCAGCACCCGGCCCGCGTCGAACGCCCCGTCGTAGTTGCCCGCAAAGAAAGGATGCGTCCGGCCCGCCAGCTCCCCTCCGAGCACGCCCTGCACGTCGAAGCTGCCGTCCGGGCCGGAGACGGCGGAGTAGCACCGCGGGCAGCCCGCGGTCTGTGCCCCGTACCTTCCCCACCACACAAACCCCAGGGTCCCGGGGTCGCCGGGAGAGCCAAATCCGGGGCCCGCCCCGGGCTGAGGGCTTCCGGAAGCGTCCACGAGGCGCCCCCGCACCGCGGACCGCACCGTGCCGCCTCCGGTCCTGGGAGGCGGGCCTCCCGCAGGCTCCCTCAGGGACAGGTACAGGCTCAGGGGACGGGCCGCCGCCGAAGGGGGCAGCCCGAACACGGAGAACGCGGCCAGCCGCGGGGTCGGTGCCACCACGTGCAGGTCGAACGCCCCCGCGGGGGACCGCCCCACCGCGAAGAACCCCGACCCGTCGGTGGTGACGGACACCTGGCCCTCCGCGTCCCGGTACACCACGGTGGCACCGGACACCGGGCGGCCGGAGAACGCTCCTTCCGGGCTCAGCCCCTCGAACACGTACCCGGAGACTCCCCCCGCGCGCGCTCCCGCACCCGCGCCTCCGCACCCGGACGCGCCGGCGAGCGCGATAAAGCCGGCTACCAACGCGAGCGGGCGGACAAGCCCCCGGAGGCCCGTCAAGCGCGGCACCTCACGGGCACGCCCCCGCCCGCGCCAGGCTCTGGAACGCCGGGCACGGCCGCACCCGGCCGGCGCCGAAGGCGGGGTCCCACCCCGGAGGGCCGAGGTCCTTCGCGGTAGACAGAAAGGCCCGGCTGAGAGCGCCGTTCCCGACGGAAGGCGCCGCCTGCAGGACCAGAGCCATGGCACCGGCCACGTGAGGGGCCGCAAACGACGTGCCGGAGAAGAACGCGTAGCGGCCTCCGGGCACCGCTGCCAGGACGTCCACCCCGGGAGCCACGAGGCCCACGTACGGCGCTCTGGGGCTATAGGGGTAGAGCGCATCACGGGCGTCGGTGGCCCCCACGGCCAGGACCCCTCTCACCGCCGCGGGGTACGAGGGGTACCCGTCGCCCGAGGACCCCGCGGCGGCCACCACCGTGACCCCCAGGTCCACCAGCCGCTGCGTGACCGCCTCCACCACCCGGTTCGGTGGCCCGCCGACGCTGACGTTGACCACGCGAGCTCCCAGCTGGAACGCCCGATCCATGGCCCGCACCAGGGCGTGGGCCGGACAGGCGGCGTCCAGCCCTCCCGGCCGCAGGGGCGAGCACGCCCGTAGGCTCAACAACCTGGCGCCCGGAGCCACCCCGTCCAGGCCGGGCCCGCGCGCCGCGAGCAGGGACGCCACGGCGGTCCCGTGGACCTCCGCGCGGTAGCCGTCGCCCACCAGGTCCTCGGCCGCGTCCACCTGGCCGGCCAGCTCGGGGTGGCCCGTGTCCACCCCGGTGTCCACCACCGCGACCCGCACTCCTTTTCCGGTGGACCAGGTGTGCACGGCCCACAGCTGCAGCACCCGCGGCGCGTACTGCAGCCGCCGCAGCGACCCCGCCAGGGTGCGGTGGAGGGTGTCCGGCGCCGCGGCCAGCACACCCGGCTCCGCGCCGAGCCGCGCGGCGGCGTCCTCCGGGGCCAGGCCCTCCGGAACCTCAAAGACGGCCTGCACCGCGCCGGTCGCCAGCTCTCCCCAAGCGACCAGACGCAGGCCGAGCCGGCCGCCCAGCTGCGCCGCGCGGTCCGCCGGTGGGTCCAGGAGAGCCACCACCCGCCGTACGGGAGGGAGCGGAGGCCGGCCCAACACGGAGTACGTGGCGCCCGGCAGCACCGTGTCCTGGACCCTCACGCCCACCAGGTAGCTGCCCGGAACTTCCGTGGGCAGCGGCGGGCTGCGCAGGACCCGGATCCCCGGCTCCAACCGCTCCGTGGTGGAGGCCAGGACACGGCCGTCCACGGACCACTCCACGTTCACGCTGGTGGCCACGCCGGACCGCACCGCCACCTGGGCCGACAGGGTCTCTCCGGGCCGGACCACCGCGGTGCGGGCCCCACCTCCGAACTCGGCCCCTCCTGCCCCGGCGGCGGCAGTGGCGGACGCGTCCCGGGTCTGCGAGTCCCGGAGCTCGCCCGGGACCGTCCCCCCGGGCGCCTGGGGAGGGCCGGGGGGCGGCTGGCCGGGGTTACCCGGCGGCGCGGGCGGTTCGGGCTTCTGGGCGTAGACCGGGAAGACCGCGGCCAGCAGGGCTGCCGCCAGGAGCACCGCGGCGCGAGCGGAGCGGTACGTCACGGCTCGGGTTCGGCGAACTCCACCGCGCGGTGCCCGCGCAGCTGCTCCGCGGCGGCCCCGGGGTCCGCACCCGGGGCGAGCCTCACGCGGTACACCCCTCGGGCTCCGGGACCGTCCACCACGGTGGCGCCCACCTGTTGCAGCGCGCTCCGGATGGCGGGCTCCGTGGCGTCCGGCCGGAACACCACCTGCACGTGGCCGGCCTGGGGCCTGCCGAGGGTCCGAAAGTCGGCCCGCGGGACGGCCCAGGAAACGGCCAGGGCCGCGATGACCACCGCCTCCGCCACGGCCACGGCCAGCACCGCCCGGGCCTCCCGCACGCCCCACAGGCGGGCCCACCACGACCCCCGGACCTCCCGCGAGGCCAGGCGCGCCAGGACCCGCGCCCCGAGCTCCGGAGCGGGCGACGGAACCGGCCGCGAACGCACCGCGTCCGCGACCCCCCGAAGCCACACTTCCTCGCGGCGGCAGGCTTCACACGTCCGCACGTGCTCGGCCACCGCCGAGCGCTCCGGCTCGGACAGGGTTCCGGCCACGAGCCACGGGAGGAGCTGCTGCGCGTCGTGGTGGTCCACCTTCGCTCACCGCCCCGCCTCCCGGGCCTCCTGGGACCCTTCCAGGTGGGCCCGGAGTTTTTGCTTGGCCAGGAACATCCGGGTCTTCACCGTGTTCACGGGGCACCGCATGATGCGGGCGATCTCCTCGTAGCTGCACCCGTGGAAGAAGGCCAGCTCCACCACCTCCCGCTGGTCCCGCGGGAGGCGCTGCAGGGCGTGCTCCACGGTCACGCGGGTGTCCACCCGGTCGGCGTGGCCGTCCGTGCGCTGGCCGTCGAGGACCTCGAGGGGCCAGGGGACCCGCTGGCGGAGGCGGTCGGTGGCCTTGTTCCGGCCGATGGCGTACAGCCAGGTCCGCGGGCTGCTGTCGCCCCGGAAGCGGCGCGCGTCCGTCCACACCGTCAGCATGGTCTCGCTCAGCACGTCCTCCGCCAGGTGGGCGTCGCTCAGGAGGCGGAGGAGGTAGGCGAACAGAGGGCCGCTGTGCCGGTCGTACCACTCCCGAAAGGCGGTGGTGTCGCCCTGGGCGATGAGCCGCAGCAGCTCCCGGTCCGTCATGGCTCGGCGTCCGGCCTACCCTTCGACGGCCCCGCCGGCCCCTCCTCCGCGCCCTGCCGCCCTCCGCCCGGTTAGTCGGCCCGGCCGGCGGTGGGGTTCACGCGGTCGGGGTCAGCGCCGCACGTGGAAGGTGGTGTCCACGGCCCCGTACGCCTCGAAGGTGTCCTCCCGCAACGACACCACCACGCGCTCCGCCTCCAGCCAGCTGCCGTCCTCCCGCTCCAGGCGCACCCGACGGCCCG
>CAYTFH010000028.1:0-20700 GCA_964437095.1 uncultured bacterium | reverse complement strand
GTGTCGCCCTGCTCGATCCGGCCGTCGATGCCGCGGATGGCCAGGTTCATCTTGGCCAGACGCCACGTGGTGTAGTTGAGTTCCTGGCCGTAGACGCTGATCTGGCTGCGAGCCCGGCCACCGTTGCCGTTGCCCGTGGCGTGCGCCTCGATGAACTCCACCGACTGAACGAACATCCCCGACGAGCCGCAGCAAGGGTCATAGACACGGCCCTGGAAGGGCTCGAGCATTTGGACGAGCAGGCGGACAACGCAGCGGGGCGTGTAGAACTCCCCGCCCTTCTTCCCCTCGGCGCTCGCGAACTGGCCGAGGAAGTACTCGTACACGCGCCCGAAGACGTCCTTGGCCCGGGCCTCAGGGTCGCCCACCCGCATGTTGCTCACGAGGTCGATGAGCTGTCCCAGGCGTGCCTTGTCCAGGGCGGGGCGGGCGTAGTCCTTCGGCAGCACCCCCTTGAGCGCCGGATTGTCCCGCTCCACCGCCTCCATGGCCTCGTCCACGATCTGACCGATGGTGGGCTGACGGGCGTTCTGCCGGAGCCGCTCCCAACGGGCTTCGGGCGGCACCCAGAAGACGTTCGCCGCCCGGTACTCGTCAGGGTCCTCCGGATCGGCGTAGGGCTCCTGCTCAAGGCGCTTGCGGTGTTCCTCGAAGGCGTCGGAGATGTACTTGAGGAAGATGAGACCCAAGACCACGTGCTTGTACTCGGCGGCATCCATGCTGCCGCGCAGGGCGTCCGCCATGCGCCAGAGCTCTGCCTCGTAGCCCACCGTGGCCCCGTTGGGCCGGTTCACCGCCCGCTGGTTCCGCGCCATACGCGCCACAGGCGTATCCATGGGCTTCCCAGAGTGGTGAGTGGTCTCGTCGCCCCGGTCGTACTCCCCAATAAACCCTTCGGCCCCCAAGTTTGAGGCTATTCTACCAAACCCGCGTTCGCCTGCCTAGACGTCCAGGGCTGGTCGTCGGAGCCCCACCTACTCCTCGAACACAGGCCCAGTCTCCAGCTCGAACCCAGGAAGCTCCGGGTCCAGGGCCACCAGGGCGGCATCCTCGTGGCGCGCGACTCCCTGCCCCGGCCGGTAGACTTCCACGGTGCGAGCGTAGGGGTCCACCAGCACCCCGATCCGCGCCCCGTTCCGCAGGTACGCCTGCATCTTCTCCCGCAGCTCCTGCACCGTCTGGGAGGCCGAGCGGATCTCGAACACCGCGTCAGGGCACAGGGGCGCAAACCCCTCCTGCTCCTCCCGGCTGAGCGCCTCCCACCGCTCCCGAACCACCCAGGAGGCGTCCGGGGACAGCACCGAGCCGTCCGGGAGCCGGAAGCCCGTGGACGAGTCGAACACCACCCCCAGCCCCGTGCGCTGGTTCCAGGATCCCAGCTGTCTGAGCACCTCCGCACCGCGCCGTCCGCTCTCTCCTCCAGTGGGACTCACCAGCAACCTCCCGTCGGCCGCCCGCTCGAACTGGTAGCCGGGGTTGCGTTCTGAAAGGAGCATCAGCTCCTCGTCCGTCACCGGCCGCAACAGGTCCAGGGTCACCGACATCCCTCTTTCACCCCCTTCATGTGCCGCCGCGGATGTGGACCCGTTTGATCTCATGCCGCGCGCAGCAGCGTTTCCAGCTCGTTGGCTCCCGACCATATGGCCACAGCTGAGAGGGACTGGATCACGTGCCCCGTGACTCGGCAAGTCGCCGCACGTGAGTCCGTGGCGAGCAAGAACATCAGGCTCAGCTTATTATCGCGCACGTACGTTCGCAAGGGGAGACTCCGCTCCTGTTCGTTCGGCGCTGGGAGGCTGGCTCCCCTCCAACCGGGGCGAGGGTTGAGGACCATTCGGCCACCACGGCCCAACGTGCCGTCACGGGCCGGTTCCGCGGTGAAACGCCTGAGTACCGGGGCTCTGGTGCGGGACGAAGCGCAGTTCGGAGGGTGGAGGCTAGACCTTCGCCCTGGCCTCCCGGAGGACCCGCTCGTATGCCTCCACGTGCTTGAGGGCCTCGGTGCGGGCGTGGAAGCGCTCCGCCACCCACTCCCTGCACGCCTCCCGGGAGATCTGCCGGACCCGCCGCACGGCCTCCACCGCCTCCGAGACGTCGGTCACCACGAACCCGGTGCGGCCGTGGGCCACCACCTCGGGCACGGAACCGCGCCGGGTGCCGATCACGGGTAGGCCGCAGGCCATGGCCTCGATCATGGTGAGCCCGAAGGACTCCTCGTACTCCACCAGGTGCAGGAACGTCAGCGCCCCGCAGCACAGCCGGTTCCGCTGTTCCGCGCCCACCGGGCCCACGAACCGAACCAGCTCACCGTCCAGGTGGGGGGCCACCTCCCGCTGGAAGTACCCCTCTTCCTCCCGGGGCACGATCCCCCCGAGGACCAGCGGGACCCCCGTGCGCCGGGCCACCTCGATGGCGTGGTGCACGCCCTTCACCCGGGCGATGCGGCCCACGAACAGCAGGTAGTCCCCCGGACGCGCTTCGAAGGGGAACCGCTCCACCTCCACCCCGTGGTGGATGGTGGCCACGTAGTTCAGGTCCGGCAGGATCCGGCGTTCGGCGTCGCTGATGGCGATGTACGGCAGGTGCCGGAAGCGGCGGTACAGGACCTGGCTGTCGGGCTCCGCCCCGGAGCCGTGCAAGGTCACCACCAGGGGCGTGCGGATGAAGGGCGCGAACCCTACCACGAAGGACCCCGCGTGGCTGTGCACCAGGTCGAACTCCTCCGCCCTCTCCAGGCAATACACCGCGTGCAGGATCTCGTACCCGCGGCTCCGGGCAGCTAGCTCCGGGTCTTCCTGCAGGGGCCTGGGCACCACGCTCTCCAGGCGCGCCGAGGTCAAAGAGTCCCCGCTGGCGAACAGGGTGACGTCCACCCCGAGCCTTGCCAGGGACTCCGTGAGGGTGGACACCGCCTGCTCCCACCCTCCGTAGTGCCTGGGCGGGACCCGCCACGCCACGGGGGCCAGGATGGCTACCCGCATAGTTCCAGTGCGGACCAGGCCAGGGCGGCCAGCAGGTACGCCAGGCAGGCCTCCGCGCCCCGGTTGTCGCTCGGCCCGTTTTCTCCCAGCCCGTCCCGGCAGGCGCCGTCGGGGTCCACCATCGCCGCGCCCTTCAGGTTACGGCCCCAGAACCACTCCCACGCTGCCTGGGCCGCCTCCCGGTAGCGGGCCTCCCTCGTGAGGCGGTACGCTTCCACGCACGCCTCGACCATGGCCCCGGGGTCCACCGGCTGCTGGTCCCACCGGGCCTTCCGCCCCTCGCGCGGGTACCAGCCGCGGTTTCCGACGGGCACCACCACGCCGTCCTCCACGAGCACGTCCAGGAGGAAGTCCAAAGTCCGCAGGGCGACCTGCGCGCTGGCTCCCTGCAGCTTGCCGCTGGCGCGCAGCAGTCCGTGGGGCACACGGGCCAGCTCGTAGGTGAGCACGGGCTCCGGCCAGGGCCATGCGTCGTCCGCGGCCTTCAGCTGCGCCCGCAGTGCCCCCGCCACCGGGGCCAAAAGGTTCGCTTCGTCCACGCAGGACAGCCCCAGCAGGGCGTTGGCCCTACCCCTAGGGCTCTGCAGGCGCAGGACGGTGGGCACGGCCCGCTCCAGCAACCGCTCCGCCCGCCGGCGCAGCGGCTCCGGAAGCCGGGAAGCCACGGTCTCGCCCAGGGCCCACAGACACCGTCCCTGACAGTCCTCGGAAGGCTGCTCCGGGAGGGGCTCGTGATCGGGCCCCCACAGGTTGTGGAACCAGCCGTCCGGCCCCTGGCCGCGCTCCAGGAACGAGAGGTACACGTCCGCGAGGTCCTCCATCCCCAGCCGGGCCGCCACCACCAGGGCCCGGGCGTTGTCGTCCGCGGTGTAGCCCGTGGACGGGTCGGGCACGCCCATGGGGGCGAACTGGACCATCCCGAACGTGTCCGTCATCCGGCGCAGGTGCCCGACCCGCACCGGCACTCGGACGCGCACCAATCCCGCCAGCGCCACCACGTCGACCTCCCGCGGCGAGAGAATCCCTCGGCGGCGGTCTAGACCGCAGCCTCCGCCACGGCCCGCTCCAGCGACCGCTCGAACAGCGCCGCGTACCGGGCGGCCACCCGCGGCCACCGCATGGGCAGGCTGGCCGCATACGCCCGCTCGCTCAGGCGCGCCCTGCGCTGCGGGTCCGCCAGGAGCTCGTTCAGGGCCTGGGCCAGGGCCTTCGGGTCCCGGAAGGGCACCAGCACCCCGCGGCCGTCGGACAGGAGGTCCACCGCGTACCGGTACGGGGTCGACACCACCGGGCAGCCCGCGGCCAGCGCCCACGACAGGGTGCCGCTCACGATCTGGTCGGGGTTGTGGTAGGGGGTCAGGTACACATCCGTGGCCTGCAGGTACGCCACGATCTCCTCGTCCCGCAGGTAACGGTTCTCGAACCGAACGTGGCGCCACAGCCGCAGGCTCCGGACCTTGTCCAGCAGCATGTTGCGGTATCGCTCGCCTTCCCGCCGGCGCACGTTGGGGTGCGTCTCCCCCAGGATCAGGTACACCACCTGCGGGTGACGCTCCGCCACCACGGGCAGGGCGTCCAGGACGTCCTCCAGCCCCTTACCCGGGCTCACCAGGCCGAAGGTGGACAGTACCAGCCGGCCTTCCAGACCCAGGCGACGCTTGGCCTCCTCTCGAGGCAGCGGGTCCATGGTGGGTACGCCGTGCCAGACCACGTGGACCCGGCTGCGGGGCACCCCGTACCGCGTTTCCAGCAGGTCCACCGCGGAAGGGCTCATCACCACCACCGCCGCGGCCCTGCGGCACAGGGCCCGCACCACCCGCCGCGCCCGCGGCGGAGGGTCCGGCAGGACCGTGTGCAGGGTCACCACCAAAGGCCGGTCCAGGGGCTCCACCAGCTCCAGCACCAGCTCCCCCCACTCCCCACCGAAGATGCCGAACTCGTGCTGGAGGTTGACCACGTGGGCGTCGCTGCGGTTCAGGGCTTCCGCCGCCGCGCGGTACTCCTCCGGGGAGTCCTCGTGCACCTGCATCCGTACCTCGGGCCCGTACGCGTAGCCCGCGCCCTCCTCGTCCATGGCCACCACCCAGGTGCGCAGGCCCGCTTCCCGCAACGCCCGAGACAGGTCGCGGGTGAAGGTGGCGATCCCGCACTCCCTGGGCGGGTACGTGGACACCATGGCCACGCAGATGGGCTGCGATGGTATGCCGCCGTTGAGGCTCAGCTGCCCGACACGCGGAGCGTTCACCGTACCACCTCCTCCTCTCCCGGCGGCCCGTGGTACCGCGGGCTCGGCGTGTTGCAGCCACAGGTTTTTCGATTGTCCGATCGCCCCGGGGATCCGGTACTATTATAGCACGCAGGCTATCCGTGCCGTGGCGACTGGTTCTCTGGCGTGGCTTGCGCCCCTGAACACCGCCCTGATCCTGGTGAGCGGGATCGCGGTGGTGGCCGGTTACGCGTGCATCCGGGCGCGGCGGGTGGACTGGCACCGAAGGTTCATGCTGACCGCCGCGGTGTTCGCGGGCCTGTTCCTCGTGGTGTACGTGGTGCGGTGGGCGGTGCTCGGTTCTAAGCCCTTCGAGGGCACGGGGTGGGTCCGCACCGCGTACCTGATGGTGCTCCCCAGCCACGTGGTCCTGGCCATGGTGCTGGCGCCCATGGTGCTGGTTACCCTGCGGCGGGCCCTGGCGGGACGGTTCGACGCCCACCGCCGCATCGCCCGCCTGACCCTGCCCCTGTGGCTGTACGTGGCGGCCAGCGGGTGGCTGGTGTACTGGATGCTGTACGGCCTTCGCTGACGCCCGACCTTCCGCGGTCCGGTTTTCCGAGCCCGGCTGCCTGTTTCCCGCGCACGCCGTCCCTACCCGACCCGCAGGATCGCGCCCTCCGACGCTGAGCTCACCAGGGCCGCGTACCGGCCAAAAAGCCCCATGCGGTAGCGCGGGGGCGGCGGGGTGAACTGGGACCGCCTGCGGTCCAGCTCCTCCTGCGGGACGTCCACGTCCAGCCGCCGGGCCTCCACGTCGATGACCACCGGGTCTCCGTCCCGCACCAGGGCGATGGGCCCGCCCACCTGCGCTTCCGGCGCCACGTGGCCCACCATGAGCCCCCGCGTCCCGCCCGAGAACCGTCCGTCGGTGACCAGGGCTACCTCCGGACCCAGCCCTCGGCCCACCAGGGCCGCGGTGACCGACAGCATCTCGGGCATGCCGGGGGCTCCCTTGGGGCCCTCGTAGCGGATGACCACCACGTCCCCGGGCTGGACGCGGCCTTCTAGAACTGCCTGGAGGGCTGCCGCTTCCCCGTCGAACACCCGGGCGGGGCCTCGGAACTGCATCCGTTCCGTCCCCGCCACTTTGAGTACGGCCCCCTCGGGAGCCAGGGAACCGCGGAGGATGGCGAGCCCCCCGTGGGGCTTGAGGGGCTGGTGGGCGGAGTACACCACCCGCTGGCCCGGGGTCTCCGCGGCCTCGGCCACCTCCTCCGCCAGGGTGCGCCCGGTGATGGTCTTCTGGTCCCCGTCCAAGAGCCCGGCCTCGAGCATGCGGCGGAACACGAGCCGCGTCCCACCTGCCTCGTACAGCTCCCAGGCGGTGTACGTCCCCCACGGCCGCAGGTCCGCGATCACCGGCGTCTTGCGGGACACCCGGTCGAAGTCGTCCAACTCCAGGTGCACGCCCGCCTCGTGCGCTAGGGCCAGGAGGTGCAAAACCGCGTTGGTGGACCCGCCCGTGGCGGCCACGGTGGCGATGGCGTTGAGGAAGGACTGACGGGTGAGGAAGTCACGGGGCGTTCGGCCCGCCCGGATGGCCTCGGCCAGGATGGCCCCTGCCCTGCGGGTGGCTTCCTTCTTCTCGGGGACCGTGGCGGGGATCCCGTTGTACCCCACGGGCGACATCCCCAGGGCTTCCAGCACCAGGGCCATGGTGTTGGCAGTGTACTGCCCCCCACAGGCGCCGGGCCCGGGGACCGCGTGCCGCTCCACCGCGCGGAACTGCTCCTCCGTCATCTGCCCCGCGCTGTACTTGCCCACCGCCTCGAAGGGGTCCACGATGGTGAGCTTGCGGCCGTCCAGGACCCCCGGAGCCACGGTGCCCCCGTACAGGACGATGCCCGGCACCCCGCTGCGCAGGACCCCCATGGCCCCGCCCGGGATGGTCTTGTCGCAGCCCACCAGGACCGCCATGCCGTCGTACAGGTAGCCCTGGGCCACCACCTCCACCGCGTCCGCCACCACCTCCCGGCTGATGAGGCTGGCCCGCATGGCCTCGGTGCCCATGGACATGGCGTCGTTCACGGACGGCGCGCCGAACTCGAAGCCCAGCACCCCTGCTTCCCGCAGGCCCGCCCGGAGCCCCGCCGCGAGCTCGCGTAGGTGGAAGTTGCACGGCATGCCGTCCGTCCACGTGTTCACCACGCCCACGAACGGGAGCTGGAAGTCTTCGTCCTGCAACCCCACCGCCCGCAGCATGGCCCGGGCCGGGGCCCGAGGAACACCGGACTTCAACGCGTCGCTGCGCATCGCTCGCCTCCTACTCCTTGAGGGCTCCCGTGAGGGCCGCCACGTAGTGCTCCACGAAGAAGGAGTACGCCACCGCCACCGGGACGGATCCCAGCAGCGCGCCCGCCATGAGGGGCCCCCACTGGAACACGTCGCCGGTCACGAGCTCGGTGGCGAGCCCCACGGGGACGGTCTTCTGGTGCGTGGACGACAGGAACACCAGGGCGTACAGGTACTCGTTCCAGGACAGGGTGAAGGCGAAGATCAGGCACGACAGGATCCCGGGCAGGGACAGGGGCAGGGTCACGTAGCGCATCACCTGGAGCCGGCTGGCCCCGTCCACCCGCGCGCAGTCCTCCAGCTCCCGCGGGATCGTCCGGAAGTACCCCAACAGCAGCCACACGCAGAAGGGTACCAGGAACGTGGGGTAGGTCAGGATCGGGGCTGCGGGTCGATCCCACAGGCCCAGGGCGGACACGATCCGGCTGAGGGGGATGAACAGGATCACCGGAGGCACCAGGTAGGTGAGGAAGATGGCGATGCCCAGGGCCCCCGAGCCGCGGAAGCGCAAGCGGCCGATGGCGTAGGCCGCCAGCAGGCTGGCGCCCAGGGAGAGGGCCGTGGCGCCTATGGAGATCACCAGGGTGTTGCGCATCCACGGCAGGAAGTGGCTCTCCGCAAGAAGGCGGCGCACGTGGTCGAGGGTGGGCGTCCAGGTCCACAGGGGGTTCAAAGCCAGGTTGTACAGGTCCCGGTTCGGCTTCACCGCGGTGATCAACATCCAGTAGAAGGGGAACAGAAGGAAGACGAGGAACGCCGCGAGGGGGAGCTGAAACCCAACGAGCCGCGCCACGCCGCCCCGCACCTCAGTCCTCCCTCCTCAGGGCGCGGTACGCCAGCGCCACGCACGCCACCAGGACGGGCAGCACGAACACTGCCACCGCGGCCCCCTCCCCCAGAAAGCCTCCCTGCACCGCCCGCTGGTACGCCAAGGTGCCGAAGAGGTGGGTGGCGTTGGCGGGGCCGCCCTTGGTGACGATCCAGATGAGCTGGAAGTCGCCCACGGTCATGATGGTGCTGAACACCGTGACCACCACCGCCACGGGCACCAGCAACGGCCACGTGACCCACCGGAACCGGGCCCACGGACCGGCCCCGTCCATGGCGGCCGCCTCGTGCAGCTCCCGGGGGACCGTCTGAAGGCCCGCCAGCAGCCCGATGGCGAAGAAGGGCACCCCACGCCACACGTTGGCGGCGATCAAGGACGCCCGGGCGAGGTTGGGGTCGCCGAGGTAGTTGATGGGCCGGTCCACCAGCCCCGCGGCCCGCAGCATCCACGTGAGGACGCTGAACTGGCTGTCGTAGATCCAGTAGAACACGAGGGCGGACAGCGACGTGGGCACGATCCAGGGCAGGAGCATGGCCGCCCGCACGAACCGCTTCCCGCGGAACTCCCGGTCCACCAGAAGCGCCAGGGCGAGCCCCAGCACGAACTTCAGGACCACCGCCACGCCTGCATAGAGGAGGGTGTTGAAGACCGTGAGCCAGAACACCCCGTCTCCCAGGAGGTAGCGGAAGTTCTCCAGGCCCACGAACCGCCCCGGGTTCGCGATGCGGCTGTCGGTGAAGGCCAGCCACACCCCCAAGAGAAACGGGTACGCGAGGAAGAGCGCCAGCAGGGCCAGGGCCGGGCTGACCATGGCCCAACCCAAAGCCTCCCGGCTCTCCAACCACGCCGCGGCCGCGGCCCTGCGGCCCGCGGCTCGCGGCAGGCTCACCTCCAGCCGGTCCATGTCAGCTGCGGTAGATGCGGCGCAGACGGTCCTCCGCGGCGCGGATGGCGTCCCGCACGCTGCGCCGGCCAGTGCAGGCGTCCGCGAACATGTCCACGATCACGAACTCGGCCATGGCCCGCGCGGACTCCGGGCCGGGCCGGCCCGCGTACGAGTGGGGCAGCATGCGGGCCACCGCGTCCCGGTAGGGCAGCGCCTTGGGGTCCGACCGCCACACCGCCAGTTTGCCGTACTCCCGCAGGGGGTGCGACACGTAGCCCAGCATAGCGTTGATCCAGCGGGCGTACTGCGTCTCCTCCATCATCCACCGGAGGAACTCCTTGGCGGCGTTGGGGTAGCGGGTGTAGCTGAAGATGTACGCCTGGCTGAACAGGTGGAGCTCCGTGGGTCTGCCCACCGGCCCCACGGGGAAGACCGCGTGGTTCATGTCCCGGGCGATCTCGGGGAAGTCGTTCTTGGCGGCGAAGTAGATGCTGATCCCGTTGTTGGTGAGGGAGATCTCCCCGGCCAAAAACGCCCGGTTGTTGTGGGGGTCCAGCCACCCCGCCACCCCGGGGATCATGGTCTCGTACAGGGCCCGGGCGTACTCCAGGGCGTTGGCGGTCTCCGGGGAGTTGATGGTGATGGTCTTGTTATCGGGCGCGACCGCTTTGCCGCCGAAGGCCCACAGGCACCAGTGGACCCAGGTGTTGCCGTCCCCCACCGCCTTGCCCAGGGCGAAGCCCGTGGGGTGGCCCCGGGCCTTGAGGGCCCGGCACAGCCGGAGGAACTCGTCCGTGGTGCGGGGGAACTTGGCGGGGTCGGGGTCGAAGCCCGCCTCCCGGACCCAGGAGATCCGGTAGTTCAGGGCCACGCCGGGCGCGCCGATGGGGATGGCGATCCAGGCGTTGCGCTGGGGGCTGAAGCCGTACTGCGGGCAGACGTCGAACCAGCCCCCGTACTTGCGGCCCAGGTACTGGGCCAGGTCCGTGACGGGCACCAGCTTGTCCGCCCACAGGTGCGGCTCGTCGAAGAACCCGATCACGATGTCCGGGCCGCTGCCCACGTTGGCCGCGGCCGCCGCCTTGGGCTGCACGTCCGTCCACGTCTCGTACTCCACCCGCACGGGCACGCCCGTGCGCTGAGTGAACCGAGCGGCGTTCTCCTCGAAGATGGGCCGGTCCGTGGTGACGAACTGGGACCACCGCAGCACGCGCAGGCTGGCCCCCCGCTCCACCGGGAACGTCAGCTCCTGCGCCTGTGACGTCGTGCGGGACGCCTCCAGGCCCCAGGCGGACAAAGCCAGGGCGGAAGCCGCCCGCGCCGTGTCGCGCAAAAAACGCCTCCGGGTGATGCGCCGCGTGCCGTCCTTCATCGCCCTCCCCTCCCGTGCACGCCGTGAACGGCTGAGTCCCGTTCCGCGGGGTTAGTTCGGCGGGGCTTCAGGAACTCCTGCAGAGGTGTGACGCCACCGCGGCGCCCACCTCCTCCGTGCGGGCGGAGCCGCCCAGGTCCGGGGTGGTGGTACCGTCCCGGACCACCCGCCGCACCGCCTCCTCCACCGCCCGGGCCTCCGTCTCCAGCCCGAAGGAGTAGCGCAGCATGAGGGCGGCGCTCAGGATGGTGCCGAGGGGGTTGGCCACCCCGCGACCCGCGATGTCCGGGGCCGATCCGTGAACAGGCTCGTACAGGAAGGGAGGGCGGTCGCCCAGGCTAGCGGAGGGCAGCAGCCCGATGGAGCCCACCACCGCCGCGGCCTCGTCGCTCAGGATGTCGCCGAAGGTGTTCTCGGTGAGGATCACGTCGAAGCTGGAGGGCTGGCGCACCAGCTGCATGGCGCACGTGTCCACCAGCATGTGGTGGAGCTCCACCTCGGGGAACTCCTGCGCCACCCGGCTCACCACGTCTCGCCACAGGCGGGAGGCCTCCAGAACGTTGGCTTTGTCCACGGAGTGCACGCGGCGGCGCCGGCCATGCGCCGCGCGGAACGCCACCCGGGCCACCCGCTCCACCTCCGCGGCGGTGTACGCCATGGTGTCCACCGCCCGCTGGGCGTCCCGCTCCTTGGGCTTGCCGAAGTACAGCCCCCCGGTGAGTTCCCGCACGATGAGGAACTCCGTGCCCCGCACCACCTCCGGCCGCAGGGGGGAAGCGGACTCCAGGCCTTCCAAGAGCACCGCGGGCCTGAGGTTGGCGTACAGCCCCAGCTCGTACCGCAGGGACAGCAGCCCCGCTTCCGGCCGCACGGGGCCCGAGTCCCACCGCGGCCCGCCCACGGCCCCCAGGAGGATGGCGTCACAGTCGCGCAGGGCCTTCCGGGTCGGCTCCGGCAGAGGGTCGCCGTAGCGGTCGATGGCGCCTCCGCCGATGGCTTCGGTCCGGTAGCTGAACCGGTGCCCGAAGCGCTCCGCCACCGCGTCCAGCACCCGAACCGCCTGGTCCACCACCTCCGGGCCGACGCCGTCTCCGGGCAGCAGGAGGATGCGGGCGTCCACCGTCAGTACATCTGCTGGATGCAGGCGATGGTCCAGCGGTCGTCGTCTGCTTCCGCGGCCTCGGCCTGCAGCAGCGTGGTCAGTGCCGCGTCCAGGTCCCGCTGGCGGGCCTCCTCGTCCATGTCCGCCCTCCCCTACGTTCCACCCGCGGCCTGGGGCACGGGGCGCTGTTGCCTGCCCCGCGACCGCCACAGGGCGTAGCTCAGGCTGTCCACCAGGGCGAGCCAGCTGGCCTCTACCACGTTCTCGGACACGCCCACCGTCTCCCACCGGTCCAGGCCGTCCGTGGTCTGGATGAGGACCCTTACCCGGGCCGCGGTGGCGGCCTCCGCGTTCAGAACCCGCACCTTGTAGTCCACCAGGCGGATGTCCCGCAGCTCCGGGTAGAAGCGCTCCAGGGCCTTGCGCAGGGCCCGGTCCAGGGCGTGCACGGGGCCGTCGCCTTCCGCCGCGGTGTGCTCTTCGATGCCGTCCACCCGCACCCGCACCGTGGCCTCCGCCCACGTGCGGTCCTCGGTGCGGTGCACCACCACCAGGAAGGGACCGGCCTCGAACCCATCGTTCCACTCGCCCAGCAGCCTCCGGGCCAGCAGCTCAAAGGAGGCGTCCGCTCCCTCGAACTGGTAGCCCGTGTACTCCAGCCACTTCACCCGCTCCAGGATCTGCGCCGTGGAGGGGCTGTGGGGGTCCAGGGGAAGGCCCAGCTCCTCGGCCTTGCTGAGGATGTTGGACCGTCCGGAAAGGTCGGACACCACGAACCGGCGGCGGTTGCCCACCGCCGCGGGGTCCACGTGCTCGTACGTGGACGGGTCCTGCCGCACCGCGGACACGTGCACCCCGCCTTTGTGGGCGAAGGCGTTGCGGCCCACGTACGGCTGGTGTTCGTCCGGCGTGCGGTTGGCCAGCTCCGCCACGAACCGGCTCACGTGGCTGAGGCGGGTCAACGCTCCGGGCCGCAGGCACTCCCGGCCGAGCTTGAGGACCAGGTTGGGGACCAGCACGCACAGGTCCGCGTTCCCGCACCGCTCGCCGTAGCCGTTCACCGTTCCCTGCACGTGGACGCAGCCCGCCCGCACCGCCTCCACCGCGTTGGCCACGGCGCAGCCCCCGTCGTTGTGGGTGTGGATCCCGAGAGGGGTCCGCACCACCTCCGCCACCCGGGCCACCACGGGGCCCACCTGGTGCGGGAGGCTGCCGCCGTTGGTGTCGCACAGGACGATGCGGTCGGCGCCGGCTTCCTCCGCGGCCCGCAGGGTCTGCAGGGCGTACTCCGGGTTGGCCCGGAAGCCGTCGAAGAAGTGCTCCGCGTCGTAGACCACCCGTCGGCCCTGCGCCTTCAGGAAGCGTACGGAGTCTGCGATCATGCGCAGGTTCTCCTCCAGGGTGGTGCGCAGCGCCAAGCGCACGTGTAGGTCCCAGCTCTTGCCGAACAGGGCCACCCACTCCGTCTGCGCGTCCAGAAGGGTGAGGAGGTTGGCGTCCTGGTGGGCCGGCGCCTCCGCCCGCCGGGTGCTGCCGAAGGCCACGATGCGGGTGCGGTGCCAGGTCTGCCGGGCCGCGCGCCGGAAGAACTCCATGTCCCGGGGGTTGCTGCCGGGCCACCCGCCTTCCACGAAGTCCACGCCCAGCTCGTCCAGGGCCCGGGCGCACCGCAGCTTATCCTCCACGGAGAACTCCACGTCCGCGCCCTGGGTGCCGTCCCGGAGGGTGGTGTCGTACACCTCCACCCGCATCAGGATGCCTCCAGGCCCAGCTTGCGGCGCACGTACGGGATGATCCCGCCCACCTGGGTCAGCTCCTGCATGAAGGCGGGGATGGGCCGCGCCCGGTAGACCTCGCCCCGGGTCAGGTTCCGGATCTCGCCCGTCTGGGGGTCGATCTCCAGCTGGTCCCCGTCCTGCACCCCGCGGCTGGCCTCGGGACACTCCAGCAGCAGCAGGCCGTTGTTGAAGGCGTTCCGGTAGAAGATCCGGGCGTACGAACTGGCCACCACCGCGCGGATCCCCGCCCCCACCAGGGCCAGGGGCGCGTGTTCCCGGGAGCTACCCTGCCCGAAGTTCTCCCCCGCCACCAGCACGTCTCCGGGCTGGATCCGCTTGCGCAGCTCGGGGTCCAGGTCCTCGAACAGGTGCTGCCCCAGCTTCTCGGGGTCCGTGGTCACGAGATACCGCCCCGCGATGATGAGGTCGGTGTCGATGTGGTCGCCCACCTTGTGGGCCCTGCCCCGGATGGCCATGGTCACCTCCTACACCGCCACGGGCTCCCGCACCACCTCGTCGGGGTGCACCAGCTTGCCGGCCACCGCGGCCGCTGCCGCCACCGCCGCGTTGGACAGGTACACCTTGCTGCCCCGATGGCCCATGCGCCCGATGAAGTTCCGGCTGCTGGTGGACACGCACACCTCCCCGTCCGCCAGCACCCCCATGTGGCCGCCGATGCACGGCCCGCAGGTGGGGGTGGACACCGCGGCTCCCGCGTCCAGGAACACCTGGATCAGCCCCTCCTCCAGGGCTTCGCGGTAGATGCGGGGCGTGGCGGGGATCACCAACAGCCGGACGTCGGGGTGGACCTTCCGGCCGGCCAGCACCCGGGCCGCCTGGCGGAGGTCCTCGATGCGGCCGTTGGTACAGGTGCCGATGAAGCACTGGTCCACCCGGACCCCGGCGACCTCGCTCACGGGCACCACGTTGGCGGGCGAGGACGGGGCGCTCACCACGGGTTCCATGTCCGTCACGTCGTACTCGTACACCGCCGCGTAGCGGGCGTCGGGGTCGCTGTAGACGGGCTGGAAGGGCCGCCGGGCCCTGGGCCGCACCCACTCCAGCACGGCCTCGTCGGGCTCCATGATGCCGTTCTTGGCCCCGGCTTCCACCGCCATGTTGGTGATGGAGAACCGCTCGTCCATGGACAGCTGCTGCAGCACCGGGCCCGCGAACTCCATGGCCGCGTAGCGGGCGCCGTCCACCCCGATGTCGCCGATGATGCGCAGCACCAGGTCCTTGCCCGTCACCCACCGCGGTAGGGTGCCCCGGAACACGAACCGCAGGGTCTCGGGGACCCGGAACCACAACCGGCCCGTGGCCATGGCCGCGGCCAGGTCGGAGCTGCCCACCCCCGTGGCGAAGGCGCCCAGGGCCCCGTGGTTGCAGGTGTGGGAGTCCGCGCCCACGAACAGCTCCCCGGGGGCCACGAACCCTTCCTCCGCCAGCAGCACGTGCGCGATCCCCGCCCGGCCCACATCGTAGAAGTGGGGCAGCCCGTGCTTGCGGACGAACTCCCGGGTGATCCGGCACTGCTCTGCGGAGGCGATGTCCTTGCTGGGCGAGTAGTGGTCCAGGACGAAGGCTACCCGGTCTGGGTCGAACACCCGCTCCACCCCGATGCGCTCGAACTGCTGGATGGCCAAGGGTGCGGTGATGTCGTTGGCGAACAGCATGTCCACCCGGCACTCCACCAGGTCCCCCGGCTCCACCCTGGGGAGGTCCGCGTGGGCGGCCAGGATCTTCTCGGTGATGGTCATCCCCATGCGTCCGTCACCTCGTTGGTCTATTCCGAACCGGGAGGTGGCTCCCCACGGTCTTTTGCGGGCCCGCCCGGCTCAGGGACCCGCGGGGACCACCTCCGCGGGCCGTGCTTCCGCCAGCTTGTTCAGGGCGGACACATAGGCCAGGGCGCTGGCTTCCAGCACGTCCGTGCTGCTGCCCCGGCCCGTGGCCACCCGGTCCCCTTCCCGCAGTCGGCAGACCGCCTCCCCCAGGGCGTCGCTGCCGCCCGTGGCAGACCGTAGGCTGTAGTCCAGCAGCTGCACCTGCCGCCCCGTGGCCGCGTTGATGGCCGCGAACAGGGCGTCCACGGGGCCGTCCCCCGTGGCCTCCGCCACCTGCAGCCGGCCCGCCCGCTCCAGGCGCACCGCGGCGTGGGGCGGCTCGTCGCTGGCGGTGGTCACCCGGAAGGAGACCAGCCGGTAGGTCTCCGGAGCCGCGGCAAACCCCTCCTGCACCAGGGCCACCAGGTCCCCTACCTCCACCCGCTTCTTGCGGTCGCACAGGGCCTTGAAGCGGGCGTACACCCGCTCCACCTCCTCCTCCGTGAGCTGGAAGCCCATCTCCCGCAGGGCGTGGACCAGCCCGTGGCGGCCCGAGTGCTTGCCCAGGACCAGTCGGTTGGTGGGAACGCCCACGGAGGCGGGGGTCATGATCTCGTACGTGCGGGGGTCGCTGAGGACCCCGTGCTGGTGGATGCCCGCCTCGTGGGCGAAGGCGTTGGCACCCACGATGGCTTTGTTGGGCTGTACCTCCACCCCGGTGATGGCCGACAACAGGCGGCTGGTGGGGTAGATGCGGGTGGTGTCCACCCCCACCTTCAGGCCGAAGGCGTCCCGACGGGTCACCAAGGCCATGATCACTTCTTCCAACGCCGCGTTGCCCGCCCGCTCGCCGATGCCGTTGATGGTGCCCTCCACCTGACGGGCGCCGGCCTGGACCCCGGCCAGGGAGTTGGCCACGGCCATGCCCAGGTCGTCGTGGCAGTGCACGCTCCACACTACGCGGTCGGAGTCGGGCACCCGCTCCCGCACGGTGCGGATGAGGTTCGCGTACTCGTGGGGCACCGCGTAGCCCACGGTGTCCGGGAGGTTGATGACGCTGGCCCCCTCCCGGATGGCGGCTTCCACCACCCGGCACAGAAAGTCCACGTCCGACCGGGTGGCGTCCTCGCAGCTGAACTCCACCTCCGGGCACAGGGATCGGGCTAGGCGCACCGCCTCGCGGGCGGCCTCTAGGACCTCGTCGGGCGTCATGCGCAGCTTGCGCTCCATGTGGATGGGCGAGGTGGCGATGAAGGTGTGGATGCGCGGCCGTTCCGCCGCCCGCACCCCCTCCCAGCACACCTCGATGTCCTGGCGCTGCGCCCGCGCCAGGCCGCAGATCACCGGCCCCCTCACCTCCCGGGCGATGAGCCGCACCGCCTCCAGGTCGCCGGGGGAGGCGATGGGGAACCCGGCTTCGATGACGTCTACGCCCAACCGCGCCAGGGCGTGGGCCATCTCCAGCTTCTCCTGCACCGTCATGGAGAAGCCGGGGGACTGTTCCCCGTCCCGCAGGGTGGTGTCGAAGATGTACACCCGGTCCGTCACCTTAGCTCCCCCCGCCGGTCCCGACCGCCTGCGGCGCCTTCGCCTTGGGCCCCCGCAGCCACGGCATCATGGCCCGCAGCTGCCGGCCCACCTCCTCGATGGGGTGCTGCGCGGCCCGCACCCGCAGGTTCCGGAAGGACGGGAAGTTGGCCTGGGCCTCCAGGATCCACTCCCGGGCGAAGGTGCCGTCCTGGACCTCCTTGAGGATCTCCTTCATGCGTTGGCGGACGTGGTCGTCGATGATCCGCGGACCCCGGGTGTAGTCCCCATACTCCGCGGTGTCCGAGACGGAGTACCGCATCCACTGCATGCCGCCCTCGTAGATCAGGTCCACGATGAGCTTCAGCTCGTTCAGGCACTCGAAGTACGCGATCTCCGGCTGGTAACCGGCCTCCACCAGGGTCTCGAACCCGGCCTGGATGAGGGCCGTGACCCCACCGCACAGCACCGCCTGCTCGCCGAACAGGTCGCTCTCCGTCTCCTCCCGGAAAGTGGTCTCCACCACCCCGGCCCGCAGGCAGCCCACCCCCCACGCGTAGGCCAGGGCCAGATCCTTGGCCTGGCCCGTGGCGTCCTGGTGCACCGCCACCAGCCCCGGGACGCCCTGCCCTTCCACGAACACCTCCCGCATGCGGTGGCCCGGGGACTTGGGCGCCACCATGAACACGTCCACGTCCGGCGGGGGCTCCACCTGGCCGTACAGCACCACGAACCCGTGGGCGAAGGCCAGCGCCTGCCCCTTGCGCAGGTTGGGCCGGATGGCCTCCCGGTACACCTCGGCCTGCACCATGTCGGGCAGCAGCACCGACACCACGTCCGCCTCCCGGACGGCTTCCGCCACCTCCACCACCCGGAACCCGTCCGCCTTGGCCCGCTCCCACGAGCCGCCGGGTTTGAGCCCCACCACCACCTGCACGCCCTGGTCCCGCAGGTTCAAAGCGTGGGCGTGGCCCTGGCTGCCGTACCCCAGCACCGCCACCCGCTTGGACCGGATGAGTTCCGGGTTGGCGTTGCGCTCGTAGTACACCCTGGCCATTCCGCACCTCCTCGGCTGGTCTACGTGGTCGCCGAACCCCGCAGCAGCACCACGGACCCGGTGCGGGCCACCTCCCGCACCCCGTGGCGCGCCACCAGGTTCAGGAATGCGTCGATCTTCTCAGGGCTGCCTGTGACCTCCAGGGTGACGGTCTTCTCCGTGAGGTCGATGGGCCGCGCCCGGAACACCTGGGCGGCTTCCAGGATTTCGGACCGCACCCCGGCGGGCGCGTTCACCTTCACCAGGGCCAGCTCCCGCTCCGTCCGCGGGGCGTCGGTGACGTCCCGAACCCGGCGGACCTCCACCACCCGGCGGACCTGCTTGACCACCGACTCCGCCAGGGCCGCGGGACACTCCACGGTCATGGTGATCCGGGAGACCGCCGGGTCCTCCGTCACGGACACCGCCAGGCTGTGGATGTTGATCCCCCGGCGCCGGAACAGGGCGACGATGCGCAGCAGGACCCCGGGGACGTTGTCCACCAGCACGGACAGCACCCGGCGTTCCGACCGGGTTTGGGGGGAGGGCACCGCGTTAGTCACCGAGGATCATCTCCTTCACGGACTGTCCCGAGGGGATCATGGGGTAGCAGTTCTCCTCGGGGTCCACGATCAAGTCCACCACCACGGGCCGGTCCGTCACCTCCAGGGACCGCCGCAGCGCGGGCTCCAGCTCCTCGGACCGCTCCACGCGGATCCCCACCGCCCCGAAGGCCTCCGCGATCCGGGCGAAGTCGGGGTTGCGGAGCTGCACCGCGCTGTACCGCTGGTTGTAGAACAGCTCCTGCCACTGTCGGACCATCCCCAGGGAGGCGTTGTTCACCACGTAGATCTTCAGGGGCAGCTTCCACTCCACCGCGGTGATGAGGTCCTGCATGGTCATCTGGAGCCCGCCGTCGCCCACGATGGCCACCACCAGGGCGTCGGGACGGGCGAACTGCGCCCCTATGGCCGCGGGGAAGCCGAACCCCATGGCCCCGAGCCCTCCCGAGGAGATGAAGGTCCGGGGCTTGCGGCACTTGTAGTACTGGGCCGCCCACATCTGGTGCTGGCCCACGTCCGTCACCACCACCGCCTGGCCCCGGGTGAGGCGATAGATGGCCTCGATGGCCTCCTGCGGCTTCAGCAGCGGGCCCGGCCGCCACCGCAGGGGGTACCGGGTCCGCCACTCCTCGATCTGCTTCCACCAGGCCTCCACGTCCGGCGGCTGCACCAGGGGCTCCAGGGCCTCCAGGACCTCCCGGGCGTCGCCCACGATGGGGATGTGGGCGGGCTTGTTCTTCCCGATCTCCGAGGGGTCGATGTCGATGTGGATGAACCGGGCGTGGGGGCAGAAGTCCTTCAGCCGGCCCGTGACCCGGTCGTCGAACCGGGTGCCCACGGCAATTACCAGGTCCGCGGCGTTGATGGCGTAGTTGGCGTACGCGGTGCCGTGCATGCCCAGCATCCCCAGACACAGGGGATCGGTCTCGTCGAAGGCGCCCTTGCCCATGAGGGTCACGGTCACGGGGATCCGGCATCGGCGAGCCAGGCGGGCCAGGGGCTCACTGGCGCCCTGGGCCCCGCCGCCCACGTACAGGATGGGCCGGCGGCTCTGGGAGATGGCCTCCGCGGCCTCCGCGATGCGGGCGGGGTGGCCCTTGGTCACGGGCCGCCGCCGGGGCTCGAAGGGCTCGGCCAGCAGCTCCTCGGGGATCTGGCTCTGGAACACGTCCCGGGGCACGTCCACCAGCACCGGCCCCGGCCGGCCCGACTGGCACAGGTAGATGGCCTCCCGCAGGGTCCGCACCAGGGCGTACGGGTCCATGACCAGGGCGTTGTGCTTGGTGATGGGGGTGGTGATGGAGGTGACGTCCGCCTCCTGGAACGCGTCGGTGCCGATGTTGGCCCGCACCACCTGCCCGGTGATGGCCAGCACCGCCGCGGAGTCCATCCACGCGTCCGCCAGGCCCGTGACCAGGTTGGTGGCCCCGGGGCCGGACGTCGCGGTACACACCCCGAACCGGCCGGACGCTTTGGCGTAGCCCGTAGCGGCGTGTGCCGCCACCTGCTCGTGCCGGCACAGGACGTGCCGGATGCTGGGCGCGTCGTACAACGCGTCGTACAGGGGCAGGGATGCCCCGCCGGGGTGGCCGAACAGCCACTCCACCCCTGCTTCCTCCAGCACCCGCACCACCGCCTGTGCGCCCGACAGGGTCCGCGTGGCTTTCTTGGTCTCCACCGTGGTGGTCCGCATCCTCCCTCCTCCTCGAGCCTGAAAACGAACGGGAGCCAACCTAAGGACGGGCTGGCTCCCGCGGTACCACCTTAGTTCCGAGCCCAAGGACTCGGCCCTCGTTGTCCCTTCACGCGGGCCACGTGCCGGGCTACTGGCCTTCGCCCGGCAAGCTCCGGGACGAGGTTCGGCGCCGCGGTCTACCGGATCCCACCGCTCCCCGGCTCTCTACAAGACCGGCAGACGCCTACTGCTTCCCTTCCTCGCCTTTGTTCCCTTTGGAAGACGCACACCCGAGAGCCCCGCTTGGGTGCCCCGGGCGGTGCCCGACGGTGCGCCGGAGTCGACCTCCGGCCGGCTGCCGCGGCGCTTCCGCCTTTGGTGAGACGCCAGGGCCGCGGCGGCCGTGCTCCCGGTGTGCGTTTGCGTTTACTTCTACCAGGGACCCCTTCGGGTGTCAACGCGCTGGTGATTCACGTTCCTTATCAAACGCGCGCGCCGACCTTCGGCGCGGCCAGGCTGCGGCCCACGGCGGCCGAGATGGCCCGCAGCTCGGCCATGAGCTGG
>CAYTFH010000027.1:16953-20954 GCA_964437095.1 uncultured bacterium | reverse complement strand
GTTACCGGATGGGCATGCGGGCCACGGTGAGGCGGTCCTTTACGTGAGTCACACCGGGCACGGAGCCCACCACCTGGAGCACGGCGCGCCGCTCCTCGGGCCCGAACACCACGCCCTCCAGGGTGACGGTTCCCTGGCGAGCCGTGACGTGAAGATCCACGTGGCCCAGGCGGTCGTCGGACTTGAGCGCCTCCTGGACCCGGGCGGCGAGGGCCCGGTCCCGTACGTCCTGCCGCGAGGCCTCGTCCGGCTGGAACTCCGGGCTGTCCAGGAGGTGCTCGATGAGCTGGCAACCCCCCTCCACGGAGATCCGCTCGGTGTTGATCACGAGGTCGTACAGGTCGCTGTCCTCCCACTCCACGTCGAAGAACTGGCGGATGCGGGCCCGTACCCCGTGGTCGTAGCGCTCCGCCATGGCCTGCGCCTCCTGCGGGGAAACTCCGAGCCGGTCCGCCAGGCGCTCGACCCGAAGGGGTAGGGGCGCGCACACCCGCACCCGGACCGCGTGCCGGACGCCCCGAAGGAGCATGGTGGACCACCGGCCCAGGATGACCACGTCATCCGCCTGGGCGAACTCCAGCACCCGCGCGGCCACGTGGTAGAAGTGACGCCGGGCCGGAAGGCTCAGCCGCTCCCACAGGCCCGGAGGGCTCTCCACCAGGCGTGTGAGTTCGTCCTCCGTGAGCGGCCCCATGCGGGCCGCTTCCTCGAGGATTTCGCGCCGGACGAACCGGTAGCCGCGGCGCCGGGCCACCTCTTCTGCGATGAAGGTGCCCAGGCTGCCGAGCTCCCGGGTGAAGGCCACGATGCCCAAAGCGGGTTTCTCCTCAGGAGCCGGCCCGCCCGGAGGCCTCCGCGGCCACCGGTGCCGCCCCCCGAAGCCTGCGGAAGGCGTTTCGGACGAAGGGGTAGGCGAACACGGCCACGGCCAACAGCACGAAGAAGGCGGAGATGGGCCGGGTGAAGAAGATGGCGGGGGAGCCCTGACCCATGATCAGGCTCTGCCGGAAGGCCTGTTCGGTCATGTCCCCCAGCACCAGGGCCACCACCAGCGGGGCCAGGGGGTAGCCGAGTTTCTTGAAGAAGTAGCCCGCGAGCCCGGAGCCGAGCATGATCCATAGGTCCAGGACCTGGTTGTTCACGGCGTACGCGCCAATGCTGCAGAGGATGGTGATGAGAGGAGCGAGGATGGCGAAGGGGATGCGCACGATGGCCGCAAAGGCCGGCACCATGGTCAGGACCAAGAGGACCCCGATCACGTTGGCCAGGTACATGGACCCGATGAGGCCCCACACGAACTCCCGGTTCTCCTGGAACAGCAGCGGGCCCGGGTTGAGCCCCCAGATGAAGAAACCCGCCAGCATCACCGCGGCGGTGGGAGAACCGGGGATCCCCAACGTCACCATGGGCAGCAGGGCTCCGATGCCCGCGGCGTGGGCCGCGGTCTCGGGCGCTACCACCCCTTCCACCTCCCCGGTGCCGAACCGGGAGCCCCTCGGGCTGAACTGCCGGGCCAGCCCGTAACTCATGAAGGACGCCGGGGTGGCCCCCGTTCCCGGGAGCACCCCGATCCAGAATCCCAGGAGGGTGCTCCGCAGGATGGTCCCCGCGTAGCGGGGGAACAGCTTCCACGTCTCCCACACCTCGCGGAAGCTCAAGCGCGCCCGCAGCCCCTCGATGCGCAGCTGCTCCTCCACGGTGAGGAGGATCTCTCCCAGTCCGAAGACACCGATGGCGATGGTGACGAAGTTCACCCCGCTCTGCAACGCCACGGAGCCGAAGGTCATGCGGGGCGAGCCGCTCACGATGTCGAACCCCACCGTGGCCAGCAGGAGTCCGAGGAAGGTCATGAGGACCGCCTTCACCGGATCGCCGCTCTCCAGCCCCGCGATGGTGGCGAAGGCCAGCAGCAACACCGCGAAGTTCTCGGGCGGGCCGAACTTGAGCGCCAGCTCGGCCAGGGGAGGGGCGAAGAAGGTGAACAGGACGATGGCCACGAACGCGCCGATGAAGGAGGACGTGAAAGCCGCGGTGAGGGCCACGCCGGGCTTCCCCTGCTTCGCGAGGGGGTAGCCGTCGAACATGGTGGCCACGGACCACGGCTCCCCGGGGATCCGGAACAGGATGGATGTGATGGCCCCGCCGAACAGCGCGCCCCAGTACACCGAGGCCAGCAGGATGATGGCTGCGGTGGGCTTGAGGTGAAAGGTCAGGGGCAGCAACAGCGCCACCCCGTTGGTGCCGCCCAGCCCCGGGAGGACGCCGATGGCGGTCCCCAGCAGCAAACCGACCACGGCGACCATGAGGTTCTGGGGGGAAGCGGCTACACCGAGCCCGTACAGGAGGTCGTGGAATGTCCGGATCACGTCCATGGCGCTACCTTCCGTACAGCAGCCGCTCCAGGAACATCCCCTTGGGCAGAGGCATCAAGAACCACCGCTCGAAGATCAGGAACAGGGCGAGAGGGACTCCCACGCTCACCGCCAGGACCACGGGCCAGGGGTGCCGCCCAACCAACCGCGTGTAGCCGCCCAGGTACAGGAGTCCCCCGAGGTAGATCCCGAGGGAGTGGAGGAAGGCCACTACCCCGACCATGGGGAGGAACACCACCAGCAGACGCTTGAAGGCTCCAGGGGGGAGGAAGGGTTCCCCGCGGGCGCGGTGGTCGTTCCACGTGCGGACGAACACCGCCAGGCCGGTCACGGTGAATCCCGTGGCCAGCCAGAAGGGGAAGAAGCCCGGCCCCGGGCCCGAGGGCGTCCAGCCCGTGGGCAGCTGCAGAGCCTCCCGCATGAACACCACCCCCGCCACCACGAGCCCTGCGGCGAAGGCGAGCGCGGTCCTCCGCACCCCCCATCCCCCCTTTCGCGGACCGTTCAGGCTATCGAGCCAGCCATCCGGCCTTCTCCATCAGGCTGCGGACCAACCGATCCTTCTGCTCCAGCCACTGCACGAACTCCCGGCCCGTCAGGTACGCCTTCGTGTACGCCCCCCGGGCGATGAAGTCCTCCATCTCCGGAGTGTCGAGGACGCGCCGGAACGCTCCCTGGTAGAAGGCCACCGCCTCCGGAGGCATCTGGGGCGGGCCGAAGATCCCCCGGAGCATCTGGTACTCGATGGGGTAGCCCAGCTCTTTCATGGTGGGAATCTCACCCCACCTGCCCACCCGCACCCGCTCGGACGCGAAGATGGCCAGGGGCCGCACCCGGCCGGCTTCCCAGTGGCCCACGGCCTCGATGGGGTTGTTGACCGTGAAGTCCACCTGCTTGCCCACCAGGGCCGCGGCCACCGCTCCGCCGCCGGGGAAGGGGACGTACGTGAACTTCGCCCCCCACGCCTGCTCCAGCAGGACCATGATGATCTCGTCCTCCTGCTTGGACCCCGTCCCCGCCATCTTCAGCCGTCCCGGCGGCCCCGCCTTGGCCGCCCGGACGAAGTCGTCCAAGGTCTTGTAGGGCGAGTCCGCGTGCACCCACAGGACGAAGTGGTCGAGGAGCAGACGCGCGATAGGGGTGAGGTCACGCCAGCTGAACCGAGATCCGTCCCGCTTGCGGATCACCTGGGCCGCGGGCGTGGCGAACAGATTGTCCAGGGTGATGAGGATGGTGTGCGGGTCCCCGGTCTTGTCGATCATCCACAGGAAGGCCTGGGCGCCCGCACCCGCAGGACGGTTGACGGGGATGAACGGCTGCGGAGACAGCCGGTACTTCTCGATGAGGGATGCCATCAAGCGGGCCTGTTGGTCCGCACCCCCTCCCGTGCCCGCGGGCACGGTCCACTCCACCGGTCGGTTCGGCTGCCAAGCGGGAGCCCCCCAGCTGCTCGGTCCGGCCAGCAGGAGGGCGAGCGCGCACACGCCGAGGAAGGAGAACCTGCGGATAAACCCCATCGCCCATTCCCCCTTCGTTCCTGAGCTCGGCGCTCAGCTTTTCCGTTTCCCGTGATCTAATGTACTGCGGTCACCTCCGGGACTCCTCCTCGTCCACGTTACGCGGACACCT
>CAYTFH010000027.1:0-16853 GCA_964437095.1 uncultured bacterium | reverse complement strand
CCTCCTCGTCCACGTTACGCGGACACCTTCAGCGTCCCACGGAACGGTGCCACCCCTGGGACTTCCCACTCGTCCCACATCTCGTCCACCATGCGCTGGATGTACGCGATGTCCTCCTCCGTCAGGTGGGCAAACCGACCCTGCCGCACGAGGTACTCCCGCACAGGGATGCGGCCTTTGCCCGTCTTGCGGGCGTCGTAGGTGTACACCACCTGTCCGTCGATGATCTCGTATAGGGGCAAGAGCCCCGACCGCACGCCCAGCTCGCCCAGCTCGTGGGAGTAGCGGGGGTGGAAGTCCCACCCCTTGGGGCACGGGTCGTAGGTGTGGATGAAGGTGGGCCCTCCCACGGACAGGGCCTTGCGGACCTTGTTGAGGAAGTCCAGAGGCGGGAAGGTGGCGCACGCGGTGGCCACGTAGCGGCAGTTGGGGTGCCCCACCGCCAGCATGGCGGCCACGTTCTTCTTCCACCTCCGGTGGGTGATGCGCTGGACTTTGCCCACGGGGCTGAAGGTGGTCTGGGCGCCCCAGGTGGTGAGGCCCGTGGCCTGGATGTCCGTGTTGGCCGCGGACTCGTTGTCGTACATGATGATCAGCAGGTCGTAGTCCGTCTGCAGGGCGCCGGAGATCCCCGACAGGCCCATGTCGCCGCCCCCGAGGTCCCCGCAGAAGGAGATGACGTTGATCTCCTCCTGGGGGATCCGGTTCTTGCGCATCAAGGCCCGCAGCCCGGCGGCCATGCCCACCGCGGACGACCCGCCGGCCCCGAGCTGGGTGTGCATCCACGGCACGATCCACGGGGTGGTCATGTAGCTGGTGTTCGCCACGTACATGCACCCCGTGGAGCCCGCCACCACGGTCCGGGGCCCTGCGGCCTTGATGAACTGCCGCATCACCGTGGCGGACTCGCACCCCTGACACGTCCGGTGCCCGGAGGTGTAGAACTCCTCCAGGGGGATCTGCTTCACGCCCTTGATGCGGTCGTAGACCAGGACCTTCTCCGCGGTCGCCATCTCCTCTTGCCCCCTTTCCGTCACTCCCGCACGCCCACCCAGGTGACGAACCCGTCCAGCCGGTCCGTGCGGGCGGCCTCCTGGGTGATCTCGTACATGCGCGTGGCGTCCTGGATGGACACGTCCCGGCCTCCCAGGCCGGTGATGAAGTTCACCACCGCGGGGCGGTCCCGCAGCGGGTACAGGCACGACCGGATTTCGTGCAGCAGCACCCCGCCGTCGTCGGGGGATCCGTGGGCGAAGTCGCGGTCGATGACCCCCACGGCCCGGAACCGCCGCAGGCACTCCCGAAGCTCCTCGGTGGGGAAGGGCCGGAACCACCGGAGGTTCACGTAGCCCACTCGGTGGCCCTGCTCCCGCAGCCGCCGCACCGCGGTGCGGGCCGGCATGGCCACGGTCCCCATCCCGATCAGGACCACCTCCGCGTCCTCGGTCATGAACTCCTCGAAGAAATAGGGGGGCCTGTACCGCTCCCCGAACACCCGGTTGAAGTCCTCGTAGGCGGCCGCGATCACGCCCCGGGCCCGCCGGGCCGCTTCCCAGTTCTGCCGCCGGATCTCCATCACCCAGTCCTCGTTCACCTGGGGCGCGATGGACACGGGGTTGTCCGGGTGCAGCCGCCGTTCCGCCAGGTCGAAGGGGGGTAGGAAGCGGTTCACCGCCTCCTGGGACGGGATGCGGACGATGTGCTGGGAGTGGGTGAGGAAGGCCCCGTCCATGGCCAGGGCCATGGGCATCATCACCCGCTTGTCCTCCGCGATGCGGTAACCCAGGAGCACGTGCTCCAGGGCCTCCTGGGCGGTGGCCACCCAGCACAGCAACCACCCCATGTCCCGGATGGCCAAAGCGTCGTTGTGCTCCACCCCGAAGGCCCCCGGGTCGTCCAGGGCGCGGTTGCCCACCAGGAACAGCACGGGCAGCCGGTCCGTGGCGGTGACCACCAGGGCCTCGAAGCCGTACATCCACCCCGTCCCGCTGGAGCCCGCGAAGGCGCGGGCCCCCACGGAGGCCGCGTGCTTGACGATCTCGAACTGGGAGTGCTCGCTGTCCGCCACGATGTACTCCGCGTCCAGCTTGCCGTCCGCGATGATCTTGGAGATGGCATCCATGACCTCCGTGTACGGCCGGATGGGGTACGCGGCGATCACGTCCACGTTGGCCAGGCGGATGCCCTCCGCCACCGCCTGGCAGCCCGTGAGCAGCTCCTCCCGTTCGTAGACACCCACCGGTCGTGCAATCGCCATCGTGTCCCTCCTTTCGGACGGTTACGCGCCTGCCCGGGCCGCGGGCTTGGGCTTGCCGCCCACGGGCACGGATTCCGCCTCCAGCACCCGCTGGCCGGTCCCCGTGACCACGTTGGGCAGCACCCGGTGCGTCCCCTTCTTCTCCTCGGCCCACCGGACGTAGCCCTCGGGGTCACGCTTCCAGTGCTCCCAGGGGCTCCGGTTGTCCTCGAAGGCCAGCTCGTCCACCATGACGATGCACTCCTGGACCGGGCACACCTCCGCACACTTGCCGCAGCCCACGCAGTACTCGTAGTCCACGTCGTAGTAGCCGTCGGGAGTGGGGTCGAAGCACTGGTCCGGACACTCCAGCCAGCACAGCGTGCACTTGGTGCACAGGTCGAAACGCACCACGGGCCGCTGCGACTTGGTGGTCCCGCGCTTGAACAGCTGGTTCCGGGACTGCCCCTTGGGCCCCAGGTGGAACTCCCGGGGGACCGCCTTCACCACCACGCCCTCGGAGAACTCGTTCCACTTCGGGAGCCTGGGGATCTCGTAGGGCCAGTCGATGCCCTGGGCGGGCGTGACCTCGTGGATGTTGTGGCGGATGGCTTCGTACGCCTTCTGCGCCGCCTCCACCCGGTGCTCCTCGTGGGTCTTGTCCCACAGGTAGCCTTTGACCGCCTCGATGCTCAGCAGCTGCGGGTCCAACGCCGCGATGGCCCCCAGGACCCGCTCGTGGGTGAGGTCGTCCCGGTACACCCACAGGCCCGCGAAGCTGGCGTCCCCTTCCAGGATGGCTAGGTAGTACGGGTAGGGCTTGCGGGCCATGAACCGCACCAGGTCCTCCGGGCGCCGGCGCGACACGATGAGCATGTGACCGTAGGGCACCACCTTCTCGTTGATGGGTCGGACGCCGTGCCAGGCCCACGGTTCCACACCCTTCACCATGGTGTCGTCCAGGACCACGGAGATGTTGGCCTCGTCGATGTCCAGCTTGGCCCCGCACTCCGCCTCCAGCTCCTCCTCGGACAGGTCGGGGGAGACGAAGGCGAAGTACTTGCACGGGATCCCGTTGCGCTCGGGGGCGTCGCTGTACCGGCCGTTGGAAAAGCCCACCTGGCCCGTGCGGGCGGCGATCATCACGATGTCGCCCCCGATCTTCTTGGCCAGGGTCTTCTGGAAGATCCCCCGGTAGTTGATCTCCACCCGTTTGATCATCCCTCGTCCTCCTTCACTGGGGATTGGGTCCACGCCTTCGCGCTCCAGCAGGTCACCTCCTCGGTTCGGACGGGGCTCGGGCCCCCGCGGCCAGCACCTCCTCGATCTCTTCCAAGTGCCGCCGCATGGCCGCCTCCGCCGCGGCAGGGTCGCGGCGCCGGATGGCCGCCAGGATCCGCCGGTGACCCTCCAGGGACCGCTGGAGTCTGCCCGGGACCTGGAGGGAGCGTTCCCGGCTGGTGCGGAGCAGGTCCATGAGCACGTCCAGGATCCGGAGGATGACCTGGTTGCGGGAAGCGGTGGCGATGGTGTAGTGGAACTCGGAGTCCTCCTCCACCGCGAGCTCGCCCCGCTCCGCCTTGGCCCGCTGCCGGTCCAGGATGGCCTGCAGGCGTGCCACTTCCTCTTCCGTGGCGTGCTGGGCCGCCCGGGCCGCCAGGTGGGGCTCGATCATCCTGCGGACGTCCCACAGGTCGCGGAGGAGGGCGCGGCTGCGCACCAGCAGGGAGGCCAGGGGGTTGACCACGGCGTCGGGGCTCAGGTCGCGGACCACCGTGCCCTCGCCCTGACGGGGCTCCACCAGGCCCATGAGCTCCAGGACCCGGATGGCGTCGCGGACGGAGCTGCGGCTGACGCCGAACCGCTCCGCCAGCTCCCGCTCCGTGGGCAGGCGGTCCCCGGGCCGCAGGTGGCCGTCCACGATGAGCTGCTGGATGCGGGCCGCCACCTGCTCGTACACCCGCGTCCGGCGGATGGGTTCCAGGGCTGCGGGAGGCACCGGGTTCCCCGATTGGTCCGATGATCGGTTCTTCGTGCCTACCGTGCCACGCCGCAGGCGGGCTGTCAAGGGGGGATGACCGACGGCGGACGTCCACGGCTCCGGAACCGTCCGGGGTCCGGTACCCTAGGAGCACATCCGGAAGAACCGGTGGAGCGACGCGGCCTTCCCTAAGGGTGGCTGCACCGACCTTCCGACCGGGTGGCTCGTGCTGGAGGGCGGCGGATGTGGGAGAGCTTGGTCCTCGGGGTGAGTTTGGGAGTCGGTGCCGGGCTGACGCCGGGGCCCATGACCGCGGTGGTGGTGGCCATCGCCCTGGAGCGGGGGGCCCGGGCGGGGGCCCAGGCCGCGTGCGCCCCACTCATCACCGACGGCCCCATCCTCCTGATGGCCCTGTGGGCCTTGAGATTCGTGCCGCAGGATGTGTACTCCGTCCTCGGGGCGGTGGGTGGAGTTTACCTGGTGGTGCTGGGCGTGCGGGCGGCCCGCGGGCAGGACACCGTCGGCGGATCGGGCGCCTCCGGCGTGCCCCTGGGCTCCTTGCGGCGCGCGGTGGCGGCGAACTTCCTGAACCCGAGCCCGTACCTGTTCTGGGGCACCGTGGGCAGCCCCATCGTGCGGGAGGCGTGGGCGCGGTCCCCTCTGGCGGCCGCAGCCTTCCTCGTGGCCTTCTTCGGGCTGCTGGTGGGCAGCAAGGCGGCCGTGGCGTGGGCGGTGGCTGCGGGCAGCCGGAGGCTGACGGAGACCTCGCACCGGCGGGTGGGACGCGCCGCCGGCTGGCTGCTGGTGCTGACGGGGCTCGTGCTGGCCGGGCGGGCCCTGGCCGCGTGGGTGTGATCTAGAACCCGTAGGGGGTGACCCGCTCCGGTGCGATGTGCACGCTCACCCGCTGTTCCGGCCCGTCTCCAGGCGGGTAGGTCCACGGCCGGCCGGTGTAGCGCACCGACAGCCGGTCGATGTCCCGAGCGCCCGAGGCGGCGTCGAACCGCACGGCGTGTCCCTGCACGTGGAGGTACCGGTAGGGGTCGTGGCGGTCCAGCACGACCAGGGCCACGCGGGGGTACCGCTGCATGTTCTTGAGCTTCGCGCGACCGCGGCGGGTGTTGATGAGGAACACCCCGTCCTCGTACAGGTACCAGACCGGTGTGGCCTGGAGGCGGCCGGAGGGAAAGCGGGTGGCCAGCACGGCCAGGTGGGGCTCTTGGAGGAAGGCCACGAGTTTGCGGTCCAGCACCATCCCTCACCTCCGGGCGGTCGCAGCTTCCGAGTGTACAATAGCGCCGTAACCCCCTTCCCCAGGAGGAGGACGATGCACGCGGTCCGGATCCACGAGCACGGCGGTCCAGAGGTCCTGCGGTACGAGGAGGTCCCCACGCCCACCCCGGGAGAGGGCCAGGCCCTTGTCCGGCTGGTGGCCTGCGGGGTGAACTTCATCGACATCTACCAGCGCAAGGGCCTGTACAAGATCGACCTGCCCGCCACACTGGGGCAGGAAGGTGCGGGCGTGGTGGAAGCCGTGGGCCCCGGGGTGACGGAGGTGAAGCCCGGGGACCGGGTGGCGTACTCCAACGTCCTCGGTTCCTACGCGGAGTACGCCCTCGTGCCCGCGGGGCGGTTGGTGCCCATCCCCGACGGTGTGGCCTACCAGCAGGCCGCGGCGGCCATGCTCCAGGGGATGACGGCCCACTACCTCGTCACCAGCACCTACCCCCTCAAGCCCGGCGACGTGTGCCTGGTGCACGCCGCCGCGGGCGGGGTGGGGCTGCTGCTGGTCCAGATGGCCAAGCGCCGGGGCGCGGTGGTCATCGGGACGGTATCCACGGAGGACAAGGCGAAGCTGGCTCGGGAAGCCGGTGCGGACCACGTGATCCTGTACACCCGGCAGGACTTCGAGCAGGAGGTGCTGCGGATCACGGAGGGCCGCAAGCTGCAGGTGGTGTACGACTCCGTGGGCAAGGACACCTTCGAGAAGAGCCTCAACTGCCTCGCTTTACGGGGCATGCTGGTGCTGTACGGGCAGTCCAGCGGCCCCGTACCGCCCTTCGACCCCCAGGTCCTCGCCCAGAAAGGGTCCTTGTTCCTTACGCGACCCTTGCTCTGGCACTATACCGCCACCCGGGACGAGCTGCTGTGGCGCGCCGGGGAGGTGCTGGGTTCGGTCCGCAGCGGCGAGCTCAAGCTGCGCATCGGCCGGGCCTTACCCCTGTCGCAGGCGGCGGACGCCCACCGGGCTTTGGAGGGCCGCGAGACCACGGGCAAGGTCCTGCTCCTCACCGGCTTCGAGGGGTAGGCCGCGGGTTTTCCTTGCCCCCGCGGGCCGATCCCTTGAGGCAGGTTGAAGGGCGAACGGCTGTTTGCTAGCATAGTTCCCAAATGCCGCAGGTGCTGCAGGTCCGGCAGCGCAAGGCGGGGGACGTCCGGGTGCGGCTGGACGACGGCCGCACCCTGGAGGTTCCCGAACAAACCTGGAGCCGTCTCGGTGTGCCCGTGCTCGCGCCCCTGGACCCTGAACTCCTGGCCCGCCTGGAGCGGGAGAGCACCCTGACCCGCCTACGTCGCAGGGCTCTGCGGCTGCTGGCGGTGCGGCCCCGTTCTTCCCACGAGCTGCGGACGCGCCTGACGAGCGTCGCGGGCGCGGAGTTGGCATCGGTGGTGGTGGCCGAGCTGGAAGGGCAGGGTCTGGTGGACGACCGCCGGTTCGCCGCCGAGTGGGTCCGGGTGCGGCGGGAGTTACGGGGTTTGGGGTCCCTTCGGCTACGGTACGAGCTGGCCCGCAAGGGAATTCCCCGAGACGTGGCGGACCGCGTGGTGGGGGAAGCCGCAGGCGACGACCCCAGCTTGGCCGCGGAGGTGGCGCGCAAGTACCTGGACCGCTACCTCCGCCTGCCCAGGGAGGTGGCCGCCCGCAGGCTGGCGGGCCTGTTGGCCCGCCGGGGTTTCACCGCGGACGCCATCGCCCACGCGCTCCGAGCGGTGAGGCTGTGGTCCGGTGGAGTCCAGCCGGACTCGGAGGGCTTGCGGTGAAGGGTTCCCGGGCCGGGGACGGGCCCCTGGTGCAGCTCCCGCTGGCGCTGGAGGAAGAGCAGCCTCCCACCAGCCCCGCGGATCGCATCCTGGAGGGGCTCAACTCGGAGCAGCGCCGGGCGGTGGAGTGGGACACCGGTCCCTTGTTGATCATCGCGGGCGCGGGCACCGGCAAGACCTCCGTGATCACCCGCCGCATCGCGTACCTCATCGCCACCAAACGAGCCAAGCCCCAGGAGATCCTGGCTCTGACCTTCACGGACAAGGCCGCGGGGGAGATGGAGGAGCGCGTGGACGTCCTGGTCCCCTACGGCTACACGGAGGTGTGGATCTCCACCTTCCACGCCTTCGGGGACCGGGCGCTCCGGGACAACGCCTTGCTGCTGGGTCTACCGCCCGACTTCCGGGTCCTCAACCGCGCGGAGCAGGTGCTGTTCCTGCGGGAGCACCTGTTCCAGCTGCCCCTGCGCCGGTACCGGCCCCTGGCAGACCCCACGCGGCACCTTCAGGCTTTGGCGCAGCTCTTTAGCCGCGCCAAGGACGAGGACGTCTCCCCCGAGGACTACCGCCGGTACGCGGAGTCCCTGGCCGCCTCCGCCAAAGACCCTGAAGCGCAGGCGGAAGCCGAGCGACAGCTCGAGCTGGCGGAGGCGTACGCGGCCTACCAGGACCTCATGCTGCGCTATGGGTTTCTGGACTTCGGCGACCTCATCACCCGGACCTTGGAGCTGTTCCGCCAGCACCCGCAGGTGCTCCGCCGCTACCAGGACCGCTTCCGGTACGTGTTGGTGGACGAGTTCCAGGACACCAACTACGCGCAGTTCGAGCTCGTCAAGCTCCTCGCCGCGGCCCACCGCAACGTCACCGCGGTGGGCGACGACGACCAGGCCATCTACAAGTGGCGTGGGGCGGCCCTCAGCAACCTCTTGAACTTCACCCAGACGTACCCGGACGCGGAGCGGGTGGTGCTGGTCCGCAACTACCGCAGCAGCCAGGCCATCCTGGACGCGGCCTACCGCCTCATCCGGCACAACGACCCCGACCGCCTGGAGGTCCGGGAGCGGGTGGACAAGCGGCTGGTGGCCGACCAGCCCCACGGGCCGCAACCCCAGCACCTGCACTTCGACTCCCTCACCACCGAGGCGGACGCGGTGGCCCGTACCATCGCGGAACGGGTGGAGCAGGGGGTCTGGCGGTACCGGGACGTGGCCATCCTGGTCCGGTCCAACGCGGACGCGGAACCCTTCCTGCGGGCCCTGAATTTGCGGGGCGTCCCCTTCCAGTTCAGCGGCACCCGGGGCCTGTACGACCGGGAGGAGATCCGCCTGGTGCTGAGCTTCCTGCGGGCCCTGGCCAACCCCCGGGACAACCTCAGCCTGTACTTCCTCGCCACGTCCCCCCTGTACCTGGTGGACCCCACCGACGCCTCCCGCTGCCTGGCCGCGGCTCAGGCGCGCCACCGGTCCTTGCACTTCGTGGTCCGCAAGCTCTTGGGCCCGGAGGAGGAGGCGGGCGAGTTCTGGAGCCTGCGGGGGGAGCTGTCCCCGGAGAGCCTGGCCTCCCTGGCGAAGCTGGTGGAAGACCTGGACGCCATGCGCCGCCTGGCCACGGACCAGCCCACGGGCCGCGTCCTGTACGTGTACCTGGTGGAGCGCACCGGCTACGTGCAGCGTCTGGCCACGTCCGGCGACCCCACGGACGAGGCCCGGGTCCGAAATTTGGCCCGGTTCTTCGACCTGGTGGCCCGTGCGGCACCGTTGCTGCGGTACGACCGGGTGGTGGAGTTCGTGCGGTACATAGACGACCTCATCGCCGCGGGGGACGACCCGCCCGTGGAGGAGCTGGACCCCGAAGCGGATGCAGTTCAGGTGATGACGGTGCACAAGGCCAAGGGGCTGGAGTTCCCCGTGGTGTTCATCGGGTCCTGCGTGAACCAGAAGTTCCCGGTGCCGCACCGCTCGGACCCCATCGAGCTTCCCGAGGCTCTGATCCGGGACGTGCTGCCCGCGGGCGACCACCACCTGCAGGAGGAGCGGCGGTTGTTCTACGTGGCCATGACCCGGGCCAAGCGGGAGCTGTACTTCACCAGCGCCCGCGACTACGGCGGTGCGCGGCCCCGGAAGGTGAGCCGCTTCGTGCTGGAGGCCCTGGACCGGCCGGCCCTTGCGGGCGGCGCCTTCCGCGCCTCGGCCCTGGAGCAGATCCACCGCCACGCGCCCGCCCCCCAGCCGGACATCCTGCAGGGGATCTTGCCCCCCGACGCGGTGGTGAGCGTGTCCTTCCGGCAGCTGGACGACTACCAGACGTGCCCGCTGAAGTACAAGTACACCCACGTGCTGCGGGTGCCGGTGACCCGCGACCACCGGGTGGCGTACGGGAGCGCCATCCACGAGGCCCTTCGGGAGTACCACCGCCGCCGTGCCCGCCGCCAGCCCATGTCCCTGGACGAGCTGATCCAGCACTTCCAGCGGGTGTGGGTCAACGAGGGGTTTTTGAGCCCGGAGCACGAGGAGCGCCGCATGGAGGAAGGCAGGCAGGTGCTCCAGCGGTTCTACGAGTTCCAGGAGGCGTCGGGGCTCGTGCCCACCATGGTGGAGGCGCCCTTCTCCTTCCTGCGGGGCAGCACCCGGGTGCGGGGACGGTGGGACCGGGTGGACGTACGGGACGGCGAGGTGTGCATCGTGGACTTCAAGACCTCGGAGGTGCGGGAAGCAGACCGCGCGGATGACCGCGCCCGGGACAGCCTGCAGCTGCGGCTCTACGCTCTGGCGTACCGGGAGGTCCACGGCCGGCTCCCGGACCGGCTCGAGCTCCACTTCCTGAACCCCGAGGGCGTGGTGGTGGGTTCCGTGCGGCCCGAGGAGGAGTGGGTGGCCGTGGCGGAGGAGGTCATCGACCGGGTTTCGGAGGGGATCCGGCGGCAGGACTTCACCGCCACGCCCGACTGGTACCGGGCGTGTCGGTACTGCGCCTTCGCTTCCATCTGTCCGTACACCGCGAGGGGGGACTGAGGATGTGCGGAATACGGCGGGGCGCCCCGGCGGCGCCGCGGACTTCCGAGGTGGTGTAGCCGTGGCGTGGACGGGCGGCGTGCGGGCGGTGTTCCTGGACGCGGGCCACACCCTCCTGGAGGGCAAGCCCTCCTGGTTCGAGGTGTGGGCGGAGGGCCTGGGAGAATTCGACGTCACCCTGGACCGGGAGGCGCTGCAACGGGCGTACGCCCGCGCCAGCGACGCCCTCAGCCACGTCCCGCCGGACCAGTTCACGGAGGAGACCTGGCGCCAGTTCCTCCGGGAGATGGTGGCGAACCTGGAAGTCCCCGGCTTGGAGGACGAGATCGCAGAACGCATGCACCAGGTCCTGGCCCGCACCCGCCCCCAGTACACCCCTTACCCTGAAGCGCCCGCGGTCCTGGAGGAGCTGCGGCGGCGGGGATTCCGGCTGGCGGTGGTGAGCAACTGGGAGCCGGACCTCCCGGAAGTCCTGGAGCGGGCGGGGATTGGCGGGTACTTCGACGCGGTGGTGGCTTCGGCGCTGGTGGGTGCCGCGAAGCCGGACCCCCGCATCTTCCAGGTGGCCCTGGACGCGGTAGCCGTGCGTCCGGAGGAGGCGGTGCACGTGGGCGACTCCTACGAGGCGGACGTCCGCGGTGCCCGGGCCGCAGGCGTGTACCCGGTGCTCCTGGACCGGGACAGGGTGTTCCACGAGGTGGACTGCGACCGCATCTACGACCTGCGGGAGCTGCTCCCGCTGCTGGACCGTCTGGGAGCCCGGTGATCCGAATCCTGCACCTGGCGGACGTGCACCTGGGCGCCGCGTTCCGGGCGCTGGGCTCGCGCGGCGCGGAGCAACGGGAGCAGCTCCGCCGCACCTTCGCGCGGTGCGTGGACCTGGCCCTGGAGCGCCGGTGCGAGGTGGTGCTGGTGTGCGGCGACCTGTTCGACACCCCGTACCCTCCCCGGGCGCTCGCGGCCTTCGCCGCGGACCAGCTGCGCAGGCTGGTCCAGGCGGGTCTGCACGTGTTCGCCATCGCGGGCAACCACGACGGCGCTGCGGACGGGGTTTGGACTCGGCCGGACTTCCTGGCCCGGGTGGAGGGGGTGGTGGTGTTCGGGCAGGAGCCCGGGCGGGTCCGGCTGGACCGGGGACTGGTGGTCCAGGGCCGCTCCGCCACCCCGGAGCGCAACCCTCTGGACGGCTGGCCGCGTGGCGAGGGCGGGCCCACAGTGGGGCTGGCCCACGGAGCGGTGTACCGACCCGGACAGGTGGAAGACCCCACGGCCATCCGCCCCGACCAGATCCGGGACCTGGGGTTGGACTACCTGGCCCTCGGCGACTGGCACTCCGCTCAGGAGGTCCACCCGCCGCCGCACGTGGCCTGGTACGCGGGCGCGCCGGAGTTCTTGAGCTTGGACCAGCCCGGTTTCGGACACGCCCTGGTGGTCACCGTGGACGGGTCCGGCAGGGTGTCCGTGGAGCCCGTGCGGGTGGCGCGTCGGCGCGTGCACCGCGAGGTGCTGCCCGTGGAGGGCCTGGACGAGGGGGGTCTGCGGGCGCGGCTGGAAGCCCTCGCGGATCCGGACCTGGTGCTGGAGCTGACCCTGGCCGGGATCCGGGAGCCCGACCAGCTGCTGCCCGTGCAGGCCCTAGTGCGGGAGTACGCGGACCGCTTTTTCCGGCTCGTCCCGAAAGACCAGTCGCAACCCCAGCTGGACGACGAGGCCCTGGAGCGGTTCGAGCCCACCACCGTCCTCGGGCAGTTCGTGCGCAGGATGCGGCAACGCCTGGAGTCCAGCGCCCCGGAGGACCGGCCGGCGCTGGAGGAGGCCCTGCAGCTCGGGGTGGCGGCCCTGCAGGGGCGGGAGGTGGTGGGGTGACCTTCCTGGAGCTGCGGGTGCAGCGGTTCCGGCGCCACCGTACGGCCACCTTCCGCTTCGCCCCCGGGCTCAACGCGGTGATCGGGCCCAACGAGGCGGGTAAGTCCGCCCTCCGGGACGCCCTGCGCCTGGTGCTGTTCGGTAACCCCGACTCCGTCTCCCACCGCCAGGAAGCCGGCGCGCCGTGGGGCGACGGCCGGCCGCCGGTGCTCGAGCTCGTGTTCCAGGTGCCGGAAGGCCGGTTCGAGCTCACGAAGGACTTCGCCGCCGGCCGCGTGGTGCTGCGGGACGGTGGCCGCTCGTGGGAGCGTCCCCGGCAAGTGCAGGACGCCATCTGCCGTGCGCTCGGCTTCCGCTCCGAAAAGGCCTTCAGCGCCACGGCCCACGTGCGGCAGGCCGAGCTGCACCAGATCGGGGAGCGGGACGTGGCGGTCCAGCTGGGTCGCATCGTGGCGGGCTCGGATGAGGACGCCGCCAGGGCCCTGCGCAACCTCAGCAGGGCTCTGGAGGACCTGGAGCGGGGGCTCGTGCGGCCCGCGTCCAACCCCGGCCGCCTGGCACGGCTGCGCAGTAGAGCCGGGGAGCTGGAGAGGCAGGTGGAGGCGCTGCGGCGTGGGGCGCAGGAGGCGCGGAGGCTGGCGGAGGAGGTGGCACGCCTGCGGCAGCGCCTGGAGCAGGTGGAGGCGGACCTGCTGGACCGCAGCCAGCTCCTGGAAACCAACCGCCAGATCCAGCAGGCCCGGGAGCGGGCGGAGTGGCTGCGTCGGGAGGTGGTCTCCCGACAGGCGTTGCTGGACCAGCTGGCCAAGCTGGAGGAGGAGCTGGTGCGCACGCGCCGGGAACTGGAGCAGGTCCCGGCCGTGGAACCCACAGTGGTGGAGGACGTGGAGACCGCCCTGGGACGGGCCGAGGAGCTGGAACGCCAGGCAGACCGCCTGTCTGCGGAGGCGGGAAGCGCCGGGCTTCCGAAAGCGCGTTGGTGGTTCTGGCTGACCTCCGCCGCGGCGGCAGGGTTGGCGGCCTGGCCAGGCATCCCAACCGTACTGCGGGCAGCCTTCGCGGTGGGTGCGGCGGCGGCCGCTTGGGCGGCCTGGAGGGACTGGCGGGCGAGGGAGCGGGCTCGGGCCGAGGTCACGGAACGCCTGCGCCTGGCGGAGCAGATGCGGGCTCAGGCTGCCCAACTCCGGGACAGGGCGCGGCAACTTCTCTCGGACGCGGGGGCGGCGTCCGCGGAGCAGCTCAAGCAGTGGGTCTCCCGTCGGCACAAGCTGGAGGCGGAGCTGGAATCCCTGCACCGGAGGGTGGCAGACGCCCTGGGCGGCCGCGACCGGGAACAGCTGCAGGACGAGCTGCGGGCGTACGCCGCGGACCTGCACGCACAGCTGGCGTTCCTTGCGAGCGAGGCGGTGCGTGGCAAAGCCCTCCTGCCCCTGGAGCTGCAGCGCCTGGAGCGGGAGGTGGAAACGCTGCAGCAGGAGCAGACGCAGCTGCGGGACGGGCTGCGGCGCCTGGAGGCGCGGCTGGAGGTGGCCGCGGACGAGGAGGAGCTGCTGAGGGCCGAGGAGGAGCTGTCCGCGGTGCGGGCCGAGATGGAACGGCTGGAGCGCCGGCGCCGCGCCCTGCGGGTGGCTTTGGAGGTGCTGGGCGAGGCCAAGGCCGCGGTGGAGGTCCCCGCACGGCAGGCCGTGGAGGACCGGGCGGGCCAGTTCCTCGCACGGCTCACGGGAGGCCGCTACACCCGGGTCCGGGTTCCCCCGGGGGAGGACACCCTGCGGCTGGAGGTGTGGTCGGAGGAGGCGCAGGGCTGGCTGCCCCCGGAAGAGCCCCACCTCAGTCGGGGGACCGTGGACCTGGTTTTCCTGGCGGCCCGGGTGGCGCTGGTAGACGTGCTGGCCTCCTCGGCACGGCCCCCCTTGCTGCTGGATGACCCCTTCGTGACCTTCGACCCCGAGCGGCGCGCGCGGGCCCTGGACTGGCTGCGGGAGCTGTCGCGGGAGCGCCAGGTCCTGCTGTTCACGTGGGACGAGGGCGTAGCACCCCACGCGGACGCGGTGGTCCGCCTGCCCGGTCCGGACGCGGCGCACCCGGTGCTAGACTGAGGGTGAGTCTACCCCGAGGGAGGGCGCGCCATGGCCGAACCTGCCACCGCAGAACGCCGGGTCCGCGTGGAGCGGGACACCCTGGGTCCCATGGAGGTTCCCGCGGACGCCCTGTACGGCGCCAGCACCCAACGGGCGGTGCTGAACTTTCCCATCAGCGACCTGCGGTTCCCCCGCGCGTTCATCCGCGCCCTGGGCCTCCTCAAGCGGTACGCGGCGGAGGTGAACGCGGAACTGGGCCTGCTGGACCAGACCCTGGCTCGGGCCATCGTGCAGGCGGCCCAGGAAGTAGCGGACGGGGTCTGGGACCGGGAGTTCGTGGTGGACGTGTTCCAGACCGGGTCGGGGACGTCCACCAACATGAACGCCAACGAGGTCATCGCCAACCGGGCCGCGGAGCTGCTGGGCGAGGCCCGGGGCTCTAAGCGCGTGCACCCCAACGACCACGTCAACCTGGGTCAGAGCAGCAACGACGTCATCCCCTCCGCCATCCAGCTGGCGGCCCTGCTGGAGATCCGGGAGCAGCTGCGGCCCGCCCTGCAGGAGCTACGGGACAGCTTCCGCCGCAAGGCGGAGGAGTTCATGCCGGTGGTGAAGACGGGCCGGACCCACCTCATGGACGCCACTCCCATCCGCCTGGGCCAGGAGTTTACCGGCTACGCCGGCCACGTGGAAGCGGCGCTGGAGAACTTGAGCGTGGCGGAAGACCGCCTGCGGGAGCTGCCGCTCGGGGGGACGGCGGTGGGCACGGGCACCGGCCGCCACCCGGAGTTCGCGGAACGGGTATGCGCGAAGCTCACCGCCGCGTTGGGCTTCCCCGTGCGGGAGACCAGCAACCACTTCCGCGCCCAGTCCTGCCTGGACGCGGTGGTGTTCACCAGCGGGGTCCTGCGGACCTTCGCCACCGCCCTCATGAAGGTGGCCAACGACATCCGGTGGATGGGGTCCGGCCCCCACGCGGGTCTCGGGGAGCTGGAGCTGCCGGCCGTGCAGCCGGGCTCGTCCATCATGCCCGGTAAGGTCAACCCCGTGATCCCCGAGTCCGTGATCCAGGTGTGCGCGCAGGTTCAGGGCAACGACCTGGTGGTGGCCCTGGGCAACCAGTGGGGCAACTTTGAGCTGAACACCATGATGCCGGTGATGGGCTACAACCTCCTGCAGTCCATCCGCCTGCTGGCCAACGCCAGCCGGAACTTCGCCCGGCAGTGCGTGGACGGCCTGAAGGCCACCGCCCGGGGGCCGGAGACGGTGGAGCGGGGGCTGATGCTCGCCACCGCCCTGGCGCCCGTGATCGGTTACGACGCAGCGGCGGAGGTGGCCAAGGAAGCCGCCCGCACCGGCCGCACCATCCGGGAGGTGGCCCGGGAGCGTACCCAGCTGTCCGAGGAGGAACTGCGGCGCATCCTGGACCCCTCCCGCATGACCGAGCCCGGGTTCACGGGGGGCGGTGCGGGAGGCTAGGGTCGGGGTGACGGGAGAGTTGGTGGGCCCGTGAGCGGGAACGTCGAGCTGCACCAGCTGGAAGCCTTCGTGGCGGTGGCCACGTTCCGGAGCTTCCACCGGGCGGCGGAGGCGTTGTTCCTGTCGCAGCCCGCAGTCAGCGCCCGCATCCAGTCCCTGGAGCGGGCCCTGGGCAAGCGCTTGTTCGAGCGCGACGGCCGGAGCGTGCGCCTTACGGAGGCCGGGGAAGCCCTGCTCCCGTACGCGGAGCGGGCCATCCAGGCGGTGGTGGAAGGCCAGCACGCGGTGCACCGTACCACGGGGCCGTCCGCGGGCCCCCTGACCTTGGCCGCGGTGCCGTCCCTGTGCACCTACCTGCTGCCCGAGGCGCTGAAGCGGTTCCGTCAGGAGTGCGAGCACTGCAAGGTCCTCATCCGCACCGGCCACTCCCGGGAAGTGCTGCAGATGGTCCTCAACGAGGAGGCGGAGATCGGGCTGGCGCGCTCCCTGAGCCACCCGCAGGTGGAGACCATCCACCTGGCCCGGGACCCCTTCGTGCTGGTGGTTTACCCCAAGCACCCCCTGGCCAAGGCGGGCCGGGCCACTTTGGAGGAGGTGGCCACCCAGCCCCTCATCTTCTACGACCGGGGCTCCAGCGACTGGACCCTCCTGAACGCCACCTTCCGGCGCCAGGGGCTGATCCCCAACGTGGTGCTGGAGCTGGACACCATCGAGGCCACCAAGAAGATGGTGGAGCGGGGCGTGGGCATCTCCCTGTTGCCCAAGATCGCCGTCCGCCGCGAGGTGGCGGAAGGCAGCCTGGTGCCCGTGCGGCTGGTGGGCGCGGAGATGCCCCAGCGGTTCGTGGACCTCATCTACCTACGGGGCCGCGGGCTCAACGAGTGGGCCAAGCGGTTCGTGCAGACCCTGCGCGCCACCCTGAGCGGGGGCCAGGTGGCGGTTGATCAACAGGCTGCATCGGGTGCCGGTTGACAGGCCCGGCGGCGCCGCCTATGCTGTACGGCAAACCCCACGACCAGGGACGCGTAGGCTGACCTGGCCGGACTCAGAGAGCCGCGGAAGGTGGGAGGCGGCGTCCGGAGGGGCAGCCGAGTTCCCCTGTGAGGGGCGGCCCGAACGCCGACGGGAGTCGGTCCAGTAGGCGCCGACGGGGCTCC
>CAYTFH010000026.1:0-21753 GCA_964437095.1 uncultured bacterium | reverse complement strand
CGCCGGCCACGCGGTCCGCAACGCCCTCACCCTCCTCCGGCGTCTGACCCCTGGCGTCTGACACCAGTCGTCAGACGCCGCGTGTCAAACGCGGCGGGTGGGGCGTTTATTCAGGGGAGCTTCTCGGGCGTCCTACCTGCGGAACCAGGCGAAGAGGACTCCCAACAGGACGGCCAGCTGGCCGACCCAGAAGACGAACATCCACCGGACCAAGTCGGCGCGGACGATGGCGAGCCGCTCCCGCAGCTGGGCGTCGCGGCCCGCCATCTCTTCCCGGAGCTGTGCGCCGAGGCCGGCCATTTCCTGCCGGAGCTGTGCGCCGAGGCTGGCGATCTCCTCCCGGAGCCTGGCCTCTCGGGCCGCCATCTCCTCCCGGAGCTCGGCCCTGAGCTGGGCGATCTCGGTGCGCAGGCTGGCCACGGCCTCGGCGAGGCGGCGGGCGAGGCGCTCTTCGGCCAGGAGGAGGAGGTCGGCCCTGTTCTGCTCGGCGACCTGGCGGAGGAGCTCCACGAGGGCCTCGGTGGCCTCCTCGCCCAGGCGGTCGCGCAGGGCCTTGGGGACGACGTAGACGGACACCCGGACCTCCGACCCGCTCCTGGCGGGCACGGTACCACACCGGCGCGCGCGCCACAAGCCCGTCCGGTCCGGGCCCTCCGGAACCCACCGGGCTCACGGGCCGGGACTGGCAGCGAAAAGAAGGTCGAACCGTGTCGTGGGTCCTTCCGCCCTCCCTAAGGCTCCACCCGCAGGACCCTGGCCTTGAGCGCGGGGAACGTGGGCCACTGCAGCCGCCCGCCGGTGACCGCGAAGCGCTCCCCCGACAGGAGGTCCACCGCGGCGCTCCCGGACACCGGGACGGTGACCTGGGACAGGTCGCGGCTCTCCGTGTTGATCACCACCAGGTAGCGCACCCCCGCGGCCTCCTTCTGCGCCGCGTACACGCCCCGGTACACGAAGTTGTTCAGGTAGGACGGCTCCTCCAGCCTGGGGGTGGCGTCCGGGATGCGCGCGAACAGGGACGGCGACAGGATCACGGGGCGCAGGGTGGTGGTCAGGTGGCGGACCAGGCTCAGCTGCCAGCCCCAGACCTCCATGACCTTTGCCCAGCTCCCCCACGCTGTCTGGGACGGGTCGCACCCGCCCTCCGTCTGCGAGGGGCCCCACAGGACCTCGAAGGCCCTGGCGTTGAGGGCCACCTGGGTCAGGTACCAGCGCTCCAGCTCCACGTAGGGGTACGCGTACGGCCGGTGGTCCCCGCACCGGTGCACGCCCCCGGAGGTGAACTCGCTCAGGGGCGTGGTGGAGACCCCGCGGACGAACCTGTACCCTTGCTGCCACATGCGCTCCTGGAGCAGCAGCTCGCCCACCAGGCGCGTGAAGGGGTTGTCCGCGTTGTTGGAACCGTCGATGGAGATCTCCGGGAGCATCACGCCGCCGATCTGGTAGATGGGCTCCCGCAGGGAGGAGGAGCCCGCGATGACGTAGATGTCGCCCGTGAGGCGGCCCGGGTCGAGGCTGCGGATGTAGTCGTGCACCGGCCGGTACTGCGACATGGGCATGGCCTCGGGGTTGTACTCGTTGACCACGAGCCAGAACAGGAGGTAGGGCTTGCGCTTGTGGAAGTTCACGATGTCCGCGATGACGGCACGGCCCTGGGCGGAGTTGAGCCCCGCAGCCCACGCGTCCTTGGACCGTCCGAGGTCCTGCGTGGCGGGGCCGTAGAAGTACAGCCGGTACTGGTCCCACAGGAACTGCTCCCTGGGGTTGGAGCCGTCCGGGTTGCTGAACCAGTTGCCCTGCACCGCCAGGTACCCCGCGTCCTTGACCTGTCGCCACATCTGGTCCGCGGTCAGGCCGACCTTCGTGTGGAAGTCCCACGCGTAGAACTTGCTGAGCATGGCGGCCACCACCGGCTGCCCGTTGACCTCCAGCCAGCCACCCATGCCGACCCGCGTGCTGGCTCCGGAGCCGCTCGGCGGGGGTGGGGTGGGCGTCGGGGTCGGGCTGGGTTTGGGGGTGGGGGTGGGAGACGGGCTCGGCCTGGGGGTCGGGCTGGGGCTGGGGCCTGGAGAGGGCGACGGCTGCGGGAGCCCGACCGTGGGAGGGGTCGGCGACGGGCTGGGAGTGGGAGTGGGAGTAGGCGTAGGGGAAGGAGAAGGAGAGGGTCTCGGTCTCCTGTCCACGTCCAGAGGCGGCTGGACCACCCCCTGGCCGCACGCGACCGCGAACAGCAGCACCAGCGCTACCCAGGTCCATCGGGCCATCGCTCGCGCCCTCCTGCTGTGTACCTTTTTGGACAATCAACCTGTAGCCAGATGGACAATAGATGACGCCCAGACGATCCAGCAAGTACCCGAACGGGCAAATAATTTAGCGAAGATCAGTTCGCCAGACGGGCGCAGGGGCGGGTCGGAGGCGTGGCCCGGGGCCGGCACGGCTCGGAACAGTGCCTGGCGGCGCGGGCTGCCGGTCACGCTGGTATGGTGGTTGTGGGCCGGATCGGGTTGGGAGGCACACCTGCATGGTCCGGGTACTCCGGCGCACGGTCGAGTCCACGCCTCCGTGGCTCGTCGCATGCTGCGTGGCGGTCGTCACGTTTGCCGTCTACCGGGCGACCGGCCCCGCCCACACGCCGCACGACCAGTACGTGCGCCTGGCGGCGGCGTGGTTGCAGGGTCGGTTGGACCTCCCGGAAAGCCCTCCCTGGCTGGAGGTGGCACGCTACCGGGGTCGCAGCTACGTGATCCAGCCCCCGTTTCCCGCCGTCCTGGCCCTGCCCTACGTCCTCCTCGCCGGACCGGGGGCGAGCCAGGCGGTCATGAGCCAACTGCTGGGGGCGGTCAACGCCGCGGTGGTGTTCCTGGTCGCCCGCCGGCTGAGCCCCCACGTACCCGTGCAGCTCTGGTTGGTGGTCCTGTTCTCCTTCGGGACGGTCTACTGGTACGCGGCCTCCGTGGGGTCCGTGTGGTACCTCGCCCACGTGGTGGCGGTGCTGATGCTGGACCTGGCCGTGTTGGAAGCCCTGGGACGACGCCGCCCGTTCGTGACCGGGCTCGCCGTGGGAGCTGCCTACTGGACCCGGCTTCCCACGGTCCTCTCGCTCTCCTTCTTCCTGATGGCAGCTCCAGACGAGCGGAGGGCTCGGTGGTGGTACGCGGTGCGGCTGGTCGCGGGCGTGGCGGTGTTCGTGGCCCTGAACGCCGCCTACAACTGGCTGCGGTTCGGGACGCCGCTGGACGCGGCGTACCTGCACCGGCCGGGCGTGCTGCAGGAGCCGTGGTTCCAGTCCGGGCTGCTGCACCCGTCCTACATCCCCCGGCACCTGCGGGTCCTGTTCGTGGAGCTGCCCAGGTTCGTGGACCGCTGGCCCTACCTCGTGCCCTCGTGGACGGGGCTTGCCATTTGGATCACCACGCCCGCCGTGGTCCTGACCCTGGTGGTGCCGCCCGGTCGGGAGAGGGGGGCGTGTTGGGCCGCGGTGGTGCCGGTGGCCCTGGCGAACATGATGCACGGGACCTGGGGGTTCGCGCAGTTCGGGTACCGCTTTAGCCTAGACTACCTCCCGTTCCTGTTCCTGCTCGTGGCGGCGGTTGTCCGGGAGGGCGTGCGCCCCTGGCACCTGGTGCTGGTGGCCGCGAGCGTGGCGGTGAACCTGTGGGGCGTGCTGTGGATCAACGCCTTCGGGTGGGTCACCTTCTGAGGCGGCGTCTGACACCAGGCGTCAGACGCCGTGTGTCAAACGCGGCGGGTGGGGCGTTTATTCAGGGGAGCTTCTCGGGCGTCCTACCTGCGGAACCAAGCGAAGAGGACTCCCAGCAGGACGGCCAGCTGGCCGACCCAGAAGACGAACATCCACCGGACGAGGTCGGCCCGGACGTTGGCGAGCCGCTCCCGCAGCTGGGCGTCGCGGCCCGCCATTTCCTCCCGGAGCTGTGCGCTGAGGCCGGCCATTTCCTGCCGGAGCTGTGCGCCGAGGCTGGCGATCTCGTCCCGGAGCCTGGCCTCTCGGGCCGCCATCTCCTCCCGGAGCTGTGCGCCGAGGCTGGCGATCTCCTCCCGGAGCCTGGCCTCTCGGGCAGCCATCTCCTCCCGGAGCTCGGCCCTGAGCTGGGCGATCTCGGTGCGCAGGCTGGCCACGGCCTCGGCGAGGCGGCGGGCGAGGCGCTCTTCGGCCAGGAGGAGGAGGTCGGCCCTGTTCTGCTCGGCGACCTGGCGGAGGAGCTCCACGAGGGCCTCGGTGGCCTCCTCGCCCAGGCGGTCGCGCAGGGCCTTGGGGACGACGTAGACGGACACCCGGACCTCCGACCCGCTCCTGGCGGGCACGGTACCACAGGCCTGCCCGTCGCACAAGTCCGCGCGGTCCGGGCTCTCCGACACCCGCGGAGCTCGCGGGCGGGGGGTGGCGGCGAAAGGCCGAACCCTGCCGTGGCCCCCCGAATCCCGGGGCGGCCCACCCACCTCGCCTTCGCTCACGCATACGACGACAGCATCAGGAGACCCAGGGTGTCGGGCAGACCTCTGGCCAGCTTGACAGGCGTGTATTCTGTATACACAATTCTGTCGTCACCGTTTTCGAGCCATGCTGAGTCGCGACGCGGAGCGCCTGATTCGGGCAGAAGTCCTGCCCCTGGAGCCCTCCCAGATCAGTACGCAGATCGCCGAGATCTTGGCCAACGAGATCATCCAGGGGCGCTTGCCCGGCGGAGCCCGCCTGAGAGAGGAAGCCCTCGCAGCCCGATTTCAGATCAGCCGTACACCCGTTCGCGAGGCGCTGAGGCAGCTGGAGCGGGAGCACCTGGTGGAACACATCCCCCGCAGGGGGTTCGTGGTCACGACCATCCACGCGCGGGCCGTGGCGGGAATCTACCTGTGCCGGGCGTGGCTGCACGGTCTCGCGGCTCGCCAGGCGGCGCTGACGGCATCGGAGGCAGAGGTGGAGGAGCTGGCGCACCTGGTCGACCGCATGCGGCAGTCCCTCTCTCCGCCGGACATTCCCGAGCTGTTCCGCCTGAACGTGGTCTTCCACCAGCGCACGGCAGAGATCGCGGGCAACAGGAAGCTCGAGGAGATCCTCCGAGGCCTAGGGCGTCCCATCCTGAGGCTCCGGTACATGTCCATCTCCGTACCCGGGCGGGCGGAGGCGTCGGTACGTGCGCACGAGGAGATCATCGCAGCCTTTCGAGCGCGGGACGCCCTGAGGGCCGAACGGTTGGTGCGGGAGAACATCCTGGCGGCCGGCGAGGCGATCCTGCGCCACTACTTCGCGTCCGAGCTCGCGGGGGATCCGTCCCTCCTGGAGTCCTATCTGGCGACGGGTTACGGCCCCAGGGCGGGTTCCGGGTCAGGCGGTTTCGGACAAACATCAGCAAGCACGGAGGGAGGTGACCGGCGTGAGGTGGGTGATTAGGCGGTGGAAGTGCTTGCTGTTCCTCGCGTTGTCCGTTGCGTTGTTGGCATCCCCTGCGCCCGGGCAAGGGGCCACCCGTCTGCGGTTGGGCATCATGCCCATCGTCGACCTGCTGCAGTTCTTCGTCGCCGACGCCAACGGGTACTTCCGCGAAGCCGGGCTGCAAGTGGAGGCCACCTTCATGGCCGGAGGAGCTCAGATCGCTCCCGCGGTGGAAGGCGGCAGCCTGGATATCGGCTGGTCGAACGTGGTTTCCATCCTTCTGGCCCGGGACAGGGGCTTCGATTTCGTCTTCTTCGCGCCCGGGGCCTTCGAGGTAGACCCGCACAACCGGGTACACCGGTTGATGGTTCCGGCGGACTCGCCGGTGGCCAGCGCGCGGGACCTGGTGGGCAAGACCGTCGCGGTGAACACCCTCGCCAACATTCCGTACCTGGCGGCGCTGGCGTGGCTCGACGCCAACGGGGTGGACCCCAGGCAGGTCCGGTTCGTGGAGATTCCGTACCCGGACATGCCGCCCGCGTTGGCCGCGAAACGGGTGGATGCGGCCGTGGTCATCGAGCCCTTCGTGACCACCGCCGTCACCCAAGGCGTGGCCCGGATCCTGGACCCGCGGCCGTTCGCGGTGTTCGGTCGGCGGGTGCTGGTGGCTTCGTGGTTCGCCAAGAAGTCCTGGCTCGAGAGGAACCGCGATGCCGCGCTCGCGTTCAACCGGGCGATCCGGAAGGCCAACGAGTTCATCCTCCGGCAACCTCAGGAGGCGCGACGGCTTATTCCGCGCTACACGAGGATCGCACCGGACCTGGTCGGGCAGATGCCGATCCCGGGCTTTTTCTCCAGGACGTTCGACTCAGACCTCCAGCCGGTGATTGACGTAGCCGTCAAGCACCGGCTCCTGCGCAGGCCGCTTAAGCCGGCAGAGGTGTTCGCGTGGGAGTTGCGGTAGTGGGGTGCCGCATCTGAGGGGGGAGGGGGCAGCGGTTGCGCCGCGGGCTGTGGGTGGCAGGCCTGTTGGTGCTCTGGGAGGGCGCGACCCGCACCGGGGTGTTGCCGGCAGCCTTCTTCCCACCCCCCACCGAGGTAGCAGCGGCCCTGGGAAGGGAGATCCGGGCGGGTGAGGTGGCACGGCACGTGGCCATCACCTTGTCGGTGTACCTTCGGGGGCTGGCGCTCGCGCTGTCCGTAGGGGTGCCCTTGGGCATGCTTCTCGGGCGTGTCTGGATCCTCCGGCGGGCGAGCGCGGTGCTGGTGGAGATGCTCCGCCCGATCCCCTCGGTGGCCATCATCCCGGTGGCCATTTTGGTGCTGGGCATCGGGGATGCGATGCGGATCGCGGTCTCCTGTTACGCTGCGGCGTGGCCTGTGCTGCTCAACACCCTCTACGGCGTGTACAACGTGGATCCCGTGTGGGTGGACAACGCCCGGCTGTTCCGGCTGACCCGGTGGGAGGTGTTCTGGCGCGTGGTGTTTCCGGGAGCGCTTCCCTTCGTGGCCACCGGCGTCCGGTTGGGTTCTGCGGTCACGCTCATCGTCGCCGTCACCGCCGAGATGGTAGCCGGAGGGAGCGGTCTCGGCTTCTACGTGAAGGCGGCGGAGCTGGCGGGCCGCGTCCCCGAGATGTACGCCGGCATCGTGGTGTTGGGTGCGGTTGGCTACCTGCTGAACCTTGTCCTGCGGGTGGCGGAGTCGCGCGCCCTGTGGTGGTACCAAGGCGCCATGGGCCGGGCGGTGGGCGGGAGGCACAGTTGAACCGGCTGGCGCGTGTCAACTGGCTTGGTTGGCTGACGGTGGCAGCCTTCGTGGGCGTGTGGGAACTGGCGGCCAGCGTGGCGGGCTCCCTGTACTTCCCCCGGGCGTCGGTGATCCTGGAGAGCTTTTGGGGGATATGGCGGGTGGAGCCGTTGCGAGATCACGTGGTCCCCAGTCTTCAGCGTATGGTGACGGGCTACGGGCTGGCTGCCCTGTTCGGTACCGTAGTGGGTATTTCTTTGGGATCCTGGCGTGCACTGGACGAGGGACTCGAGCCCGTGGTGGAGTTCCTTCGCGCCATCCCTCCTCCCGCGGTGATCCCCTTCGCGCTTTTGACCATGGGGATCGGTGAGGCGAGCAAGGTCTTCGTGGTGGGCTTCGCCAGTGTGTGGCCCGTCCTCTTGAACGCCCGGGACGGCGTGCGGAACGTGGACGAGGTGATGATGGAGACCGCCCGGATGTTCGGATACGGTACGTGGGAGGTGGCCGCGAACGTCGTGGCGCCCGCGGCGATGCCGCAGGTCTTCGCGGGGCTGCGAACCAGCTTGGGCGTGGCCTTCATCACCATGGTGATCGCGGAGATGGTGGGCAGCACCAACGGACTCGGGTACTTCATCCTGAACGCGCAGCGGACGTTCGCGGTGCCGGAAATGTACGCGGGCATCCTCTCCCTGGGGCTGCTGGCGTACGCGGTGAACGGCGCGTTCGAACGGGTGGAAGGGACCGCGCTCCGTTGGCACCGCGGCGCGCGCGGAGTGCGGGCATGAGAGAGGTCGTGCTGGAAGTGCAGAACGTGGACAAGGAGTTCGGGCCGGGCCGGCCGGCACTGCGGGGTGTCTCGCTCACCGTCTACAAGGGTGAGTTCGTGTCCTTGGTGGGGCCGTCGGGCTGTGGCAAGTCGACACTGCTGAAGTGCATCTGCGGTCTGGTGGCCCCTACGCGGGGGGAGATCTACGTGGGCGGGCGGCGTGTGAGCGGGCCACCGCCCGGGGTCGTTTTGGTCTTCCAGGAGTACAACCGGTCCCTGTTCCCGTGGCTGACGGTCCTCCAGAACGTCCTGTTCGCGCTCAAGAAGCGGACGGACATGGACGGTCCGGAGCGCCAGCGGTTGGCGACGAGCATGCTGGCCGCCGTGGGCTTGGACCGATTCGCTCACCACTTTCCTTGGGAGCTGTCGGGGGGTATGCAGCAGAGGGTGGCGATCGCCCGGGCGCTGGCATTCCAACCGGAAGTGATGCTGATGGACGAGCCCTTCGGATCCGTGGACGCGCTCACTCGGGCGGACCTGGAGGACCTTCTGCTGAGGTTGTGGGAGCAGTTCAGGTTCACCGTGCTCCTGGTGACGCACGACGTGGACGAAGCGATCTACCTGGCCGACCGCGTGGTGGTGTTCAGCGGGTCACCGGGACGCGTCACGGACGAGGTGACCGTAGAGCTGCCCCGGCCGCGGGACCAGATCGGGACACGGTCCGCCGAAGCGTTCGGGCGGCTCCGAGCCCGGATCTTCGAGGGGATCGGGGCGGCCAAACCCAGCCGGACGAGGAGCGAGCAGGGGGTACGGCGGTGAACACGAACAAGGTGACCACCATCCAAGAGGCGGTAGCCTCCATCCCGGAGGGAGCCCACGTGGCCCTGGGCGGATTCGCGGTGGCCGGTTGCCCCATGGCGCTGGTGCACGAGCTGATCCGCCAAGGGCGACGGCATCTCACCGTCAGCCAGGCGGTCGGCGGGATGGACACCGACCTGCTGGTGGGTGCAGGCTTGGTGGACACCTTGGTGTTCGGGGGAGGATCTTTGGACCGGGCGGGACTGCTCAACCGGGTCAACGAAGCGATCCTGGAAGGGACCGTCCGGGTGCAGGAGCAGAGCGCCCTGGCGATCACGCTGCGGTACCACGCCGGGGCGTTGGGCATCCCCTACATCCCCTGTCGGACACTGCTGGGGTCCGACTTCCTGCACACCCTCGTGGAGATGGGCGACGCGCAGGTGGCGGACGACCCCTTTGAGGGAGGGCGGATCGTGCGGCTGAAAGCCCTGCGGCCGGACGTGGCGGTGCTGCACGTGCAAGTGGCGGACCCGGAGGGCAACTGCCGGATCGCCGGACCCACGTGGGACAACCTGGAGAAGGCTCGGGCGGCCGCGCGGACCATCGTACTGGCTGAGGAAGTAGTGGATCAGGAGGAGTTCCGGAAGTGGCCCGAGGGGACCACCTTGAGCGGGCTCTACGTGGACCGCGTGGTGCCGCTCCGTTACTCGGCGCACCCCACCGCCTGCTACCGGCGCTACGACTACGACTTCGACCACCTACGGTCGTACGCCACGCTGGCACAGACCAAGGACGGCTTTCAGCGGTACCTGGAAGAGTACGTCCTGGGGACGAAGGACCACGAGGGGTACCTGGAACGCGTCGGCGAGGACCGGTTGCGGATGCTCAGAGCGGATCCGCAAAGGGGGTACTGAAGGCATGGGCGGGACGGTGTCGTACCGACAGAACGAGATGATGGTGGTCGCCGCTTCCCGGCTGCTTCGGGACGGCGAGACCGTGCTGGTCGGGTTGGGCCTGCCGCAGTTGGCGTGCCTCCTCGCTAAGGCGCGGCATGCTCCGAGCCTGCGGATGATTTTGGAGATCGGCGTGCTCGAGCCAGAGCCACAGGATCCGGCCATCGGCATCGCGGACCCAAGGCTCTGGTACCGGGCGACGGCGCACACGAGCTTCACGGAGACCCTAGGGGTGCTCCTGCACGGGGGGAGGGTGGATGTGGGGTTTTTGGCGGGCGCGCAAGTGGACCGCTTCGGAAACATCAATTCCACGCACGTGTGCGAGAACGGACGGCCGGTGCGCAGATTCCGGGGCAGCGGAGGTGCCTGCGACGTCGCGGCCCTGGCGAAGCGGGTCATCGTGATCACTCCCCACGAGCGGCGGCGGTTCCCGCCTCGTGTGGACCACCTGACGAGCCCGGGGTTCCTCCAAGGGGGCCGGACGCGGGAGTCGGCGGGTTTGGCGGGCGGTCCGAGTCACGTGATCACGGACCTCGCAGTGATGGCGTTCGACCCAGACACGCGAGAGATGGTGTTGGTCAGCGTCCACCCCGGCGTGGATGCGGAAGCGGTGCGGGCAGCCACGGGCTTCCCGTTGCCGTGGATGGACGGCGAGCGGGTTACGGACCCGCCAACGGAGGAGGAGCTGGAGATCCTCCGGACGCGCCTGGATCCCCACGGGTGGTACCTGCGGTGAGCGAAGGAGGAGAAAGCCATGGCCAAAGCATCGGGCGACTCCTTGGAGGTCCTGCGGGAGGCGGTGCGAGAAATCTGCAAGCGGTTCCCCGACGAGTACTGGAGGCGTCTGGATCGGGAGGGCGCTTACCCGGAGGAGTTCGTGCGGGCGCTCACAGAGCAGGGTTACCTCTCCGTGCTGATCCCGGAAGAGTACGGGGGCGCCGGGTTGGGGATCACGGAAGCCAGTGTCATCCTCGAGGAGATCAACCGGTGCGGCGGCAACGCCAGCGCCTGTCACGCTCAGATGTACACCATGGCGCCCATCCTGCGCCACGGGCGAGAGGACCAGAAACGGCAGATCTTGCCCAAGATCGCCTCCGGCGAACTGCGCCTGCAGGCCTTCGCGGTGACCGAGCCGGACGCGGGCTCCGACACCACCCGGATCAGCACCTTCGCGCGCCGGGTCGGGGACCGGTACGTGATCCGCGGGCAGAAGATCTTCATCTCCCGCGTCCTCCAGTCCGACTTGATGCTCCTCCTGGCCCGCACGACCCCCTACGAGCAGGTGGCGCAGAAGACCGACGGGATGTCGCTGTTCCTGATCGACCTCCGACAGGCGGGAGACCGGGTTCGGGTGAAGCCCATCGAGGTGATGCTGAACCATCACACGTACCAGGTCTACTTCGACGACCTCGAGGTCCCTGCGGAGGCGTTGGTGGGCGAGGAGGGCAAAGGGTTCCGTTACATCGTGGACGGGTGGAACGCGGAGAGGATCCTGGTCGCCGCAGAGGCGGTGGGGGACGGCCGCTGGTTCATCCAGCGGGCGGTGGAGTACGCCAAGCGGCGGGTAGTGTTCGGTCGGCCCATCGGAGCGAATCAAGGCGTGCAGTTCCCCATCGCGCAAGCGTACGCGCGGGTGGAGGCGGCGGACCTGATGCGATTCGAAGCCGCGAGACGGTTCGACCAAGGCGAGAGCTGCGGTGCACAGGCGAACATGGCGAAGCTGTTGGCGTCGGAGGCTGCGTGGGAGGCTGCCAACGTGTGCATGAACGTCCACGGTGGCTACGGGTTCGCGGTGGAGTACGACGTGGAGCGGAAGTTCCGTGAGACGCGCTTGCTGGTGAATGCTCCGGTCAGCCAGAACTTGATCCTGGCCTTCTTGGGGCATCGGGTGCTGGGATTGCCTCGGTCTTACTGAGAGGGGAGGGACCATGGAGCTGAAGCGGTGCTGGCTGTTCGTGCCGGGGAATCGGCCGCGGATGATCGAGAAAGCGCTCGGGCTGCCCGCGGACGTGGCCATGCTGGACCTGGAGGACGGAGTCCCTCCGGGTGCGAAGGAGGAAGCCCGCCAACGCATCGCGGAGGTGGTGGACTCGCCCAGGGATCGGCAGCAGCCTCTCCTGTTCGTGCGCGTGAACGGCCTGCGGCACCCGGACTTGGATCGGGACCTGGACTGCGCCGTTCGGCCGGGCGCCGCCGGTTTGGTGTTGCCCAAGGTGGAGTCGCCCGAGGAAGTGTCGGAGATGGACGGACGGGTGGCCCGGATGGAGGAGCAGCGGGGGATCCCCGCGGGGCACCTCCGGTTCCTGGTGGCCATCGAGAGCCCTGTGGGCTTGCTGCGCGCTTATCAGATCGCCTCGTCCTCCGAACGAGTGGTGGGCCTGATGTTCGGCGCGGAGGACTTCGCCAGGGAAATGGGGTTGCCGGTGGTGCGGGAGAAGGAAGCCCGAGAGATGCTGTACGCACGGTCGGCCGTGGCCACCTGTGCGGCCGCGGCGCACGTGCAGGCCGTGGACGGCGTGTGGCCGGACCTGAACGACGTGGCCGGGCTCTGGCAGGATTGCTGGACGGCTCGGAGGCTGGGGTTCACCGGCAAGTCGGTCATCCACCCGTCCCAGATCGATCCGGTGAACCGCGTGTTCACGCCCTCCGAGGAGGACGTGGCGTTCGCCCGTCGGGTGGTGGAAGCCTTTGAGCAGGCGGAGGCCGCTGGGGTAGGGTCCATCACCTTGGGTGGACAGCTCATCGACCGACCCATCGTGGAGCGGGCGCGCGCCATCCTTCGGCTGGCGGAGCAGGTGGAGGTGAGGTCGTGAGGTACGACATCGAGCTGAACTCGGCGGCCCACTACCCGGCCCGAGAGGTGGTCCGTCTGGCGGGTTTGGCGGAACAGGCGGGTTTTGGAGCGCTGTGGAAGGGCGAATCCAACAGCACAGACCCGCTGGTACTGCTCTCAGCCGTCGCGAGCCGCACCGAGCGGCTGTTGCTGGGGACGGCCATCTATCACGTTCACGGGCGCAGTCCGGTCACCCTGGGGATTCAGGCGGCGACGCTGCAAGACCTGAGCGGAGGTAGGTTCCTGTTGGGTCTGGGTGCCGGGAACCAGACCATCGCGGGCTGGCACGGCAGGGTGCTGGAGAAGCCGCTGGGGCAAGTGCGGGAGTACATCGAGGTGGTACGGCAGGTGGCCGCGGGGGAGCGCGTGGAGTACCGGGGCCGGCACTACCACACCGGGGAGCGGTTCCGCCTGGCGTGGCGGCCGCGGTATGGCCCCCCGCCCGTGTACGTGGCGGCCCTGGGGCCGAAGATGGCCCAGCTGGCAGGTTCCGTGGGAGACGGCGTCCTGATCAACATGGCGCTGCCCGGGAAGATCCGGGAGATCGCGGAGAACGTGCGGCGCGGGGCGAAAGAAGCGGGCAAGGACCCGGCGAAGGTGGAGATCATCGCCAAGGTTCGCGTGTCGGTGCACCGGAACGAGAGGCTGGCCCGACAGCGGCTCCGTCAGGTCCTGACCTTCTACAACCTCGCAGAGTACTACAGCGACATGTTGCGGGGAATGGGGTTCGAACGGGAGGTGGAGCGGGTACACCAGGCCTTCCGAGAGGGAGGCTTCAAGGCCGCGCAGGAGGCCATCACGGACGACTACTTCGACCGGCTGCCCGTGGTGGCGGCCACCTCCGTGGAAGAGGTACGGGAGAGGTTGCGGCCGTTCGAAGGGGCGGGGGTGACGCGGCTGATCATCCCCTACGTGCCCGCGGAGGAACCTCCCGAGGAGGATGCGGCGCGGTTCTTGCAGGCGTGGGCCGCGGCCCCAGGGCGGGTACCGTCTTAGACGCGCGGAGCAGGGATGGCGAGAACGCAGGAGAGGAGGTCGGGCGATGTGTGACTGGCATGACCAGGAAGTGGCGGAGCGGATGATGGTGGGCCGGACCCTGACGGTGAAGCGGGTCCGGGAGTTGAACGCCAAGGACTACTTCTACCAGATGCTGAAGGACCGCCCGGAGATCCGCAAGATCTATCCGGGTATCGAGAACGAACTCCTCGTGGGCGCCATCGACACCCACATCCACGCGTATCCGGACTTCGTTTACCGGTCCCAGGACATGATCCAGGTGGCCATCGACGCCGCCAAGGCGCGGATGCGGGCGGTGGTGTTCAAGGACCACTACAACATCAGCTGTAACGCGGCCTACGTGGTGCAGCGGTTCATCGACTACCTGGTGGAGAAGGGCGAACTGGACCACCGGGTGGAGGTCTACGGAGGGATGGGCACGTGCCACGGGATGAACCCGGAGTACGTGCGGGTGGCCCTGCAGTACCCGAACTGCAAGATGATCTGGTTCCCCACCTTCACTTCTTTCGGTTACTGGCGCTCCGCGGGGCGTCCGGAGCTCGGGAAGGTCCGGCTGGTGGACGACCGGGGGGAGGTGTTGCCAGAGGTCGTGGAGATCATGAAGCTGGCCGCGGAGCACCGGGTGGGCATCGGCTTCGGGCACACGGACTTCCAGGAGCTGTTGCCGTTGGCGAAGAAGGCCAAGGAGCTGGGCGTGCGGGCGGTGCTGGACCACCCCCTGCTGGAGCTGAACAAGCTGCTGCTGGACGAGATGAAGGAGCTGGCGGACCTGGGCGTGTACGTGGGGACGTACTGCCAGCCCATGATCCCGAGCCTGTACCAGCCGGTGGCGGACCCCATGGAGACCATCCAGGCCATCAAGGAGATCGGGCCGGAACGCTGCATCATCGGCAGCGATTTCGGGCAGGTCATGCACATGGACACCATGGACGGCATGCGCGTATTCCTGCGGGCGTTGCTCGCCTTCGGGATCAGCCGGGAAGCGATCCGGAAGATGCTGGTGGAGAATCCCGCGCGCCTCATGTGGCTGGACGAGGACGGGAGGTGACGGAAGGTGGCGGTGAAGCCGGGTTGGGAGGGACGGTTCTTTGAGGACTTCGAAGTCGGCGACGTGTACCGGAGCCGACTGGGGAGGACGATCACGGAGACGGACAACATCTGGTTTACCTTGCTGACGAACAACACGAACCAGATCCATTTCAACACCGAGTACGCGAAGCGCACAGAGTTCGGCAGGCCGCTGGTCAACAGTGCGTTGACCCTGGCCATCGTGGCCGGACTGGGGGTGCAGGACACGAGCGAGAACGGAATCGCGCTGGGCTGGGACGAGATCAAGCTGCCGAAGCCGGTGTTCGTGGGGGACACACTGTACTCCGAGTCGAAGGTGATCGAGAAGCGGGAGTCCAAGTCCAGACCGGAGATGGGGATCGTGAAGATCGAAACCCGGGGGATTAACCAGAGGGGGGAGGTGGTGATCCAGTACCGGAGGACCATCATGGTCTGGAAGCGGGCCTTCGCACCTCGGCGAGAGCTGTTCCCGGCACCGGAGGAGGAGTAGGCCCGTGGGCGGGGTGCTGGAGGGGATACGGGTGGTGGGGTTGGAGGTGGCGGTGGCCGGCCCCTTCTGCACCTGCCTGTTGGGGGACTTGGGGGCCGAGGTGGTCAAGATCGAGCCGCCGGGGGGAGATTTGATCCGGCGGTGGGACGGGGTGGTGCGGGGGTTGAGCTCCGGGTACGTCTGGGTGAACCGGAACAAACGGAGCGTGGTCCTGAACCTGAAGAGGCCAAAGGCCCGGGAGGTGGTGCGGCGGCTGGTGGAAGGGGCGGACGTGCTGGTGGAGAACTACGCGCCGGGCGTGGCGGAGCGGCTGGGGTTGGGGTACGGGCAGGTACGGGAGTGGAATCCGCGCCTGGTGTACTGCTCCATCTCCGGATACGGACGGGACGGCCCGTACCGGGACATGAAGGCGTACGACTTGCTGGTGCAAGCAGAGGCAGGCGCCATGGCCGTTACGGGCTACCCGGACTTGCCCGCCAAAGTGGGATTCCCCGTGGCGGACTTGGCGGCAGGTCTGTACGGAGCACTGGGGATCGTCCTCGCACTGCTCGACCGGGAGCGTACGGGGAAGGGCCAGTTCCTGGAGGTGTCGATGTTCGAATCCCTGCTCAGCTGGTTGGGCTACTTCCCGTACCACTACTGGTACGCGGGCGAGGAGCCAGGGAGGGTGGGGATGCGGCACCACTACATCGTGCCCTATGGCCCCTTCCAGGCGGGCGACGGACGGTGGGTGTGCTTTGCCGTGGCGAGCGACGGGGACTGGAAACGCTTCTGCGAGGGAGTGATCGAGCGACCGGAGCTGGTCGGGCACCCCGACTTCGGCAGCGTGGAAGGGCGGCGGCGGCACCGGGAGGCGTTGGAGGCTCTGCTGGAGGAGATTTTCCGAACCCGTCCCGCGGCAGAGTGGGAACGGCGATTGCAGGCGGCGGCCCTGCCGTGGGGACGGATGCGGTCCATGGGTGAGGTGCTCACCCACCCGCAGGTGGTGGCGAGAGGGGTGGTGCAGGAGGTGGATTCGCCGGTGGGCCGGATCAAGAGCATCGCGTGCCCGCTGCGGATGGAACGGGGCCCGGCCCGGGATGGGAGAATCCCGTCCCTGGGCGAGGATACCGTGCCCGTGTTGGAGGAACTGGGCTTCAAGGCGGAGGAGATCGAGAGGCTCGCGCAGGACGGGGTGATCGCCAACCTCTGAGGAGGGGCTGTCTGATGCGCATCGTGGTGTGCGTCAAGCAGGTGCTGGACCCGGAGCTTCCGGCGGAGGAGTTCAGGCTGGATCCCGTCACGCGGCGGCCGAACGTGGAACACGCCAAGTGGGTCATGGGGACGTTCGACGAGATCGCGGTGGAGGTGGCGCTCCAGTTGCTGGAACGGGCAGCAGAGGGGTCTGTGACGGCCTTAACCGTGGGGCCCCCGTCCGCGGACGACGTCCTCCGGAAGGCGGTGGCCATGGGCGCGCGGGACGCGTTGCGGGTGGACGTCCCGGAGGCGGAGGAGCTGGACGGGGTGCAGACGGCCACCCTGCTGGCAGCCGCGGTGCGGGAGTCCCTCGGGCCGGCGGACGTCGTCCTGTGTGGGAGACAGGCGTCCGACACGGACGCAGGCCAAGTCGGTCCCCTGTTGGCGGAGATGCTGGGAGTCGCCATGGTGTCCAACGTCCTGAGGGTGGAGCCGGCGGGCCCCGGGAAGCTGCGGGCGGAGCGGGAGACCGACGAAGGGACGGAGGTTTTGGAGGTTTCCCTGCCCGCTCTGTTCACGGTGACCAATGGGGAGTGCAACGTACCGCGGCTGCCCAAGGTGCGGGACCTGCTGGCGGCGCAACGCCGGCAGATCCCGGCCGTCCCGGCGTCCCAACTGGTCGGGGAGAACCCCGCGTGGATGAAGGTGGACTCCATGGAACTGCCCCAGACGGCTCGGGAATGCCGGATGGTGGAGGGGGAGACCGCGGAGGAAAAGGTGGACGCCCTGCTGAGGGCACTCCGCGAGCTTCAGGTGGTCTAAAGGAGGACAGCGTGGAGCGGCTGTTGGCACTGGTGCTGAGCCCGCGAGACGCCCAGGACGGGGAGGAGGTACTTGGCGCCGCACGGGCGGCAGCACAAGGGTCCGCCGTGGAGGCGACGGTCATCGGACCGGAGGGGGACGCGGCCGGTTCCCTAGCGCGGTCCCTGTGGCGAGCGGGGGCGGAGCGCGTCTGGGTGGCCACGGATCCAAGCCTGGAGGACGCGGACGGCGACCGGTGGGTGACCGCGGCCGTGGAGGTGGCGGAGCAGGTGGAGCCTACGGTGGTGCTGCTGCGCGCGGACGGAGTGGGTGCGGAGGTGGGACCTCGGCTCGCGTGGCGGCTGGGCGCGGCGGTGGTGACGGAGGTGGTGGGCGTGCGCCGCGACCCGAGCGGTGGGCTGCTGTGGATCCGGCCGACCTACGGCGGCAAGGCCCTGGCCGCGGTGCGGAGCCAGCGATCGCGGTGCGTGGTCACCGTCCGCCCCCGAGCCTTCCGGGCGCCGCAGATCCGGGAAGGCGAGCCCAGCCCCGGCGCGGTGGAGCGTCTCGCGTTGCGCCGCGCTCCGGCCACGGCCCAGCGGGTCAGGGTGGTGGAGGTCCGCACGCACGCCCAGGAAGGTCCTCGGCTGGAGGAAGCGCGGGTGGTGGTGGCCGGAGGCCGCGGCATCGGGGGGCCGGAGGGGTTCCAGGTGCTGCAGGATCTCGCCCGGCTCCTCGGGGGCGCGGTGGGGGCGTCCCGGGGAGCGGTGGACGAAGGGTGGGCTCCGGGCTACCTGCAGATCGGCCAGACGGGGAAGAAGATCGCCCCGCAGCTCTACGTAGCGGTGGGCATCAGCGGGGCCAGCCAGCACGTGGCCGGCGTGTCCGGGGCAAGGCACATCGTGGCCATCAACAACGACCCGAGGGCGCCCATCTTCCGGGTGGCGGAACTCGGGGTCGTGGAGGACTGGAGGCAGATCGTCCCACGGTTGGTCGCCCGCCTGTCGGAGCTCCGATCCTCCGACACGGAGAACCGCTGACCGGAGGCGTCCTTTGTCCCCCGAAGGGCTCGCTCAGGCGACCCGGGAAGTCCGGTGGAACATTTCCCCGGCGGAAGCCGCGGTGATGTACGGCCTCACCGCGGTGGCGGTGGCCGTCCTCCTGCACGGGGTTTTGGACAAGCTCCGCCGGTGGCGACTGGGCAAGGCCACGGATCGGGTGTACCCGGTCGGTCCTCGGCTGAGACTCCTCCTCCTGCACGTGGCGGGACACGCCCGGCTGTTCGCGGACCGCCTGGCCGGCGCGTACCACTTCGTGATCTTCTGGGGTTTTGTGCTCCTGTTCGTGGGTACGGTGGTGGTCTTCGTCCACCACGACCTGGGGATTCCCATCATGCGGGGGCCCTTCTACCTGTACTTCCAGTCCCTCGCCCTGGACCTGGCGGGCGTGTTCGCCCTCGCGGGTACCCTGGTGGCTTTGGCCTACCGGGCTGCGGGCCCACCGCGGCTGCGCACGGGCGCGTGGCGGGATCCCGCCCTCTTGGGGCTGTTCGCGGGCATCCTGGTGACCGGGTACGTGGTGGAAGGCCTGCGGATCGCCGGTACCGGGGACCCGTGGGGCCGGTGGAGCCCCGTCGGGTTTGTGCTGGCGGAATGGATGCGCAGCGCCGGAGTCGGACCAGCGACGGTCCGCGTCCTCCACCGGGTGCTGTGGTGGGTGCACTTTCTCCTGGCGACCGGTTTCGTCGCTTACATCCCGTACTCGAAGCTGTTCCACCTGTTGTTGGCGCCTGTGAACGTGTACCTGCAGCCCCTGGGGGCGCCGGGCGGTACGCCCCGGCCTCTCCCCCTGGACCAGGAAGGGGCGCTGGGCGCGCGAGGGTGGAGGGACCTCAGGTGGAAGGACCTGTTCGACCTGGAGGTGTGCACCGAGTGTGGGCGGTGCACCGCGGTGTGCCCGGCGCACGCCACCGGCAAGCCGCTGTCACCCATGCAGCTCATCCTCGACCTGCGGGACACCCTGCGCGCGAGGCCGGAACTGTCGGAGCCGTTGGCGGGCGGAGTGATCCGTGAGGAGACCCTGTGGGCGTGTACCACGTGCATGGCGTGCATGGAGGCCTGCCCCGTGTTCATCGAACACGTGCCCAAGATCCTGGACCTCCGGCGGTACCTGACCATGGAGGAGGGGCGGCTCCCCGCGGGCATGCGGGAGGCCGTGCGAGGCTTGGAGCGCCGGGGCCATCCCTGGGCCGGGACGCGGTGGAGTCGTCGGGACTGGTACCGGGAGCTGCCCGTCGGGGAGCTGCGGAACCTGGGGAATGCGGGGGCTGTGGACGTGGTGTACTGGGCCGGCTGTGCGGTTCTCGATGAGCGGTACCAGAAAGTGGCCCAGAGCGTGGTGCGTCTGCTGGACCGGGCCGGGCTCCGGGTGGGCGTGCTGGGGCCGGAGGAGCAGTGTACCGGCGACCCGGCGCGTCGTATGGGGGACGAGTTCCTCTTCCAGAGCCTGATGGCGCGGAACCGCGAGACCTTCGACCGCTACGGGATCCGGAGGTTGGTCACGTCCTGTCCCCACTGCTACAACGTGTTCCGCCACGAGTACGGCCGCGAGGGCGGATGGGAAGTGATTCACCACACGCAGCTGCTGCAGCGGCTCCTCCGGGAAGGCAGGCTGAAGGTGCGGGCGGGCAGGGGAGACCGGGTGACCTACCACGACCCGTGCTACCTGGCCCGCTACAACGGGAGCGTGCAGGAGCCCCGCGAGATTCTGCGGAGGGTGGCCGGCGACGGCTTCGTGGAGATGCGGCGGAGTGGGAGGAACAGCTTCTGCTGCGGGGCGGGAGGAGGGAGGGTATGGGTGGAGGAGCCGGGTCCCCAGCGGCCGGGGCGGGTACGGGCGGCGGAGGCAGCGGACACGGGGGCAAAGGTGTTGGCGGTGGCCTGCCCGTTCTGCCTGCAGATGCTGGAGGACGGGGCGAAGACGGTCTCCCGGGAGATGCAGGTGGTGGACCTGGCGGAGCTGCTGGAGGCGGGGGTGGAGGACGGCGAGGCTGCAGAGACGAAGACGCAGGCGGTGCAAGGAAGCAGGAAGGAGGAGGGGACGTGACCAAGTCCGTGGTGCTGCTCGGGATGCTGGCGGCGCTGGCGTTCGTGCTCATGGCCACCGTACAGGTTCCCCTGCTGCCGCAGGCGCCGTACCTCCGGTACGACCCCAGCGACGTGGCAGGCCTCCTGGCGGGGGTGCTGTATGGGCCTGGATCCGCCGCCCTGGTGGTCCTGGTGAAGGACGTGCTGTACCTCCTGTTGCGGGCTCGCAGCCCCTTCGGGCCGGCGGCGGACTTCGTGGCGGCAGCCACCTTCGTGGTCGTCACCGCTTGGGTGTACCGGCGGACCCGGGGAAGCCCGGCCTGGAGGTTCGCCAAGGCCGCGGCGGCAGGCGCCGCGGCCCGCGTGGCCATCATGGTGCCGACCAACTTCGTGATCCTGTACCTGCAGTTCGGGATGCCCGCGGAGCGCGTGGCGTCGCTGTTGGTGCCCGTGATCATTCCCTTCAACGTGATCAAGGCGCTGGTGAACGCGGTACTGGCTGTGCCCTTGGTGGAGCCCGTGTGCCGGCTCGCGCAAGGGCTGCAGTCTAGCGGTTCCCCGTGGAGGAGGACCACGTGGTCGAGGTAGGCATCGTGGGCGGGACGGGGCGCGAGGGGTTCGCCCTGGGGCTCCGCTGGGCACGGGCGGGGCTCGGTGTGGTGCTCGGGTCGCGGGTACGGGATCGGGGGCTGGAGGCCGCGGAGCGCATGAGGCGGCTGGACGTGCCCGGGACCGTGTGGGGCGGCACCAACGCGGAGGCCGCGGAGCGAGGCGAGGTGGTGGTGCTGGCCATCCCGTACGCGGCCCAGGAGGAGCTGCTGCCACCGCTGCGGGAGGCGGTGCGCGGGAAGGTGGTGGTGGACACCACGGTCCCGCTGGCGCGGGTGAACCCGCCGGAGCTCGTGGTGCCGCCGGAGGGGTCTTCCGCGCAACGGGTGCAGGCTCTGCTGCCCGAGGCCCGGGTGGTGGCGGCTTTTCACACGGTGTCCGCCCACAAGCTGGGTCAGGTAGACCGGCCCCTGGAGGAGGACACCTTGGTCTGCGGGGACGACGCGGCGTCCAAGGGGCGCGTCCTCGACCTGGCCGGCCGGTTGGGGCTGCGGGGCGTAGACGCGGGCGGACTGGAGCAGGCGGCGACCCTGGAGCGCCTCGCGGCGCTGATCATCGGCCTCAACCTCCGATACCGGCGCAAGGCGGTCGGTGTGCGGTTCGTGGGGCTGTAAAGCCCTCGCCCGCGCCCTTAAGGCGCGCCGCACCCACAGCTTGGCCCTGCTGGTCTCCGACGTCCGCAACCCTTCCTACAACGCCCTGGTGCGTGGGGTGGAGGATGTCGCGAGCGCCAGGGCTATACCGTGATCCTCGGCAACACGGACGGAGGCCCGAGAAAATCCAGGGATACCTCGCCACCCTCCTCAGCCGGGCGGAGACTCCTTCCGTTGCGCCCCAGCTACGCGCGGCGCTTCTAGCCCGACAGGGGGACGCTGAGGCTGGCATGGCGACCGGGGCACGTTGCTACCCCGCGTTGGTCTCGGGCGGCCCGAGCGGTGGATCGCGTCCTACCTTCTGATCCGGTCCCCAGGGCCTACTGATCCAGTAGGCCCAGGTCGCAATCCCCTCGGTTCGGGTC
>CAYTFH010000025.1:0-22248 GCA_964437095.1 uncultured bacterium | reverse complement strand
CAATCGTCCCAATGTTCACGTGCGGCTTCCGCCGCTCGAACTTCGGCTTGGCCATCTTCCTCGCCCCCTCCGCGCATGGGTTGTTCTACGCCCTGGCCACCGCCAGGCGGCCCTGCAGCACCTGCTCCGCCACGCTGGCGGGGACCTCCTCGTAGTGGGAGAACTCCATGGTGTACACCGCCCGCCCCTGGGTGCGGGACCGCAGGTCCGTGGCGTAGCCGAACATCTCCGCCAGGGGCACCAGGGCGGTGATGACCCGCAGGCCCTGCCGCTGCTCCATGGACTGGATCCGACCCCGGCGCGCGTTCAGGTCCGCCAGCACGTCGCCCATGTACAGCTCCGGGGTGGTCACCTCCACCTTCATCACGGGCTCCAGGAGCACCGGCTTGGCCCTCTGGGCCGCGTCCTTGAAGGCCAAGGAGCCGGCGATCTTGAAGGCCAGCTCGGAGGAGTCCACCTCGTGGTAGGACCCGTCCACCAGGGTCACCCGCACGTCCACCACGGGGTAGCCGGCCAGCACCCCCGTCTCCATGGCCTCCCGGACGCCCTCCTCCACGGGCTTGATGAACTCCTTGGGGATCACCCCGCCCGTGATGCGGTCCACGAACTCGAACCCCGCGCCCCGCGGCAAAGGCTCCACCTCGATCACCGCGTGCCCGTACTGGCCCCGGCCTCCCGTCTGCCGGATGAACCGGCCCTCGCCCCGGGCGGGCTGCCGCAGGGTCTCCCGGTACGCCACCTGGGGCCGTCCCACGTGGGCCTCCACCTTGAACTCCCGGACCAGGCGGTCGGTGATGATCTCCAGGTGCAGCTCCCCCATCCCCGAGATGAGGGTCTGACCCGTCTCCGGGTCGAACCGCACCCGGAAGGTGGGGTCTTCCTCCGCCAGCTTGCCCAGGGCCATGCTGAGCTTGTCGGCATCCGCCTTGGTCTTGGGCTCCACCGCCACGGAGATGACCGGCTCGGGGAACTGGATGGGCTCCAGCACGATGGGCGCGGACTCGTCGCACAGGGTGTCGCCCGTGGTGGTCTCCCGCAGGCCCACGGCGGCCACCACGTTCCCCGCGGTGGCTTCCGGGATGTCCTCCCGGTGGTTCGCGTGCATGAGCAGGATCCGGCTCACCCGCTCCCGGACCCCCCGGGCGGCGTTGAACACGTACGATCCCGCCCGCAGGGTCCCCGAGTACACCCGGAAGTACGTGAGCTTGCCCACGTAGGGGTCGCTCATGATCTTGAAGGCCAGAGCGCAGAAGGGCGCCTGCTCATCCACGGGCCGCTCCTCCACCTCACCCGTCCGCGGGTGGGTGCCCCGCACCGCGCCCACGTCCAGGGGGGAGGGCAGGTAGTCCACCACCGCGTCCAGGAGGGGCTGGACCCCCTTGTTGCGGAAGGAGGAGCCCGCCAGCACGGGCACCAGCTTGCCCGACAGGGTGCCCTTGCGGATGGCCCGCTTGAGGTCGGCCTCGGGGATGGGCTCCCCTTCCAGGTATTTCACCATCACCGTGTCGTCGCACTCCGCGGCGGCCTCCAGCAGCCGCTCCCGGTACTCGCGCACCAGCTCCTGCATCTCCGGCGGGATGGCGGTCTCGCTGGACCGGGTGCCCAGGTCGTCCAGGTACAGGATGGACTTCATCCGGACCAGGTCCACCACGCCCTGGAAGGCTTCCTCCGAGCCCACGGGCAGCTGGACCGGGACCGCAGGGGCAGCCAGCCGCTCCCGGACCAGGTCCACCACCCGGAGGAAGTCCGCACCCACCCGGTCCATCTTGTTCACGTACAGGATCCGGGGTACCCGGTAGCGGTCCGCCTGCCGCCACACGGTCTCCGACTGGGGCTGGACCCCCTCCACCGCGCTGAGGATGACCACCGCGCCGTCCAGGACCCGCAGGGACCGCTCCACCTCCACGGTGAAGTCCACGTGGCCGGGGGTGTCGATGATGTTGACGCGGTGGTCCCGCCAGAAGCACGTGGTGGCCGCGGAGGTGATGGTGATCCCCCGCTCCCGCTCCTGGACCATCCAGTCCATGGTGGCGGAGCCCTCGTCCACCTCGCCCAGGCGATGCACCCGCCCCGTGTAGAAGAGGATGCGCTCCGTGGTGGTGGTCTTGCCCGCGTCGATGTGGGCGACGATCCCGATGTTCCGAATCCGCTCCAGCGGTACCTTCACGGCCACGCTCGACCTCCCGGCACCGGCCTACCAGCGGTAGTGGGCGAAGGCCTTGTTGGCCTCCGCCATCCGGTGCACCTCCTCCTTCCGCTTCACCGCTCCCCCCTGGCCCTGGCTGGCGTCCAGGATCTCCCGGGTCAGCTTCTCGATCATCCCCCGCTCCGGCCGCTGGCGGGCGTACTCCACCAACCACCGGATCCCCAAGGACACCCGGCGTTCCGGCCGGACCTCTACGGGGACCTGGTAGTTGGCCCCGCCCACCCGCCGCGGCTTGACCTCCAGGACGGGCATGACGTTGTGGAGGGCCTTCTCCAGGACCTGCACAGGGTCCTGACCCGTCCGCTCCTGGACGTTGCGCAGGGCGGAGTACACGATGCGCTCCGCCAGGGTCTTCTTGCCCCGCGTCATGACCTTGTTGATGAGCCGCTGGACCATCACGTTCCCGTACACCACGTCGGGCGGGATCACCCGCGGCGGAACCGGCCCTTTGCGCGGCATCCTCGCTCCCCCCTCACTGCTTGGGGCGCTTGGCCCCGTACTTGCTGCGCCCCTGCCGGCGGTTGGCCACCCCCGCGGCGTCCAGGGCGCCGCGGACGATGTGGTACCGGATCCCCGGCAGGTCCTTGACCCGTCCGCCCCGGACCAGGACCACCGAGTGCTCCTGCAGGTTGTGCCCGATGCCCGGGATGTACGCGGTGACCTCGATGCCGTTGGTCAGCCGCACCCGGGCGATCTTCCGCAGGGCGGAGTTGGGCTTCTTGGGCGTCATGGTCTTCACCTGGATGCACACCCCGCGCTTGAAGGGGTTCCCCTGCAGCGCCGGGGACTTGCTCTTGTGCGTCAGGGGCTCCCGCCCCCGCCGGACCAGTTGGTTGATGGTCGGCATGGCCTCCTTCTCCCCTCTGCCACCGCACGGGCCACCACGTCCCGGAAGCAGACCCGCCCCGGGGCTCCCGTGCGTCCGATTCCCGAACCTCGTCCCGCGCCGAAACCCCCGCGCCCTCCGGGCTCGGGCCTCCTCCGTCAGCGGAGCCACCGGTGGGCACCGGGGCTCATGACCGGCCCAGTCCCTGCGGCGCGGCGTTTGCCCTCCGCCGCGGGGCGGAGGGCGGGGCTCTGCGCCCCCGAGGGGGCGGCTACGACTCGCTTCTGAGGATCGCCGCGGCGCTGGCCCCCACGGCGATCCCGCAGGCCCGTCCCAACTCCTTGCCGGAGGCGACCTCCACCACCGGCACACCCGTCTCCTGCGCGGCCCGCAGGACCGGCTCCAGCACCCGCCGGTCCGCGTCCTGCGCTACGAACACCACCTCGGCCTTCCCCTTCCGGATGGCCTTGGTGGTCTGGTTGGCTCCCACCGCGCGGGCCTGCGCGCGGCTCAGCGCCTCCAACCCGGTCACCGGGCCTCCCTCCGGGCAGTGCCCCTCATCGGCTCCAGGCAACCTTCCAGATGGTAGACAATCCCCATGGCGCTGTCAAATGGGCTTGGCCGACACCACGCCTCGGCCTATACTCAGGGCGGGGGTTGAAGCGAGCGACGGAGGGGAGGGCGTCCCGCGGCGCCCTCCTTGCGTTTGCCGGCAGGGTTTCGGACCCCTTCCCCCGAACCTAGCCCACAGACAGGAGTACTGGAGTACTAGGGATGCAAACGACCCAGGACCTCAGCCCGCTGGAAGAGACGCAGCGCTCCGGCCTCGGCCTCGGCCTGGTGGTGTGGCTGTTCGCCCTGGCGGGGGCGGCCGGCTTCCTGTACGCCCGCTGGGCGTGGACCCCTCCCGCCGTGACCCGCGAGGGCGCCGGGATCCAGCACCTGTTCGACATCATCCTGGGCATCATCCTCGTGGCCTTCGTCCTCGTGAACGTCCTGCTCGGCTACTTCATCATCCGCCACCGGCGCAGGGGGCCGGAGCAGGCGTTGTACTTCCCCCACCACACGGGTCTGGAGGTCACCTACACGGCGGTCCCGGCGGTGGTGATGGTGGTTCTGAGCGTGGCCGGGATGCTGCTGTGGTCCCGGCTCCACGCCCCCGCACCTGCGGACGCCTTCGTGGTGGAGGTGCGGGGCGAGCAGTTCGCGTGGGCCGCCCGTTACCCAGGCCCGGACGGGAAGCTCGGCCGCGTGGACAACCGGATCCCCCGGCCCTTCAACGTGGACCCCCAGGACCCGGCATCCCGGGACGACGTGGTGAGCTCCGAGATCTACCTGGTGGTGAACCGGCCCAACCGGGTCCTGCTGCGGACCCGGGACGTGCAGCACAGCTTCTGGGTCCCCGCCTTCCGCCTGAAGAAGGACCTGCTCCCCGGCGCCACCACGGAGCTGGTCCTCATCCCCACCCGGACCGGGGAGTTCGACCTGGCGTGCGCGGAGCTGTGCGGGGTGGGCCACTACACCATGGCGGGCAAGGTGAAGGTGGTGACCCAGGAGGAGTTCGACCGCTGGATGCGCCAGCAGGCGCGGCGCTGAGGAGGGAAGGCCATGGCCGCAGTCACGGAAGCCCACGCGCACGCGGAGGTCGGCCGGGAGAGCTTCTGGACCCGGTACGTGTTCAGCCAGGACCACAAGGTCATCGGCCTGCAGTACCTCCTGACCTCCCTCTTCATGGCCCTGGTGGGTGGGGCGTTGGCCATGGTGTTCCGGACCCAGCTGGCCTGGCCCCAGGCAGGCGTCCTCAAGGCGGACCAGTACCTGGCGGCCATCAGCATGCACGGCACCATCATGGTGTTCTTCGTCCTCACCCCGGCCCTGCTGGGCGGGTTCGCCAACTTCCTGGTGCCGCTGAAGATCGGGGCCCGGGACATGGCCTTCCCCTTCGTGAACATGCTGTCGTACTGGGTCTTCGCCCTGTCCATCGTGCCGCTCCTCGCGAGCTTCTTCGTACCCGGCGGCCCCCTCAACGCGGGCTGGACCGCCTATCCGCCCCTCAGCGCCCTGCCCCAGGCGGCTCCGGGGAGCGGGCTCGGCCAGACCCTGTGGCTGGTGTCCATCGCCATCTTCTGCGTGTCCAGCCTGTTGGGCTCCCTGAACTACATCACCACCATCCTGGTCATGCGGACCCGGGGCATGTCCCTGATGCGTATGCCCCTCACCGTGTGGGGGATCTTCGTGGCGGCGGTGCTGGCCCTGCTCACCTTCCCCGTGCTCATGGCCGCGGGTGTGCTGCTCCTGTTCGACCGGCTGGCGGGCACCAGCTTCTTCGTGCCCTCGGGACTGGTGGTGGGCGGCCAGGTGATCCAGCACACGGGCGGCAACCCCCTCCTGTGGCAGCACCTGTTCTGGTTCTTCGGCCACCCCGAGGTGTACATCGTGATCCTGCCCCCCATGGGGATCGTGTCCGACGTGGTGGCCAACTTCGCCCGCAAGCCCGTGTTCGGCTACCCCGCCATGGTGGCGTCCATGCTGGCCATCGGGATCCTCAGCTTCCTGGTGTGGGGGCACCACATGTTCGTGAGCGGCATGCACCCCCTGCTGGGGACGGGGTTCGCGGTCACCACCCTGCTCATCGCGGTGCCCTCCGCGGTGAAGACCTTCAACTGGCTGGCCACCCTGTGGCGGGGCAAGCTGTACTTCTCCACCGCCATGCTGTTCTCCCTGGGCTTCGTGTCCCTGTTCGTGGCGGGCGGGCTCACGGGCATCCACCTGGGCAACGCCCCCGTGGACATCCCCCTCCACGACACGTACTACGTGGTGGGCCACTTCCACCTGGTCATGGGCACCGCGGCGGTGTTCGGGATCTTCGCGGGGATCTACTTCTGGTTCCCGAAGATGTTCGGCCGACTTCTGGACGAGAGGTTGGGCCGGGTGCACTTCTGGCTGTCCCTGTTGGGCGTGTACGGCACCTTCTTCCCCATGTACTACCTGGGCCTGGCGGGCATGCACCGGCGCATCTACGACTACCGCGCCTTCCCGTACCTGGCCCACCTTCAGCCCCTGCAGGTGTTCATCACCCTCAGCGCCTTCCTGATCTTCCTCGGCGGGCTGGTGCTGGCGTACAACATGCTGCGCAGCCTCGCCGCGGGACGGCCCGCGGGGAGGAACCCCTGGCGGGGCACCACCCTGGAGTGGTCCACGGACAGCCCCCCCTCCCACCACAACTGGCCCGGCGGGGTCCCCGAGGTGTACCGGGGCCCCTACGAGTACAGCGTGCCCGGAGCCCCGCAGGACTACTTGCCCCAGTGGGAGCCTCAACCTGCGGGCGTGCACGGGAGAGGGCACGAGCCTTGACCGTGACCCTGGAGCGCCCCGCGCCGCCCAAGGCACCCCCGCCCGGGACGGGGTGGCACCGCGACCGCGGCGGTCGGCCGGACCCCACCCCGCCCGTGGGGCTGTTCGTGTGGCTGGTGGTGGCCGCGGTGGCCATGTTCTTCCTGGGGTTGGTTAGCGCCCTCCTGGCCAGGGCGAGTTCCGCGGGCTGGACCCCGCCGCCGCGGCCTCCGGTGCTGTGGCCGGGGCTCGTGGCGCTGGTGGCCAGCAGCGCGCTGCTGGAGCTGGGAGGGGGCGCGCTCCGCAGGGGCGAGACCGGGCAGGCGGCCAGGCTCCTCCGTTGGGGCGGGCTCCTCGGCCTGGGGTTCTTGGCGGGGCAGGCGGCCGCGTGGCGGTGGCTGGCCTCTTCGGGAGTGGGGCTGGCCACGAGCCCGGGCGCCAGCTACTTCTACGTGCTGTCCGGAGCCCACCTGCTGCACGTAGCCGGAGGGCTGGTGGCCTGGGGGGTGGTCCTCCGGAGGCTGCAGAGACCGGGCCCCTCCCTGTGGGGGCTCAGGGTGTACTGGCACTTCCTGGCGGTGCTGTGGGTGCTCCTGTTCGCACTGCTGTTCACCCGGTAGGAGGAGGCGGCATGGCGCAAGCGGTCCTGGAACGCAAGGCCAGCGTTTGGGGTGGAGGGGTCTCGCCCTTCGGCATGAGCTGGGGGAAGTTCATGATGTGGATCTTCCTCCTGTCCGACGCCTTCACCTTCGGCGGCCTACTCAGCGCCTACGGCGCGGCCCGCATGACCGCGGGGGCTTGGCCCAACCCCGTGGAGATCTTCAACATCGGCCTGGTGGGTACCATGACCTTCGTCCTCATCTGCAGCAGCGCCACCATGGCCGTGGCGGTGAACGCGGCCAAGCGCGGCGACCCCCCCCTGGTGGAGCGGTTCCTCCTCCTGACCATCGCGGGCGGCCTCACGTTCCTGGCGATGCAGGCGTACGAGTGGACCCACTTCATCCAGGAGGGCGCCCGGCTCCACACCAACCCGTGGGGGATCCCCGCGTTCAGCGCCAGCTTCTTCATCATCACCGGGTTCCACGGAGGGCACGTCACCAGCGGGGTATTCTACCTCATGTACGTGTTCTTCAAGGCCCGCGCGGAGCGCAGGGCCCTGGAGGACTGGCAGAGGCCCCTGCGGGACCGCCACGGCCGCGCCCTGCACCCCGGCACCCGGGTGCGGGTCCTGACCCTTCCCGACCGTCCCGAGACCGTGGTGGAGAAGGCCCACCCCCGCATCGGGCGCGTGGTGGTGCTGCTGCCGGGCAAGGCCGCCAACAACGCGGCCATGCTGCCCGCGGAGGCCGTGGAAGCGGTGGAGGAACGGCCGGCCCCGCCGTCGCCCGTGGACCCCCACACCCGGGCGGAGCGGGTGGAGAACGCGGGGCTGTACTGGCACTTCGTGGACCTGGTGTGGGTGTTCATCTTCACCCTCATGTACCTCATCCCACCCGCCGTCCCCGTGGCGGTGACCCACTAGGAGGCACGGATGTCCGACCGCGAGCACGCGCAGCACGGCTACGGGATCTACGGGACCACGTGGTTCTGGCTGCTGGTGGTGACCGTGGCGGAGATCGGGGTGACCCTGGTGCACGTGCCCCGGGGCCTGCTGATCTTCAGCCTGGTGGTCCTGGCCCTGGTCAAGGCCGCGTTGATCATGGCCTACTTCATGCACCTGCGGTGGGAGCGGCCCGTGGTGGCCACGCTGTTCAGCGTGCCCATCGCCATCCTGCTGCTGGCCCTATTCGTGGCCCTGGTCCTAGACTCACAGATCTTCTGACTGACGAGACCCTCCGAGCTACACCCGCCCGGGTTCCTCCGACCGCAGCCAGCGCATGCCAAGCCCTAGAGCGGTGAGGGCGTAGGCCAGGTTGGTGGCCACCCACATGAGCACTCCGGCCCACCGCTGGTCGTCCAGAGGCGACCAGCCCCACAGGCGGGGCGCGGAGAGGTACGGCGGGTACAGGACCCGGTCCGCCACGGACAGGACGAAGCCCGGCAGGAACTGAGCCACGGCGCTGACCCCCACCATGACCAAGCGCAGGCCCACGGGCGGGTGGCGCGGCGAAGGGCTCAGCAGCACGCTCCACCACACCACCCCGGACAGCAAGAAGCTCAGGTGCTGGAGGGCGTGGGCGACCTCGGAGGTGACCGCCCAGCCGTACAGCGTCGGGAGGTGCCAGGCCAGGACCGCCACGTTGTACAGGGCCGTGGCCACCCACGGGCTCCACAGCGCCCACAGGACCGGGCCCAGCCCGGGACGCCGGGTGAGCCAGCCCAACAGGGGTGGAGGAAGGGAGGCGGCAAAGGCCGGAGCCGCAACGAGCACCAGGACCAGGTGCTGCACCATGTGCAGCCACAGCAGGTAGCTGGCTCCCCGGTGCAGGGGCGAGAAGACCGCCACCGACGCGGCGGCCCACCCCGCCCAGAAGTACGCCCGCTGACGCGGCGTGGCGCGGACCCGGGGGTGCAGGTGGTACAGGACCACGACGGCCGCCAGGCCCGCGGCGACCGCCGGGTCCCACTCCCAGTCCCGCCAGGTCAGGGCGGCGGCGCCCAAGGCCGCCTCAGAACTCCGCCGCCACCCGCACCTGTCGGTACCTGGGCATCCCCGTGCCCGCGGGGATGAGCTTGCCGATGATGACGTTCTCCTTCAGCCCGATGAGCGGGTCCACCTTGCCCTTGGTGGCGGCGTCCGTGAGCACCCGCGCGGTCTCCTGGAAGGAGGCCGCGGAAAGCCACGAGTCCGTGGCCAGGGAGGCCTTGGTGATGCCCATGAGGACGGGGTCCGCCTGCGCGGGCCGGCCGCCCCGGGCCTCCACCTTCCGGTTCTCCTCCCGGAAGGTGAACACGTCCACCACCTCGCCGGGGAGCAGGTCGGTGTCGCCCTCGTCCCGCACCTTCACCCGGCGCAGCATCTGCCGGACGATGATCTCGATGTGCTTGTCGTTGATCTCCACCCCCTGGGAGCGGTACACGCTCTGGATCTCCTGGACCAGGTACCGCTGCACCGCGTCCACGCCCTGGATCCGCAGGATGTCGTGGGGGTTCAGGTTGCCCTCCGTGAGGCGCTGGCCCGCCTCCACCCGGTCGCCGTCCTGCACCAGGATGCGCTGCCCGTGGGGCACCACGTACTCCACCGTCTGGTCCTTGCCCTCCAGCACGATGCGGCGGGCCCGCCGGTCCTCCACCACGCGCACCTTGCCCGCCACCTCCGCCATGAGGGCCTGCCCCTTGGGCTTGCGGGCTTCGAACAGCTCCTCCACCCGCGGCAACCCCTGGGTGATGTCGAAGCCCGCCACCCCGCCCGTGTGGAAAGTCCGCATGGTGAGCTGCGTGCCGGGCTCGCCGATGGACTGGGCGGCGATGATGCCCACCGCCTCCCCGATCTCCACCATCTTGCCCGTGGCCAGGTTGCGGCCGTAGCACTTGCTGCACACCCCGTACCGGGTCTCGCAGGTGAGCACGGACCGCACGGGGACCTCCTGGATCCCCGCGGCCTCCACGGCCTCCGCCAGCTCCTCCGTGATCTCCTGGCCGGCCCGCACCAGGGGCTCCCGCTGGCCGGGCGGGAGGATGTCCTGGGCCGCCACCCGTCCCAGGATGCGGTCCCGCAGCGGCACCACCACCTGGTTCCCCTCCCGCACGGGCTCCAGGACGATGAACCGGGACGTCCCGCAGTCCTCCTCCCGCACGATGACGTCCTGGGCCACGTCCACCAGGCGCCGGGTGAGGTAGCCCGACTCGGAGGTCCGGATGGCGGTGTCCGCCAGCCCCTTGCGCTGCCCGTGCATGCCGATGAAGTACTCCAGGACCGTGAGCCCCTCCCGGAAGTTGCTCTTGATGGGGATCTCGATGATCCGGCCGGAGGGGTCCGTGAACAGCCCCCGCATCCCCGCCAGCTGGCGGATCTGCTGGATGTTCCCCCGCGCGCCCGACTGGGCCATCATGTACAGGGGGTTGAAGGGGTCGAAGTGTTTGAGCATGGCGTTGGTGACCTGCTCGGTGGCCTCGATCCACACGTCGATGGTCTTCTGGTACCGCTCCCCGTCCGTGATGAGGCCCCGCCGGTACTGCTGCTCGATGGCGTCCACGCGCCTCTGCGCCTCCTCCAGGATCTGCTCCTTCTCGGGAGGCTGCACGATGTCCCGCATGGACAGGCTCAGCCCGGACTGGGTGGCGAACCGGAAGCCCAGGTCCTTCAAAGCGTCCAAGAGCTGCGCGGTCTTGGTGGGCCCCAGGCGGTAGTACGCGTCGGACACGATCTGGCTCAGGACCTTCCGGTCGCACACCTGGTCCACGAACCGCAGCTCCTCGGGGATGGCCTCGTTGAACAGGATCCGGCCCACGGTGGTCTCGATGGGCTCCGTGCCCGGGGCCAGCCGAACCTTGACCCGGGCGTGGAGGTCCACCACCCCGTGCTCGTACGCCAAAATGGCCTCCGCGGGGGTGCTGAAGGCCTTCCCCTCCCCCTTCGCCCCGGGCTTCTCCAGGGTGAGGTAGTAGCAGCCCAGGATGATGTCCCGCTGGGGGCTGGCCACCGCCTTGCCGGAGGCGGGCAGGAGGATGTTGTACGCGCTGAGCATGAGCAGCCGCGCCTCCGCCTGCGCCGCGGCGCTGAGGGGCACGTGGACGGCCATCTGGTCCCCGTCGAAGTCCGCGTTGTACGCGGTGCACACCAGCGGGTGGATCTGGATGGCCTTGCCCTCGATGAGGACGGGCTCGAAGGCCTGGATCCCCAGCCGGTGCAGGGTGGGGGCGCGGTTGAGGAGCACGGGGTGCTCCTTCACCACGTCCTCCAGGACGTCCCACACCTCCGGCCGCTGGCGCTCCACCATGCGCTTGGCGTTCTTGATGTTCTGCGCCAGGTTGCGCTCCACCAGCTTCTTCATCACGAAGGGTTTGAACAGCTCCAGGGCCATCTCCTTGGGCAGGCCGCACTGGTGGAGCTTCAGCTTGGGGCCCACCACGATCACGGACCGGCCGGAGTAGTCCACCCGCTTGCCCAGGAGGTTCTGGCGGAACCGTCCCTGCTTGCCCTTCAACAGGTCGCTGAGGGACTTGAGGGGCCGGTTGTTGGGGCCCGTCACCGGCCGGCCGCGCCGGCCGTTGTCGATGAGGGCGTCCACCGCCTCCTGCAGCATCCGCTTCTCGTTGCGGACGATGATCTCCGGCGCTCCCAGGTCCAGCAGCCGCTTGAGCCGGTTGTTCCGGTTGATCACCCGGCGGTACAGGTCGTTGAGGTCGCTGGTGGCGAACCGCCCGCCGTCCAGCTGCACCATGGGGCGGAGGTCGGGGGGGATGACGGGGATGACGTCCAGGACCATCCACTCCGGGCGGTTCCCGCTCTTCCGGAAGGCCTCCACCACCTCCAAACGCTTGAGGATCTTGATGCGCTTCTGGCCGGTGCTGTTCTTGAGCTCCGCCCGGAGCCGCTTGGACTCCTGCTCCAGGTCCAGCTCCATGAGGAGTTCCTTGATGGCCTCCGCCCCCATGGCGGCCCGGAACCGCCCGCCGTACTTGTCCCGCAGCTCCCGGTACTCGTTCTCCGTGAGGATCTGCCTCTTCTGCAGCTCCTTCACGTCCCCGGGGTCGATGACGATGTAGGCGGCGAAGTACACCACCCGCTCCAGAGCCCGGGGGGAGATGTCCAGGAGCAGGCCGATGCGGCTGGGGACCCCCTTCAGGTACCAGATGTGGACCACGGGGGCCGCCAGCTCGATGTGACCCATGCGCTCCCGGCGGACCTTGGCCCGGGTCACCTCCACCCCGCACCGGTCGCAGATGATGCCCTTGTAGCGGATCCGCTTGTACTTGCCGCAGTGGCACTCCCAGTCCTTCACCGGACCGAAGATCCGCTCGCAGAACAGCCCGTCCCGCTCCGGCTTCAGGGTCCGGTAGTTGATGGTCTCCGGCTTCTTCACCTCGCCCCGGGACCACATGCGGATCTGCTCGGGCGAGGCCAGGCTGATCTTGACCGCCTCGAAGTGGTTGACGTCCTGCATGGCTCCTCCCGCCCCGGCCTAGATGGGTTCCTCCAGGAGGGCCTCCTCGCCCTCCAGGTTGATGCCCAGGGCCCGCTGAGTCTCCACCACGTCCTCCTCGATCTCCCGGAGCTCGATCTCCCGGTGGTCCGCGCTCAGGACCTTCACGTCCAGGCAGAGGGCCTGGAGCTCCTTCACCAGCACCTTGAAGGACTCCGGCACCCCCGGCTCCTGGATGTTCTCGCCCTTCACGATGGCCTCGTAGGTCTTCACGCGGCCCACCACGTCGTCGCTCTTCACCGTGAGCAGCTCCTGCAGGGTGCTGGCGGCCCCGTACGCCTCCAGGGCCCACACCTCCATCTCCCCGAACCGCTGGCCGCCGAACTGCGCCTTGCCACCGAGGGGCTGCTGGGTGATGAGGCTGTAGGGCCCGGTGCTGCGGGCGTGGATCTTGTCCTCCACCAGGTGGAGGAGCTTCATCATGTAGATCTGGCCCACCACCACGGGCTGGTCGAAGGGCAGCCCCGTGCGCCCGTCGTACAGGGTGATCTTGCCGTCCCGGGGCAGCCCCGCCCGCTCCAGCAGGGTCTCGATCTCCGACTCCCGGGCGCCGTCGAACACGGGGACCTCCGCGTAGAATCCCAGCTGGGCGCAGGCCCACCCCAGGGTGGTCTCCAGGACCTGCCCCACGTTCATCCGGCTGGGGACCCCCAGGGGGTTCAGGACGATGTCCACAGGCGTGCCGTCCGGCAGGTACGGCATGTCCTCCACGGGCACGATCTTGCTGATCACGCCCTTGTTGCCGTGGCGGCCCGCCATCTTGTCGCCCACGGTGATCTTGCGCTTCTGGGCCACGTACACCCGGACCATCTGGTTCACGCCTGGAGGCAGCTCGTCCCCGTTCTCCCGGCTGAACACCTTCACCCCCACCACGGTACCCTTCTCCCCGTGGGGGACCTTGAGGGACGTGTCCCGGACCTCCCGGGCCTTCTCCCCGAAGATGGCCCGCAGCAGCCGCTCCTCCGCGGTGAGCTCCGTCTCGCCCTTGGGGGTCACCTTGCCCACGAGGATGTCCCCGGCCCGCACCTCGGCCCCGATGCGCACGATGCCCCGCTCGTCCAGGTCCCGGAGGGCGTCCTCCGCCACGTTGGGGATGTCCCGGGTGATCTCCTCGGGGCCTAGCTTGGTGTCCCGGGCCTCCACCTCGTACTCCTCGATGTGGATGCTGGTGAACAGGTCCTCCCGTACCAGCCGCTCACTGATGAGGATGGCGTCCTCGTAGTTGTAGCCCTCCCACGGCATGAAGGCCACCAGGACGTTGTGGCCCAGGGCGAGCTCCCCGCCGTCCGTGGACGGGCCGTCCGCCAGGACCTGCCCCTTCTTGACCTCCTGTCCGCTCCGCACCAGGGGTCGCTGGTTGATGCAGGTCCCCTGGTTGCTGCGGCGGAACTTGGTGAGCTTGTAGGTGATCCTCCGCTGCCCGCGGACCACGATCTCGTCCGCGGACACCGACTCCACCACCCCGTCCTCCTCCGCCAGCACCACGGCCCCGGAGTCCACCGCCACCCGGTACTCCACCCCCGTGCCCACCAGGGGCGCCTCGGGCCGGATCAGGGGGACGGCCTGCGTCTGCATGTTGGAGCCCATGAGGGCCCGGGTGCCGTCGTCGTGCTCCAGGAACGGGATGAGGGCGGTGGTCACGGACACGATCTGCTTGGGCGAAACGTCCATGAAGTCCACCTGCTCCCGGGGGACCACCACGGGGTGGCCGCCCGCCTGCCGCGCCACCACCCGCTCCGGCAGCATCCCGTGCTCGTCCGTCTGCACGTTCGCCTGCGCGATGATGTACTTCTCCTCGTCGTCCGCGGTGAGGTACACGATCTCCTGGGTCACCCGCCCGTTCCGCACCCGGCGGTAGGGCGTCTCGATGAACCCCAGGTCGTTGACCCGGGCGTAGGTGGCCAGGGACGAGATCAGGCCGATGTTGGGCCCCTCCGGGGTCTCGATGGGGCACATGCGGCCGTAGTGGGACGGGTGGACGTCCCGGACCTCGAAGCCCGCCCGCTCCCGGCTCAGTCCGCCCGGCCCCAGGGCACTCAGCCGGCGCTTGTGCCGCAGCTCCGACAGGGGGTTGGTCTGGTCCATGAACTGCGACAGCTGGCTGCTGCCGAAGAACTCCTTGATGGCCGCGGTCACCGGGCGGATGTTGATGAGCACCTGCGGCGTGGCCTGCTCCGTCTCCTGGATGGTCATGCGCTCCCGGATCACCCGCTCCATGCGGAGCATGCCGATGCGGAACTGGTTCTGCAGCAGTTCCCCCACCGCCCGCACCCGGCGGTTGCCCAAGTGGTCGATGTCGTCCTCCTGCCCCTGGCCGTTGTGGAGGGCGATGAGGTAGCGGACGATCTGGGCGATGTCCTCCGGGGTGAGGGTGCGCTGGTCCAGCCGCACGTCCAGGTTCAGCTTCTTGTTCAGCTTGTACCGGCCCACCTTCCCCAGGTCGTACCGCCGGGGGTCGAAGAACAGGGTGTGCAGCAGGGCCGTGGCGGACTCCACGTTGGGGGGGTCGCCCGGCCGAAGCCGGCGGTAGATCTCCATGAGGGCGGTGTTGCGGTCCCGGCTGGGGTCCTTCTCCAGGGTGGCCTCGATGATCTTGTCGCCCCCGTACAGCTTGCGCAGGACGTCGTCCGTCTCGTAGCCCACCGCCCGCAGGAGCACGGTGGCGGGGAGCTTGCGGGTGCGGTCGATGCGCACGTACACCCCGCCCGTGGCGTCGATCTCGAACTCCAGCCACGCGCCCCGGGTGGGGATGACCGTGGCCGCGGGGAAACGGCGCCCGCTGCTGTCGGTGATGTGCCCGTAGTACACCCCCGCGGAGCGCACCAGCTGGCTCACCACCACCCGCTCGGCACCGTTGATGATGAAGGTGCCGTTGCGGGTCATGAGGGGGAAGTCCCCCATGAACACGTCCTGCTCCTTGATCTCCCCCGTATCCTTCAGGACCAAGCGGACCCGGACCTTGAGGGCGGCACTGTAGTTGGCGTCCCGCTCCCGGCACTCCTCGGGGCTGTACTTGGGGGCCTCGAAGTAGTAGCCCCCGAAGTCCAGCACCCCCTCCGTGAAGTTGAAGATGTCCACCCCCTCCGGGGTGCGGCGGCGCTTGCGCTCGTCGGCGACCCCGAAGTACAGCTCCAGGTTGCCCGTGAAGTCCTGGATGGGTGAGACCTCCTCCAGGACCTCCCGGATCCCCTCCTCCACGAACCACCGGAAGGACCGGCGCTGGACCTCCACCAGATCGGGCAGGTCCACCACGTCCGGCAGCTTGCCGAAGCTCACCCGCTCCCGCCGGCCCCGCTTGACCGCGCGGCCGACCCCCAGGCGGGGGGCACGTTCGAAGGAGAACGGGCCGGTGGCGTACTCCTTCTTGACTTCGGTGGACGCTTTCGTGGCAGTCACCCCCATCTCGTCAGCCATCTACCGGTGGTGCGTTCTACACTGTCGGCAGCTGGAACACCCTTGGGGACAGGACGAGAGCCACTAGCCCGGATCTCCTGGCGCCCGGGGGCACCGGGTCAGCCGCTGCCCACCGGTGACTCCAGCCCGGGCCAGGACGACAAAAGGGAAGGAAGCGCGCCGCCCGCGCGGCCGCGCCTCCCACCGACGAGTTCCCGACCTCCCAAACGACCAAAATAGCCCACGCACACCCGCACAGGGGAAAAGGTCCGATCGGGTGCTCGTCCCTGTGACCGCAAATCGCAAGTCAAAATACCACGGCCCCGCGGCCCCCGTCAACTGGCCGCCCGGACCGGCCCCCGGGACCCAGGGGACTACTTGATCTCGACTTCCGCCCCCACCTCCTGCAGCTTCGCCTTGACGGACTCCGCCTCCTGCTTGGAGACCTTCTCCTTGACGGGTTTGGGAGCGCCGTCCACCAGGTCCTTGGCCTCCTTCAGGCCCAGGCCCGTGAGCTCCCGGACCACCTTGATGACCTGGATCTTGTTGGGTCCGGCCGCCTTGAGGATGACGTCGAACTCCGTCTGCTCCTCCTCCGCGGCCGCCGCGGGCGCCGCGGCCGCCGCGGGCGCGGCCGCCACCGCCACGGGCGCTGCCGCGGTCACCCCGAACTTCTCCTCCAGGGCCTTGACGAGCTCGGCCAGCTCCAGGACCGTCAGGTTCCCGATGGCCTCCACGATCTCCGCCGTCCCCAGCTTTGCCATGTCCGATCCCTCCTCCGTGTCCGCCTAGCCTCCGCTTGCCTCGCGCTTCTGTCGGATCTGCTCCAGGGCGTACAGCAGGTTCCGCTGCAGGCCCACCAAGACTCCCACCAGGCCGTACAGGGGCCCCTGGAGGCCGCCCACCACCCTGGCCAGGAGCTGGTCCCGGCTGGGGAGCTCCGCCAGGGCTCGCACCCCTGCCGCATCCAGCACCTTCCCCTCCGCCAGCCCGCCCTTCACCTCCAGCTTGCGGTGCTGCCGGATGAACTCGTGCACCACCCGGGCTGGGGTGGTGGGGTCGTCGTAGCCCACCGCGATGCCCGTGGGGCCCTCCAGGAATCGCTCCAGTCCCTGGATCCCCAGCTCGGACGCCGCGATGCCCAGGAGGGTGTTCTTCACCACCCGGTACTCCGCCCCTTCCTTGCGCAGGCTGGCCCGCAACGCCTCCATCTCGGGCACGCTGAGCCCGCGGAAGTCCGTGAGGACCACACCCCGGGCACGCCGCAGCTGCTCCCTCAGGCGTGCCACCGCTTCCACTTTCTCCGGCTTCGGCATCCCGCACCCCTTTTCCGCTCAAAACAAACGGCGCCCCGCAGTTGGAGCGCCCTTGGGCCCACGCTCCCGTGGGCCGGACGTCCTCGGCAGGCGGCCGCGCTGGCCTTTACCCCGCCTCCGCGGGACCTGCGGTCTGCGGACCTCAGTTGCCGGCGGCTATGGTACCAACTCGCCCCGGACGGGTCAACGCACCCCCCGCTCCGCGGCCGGAGCCCCAGAGCACCGCGCCACCGGTTCCTGGGGTCGCCTAGGCCGCCCGGCCCGCGGCCAGGGCCACGGCCCGGGCCGGGTCCACCCGCACCGACGGGCCCATGGTGGGGCTCAGGGCGATGGTCCGGATGTACTGGCCCTTGGCGGCCGCGGGCCGCGCCCGCACCACCGCGTCCACCAGGGCCGCGAAGTTCTCCAGCAAGGCCTTCTCGGAGAAGGACGCCTTCCCGATGGGCGCGTGCACGATGCCCGCCTTGTCCACCCGGAACTCGATCTTGCCCGCCTTGATCTCCCGGACCGCCCGGCCCACGTCGAACGTCACCGTGCCCGCCTTGGGGTTGGGCATCAGCCCCCGGGGTCCCAGGATGCGGCCCAGCCGGCCCACCTGCCCCATGAGGTCGGGGGTGGCCACCGCCACGTCGAAGTCGGTCCAGCCCTGCTGGATCTTCTGGATGAGGTCCTCCGCTCCCACGTAGTCGGCCCCCGCGGCCTCCGCCTCCTTCGCCTTGTCCCCCTTGGCGAACACCAGCACCCGGACGGGACGGCCCGTGCCGTGGGGCAGGACCACCGTGCCCCGCACCACCTGGTCCGCGTGTTTGGGGTCTACCGCCAGGCGCAGGGCCGCCTCCACCGTCTCGTCGAACTTGGCCCGGGCCACCGCCTTCACCAGCCGCACGGCCTCCTCGGGGTCGTAGAGGCGGCTGCGGTCCACCAGCTTCGCCGCGTCCTCGTACCGCTTGCCTTGCCGCGCCATGCCGCTCCTCCTCTACCCGACCACCTCGATGCCCATGCTGCGGGCGGTCCCCTCGATCATCCGCATGGCGGCCTCCAGGGAGGAGGTGTTCAGATCCGGCATCTTCAGCCGGGCGATCTCCTCCACCTGCTTGCGGGTGACGCGCCCCACCTTCTTCTTGTTGGGCTCCGGGGACCCCACCTCGAGGCCCGCGGCCTTCTTCAGGAGCACCGAGGCGGGCGGGGTCTTGGTGACGAAGGTGAAGCTCCGGTCGGAGTAGATGGTGATCTCCACCGGCACGATCATCCCCACCTGGGAGGCGGTGCGCTCGTTGTACGCCTTGCAGAACTCCATGATGTTGATCCCGTGGGGGCCCAGGGCCGTACCCACGGGGGGCGCGGGCGTGGCCTTGCCCGCGGGGATCTGCAGCTTCACCTGCGCCACGACCTTCTTCATGGACCGCTCACCTCGAACTCGCCGGAGGGGCTACGTCCGCTCCACCTGCGTGAAGTCCAGCTCCACGGGGGTCTCCCGGCCGAAGATGGAGACCAGCACCCGCACCTTCTCCTTCTCCGGGAGGATCTCGTCCACCACGCCCGTGAACTCCTGGAAGGGCCCCGAGGTGATGCGGACGGTGTCCCCCTTGTGGTAGTGGATCCGCAGCTTGGGGGTTTCGTCTTTCACCTGGCCCAGGATGGTCCGGACCTCCTCCTCGTCCAGGGGGACGGGACGGTTGCCCGAGCCCACGAACCCCGTGACGCCGGGGGTGTTCCGCACCACGTACCAGGAGTCGTCGTCCAGGATCATCTCCACCAGCACGTAGCCGGGGTAGATCTTCTTCTTGGCGATGCGGCGCTTGCCTTCCTTGATCTCGATCTCGTCCTCGGTGGGGATGAGGACCTGGAAGATCTTCTCCTGCATCCCCATGGACTGGACCCGCTTCTCCAGGTTCGTCTTGACCTTGTTCTCGTAGCCGGAGTACGTGTGGATCACGTACCAGCGCCGACGCGGGTCCCGGGGTGAGGCCTCCCCCGCGCCCTCTTCCGCCTGCGGCGCCACGGAGGTCTGCCGTTCCTCGTCCACCATCACCGCAACACCCGCTGGAACAGCCACGTGAACAGGGCGTCCCACACTCCCAGGTAGGCGGCCATGACGCCCACCACCACCAGCACCACCACGGTGCTGGCGATGAGTTCCTGGCGGCTCGGCCACGTGACCCGGTTCAGCTCCGCCCGGACCTCCCGCAGGTAGCGGGTGGCCCGCTCCACCGGCGAGGGCCCCCTCCGGGCGGCCGGCCGGGCTGCGGGGCGCGTCACCTTCTCCGCCTTCCGGATCAGGTTGGTCACTCGGGCCATCCGGCCCCTCCTCCACGGACTGCGTCCAAACACAAGACGGCGCCCCGTGTGGGCGCCCGGCTGATTATAGAGAGCCCGCCCGGCGCTGTAAAGGGGAGGGTCACAGGCGGCTTAGGGCCGCCGCCGCCTTCCTCAACGCTTGTTCTGCGGCCAGCCTCAGTCCCAGGGTCCCTCCTGACGCGGGCCAGAAGGAGTCGAAGGTGGCCTCGTACCGGGGCCGGGTCCCACCCCGCTCCCACACCCACACCTCCAGGACCGCCACCGCGCCACCACCGCCCAGGCGCGGGAGGTTTGGGTCTGTATCCCCGTGGGCGAGGCTGTCCAGGTGGGTCCAACGTCCGACCACGAGCCACTCCGCGCCCAGGGCGGTGCTGAGTTCCCGGGCGTGGGCGGGGTGGAACAGCTGCGAAGGCCACAGGCCCAGGGACCTCATCACCTCCGCCACGCGGTCTGCGGGGACCACCTGGAACCTGCCCGTCCGCAGGAGGAGGGCCGACAGGTCCCGGTTGAGCCGCCCCGCGTCCACCTGGGCACCGTCCGCGCTCAGGTCCCATAGGGGGGCCACCGCCACCGTCCGCACGGCGTGGACCTGGGCGAACGCAGACCCCCCGGCCACGAAGGCCAGTACCGCCACCCAGACCGTCCTCAACCTCCGCCCCCTCTCACGGCCGCGGTTCCGCACACCAGGGTGCTACAGCATTGTCGCGCCCGTGTAAACCCGGGCGCCGCGGCCCCCCCAGGCCACCCACCCCACGGGGAGCTGAGCTCTCCTTCGCCATCCTCTCTCTGCGACACGCAGGAGGAGGTCGACCGCTACTGGGACGCCCTGTCCGCCTCTCCGGGGGCAGAATCGTGCGGGTGGCTCAAGGACGGCTACGGGGTATCCTGGCAGACCGTCGCGCGGGTGCTGCTGGAGATGCTACAGGATTCGGACCCACAGAAGGTCGCGCGGGTGACCGCAACCTTCCTGGGCATGAAGAAGCTGGAGATCGCCGCGCCCCGGGCTTCCTTCGAGGGGACCTAGCTCGGCCTGCCCTCTTCCCGTACGGGTTTCGTGGCAGGGGCGCGGGGATTCGAACCCCGAACCTCCGGTTTTGGAGACCGGCGCTCTAGCCGTTCGAGCTACGCCCCTCCGCCCGTATCTTACGCGGATCTCCGGGAGGCAGCAACCGGGCGGCGGCCCACACCGCCACCGCCAGGACCGCCCACCCCCACGCGAACCGGACCGGCTCGCCCGCGGACCACTGGCCGAGGGCGTTGCCCAACACACCGGCGGTGAAGGTACTGGCGAACCCCACCGCGCTGCTCCCGAACCCCGCCACCCTCCCCAGGCGCTCCAGGGCCAGGCTCGTGGCGTTGGGGAAGGTGAGGGTGATCCCGAAGAAGGCTAGGCTCACGTGCAGCCACAAGGCCACCACGGAGGTCTCGGACCTGGCGTGGACGGGCAGGAGCACGGCCACCGCGGCCAGGTACGCCGCCGCCCCGTGGAGGAGACGGCGCACCCCCAACCTCGCGACCAGGCTCCGGGTGAGCACCATGGCCAGCAACTGGAACAGGGCCGTCCCCGCGAAGGCCGCGGCGAAGGCCTCGTTGGACAACCCCAGGTGGTGCTTGTACAGCTGCGGGGCGCTGACCAGGTACGCGTACAGCATGCCGTACGTGAGGGCCAGAAGACCCGCCCCCACGAGGCTCTCCCGGGTCCGGACCACGAGGGCGCCCGCTTCCCACAAGGGCCGCCACGCCAGCGGCCTGCGCGCGGCGGCGGGCAACGTCTCCTCCAGGCTGGCCAGCGCCCAAACCCACAGACTGCAGCCGGCTGCGGCGAGAAAACCGAACACCGCCGGCCAGCCCAGCCGGGCCGGGTAGGCTCCCACCCACGGCGCCGCCACCGGCGCCACCACGAACACGCTCTGTACCAAGGCCATGACCCGCGCCATGGCCTCGCCCCGGTACCGGTCCCGCACCCAGGCGGTCCCCACGGTGCGGAGGCTGGAGGCGAACAGGCCCTGCAGCCCCCGGGCCGCCACCAGCAACCCGAAGTCCCGGATGAAGGGCACCACGGCGCTCAAGAGCCAGAACACCGCGAGGCCCGCCAACAGCACCCGCCTCCGCCCCCAGGCGTCGCTCAGGGGTCCGAAGAGGAGCTGTCCCCAGGAGAACCCGAGGAGGTAGCTGCCCACCACCAGCTGGGCGCGGGTCTCGGTGACCCGAAAGGCCGCGGCCATGGACGACAGGGCGGGTAGCATGGCGTCCACCCCGAAGGCGCCCAGGCTGATCAGGAGGCCCAGGAGGACCTGGGGTCCCAGAGACCACCCGCCATCCGGGCCGCCGGGTTGTGCGGGCCGACTCACGGAGGGCCGTGGATCCCCGGGGCAGCGGGCCGGGGGCCGTTCAAGCCAGGTACTTCTGGAACTCCTCGTATCTCCAAGGGGCGATGCGGATGGCCTTCTGGACCAGCCGTTCCTTCTCCTCGCGGGTCTTGGCGGCCTGGATCCGTCTCAACAGCTTGCGGATCTTCTCCCGCCGGTGGCGTCGACGGCGCAGTTCCCGGTCCCGTTCCCGCATGTGCGGCTCACCTCGTCTCGCGATGCGGGGTGTGTTTGCGGCACCACTTGCAGTACTTGGACAGCTCCAGGCGGTCCGGGGTGTTCTTCTTGTTCTTGGTGGTCACGTAGTTGCGCCGCTTGCACACGGTGCAGGCCAAAGTGATGATCTCGCGGGCCATGCCTCCCGTCCCTCCCGTCTACTCCAGGATCTTGGTCACCACCCCGGCCCCCACCGTCCGACCCC
>CAYTFH010000024.1:14617-24355 GCA_964437095.1 uncultured bacterium | reverse complement strand
GCCACCACGGGATAGCCGCCCGCGGTGGGCCCGTCGGGCATGAGCACGATGGGCTGGCCCGAGGGCGGCACCTGCACGGCACCCACCACCATCCCCTCGGACACCATCTCGCCGCGGCCGGCGTGGGGCACCGGAGGGCCCTCCAGTCTGTACCCGGACCGGTCGCTGCGGGCGCTCACCCTGTACTCCCCCTGCACCAGGCGCTCCAGCGCCTCCGGGTGGAAGAGGTGCGGGTGCGGGCCTGGGTACACCCGCAGAGCCTCCCGCGCGGGCGTCGCCGGCCGCGGCGGCTCGCGCACCCCGGAGACCGCGCGGCCACGGTACACCACGTCCCCCCTCTTCAGGGGCCGACCTCCAAGCCCGGAAGGGACGTGGGTGGAGCGGCTGCCGAGGACGGCCGGGACGTGCACGCCGCCCGCCAGCGCCAGGTAGCACCACGCGCCCCGCCGCGGCGCGCGGAAGCTCAATACCTGCCCGCGGCCCAACCTCACAGCCTCGCCCAGGGGCAAAGGAGAGCGGTCCGCCTCCGGTGCGAAGTCCGCTCCCGCCAGTGCTACCTCCACGTCCGCCAGTGCCTCCAGGGTGGGGGCGGGCCAGGTGAACTCCAGGGCCGCGCAGTCCGGAGGGTTGCCCACCGCGGCGTTGGCCGCCCGCAACGCGTACGGGTCCATGGCGCCGGACGGCGGTACTCCGAAGCGGCGGTAGCCGAACCGGCCCCGGTCCTGCACGGTACAGAGCAAGCCACCGTCCAGGACCGCAAACGCCGCCTGCCCTCCCGGAGGCGCGGCCTGCACGACCTCCGGCGAAGGCCAGTCCACCTCCGCCACGGGCACGAACCGAACCCGGTCGCCCACCTGGAAGCGGGCGGGCGGCTCCTGGTTTGGGTCGAACACCACCACGGGCGTGCGGCCGAGGATCCGCCACCCGCCCGGGGTGGGCGACGGGTAGACACCCGTCTGCAGGCCGGCCACGGCCACGGAGCCGGCGGGGACTTTGGGCCTGGGCTGGGCTAGCCTGGGGCACGCGATGCGCTGCGGAACCTTCCCCATGTACGCGAAGCCCGGGGAAAAACCCAGCATGTACACCAGGTACTCCGTCCCCGAGTGCAACTGAACCACCTCTCGCTCCGAAAGCCCCGCCCACCGGGCGACCTCCGGCAGGTCGGGGCCGAAGGGGCCGCCGTACACCACGGGCACCTCGTGCAGCCTGCCCGCGGGCACGTCCCCCGGCTGTCGCTGAGCCTCGCGAACCCGTGCCGCAACAGCCTCCGGGCTCACCCGGTCGGGGTCGTAGAACACCAGGAGGGAAGCGTACGCCGGGACCGTCTCCACCACGCCGCAGGTGCTACGCAGCCATCGGTCGAGCTGCAGCACCTTGGCCAGCAGGGCGGGGTCCACCTCGGTCCCCACCCGGACCACCGCGGCAGATGAGCCGAAGGGCAACACCTCCACCTAAGCAGTCAGCCCGCGGTACACCCGCGGGAGTCGGGGCCCCAGGCGGCTCACGATCTCGTACGGGATGGTCCCGCACAGGCCCGCCAGCTCCTCCGCGGGCACTGCCGGGCCCACCAGCTCCACCTCCTCCCCTTCCTGCACCTCCAGGTCGCCCGCGTCCAGCATGAGGAAGTCCATGCACACCGCCCCCGCGTACCGCACCCGGTGTCCGCGTACGGCGGCGAACCCGCGGTTGGAGAGGGCCCGCGGGACACCGTCGGCGTAACCCACGGGCACGGTGACGATGGTGGTGGGCCGCGCGGTGCGGTAGCTCGCGCCGTAACTCACCGGCGTTCCCTCCGGCACCCGCCGCACCTGAACCGCCCGGGCCTTCACCCGCATGGCGGGCCGCAGCCCGTTCACCGGCACACCCGGGGACAGCCCGTACAGGGCGATGCCGACCCTCACCAGGTCCAGGTGGCTTTCCGGGACCGTGAAGGTGGCGGCGCTGTTGGCCGCGTGCACGAAGGGAGGGTGGTGGCCCCGGGCCCACAGGGCCGCCACCACCGAGAGGAACCGGCGCAGCTGTGCCTCCGTGAAGGCCCGGTCGGACTCCGCGCACGCGAAGTGCGTGTACACGCCCTCCAGGTGCAGGCCCGGGGTGTTGGAGATACGGTCCGCCACCTGCACCGCCTCCTCCGGAGGGAAGCCCACCCGGGTCATGCCGGTGTCCACCTTGAGGTGCACCGCCACACCCACCGCACTGCCCGATGCGGCCTCCACCGCGGCGCGTAAGCTGGCCTCGGAGAACACGCTGAAGGACACCCGCAGGGGTGCGCCCCGCACCACCAGCTCGGGAGGGCTGTAGCCGAACACCAACACGGGTGCCTCCACCCCTGCGGAGCGCAACTGCAGGGCCTCCTCCGGCTGCGCCACTCCCAGCCAGCTGGCGCCGGCCTGCAGGGCCGCTTGCGCCACGGGGACGGCTCCGTGGCCGTAGCCGTCCGCCTTCACCACGGCCAGAAGCTGCGTGGAACGGCCCAGCGCCCCGAGGGTGGTGCGCACGTTGGATCGGACCGCGTCCAGGTCCACCTCAACCCACGCCGGCCGCATGGAGGTAGGAAACCAGTTCCCGCACCTGCCCCGCCCGCACCTTCTGCATGGCGTGGGGGATCCGGTCGGCCACGTCGTGCGCCAGAAGGCCCCGGTCGCCCAGCTCCTCCGCCAGGAGGTCCGCGGCCAGACCGTGCAGGTAGGCCGCCACCCAGGCGGCGTCAAAGGGCGGAAGACCCTGGGCGATGAACGCCGCTACGGCGCCCGTCAACACGTCCCCCATGCCGCCAGAGGCCATGCCGGGGTTGCCCGTGGGGTTGACCACCAGGCGGCCTTCGGGGGAAGCCACCAGGGTCCGGGCGCCCTTCAGCAGGGTCACGGAACCCGTCAGCTTGGCGGTGGAACGGGCCACCGCCACCCGGCCCCGCTGGACTTCCGCGGTGGAAAGCCCCAAAAGGCGAGCCAGCTCCCCCGGGTGGGGGGTGATCACCACGGGCGCCCGGGCCGCCCGCAGGAGGGCGTGCTGGCCCCGCAGCACGTTGAGGGCGTCCGCGTCCAGCACCAGGGGCCGGTTGCAGCTCTCCACCAGGGACCTGACCACGTGGGCCACCCCGTCCGCGGTGGTGAGGCCCGGTCCGATGGCCACCACGTCCGCGTCCTGGGCGAACTCCAGCACCGGCCCCACCGCGGAGGCGTCCAGGGCGCCGCCCTCGCCCGGCAGGGAGGCGGGCATGAACTCCAGGGCCGAGGCCGCGGCCGCGGGGAACACCGAGGCCGGGACCAGCAGCCGCACCAGCCCCGCCCCACACCTCAAGGCGCCCAGGGCCGCCAGCTTGGGAGCCCCCGGGAACCGCGCGGACCCCGCCACGATGAGCACCCGGCCGTACGTCCCCTTGTGGGTTTCCGGCGCCCGCGGGGGCAGCAGACGCGCCACCTGAGCCGCGGTGGCCACCTCCGTGAGCAACGAAGGCGCCTCCAGCACCACCCGCCGCGGGAGGCCCAGGTCGGCCACCACCACCTCCCCGCAGTACGCCGCCCCCGGGTACACCAGGAGTCCCAGCTTGGGCAGCCCCATGGTCACCGTGACCTGGGCGCGCACGCACGGCCCTTCCACCCTGCCCGTGTCCGCGTCCAGGCCGGAAGGGACGTCCACCGCCACCACGGGCAAGCGGGCTTCGTTGATGGCCTCGATGGCCCGCGCCGCGAGTCCCATGGGGGTGCCGCGGAAGCCCGTGCCGAAGATGGCGTCCACCACCACGTCCGCCCCCACCCCCACGGCCCGCAGGGCGGTGTCCACCGCGCCCACCACGTTGTCCACCTCCACCCCGCACGCCCGCAGGGTCCGCAGGTTCACCGCGGCGTCGCCTTCCACATCCTGGTCCCGGGCCAGCAGGTAGGCTCGCACCACGAAGCCCGCGTTGGCCAGGTGGCGGGCCGCGCAGAGACCGTCGCCGCCGTTGTTGCCCTTGCCGCAGACCACCGCCACCCGATGCCCACCGGTTTGTCGCAACAAGCGCCACGTCACCTGGGCTACCGCCCGGCCTGCGTGCTCCATCAACAACAGGGTGGGGATGCCCGCCTCCTGCGCGGCGCGGCGCTCCAGCTCCCGCATCTGCTCCGCGGTCACCAGCTTCACGTCACCCCTCCGCCACCGCCACCGCCGCCGCGTAGTCCCGCCCGTGGGACAGCGACACGTGCACGGCTACCACGCCCGCCTGGCTGGCCACCCGGGCCGCGCGCCCGTGAAGCACCACCCGGGGCCTGCCGGAGGGTTCGGTGGCGATCTCGATCTCCCGGAAGCCCACCCGGTCCCACCCGCAGCCCAGGGCCTTCATCACCGCCTCCTTGGCCGCGAACCGCGCCGCCAGCCTGGCCAGCCCGCCTTTGCCGGACGCCCGCTGCAGCTCCCCGGGCGTGTACACCCGGGCTAGGAAGGCCTCGCCCCACCGCTCCACTGCCCGCCGTACCCGGTCCACCTCCACCACGTCCACGCCCACCGCCAGGACCACTATCGTTCCCCCTCTGGAGGCTCCGCCTCCTCCACCAGGAGCACCGGGATCCCGTCCCGTACGGGGTACCGCCTGCCGCACCCCAGGCACACCAACCCCTGCCCTTCCTGCCGCAGGCCAGCGTGGCAGGCGGGGCAGGCCAGGAGCTCCAGCAGGGAAGGATCCAGGAACTCCCCGGTGCCGCCCACGGGGTTAGGATTCGGCTTTATACCGCGGGATTCCCGCTACTCCACGGTCACGCTCTTGGCCAGATTCCGGGGCTGGTCGATGTCGTGGCCCCGGTGCCGCGCCACCCAGTACGCCAGCAGCTGGAGGGGGACCATGGACACCACGGGGCTCAGCAGGTCGTCGGTACGGGGGACGCGCAGCACGCGGTCCGCCAGCTTGCCGATCTCCGCGTCGTCCTCGTAGGCCACGGCGATCACGCGGGCGCCCCGCGCCTTCACCTCCTGGAGGGCGGAGATGGTCTTCTCGTACACGTGGCCCTGCGTGACCACCACCACCACCGGGGTCCCGGGGGTGATCAGGGCCAGGGTGCCGTGCTTGAGCTCACCCGCGGGCATGGCCTCCGAGTGCACGTAGGAGATCTCCTTGAGCTTGAGGGAGCCCTCCATGGCCACCGCGTAGTCCAGCCCGCGGCCGATGAAGTACATGTGCTCGCAGCCCGCCACCTCCTCCGCCAGCTCCTCCGCGGGGCCGGACCGGCCCAGGACCTCCTGGACCTTGCGGGGCAGCAAGGTCAGCTCTTCCACCAGCCGCCGCACCGAGTCGCGGGCCAGCGACCCGCGGAGGGTGCCCAGGTGCAGGGCCAGGAGGACCTGGCCCACCAGCATGGTCAGGTACGCTTTGGTGGAGGCCACGGCGATCTCCGGGCCGGCGCGGGTGTACAGCACGTCGTCCGACTCGCGGCTCAGGGTACTGCCCACCACGTTGGTCACCGCCAGAACCCTGGCCCCGCGGGCCCTGCACAGCCGCGCCGCGGCCAGGGTGTCCGCGGTCTCCCCCGACTGGCTGATGGCCACCACCAGGTCCCCGGGCCGCACCATGGGGTCCCGGTAGCGCAGCTCGTGGGCGTAGTCCACCTCGGTGGGGACGCGCAACAGCTTCTCGAAGAGATAGCGGCCCACCAGCCCCGCGTGGTAGGCGGTGCCGCAGGCGGTGATCCAGATCTTCTGCAGGGCCCGGGCGAACTCCGAACCGAACCGGACGTCCTCCAGCACCACGGAACCGTCCCCGTCCAGCCGGCCCATGAGGGTCTCCTGGAGGGCGCGGGGCTGCTCGTGGATCTCCTTCAGCATGAAGTGCGGGAACCCGCCCCGCTCCGCCTGCTCCGCGGTCCACGTGACGTGCATCCGGGCCCGGGACACCGGGCTTCCCTCCAGGGTCTCCAGCCGCACGCCCTCCCGGGTGAGGACGGCCAGCTCGCCGTCCTCCACCACCAGGACGTCCCGGGTGTACGGGAGCAAGGCCGGGATGTCCGAGGCCAAGAGCATCTCACCCTCCCCGAAGCCCACCACCAGGGGGCTGATCATGCGCACCGCCACGATCCGGTGGGGCTCGTGAGCGCACAGGACCACCAAGGCGTACGCGCCGCGGGCCCGGGCCACCGCCCGCCGCGTGGCCTCCACCAGGTCGCCCCGGTACTCCTCCTCGATGAGGTGCGCCAGCAGCTCGGTGTCGGTGTCCGACCGGAGCTGGTGGCCCCGCGCCAACAGCTCCTCCCGCAGCGGCAGGAAGTTCTCGATGATGCCGTTGTGGATCACCACGAACCGGCCGGACTCGTCCGCGTGGGGGTGGGCGTTGACATCCGTGGGCTGGCCGTGGGTGGCCCACCGGGTGTGGCCGATGCCCACGGTCCCCACCAGCGGCTCCCGCTCCACCACCTCCCGCAGCCTCGACAGCTTGCCCGCGGCCTTTCGGACCTGGACCGTGCCGTTGTGGGCCACCGCCAGCCCCGCGGAGTCGTAGCCCCGGTACTCCAGGCGGCTCAACCCGTCCAGCAGGATGGGGGCTGCGGGTCGGTCCCCGATGTAGCCCATGATGCCGCACATGGCTTCCTCCTCAACGCCTTCCGACCCACCGACCTCCAGCTGGACCAGCCTGAGCCCCGGGCCGCACGCCCCTCATCCTCTCGGAAGCGGTGGGCGGAACGCGGACCCGGGGCCCGGGGCGGCCAAAACGGTGCCAGCAAAGTCCGCGTGGTCTACTCCCCCGCAGGCGCGGGCTCCGCCTCCCGCCGCACCACGAACTCCTTCTCCAACGCCTCCAGCCGGGCCACGATCCCCCCGTACTCCAGCTCCGACATGGGCAGCATGGCCGGGCCGAAGAACCCCTGCTTGCGCATCTCCAGGGCTTTGGCCGCGGCGTGCTCCCGCACGTGGGTCCAGAAGGGGTCCGCGAACAGGTCCGTGGGTTCGGTGAACCTCCCCTCGTGGACCGAAAACGCCAGCCCGGAAACCATGGGCACGCAGAAGAAGGTGGACGCCGGGGTGTTGATGGGCACCGGCATCAAAGGCAGGTTGTGGCTTCCCCGGGTGTCGCCCGCCACGAAGGGAGCCAGGGCGAAGGGCGGGCCGAACTCCTCGGTGGCGGGGAAGATCTTCTGCACCCGCACCAGGGCCACGGGGTCGTCCTTGCCCACGTACCGGCCCGCGATGTTGCGCAGGCGCGTGGTGGACACCGCCGCGGCCTGCTCGTGGGGGTACTTGCGGGACCAGATGGACTCGATGACGTAGCGGTGGGTGTCCCGCAACAGTGCCGCGATGTCGTACAGCCGCTCCGGGGCGTCCAACTCGATGATCCGGTCGCCCTCCGTGTAGTCCACGTCCATGATCCGGAACCGGAAGCCCTGGTGCAGCTCGGTGGACAGCAGGAGCCCCGAGGAGTACATGGGGTCGGCGAAGGCCAGGTACAGGGGCAGGTTGAACGCGCCGGGCTCGGTCTTGTCCGCGGCGAACACCACCACCGCCTCGTTGGGACGCTCCTCGAACTCCATCTCCGCGGCCGCGGGACCCAACCCGCGCACGTTGCCGGAGAACGCGTCCTTCAACAGGTCCTGCCCGGCTCCGTACAGTCCCTGGCGCTTGGCCACCTCCGCCCCCGCCCGGAACGCCTCCCACGCCAGGGCGTGGACGTCGGGGTGGCCGACCCCGTGGCGGTGGGACAGGATCAGGCACACGTCGTCGCCGGTGTGGGCCACGTACGCGTCCAGCAGGAGCTTGCCCCGCTCGGGGAACACCCGTTCACGGACCACGTCCAGGACTTCCCGGCTGGGCAGGGTGTGGCCGCCCACACTCCCGATATCCGCCTTGATCACGCTCAGGGTGGTGCGCATTCTGACCCCTCCTTTCGCGTAGCAAGACTCGGCCGCAGCCCGGGCACGCACAGGCCCCGGGCCGGAGACCTGCAGGGCCAAGGTTTTCCTGGGGGATCCGCCGCGCGTGGGTGGGCCACCCTGCGCGACGGCCAGAAGAAGAGGTACAACCGGCCAGCAGCCTTTTGTCCCGGGGTCGCCCCCGAGCTTTGTCAGCTGCCTTTTGCGGACCGGATGGGTTTCCGGAGGCCCGCCGGTGGGCCTGGGGTCACCCGCCGAGCAGGAGGCGTCCGCCTCCCGTCGAGATCCCCCGCCTCGTCAACCCGCGACCCGACCGGCCGCGGGTCCTGGCGCTCCAGCCCAACTCCGTCCCCTCCCACCTCCTTCCCGGACTCTGCCTTGTGTGTACCAGACCGCGGCCCCCCGCGCAACCGCCCGCCTGACGGGTTCCGCCGCCTCCAAACGGCCGACCCCGGGGCCAGTCGGACGCCCGCCGGTTGCCCGGCAGGCTTTGCCCTTCGTCTACCCGCCCGACCACGCCCGCTTGACCGCCACGGCCACCAGCCCCAGGACCACCGCGGCCGCGTTCACCGCCAGGTCTGCCACCTCGGCACCGCGGTAGGGCACCAGGGACTGCAGCCCCTCCAGCAGCAGCCCGTACAGCCAGGCGGCCACCGCGGCGCGGGCGGGCGGGAGCGACCGCGAAAGCAGGACGGTCAGCACGGAGAACCCCACCAGGTGGTAGGCGGGACCCCCGGCCTGGAACCCTCTGGGGCCCACGGGAGGGAGCATCCCGCCCACCCCCGTGAGCACCATCCAAGCCGCGGTCAGGACCCGGTCACCCTTCACCCGCCCCGTCCCAACCGCGGAGGAAGGCGGCGAGCCCCTCCGCGGTCTTCCGTGCCACCTCCGCGTCCTCGTGCTCCACCATCACCCGCACCACGGGCTCCGTGCCCGAAGCGCGCACCAGCACCCGGCCTCTGGCCCCCAGAGCCGCCCGGGATTCCTCCACCCGCCGCCGGACTCGAGGATGATCCAGGACCCGGTCCTTGGACCCCACGGGCACGTTCACCAGCACCTGAGGCAACCGGACCACGTCCGCCACCAGGTCGGCCAGGGATCTTCCGGTCTCCTGCATCACCCGGACCAGCTGCAGGGCCGTGAGGAGCCCGTCCCCCGTGGTGCTCAGGCGGCGGAAGATCAGGTGCCCGCTCTGTTCCCCTCCCAACACCGCGCCGAGCTCCTCCATCCGCTCCAGCACGTACCGGTCGCCCACGGGAGCCCGCTCCACCCGGATTCCGCTGGACTGTAGGGCCCGCTCCACCCCCAGGTTGGTCATCACCGTGGCCACCACCACGGGCGGGTCCAGCTCCCCCTTGTGGAGCAGGTGGCGGGCGCACGCGGTGAGGATCAGGTCCCCGTCCACCACGCGGCCCCGTTCGTCCACCGCCACCACCCGGTCCGCGTCGCCGTCGTGAGCGAACCCCACGTGGGCCCGGTGCTCGCGGACCGCGCGCTGCAGGGCTTCGGGGTGCGTGGACCCGCAGCGGACGTTGATGCGGGACCCGTCGGGCTCCGCGTGCAACGCCACCACCTCCGCCCCCGCGGCTTCCCAAAGCCGCGGCGCCACACGGTAGGCGGCGCCGAAAGCGCAGTCTACCACCACCTTGAGACCCCGGGCGGAAGGGCCGTGCCGCAGCAAGAACCGCAGGTAGCGGTCCTCCGCGTCGGGCAGGTCGTGCGCCGTGCCCACCCCGAGGCCCACGGGACGCGGCGCGCCCTCCTCCCCCAAGAGGGATTCCATGCGCGCTTCCAGCTCGTCCGAAAGCTTCCGTCCGTCGGAGCCGAAGAACTTGATGCCGTTGTCCTCCACGGGGTTGTGGCTGGCGGAGACCACCACGCCTGCGGCACAGCCCAGCTCCCGGACCAG
>CAYTFH010000024.1:0-14517 GCA_964437095.1 uncultured bacterium | reverse complement strand
GGTTGTGGCTGGCGGAGACCACCACGCCTGCGGCACAGCCCAGCTCCCGGACCAGGACCGCCACCGCGGGGGTCGGGAGGATGCCCGCCCGCAGCACCCGGGCTCCTCCGGAGCACAGCCCTGCGGTCAACGCGGCCTCTAGCATGGGGCCGGAGATCCGGGTGTCCCGGCCCAGCACGTAGGCCCCCTGGCCCAGCACGCAGGCCGCAGCCCGGCCCACGGCGAGAGCCAGCTCCGGCGTAAGGGTGTCGTTGGCGACCCCGCGGATACCGTCGGTTCCGAATAGCCTGCCCAGGGGCCTCCTCCCGTCAGCGCCGCACGAGCCGCACCACGGCTTCCGGCGGGTCTACCCAGGCGACCACAACCCCTTCGGGCACGCTCACCCGCACCGGGACGCGCCAGCTGCCCGCCCCCTGCCCGGCCACGCTCACGAAGGCTTCCACCTGGTCCGGCTGCAGCCGTTCCACGGCCTCCTTGGGCCCCACCACCGCGACCCGCACCGCGTCCGGCTGCACCCTCACCTCCCACCCGGGCTCCGCGCGCACGGAGACGCGCAGCTGCAACTCACGGGACACCGGCGTGGGCAGCACCACCACCCGCACGGACACCGCCGCCCCGCCGTCGGCCCTCACCCGGGGCGGCAGCCGCAGCCGCACCACCCTGCGTACCTCGCCTTCCAGGTTGCTCACGTCCACGGGCTCGGTGAGCAGCACGGACAGGCTCAGCACCGCGTCTTGGGGTCCGCGCACCGTCACCACGGACGGCGAAGCCTCCAGCAGGGCCACGGAAAGCCCCGGCCTCGGCCGGCCGGCCACGGTGGGCACCACGGGCACCGTCCTGACCAGCACCCCTTCCCCCACGGGCACGGTCACCTGGACGTTCTGCGGCTGGGCGGCCACCAAGGGGAGCTCCGCCCCGGTCTGGTCCTCCACCCTCACCCGCAGGCTCTGGGTCAGGGAGCTGCGCAGGCCCGTGACGTCCACCGCCACCCAGGCGCGCTGTACCTGCTGGACTAAGGAACGGGGCCCCTGCACCGTGACTTGAGCGGGCTGCACCGAGGGCTGGCCCAGCACCGCCCCGGGGGCGGGTGTGCCCTGCAGCACCACCTCCACGGGCACCTGACGGCGGGCCACCACGTCCACGCCCACCACCACTTCGTCCGGCTGCACCGACACCACCCGCATCCCCTGCGGCACCCGGACCCGCACGGGCAGCCGGTACTCGCCCGCCTCGGTGACCTGGGTGAGGTCCACGTACGCCTCCACGCCCTCCGGGTTCAGCTCCCCCACCGCGGAACGGGGCCCGCGCACTTTGACTTCCACCCGGGGGGTCGTCCCCACCACCACCAACCCCGCGGGCAGGCCCCGGGCTTGCAACTCCACGCTGAAGGCGCGCTCCGTCTGCGGGTTGCGATCCGCGGCCACCATGTACCACAGGGCCACGGCCACGGCCACCGACAGGATCCGGTACAGGTTGCGCTCCCCCGCCCCCATGCCTCACGCGCTGCGGCGCCACGGCCACAGCCCTCCGGGCCGTGCGGGCGGGGCCGCCAGCAGCCGGAGCAGCTCCGCCCGCAGCTCCTCCTCGCTCAACCCCCGACTCAAGGTCCCGTCCCGGGCCAGGGACACGGTTCCCGACTCCTCGGACACCACCACCGCCACCGCGTCCGTGCCCTCCGTGATCCCCACCGCGGCCCGGTGCCGGGTCCCCAAGGCCCGGCTCAACAGCGGGCTCTCGCTCAGGGGCAGCACGCAGCCCGCGGCCAAGACCCGGTTGCCCCGCACGATGACCGCGCCGTCGTGCATGGGCGTGTTGGGGTGGAAGATGTTCAGCAGCAAGGGCACGCTCAGCACCGCGTCCAGCCGGATGCCCGTCTCCGCGAAGTCCCCCAACCCCGTGCGGCGCTCCAGCACGATGAGGGCGCCGTGCCGCCGCTCCGCCAGGACCCGGGCCGCCCGTGCCACGTCGTGGCTGAGCCGCAGGGCCACCTCGCGCTCCAGGGCGCTGGGCGGCCACAACAGGCGGCCGCGGCCGATCTGCTCCAGGATCCGCCGCAGCTCCGGCTGGAACAGCACCAGCAGCGCCACGGGGATGATGGCCCCCAGGTAGCCGAGGATGGCCTGCAGGGTGTGCAAGCCCAGGGCGCTGGCCGCGGCGTACACCACGAACAGCACGCCCATGCCCTGCACCAGCTGCACCGCCCGCGTGCCCCGGATGAGCAGCATGAGCTGGTAGACCACGAAGGCCACGATGGCGATGTCCACCAGGTCGTTGGGCCGGACGGCCACGGGCAGGGACACCCTTCTCTCCTCCTCTTAGAGAACGAGGGACAGCACCGCTTTTTGCACGTGCAGCCGGTTCTCCGCCTGGTCCAGGACCGCGGACTGCGGCCCGTCCAGGACCTCGTCGGTGATCTCCTCCCCCCGGTGCGCGGGCAGGCAGTGCAGGACCACCGCGTGGGGGTCGGCGTGGGCGAGCAGGTCCGCGTTCACCTGGTAGGCCTGGAACGCCCTCCGCCGCTCCTCCCGCTGGGCCTCCTGGCCCATGCTGGTCCACACGTCCGTGTACACCACCTGGGCGCCGGACACCGCCTGGAGGGGGTCGGTGACCAGCTGCACCCGGCCGCGCCACCGCGCCGCCTCCGCTTGCGCCGCGGCCACCACCTGTGCATCGGGCTCGTAGCCGGGCGGGGTGGCCACGGTGACCCACATCCCCACCCGGGAGGCGGCCAGGAGGAACGAGTGGCACACGTTGTTGCCGTCGCCCACCCACGCGGCGCGTACGCCCGACAGGGTACCCCACTTCTCCTCCACCGTGAGCAGGTCGCCCAGGGCCTGGCAGGGGTGCTCCCGGTCCGACAGGGCGTTGACCACGGGGATGGTGGCCGCGTCCGCCAGCTCATGCAGGGTGGCGTGGCGGTTCACCCGCGCCACGATGCCGTCCACCCACCGGGCGAGGTTTCGGGCCACGTCCGGGACGGCCTCCCGAACCCCGAGCTGCACGTCCTGGGGCGCCAGGTACACCGCGTAGCCTCCCAGCTGCCGCATGCCCACTTCGAAGGTGACCCGGGTGCGCAAGGACGGCTTCTCGAACAGCAACGCCACGGTCTTGCCCCGCAGGAGGTCGGGGTCGAGCCCGGCCCGGTGCTCCCGCTTGAGGTGGCGGGCCAGGTCCAGCACCTCCCGGACCTCCTCCGCGGAAAGGTCCTGCATGCTCAGCAGGTCGCGCCCTCGAAGCCTTCCCCTCATGTGGCCTCCCGCCAGTGCCCTTCGCAGAGATGTTCTGCGCCCACGGCCGCGGGTCCTGTGCTGGGACGGACCGGCACGCAGGACCCTCAGCCCGTGGTCTGCAGTCCCGCAGCCACCCCGTTGATGGTGTGGTGCACCAGCTCCGCCACCTCGGGGTCCTCGGGTCGGGCCCGCCGCTCCCGCAGCAGGCGGACCTGCAGGTAGTTCATGGGGTCCACGTAGGGGTTGCGCAGGCGCACCGACCGCTGCAGGACGGGTGAGTTGTCCAGCAGCTCCCGCTGGCCCGTGACCTCCAGGACCCGCCGCACGGTGAGGTCGAACTCCTCCCGGATCCGGCGGTAGACGCGCTCGCGGGCTCCCTCGTCAGCCACCAGCTCCGCGTACAGGCGCGCTACCTCCAGGTCCGCGGTCCCCAGGCTGATCTGCGCGTTGTCCACCACGGACCGGAAGAACGGCCAGCCCGCGTACATAGCCCTCAGCTCCGCCAGAGCGGAGGGGGAGGTGCGGGCGAACCCGTCCAGGGCGCTTCCCAGCCCGTACCAGCCCGGCAGGTTGGCTCGGGTCTGGGTCCAGCTGAACACCCAGGGGATGGCCCGGAGGTCCTCCACCCGGTCCGGCTGCCCGCGGGCGGCGGGCCGCGAGGCCACGTTCAACCGGGTGATCTCCGCGATGGGCGTGGCCTCGGCGAAGTAGGTGGGGAAGTCCGGGTCCTCGTACACCAGGGACCGGTAGGCCCGGCGGCTGCGCTCCGACAGGCCGTCCATGATGGCCTCCCACCGCTCCTGCTGACGCGGGTCGGCCGGCTGGGACGGAGCTAGGGCTGCCCGGATGACCGCGCTGGTGAGCTGCTCCAGGTGGCGGCGCGCGATGAGGGGGTTGCTGTAGCGCGCCGCCAGGACCTCCCCCTGTTCGGTGAGCTTGAGCCGGCCGTCCAGGGCTTCCCGGGGCTGGGCCAGGATGGCCCGCTCCGTGGGCCCTCCCCCTCGGCCGATGGCCCCGCCCCGGCCGTGGAACAGCCGGACCTGGCAGCCGTGGCGGCGGGCTACCTCGGGCAGGGCCTTCTGGGCACGGTGCAGGGCCCAGTTGGCGGCCAGGTACCCGCCGTCCTTGTTGCTGTCCGAGTAGCCCAGCATCACCTCCTGCACGTCGCCCCACGCGGCCACGTGCGCGCGGTAGGCGGGGATGCGCAGGAGGGCGTCCAGCACCTGCCCGCACCGCCGCAGCTCGTCGATGCGCTCGAACAGGGGCACCACGTGCAGCCGGCTGATGACCCCTTCCGGGGAGTACCGGAACAACCCCACCTGGGCGGCCAGCCAAAGGACCTCCAGGACGTCGCTGGGCCCCTCGGTGAGGCTCACGATGTACGTCTGGCAGGCCTCCTGACCGAACCGCTCCTGCCAGGTGGGGATGGCGCAAAACAGCCGCACGGCTTCCACCGCTTCGGGGTCCTCGGGCTGCAAAGGAACCGGCGGACCGGACACGAGACGAGCCAGCAGAGCCGTGCGCTCGGGCTCCGGGAGGCTCAAGTAGTCCCGGGCCAGCCCCGCCCGCTGCAGCAGGTGCGCCACCACCCGTCCGTGCACCGCGCTTTCCTGCCGCAGGTCCAGGCTGGCGAAGTGGAACCCAAACGTCTGGGCCCGCACCCACAGGTCCTGCAGCCGACCGCGGGCCAGCCGAACGCCCCGGTTGGCCTCCAGGCTCCGCCGCAGGCGCTCCAGGTCCTCCACGAACTCCCCGGGCGAGCCGTACCCTCCCGCCAGCCGCAGCTGGGTCCGGCGGAGGCGCTCGTCCACGGCCCGCAGCTTGCGCCGGTACGGCTCCGTGGCCGGAGGGAAGTCAGGGTCGTCGGCAATCTCCACCAGCTCCTTCAGGTCGGCTTCCACCGACTCCAACAGCTCGGGGCTCGCCCCCGCCCGGCGGGTGGACGCGCTGAGCTCCCGAATCAAGGCGGCCACCTCTCCCCGGTACAGGCGCAGCACCCGCTCCCGCTGCAGTTCCAGGGTGCGCTCCGTGACCTCCACGGTCACGAGGGGGTGACCGTCCCGGTCGGCACCCATCCACGACCCGAAGCGCAAGAACGGCCGCACCGCACTTCGGGCTTCCGGGAACGCCTCCTCCACCGCCTCCTGCAGGTCCCGGTACAGCACCGGTACTACGTTCCAAGCGCTGCGCTCCAGGTAGTACAGGCCGCTCTGCACCTCGTCCAGGGGAGAGGGACGGCGCCGGCGGACTTCGTCCGTCTGCCACAGGGCGGTGATGTGGGCCAGCAGGCCGTCCACCGCCCTGCGCCGGCCCTCGGGGGTGGCCTGCGGGTCGTTCAGCGCGGCCAGCAGGTCCGCCACCGCCCGCAGGTGGACCAGCACCGACGCGCGGCGGGCCTCCGTGGGGTGGGCGGTGAACACCGGCCGCACTTCCAGCCTCTGCAGCAAGGACACGAGCCGGCGGGCACCGACCCCCTCGGACCGCAGGGACGCCACCGCCGCGGCCACGGACTCCGCCCGGGGAGCCGGCTGGCCCCGGATCTCCCGGTCCCGCAGGGTGCGCAGCCGGTGGTGCTCCTCCGCGAGGTTGATGAGGTGGAAGTACAGGGTGAAGGCGCGGACCACCGCGTACGTCTGGCCCAGGTCCAGGCTCCACAGGACGCTGCGCAGACTTTGCTCGTTCTCCGGCGAGGGGTCCGTCCTGCGGGCGATGGCCCGGCGGCGGACGCGCTCCACCAGCTCCAACAGCTGCGGGCCTCCCTGCTCCTGCAGTACCTGGCCCAGCAGGCTTCCGAGCAGCCGCACGTCCTCCCGGAGGTGTTCGATGGGGACCCGCACGGGCGACCACCCGAAAAAGCGGTTTTGGCAGCAAGCTTACCGGACGTCGGGGCCGGCGTCGAGGGGACGGGACCCACCGTGCCGGGATAAGAACGCCTCCACCTGCGCCCGGGTGGGTAGGGCCGCGGTGGCGCCCACCTCCGTGGTGGCCAAGGCGCCCACCGCGTTGGCGAACCGCGCGGCCTGGTCCAGGGGACGGCCCGCCAGCCACTCCACCGCGAAGGCGGCGTCGAAGGCGTCCCCCGCACCCGTGGGGTCCACCGCGTCCACGGGCCACGCGGGGACGGACAGCCGTTCACCTTCCGCGGTGGCCACCGCGCACCCGCGCTCGGCCCGCTTGAGCACCGCCACGCGCACGCCCAGATCCAGCACCGCGCGCAGCACGTCCTCTTCCCCGAGGTCAGGGAACACGTAGCCCGCGTCCTCCGTGCTCAAGAACGCTAGGTCCACCCACGGGAGGGCCTCCAGGACCACTTCCCGGAACCGCGGGGGAGGGAGCAGCTTGGGCCGCACGTTGAGGTCGTAGCTGACCACGACGCCCCGCCCGCGCGCCCGCTCCAGGGCCCACCGCACCGCCTCCCGGGCGGAGGGCGAGATGGCCTGGCTGATGCCGCTGGTGTGCAGCAGCCGCGCTGCGTCCACCGCCTCGGGCGGCACGTCCTGAGGCGACAGACGGCTGGCCGCGGAGTTGGCCCGGTAGTACGTGAAGTGGCTGCGGCCGCCCGAGTCCTGAGCCAGGAAGTAGATGCCCGTGGGTTCCTCGGGCACCACCTGCACGTACCGGGTCTGTACCCCCTCGTGCTCCCACATGCGCAGCAGGCACCGGCCGAACCCGTCGTCGCCCACCCGGGTCACGTACGCCACCCGCGCTCCCAGTCGGGCCGCGGCCACGGCGAAGTTGGACGTGTCGCCGCCGAACCCGCGGCGGTACGTCTGCGCGTCCTCCAGGGAGCCGCCCGCCGCCGCGAACTCCACCAGGGCCTCTCCCAGGGACACCAGCTCCGCCACCCCGCACCTCACGCGCCCGGACGCGGTCCGCGACCCGGCCAGCCCATGGCCTGGGAGATGCGCTGCGCCGCCTCCCGCACCAGGGGCCCCAGCTCGCGACGGGCACGCTCCAGGGAGATGGTGGCCACCGAACCCGACACGCTCAGCGCTCCCGCCACCCTCCCGCGGTGGTCGAAGATGGCCGCACCCACGCAGCGGATGCCCTCCTCGTTCTCCACGTTGTCCACCGCGTAGCCGCGGGCTCTTATGGTGGACAGCTCCTGGAACAGGCGGGCTGGGTCGGTGATGGTGTTGGGGGTGCGCCGGGCCAGCCCGTGCCGGGCCACGATCTGCTCCACCTGCTCCCGCGGCAGGTGGGCCAGCATGGCCTTTCCCAGGGCGGTGCTGTGGGCGGGGACGATGCGCCCCACCATGGACGCCATGCGCAGGGGGCCGGGCGACTCCAGCTTCTCCACGTACACCACCTGCCCGGCTTCCAGAACACCCAGGTGCACGGTCTCCCCGGTCCGGTCCCGCAGTTCCGCGAGCACGGGCCGTCCCACGGTGCGCAGTTCCAGCTGCTCCAGACGCCGCGCGGCCAGCCACAGCACGCCCGCACCGATGGCGAAGGTGCGGCCGTTCTGCGCCACCCACCCCTCCGAGCACAGGGTCTGCAGCAGCCGGTACACGGTGGGCCGCGGCAGGCCCACGGCCGCGGCCAGCTCCCCCGGGGACATGGGTCGGCCGGCTTCGCCCAGGGCCCGCAGCAGGACCGCGGCCCGCGCCAGAGACTGCACCCCCTCGGTCCGCTTGCCGCTCATCCTTGCGCCTCCGGCACGGCCAACCCCACCTCGGCCGCCACCTGCCGCAGCACCGCCACCGCGTCCTCCGGCAGAGGGATGCCGAGTCGTGCGTACTCCACTTCCCGCCGGTGTTCCAGCTCCCCGGGCAACCACACCCGGTCGAACCCTTCCGCGGGCGGGAGGGACCTGACCTGCCTGGCCAGCCGGTCCACCCGTTCCCGCAGGGCCGCGCCCCCGCAGAAGGCTTCGGGCCACAGGGCCACCGTCAGGTGCCCCACGCCCTGGGGCCGGTGTAGCTCCTCGTACAGCGGCACGATCTCCGGGCCCGAGCCCGCCCCCGTGAGCAGGCCCGCCAGCACGTCCACCACCAGGGCCAAGCCCGAACCCTTAGCGCCGCCGAAGGGGAGCAGGGCTCCCCGCAGGGCTTCCTGGGGGTCCGTGGTGGGCTGCCCGTCCGGACCCAGGGCCCAGGTGGGTGGGATGCGCTCGCCCCGCTGTGCTGCGGCCCGCACCCTCCCGTGGGCGGCCTCGCTGGTGGCCATGTCCAGGACCACAGGCGGCTCTTCTCCTGCGGGCACGCCCACGCAGATAGGGTTGGTGCCTAGGTATCGCGCGCGGGCACCGTAGGGAGCCACCTGGGCGTCCGCGTTGGACAGGGCGATGCCCACGGCTCCCTGCGCCACCGCGCGGAGCACGAAGTACGCCAGCATGCCGCAGTGGTTGCTGTTCCGCACGCCCACGACCCCGACCCCGTGGCGGCGGGCCCGCTCCACGGCCAGGTCCATGGCGCGCGCCGCCGCCACAATGCCGAAGCCCGCCTGCGCGTCGCACAGCACGGAGGCTCCCCAGTCGGCCACCACCGCGAGTTGCGCTCCCGGCCGGATGGACCCCGCCCTCAAGCGATCCAGGTAAACACCGGTCCGCACCACCCCGTGGGAGTGCACGCCCCGCAGGTCCGCGCGCACCAGGGCGTCGGCCACCAGCTGCGCTTCCTCTGCCTGTGCGCCCGCCCGCGCCAGAGCCTCCGCCACGAAGGACCTCAGGGCGTCCGCCGGATAGCGCACCGTCAGTCCATCCACGCGCCGCCGTTGACGTCCAGGGTCTCCCCCGTGATGAAGCCGGACTTGGGAGAGGCCAGGAACGCCACCGCCTCCGCCACCTCCTCCGGGGTACCCAGGCGCCCCACGGGGATCCCGGCCAGGATCTGTGCCCGGCGCTCGGGGGTCCACTGGGCGCTCATCTCCGTCTCGATGGCGTGAGGGGCCACGGCGTTCACCGTGATCCCCCACGGGGCCAGCTCCCTGGCCAGGGTCCGGGTCAGGGCCAGCAGCCCCGCCTTCGACGGGCCGTAGCCGGGGGCGGAGGCGATGTCCCCCATCTTGCCCGCGATGCTGGACACGTTCACGATCCGGCCCCACCGCGCCTCCTTCATGTAGGGCGCTGCGGCCCGGCAGCAGTAGAACGCCCCGGTGAGGTTCACCGCCAGCACCTCGTGCCAGTCCTCCAGGCGCATGGTCTCCAGGGTCCCGCGGCGGATGATCCCCGCGTTGTTCACCAGCACGTGCAACCCGCCGAAGACCTCCGCCACCCGGCGGCACATGTCCTCCACCGCCTCCCAGCGGGTGATGTCCGCGGGGACCGCCAAGCCGTCCACTCCCAGCGCCCTCACCTCCTCCGCCACCCGTTCCGCGGCGGAAGCGTCCACGTCGTTCACCGCCACCTTCGCCCCCGCCTGCGCCAGCCGCAGGGCCACGGCCCGGCCGATGCCGCGTCCGGCTCCCGTGACCAGGGCGCCCCGTCCTACGAGCTCCACGCCTCACACCTCCTTGGGGTACAGCAGCGCCTTGATGGCCTGCCCTGACTCCACGGCCTGGAACGCCTCCTGCCAGCGGGCCAGGGGCAGCCGCACGTCCAGGAGCGGCCCGGTGCGCACCCGCCCTTCCGCCAGCAGCCGCAGCGCCAGGACCCAGCTGCTGTGCCGGCTGCTGAAGGAGAACTGCAGGTCCAGGCCCTTGAACAGGGCCACGTCCCAGGGGAAGGACACCTCCTGCCTGCCCGTCACGCCCAGCTCGCACACCCTGCCCATCCGCCGGGCCAGGTGCGGAGCCATGGCCACGGCCGCGGGGGAGCCGGAGGTCTCCAGCACCACGTCCGCGCCCTCCCCGTCCGTGAGCTCCGCCACCCGGGCCACGGGGTCCTCGCGGCCGAGCTCGATGGGGATCCCGCCCAGCTCCCGGGCCGCGGGCAGCCTGCGCCGGGCGCTGCGGGCCGTGCCCACCACCGCCACCCACTGGGCGCCGCACGCCCGGGCCACCTGCAGGCACAGCAGGCCGATGGGCCCGGGGCCCAGGACCACCACCCGCTCGCCGGGCCGCACCGCCACCCGCTCGGCCACCGCGTGCACGGCCACCGCGGTGGGTTCCGTGGCCGCGGCCTCCTCAAAGGAAAGCCCCTCGGGGATTCGGTGCAGCAGCTCCGCGGGCATCACCAGGTAGGGGGCGAAGGCCCCGTCCCGGCCGATGCCCGGGGCCCGCTTGTGCGGGCAGATCTGCCGGTTCCCGGTCCGGCAAAGGGAACACCGGCCGCAGGCCCCCGTGCTGGTCTCCGAGACCACCCGATCCCCGGGCCGGTAGCCGTCCACCCCCGGCCCGACTTCCGCCACCACGCCCGCGAACTCGTGGCCCAGGACCATGGGCGGCCAGTAGGGGTGGCGGTCGTGGTAGATGTGTACGTCGCTGCCGCACACGGAGGCGGCCTGCACCTCGATGAGCACCTCGCCGGGTCCCGGCCGGGGCTCGGGCACCTCCCGCAGCTCCACCAGCCCCTCCCCGCGTCCGGTCTTCACCAGAGCCCACACGTTCTCACCCCTTGACCGCCCCTGCGGTGAGCCCTTGCACGAACCACCGCTGCAGGGCCAGGTACAGGACGATGCTGGGCAGCCCTCCGATGAGGGCCCCCGCCATGAGCTCGGGCCAGTTCACGTAGAACTCCTGCACGGTCCGAGCGATGGCCAGGGTGACGGTGAGCATGGCCTCGCTGTGGGTCAGGGTGGACACCCACAGCAGGTCTCCCCAGGCCAGCAGGAACGCGAACAGGGTGGTGGCCACCAGACCCGGCAGGCTCAGGGGCAGCACCACCCGCAGGAAGATGCCGAGCCAGCCGCAGCCGTCCACCCGGGCGGCCTCGTCCAGCTCCCGGGGCACCGAGTCGATGAACCCCTTCATCATCCAGGTGGCGAAGGGCAGGCAGATGGTGAGGAAGGCGATCACCAGCCCCGTGCGCGTGTCGTACAGGCCGAGGCTCGAGAGCACGCGGAAGTACGGGCCCACCAGCAACACCCCGGGCAGCATCTGGGTGGTGAGGATGAAGCCCATGAGGAAGGAACCCGCCCGCAGCGGGAACCGGGAGAAGCCGTACGCCGCGAGGCTGCCCACGGCGCTGGAGAGCACCGCGGTGCTCAGGGAGATCACGGTGCTGTTGAAGAAGTACAGGCCGTAGTTCTTCCGGGTCCACATGACCACGAAGGCCTCCAGGGTGGGCCGCTCGGGCCACCACGTGGAGGGGATCCGCAGGGCCTCCCGCTCCGTCTTCAGGGCCGTGAGGAGCATCCACGCGAAGGGGAACAGCACGTACACCGCCAGCAGCCCCAGGGCGACGGTGGCCAGGACCGTTCCCGCGCGGCCCCTCACCTCACTCCTCCTGCATGATCATGCGCACGTAGGGCAGGCTCACCACCAGCAACAGCGCCGTCATGGCCACGGCCATGGCGGAGGCGTACTCGAACCGGTAGAACTGGAAGTACTGTTTGAACACCTGGGTGCTCAGCACCTCCGTCAGGGTGCCCGGCCCGCCGCCCGTCATGGCCTGCACCAGCCCGAACCTCCGGACCTCCCAGATGGTGTCCAGGGCCAGGGCCACCACCAGCACCTTCCGGAGGCCGGGCAGGGTGACGAACCGGAAGCGCGCCCAGGATCCCGCCCCGTCCAGGCTCGCGGCCTCGTACAGCTCCTGGGGGATGCTCTGCAAGCCGGCCAGGAGGATCACCATGACGAAGGGGAAGCCGCGCCACACGTTGGCCAGGATGACGCTCACCGGTGCCAGGGAAGGGTGGGTGAGCCACTCCAGGGGCTGGTGCAGCACGCCCGCGGCCACCAGGAGGTCGTTGAGCACCCCGTACAGGGGGTTGAGGATCCACTTCCACACGATCCCCGCCACCACGTCGGGTACCACCCACGGCAGCAGGACCACCACCCGGAACAGGCCCCGGGCGGGCACCGACCCCGCCACCGCCACAGCCGCCCCCAGCCCCAGGAGCAGGTGCGCGGCCACGCTGGCGGCGACGAACACCGCGGTCTGGCGCACCACCTGCCAGAACAGGGAGTCGGAGACGAGCTGGGCGTAGTGGCGGAACCCCAACCCGCCCCCGGGGGCGGACAGGCTCAGCCGCAGGGTGGTGAGGGCGGGGTAGACCAGGACCGCGGCGAGCAGCAGCACCGCAGGGGCCACGAAGAGGTAGCCCACGGCGGGCTCCCGCACCCGGAAGCCCCGCCGTGGGCCTATCCAGCCTGCAGCCGCACGGCTAACGCCGTGCAAGGATCCCCTCCACCCGGTTGTGGGCGTCCACGAGCGCCCGGTCCCACGGCTTGGCGCCCGTCAACGCCTCCTGCAGGGCGGTGGCGAAGGCGTCGAAGATCTCCGGCCACTCCTTGATCTGGGGCTCCAGCCGGGCGTGTTGCAGCTCCTGCACGATGACCCGGGAGAACTTGTCCATCTTCACCAGGGGCAGCACGTTCACGTCCTTGCGGGACGAGATCACCCGGTTGTCCTCGAAGAACTTCTTCTCCGTTTCCTTGCTGGTCAGGAACTTGATGAACCGCCACGCGGCCTCCGGGTGCTGGGTGTGGGGGCTCATGATCCACCCCGACAGCCACGCCGCGGTGACCCGCCGCCGGCCCGCGGGCACCGGGGCCGCCTCCAGCACCTCCGCGGCCCGCAGCTGCGGGTTGATGGCGTTCACGATGGGGTAGGTCCACCCCGAGCCGACCTTCATGGCGATGCGGCGGTGGGCCATCTGGGTCCGCACGTCCTGCGGGCCGAAGGTGGTCACCCCCGGAGGCACCACCCGGTCCACGGTGGCCAGCTCCACGATGAACCGGAAGGCCTCCCGGAACTCCGGGGTGTTCATGGCCGAGCGCCGGCCGTCCGGGGTCAGGAAGTCCGCCCCGAAGCTCCACACCATGGGGAGAATGCGCAGCGGCAGCCCGGGGTTCTTGGAGGCGGGCATGCTGAACCCCCACTGGTCCACCCGCCCGTCCCCGTCCGTGTCCCGGGTAAGCCGCTTGGCGTACTCCCGGAACTCCTCCCACGTGCGGGGCGGCCGGTTGGGGTCCAGCCCCGCGGCGCGGAACAGCTCCCGGTTGTAGATGAGGACCATGGACATGTAGTCCCCGGGCATGGCCAAAAGCCGTCCCTTGTAGGTGAGGGACTTGATGGGGAACTCGTACCAGCTCTTGAGGAAGTCCGGCCCTTCCTTCTGGACGAAGGGGGTCAGGTCCGCGGCGCAGCCGAGCTCGAAGAACATGGCCAGGGAGAAGTTGTGCAGCTTCACCACGTCCGGCATGCGCCGGGCCGCGCACTCCGCTTGATAACGGGCTTCCTTCTCCGCGTACGAGATGGGCTCCGGGATGATCCGGATGCCCGGGTTGCGGCTCTCGAACACCTGGATGGCCTCCCGGAGGGACTTCCCCCACACCGTCTCCACCAGGTGCCAGTTGGAGAACCGCAGGGTCACCACCTCGCCCGCGCGGAGGACGGGGGCCAGGGAGCCCACCGCCAGCGCCACGAGCACCGCCGCCAGTTGCCGTGCACCCAGCCACCTCACGGTTCCCACCTCCTGTCCGCAATGCGGACTCTGTGTCCGCTCTGCCGCCTTTAGTATACGATACGGCGCACAGGGACCGTTGGCTACGGGTCAGCAGGGCTCCGGCCCGGAGACGGGGAAGGGTTCGGAGGGAAGGAGGATGAGCGCGTGAAGGTCGTGTTTGTGGTCACGGGAGCGGGAAGCGGGCTGGGGCGCGCCCTGGCCTGCAGCTCCTGCGGGGCCCGGGTGGCAGCGGTGGACAAGCGGCCGGAGGGTCTGGAGCAGACCCGGTCCGCCGCCGGGGCTGTTGCCTCCGACCTGACTCTGCACGTGGCGCACGTCACCGGCCGTGGGCCCCTTCCACCTGGGCGGGCAACGCGGAAACCCGTCCCGGGCCAGACCGTGTACGGGGCTTCCAAGGCCGCGGTGAAGCTCCTCACGGAGGGGCTCTGGGCCGAGCTCCAGGGCACCCCGGTGCGGGTGACCCTGGTGCTGCCCGGGGCCATGCGCACGGACATCGCCGTCCACTCCGGGGTGGAGCTCCCGAAGGCTGCGGCGCGGCCGACCGTCCCCGTGCTCGAACCGGAGGAGGCCGCCCGCACGGTGGTGGACGCGGTGGAGCGCAACGCCTTCCGCGTCCTGGTGGGCCGGGACGCCCGCACCATGGACCTGCTGTACCGGCTGAGCGTCCTGGTGGCCACCCGGCTGGTGCAGCGCCGGATGGCCTACCTCCTGCGTTCGGTCACGTCCAGGCCGCGCTCCCGCAGGCCCGCCCGCACCGCGTCGGTGGCCCGGGAGGC
>CAYTFH010000023.1:0-32148 GCA_964437095.1 uncultured bacterium | reverse complement strand
GTCAACGGCCACCTACCAGGCCCACACCCGGCTTGAAATTCCACCACTACCTGGGACTCTAACGCACTAACCTGTCCACGAAAGCGGGGTAGGTCCAGGAGCGCCCCGCAGCTCGTCCTCGTAGGTGGCCTCGATGGCGCTGAGGTCCAAGCTGTCCACCAGGTCGCTGATGAAGTACGCCAGGTGCCCTTCCGGAAGCCACTCCTGCAGGGAGGGAGGGAGCAACAACAGCTGATGAGGGTGATAGGGACGGTACGGTCTGTTCAGCATGAAGGTTTATTCGTCACGAGCCAACGCAATCCCTGCTCGGCAGGGATTTCGTGGACAGGCTCCTAGCCCCTCCCGCTGCGAAGGCAAGAGGTCGGGCACAAGCGAACTGGCGAGTGCCAGGTCCTCGGGGTCCAGACGGTCCACCAGCCAGCCCTGGCCCGCCAGGCTCGCGGTCCGCAGGGCTTCTGGCAGCGGTGGCGGGCCGGGCCGCGGGACCTCGACCAGCCAGACGGTCTGGCGCTTGGCCTCCCGGGTGTAGCGCCGGAGGAGGCCACGGGCCTGCAGGCGGCGGAGCGCCTGGATGACCGTCATCCGGCTCAGACCGGTCATGGCGGCCAGCCGGTCGGCCCCGCATCGGCAGGTGCCGGGGCCGGGGTTGGGGCCGGTGAGTGTGGGCCTACGGGTTTTTTGGCGGCCCGCACATGATTTTCATTTCCGTGCCGAAACTCTGAAGGATTTTTTCACGCGGGGGCGAAGGAGGCCCGTATGGGGGCCCAGGGGGCGAGCTGTTGGCTTCGGCTCAGGGAGCTGGCGCCGTCTCTGGCGGACGCGGAACGGCGGGTGGCCACCTTCGTGGTGCGCCACGCTCGGCGCGTCCCGGAGCTCTCCATCACGGAGCTCGCAGAACGCTGCGGGGCGAGCGAGGCTACGGTGGTGCGGGTGTGCAAGCGGATCGGCCTGCGGGGCTACCAGGAGCTGCGGATCCGCCTGAGTGCGGAGCTCGCCACGGAGCGGCCGCAGATCGCGGGGGAGGTCCGAAGAGGAGACGACCTGGAGGAGGTGTGTGGGAAGCTGTTCGGGGCCATGAGCGCAGCCCTGCAGGAGACCCTCCGGGTGCTGGACCGCTCCACGCTGCAGGAGGTGGTGGAGCGGGTGGCCTCCGCGCGGCGCGTGGACCTGTACGGGGTGGGTGCCTCTGGGGTGGTGGCGCTGGACGGCGCGCTGAAGCTCCTCCGGGTCGGCGTACAGGCGCAGGCGTTCACCGACCCGCACCTGCAGGCCACCTCCGCGGCTCTGTTGGGCCGTCGGGACGTGGCCATCGGGGTGTCCCACTCGGGGAGCACGAAGGACACCGTGGAGGCGCTGCGGGTGGCGCGGGCCTCGGGGGCGTTCACCGTGGCGGTGACCCAGGTGGGGCCCTCGCCCATCACCCGGGTGGCGGACGCGGTGCTGAACACCGTGGCCCGGGAACCCCTGTTGCGGGAGGCGGCGCTCGGCTCACGGGTGGCGGCTATGGCGGTGCTGGACAGCGTGTTCGCGGGTGTGCTCCTGCGCCGGTACGCGGCGGCCCGACGGGCCCTGGAGCGTACCCGCGACGCCCTGCTGGACCGGAAGTACTGAGGGCAGGCGTGGGACGGGGGAGGTCGGTTCGCATCCGGCCGGCCACGGCCGCGGACCTACCAGCGTGCGCGGACCTGGTGGGCCAGGAAGACCTTTGGCGCCGCTACGGCGTGGGGCGGGAGAAAGCCCGGGCGCTGCTGCAGGCGGCCCTGCGGGGAGGGGAGCCGGTGCTGGTGGCCGTGCGAGAGGGGGCGGTGGTGGGCTTCGTGTGGTTCCAGGTACGGGGGACCTTCGCCCACTCCGGCTACGTCCGCTGGATCGCCACGCACCCGTCGGTCCGGGGCCAGGGCGTGGGCGCGAAGCTTCTCCGCGCCGCGGAGGCGCGCATCCTCCGGCACGGCCCCAACGTGTTCCTGCTGGTGTCCCACTTCAACCGGCGGGCGCAGCGGTTCTACCGGGGCCTGGGCTACCACCGGGTGGGGGTCCTGCGCGACTTCGTCCGGTCGGGCGTGCACGAGTGGATCTACCGCAAGACCGTGGGACCCCTCGCGTCCTGGCGAGGTCCGCAGAGCAGCAACAACCTGAGGAGGAGGTGAGGGTATGCGCGTGTGGCTGGTGGCACTGGCGTTGCTGGTGAGCGCGGGAGGGCTGCTGTCCGCGCAGGCCGCCCCGGGCCCGGTGATCATCACCGTGGGGGTGGACCAGGAGGTGGTGGGGCTTGACCCGCACGTGGTGACCGCGTTCTCGTCCTTCCGGAGGCTCGATCTCCTCTACAACAAGCTGGTCCGGTACAACGACCAACTCCGCATCGAGCCGGACCTGGCGGAGTCGTGGGAGACGCCGGACTCCCGCACGTATGTGTTCCGGCTGCGGCGCGGGGTGCGGTTCCACAGCGGCGCCGAGCTGACCAGTGAGGACGTGAAGTTCAGCCTGGAGCGGGTACTGGACCCGGCGACCCGCTCGCCGGGGCGCTCCTACATCGACGCCGTGGAGTCCGTGGAAGCGCCGGACCGGTACACGGTCCGCGTCCGCCTGCGCCACCCCCTGGCCTCGCTCCTGTCCGGGCTCGCCTCGGGCAACCTGGCCATCGTGGAGAAGGCCGCTGTCCAGCGACACGGGAATCTGCAGCGGGTGGTGGCCGGCACCGGCCCCTTCATGCTGGCCGAGTGGGTGCCCGACAACTTCATGCGTCTGGTCCGCAACCCCCGCTACTTCCGGCGGGGCCTGCCACGGGTGGACCAGGTGGTGTTCCGGGTGATCCCGGACCAGGCCTCGCTCCTGGCGGGCGTGCGCAGCGGTGCCCTGGACATGGCCACCATCAACCAGGGGAGCGTGGTGGTGCAGGCGAAGCGGGAGTCGGGGGTGGTGGTCGTCCAGAAGCCGGGGATCAACCTTCGGATCTTCTCCTTCAACACCACCCGCCCGCCGTTTCAGAACCCCGCGGTGCGATACGCTCTGAGCTTCGCCCTCGACCGGGACGCGATCGTGCAGGCGGCGGAGCTGGGGTTCGCGGAGGTCTCGGGGCCCATTCCCGCCTCGGTGCGGGCCTACGCCCTGCCAGTGAGTCGGTTCCCCTCGTACCGCCGCGACGTGGCACGGGCACGGCGCATGTTGGCGGAGGCAGGCTACCCCAACGGGTTCAGCACGCGCATCGTGACGTCGCCCACGTACGAAGGGGGGATCGCGGTGGCCCAGGTGATCCAGGCGCAGCTCCGGGAGGTGGGCGTGGCCGCGACCCTGGAGCAGGTGGAGTGGGGCACGTACATCGACCGGTGGGTCAAGCGCGACTTCGACACCATGGTGGAGCTCCGGGGCGGCGACCCGGACCCCGACCGCTTCCTGTACCGGACCTTCCACAGCGCGGGCGCGGTGAACAACTTCCTGTTCAAGGACGAAGCAGTGGACCGCCTGCTGGAACGGGGGCGGGTCAACCTGGACCCGGCACGCCGCAAGCCCATCTACGACGAGCTCCAGCTGCTGCTGGTGGAGAGGGCGCCCGCCTTATTCCTGTACACGCCCTTCGAGACGCAGGTGCTGCGTCCGAACCTCCGGGGCTTCCGGGTGGTGGGCAACGGCTCCCTGTACTACCTGGAGGAGACGCAGAAGTAGGGGATGCAGCGGTACCTGATCCGACGCCTGGTGGCCGCGCTCCCGGTTCTCTGGGGCGCGGTCACCCTGGTGTTCCTGATCATCCGCATGGTCCCGGGGGACGCCATCCAGCTGTTCTTGGGGACCCAGGTGGAGATGACGCCAGAGCAGATGGCAGAGCTCCAGCGGGTGTTCGGCCTGGACCGGCCCGTGTGGGGACAGTACCTGGATTACGTGGCGCGGATCGCGCAGGGCGACCTGGGCGTCTCCCTACGCACCGCGCGGCCGGTTCGGGACGAGATCGCCAGCCGGTTGCCCGTCACCCTGGAGCTGGCGGTTCTGGCGGTGACCCTGGCGGTGGGCGTGGCCATCCCGGCCGGGGTGGCCGCGGCCACCAGTCGGAAGCGCTGGGTGGCGCCTGTATTGAGCGTGCTGGCGCTGCTCGGGCTCTCGGTCCCCAACTTCTGGCTGGGGACCATGCTCATTTTGGGTTCCTCACGGCTCGGGGTGCGCACCCTGGGCACCTACGTCCCTCCCTGGGAGGACCTGGGCCGCAACCTGTCCGCACTGGTGCTCCCCGCCTTCGCGTTGGCGGCAGGGCTTGCCGCGGCGCTGCTGCGCTACGTGCGGGCGTCGGTCCTGGAGGTTTTAGGGCACGAGTACGTGCGTACGGCCCGTGCCAAGGGACTCGGGGCCCGCCCGGTGCTGGGCCGCCACGTGCTGCGGAACGCCCTGATCCCCGTGGTGACCGTGGTGGGCTTCCAGCTGGGGTACCTGCTGGGCGGAGCGGTGGTGGTGGAGGAGGTCTTCGGACTCCCGGGGATGGGCCGGCTCGCCCTCAGCGCCATCCTGCAGCGGGACTACCCCATGCTGCAGGGCGTGGTGCTGGTCACGGCCACCCTCTTCGTGGCGTCCAACCTCGCCACCGACCTGCTGTACGCGTGGATCGACCCGCGCATCCGGTATGACTGAGGCGCTGCGGCGAGCCGGCTCGGACTGGGCGGTGCGGCGAGCGAGGGCCGAGGGCGCGTGGCGTGCCCGGTGGCGGCGGATGCCGCGGGAGCGGAGGTGGCTGACGGTGGCGGGCGGCACCGTGGTGGGCGTGTGCCTGTGCGTGGCGGCCTTGGCCCCAGCCCTGCTCCTGGATCGGGCTCTGGCCATGAGGACGGACGCGCTGCTGAAGGGCCCGTCGTGGGACCACCCCCTGGGCACCGACCAGTTCGGCCGCGACCTGCTGAGCCGCGTGCTGGTGGGCGCGCGGCCCTCGGTGCTGGTGGCCTTCGGCGCGGTGGGGCTGGCGGCGCTGGCGGGCACCACCGTGGGCCTCGCCGTGGGATACGCGGGAGGGACGGCGGACCACGTGGTCCTGCGGCTTGCCGACATCCTGTTCGCCTTTCCGGGGCTGCTCCTGGCGATGGCGGTCATGGCGATCCTCGGGCCCTCGCTGGCAAACCTGGTGGTTGTGCTGGGGGTGGTGTACACGCCGCAGTTCGTCCGGGTGGCCCGGGCCGCCGCCCTCACGGTCCGGAACGAGCAGTACGTGGAGGCCGCGCGGGCCATGGGTGCGGGTAGCCTGCGGGTGCTGGTGCGGCACGTGGCGCCCAACGCCTTGGCGCCCGTCCTGGTACAGGTCTCCCTGGGGTTATCCCTGGCGGTGCTGTCGGAGTCCGCACTAAGTTTCCTGGGCCTGGGGATCCAACCGCCCGTGCCGTCGTGGGGCAACATGCTGAGCGAGGGCCGGCAGTTCATGGAGATCGCGCCGTGGAACGCCATCGCGCCGGGTGTCGCCATCGCGGCGGTCGTCCTCGGATTCAACCTTCTGGGCGACGGGCTGCAGGAGCTGCTGGATCCCAGGATGCGGCCGGAGCGGGCGTGAGGGAACTCCAGAGGCGACTGGAGGACGGGGTCCGGGCGGGGGCCTTCCCCGGAGCGGTGGCGGTGGTGCGTCAGGGCCAGCGGACGGTGTTCAGGGCAGCCGTGGGGGACGCCGCCCTGGTCCCCGAGCGGCGGCCCGTCCGGCTCGGCACGCTGTTCGACCTGGCTTCCCTGACCAAGGTGCTGTGCACCATGCCAGTGGTGCTGCGGCTGTGCTCGGCGGGGCTCTTGGACTTGGATGGCCCCCTCGCCCGGTGGCTGCCAGAGCTGGCTGGGGCACCCTGCGGCCGGGTGACGGTGCGCCAAGCGCTCGCGCACACGGGCGGGTTCGTGGCTTGGAAGCCTCTGTACCTGGAGGCTCGAGGCCGGGAGGCGGTGGTGCGGGCGCTGGCGAGCCTTCCATTGAACGCACAGCCCGGCCGGCGCGTGGTGTACTCGGACCTGGGCATGCTGCTGGCCGGCGTGGCCGCCGAACGGGCCGCCGCCCGGCGGATGGACGCGCTGTTCGAGGAACACGTGGCCGGGCCGCTGGGGCTGCGCCGGACCCGGTTCTGCCCGTCGGTGGCGTGGCAGGGCCGGTGCGCGGCCACCGAGGAGGGCAACGCGTACGAGCGGGGTCTTGCGGGGCAGGCGGGATCCGGGTTCCCGTGGCGCACTGGGGTGATCGTGGGTGAGGTGCACGACGGAAACGCCTACTACGCCCTGGGAGGGATCGCCCCGCACGCGGGGCTGTTCTCCACTGGGGAAGAGGTGGCACGGGTGGCCGAAGCGTGGATGCGGCCGGACGGTTGGGTCCCGGCGCCGTACGCGGCGGAGGCGGTGCGGGACCAGCGCGGCGGCGCGGAAGGCCCGCCGCGGGGCCTGGGCTGGGCGCTGCACCACGCCGAGACGTTCTTCGCCGCCCTAGGGCCCCGCTCGTTTGGCCACACGGGGTTCACGGGCACGTCGGTGGCGGTGGACCCCGACCGCGAGCTGGTGGTGGTCTTGTTGACGAACCGCGTGCACCCGCGGGTTCGGGAGGGGATCGTGGCGTTCCGCAAGGATTTCCACGAGGCCGTGGCACAGCACGTCTAGGAGTCCTTGCGGGAGCGAAGGCGGAATGCGGGAGGGGAGCGTGGACGGAGCGCTGGACGAGCTGGAGACCGAACAGCCCAACCCGAGGAGTGCGGACCTGGACCGGTTGAACCCCGAAGAGGTGGTCCGCGTGATCCACCGGGAGGACGCCACGGTGGCCGAGGCGGTCCGGGAAGCGCTGCCGGCGGTGGCCCGGGCCGCGGAGCTGGTGGCGGAGAGGTTGTCCCGGGGAGGGCGGGTGTTCTACGTGGGCGCGGGCACCAGCGGCCGGGTGGGGTGGCTGGACGCGGTGGAGTGGGCGCCTACCTTCGGGGTGGACCCCGGCTGCGTGCGCGTGGTGGTGGCGGGCGGGGTCGGGTCCGGGGTGGAGGCAAGCTCCGAGCTGGAGGACGACCCCGAACTCGGCGCCGCGGACCTGCTGTCCCACACGCCGTCCCCCGGGGACGTGGTGGTGGGGATCGCCGCCAGCGGGCGGACGCCCTACGTGCTGGGCGCCCTGCGGGCCGCCCGGAAGGTGGGCTGCGCGGTGGTGGCGGTGTGCAACAACCCGGCCTCTCCCATGGAGGCGCTGGCAGACGTGGCGGTGGTGGTGCGCACGGGGCCCGAGGTGGTGGCGGGCTCCACCCGCATGAAGGCCGGCACGGCCCAGAAGATGGTTCTGAACATGCTCAGCACCGCGGCCATGGTGCGCCTGGGAAAGGTGTACCGGAACCTGATGGTGGACCTGCGGCCCCTCAACCGCAAGCTCGCCGCGCGGGCGGCGCGCATCGTGGCCCAGGCGGCAGGTGTCCCCGTGGAGGAGGCAGAACGGGTGCTGGAACGGGCGGGCAGGAACGTGAAGGTGGCCATCGTCATGGCGCGCACCGGCTGCGGCCCGCAGGACGCCGCAGAACGGCTGGAGCGGGCGGGCGGTCGCGTGCGTGCGGCTCTGGGGGAGGAGTGAGCACGTTCCGCTGGCCGCACCCGTCCCGCGTGCTGCGCGTGGTGGGCCTCATGTCCGGCACCTCCTGCGACGGGGTAGACGCCGCGGTGGTGGAGGTGCGGCGGGGAGAGCATCTGCGAGTCCGCACCCTGGCCACGTGGAGCCGGCCCTACGGTGAGGCGGAGCGACAGGCACTGCTGCGCCTGTCCACTTCTGAGGCCACGACGGAGGATCTCTGCCGGCAGAACTTCGAGATCGGGGAGCGCCTGGCTGAAGCCGCGCTGCAGGCCCTGGCCTGCGCAGGGTTGGGGCCCGGTGACGTCCACCTGGTGGCTTCGCACGGACACACCGCATGGCACGTACCGGGCCACAGCACCCTCCAGCTCGGGGAGGCCGCGGTGGTGGCGGAGCGGACGGGGCTCCCCGTGGTGAGCAACTTTAGGGCCCGGGACGTGGCCGCCGGGGGTCAGGGAGCGCCGCTCGTCCCGTACCTGGACTGGCTCCTGTTCTCCCACCCGGGACGCCACCGGGCGGTCCAGAATCTCGGCGGGATCGCCAACGTCACGTACCTCCCTGCGAGCGGTGGCCCCGACGCGGTGGTCGCCTTCGACACCGGACCGGGCAACATGGTGATGGACGGCGTGGTGGAACTCCTGACAGGAAGGCGTTACGACGACCGAGGCAGAATGGCAGCCACGGGCACTCCGCAGCCCGCCTTGTTGCAGGAGCTGCTGCAGGACCCGTACTTCGCCCAGCCGCCGCCGAAGAGCACGGGTCGGGAGGTCTTCGGCGCCTCTTACGCGCGGGCCCTGGTGGAGCGCGGCCGGGCCCTCGGGATCCCAGACGAAGACCTGGTGGCCACCGTCACCTACCTCACGGCGCGAACGGTGGCGGATGCGTACCGGTTCTTGGGCCGGGTGGACGAGGTGCTCCTGAGCGGGGGCGGGGTGCACAACGAGACCTTGGTGCGGTGGATCCGGGAGCTGCTCGCCCCCGTCCCCGTGCGGACCACCGCGGAGGAGGGGGTGGACCCGGACTTCAAGGAAGCGGTGGCGTTCGCCGTGCTGGGCGCCCTCACCGCGTGGGGCCTGGCGGGTAACTTGCCGTCGGCCACGGGAGCGCGCAGGCCCGTGGTCCTCGGGGACATCACGCCGCCGTGACCACCGCGGGCCGTTGGATGCACCAGGAGATCCGCGAAGCTCCCGCAGCCGTCCAGCGGCTGTGGGAGGTGGGCAGGGCGTCGGTGCAGCGCCTGGCGGCCCGCTGGCGCCGCGACCCTCCCGCCTTGGTGGTGTTCGCCGCCCGGGGGTCCTCGGACAACGCGGCCCTGTACGGGCGCTACCTGTGGGAGGTCCACCTGGGCGTGCCCGTCTCGCTGGCGGCGCCCTCCGTGGTGACGATGTACCGCGCGCGACCGCGGCTCCGTGGCGCCTGGGTGGTGGCGCTGTCCCAGTCGGGACGGTCGCCGGACGTGGTGGCGTTCGTGCGGGCGGCCCGGGCGGGGGGAGCGTTCACGGTGGCGGTGACCAACCGGGACCGCTCGCCCCTGGCGCAGGCCGCGCACGAGGCGGTCCTCCTGCACGCGGGCCCCGAGCGCAGCGTGGCCGCCACGAAGACGTACGTGGCGCAGCTCACGGTCCTGAGTCTGCTCGCGGCGGTGGTGAAGGACGACCGTGCCCTGCTGGGCGCGCACGGGGACCTGCCGGAGTGGCTTGAGGCGGCCCTCGGTGCCGAGCCTGCCGCCGCGGACCTGGCGCGGCGGTGGGCGGGAGCCGCCGCGTGTCTAGTGACCGGCCGCGGCTACAACTACGCCACCGCGCGGGAGGCCGCGCTTAAGCTGAAGGAAGCGGCGTACGTGGCGGCGGAGGCACTCTCGTCCGCGGACTTCCTCCACGGGCCGGTGGCGCTGGTGGGGGAAGGCTTCCCGGTGCTGGTGGTGGCCCCGCCCGGCCCCACGAGGCGCCACGTGGCGGGCGTGTTGCGCAAGCTTCGGCGGCGCGGCGCGGACGCGGCCGTGCTGTCCTCGGGTACGCAGCTCCCCAGGCGGCTTGCGGGATCCCTCCGGGCGCCCGCGGACGTGCCGGAGGAGCTCACCCCGCACGTGTACGCCCTCCCCGTCCAGCTCCTCGCGTACCACCTTGGGCGAGTGCGGGGTACGGACCCCGACCGTCCAAGGGGTCTGCGAAAGGTGACCCACGTCCTGTGACCGCCTCTCCGATCCCGGCCGGAGGGACGGACCTAAAGCAGGACTTCCAGCAGGGCGCTCAGGCTCCCTACGACGTGATGAGGGCTGGGCGCCGTGGGCGGGAGCCCGTGGGACCCACGGCGGACCCACACCCGGTCATGCCCGCCGAAAGTACTCCGGCCACGTCCGCGTGCGGCAGGTCCCCCACCATCCAGCACGCCTCCGGGCCACCCCGGCCCGGCGGGCGGCCTCCCGGAAGACCTACGGGTCCGGCTTGCTGCGGGCCCAGCTCCTGGCTGGTGATCTTGGGTGAGATGGGTGGGCCGCGCCGGGAGAACTGGGTTTTGCGGGTAGGAGCAGGAAAGAGGCCACCACCGAGTGGTGCGGATATGTGTCAACGCCAGCCTAAATTGACCCACCACCGCCAACTTGGAATTGACCCACCCCCTGGGGTCCTAGCGTAGGGGATCGGTGTTCTCGCCCGGGTTCACCTCCTCTGGGGCAGGGCGGGATCCGAACAGACCTGCGCGCTTTTTCTCTCGCAGGCGGTAGCTCTCGCCCCGGATGTTGAGGACGTGGCTGTGATGCAGCAGCCGGTCCAGGATGGCGGTGGCGATGACGGAGTCGCCCAGCACGTCCCCCCACTCGGCGAAGCCCTTGTTGCTGGTGGGGATGACGCTGCCCTGCTCGTACCGGGCAGAGATGAGGGCGAACAGGGCCGTGGCTGCCGCCCAGTCGTAGGGCCAGACGCCAAACTCGTCCACGATGAGGATTTTGGGGGCGAGGTAGACGCGCATGCCGCGGTCCAGCCGGTGTTCGGTCTGGGCGCGACGGAGGTCTTCCAGGAGGTCGTGGGCGCAGACGAAGTACACGCCGTAGCCGGCCTCCACGGCCTTGATACCCAGGGCCACGGCCAGGTGAGTCTTACCGACGCCCGGAGGGCCCAGGAAGATGACGTTGGCGGCATCGGCCCACGAAGCTCAAGGTGGCCAGCTCCCGCACCTGGCGTTCGTCCAGGGAGGGCTGGAAGCGGAAGTCAAACTGCTCCAGGGTGCGGTGGAAGGGCAGGTGAGCCAAGCGCATGCGCGTCCGCAGGTAGCGCTCCCGACGAGCGGCGGCCTCTACGGCCAGCAGGTCGGCCAGGAACTCGGCGTAGGGGAGCTGCTTGCGGGCCGCTAGGTCCAGCCGACTTTCCAGGACCGCCGCGGCCTGGTGCAGGCCCAGCTGCTCGAGGGACTGACGGGCCTTGGCGAGGGGGATCATGGCCGACTCACCTCCCCCACCAAGCCCTCGTAGGTGCTCAGGGCGCGCCGCTCCACCTCCACGGTGGCCAGCTGTACGGCCGGGACTTCCCACCGCCGGTGGCCACAGGGAGCCGCAACCCCTGCCCACTGGAGAGGATGGGTGAGGCGCTGGTGGGGCTGGAAGGCCCGGGGGTGGACGGCCACGCGTTGGTCTCCTACCCACAGCTCTACCAGCCCGTCTTCCGCCTGCACCTGCACCACCTGCCCAGGCTGCCAGGGCCAAGGCAACCCGTACCACGTCCCCTCCCACTGCACGTAGCCATCCCGACCCACCCGTCGCTGCTCCCGTAGCCAGGGCCGCAACCGCTCCAGGCCCGGCAGGGGACGCAATACCTCCCGTTCCACCCGTAGCCGGTCCACAGGCCTCTCCCCCGTGCTGCCATGACGTTGGCCACGGTGTCCAGCCACACCCGGGCTTGCCGGTTGAGGTCCTCCACGTCCACGAACCGCACCGTGGGCCAGAAGTTGCCCTTCAGGTACTTGATCCCGCTTTCCACCCGACCCTTGGTCTGGGGACGATAGCCTCGGCACAGCCGGACCTCAAACCCCAACCGTAGGGCGAAGTCCACGAACCGCTCGTTCCACCGCAGCTCCCCAGACTCGCCCACCCCCACCACCACCAGCTTGCTGCGGTCATACAGGCACGCCTGCACCACCCCGCCGAAGTACTCAAAGGCCTGGAGGTGGCACCGGATGAATGTGGCGGTGTCCGCTCGAGGCACAAACTCCACGTACAGCGCCCGCGACCAGCTCAGCACCATGGTGATCGCCCACACCCGCCGCAAGACCCCGTCCGGCTGCCGGTACGGGCAGCTGCCGAAGTCCACCTGGGCTTGGGCCCCCGGCAGCTCCCGCAGCAGCACCACACAGTTCTCCACCCCCTCCCCAACTCGGCCCAGGATAAACTCCTTGTAGGGGTCCAGCTTGGACCCCCGAGAGGGCCGCGGAGCAGGCTTGGGGACTTCTGGAGCCCGCAGGTACCGACGGACCGTGTTCCGGGATACCCCGAGCTCCCGCTTAGCCGGATTTGGGAGATGTCTTGGCTGGGGGGTGGGTCAATTCTTACCTGGCGATTCTGGGTCAGTTTAATCCTGGCGCTCACAAGGGCGGGGTGGGTTCGATTCCCACCGCCCTCCGCCAAGCCCTGCTGCCCCGGGGTGGGGCCGTAGCGCGGTCAGGCTCGTTGACGTCTCCAGAGCCCGACTTCAGAATGGCCAAGGAGGGCGCCCGTAGCTCAGGGGATAGAGCGGCTGCCTTCTAAGCAGCATGTCGGGGGTTCGAATCCCTCCGGGCGCGCCACCAACAGCCCTGGTGAAGGAGCGAACGAGTCGCGGAACGCCCCGACAGGACGGGAGGCGCAAGAGTGGGCGCAGGCGCGCAGCCGGCGGGCTGGGTGCGACGCACAGCGGGCGGTAGCCTGGTCCGGGTCCGGGTCCAGCCCCGCAGCCGCAGGGAAGAGATCACCGGCGTCCGCGGCGACGCCGTGGTGGTGCGGGTGCAGGCTCCGCCCGCGGGCGGTCAGGCCAACGAGGCCGCCAGACGCCTACTGGCCTCGGTCCTGGGCGTACCGGCTTCGCAGGTGGAGCTGGTGCGGGGAGCCACTTCGAGGGAAAAGGAGTTCAGGGTCTGCTTGGGTCCCGAAGAGGTGGTCCGCAGGCTCCAGGCCGCCGCGGAAGCCGTCCGATAGGACCGCCTACCTGTCGCACACGCAGTTGGTCCCGTCACCGGCCTTGACTCCGCTGGCCGCGCGGGCTGCAACACGGCCGGTTCCCTGGCGGACCTCTACCGCCCTGGAAGGAAGGACCGCTGAGTCCACTCCAGGGGGTCCACGAGCACCCCGTTCACCCGCACGCTCCAGTGCAGGTGAGGTGCGGTACTGAGCCCGGTGGACCCCACGTAGCCCAAGAGCTCGCCTTTCCGTACCCGCTGGCCCACTCGCACGACCACCGCCGCCAGGTGCAAGTACGAGGTGAACACGCCGCCCCCGTGGTCCACGATCACCGTGTGGCCGCCGAGGGGTAGGCGCTCCGCCAGGACCACCACCCCGTGCTGCGCTGCCCGCACGGGTGCGCCGGAAGGCGCCCGCACGTCCACCCCCAGGTGGTAGCCCCACGGCCTGCGGTTGTACACGCTGAGCAGGCCGTACGGGGAGCTCACGGGGCCCGGCACAGGGAGCTGAAACCGGCCGTCCCACAGGGGCAGCGGCAAAGGGGCGGACGTCGCCTCCCGCACGCGGCGGCGTTCGTAGGCGGCGAGGGCCGGGTCCAAGAACTCGGGCGGCACCGCCAGCCGGCGCACCCCGAACGTTCGCCTCCTGACGACCACGGTGCCGCGGACCTCCTGCCAGCGTCCCTCGAGCCTGAGCCGCACGCGGACCACCAACGGCCCCGGGGGTGTAGAGGGGCTGGTTCCCAGGAAGCCGCGGTACCCCAGGGCTGTGGGGAACAGCACCACGGTCCGTCCCCCGGCCGTGGCGTGGGTGCTCGTGAGGGACGGTGCGTGCACCTCCACCTGGACGGTCTGACCCTGGACCGCCTGCGCGGGTGTGAGGGCCACAGACGCGCCGGCCCCAGCGGCCGACGGCGGGCAGGTCAGCGCCGCGGCCAAGGCGACCGTGGCAGCCAGCCTGACCCCGAGCCCGAACCTCGTCCGGGGAAACCCTGCCCTTCCAGAGTCGCGACCCGGCCGGTGTGGCATGATGGAACCCGGTTGCCTGTGATGGGAGAGTTGTTCGCCCTGCTGGCGGCGGGAGCCTTCGCCCTGGCCACGGTGCTGTCCCGCCGGTTCATGGTGGGCCGTAACCCCGTGGCCCCGGAGGCCGGGGTGTTCGTGAGCATCGTGACGAACGTGACGGTGTTCGCGGTGCTGGCGGCCTTCGAGTCTGCCCGCGGTGGTTTCGCTGCTTTGACCCCCCGATCGTTCGCGTACTTCGTGCTGGGAGGGCTGTGCGGGACGGTGGCCGGGCGGAACCTGTCGTACCAGAGCGTGCTGCGGATCGGGCCCTCGCGGTCCACCGCGGTGCGCCTTTCCAACACGTTGTTCGCGGCGCTCATCGGGCTCGCGGTGCTCCGGGAGCTACCACGCCTGGGACAGCTGGCGGGCGCGCTGCTCATCACCCTGGGGTTGTGGTGGGTTTTGCGGGAACGGGAGTCCGCTTCCGGCCGGTACGACCCCGGGGGCGTGCTGCTCGCCGTGGGCGCGGCGGTAGGGTTCGCCCTGGGGGACACGTTCCGGCGGGCAGGGCTGCGGATCACGCCTTCCCCGTTCCTCGGTGCGGGGATTGGGGCCTGTACTGCGCTGGTGGTGCAGACGGCGTGGCTATGGTCCCGCGGCCGCCGGTGGGGAGACGGCAGCCACCCGTGGCGGCTGGACGTGGTGGGCAGCGCCCTGGCCAACACCGCGGCCATTCTGCTGCTGTTTCTCGGCCTGCAGCGGAGCCCTGTGGCCAACGTGGCGGTGCTGTACAACCTGCAGGTGCTGCTGGTGATCCTCCTGAGCCGGTGGATGCTGCGGGGCGACGAGCGGGTGACGCCGGGCCTGGTGGGTGGCAGCTTGGTGTGCGTGGTGGGAACCGCGGCGGTGCTGTTCGGGTGAGGTATCCCGAAGGCGTACCGGCGCGGGGCCACGCAGAACTCGGAGGTTGCGCGTCCGTGACACCGCCGCGGTAGCCTATGTATATAAGGTTCCTGGTGTGGGGTGGGTTCTGGGGGTGGCTGGGCTTCGGGGCCGCGGTGGTCGGCTCGGTGCCGGTGGGACTTCCCCTCTGGCTAGGCCAGGTGCTGGACGTCCGGCCGCCGGCGGAAGTCCTGGGCGAACGGGTGTTCCGATCCCTGCCTCCGGAGGCTTTCGGCATCCTCGTGGCCTCCCTGGAAGACCTGGGCAGGCGGTGGCTCGGGGTCACGCACCTGGCGAAGACCCTCGCCCTGGTGGCTGCCAACGGCATGGTGTTCGCCCTCGGCGCTGCGGGGGCGTGGGCTGCGGACCGGTGGCTGCTGCGGGGCGATGCCTTCTGGAAGGACTGGGCCCGGTCCGCCACGGCGGCGTGGGCGGGGTGGGTCGGATTGGTCATCCCTCTCGCGGGCGGAGGGTTCCTGGCGTCGTCTTTGGGGCCGGTTCCACACGCCCTGGCGTTGCTGGCGGGCGGAAGCCTCCTGTACGGGGCCGCGCTGACAGCCGCGCGCGGGTACGGTCCGTGTGGGGCGTCCAGGGCATGACGCGGCGCGAGCTGCTGCGGCAAGGCGCGCGGCTGGTGGCGGCCGCCCTGGCAGGGTCCGGCGCGGCCGCGTGGCTGGCCCGCGCGGCCGCCCGAGGCCAGACGGTCTTCGGCCGGATCCGGGGCCTTCCGCCGGAGGTGACCCCCAACCGCGAGTTCTACACCGTGAGCAAGAACTTCTTCGACCCCGAGCTGGACCCGCGGCGGTGGCGCCTGGAGGTGTCCGGGCTGGTGGAGCACCCGTACCGCCTCACCCTGGGCGAGTTGCGGGCCCTACCCAGCGTCAGCCGGCCCCACACCTTCGAGTGCATCAGCAACCCCGTGGGCGGAGACCTGATCGGAAACGCGGTGTGGAAGGGGGTACGGCTGCGGGACCTGCTGGACCGGGCCCGCCCGAAGGCCGGCGCGCGCAAGGTGGTCTTCTGGTGCGCGGACGGCTACCACACCGCGCTCCCCTTGGAGGACGCAGGGGACCCCGACAGCTTCCTGGCCTACGAGATGAACGGCGAGGTCCTGCCCAAGGCCCACGGGTTTCCGGTCCGGGCGGTGATCCCGGGGCTGTTCGGCATGAAGAACCCGAAGTGGATCACCAAGATGGAGCTCACGGACAAGGACCACCTGGGCTACTGGGAGCAGAAAGGGTGGAGCGACGACGCGGTGGTCAAGACCATGTCCAAGTTCACCACGCCCACCCACGGCGCCACGGTTCCCGCGGGCACGGTGTGGGTGGGCGGGGTGGCCTACGCCGGCGATCGGGGGATCTCCACGGTGGAGGTGAGCTTCGACGACGGCCGGACGTGGCACCGGGCCCAGGTCAAGCCCCCGCTGGGCAAGCACGCGTGGGTCCTGTGGGCCGTCCCGTGGGAGGCGAGACCCGGCCGGTACGTGCTGAAGGTCAGGGCCCGGGACGGGCTGGGAACCCTGCAAGACGGGAGGCCCCGACCGCCCCTTCCGGAGGGCGCCACGGGGTACCACGCCATCGCCGTCACGGTGCGCTAGAAAGCCTGCCCCTTCTGAACTGGCATCCGTGTTTGTCCGGCCCGGCACCACACCGGAGACCAGGAGGGCCGCGGCTCGTGAGTATGGCCCTTCGGGTACCGCTTTTCGGCCGGACGGGTGAAGGAGGGCGGCGCAAGGGCCGGCGAACTCCTTCGGTGCCAACTTCGGTAGGGGAGGAGGCCCATGGGGAGGGCGCTGGTCTTGGCGGTGGTGGTTGTGGTGGCGTGGCCCGCCTGGGCGACGGGCCAGGACGTTTCGCGGGTGTACACGTCGGAGGCGGCCTTCACCGCGGCGGTGGCTTCCCTGCGCCAGGCGGCGGAACGCAGCCCCCGAGACCCGGACGTGCGCTACCGCCTCGGGTTGGCGTACTTCACCGTGTGGCGGCAGTTCGAGGTGGGTCTGGTGGGGTACGGGAGGGACTACCACCGGCACGCGGAGGCGGAGTTCCGGGCGGCTCTGGCGGCCGCACCCACCCACTTGGGGAGCCTGCTCGCCCTCTACAACCTCCTCCGGCTGCGGGGTGACTGGAGGGAGGCGGAGGCGTTGGTTCCGTCCATCACGCGCCTCGCCCTCCCTCGGGGAGAGGTGCCGGCGGTACGGTGAGGAGGCGGCCATGGCGGACGGGGACTCCTTGCTCACCCTGGAACGGGACACCCGGGAGCGCATCATCCGGAGCTGGATCGCCGCGGTGGAGACCAGAGGGGTGCGGTCCCGCACCGCGCTGCAGGCCAGGGGCCGGGCGCTCATGGACGGGGCGGAAGCGGTCCTTCGGGGAGACCCGGAGGGGCTCGTGGACCGCCTCCGCCGGGACCCCCAATGGGGCCTTTCCGCCATCCAGTCCCTCGCGGAGGAGCTGCGGCAGCTCCTGCTTTTCCGGGCCGCGGTGATGGATGGAATTCCCGACCTCACGGAAGCCCAAAAGGAGATCCTGCACGCGGGTTTCGACCGCGCTGCGGTGGAGCTGGCGGCGTGGTTCGAGGCGCTGGCCCGGGCCGCGGACGAGGCCCGGGCGGAAGCGGAACGTATCCGGGACCCCCTCACGGGCCTGTTCAACCGCCGTTACCTGGACATCCTCCTGCCCGTGGAGGTCCAGAGGTCCCTGCGGTACGGCCACCCCCTCTGCCTGGTGGCGGCGCGGCTGGACAACTACCAGGAGCTGCTGGGGCGGTGGGGGCAGAGCGCGGTGGAGGAAGGGGTCCGCCACACGGCGCAGGCCATCCAACGGGTGACGAGGGCGGTGGACACCAAGTTCTACGTGGAGCCCGACGCGTTCTACGTTCTGCTCCCGGAAGCCAACCCCGACTACGCCTTCCTCATCGCAGAGCGGGTGCGGGAGGCGGTGGCGGCCGGGGCACCCCACGAGGCCACGGTGAGCGTGGGGGCGGCGTGCTGTCCGCTGCACGCCCAGGAGGCGCGGGCTCTGCTGGCCCGGGCGGAGGAGGCCCTGGAGGCCGCGAGGCGGCTAGGCGGGAACACCTCCCTGGTCTACGAGCCGGCCTGAATCCCAAAACCGTTTTGAAGACGGTAGAATGGCCGTGGAATGCGGCTGCGGGTTCAGCGCGACCGACGGACGGGAAGGGAGGACGGATGATCTCCACCAACGACTTCCGACCGGGCGTGCACATCCAACTGGAGGGCGAGCTGTACACGGTGGTGGAGGCCCAGCACGTGAAGCTGGGCCGGGGATCCGCGTACGTGCGGGCCAAGATCCGCAACATGCGCACGGGCGCCATCGTGGAGCGCAAGTTCAACGCCGGGGAGCGGGTCCCCCAGGCGTTCCTGGAGAACAAGGAGATGCAGTACCTGTATACGGACGGGGAGCAGTACCACTTCATGGACACGGGCACCTACGAGCAGGTCTCCCTGGCGGCCTCCGTGGTCGGGGAGGCCCGCCGGTTCTTGAAGGAAGGGATGACCGTGGAGGTGGTGTTCCACGAGGGCACGCCCCTGGAGGTGGAGCTGCCCAACAGCGTGGAGCTGGAAGTGGTGGACACCCCTCCGGGCGTCCGGGGGGACACCGCCACCGGGGGCAGCAAGCCCGCTACCCTGGAGACCGGTGCGGTGGTCCAGGTCCCCCTGTTCGTAGAGCGGGGAGACCGGATCCGGGTGGACACCCGCACGGGGCAGTACCTGGAACGGGTCCGCTGAGTTCAACCCCGGTTCACCCAACGGCAGCGCCCTGGAAAGGAGGAAGGCCAGATGAGAACGCGTTCGTGGGTCGCATTGCTCGCGGCAATGGCGTGCTTGATCCTCCCCGTGGGGGCGGTGGCCCAGGCCGGACAGGTGGTGGTCCTTACGTCCTTCCCACGGGAGCTGTTCGAGACCTACAAGGCGGCCTTCGAGCGGGCCAACCCCGGGTGGTCCATGGTGGTGGTGTCCAAGCCCACCACCGCGGGCATCACCCAGATCCGGGAACGGGCGGGCCGCCCGGACGTGGACGTGTTCTGGGCCAGCGCGGTGGACGCCTTCGTGTACCTGAAGGAGAACAACCTCCTGGAGCGGTACACCCCGCCCGCGGAGGTCCGCCGGGGCATCCCCGACCGCGTGGCGGGCTTCCCCATCAACGACCCGGACGGCTACTTCGTGGGCTTCGCGGTGAGCGGGTACGGCATCATGTGGAACACCGTGTACATGGAGCGGCGGAGGCTGCCCGAGCCCAGGGAGTGGGAGGACCTGCTGCGGCCCGTGTACTTCGGGCACATCATCATGTCCACCCCCTCCCGTAGCGGCACCACCCACCTGACCGTGGAGACCATCCTGCAGGGCTACGGCTGGGACCGGGGCTGGCCGCTCCTGGTCCAGATGGCCGGGAACATGGGAGCCCTCACGGAGCGGTCCTTCGGGGTCCCGGAGGCGGTGATCGCGGGCCAGTACGGGATCGGGATCGTCATCGACTTCTTCGGGCTGTCCGCCATCGCCTCCGGCCAGCCCGTACGGTTCGTGTACCCGCGGGTGACGTCCCTCGTCCCCGCCAACGTGGGGATCGTGCGGGGCGCCCCGAACCCGGAGGGCGCTCGGCGTTTCGTGAACTTCCTGCTGAGCGACGACGGGCAGAAGCTCCTGTTCCGACCGGAAATCGGCCGGCTTCCGGTGCGGGCCAGCCTGTACGCGCAGGCGCCCAAGGGCTTCCCCAACCCCTTCCGGATGAGCCCAGGGGTCCGGTTCGACGCCAACCTGTCCGCGGCGCGCTACCAGCTGGTCACCCGCATGTTCGACCAGGTCATCACCTTCCGGCATGCAGAGCTGCGCCGGGCCTGGGAAGCCATCTACGCGGCGGAGCGGGCGGTGGAGGAAGCGCGTGGCCAAGGACGGGACGTGAGCGCGGCGGAGCGGCTGTTGCGCCAGGCGCGGGCTTCCGCACGCCTGGTGCCCGTGAGCGAGGCCACCGCCATGGAGATCGCTCAGCAGGTGGACCGGGACCCCACGTACCGGGCCGCCAAGGAGCGGGAGTGGGAGGCTCTCGCCCGGGAGGCGTACGGGCGGGCCGTCCAGCTCGCCAACCAGGCCGCGCAGGCGGCGCGGGAGCGGTAGGCTCGCGTGGAACCGCAGGCGGCAGCGCTCTCCTCGCGTCCCGCGGCGAGGGGCCGGATCCTCTGGCGGTACGACCCCGGCCACCTGGCGGTGTACGCGGCGCTGCTGGCCCTGGTGGCCGTGCTGGTGGTCCTGCCCATCGCGTCGGTGTTGCGGGGCGCGTTCGTGGACTCGAGCGGGTTCACCGTGGCCCACGTGGCCCGGTTCTTCTACACGCCGCTGTACCTGGAGTCCCTGCGGAACAGCCTGTACGCAGGGCTGGGAGCCACGGCTCTCGCCAGCCTCCTGGCCCTTCCGCCGGCTTTCCTCCTGGGCCGGTACCGGTTCCGGGGACAGGCGGTGTTGGTGACCTGGCTCACGGTCCCCCTCGTCATCCCTCCCTTCGTGGGGGCCATCGGGTTGAACCAGACCCTGGGACGGGCGGGGGTGCTCACGCTGTTCCTCGAGGACCGTCTGGGCGTCCAGTTCGTAGCGGCGGAGGGCCTGCGGGGCGTGATCCTCGCCCACGCGTTGCACTACTACCCCTTCGTGCTGCTCACCGTGGCCAACGCCCTGGTCAACCTGGACCCGAGCCTTGAGGAAGCCGCCCGGGTGTCGGGAGCGCGGGGGTTGCGGTTGCTGAGGCGGGTGACCCTCCCGCTGGTGGCCCCTGCGTACGCCGCGGGTGCCATTTTGGTGTTCGTGCGCGCCACGGACGACCTGGGCACGCCCCTGATCCTCAACGTGAAGAACATGCTGGGGCCGCAGGCGTACTTCCGCATCACCACCATCGCCCGGGAGGACCCCGACGGCTACGCCATCGCCGTCGTGATGCTGTGTCTGGCCCTGGGGGCGGTGCTGGTGGCCACCCGGCTGGGCCAGCGCCGGGAGGTGGCGACCCTCCAGACGGGAGCCCGCTCCTCAGGGCTCCCCCTGCGGGGCTTCGGGCCGTGGGCCCTTCTGGCGGTCTCCGTGCTGGTGGGGTTCCTCGGGTTGCTGCCACACCTGGGGGTCGTGCTGCTGTCCGTGAGCCGGGTGTGGAGCCTCACGTACCTGCCCACGGGCTACACCCTGGACCACTACCAGGAGATCCTGTTCCGGGCTCCCCAGTTCGTGGTGAACACCCTCCTCTACAGCGCCACCGCCGCGGTGGTGGCGGTGGTCCTGGCGGTGGGGATCGCTTACCTCCAGCACCGCGGCCGGGTCCCGGCTCGCGGCCTGCTGGACTTCGCGGCCACCGCACCCATCGCGGTCCCCGGAGTGGTGATGGGGATCGGCTTCCTCCGGGTCTTCGACCGGTGGCCCGTGCCCTGGCTGGGCGTCCCCCTGACGGCCCTGTGGGTGGTCTTCCCGATGCTCTACGTGGCCCGGCGGCTTCCCTACGCGGTGCGGGCCACCTCCGCGGCCATGGCGCAGGTGCACCCGACCCTGGAGGAAGCGGCGGCGGTGTGTGGCGCCCGGCGCTGGCGGGCCTTCCGGCGGGTGGTGTTCCCCCTGCTGCTCGGGGGTGCGGTGGCGGCGGGCGTCCTGGTGTTCATCACCGCCGCGGTGGAGTTCAGCGCCACGGTCCTGTTGATCAGCCGCGTGGAGCAAAGCCCTCTGAGCTACGGCATCTACTTGTACGCGCAGAGCCCGCGCGGACGAGGCGCCGCCGCAGCGTTGGGCACCGTGGCCGTGGTCCTGGTGGCCGCGGGGACGTACCTGGCCAACCGCATCGGCGGTCGGCGGTCCGCCTTGGCGTGGTGAGGGGAGGGGTGATGGCGACGGCGCAGCAGGCGTTGGCGGTGGAGGTGGAGCTGGACCGGCTCACCAAGCGGTTCGGCACCACGGCCGCGGTGCACGGCTTGTCCCTGTCCGTGGGAAGGGGCGAGTTCTTCACCCTGCTGGGTCCCAGCGGCTGCGGGAAGACCACCACCCTGCGGATCGTGGCCGGGCTGGTGGAGCCCGACGACGGGCGCGTGCTGTTCGACGGCAAGGACGTGACCCGGCTGCCTCCCTGGGACCGGAACCTGGGGATGGTGTTCCAGAACTACGCCCTGTGGCCCCACATGACGGTGTTCGACAACGTGGCCTTCGGGCTGGTGGAGCGTCGGGTCCCTTCCGCGGAGATCCGCCGTCGGGTGGCGGAGGTCCTGGAACAGGTGGGGCTTGCGGGCATGGAGGGGCGGTTCCCCTCACAGCTTTCCGGGGGCCAGCAGCAGCGGGTGGCTCTCGCTCGCGCTCTCGTGGTGCGGCCCGGGTTGTTGCTGCTGGACGAGCCGTTCAGCAACCTGGACGCCAAGCTGCGGGTCCAGATGCGGTCCGAGTTGGCTCGCCTGCAGCGGGAGGTGGGGATCACCACGCTGTACGTGACCCACGACCAGGAGGAGGCCCTGGTGCTGTCCGACCGCATCGCGATCCTGGACAAGGGACGCCTGGTGCAGGCCGGGACGCCCAGGGAGCTGTACGACAACCCCAAGGACGTGTTCGTGGCCGACTTCTTGGGCGGTGCCAACCTGCTGCCCGCAGTGGTGGTGCGGGGGGGCCGGGAGGAGGTGGAGGTGCGCGTGAGAGACGCGCACATTTCGGTGGCGGGTGCAGGGGACCTCGCCCAGGGCCAGGAAGTGTGGGTTTCCGTCCGACCCGAACACGTGGAGCTGGACCCGGGTCCGGGGCTTCCGGGAAGCCTCGGGGGCACCGTCCGCGCCACCGACTACCTGGGCTGGACCCTGCAGGCGGAGGTTTTGCTGCAGGACGGTAGCCGCCTCCAGGTGCGGGGCTTGGACCCCGCCACGCCCCTGCACCCCGGGCAGAGGGTGTCCCTGCGGCTCCGGCCGGAGCGGGTGCGGGTGTTCCCCCGGAAGCGGTAGGAGCTGCAAGCCCGCGGTCTGGAGTCCCAGATCCGCGGGGTGGGGAGGGACCGTGTCGACGTTCCGCGCTTTGCGCCACCCGGTGTTCCGGACCTACTGGGTCGGGATGCTCGTTTCGCTGGTGGGCACGTGGATGCAGAGTACAGCCCAGTCCTACCTGGTGTACGAACTCACGGGCTCCGCCCTGAAGACCGGCGTGGTCCTGTTCGCGTTCAGCCTGCCCTCCCTGTTGTTCGCCCTGCCGGGCGGGGCGGTGGCGGACCGGTACGACCGGCGGCGACTCCTGCTGGTGATGCAGAGCGCGTTCATGGCATCCGCGGCGGCCCTGGCCGGGCTCACCTTCGCCGGGGTGGTGCGGTTCGAGCACGTGGTGGCCTTTGCCTTCTGGAACGGCCTGGTGATGGCCGTGGACAACCCCACGCGCCAGGCACTGATCCCGAGCCTCGTGGACCGGGAGGACCTGGCCAACGCGGTGGCCCTCAACTCCGCGGCCTTCAACGCCTCCCGGGTGTTCGGGCCGGTCCTCGCCGGACTGGTATACAAGGGCGCCGGGCCGGCGTGGTGCTTCGCCGCCAACGCGGTGTCCTACCTGGCGGTGATCGTTCCCATGTGGCGGGCGCGGCTGCCCGGGTCGGCCCCGCAGCCGCGGGAAGGGGGCGGGATCCTCCAGCAGGCGGTAGACGGCGTCCGGTACGTGCGCGGCCGGCCTTCCCTGCAGGCTCTGCTGTTGTTGCTGGCTGCCGTCGGGACCTTCGGGTTCGCGTGGATGGTGGTGATGCCGGCGTTCGCGGTGCGGGTCCTGGGAGGCGGGCCCGCGGAGAACGGGCTCCTGCTCACCGCGGCGGGGGTAGGGGCCACTGCGGGAGCCCTGGCTGTGGCGAGCGTCGGGCAGCTGTCGGGCCGTGCGGTGGTGAGCCTGGCCGGAGCCAGCGGGTTGGGTCTCGTCCTGTTCTCCGCCACCCGGAGCCTGGGGTGGGCGGCGGCGGCCATGGCCTTGACGGGCTTGTTCCTCATCGCGTACATGTCCAGCACCAACGCCACCATCCAGTCCCTGGTGGACGACGAGTATCGGGGGCGCGTGATGAGTCTGTACACCCTGGCCCTGATCGGGAGCGGGCCCGCGGGGAGCCTGTTGGCGGGCTGGCTGGCGGACGCGGCAGGGGCCGCGGCCAGCCTCGCCGCCAACGGCGCTCTGGTGGTGCTCAGCGCCCTGGCTGCTTGGTTCGCGGCCCCGGAGCTGGTGGGCCGGACAGGGAAGGACGTCCGGGCTCCGGAGGCGAAGCCCGGGCCAGTGCCCGCGGACGGCGAGTGACCGGGGGGAGCTGTGGAGAGCCGCAGCGTGAGAGAGCACCGGGAGCGGGGGCGGGGGCCGGTACGTTGCGCGGTGCTCACCGTCAGCGACACCCGCACCCTGGAAACCGACGAGGGCGGCCGCCTCATCGTGCAGCTGCTGGAGTCCGCAGGCCACGTGGTGGTGCGTCGCGGGATCGTACCCGACGACCCCGGGAGGGTCCGCGCGTGGTTGCAGGAAGCCCTGGACGACCCGCAGGTGCAGGCCGTCCTGACCACCGGGGGGACGGGCATCGCGCCCCGCGACGGGACGTACGAAGTCGTCTCGGCCCTGTTGGACAAGCGCCTGGACGGGTTCGGGGAGCTGTTCCGGATGCTCTCCTACGCTGAAGTGGGGCCTGCGGCCATGCTGAGCCGTGCGGTGGGCGGCGTGGCGCGGGGGAAGGTGGTGCTGGCCATGCCCGGGTCTCCGGCCGGGGTGCGGCTGGCCATGGAGAAACTGGTCCTGCCGGAGCTGGGCCACCTGGTGGGGGAGGCCACCCGGGGAGCGGGCCCCGCTCGGGAGCAGGAGGGGGGCTAGCCCTCGTTCACGGCGTGGGAGCGGGCAACCGGACCCGTTCCGCGCCCGTGTACACGTTGAAGCGGTCGCCCCGCAGGAACCCCACGAGGGTGATTCCGAAGTCGCGCGCCACCTCCACCGCCAGGCTGCTGGGAGCCGACACGGCACAGAGGACGGGCGCACCGGCCACCACGGCCTTCTGCACCAGCTCGAAGCTCGCCCGGCCGCTCACCACCACTACCCCGTCCCGCAGCGGCAGCCTCCCTTCCAAGAACGCCCAGCCCACCAGCTTGTCCATGGCGTTGTGCCGGCCCACGTCTTCCCGCAGGGCCACCAGCTGCCCGCGGGCGTCGAACAGCGCCGCGGCGTGCAGGCCCCCGGTCTGCGCGAACAGGCCCTGCGCCTCCCGCAGGCGGTCCGGCAGCTGGCGCAGCACCTGGGGGTCCACCGCGGGCCCGCCTTCCACGGCAGCACAGCCCCGGGCCCGGAGGCTGTCCAGGGTCGCCTTCCCGCAGACCCCGCACGCGCTGGTGGTGGCGAAGTGCCTCTCCAGGGGCCGCAGGTTGGGCAGCTCGCCACCGCGCAGTTCCACCGTGACCACGTTGTAGCGCTGGTCCGCGGCCACGTCCGGGTCCGAGCAGTACGCGATGCGGGCCACCTGATCCCTGCTGCGGATCACCCCTTCCGTGAACAGGAACCCCGCCGCCAGTTCGAAGTCGTGGCCCGGGGTGCGCATGGTCACGGCCACGGTCCGCCGGTGCGCCCCCGCCGCCACCCGAACTTCCATGGGCTCCTCGGTGGCGAGGAGGTCCGTCCGCACCTCGAGCCGGTCACCCCGTACCACCCGCACCGTGGCCCGGACCTTGGAAGCCGGACGCCCCGTCCCCACGCGGCACCCCCTTTACATCACCACCTCGACCCGCCCTTCCCCAGTGGACACGATCTCTCCCACCACCGCCACCACCGTTACCCCGCGCCGTGCCAGTGCCTCTTGGAGCGGCTCCAGGCGGTCGGGCGGGACCGCCACCAGCAGCCCCCCGCTGGTCTGCGGGTCGCACAGGAGGAGCTGGAGGTCTTCCGACACCTCGGGGTGCCAGCGGGTGTACCGGGCCGCCGCTTTCCGGTTGCGGTGCGTCCCGCCCGGCACCACGCGGTCGCGCACCAGGGCCCACGCCGCCTCCAGGACCGGTACCCGCGAGGCCCACACGCGGGCGTCCACGGCGGACGCGGCCGCCAGCTCGTGCAGGTGCCCCACCAGCCCGTAACCGGTGACGTCCGTGCACGCGTGGACGCCCACCTGGAGCATCGCCTCGGAGGCCGCCCGGTTGAGCTCCAGCATCACCTTCGTGACGGCCTCCACCGCCTCCTCTGTGGCCTTCTGCTGCTTGATCCCCGTGGTGATCACGCCCACCCCCAGGGGCTTGGTCAACACCAGCCGGTCTTTGGGCTTGGCCCCCGCGTTGGTGACCACGCGATCGGGGTGCACGAAGCCGGTCACGGCATAGCCGAACTTGGGCTGCGGGTCGTCGAGGGAGTGCCCCCCGGCCACCACCACCCCCGCCTCCTGCATCTTGTCGAGCCCGCCGCGTACGATCTCCGCCACCACCTCCGCGGGCAACCGGCCCTGGGGGTAGGCCAGGATGTTCAGGGCCAGAAACGGCGTGGCCCCCATGGCGTAGACGTCCGAAAGGCTGTTGGCCGCAGCGATGGCGCCGAAGGCGTAGGGGTCGTCCACCACGGGGGTGAACACGTCCACCGTCTGCACCAGCGCCCGTTCAGCGTCGATGCGGTACACCGCGGCGTCGTCCCGGGTCTGGACGCCCACCAGGAGGCGGGGGTCAGAGCCGGAAGGGAGCCGCGCCAGCAGCTGCTCCAGGTCCTCCGGACCCAGCTTGGACGCTCAACCCGCGCAGTCCACCAGGCTGGTCAGGCGGACGCGTTCGCGCTCGGTCATCCTCCCCCTCCGCGTGGTCTCGTGGCTATTATCCCTCACCGCGGGTTTTCGCCCAGCGGAAAGGCCCGGACTCCCTTGACGAAGGTACGCGCAGCGTGCTAGTGTGACGCCGTCCGACGTTGCTAGGGGAGGTGGGGCTATGGCGACGGCGGTCACCCGCCGGACGTTCCTCAAGGCCGGGGCGGCCGGTGTTGCAGCCAGCCTGTTCGGGTTCGACCTCAGGCCCGCCCAAGCTCAGATCCGGACCCTCAAGATCGAGCGCACCACGGAGACCCGGAGCATCTGCCCGTACTGCTCCGTGAGCTGCGGGGTCATCATCCACACCCTGGGAGACCGGTCCCGCAACGTCACGGGCTCCACCGTGGTGCACGTGGAGGGCGACCCGGACAACCCCATCAACCGCGGGGCCCTGTGCCCGAAGGGCGCGGCCCTGCGGCACAACATCACCAGCGAGAAGCGCCTCACCAAGGTCCTGTATCGGGCCCCGGGTAGTGACCGGTGGGAGGAGAAGAGTTGGGAGTGGGCCCTGGACACCATCGCGCGGCGGTTCAAGCAGACCCGGGACCGCACCCTGCGGGCCCGGGACGGCCAGGGCAACCCGTGCCACTGCCTGACCTCGGTGGGTGTGCTGGGCTTCAGCGCCCACGACAACGAGGCGGGATGGCTGGCCAACAAGGTCCTCCGCACCGGCTTCGGGATCATCCCCTTCGAAACCCAAGCCCGGATATGACACGACCCCACGGTGGCCAGTTTGGCCCCGACCTTCGGACGCGGCGCGATGACCAACAGCTGGACCGACATCGCCAACGCGGACGTGGTGTTGGCGATGGGCGGCAACCCCGCGGAGAACCACCCCGTGGGCTTCCGGTTCGTCATGGAGGCCAAGCGCAAGAGGGGTGCGAAGCTGGTGGCGGTGGACGTGCGGTTCCAGCGCACCGCGGCGGTGGCGGATCACTTCGTGCAGATCCGGCCGGGCACCGACATCGCCTTCCTGGCCGGGCTCATCAACTACGCGCTCCAGAACGGCCGGTACCACGAGGAGTACCTGCGGCTGTACACCAACGCCCCCTTCCTGGTGCGGGAGGACTTCTCGTTTGACGAGAAGGAAGGGGTCTTCTCGGGCTGGAAGGCGGACAAGAAGGAGTACGACCGCGCCAGCTGGGACTACGAGCTGGACGAGCAGGGCTACGCCAAGGTGGATCCCGCCCTGCGGCACCCCCGGAGCGTGTTCCAGTGGATGAAGCGGTTCTACGCCCGGTACACCCCGGAGGTGGTGGCCAACATCTGCGGCTGCTCGAAGGAGGACTTCCTCAAGGCCGCGGACATCATCACGGAGACCCACCGTCCCGACAAGGCCATGACCATCCTGTACGCCCTGGGGTGGACCCACCACAGCTACTCGGTGCAGCTCATCCACTGCGCGGCCATGTTGCAGCTCATCCTCGGCAACATCGGGATGGCTGGGGGTGGGGTGAACGCCCTGCGGGGCCACGCCAACGTGCAGGGCAACACGGACATGGCCGTACAGACCCACAACCTGCCCGGCTACCTGGCTATGCCCCGGGCCCACTGGCGCACCCTGGAGGACTACATCAAGGCGCGGACGCCCAAGCCCCTGCGTCCCAACTCCATGAACTTCTGGCAGAACACGGACCGGTTCATGGTCAGCCAGCTCAAGGCCTTCTTCGGCCCCAAGGCCACCAAGGAGAACGGCTTCGGCTACGGCTGGCTGCCCAAGATCCCCATGCGGGCGGACGGGAAGGAGGAGCGCTGGACCTGGATCTACATGGCCGACGCCATGTTCCGCGGGGAGCTGGAGGGCCTGTTCGTGTTCGGCATGAACCCCGTGAACCACGGGCCGAACACCCGCAAGGTCATCCGAGGTCTGGCGAACCTGAAGTGGCTGGTGGTGGCAGAGACCTACGACACGGAGACCGCGTCCTTCTGGCGGCCCGAGATCCTCGAGCACGTGGGGCTGAAGCCGCAGGACGTGCAGACGGAGGTGTTCCTCCTGCCCGCGGCCAACTTCGCGGAGAAGGACGGCAGCTTCACCAACTCCGCCCGCTGGATCCAGTGGAAGTGGAAGGCCATCGACCCGCCCGGGGAGGCCAAGGACGACCGGGAGATTTTGGCGCGCCTGTACCTCAAGGTGCGGGACCTGTACCGGAAGGAGGGCGGGAAGTTCCCGGAGCCCATCCTGAACCTGTGGTGGTGGTACACCCGGCCCGAGAACCCCAGCGCGGACGAGCTGCTGCGGGAGATCAACGGCTTCGCCCTGGAGGAGGTCAAGGACGACAAGGGCAACGTGGTCCTCAAGAGGGGCGAGCAGGTCAAGGCCTTCCTGCAGCTGCAGGCGGACGGATCCACGTGCAGCGGGAACTGGCTGTACGTGGGGGTGTACACGGACCAGAACAACGCCGCCCGGCGTGACCCCTCCGACCCCACGGGGCTCGGCTTTCACCACAACTGGGCCTTCAACTGGCCCGCCAACCGCCGCATCCTGTACAACCGGGCTTCCGCGGACGCCCAGGGCCGTCCGTGGGATTCCAGCCGGCCCGTGCTCCGGTGGACGGGGGAGCGGTGGGTGGGGGACGTGCCCGACTACAAGCCTGACTCCCCGCCGGAGGCGGGCCTGGGCGCCTTCATCATGCTGCCGGAGGGCGTGGCCCGGTTGTTCACCGCCAAGTCCTTCGTGGACGGGCCCTTCCCGGAGCACTACGAGCCCGTGGAGTCCCCCGTGGAGAACCTGCTGCACCCCAAGCATAGCCACAACCCCGTGGCGGTGATCTTCAGCAGCACGGAGTGGGACAAGCTGGGCGACCCTCGGGAGTTCAACATCGCCTGCAGCACGTACCGGCTCACGGAGCACCACCACTACTGGACCAAGAACAACGCGGTGAACGCGGAGCTGCAGAACGAGTTCTTCATCGAGGTCCCCGAGGAGCTGGCGAAGGAGCGGGGCATCCGCAACGGGGACTTCGTCCGGGTGTCCTCCGCTCGCCACTCCATCGTCGGTCGGGCCCTGGTCACCCGACGGATCAAGCCCCTGACGGTGAACGGCAAGAAGATCTACGCCATCGGCTTCCCCATCCACTGGGGCTACTTGGGGTTCGGACGGCAGAAGGGCGGGATCGCCAACTTCGTGACGCCCTCCGTGGTGGACCCCAACAGCACCTGCCCCGAGTACAAGGGGTTCCTGGTCAAGCTGGAAAAGGTGTAGAGGCTGGGGGGAACGGCGATGCCGAGGGTGGGACTGGAGGTCAAGGCGGTTTCGGCCACCAAGCGGGTCACCCCCGGTCTGGGACATCCCCCCACGGGGGAGGTCACCAAGCTGGTGGACGTGTCCGTGTGCATCGGGTGCAAGGCGTGCGAGGTGGCGTGCAAGGAGTGGAACGACCTGCCGCCCAACCCGGACCGGCCCTTCACGGGCTCCTACCAGACCGTGCCGGACCTGCGGTACGACTTCTGGCAGCTCATCAAGTTCAACGAGGTGGAGCGGGATGGCCGGCTGGTGTGGACCCTGACCAAGTTCCAGTGCATGCACTGCCAGGACCCCGGTTGCTTGCGGGCGTGTCCAGCGCCCGGGGCCATCGTCCAGTACGCCAACGGGATCGTGGACTTCGTCCAGGAGAACTGCATCGGCTGCCAGTTCTGCGTCACGGGCTGCCCCTTCGACGTCCCGCGCATCAGCCCCACCACGGGGAAGGTGTACAAGTGCACCCTGTGCTCCGACCGGGTGGCCGCGGGCCTGGAACCCGCGTGCGTGAAGGCCTGCCCCACCAACGCCATCTCCTTCGGCACCCGGTCCAAGATGCTGGCTCAGGCCGAAGAACGGGTCCAGCGGCTGAAGGCGGACGGCTACCGCAACGCCACGGTGTACAACCCGCCCGGGGTGGGCGGCACCCACGTCGTCTACGTACTGCCCTACGGGGACTCCCCGGGCATCTACGGGCTCCCCAAGGACCCGCGGGTGACCTTCGTGAACCTGTGGAAGGGACCGCTCAAGTGGCTGGGCAACACCGTGCTGTTCGGTGGTATTTTGGGCGCGGTCCTGCACTACTTCCGATTCGGACCCCGGGAGGCCAACGGCAAGGGCGGCGAGCCCGCCCCGCGGGAGAAGGTGCAGTGAGGTGAGGGCGATGGACGAGCGCGAGTCCGTGCTGCGCTACACCATGGCCGAGCGGGTGGTCCACTGGGTCGTGGCCCTTTCGTTCCTGTACCTCGTGCTCACAGGCTTGGCCCTGTTCTATCCGCCCTTCTACTGGCTGGCGGGGCTGTTCGGGGGCGGAGCGGTGATCCGCTACTGGCATCCCATCGTGGGTGTGGTGTTCTTCGGCGGCTTGGTGGTCATGTTCCTCATGTGGGCCCGCGACATGCGCCTGGAGGCCCACGACCGGGAGTGGCTCCGGCACATGCGGGAGTACGCGGTGGGGGACGAGGAACGGGTGCCGGAGTCGGGGCGGTTCAACGCGGGACAGAAGCTCCTCTTCTACCTGCAGTTTGTGGCCGGGATCCTCCTGCTGCTGTCCGGGGTGGTCCTGTGGTTCCCCCTGAGCTTTGGCCGCGCGGTCCGGGAGGCGAGCTTCATGGTGCACGACCTGGCGGCCATCGCCGCCATGGGGGCCCTCATCCTGCACGTGTACATGGGGGTGTTCGTGATCCGCGGGAGCTGGCAGGCCATGACCCGGGGTCGGGTGTCCCGGCGGTGGGCGGAAGCGCACCACGGGCGGTGGTACCGACAGCTCCAGGCCGCCATGGGCCGGCAGCGGTAGGGTCTTTTGGCGTAGTGGCTCGCTGGGAGGAGAGGGTCCGACGTGCGGAAGCCCTCCTCCGGTCCTGTGGGTTCGCCGAGGAGGCGCTGCGTTTCTATTGCCGGCTGGCGGGTTTTCAAGGGCAGCTGCACGACGCTCTCCGGGGTACGGTGCGGTCACCGGCGCGCAGGGTCGAGCCGTTCCCCCTGAGAGGGGCCTCCCCCACGGACTACGCGCGCCTGCTGGTCCCGCACTTCGCTCGCTTCCTGCAACTGGTGCGCGAAGCGGGTCCTGCGGAGCTCTCCGCAGCCGCACAGGAGCTGCAGGGATCGTCCGAGGAGCGCTGGGCCGCCCTGTGGGACGCGCACTGGCGCGGCCAACTGCCGCCCGGGGAGGCCGGTCCCGTGGCGTTCTTCCCCAAGGCCTTCCTGCAGCCATACGGGGCCCTTCTGGCAGCGGCGCTCCGTGGCAACGGGGAAGAGGCGCCCGTAGGGTACGAGCCGGACAGCCCCGGGGTCTGCCCCATGTGCGGCGGTCCTCCACAGGTGTCCGTGCTGCGGGAGGAAGGGCACGGGGCGGCGCGGTCTTTGGTGTGCTCCCGGTGCGAGACGGAGTGGCGGTACAAGCGGGTCCGGTGCGTGGCCTGCGGGGAGGAGGAGTTCCGCCGGCTGGAGTACCTGCAGGCCCCGGAGTGGCCCCACGTGCGGGTGGCGGCGTGTCGGGCGTGCGGCCGGTACGTCAAGGAGGTGGACCTGAGCAAGGACGGCCGGGCGGTGCCCGTGGTGGACGAGCTGGCCACCATCCCCCTCGACCTCGTGGCGGTGGAGGAGGGCTACCGAAAGGTGGAACCGAACCTCATCGGGCTGTAGGCGGCCACGGGTCCTGCGAGCCGTCCGCCCCCACGGCCCGTTGGTTACCGGATGGGCATGCGGGCCACGGTGAGGCGGTCCTTTACGTGAGTCACACCTGCTGGAGCACGGCGCGCCGCTCCTCGGGCCCGAACACCACGCCCTCCAGGGTGACG
>CAYTFH010000022.1:0-33053 GCA_964437095.1 uncultured bacterium | reverse complement strand
GTCTAAGCGATGATCCCGATGGAAGCCGCCCTTTTTACACTACTTGACGGGACGGGACCCAGGAGGAAGGGCGTTGTGGATCTGCCCAGCTTTCGTGGATGGGTTAGGGCTGATGTCTTCGGATCCCGCTGACCACCTCGTCTCACAGGGCGTTGTCGTAGGCGTCTCCCTCCGACCATAGCATCAGCTCGCTCAGGGGCTTCCGGCTCCACCGTGCCCCAGCCGCCCGCAGCTCCGCCCACACCCGAGGAGCCCCATACACCCTCCCGCTGGCCTCCCAAATCCTCTCAATCCGCCCCAGCAGCTCCGCATCCTCCCGCTACCGGCGGCTGGGAGGCCGATGCCGCCACGCGTAGTACCCGCTGCGGGAGACGCCCAGAAGCCGGTACATCCGCACTACCCGATGGTGGCCTCTCTCCTGTTCCTACCCGCAAAATCTGGTTCTCCCGGCGCGGCCCCCACCTCACCCACGCGCTCAGCGTCCCTCAGACGACCCCAGCTCCCGCGCGATCTGGGCAATGGGGCGCCCGGACGCCTGGACCAGCCGTACCGCTTCCTCCCGGAACTGCCGAGGGCAAGGGGGTTGCTCCTGGGCATCGTGGACTCCTTCCCCCCTCCCTAAGGCGATGTACCTCCTGGGGGAAGCCGGCGGGTGGACGGCGCAAGAGGCGCTGTGGCGTCCGCTGCGCCGGGGAGATCTCGTCGTGGAGATGCCCAAGCGGCTGGAACGCGGCGCGGCCCTGATGTACAAGTACCGGGGTCTCCCGATGGACCTTGCTGATGCCTCGCTGGTGGCGCTGGCCGAAGAGCGGGGCCTCGCCACCGTTTTTACGCTGGACCGAGACTTCCGCGTGTATCGGCTTCCGCGCGGGCAAGGCGTTCACGGTCCTCCCGTGACACCGCGGCTGAGGCGTGACCGGGTCCGTGCGCTGGGGGCTTTCCCGTGCGGCCGTGCCGCACCTGTCAGAGGTCCTGGAACAGGGCCCCCAGGTCCACTTCTAGGTCGGGGACCAAGCGGCTTCTTAGACGCCCCCCGCCCTGAGCCGTCTCGGCCAGGGCCAGCCGGTCCCCCTCCAGGACGTAGAGCTCGACCCGTCGGGTGTCCGGGTCGGCGATCCAGTACTCCCGGACGCCGGCCTGGGCGTAGTCGTACCGCTTCTGCCACAGGTCCAGGTGGGCCGTCGACGGCGACAGGACCTCCACAACCAGGTCCGGCGCGCCCTCCACGTGGGTCTCCCGCAGGCGGTCCGCGTGCTCCCGCAGGACCACCAGCAGGTCCGGCTGGTAAACCGTGTCCTCCCGCAGCTTCACGTCCAACGGAGCGTAGTAGACCCAGCCCAGGCCGGGGCGCAGCACCGCGTCCACGAGAAGGAGGTGGAAGCGTATGGAAACATGCTGGTGGCTGCGCGACGGGGACGGGCTGGGCATCGGCACCCCCCCCACGAGGGTCCAGTAGCCGGGCTGGTCGGCCACCCACCGCCGGAAGTCCTCGTACCGTTCGAACCGGACCTGCTCGACGACCGAGCGCTCCACGCCTGCCCTCCGGGTTCGGCCGAGCCCATTGTACCGCGCGGTTCCGGCGACGCACGCAACGAGCCAAGGCCGGAGCGCGGTGTTCGGGGGGGGTGGATGGGCAGGCAGGCAGTGAGGTATCGCCTGGCCCACCGGATCCCGGACCACCTGGGTGCCGCGGTCAACGTACAGGCCACGCTGTTCGGCAGCCCGGGGTGGGGACGGCGGTCTTCACCCGCAACCCCGCCACGGGCGAAAAGCAGCTGCCGGGAACGCGCTTCTCATTCCTCCGAACATCGAGGCCTCCTATGCCAGCAGCGCCGCCACCGTCCCTAATCCTCTCGCCGCAACCTTTCGGGCCTCCGGCTCGGCCGCCTCACCTCTCCCCTTGCCCCTGACGTGCGGCCGGACGAACGTGCAGCCTGCGGGCAGCACGATCCCCCACTCACCCGCGGCCCCGCGCGCAGCCTCGCTGGGCCTGCGCTGGCCAGGAAGCCGCCGGACGTGTCCGCGCACCGCGTGGGCCCGCCGCACCGCTTGGCGATCCTCCTCCCGGCCCCACCACCTGGCACCGGACAGGTTAAGCCTCCGCGTGGACCTCCTCGGGAACACCGCGACGCCCCCACCGCCATGAGCACGGAAAGCCCCGGAAGCGGCCGGCGGCACGGCGGACCTCCGCTCCCTGCGGGGTGCCGCCTCCTCTCCCGCCACCGCCATGTCTCGCCACACCGCGGCCAGCACAGCTCCAATCGCCTCCCGCGCCCCCGGAAAAACCACCAGGGTGGTCTCGACCCCCTCGTCCGCGGACCACAGGAAGCTCTCCCGCGGGACGCCGTCCTCGCCGGCCACAGCGCACCACATCCTGTCCCCCTCCACCCACAGCCACAGCTCCCGGACCCCCCAGCCGTGCAGGAACAGGTCGTCCGGGACCGCCAGAACGAAGGCGCCCCACGGCACGTAGCGGGCAGCCTGCCTCGCGTCCTCGACCAGGGCCCGCAGCACCGACCGACAGGTCTCTCTGTCCGGTATCCCTCTCCCCTCCGGCTCCACTAGACGAGACGGCCTCCACGCGCCGGACCGGTACGCCCAGCGCAGGAACGCCTCCGGCCCGCCGCCCCGCAGCTACTCGCCCCACTGGGCCCACAGCTCCACCGCCCCCTGAAGGTCCTCCGCGCGCACCCTGACCCCGGACACCTCCACCTCCCGTACTCCCCGCAGGGCCGCGTGCAGGCTAACCGCGTGGACCAGCGCGGCCGGCACCTCATCCGCCTCGGCGTGGGCCCCCGCCAGGGCCAGCGCGGTCTGCCGTTCCCGGGCCAGCCGACCCAGCTCGCACACAATCCTGAACGCATCCGTCCCCCTGTCCGGGAGCGGGAAGTACTTCCCGCGCAGCAAGCCCGACAACAGCGCCCGGGCTGCCTCGTCCACTTGCCGACCGGTCATCGCCGGCGGGCACGCAGCGGGCGGGTTACCCTGCCACGGCGCCAGCGCGGCCAGCGCGGGGCCCTCTGCGCCCATGCATCGGCGCCCCAGCCTGCTGGCCCCCAGGGCCGCGCAGACGAACCTGTGCGAGAGACGTTGCCAGGCATGGGTCTCGAGCTCCCGCAACGCCGAGGTCAGTGAGTCTCCCGACCACCGCACCCGGACCAGGAGGGGCCGGTCGCCGAGCTGCGAGGCGGCCAGCAGGCAATGCCAGGAACGGGTCCCCGGAGGCCTCGGCAGGGCCGGCAGCTTGGCCTCGGGGCCGACAGGCCGCGGGTGCCACTCGGTGGCGGGATCCAGGGCCACGGCGTCCAACTCCTGGGCGCGCACCGCGGCCCGCGTCGGCACCCCTCCGGCCCCCAGCGTGAAGACCTTGACGCAGCATGACGGGAATGCGAGCAGGGGATGCACCTGCCGATCCTCGTAGCCTCCGGACGCGCCGGTCGGCGGGCGGAGGACAAGCCTGACGCGCTCCCGGCGCAGCTCCCACACGGCCTCAGGACCACGCGCGGGATCCGGGCCGTACCAGATAAGCGGGATCACCTTGCCGTGCTCGCCAGCCCAAATCCTCTAGTCCACCTGGCCCGGCGACACCGCAACCCGGTGCGGCCGATCCGGGTCGTCGTGCCAGATCAGGACGCAGAAACCCGGATCCTCCGGCGTCCCGTCCTGGAGGTACTCGCACGGCGTCCCCGCAGGCGGGAGGTCGTCCATCAGCCGCAGCGTGGGCTCCGGCACCAGCGCCCGCAGCGCCCCTACGTTGAAGCTCAGGTGCAGGTACCCCCGCGAGGCCGCCTCCGTAGCCCAGTACGTAGTGGACTCGACTTCCTGGCCCCGGTTGGTCACGCCAACCACGCCGGTGCTCCTTACTCCACGGTCACAGCCTTCCCGTCCGGGGAGACTCCCAGCCCCCCTCCCGCTACGCCCGGTTCCTCACCACCGCCCCTTCCATCCCCGGCGGCACCCAACAGTCCCGCGATCTTCTCCGTGGCCCCCCGCTGGAGGGTCGGAAGCAGGTGCGAGTAGGTGTCCAGGGTCATGTGCACCGTGGCGTGGCCGGCGCTCGGCCACCACCTTGGGATGCTCGTCCGCGAGCAACAGCAAGGGTAGCCGAGGTGTGGCGTAGGTCGTAGATGCGAAACCCCCCGGGGGATGCCCGCACGCTCCAAGATCCGGTAGAAGCTCCTCGCCCTCAAATTGTCCAGGCGCAGCGGCGTCCCGAGTTCCGAAGGGAACACCAGGCCGTGCTCCCGCCACAGTTCGCCCGCCCGCGTGCGAAGCTCTTCCACCTTCCCCCGCTGCTGCGCCAGCGCCCGGGCCAGGCCCTCGGATACCGGTACGCTCCGCCTGGCCCCCCCTGGTCTTCGGCTCTTCGAAACGGTAACTCCTGCCCACGTACACCAACGACCTCTGAACCCTCACGACGCGCCGCGCCAGGTGGACGTCCTCCCACCGCAGGGCCAGGGCCTCCGACGGCCGCATCCCGATCTCCAGCAGCAGCCACCAGAGCGCGCCGTAGCGGTCCTCCCGCGCCGCAGCCAGAAACCGGCGGGCCTGATCCGGGTCCAGCGCCCGCATCTCCCGCCGCACCACGCGCGGGGGGTCCACTCTGTCCATCGGGCTGGCCGACAGGAGGTTCCACCGCACCGCGAGTTTGAGAGCCGCTCGAAGCACGTTGTGGGTGATCTGGATGGAGCGGGCGGATAGCCCGCGCCTGCGCAGGGTTTCGTAGAGCCGGTGGATGTCCACCGGCTGTAGGTCGCACAGGCGCCGGGACCCCAGCTGCGGGCTTATCCACAGCCGCACCGCTTGCGTGTAGATCCGCATCGTGCTGGGCTTGACCCGAGCAGCCGCGATCTCGAGGTACCGCTGCAGCATCTCCCCGGAGGGGCATGCTCGAAGGCCTCCCCTGGACACAGGCTACCAGAGGCGCACAATAGGCGCACAACGGCCCCGTCGGAGCCGTCGGCGGCCTAACGGTGCTCGGCTGGAATCCTTGTGGTGACCGGGTTTCGGCTGGCGCGCCCGGAGGGATTCGAACCCCCGACATGCTGCTTAGAAGGCAGCCGCTCTATCCCCTGAGCTACGGGCGCCCTCCTTGGCCATTCTGAAGTCGGGCTCTGGAGACGTCAACGAGCCTGACCGCGCTACGGCCCCACCCCGGGGCAGCAGGGCTTGGCGGAGGGCGGTGGGAATCGAACCCACCCCGCCCTAGCTGGGCGGCACCGGTTTTGAAGACCGGGAGACCCACCAGGGCCCTTCGCCCTCCGCAACGGCACCTCGGGACAGCCCAGGGCCCGCCACGCGGAGGTCGCCCTGGCGCCGCGTGACGCCCAAGGTGTCCAGGTACTCCAGCAGGGGCAACACGTACTTGCGGGACGTGCCCAATACGTCCCGCACTGCGGCCACGGTCAAGGCGTTTTGCTGGCGCAGCGCTTCCACCACGGAGGTCACCGCCCGCTCCAGGGCCGGCCGGCCGTACAGGAGCTCCCTCAGCTCCACGGCCTCTCCCCCATCCAGCAGGACCTGCACCGCCAGGTCCGCCACCGGGCCCAGGGCTTCTCGCACCTCCTGCCGGCTCGGCCCCTCCAGGCCCGTACGGGCGAGCCACGTCCGCAGTTCTTCGACTGCGCGCGCTTGGTCCCGGTCCAGGCGGGCCTGGTGGTCCGGCAGCCTCACGAATCCCTCGTGCTGGACGACCCGACCCTCCAGCCGCTGCAGCACCAAGTCAGACGCCGCCCCTGCCAGGCGGCGCACCACGGCCAGCCACTCGCCGTGGGGCATCCCCCGCCTCCACGGCCGCTCCCGGTGGTAGGCCACCAGGGCCTCCACCAGCTCCCCTTCCAGCCGCTGCAGTACGCCTGTGTGGAACCAACGGTCCCGATCGGCCGCCACCAGTCCGTCCGCCGCTGCTCGGTCCAGGAACTGCCGGACTTCCTCGGTACGCATCCCGGTCCGTCGTACCACGTCCGACACCAGGCTCCCCTGCTGGCCCGAGCCCTCCACCGCCAGGACCACCAGCGCTTGCGGGTCCCGCGACTCCAGGGTGTGCAGCCGCTCCAACACGTGCGGGTCGCGCCTACGGTGGCGAGACGGGTTGACCTCCAGGACCTCTCCTCCTCCCCAGGTCAGGAGGGGCGAGAACCGGCGGACCACGAAGGGGTCTCCGAGGGCGGCCACCACGGGACGTTCCAAGCGCAGCTGGCAGAAGGCGGTCTCTCCCGGCCCCAAGGTCTGGCGGTCCAGCAGGAAGGCGCGCCCGATGGCCTCTGCCGTGCCCAGGTACACCCGCACCCTCTCCCCGTGCCTCAACGCCGGCGTGCCCGGAAGGAGCTGCAGCCGTACGTCGAGAGCGGCAGCCGCTTCAAAGGCCCCCGGGCTCGCGAGGACGTCGCCCCGTGTCACCTCTTCCTTCGACACCCCCAGCAGGTTGACCGCGGCCCTCTGGCCGGCCCTGACCTCCGCCACCGGCTGGCCGTGGGACTGCAGCCCCCGCACCCGTACCGTCCGGCCCGAGGGTAGTAGCTCGAGGGCGTCGTCGGCGCGGATGCGGCCGCTCCACAGCGTCCCGGTGACCACGGTACCGAACCCTGCCACGTGGAAGGACCGGTCCACCGGTAGCCGCGCGGGCCCGTCCGCGTTCCGGGACGAACCCCCCGCCACCACCCGGTCCAAGGCCTCCACCAGCTCCCCGAGCCCCTCGCCGGTCTTGGCGGAAACCGGAAACAGCGGTGCGTCCTGCAAGAACGAACCTTGCAGGAAGCTCCGGACGTCCTCCATCACCAGGGCGAGCCAGTCCTCATCCACCAGATCCCGCTTGGTCAGCGCCACCAGCCCGCGGGAGACCCGCAGGAAACGCAGGATGTCCACGTGTTCCCGGGTCTGGGGCATCACGCCCTCGTCGCACGCCACCACCAGCATCACCGCGTCGAACCCCGCGGCCCCCGCCAGCATGTTGCGGACCAGCCGCTCGTGCCCGGGCACGTCCACGAAGCCCACCCGGACGCCGCTCGGGAGGTCCAAGTGGGCGAAGCCGAGGTCGATGGTCATTCCCCGGCGCTTCTCTTCCTCCAAGCGGTCCGGGTCCGTGCCCGTCAACGCCCGGACCAACGTACTCTTGCCGTGGTCCACATGGCCTGCGGTGCCCACCACGGCGGTGGCCGGCGGACTAGCGGCGGGTGAGGACTGCCGCAACGCTCGCCTCCAGCACCGGGTCGTCCTCCGGAAGCACCGAACGGAGGTCCAGCAGCACCGCGTCGTCCTGCACGCGGGCCAAAACGGGAGGGCTCGCGGCCCGCAGGGCTGCGGCCAGAGCGTGCGCGGGAAGGGACGGATGGTGTAGGCTCACTCCCCAGGACGGGAGTACCGTCCCCGGCAGAGACCCACCGCCGGCTTCCGAGTCGCACGGCGTGGACTCCGCCCGGGCGCCGAGCCGTGTGAAGCTCCGGGCCAGGGCCTCGGCGCGGGCGCGGAGGCTGTCCACCGAAGCACCCAGCATCCTCAGCACCGGCACCCGCTCCCACACGGTCCCTGGGTCCAGGTACAGCCGCAGGGTGGCTTCCAGGGCGGCCAGGTCCAGCTTGTCCATGCGCACCACGCGGTAGAGGGGGTGCCGGCGGAGCACGTCCACCAGGTCCGCCCGCCCCACCACGACCCCCGCCTGCGGCCCGCCGAGCAGCTTGTCTCCGCTGAACAACACCAAATCCGCGCCTTCCCGTACCGCCTGGGGGGCCGTGGGCTCGTACGGAAGGCCCCGCGCCCGCAGGTCCACCAGGGCCCCGCTCCCCAGGTCGTACGCCAGGGGGAGTCCGGCGCGGCGGGCCAGGTCCGCGAGTTCCGGGACGGGCACGTCCGACACGAACCCCACCACCCGGAAGTTGCTGCGGTGGACTTTCAGCAGCAGGGCCGTCTGCGGGCTCAGGGCGGACTCGTAGTCGGACAGGCGGACGCGGTTGGTGGTCCCCACCTCCACGAGCCGCACGCCCGCAGCCCGCATCACCTCCGGCATCCGGAAGGAGCCGCCGATCTCCACCTGCTCGCTGCGGGCCACCACCACGTCGCGGCCGGCGGCCAGGGCCGACAGGGTCAGGAGGACCGCGGCGGCGTTGTTGTTGACCACGAGAGCTGCCTCCGCGCCCGTCAGGCGCCGCAGCAACCCTGCCACGTGGTCCTGTCGGGAGCCCCGCGTGCCCGAGGCTAGGTCCAGCTCCAGGTTGCACGCGCCGGCCGCCTCCAGCAGCGCCTGCTGCGCCTCCGGCGCCAGGGGGGCCCGGCCCAGGTTGGTGTGCAGGAGCACCCCCGTGGCGTTGACCACTCTCCGCAGGGACGGGTGGGTGGCGGCTAGGATCCGCGACTCTACGGCTTCCAAGAGCCGCTCCGGGTCCACACCGGGGGCTCGCCCGTCCTGCAGGGCGGCCCTGTGCTCTGCCACCACCTCGCGCGCCACCTGTACGAGGAAAGCGTGGCCCACCGGGGTCACCCGTCCCCGGGCCCGTACCTCCGCCACTACGCGGTCCACGGAAGGCAGCTGCCGGAGCAGCGCCTGTACTTCATCCCCCGGCACGGGGCGCCCCCCAACACCCGACCCGCGGGCAGCGGCCGGCCACCCCCTCACACCGCCGCGGCCGCCTCCCGCTGGTCCATGGGCACGTACTCCCGCACGTCCGGCCCGTCGTAGATCTGGCGGGGCCGGCTGATCTTCTGCTCCGGATCCCGCAGCATTTCCTCCCAGTGGGCCAGCCACCCCGAGGTCCGGGGGATTGCGAACAGCACCGGGAACATCTCCGTGGGGAAGCCCATGGCCTGGTAGATGAGCCCGGAGTAGAAGTCCACGTTGGGGTACAGCCGGCGGCTGACGAAGTACTCGTCCTCCAGGGCGATGCGCTCCAGCTCCAGGGCGATCTCCAGGAGCGGGTTCACGCCGGTGACGGAGAACACCTCGTACGCCACCTGCTTGATGATGCGGGCCCGGGGGTCGTAGTTCTTGTACACCCGGTGGCCGAACCCCATGAGCAGGACCTCCCCGGACTTGACCCTCCGGATGTACGCCCCCACCCGGTCCTTGCTGCCGATCTCCTGCAGCATCCGGACCACCTGCTCGTTGGCTCCCCCGTGCAGCGGGCCGTACAGGGCCGCCGCGGCTCCTGCCACCGCGGAGTACGGGTCCACGTGGCTGCTGCCGATGCTGCGCATGACGTTGGTGCTGCAGTTCTGCTCGTGGTCCGCATGGAGGATGAACAGCACGTCCAGGGCCCGCTCCAGCACCGGGTTGGGTTTGTACTTGAGCTCGCTGGTCTTGAACAGCATGTTGAGGAAGTTGCCCGTGTACGACAGACCGTTGTCCGGATATACGTACGGGAGGCCACGGCTGTGCCGGTACGCGAAGGCGGCGATGGTGGGCATCTTGGCGATGAGCCGGACGATCTGCCGGCGGCGCACCGCGGGGTCGTGGATGTTCTTGGCCTCGGGGTAGAAGGTGGACAGGGCACCCACGGTGCCGATGAGCATCCCCATGGGGTGGGCGTCGTAGTGGAACCCGTCCAGGAACTTCTTGATGGACTCGTGGATGAAGGTGTGGTGGGTGATCTCGTGGGTCCAGGCTTCCAGCTGGCTCCGGGTGGGCAGCTCCCCGTGCAGGAGCAGGTAAACCACCTCCAGGTACGTGGACCGCTCCGCCAGGACCTCGATGGGGTACCCGCGGTAGCGCAGGATCCCCCGCTCCCCGTCGATGAAGGTGATGCGGCTGCGGGTGGAGGCGGTGTTGAGGAAGGCCGGGTCGTAGCTCATGAGCCCGAAGTCCTCGTCGTCCACCTTGATCTGCCGGAGGTCCGTGGCCCGGATGGCTGCCCCGTACTTGGGGTACGTGCCGTAGAAGATGGGGATCTCGTAGGTCTTGCCGGTGCGGTTGTCGATGATGGTGAGGGTGTCCTTGCCCATGTCCTCCCGCTCCTCGCGCCCTGGTGTCGGCCTTCTGGACCTGGGGGCCGCACTTCAAGTTTACGGTCTGCTGGGGCGCCGCGCACTCCCCTCCCAGCCTGATCTCCGGCTGAGCGGACGGGTCCGGAGACTCCCGTGGGGCGGCCCCAACCTCACCGGGCCAACCCGCTCGTGAGCTACCCGTTCTGACTCCCTACGAGGACGCAGCCCGGCTTTCGGCCTACGGAGCGGTGGAGGCGGCGGAGGGCTTCGAGGCGCTCGGTGTGACCCAGCCGGGCCCTGCGCACCGCGTCCTCCAGGACCGCCACGGTGCGGTCGTAGATCTCTCGATCCACGGGGTAGGGGTGCCCGTCCTTGCCCCCGTGGGCGAAGGAGAAGCGCGCGGGGTCACGCCAGCTGGGCGGAGCCCCGGCCAGCAGCTCGGACAGCAGGGCCAGGGCCCTCAGGGTCCTCGCCCCCACCCCTGGCAGCGCCAGGAGGGCCTCGAAGTCCTTGGCCTGGGCCTCGTACGTGCGCAGCAGGACCCGCTCCACTCGGTCCGGGTTCAGGTCGGAGATCTGCACACGGTGGCGCGCGGGCAGGGTGAGGACGAGTTGGAGCTCGCGCCTGAGGGCCTCCGGCCGCTCTCGGGAAAGGGCGGTGATGGCCTGACGGGCCGCCTCGCTCTCCTGTGCCACCAGGTTCAGGGTGGGAACCGTCCGGTCCGCGCACACCGCGGCGTGGGGCTCGCACACGAAGTCCGACATCGTCTCCCCCAGCCAGTGGTAGCGACGGGCGGTGCGGTCCGCCTCCCGCATCCCCTGCTGGACCACGGCCCACGCCCCGGTGCGCGTCACGAAGAAGGTGTGGTGGTACAGCTGGTAGCCGTCCTGGACCGCGTGGCTGTCCACCTTGGCGCTCATGCGGCTGGCGTACACCAGGCGGTGCGCGTCCAGGCCCCACCGGTCCCCGAGGAACTCGAGCTCGCTCGGCGTCCTGCGGGACGCCCTGCCCTTGCCGCCCGCCACCGCGACCCCCAGGTTGTGTTCAAGCCCCCGTAGGCCCTCCTTCAGCGCGCCGCACACGGTGGTCGTAAGGCCGCTGCTGTGCCAGTCGAAGCCCAGCAGGCAGCCGAAGGCCTGGAACCAGAAGGGGTCGCTGAGCCGCCGCAGCACGCCCTCCGGCCCCACCTCCTCCACCAGGGCACACACCACGGCCCGGGCCAGGCGGGCCATCCGGTCGAACAGCCACCGCGGGGCCGTGCCCCAATGCAAAGGTAGGGTCGCCGTACCTGTCCGGTGCACCGCCTACCTCCGCGGGATCTCCGGCACCAGACCCGGGCTCAGCTGGCGCAGCAACGGGGTGAGGACGAACAGGGCCAACAGGGCGTTGGCCGCGGCCTTGACCGCGTTGAAGGGCACGATCACCGGGAGCAGCATCCCTGCTACCCGCTCCGGCGGCATGCCGAACTGTAAGAACAGGATGACGAAGTTGGCGGGGATCATGACCAGCACCCGGGCCACCGTCCCCACCGCCGCGGCACGCGGCAGCCGCGCCGCCAAGGGTCCGGCCGTCCGGTGGAACGCCCACGAGGTGGCGGCCACGAAGGTGGACGCCGCCACGAAGTCCGCGAGAGGGCCGAAGGGGCCACGGGCCCGGAACAGCAGGTACAGCACGTCCTTGAGGAACACCACCGCCACCGCGGGTCCGGGGCCGTACACCACCCCGGCCAGGAGGGCTACGGCGTCGCTGGGGTCGTACCGCAGGTACGGAGCCTGCGGCAGCACGGGGAACTGCACCGTGCCCATGAGTACGAAGGCTGCCGCCGCCAGCAGGCCGAGGACCACCAGCTTCCGCACGTCCACCGGGGCTCCCTCCACCAGCCATCGTACGGCGGGCCGACTGCCCGCGAAAGTCGGCAGCCCCAGCCCGCCCCCACTCCGTCCGCTCTGCTACGAATCGGACTCCTAGGCGATCCCCAGCTCCCCAAGCGCCCGCTCCGGATCCCGCACCACCCTGGCCCCGGACCCCGCGCCCCTCCCTCCACGCCCTCCTCGCCGGTGCGGCGCACCAGGTCGCGGTCCCGGTCTACCCCGAAAGAACCAGGCGTCCTCCCCGAAGCGCTGGGCGGGCTCGAACCAAACCGGCCGCCAGGGGGTCGAACGCAAGACTCTCAGCGCCGCCCGCCCGTCAGCCCGGCCACGCCCCGGACGCCCCTGCCCACTCCGGTCAAGCGGGCTTCGCCGCACGCTGCGGCCGGTCCGCCTGTAGCACCTGCGCCGCCTTGTGCAGCGCTTCCTCGAACTGCACCACCTGGTCTGCGAACACCACCACCCGGCTGCGCTCGTGCCCGGAGTCCGTCCTCCGGGACTCGCTGATCACCAGGTAGCGTCCCCCGGCCCTGGCCTCCCGGACGTCGAAGAAGTACGTCCGGCCCCGAGCCTTGACCTGGGCGGTGAACAGCCCCTTACCCTGGACGTCCTGAGTCTTCGCTCCGACCATGACCCACCTCCTGCTGCGGAATCCACTGAGTAAACGCAGGTCGGTGCGTTTTTCGACAGCGCACCCGAGGGTTTTTCGGTAGCGCACCGAATCCCGCCTGGGGGCCCCAAAAGATCGCGGCCTGCTTCTTCGGGCGAACCCGACCGTCTGCCGACGGCTTCTCGGCCGACTCCCAGCGCACTGAAGCTGGCAATCTCGGCCACCCCGGTCCACCCTTGTCGCGAAGGTCTTGGGCTTCCCAGTGGTGCCGCCAGCAGGCCGGCTGCGCCGGCGGGAAACATCTCCCGGCACGGGGCTTGTCCGGACGCGGCGGGCGGAGCCACGCTTGCCCATGGAACGGACCCGCCCGGGCGCCGGTCCGTAGGCCACCGCTCCAACGCGGCCTGCTGCTCAGCGGCGCGCGGGGGCCTCCTTGCTGTTCTTGGCCGGAGCCTCGGGGACCACCGGAGTCTCGGGGAGCGGCGGGCGCGGCCGCCCCAGGCCCAGCTTCTCCCGGAGCTTGGCCTCGATCTCCGCGGCCACCTCGGGGTTCGATTCGAGGAACTCCCGCGCGTTGTCCCGGCCCTGGCCGATGCGCATCTCGCCGTAGCTGAACCAGGTCCCCACCTTCTGGATCAGGCCCAAACTGGTGCCCACGTCCAGGAGGCTGGCGGCCTTGGAGATACCCCGGCCGTAGTAGATCTCCACCTCCGCCTCCCGGAAGGGCGGGGCCAGCTTGTTCTTCACCACCTTCACCCGGGCGCGCATGCCCTTGATCTCCTCGCCGCTCTTGATGTGCTCGGTCCGGCGGATCTCCATGCGCACCGAGGCGTAGAACTTCAGGGCGCGGCCGCCGGTGGTGACCTCGGGGTTGCCGAACATCACCCCGACCTTCTCCCGGATCTGGTTGATGAACACCACCACGCACCGGGACCGGTTGATGGCGCCCACCAGCTTGCGCAGGGCCTGAGACATGAGCCGCGCCTGCAGCCCCACGTGGGCGTCCCCCATGTCGCCCTCCAGCTCCGCCCGCGGGACCAGGGCCGCCACGGAGTCCACCACGATGACGTCCACGGCCCCGGAGCGCACCAGGGTCTCCGCGATCTCCAGGGCCTGCTCCCCGCTGTCCGGCTGGGAGATGAGCAGTTCGTCCAAGTTGACGCCCAGCGCCCGGGCGTAGTTGGGGTCCAGGGCGTGCTCGGCGTCGATGAACGCGGCCACCCCGCCTTCCCGTTGCGCCTCCGCGATGATGTGGTAGCCGAGGGTGGTCTTGCCCGAGGACTCGGGGCCGTAGATCTCCACCACCCTTCCCCGAGGGACACCGCCCACCCCGAGGGCCAGGTCCAGGCTCAGGGCACCCGTGGGGATGACGTCCACCGCCAGCCGCTGGGAGGCCTCCCCCAGCTTCATGATGGAGCCCTTGCCGAACTGCCGCTCGATCTGGGCCAGGGCCAGCTCCAGAGCCTTCTGCCGCTCGTTCATGTCTGTCCTCCCGTCCGCGTTGTCGTCAACGTACCAAACGTACGTTTGAATGTCAACCCTCGCCCTTCAGCCGGTACGACCGCACCACCGCGTACACCGGGCCGGCCCGGCGAAGGGTGCTCTCCATGAGCTCCACTGATTGAACGCGCTGGGAGCCGATTTCGACACGCGAGTTGCGCTGCAGGGCGGCTTCCAGCTCCGGGTGGTAGGCGGGGGTCCTGAGCCGGCCCAGGGTCAGGTGCGGCGAAAAGGGCCGGTCCTCCGGAGGAAAGCCGAGCTCCCTCAGGACCTGGTCCACCCTGCCCGCCAGCCGGGTCAGCTCCTGCGCTCCTTCGCCCACTCCAACCCACAGCACCCGGGCGCCCCGGGCCCTGGGGAATGCCCCCAGCCCCACCAGTTGCAAGACAAAGGGGGGCGAGGCCTCTACTGCGCGCAAAGCTTCCGCCGCCCCCTCGGCCGTGGACCCGTCCACCTCTCCGAGGAACTTCAGGGTCAGGTGGAGGTTGTGGGGCTCCACCCACTTGACCAGGTCCCTCCCCTTCGGCCACGCCTCCAACAGCCTGCGGCGGACGGCTTCCACCGCGAGCCGCAGGGCCGGGTCCACGTTGACGGCCACGAACAGCCGCAACCGTTAGCCCCGCCCGCGCTCCAGGAGGTAGCGCCGGAGGAGGTTCAACGCCGCCTGGCTCGCCAGCCGGCGCACGCCCTCCCGGCCGGGTTCCTCCCCGAAGTCCGCCTGCGCGGTGCGGGTCCCCTCCCCGTCCGCCAGGGCGAGGTAGACCCGCCCCACGGGCTTGGCCTCCGTGCCCCCGCCCGGCCCTGCGATGCCCGTGATCCCGAGCCCCAGGTCGGCCCCGAAGGCCCGCCGCGCGCCTTGGGCCATGGCCTCCGCCACCTCCGTGGACACCGCGCCGAAGGACTGCAGCAGGTGGTCGGGTACGCCGAGCAGGGAGCGCTTCGCCCGGTTGTCGTAGGCCACCACCGCGCCGAGGAAGAACGCGGAACTTCCCGGCACGGAGGTGAGGCGCTGGCCCACGAGGCCTCCGGTGCACGACTCGCCCACCGCCACGGTGAGGCCGCGGGTACGCAAGAGGCCGGCCACCACCTCGTCCAGGGTCTCTCCATCCGTACCGTACACCGCCTCCCCCAGACGGTCCCGCAGCTTTCGCTCGGTCTGTTCCAGCATGCGGTCCACCTCCTCGGGCCTACCCCGCGCCGTGATGCGCAGGTGAACCTCCCCCACGTGCGCCAGCGGGGCCACGGTGGGGTTGGTGGTGTGGATCAGATCCCGGATGAGTTCCTCCAAGTGGCCCTCGCCGATGCCCACCGTGCGCAGGACCCTGGACCGGATCACGTCTGGCCCCGTCCAGCCGCGGCGGCGGAGCTCGGGGATCACGAACTCGTCCATCATGCCCCGCATCTCCCGCGGCACCCCCGGGACCATCACCACCACGCGGCCGTCCACCTCCCAGAACACGCCCGGGGCCGTGCCCCACCGGTTGGGGACGGCGGTCGCACCCGCGGGGATGAGAGCCTGCCGGCGCTGGTTGGGGGTCATGGTCCGCCCCCGACGGGCGAAGAACTGTTCCAGGTGTGCCAGCGCCTCGGCGTCCTCCACCAGCTCCGCGCCCAGGGCCGCCGCCACCGCCTCCTTCGTCAGGTCGTCCTCCGTGGGGCCCAGGCCGCCCGTGAACACCACCAGCTCCGCCCGGGACCACGCCAGGCGGAAGGCCTGCTGCACCCGGTCGAAGTTGTCCCCCACGGTCTGCCGGAAGTACACCGGGATGCCGCACTCCGCGAGCCGCTGGCAAATGTACGTGGCGTTGGTGTCGGTGATCTGGCCGAGCAAGAGCTCGGTGCCCACGGAGATGACCTCTGCGCGCTTGGCTTCCGTCACCGTAGCCTCCCGGACGCGGAACTTCGCGTGAGGGCCCCGCGGCCGCGCCGTGGGGAGCTCAGGGCCGTGTCGGCGGCCGCGAGCACGCTCCTAGCGCGGCGGGGGCGTGAAGGTCCGGCGCACCACCTCACCGGAAGCCCCGAGAATCCCCAGCTCCTGCCCGTTGACCTGCACCCGGACCCCGCCCGCGTTCCCGATCACCACCTGGATACTCGCACCGGCCTCCCACTCCCGCCGCTCGCCGGCCCGCAGGAACCCCTCGAACACCCGGCGCCCGTCCGCCACCACCCGTAGCCACGACACGTCTTCGGCGCTCAGCACGAGCCGCACCACGGGTTCCCCGGCCAGGGCGGGTTGGGGGAACGGCCTGTCGGGGCCTTGTGGAGCCGCCTGCGTCGGGGCAGGGGAGAGCTCCACCGCGGGAGGTTGGTTCTGAGATGGCTCAACCGCGGAGTAGAAGGCCCGGAGCTGCCGGTAGCCCACGTAGCCCAGCCACACAAGCCCCACCGCCGCCGCCACCGCGGTCCACCCCAAGAGCCGCCGCAGCCTGGAGCGCGGGGCCACGGGCCGGATGGGGACTTCCCCGCTGGGGGCCACCAGCTGCGGCTTATGGCCTTTGAGGTAGGCCGAAGCCACCGTCTGCACCAGGGGCTCCGGGTCCAGGCCGAGGAACCTCGCGTAGGACCGGACAAACCCCTTGGCGTACTGAGGAGAGTCGAACAGGTCGAAGCGCTCTTCCTCGATGGCCTGAAGCCACCGCACGGGGATGCGCAAATGGTGGTACGCCTCGTCCAGGGCGAGGCCCAGGGCCTCACGCCGGCTCCGTAAGACCTCCCCGACCCGCACCAAGCCGGCACCACCCCCGGAAGCCTGCCCCTCCGCTGTCCGTCTGGGATCCATCCACCGCCTATCCTAAGCCGGCGAGCTTCCGGTTGAAAGGCACCACCCGGCCCGGTCCAAGAAGCTCGCCGGCTCCTGACCGTCCACGATGGGGTGCCGCCCGCGCGGCACCCCCTCACTCCCGTGCGTAGGGCCGGCCCACGGTGCTGGGGAACCGACGGCGGCCGATGACCGCGGCCACCACCGCCAGGGTGACCGCGTACGGGATCATGGACACGAAGTAGAAGGGCACCCGCTCCTTTACCCCGGGTGTGACCGCCACCGCGGAGGCGAACCCGTCCGCCAAGCCGAAGAGGAGGGCCGCGCCCAGGGCCAGCAAGGGCTCCAGCCCCGCAAACACCACGCACGCCAACGCGATGAACCCGCGGCCCGCGGAGATCTCCTTCACCAGCGCGCCGAACCAGCCCAGGGGCAGGAAGGCGCCGCCCACCCCAGCGAGCGCGCCGCCCACGGTGGCCACCAGCAGCCGCAGCCGGTCCACGCGGAGCCCCGCCACGTCCACCGCCTCCGGCTTCTCCCCCGCCGCGCGGAGGCGGAAACCCAGCACGGTCCGGTGCAGGACCAGGTGCGCCAGCACCGCCACCGCCACCGCTCCCACGGTCACGGGGCTCACCTGGCCTAGGGGAGTCCGCAGCCGCGGGATCATGAGTCCGTTGGGGAACACGTGGATTCCCGGGAACGCCCACAGGCTGATGAGCAGGAAGGGCACGAAGCCGAGGGCGAACACGTTGAGTCCCATCCCCGCGATGATCTGGTCGGCCCTCCCGTACACGCTCACCGCCCCAAGCCCGAGACCGAGGAGGGCTCCGGTGACCGCGCCGCCGAGCACCCCCACGAAGCCGCTGCGCCCTGCCTCCGCGAACCACACCCCCAGGGTGGCGGTGATCATGAAGACGGCCTCGAGCCCGATGTTCACCAGGCCTGCCTTTTCGTTGAGGCACTCACCCACCGCCGCCAAGGCCAGCGGCGTCATGGCCAGCAGCCCCGTCTCCAGCAGCGACACCGGTGGAAGCCCCACCCGCTCCAGGAGCCGTGCGAGCAGGGCCACCACCACCAAAACGGCGGCCCACCCCAACGCGGTCTTCACCGTCGGACCCTCCGGCTCACCACCCTCCACAGCTCCGGGACGGCCATGGCGAACACGATGATGCCGTTCAGGGCCCGCACCAGCTCGCTCAGCACCCCCACCTCGTACTCCATCAGACGCCCGCCCTGGGCTAACGCACCGAACAGCACCGCTGCCAGCACGCCGCCCACCGGGTGGTTGCGGCCCACCAGGGCCACCCCGATGCCGTCGAACCCCAACGTGGCCACGTTGCCCAGGGTGGCGTACAGGGACCACGCGGGCGGCCGGCCGATCACCTGGCTCGCGCCCGCCAACCCCGCCGCGAGCCCTCCCACCACGAAGCTCACCGTCACCACCCGTTCCGGACGAACACCCGCGTACCGCGCGGCGTCCGGGTTCTCCCCCGCCAGCCGCAGCTCGTAGCCGGCCCGGGTCCCCCACAGGTACGCGTAGACCAAGAGGGCGAACCCCACGGCCACGAAGACCACCGCGGTGAGGGTGCTCTCCTCGCTGAGCACGGGGTAGCGGGCCGTGGGCAGGGCCGGCACGGTGCGCTCCGCGCGTCCGGGCTCCGCCAGGAAGTTGATGGCCAGGTACATGGACAGGTGCAGAGCGATCCAGTTGCACATGATGGTGGAGATGACCTCGTGGGCTCCCCGCCACGCCTTCAGGACCGCGGGGATCAGGGCCCAGACCGCCCCCGCCACCATCCCCGCCACCGTGGCCGCGGCCAGGTGGACGCCCGCGGGCAGGGGCACCATCCCGGCCACGAAGGCGGCTCCTACCGCGCCCAGGTACATCTGCCCTTCCGCGCCGATGTTAAAGAGTCCCGCCCGCACACCCACCGCGAACGTCAACGCGGTGAGCATCAGGGGCGTGGCGAACGCCAGGGTCTCCAGGAGGTCCTCCCGGGTCCCGAAGGCACCCAGGGCCAGGGCCCGGTAGGCGGCCACGGGTGAGTGCCCGAAGGCCCACACCAGCAGCCCTCCCGCCGCCAGGCCGAGGGCCACGGTGGCCAGAGACTCAGCGAGGGGGCGCAGGGCGCGCGGTGTCCGCATCGATCTCCGCGGGGGCGAGGCCGCCCATGAGCAGGCCCACGGTCTCCCGCCGGAACTGCTCGGCGGGGCCCAGCCCCACGAACCTCCCGCCGTACATCACCGCCACCCGGTCCGCGAGCTCCAGGACCTCGTCCAGGTCCGCGGAGACCAGCAGCACCGCCTTCCCCGCGTCCCGCAGTTGGACCAGCAGCTCGCGGATGTACAGGGTGGAAGCCACGTCCAGGCCCCGGGTGGGGTGCATGGCCACCACCAGCCTGGGCTCCTTGCTGATCTCCCGCCCCACCACCAGACGCTGCTGGTTCCCGCCGCTCAGGCTGCGGGCAGGGGTGGTGAGGTCCGGGGCCACCACGTGGAAGCGCCGTACCAGCTCCTCCGCATACCGGACCACCGAGGACCGCTTCAGCCGCCCCAGCCAGCCCACGAACTGGGGCTCCCGCTGCCGACCCAGGATGCTGTTCTCCACCAGGTCGAACCCCAGGGCAAGCCCAAAGCGCGCCTTGTCCTCGGGGACGTGGGCCAGGCCGCGGCGGTACAGGTTCAGCGGGTCGCCGGGCAGCACCCGCTGTCCCGCCAACCACACTTCCCCCGCCTCCCAGGGCCGCAATCCCGTGAGGGCCTGCACCAACTCACTCTGCCCGTTGCCCTCCACCCCCGCCACGCCCAGGATCTCCCCCTCCCGCACCTCGAAGGACAGGTCGTCCACCACCACCCGGCCCTGGTCGTTGCGGACCCGCAGGCCCCGGACGGCCAGCACGGGCTTCCCCGGCGTCCGCGGCGTCCGCTTCACCCGAAGGGTCTGTAGGGGCCCCACCATGAGCTCCGCGAGCGTCTCGGGCGTGGCGGAGGACGTGGGCAGCTCGCCGGCCACCAGACCCTGGCGCAGCACCACCACCCGGTCGGTGACCTCCAGGACCTCCCGCAGCTTGTGGGTGATGAGCACGATGGACTTGCCGCGGTCCCGGAGCCGGCGCAGGAACCGGAAGAAGTCGTCCACCTCCACGGGCGTGAGGGCCGAGGTGGGCTCGTCCAAAATCAAAACGGACGTGCCGCGGTACAGCGTCTTGCAGATCTCCACCCGCTGCTGCACGCCCACCGGCAGGGACTCCACGGGAGCGTCCAGGGGCACGTCCAGCCCCACATCCTCCAGCAGGCGCTGCACCCGCTCCCGGGCTGCCTCCTCCGGCAGCCGCCGGAGCGGCCCGGCCCCCTCCTGTCCCAGCAGGACGTTCTGCAGGGCCGTAAACGGCGGCACCAGGGTGAACACCTGGTGGACCATGCCGATGCCCAGCCGCAGCGCGTCGGAGGGGTTGCGGAACTGCACGGGGCGCCCGTCCACGCGGATCTCGCCGCGGGTGGGCCGCAGCAGGCCCGACAGGACCTTCATGAGGGTGGTCTTGCCCGCGCCGTTCTCTCCCAGGAGGGCCACCACCTCTCCCGGGTACAGGTGGAAGTCCACCCCTTTGAGGGCCGCGGTCCCGTCGGGGTACACCTTGTGGATCCCGCGCATCTCCACCCGCGGGACCCGGTCCGACCCGGACTCCACCGGCGCGTGCGGCGCGGGCTGTCCCCTCACGCCGAGTGGGTCACCAAATGGGCGCCCGGTACGCGGCCGCGGGCAGCGCTCCGGGCCGGAAGCCCAGCTCCTTGCGCCACTTCTCGATGTCCGGCTTGGTCACCACCATGGGCACGGTGACCTGCCCCTCGCGGATCTTCTTCTCCAGCTCCGCCACCGCGTCCCACACCCACTTGGGCTGCGCCTCCCGCATGGTCTTGACCTTGGACTTGATCTCCGCGGGAGGAGCCGGCAGGACCTTCTTGCGGGTGAGCCGCTCCGCCTGTACCCCCATGCGGATGAACTCGTCCAGGTCGTCCAGGGTGCTCACGGAGATCCCCTCCGCCAGCTGCCCCGCGATCCGGGTGCCGATGCCCAGGGTCACCACCCCCTGGGTACGCCGCACCAGGTCCCGGAACTGCCCGTCCCGCACCCACCGGGTGGCGTAGTACACGCCGCGGTCCACGCGCTTCATCATGCTGGCGATCACGAAGCCCGGGTTGATCCAGTCCTGGTTGGCGTCCACGCCGATCCAGAAGGGCGGGCCCATGCGCAGCTTCTGGCTCTGCGCGATCTCCTGCACCGCCTGGTTGATGCCCAACCCCAACGGCCCCGCGATGTTGTACACCGCCACCGCGTTCTTGGCGTACATGGCCTTGGCGGCCGCGTAGCCCTTGGGGATGTCGCTGAAGGTGCCCGTGTAGGTCCACAGGACGAAGTCCTTGCGGTACGTGAAGGCCTTGTCGGGACGGTTCTTGGCCAGCCACTCCGTGGCCCACCGGGCGCCCCACTTGTACCCCACCTCGAACTTCCACAGGACGGGGATCTCGATGCCGAACACGCCCCCGATGTGGGGCTTGGCGTAGTGGGCGGCCAGCAACGCCCCCAGGGCACCCACCAGGGCGCTGCCCTTGTGCTCCTCGTAGACGATGTCCATGAGGTTCGGCAGGGGGTACTGGGACGCGAACTTCTCCTTCACGATGGACTGGGCGAAGGTGTCGATGCCCACGAAGTTCTTGTCGGGGAACCGCCGTGCCACCTGGGCGAGGGCGTCGCTGAGCAGGAACCCCACGCCCACGATGAGCCGGACGTCGGGGTCGCGGGCCGCCCGGGTGAGGTTGGGCACGTAGTCCGCCTCCACCTTGCTCACCAGCTCCACCATCTGCACGCCGAAGTCCCGCTGCGCGTCCTCCCCACCCTTGAAGGCCATGTCGTTGAAGCTCAGGTCGCCTCTCCCGCCCACGTCGGAGACCACCGCGATCTTGAAGGCCCGCGGGCCCGCGGAGGTCGTCGCCCCGTGGGCCAGCAGACCCACCGCCACCGCCAGGGCCAAGGCCAGCCCGATCCTGGACCGCATGTTCCCCTCCTGAGGTGTGGTGCCGGCCCTGCGGCCGGCCCAAGGAGGACTACGGCGCGTGCGGGCGGCGGTCCTGCTTACGCGGCCGGTACGCGGACGCGTATGCGTGGGAGCGCACGGCCGGTTCGCGGGGTCACCCCGGGTCCGGAAGGTCTCGCGCGGAGTGAGACGGAAGAACTGTTCGTCCCCGCACCCCGCGTGGACGTCCGGACCCCACGGGCGCGGGGGACGCGGTGGCCGCCTGCGCCGCCTGGCCCGCTGGAGGGTAGCCGGAGGCCGGCGCCGCCCGACGGTGCGCGTGGGGCGGCGCTCTGACGGTGCGGGTGGACGGGGCCGTGCACCTCCCAGTTCTGTTTAGAGGTGCTGTGTGAACGGGCCGAGGTGGCCTGCCGAGGTTGACGTGAGCGCGGAGGTCGCAGACGCCCTGCGGCGGGACGCGGGCGTGGTGGCGCTGGAGACCGCGGCGGTGTCCCACGGGCTGCCGGAGCCCGTGGCTTTGGAGGTGGCCGGAGCCCTGGAGCGGGAGGTCCGGGACGCGGGTGCCGTGCCCGCCGCGGTGGCGGTGGTGGACGGGGTGGTGCGGGTGGGCCTTCCCGTGGACGCGCTACGCCGACTGGTGGACCCAGGTGCCTGGAAAGTCGCCGCGCGCGACCTGGCGCACCGGGTGGGGATCGCGGTGGTGGCCACGGGCGGCATCGGCGGCGTGCACCTGGGAGGCAGCCACACGTGGGACGTCTCCAGCGACCTGCAGGCCCTGGCAGACCACCCGGTGGCGGTGGTGAGTTCGGGGGCCAAGGCCGTCTGTGACGTCGCCTTGACCCTGGAGTACCTGGACACCCGGGGCGTCACGGTGGTGGGCTACCGCACGCACCGCTTCCCGTACTTCTATGCCGCCGATAGCGGGGTTCCGGTGCCCACCGGGTGGACTCTCCCGAGGAAGCGGCCGCGGTGCTACAGGCCAAGCGCTCCCTGGGGCAGCGGACGGCCCTCCTGGTGGCCAACCCCGTGCCCGCGGAAGCGGCACTGGCGCGGGAGGAGGTGGAGCGGGCGGTGCGGGCCGCGGTGGCCCGGGCGGCGGCCCACGGGGTGCGGGGCGCCGAACTCACGCCGTACCTGCTGGCGGCGCTGAACGAACTCACCGAGGGCCGTTCGCTGCAGGCCAACACGGCCCTGCTACGCCGCAACGCCCGCCTGGCGGCCCAGGTGGCGGTGACCCTGGCGCGCCTGCGGGTCAGCTCCGAATCGCGAGTCGGGGCCCCCAAGATCGCGAGCGTTTCTGGGGTGGCCTACCGCGGCTGAGCCGTCCCCAGCATCCGGTCCAGCTCCTCCAGGGTCACCAGCACCTCCCGGGGGTTGCTGCCCTGAGGAGGGCCCACGATCCCCTTGGCCTCCAGCTGGTCCACCAGGCGGGCGGCGCGCACGTAGCCGATCTTCAGCTTGCGCTGCAGCAGGGACACCGACCCGTACCCCGCCTGGACCACGATGCGGGCGGCCTGAGCCAACAGCTCGTCCTCCTCCCCTTCGCCGTCTTCCGCGGGCTGGGCCTGGAAGAGGGTGGGGTCGTACGCCGGCCGGCCCTGGTCCTTCCAGAAGTCCACGATCCGGCCGATCTCCGCGTCGGACACGAAGGCGCCCTGCACCCGGGTCGGCCGGCTGGCCCCGATGGGCAGGTACAGCATGTCCCCGCGCCCCAACAGCTTCTCCGCACCCGGGGCGTCCAGGATGGTCCGGGAGTCCACCATGCTGGAGGTGGCGAAGGCGATGCGGGAGGGGATGTTGGCCTTGATGAGGCCGGTGATCACGTCCACGGAGGGCCGCTGGGTGGCCAGCACCAGGTGGATCCCCGTGGCCCGCGCCATCTGGGCCAGGCGCACGATGCTGTCCTCGAACTCCGCGGGGGCCACCATCATCAGGTCCGCCAGCTCGTCCACCACGATGACCACGTACGGAAGCGAGCCGTCGGGGTTCTCCCCCAGCTTGTCCCCCGCCACCGCCTCTGCTGCCCGCCGGCGCTCCTCCTCCGGCAACGCGTTGAAGGCCTGCACGTTGCGCACCGTGGCGTGGGCGAACAGCTCGTAGCGCCGTTCCATCCCCTGGATCACCTTGCGGAGCTTGGCCGCGGCGTCCTTGGGCGTCTTCACCACGGGCACCAGCAGGTGCGGGATCTCCTCGTAGTGGCTCAGCTCCACCCGCTTGGGGTCGATCATGAGGAACCGCACCGCCTCCGGGGTGGCCCGCACGAGCAGGCTGCACACCAGGGTGTTCAGGGCCACGCTCTTCCCGGACCCCGTGGCCCCCGCGATGAGCAGGTGCGGCATCTCCACGAGGTTCGCCACCACCGGGTAACCCGCGATGTCCTTCCCTAAGGCCACCAAGAGCGGGTCGGGCCTCTGGAACGCGGGGCTTTCGAGGATCTCCCGCAGGGTCACCAGGGCCGCCTTCTCGTTGGGGAGCTCGATCCCCACCGCGGACTTCCCGGGGATGGGCGCTTCGATGCGCACCGAGGGTGCCGCCAGGGCCAGGGCGATGTCGTTGGCCAGGCTCGTGATCCGCTGGACCTTCACCCCGGGCGCCGGCTGCAGCTCGAAGCGCGTCACCACGGGGCCCTGCTCCCAACCCACGCACCGGGCTTCCACCCCGAAGGACTTCAACGTGGCCTCCAGGCTGCGCGCCACCTCCTGCGGGTCCAACCGCGTGCGGCTCCGGGCGGGCGGCGGTGGGTCCAGCAGCTCCACGGGCGGTAGCTTCCACGGGCCGCTGGTGGCGGCCTGCGGCAGCTCCAAAGGCAGCGGCTCCTGCTGGAACTTCTTTTCCCTGCGCCTGGGCCTGGCCGGCATCCCCTCCCCCCCGGCATCCGGGGCCTGTGCCGGCTCGGGAGGGCTCGTCCGCTCGGGCGAAGCCGCCTGCGCCACGAAGGCTGGCGGGCCGACTTCGGGCGGGCTTGCGGGCGGCTGCCTGCGCCGTCTCAGTTGGGAGACCACGCTCACCGCTGCAGCGCAGCTCCACGCCCACGCACCGGAAAGCCAGCCCAGGACTCGCCGGCCCGCCCGCGGAGCGGCGCGTCCGAGGATTCGTCCGGCCCGCACCACCGCGCCCGCTGCCGCCTCCAGGAGGGCCAGGACGCGGGCGCGGTAAGCCAGGGCCAGCCCCAAGGCCGCGGTCAGGGCCGCGCCGGCCCACGGCCCCCACGGGCCCAGCAGCCGCGCCCACACCCACGCCTGCGCGCCGCCCAGCACCCCTCCCCCTTCCCCTGCCAGGGCCTGCGCCCAGCCCGCAGCCGTCCGCGCGTGCTCCGCGGCCAGGACGCTCACGGCCAGCAACAGCAGGCCCACCAGCCTGCGGGTGAGCCGTGGCCGCTCCACCGCCAGGAGGACCAAAGACGCGAGCAGCAGCAGGGCGGGTGCGAGCCACGCGTGGCCCCCGAACAGGAAGCGCTCCGCGGCCCGCACGTACCTGGGCACCCAGCCCCCCGCCCCGGGCAGGAGGCTGGCCGCGGCCACCACGGCGGCTGCGAGGCAGACCGCCCCCGCGAGCCGCACCAGGCGGCCCGCTGGCTTCCGGCCGCGCGCCCGTACCCGGGCCGCGGACCTCCGGCCGGATGCCCTGCCCCTCACGGCACGCCCCGCAGCACGCTGGCCACGAACACCAGCCCGCCCACCGCCCAGCAGTAGTACGAGAAGGAAGCGAGTCGTCCGCGCCGCACCACCCTCACCAGCCACAGGATGGCCGCGGTGCCCGAAACCAAGGACGTCCCGAAGCCCAGCAGCAGCGAACCGGGCGTGTAGCCGTGGGAGGCTGCTGTGCCCCACTCCTTGGCAACGGAGTACGCGGCCGCGCCCAGAATGGCGGGCACCGAGGCGAGGAACGAGTAGCGGGCCGCCTCCTCCCGGCTCAGCCCCCGCCACAGGGCAGCGGCGATGGTGATCCCCGACCGCGAAATACCCGGCACGATGGCCACGGCCTGGGCCAGCCCGATCCAGCCCGCGTCCAGCCAGCTCATCTCCTCGGCCCTGCGTCCGGACCGCTCCCGGGCAAACCAGAGGAAGAAGCCCGTGGCCGCCAGCTGCAGGGCGGTCCACCGCAGGGACGAAAAGCTGGCCTCCAGCGGTTCCCGGAAGGCAAACCCCACCACCCCCGTCACCGCGGTGGTCAGGACCAGCAGCCACACCACGCGGCCGGGCCCCGACCTGCCGGCGGGGTTGCGGACCCAGTCGCCCAGAGCCCGCAGCAAGTCCCGGCCGTACAGGACCAGCACCGCGCCCACGGTCCCCAGGTGCACGGTGGCCTCCAGCAACACGCCCGGGCGCAGCACGCCCAGCAACGCCTCCGCGAAGATCAGGTGCGCGGAGCTGCTGACGGGCAGGAACTCCGTGAGGCCCTGGACGATGCCCAGGATGGCGAGCTGCCACGTGTGCGGCATGGTGAGCTCCGTAACCGCTGCATCCGCCTTCGGTCCGAAAGAGGGTTCGGCGGTGGGGGGCAGACCTCCTGCGGCCCGGGGCGAGGCCCGGCCACGTGGCGAATCCGGCGGTCTACACCTCGACCAGGAGGGGCAGGACCATGGGCTGGCGGCCGGTCTTCTCGTACACGAGCCGCGACACCTGGTCCCGGATCTCGGCCCGCACGGCCCCGAACTCCGTCTGGCCCTGCCGGCGGCAGCGGTCCACGGCCTGGCGCACCTTGTCTTTCACCGCCTCCATGAGCTCCTCCGAACCCCGCTGGTAGACGAACCCGCGGGATACCACGTCCGGGTCCTGCACCAGCTGCCCCGTGTGCCGGTCCAGGGCCACCAGGGCGATGAGGATCCCGTCGCGGGCCAGGTGCTGCCGGTCCCGCAGCACCACCGCGCCCACGTCGCCCACCCCGAGCCCGTCCACCAGGACGTTGCCCGCCTCCTCCTTGCCCGCCATCCTCCCCCGCCCGTCCCCGAACTCGAACACGGTCCCGTTCTCGCCCACCAGGACCCGCTCCCGCGGGACTCCCACGCTCTGCGCCAGGCGGGCGTTCAGGACCAGGTGCCGGTACTCGCCGTGCACCGGGACCACGAACCGGGGCCGCAGCAGGTGGATCATCAGCCGCAGTTCCTCCTGGGAGCCGTGTCCGGACACGTGGGCGCCGGAGGCGGGCCCGTACACCACCTCCGCGCCCTGCCGGAACAGGTGGTTGATGGTGCGGGCCACCATGGCTTCGTTGCCGGGGATGGGCGAGGCGCTGAACACCACGGTGTCGCCCTTCTTGATCCGCACCTGACGGTGCACGCCCGTGGAGATCCGGGTGAGGGCCGAAAGGGGCTCGCCCTGAGATCCCGTCACCAGCAGCAACACCTTCCGGTCGGGCAGGCGGTTGGCTTCCTCCACCGGCACGTAGCTGTCCCGGGCGAACTTCAGGTAACCGAGCTCGGAGGCGGTCCGGATCACCTCCACCATGCTGCGCCCCACCGCGGCCACCTTCCGGTGGGTGCGGGCGGCGGCGTCGAAGGCCTGCTGGAGTCGGTGCACGTTGCTGGCGAAGGTGGTGACCAGCACCCGCCCCGGTGCTTCCGCGAGGAGCTGCGCCAGCCGGTCGCCCACCACCCGCTCGGAGGGGGTGATCCCGGGCCGCTCCACGTTGGTGCTGTCCAGCAGCAGCGCCAGCACGCCTTCCTCTCCCAGCTCTGCCAGGCGGGCCACGTCCGTGGGTCTGCCGTCGATGGGCGTCTGGTCGAACTTGAAGTCGCCGCTCACCACCACGTTCCCCACCGGCGTGCGGACCACCACACTGCAGCTGTCCGGCACGCTGTGCGCCACCCGCACCCACTCCGCTTCGAAGGGACCCAGGCGGACCCTCTGGCGCGGCCGCACCACGCGCAGGTCGCCCTGGCGGACCTTGTTGCGCACCAGCCCCACCGTGAGGGCCGTCCCGTACACCGGGACCCGGAACTCCCGGAGCAGGAAGGCAAGACCCCCCACGTGGTCTTCGTGGGCGTGGGTGACGAACACCCCGAGCAGCCGGCGGCCAGACCTGCGGAGGAAGCCGAAGTCGGGGATGACCAGGTCCACCCCGTACAGCTCCTCCTCGGGGAACATGACGCCCGCGTCCACCAGGACCACGTCGTCCCCGTACTGGAACGCGGTGCAGTTCTTGCCGATCTCACCCAGGCCGCCGAGAGGTACGACCCTCAGGGGCGACCCGGGGGTACCACGGCGGGAGCGGCTGCCCACGGCCTCGGCTACACCACCCTGGAGGGCCGCGGGGGCGACGAACCGCGGTGGTTTCCCGGCAGGTCCATCGGTGTCTCCGAAAACCGGCCTGGATCGTGGAGACCGGGGTCCCCAAAATCGCGGCAGCGAGTTTGGGGGCGGTCTAGCCCACGGGGACGCCCATGGCCTCCCGCATGGCGGCGGCGATCTGCTCGCGCTCCTTTTCCGTGGCCTCCACCAGCGGCAGCCGCGGCTTGCCCACGGGGAAGCCCGCCATCTCCAGGGCGGCCTTGAGGGGGACCGGGTTGGGCGCCACGAACAAAGCGCGGAACAGGGGGAACAGCCGCAGGTGGATCCGGCGGGCCTCCTCCACCCGCCCGGCCTGGAAGTGCGCGATCATCTCGGCGATCTCCCGGCCCACCAGGTGCGCCGCCACGCTCACGATGCCCACCGCCCCCACGCTGAGGTACGGCAGGGTGAGGCTGTCGTCCCCGCTGTAGATGAGGAAGTGTTCCGGGGTCCTGCGGCGGATCTCCGAGACCTGGTCGAGGCTGCCGGAGGCTTCCTTGATCCCCACGATGTTGCGGACCTCGCTCAACCGGGCCACGGTCTCCGGCAGCATGTTGGTGCCCGTGCGGCCCGGAATGTTGTACATCAGCACGGGCAGGTCCGGGCTCTCCGCCACCGCCCTGAAGTGACGGTACAGCCCCTCCTGGGTGGGACGGTTGTAGTACGGTACCACCACCAGCAGCCCGTCCGCACCGGCCCGCTGGGCCTCGCGGCTCAAGTGCACGGAGTGGGCGGTGTCGTACGTCCCCGTGCCCGCCAGCACCGCCGCCCCGTTGCCCACCGCGTCCTTCACCACCCGCAGCAGCTGCAGCTTCTCCTCGTCCGTCAGGGTGGGCGACTCGCCGGTGGTCCCCGCCACCACGAGGCCCGTGGACCCCGTCTGGACCAGCCGGCGGGCCAGCTCCGCGGCCCGGTCGTAGTCCACCGCGCCGTCCGGGCGGAACGGCGTGGCCATGGCGGTGATGACCGGTCCCCAGTTCATGGGTCTCGCCTCCCCAAGGGTTTCTCGTAGCGGGGATTCGACAGCGGCCCGCCCCTCCCTGCCGTCCCAACAGGCGGCCCGGTCGGCGAGGCCGCAGGGGCCACGGGCTCGGTTACTCCGCCGCCCAGCCCCGCCACGCGGGAGGCCGCTTGTCCAGGAACGCGCAGATCCCCTCGTGGGCGTCGGGGTGCAGGGCGTTCAGGGACATGACCTCCTGGGCGTACGCGTAGGCCAGGTCCTGGGGCAGGTCCAGCTGGCGGTAGAAGGCCTGCTTGCCCATACCCAGCACCGGGGCGCTGGCGGAGGCGATGCGGCCGGCCAGCTGCCGGGTTTCCTCCTCCAGGCGGTCCGGGGCCACCACCCGGTTCACCAGCCCGTACTGCAGGGCTTCCTCCGCGGAGATGGGCTCCCCGGTGAGGAGCATCTCCAGGACCTTCTTACGCGGCAGGTTGCGGCTCACGGCCACCATGGGCGTGGAGCAGAACAGTCCGATGCGGACCCCGGGCGTGGCGAACCGCGCCTCCGTGCTGGCCACGGCCAGGTCGCAGGTGGCCACCAGCTGACAGCCCGCGGCGGTGGCCACGCCGTGCACCTGGGCGATCACGGGCTGGGGGATCTGCTGGAGGGTGTTCATCATGGTGGTGCACACCTGGAAGACATGCCGGTAGAAGACCAGGTCCCGCCCCACCAGCTCCTGCAGGTCGTGCCCCGCACAGAACGCCGGCCCCGCGCCTCGCAGCACCGCCACGGCCAGGTCGCGCCGCTCGCCGATGCGGCGGAAGCAGTCCGTGAGCTCCTGCATGTGCTCCACGGACAGGGCGTTGCGTTTCTCCGGCCGGTTCATGGTGACGTAGGCCACGGGCCCGTCGGTTTCGAAGACCACGTTCCGATAACCGAGCTGTTGGACCTGCACGTTCCTCCCTCCCTTCAGCCGATGCGCTTCTCGCGCCCGGCCCACTCCCGCTCCCGCAGGAGGAACTTCTGCACCTTGCCCGTGGAGGTCTTGGGCAGCTCCTGCAGGAACTCCACCTTCTTGGGGCACTTGAAGTGGGCCAGGTGCTCCCGGCAGAAGGCCACCAGCTCCTGCTCCGTGGCGGCGTGTCCCGGCCGCAGGACCACGTACGCCTTGGGCACCTCTCCCCAGCGGTCGTCGGGCACTCCCACCACCGCGGCCTCCAGCACCGCCGGGTGGCGGTACAGGACCCGCTCCACCTCGATGCTGGAGACGTTCTCGCCTCCCGTGATGATGATGTCCTTCTTCCGGTCCCGCAGCTCTACGTAGCCGTCCGGGTGGACCACCGCCAGGTCGCCCGAGTGGAACCACCCGCCCTCGAAGGCGCGGCACGTGGCCACGGGGTCCCGGAAGTAGCCCCGCATCACGTTGTTGCCCCGCATCACCACCTCGCCCACGGTCTGGCCGTCCGGCGGGACGTCCCGCATGCGGTCGTCCACCACCCGCAGCTCCGGAGCGTGCACGTAGCCCACCCCCTGCCGGGCCTTCAGCCGCGCCCGGTCGGCCGGGGGCAGGGCGTCCCACTCCGCCCGCCACGCGCACACGGTGTGCGGCCCGTAGGTCTCCGTCAGCCCGTACACGTGCACCACCCGGGCTCCCATCCCCTCCACCGCTTCCAGGACCGCCGGAGGCGGCGGGCTCGCCGCGGTGACCACCGTCACCGGTTGAGGGAACCGGTAGTCCGCGGCAGGCCGGGCGCTCAGCAGCCCCACCAGCACCGTGGGAGCCGCGCAGAAGTGCGTGACGCCCTCGTCTTCCACCAGGCGGTAGACCCAAGCCGGGTCCACCTTGGGCAGGCACACGTGGACGGCGCCCACCGCGGTGACCGCGTACGGGAAGTTCCACCCGTTGCAGTGGAACATGGGCAGGGTCCACAGGTAGCGGCTTTCGGGCCGCAGGTTCACCTCGATGACCTCGCCGAGGGCGTTCAGGTAGCAGCCCCGGTGGGTCACCATGACGCCCTTGGGCCGGCCCGTGGTGCCGCTGGTGTAGTTGATGCTCAACACCTCCTCCTCGTCCTCCAGGGGAAGCGGGAAGGGGTCGGGGCGACCTTCCCGCAGGAAGGCCTCGTAATCCACCCCCGCCGGCGCGGGGGGCGCCTCCGGAGAGGGGCCTCCGTGCCGGGAGTCCACGTCCACCCACAGGACCAGGGGCGGGCGCTCCAGGCCGCGGCAGCTGGCCGCCGCCAGGTCCGCCAGCGCGAGGTCCGCCACCAGGAAGCGGGCACCCGAGTGGTCGAGGATGTACGCCACCTCCTGCGGGGAAAGCCGCACGTTGACAGGCACCAGGACCCCGCCTGCCTGCGGCACGCCGAAGTGGGCTTCCAGGACTTCCTGCGCGTTCCGGCACAGCACCGCCACCCGATCCCCGGGCTGCAGGCCCCGGCGCTGCAGGGCCGTGGCCAGGCGGAACACACGGGACGCGAACTCCCCGTAGGGGGTACGGCGCGAGCCGTCCACCACCGCCGGCTTGTCCGGGTACACGTACAGGTTCCGGTACAGGAAGCTCAGGGGCGTGAGCGGGGACCGGTGGGGCGGCAGGCGCGTCCACGCCTCGTGAGACCAGATCCCGTGCGGGCTCGCGGTCAGCACTCCCCACCCCTCGGCGCTACCGTACTCGGGGCCGCGGGCGCGCGTCAAGCGGCGCCCTCCGCCGCACAGGCGGTCACCTGCGGCTCTCCCCACGCGGTGGTGGGCTGCCTTGAGGGCGCCGGCCAAACACGGGTACGATGACGGTGACATGGCATCCATCCAGGACCGGGACCGCTTCATCGCCTGGCTGCGGGAGGAGCTTCCGAAACTCCTGCGGGAGGACCCCGCGTTCGCCTCGGAAGTCGTAGGCTTCCTGGCCCAGACTTTGAGCCCCCGGGCCGAGCTCACCCGCATCCTGGAGGAGATCCGGGACCTGCGGCAGGACTTCGGCCAGCGGTTCGAGGCCATGGACCGACGCTTCGAGGCGATGGAGAGAAGGTTCGAAGTCCTGCAGCAGGACATGGACCGGCGGTTCGAAGCCCTGCAGAAGGAGATGGACCGGCGGTTCGAGCTGCAGGCGCGGGTTCTGGCTGAGCACAGCAGGGAGCTGCGAAGGGTCACCGTGGGCCTGGGTAGCCTCGGCAGGCGGTTCGGGCTGGGGTTCGAGGAGGCGGTGCGCGCCATCGTGGAGGAGTTCGCGGGCCTTGGGCCCCTCAGGGCCGAACGCCTCGTACTGCGGGACGAGGCGGGCGAGGTGTTCGGGGTGAAAGGCCAGACGGTGGAGTTCGACGCCTTCGTGCACAACTCCCGGCGCTTCCTGGTAGACGCGAAGGGGTTCGCGGAGCCCGAGGACGTGCTGAACTTCTTCCGGAAGGTGGAGTTCGCCCGCAAAACCCTCGCAGAGCCCTTCGAACCGGTCCTGGTGGCCCCCTTTTCCCACCCGCGGGCGGTGGAACTGGCGCAGCAGCTCGGGATCCACGTGCTGGCCGCGGAGGAGCCGGAACCCAGCTGACGCTTGGGCCGGTGAGCCACCAGACCTAGGAGCGCGTCCGAAAAACCGCCCGGGGTCCCCAGGATCGCGCGAGCGATTTCAGCGTGGTCTAGCCCGCCCGGCTACGGCCCCCTCCTCCTCCGCCACCCCCGCCCCGGCCGAACCCGCCGCCCGTGCGCGACGCGGTGGCCAGGGCCCTCGACAGGTTCTGAAAGTTCCGGAACGACCTCACCATGCTGTCCAGGGACCCCACCCCCGCGCCCTGGAGACCGGCCGACCCCGGGCCCGGAGGGAACCAACGGGCCTGGGGGACGGGCTGGCCCACCTCCACGGTGACCCGCTGGAGGTTCTCCAGCAGCTTCTCGGCCACCCCCAGGGCCGTAGCGTACACCAGGTAGGTCTCCCACAGCGGGAGCAGGTTGGGGCCGGCGTCCTTCATGGCGGAGAAGTCCGCCACAGGTACGTCCACACGTAGGCCCCCGCCCGGGCCACCGCCACCAGGACGAGGCCGGCGGCCCGGGCTCCGAACCCCCTCCGCACCTCTCCTTGGACCTGGCGGCGCTCGTCCTCCAGCAGGCTCTCGTGGGTCTCACCCGGCAGCACGGGGGCTCCGGGGAACAAGTCTGGATCCAGCAGCACCCGGACC
>CAYTFH010000021.1:33655-38755 GCA_964437095.1 uncultured bacterium | reverse complement strand
CCCTGGAAGCCTTTTCGGCAGGGGCCCGCATGGTGACCCACCTGTTCAACGCCATGAGGGGCCTGCACCACCGGGAGCCCGGCGTGGTGGGTGCGGCTTTGGAGCAGGGGCCGTGGGTTTGCGGGATCGTGGCGGACGGAATCCACGTCCACCCCGCGGCCTTCCGCCTCGCGTACCGCCTTCTGGGTCCGGACCGGATCGCCCTGGTGACGGACGCCATCTCGGCTGCAGGGGCTCCGCCCGGCCGGTACACCCTGGGAGGGCGCTGGGTGGTGAGGGAGGATCAGGACGCCCCGCGCCTAGGGGACGGAACCTTGGCAGGTAGCGTGCTGCGCATGGACCAGGCGGTGGCCAACGCGGTGCGGTGGGGCGCGAGCCTTCGGGACGCATCCCGCATGGCCAGCACCACTCCCGTCCGGGTCCTGGGTCTGCGGGACCGGGGCGAGATCCGCCCCGGCCTGAGGGCGGATCTGTGCGTGCTGGTAAACGGACGGGCCGTCCTCACCGTGGTCGCGGGTGAGGTGGTGTGGAAGCACCCGTAGCGTGGCACGGAACTTGCCAGCTCCGCCCGCGGAGGTGTACGGTGCTCGGCCGTGCGGTAGCGGTGGTGGGCACGGGTGGGGCGGGCCTGGTGGTGGCCAGCTGCCTGGCCGGCCCCGAGCGCCCGGTGGTGGCGGTGGAGCCGGACCGCGCCCGTCGGGCGGCCCTGCGCCAGGGCCGGCTTCCCTTCTTTGAGCCCGGGCTGGAGGCGCTGTTCCGGGAGGCGCTGGGCTGCGGCTGGCTGGAACTGGTGGACGAGCCTCCCACGCAACAGCCCACGGTGTACTGCCTGCCGGAAGGCCTAGGAGGGCCCGGCGGTCTCGACCACCTGGTGGGCCGGGCGCGAGAAGGGAGCGTGCTGGTGCTGCAGGCTCCGGGCCCGGTGGGGACGGCGCGGTGGCTGCAGGACAGGGTTCGGGAGCGGAGGGGCCACCCCGCCGTGGCGGTGGTCTCCAACCCCCTTCTGCTGCGGCGGGGACAGGCCGTGCGGGACTTCCTGCGGCCCGCCTGGGTGCTGTTGGGCGGGGAGGAGGCGTGGGCGGTGGAAGCGGTGGCGTCCCTGTACCGCGGCCGGGGAGCGCTGGTGGTGCGCACCGACTGCCGCACCGCGGAGGCCGCGGGCGCGGTGGCGAGCGCGCTGCCGGGCGCCTTCGCCTTCCTATTGGAAGAGGTCCGGCGGCTCACGGAGTCGTGGGGCGCGGACTTCGAGGTGATTTGCCGTTTGGTCCTGCCCGCGCTGGTGGAAGGGTCCCGGCGCCGCTACGTGCACGGCGCCACCACGTCCGGTTCCAGGGACCCAGCCAGGTTCTGGGACCAGCCCCGCGCGGTGCGGGCGTAGGGCCGCGGCGGGGCGCGAACTCGGACGGGCTTCACGCCGGGTGGAAGCGCGCCGCGCGGACCTCGGGGGGTAGGGTCCGCACGCGCGCGCTTCCCCTCCCGGCGCCCTCTGCGAAGCAGAAAGCCCGTGCGCACCGCGCGAACGGGCCCCAAAAACGAAGCCACCGTTTTCGGCAACCCGGCCGACCTGCCTCCGGCAGGTCCCGTCGGCTTTGCGCCCCCGCGTTACCGCGGGTTTGCCCTTTCGAACGGTGCGCGATTCACTTGTTGTAGCCGCAACATAGCGGGGCTGGGCTCGGTTGTCAATCCCCCGAACGGCCGAATCTGGCGCGCGGGACGGTTGCGCGGCCGCACGGGGGGCTCTACGCTAACAAGCGCCCCGAGGGGAGCACGTCCGGGAAACGTTGCCGGAGAAGGGGACGGGGGCCCCGAAGATCGCACCAGAGATTCTCGGGCCGGTGTGGGTGAGCCGTGGCGCGCTGGACCGAATTCGCCGCCACCCTGGACGCCGTCGGCCGTACGGCCTCCAAGCGGGAGAAGGTGTCGCTGCTGGCGCGCTACTTGCGCCAGCTCCCCGACGAAGCCCTCCGGGTGGCGTGCACGTACCTCACCGGCCGGGTGTTTCCCGCGGGGCACCCCGACAAGCTGCAGATCGGGTGGTCCACCATCGTGGGCGTGCTGCAGGAGCTGAGCGGTGCCTCGGACCGCGAGGTCTCTCAACTGTACCTGCGCTGGGGCGACCTGGGGGACGTGGCTGCAGAGCTGGTGGCCCGGCGCCGCAGCCTGCCCTTGTTCCGGGAGCCCCTCACCCTGGAGGGTACGCACAGGACTTTGCAGCGGGCGGCCGCGGTCCGGGGGAAGGGAGCGGCGGCGGCCCGGGCGGCGGCCCTGCGGGCGTTGCTGGAACAGGCCCAGCCCATGGAGGCCAAGTACCTGGTCCGGGTCCTCACGGGGGATCTGCGCATCGGGCTGAAGGAGGGGTTGCTGCAGGAGGCGGTGGCAGAGGCCTTCAGCGTAACGCCGGCTGCGGTGCGCCGGGCGGACCTGCTGCAGTCGGACCTGGGGGAGGTAGCGGTGCTGGCCCGGCGGGGCCAGCTGCACGCGGCGTCGCTACGGTACTTCCACCCGTTCCGGTTCATGCTGGCCGGAACCCTCACCGACCCCGCGGAGGCCTTCGCCGGGGCCGAGGAGGTGCTGGCGGAGGACAAGTACGACGGCGTGCGGGTCCAGGTGCACCGGCAGGGCGACCGGGTGGCCCTCTACTCCCGCACCCTGGACGACGTCACGGACAGCTTCCCGGAGCTGCGGGAAGCGCTGCTGGCCCCAGCCCCCGCGTACATCGCGGACGGGGAGGTGGTGGCGTGGCACCACAACCGGCCCGCGCCCTTCCACCGGCTGCAGCAACGCCTGCGCCGCCTGGACCCGCGGGAGGTGGCCGCGGAAGTCCCCGTGGTGCTGTTCGTGTTCGACCTCCTGAAGCTGGGCGGGGAGGACCTCCTGGACCGTCCCCTGGCGGAACGCCGGCGGCAGCTGGAGGGGCTGCGGTTTTCAGATCCCGTGCGCGTGGCCTTCGCCCGGCGGGTGGCGGATCCCGCGGCTTTGCGCGAGAGCTTCCGGGCGGCGCGGGAGCGCGGCAACGAGGGCCTCGTGGTCAAGCGCCTGGACGCGCCGTACCAGCCAGGTCGGCGCGGGGGGCTGTGGCTGAAGTGGAAGGAACCCTTTGCCACCCTGGACGTGGTGGTGGTGGGCGCGGAGTACGGGCACGGCAAGCGGGCGGGGCTGCTGAGCGACTACACCTTCGCGGTGTGGTCCGGCGACCGGCTGCGGGTGGTGGGCAAGGCGTACTCGGGTCTACAGGACGCGGAGATCGCCCGGCTCACGGAGTTCTTCCTGCAGCACACGGTTCAGGACCTGGGTCGGTTCAAGGTGGTGGAGCCGAAGGTGGTACTGGAGGTGGCCTTCGACGCGGTGACCCGCAGCGACCGGCACGACTCCGGCTACGCCCTCCGGTTCCCGCGGATCGTGCGGATCCGCCCGGACAAGACCCCCGAGGACGCCAACACCCTGGAGGACGTGGAGGACCTGTACCGGCGGCAGCGCCAGGGCTGACGCTCCGGCGCCTTTCCCCGGCCCGTGCCGTGGGGTACCGTAGGGGGTGGAGGTCGTGGTGGTCCGTCGGGTCCTGCTCCTCCTGCTCCTGTGCGCGGGCTACGGCGTCGCCCTGGCCGCACCCGCAACCCCCCTGGTGTACCGCGTGCGGGTGGAGGGGGTGATCTCCCCGGCCTCGGCCATGTACATCAGCCGGGGAATCCGACAGGCGCACGAGGCCGGGGCCGCGGCCCTGGTGGTGGAGCTGGACACCCCGGGGGGCCTCCTCAAGTCCACGGACGACATCACCAAGGCCATCCTGGGTTCCCCCGTGCCCGTGGTGGTGTACGTGGCGCCTCCTGGCGCCCGGGCGGCGTCCGCGGGCGTGTTCCTCGTGTACGCGGCGCACGTGGCCGCCATGGCACCCACCACCAACCTCGGCGCGGCCACCCCCGTGGCCGTGGGCGGCGAGCAGGAGACGGAAAGCCAGCGCACCATGCTGCGCAAGGCCACGGAGGACGCGGTGGCTAAGATCCGGACCCTGGCCAAGCGGCGGGGCCGCAACGCGGAGTGGGGCGAGCGCGCGGTGCGGCAGGCCGCGGCCCTGCCCAGCGAGGAGGCCGTCCGCCTGAAGGTGGTGGACCTGCTGGCCGCGGACGTGCACGAGCTGCTGAACCGCATCCACGGCCGGACGGTGGAGGTCCTGGGGGCGCAGAGGGTGCTTCAGACCCGGGGCGCGCGGGTGGTGGACCTCGGCATGGACCTGCGGGAGCGGTTCCTGGACCTGCTGGCGGAGCCCAACGTGGGGCTGATCCTGATGACCGTGGCCATCTACGGGATCCTGTTCGAGCTCAACAACCCGGGGGCTGTCCTGCCCGGCGTGGTGGGTGCCATCGCCCTGATCCTGGCCCTCGCCTCCTTCGCCATCCTGCAGGTGAACTACGCAGGGCTGGCCCTCATCGCCCTCGGGATCGCCCTGCTGATGGCGGAACTGTTCGTGCCCGGCTTCGGGGTGCTGGGAGTCGGCGGGATCGTGGCGTTCATCCTCGGCGGCATCCTGCTGACCAGCAACCAGGAGCCGTACCTGCGGGCCTCCGTCCCGCTGGTGGTGGGGCTGGGCCTGACCACGGGTGCGTTCTTCCTGTTCGCCCTGGGCGCCGGCGTGCGGGCGCAGCGCCGTAGGCCGGCCTCGGGCCGCGAAGCCCTGGTGGGCCGGGTGGGGGTGGCCAAGACGGACCTGGAACCCTTCGGTACCGTCCTGGTGGCGGGCGAGGACTGGACCGCGGAAGCCGAGGAGCCGGTGCGGGCCGGCCAGCGGGTCCGGGTGGTGGGTGTGGAGGGCCTTCGGCTGCGGGTCCGAAAGGAAGCATGACGAGTCGGCAGGCAGCCGCAGGCCGCGCGTGGACCAGCGGTGCGGAGGACCACACCCGCCGGCTGGGCGAAGCCCTGGGCCGCGTCCTCCGGCCCGGAGACGTGGTGGGCCTGGTGGGCGCGTTGGGGGCGGGCAAGACCACCTTCGTGCAGGGCGTGGCCCAGGGGCTGGGCGTGCGGGGCTACGTGGCCAGCCCCACCTTCACCCTGGTGCGGGAGTACCGGGGCAGGTTGCGGCTGTACCACGTGGACCTGTTCCGCATC
>CAYTFH010000021.1:26623-33555 GCA_964437095.1 uncultured bacterium | reverse complement strand
GGCGTGGCCCTGGTGGACGAGACGGGGCTGGTGGCGGAGCGGACCGCCTACCGGCCCATGCTCGCCCTGGAGTGGCTCGCGCCGTCTATCCAGGGTCTTTTGGACGACCTGGGGCTGGGCCCGGAGGCGGTGGAGGGCGTGGCGGTTTCCGTGGGCCCGGGTTCCTTCACGGGCCTCCGGGTGGGGATCGCCACCGCGGTGGGGTGGGCCAGGGCCCGCGGGCTGCCCGCCTGCGGGGTGCCGACCCTGGAAGCCCTGGCCGCCGCGGTGGAGGCGGAAGCGGTGGGCGTGGTGGTGGACGCCAAGCGCGGGGAGGTGGCGGGAGCGCTGTTCCGCCGCCTGGGAGGCGAGCTGGTGCGGGTGGTGGAAGAGGTGGTGGCCCCACCGGAGGAGGTGGCCGCGCGGTTTCGGGAAGCCCACGAGGTGACAAGGCGTTGTGTGCTGGTGGGCGACGGCCTGAGGCGGTGGGCTGAGTTGATCACGGCCTCCCTGCCGGAGGCGCACATCGCCCCGCAGGTGCTGTGGTCGCCCAGGGCGGCCACGGTGGCGTGGTTGGGCAGGCAGCGCCTTCTGGCGGGCGGGGCGGAGCCTCTGGTGGCCATCCAGCCCCGCTACGGCAGGACCCCGGCTTTCCGCGAGGTCCGAAGGGCATGAAAACGCTGGCGTCCGTGCAGATCGAACCCATGCGCGTGGAGGATATCCCGCGGGTGCTGGAGATCGAGCGCCAGTCCTTCTCCACCCCGTGGCCCCGGGACGCGTACCGCCGCGAGCTGCAGGAGAACCGCACCGCGTGCTACTTGGTGGCACGCCAGAACGGGGTGGTGGTGGGGTACGCGGGCATGTGGGTGATCCTGGAGGAGGCGCACGTGACCACCATCGCCGTGGACCCCAAGCAGCGGCGGAAGAAGATCGGGGAACGGCTGCTGGCGGCCCTCATCGAGGAGGCCCGGGCCCGGGGAGCCCGGTGGGTGACCCTGGAGGTGCGGCGATCCAACCACGCGGCCCAGGCCCTGTACCGCAAGTACGGGTTCCGCGAGGTCCACGTGCGGCCCCGGTACTACAGCGACAACGGCGAAGACGCCCTCATCATGTGGACGGGGAACATCCGGGAGGAACCCTTCCGGTCCCGCTTCGAGGCCCTGAAGGCGGCCCTGCCCAAGTGACCCAGGGGAACCGTGCTGGACGCTCCCGTGCTCGGTATCGAGACCTCCTGCGACGAGACCGCCGCCGCGGTGGTGTGCGGCGCGGAGGTGCGGTCCAACGTGGTGGCGAGCCAAGCGGACCTGCACCACCGCTACGGCGGGGTGGTGCCGGAGCTGGCGGCGCGCCGGCACATCGAGCGGCTGGTGGCGGTGGTGGACGAGGCCCTGGAGCGGGCGGGGCTGAACGTGGGGGACCTGGGCGGGGTGGCGGTGACGTGCGGCCCCGGGCTGGTGGGCGCGCTCAGCGTGGGCGTGGCCTTCGCCAAGTCCCTGAGTCTAGCGGCGGGCAAGCCCCTGGTGGGCGTGAACCACCTGGAGGGGCACATCTACGCCAACGTGCTGGTCCACGGGCCCTTCCCCCTCCCGGCCCTGGCGCTGGTGGTCTCGGGCGCCCACACGGACCTGCTGTGGATCCCGGAGTACGGCCACTACCGGGTCCTGGGCCGGACCCGGGACGACGCCGCGGGAGAGGCGTTCGACAAAGCAGCGCGGGCCCTCGGCCTGGGGTATCCGGGCGGCCCGGAGATCGACCGGCTGAGCCAGCGGGGGGACGCCACCCGCGTGCCCATGCCGGAGCCCTTGGCCTCCGAGGACGGGTACGACTTCAGCTTCAGCGGGCTGAAGACCGCAGTCCTGCGGGCGTTGCAGCAGGAGCCTCCGCCGGACCCCGCAGACCTGGCCGCCGCCTTCCAGGCCGCGGTGGTCTCCCACCTGGTGCGCAGGACCGTACGGGCCGCGGAGGAGTTGCGTCCCGCGTGCCTGCTGCTGGGCGGGGGCGTGGCCGCCAACCGGTCCCTGCGGGACCGGTTGGCCCGCGAGGCCGACCGCCTCGGCGTCCCCCTGTGGCTGCCCCCGCCGTGGCTGTGCACGGACAACGCCGCCATGATCGGGTGTGCGGGGGCGTTCCACCTGGCCCGGGGCGAGCGGGCGGGCGCGGACCTGGGAGCCTGGGCCGACCTGCCCTGGGACGGCGCTAGCTTCCCCGGATGAGACGGGAGGAGTTACCGAGGATGAACAGGTCCGGCAGGGACTGGGCGGCCGCGGCCAGGGGCAGGGGCAGCAGGCCCAGGGCGGCCAGGGAAAGGCCCGCTAGGTTGTAGGCCGCGGTGAAGAACAGGTTGAGCCACACCGTGCGCACCGCCCGCCGCGCCAGCCGGATGGCCCGCGGTACCAGCGTCCAATCGTCCCGCAGGAGCACCACGCCGGCCACCTCCGCCGCCACCGCGGTGCCCGCAGACCCCGTGGCGATGCCCACGTGGGCCTGCGCCAGGGCCGGCGCGTCGTTCACCCCGTCGCCCACCATGACCACCACGCGACTCTGCTCCTGGTAGCGCCGCACCACCTGGATCTTGTCCTCGGGCAGGAGGCGCGCCCGCCACGGAATCCCCAAGGGCTCGGCCACCGCCCGCGCGGACCGTAGGTACCGGCCGCCCTTCACCAGCACACCGTGTCGGGCCAGGGCACCCACGGTGGCCAGCACCGCCACGGGCGTGGCCAAGGCGAACGAGCAGGAGCACGCCACCGCCAGCACCGCGGCGGCGGCCAGGGGGTCGCGGCGGGCCAGGAAGGTCAGCACCGCCACCGCGGCCACCACCGGCAGGTAGTAGCCGGAGAACCGGTCCGCGGCCTGCTGCACCGGCGACCGGTTGGCCTCCGCTTCCCGCACCAGGCGGACCACCCGGCCGAAGGTGCTCTCCGGACCCACCGCGGTGGCCCGCACGCGGAGGTAGCCGGACCGGACCACGGAGGCGGCGAACAGCCGGCTCCCGGGACCGGCTTCTGTCGGCATCGACTCGCCCGTGACCGGGGACTGGTCCACGGTGGCGACACCCTCCACCACCTCGCCGTCCACGGGCACGGCCTCCCCCGGTCGGACCACCACCACCTCCCCGGGCTGGACCGCGCCCGCGGGGACCGTCACCTCCTCCCCGCCCCGCTCCACCCGTGCCGTCTGAGGAGCGAGCCGGGCCAGGTGGGCCACGGCCTGTCGGGCGCGCTCGGTGGTGAAGCGCTCCACGAAGTCTCCCACCCGCATGAAGAACACCACCACCGCCGCCGCCGCCCACTCCCCCACCGCGGCTGCAGCGGCCACGCCCACGGTCATCAGGGTGTGGGCTGTCACCCGCCCGCGAGCTGCAGCCCGCGCCACCCTGGCGAACACCGGCCAGCCGCCCGCGCCCACCAGGAGTACCCACACGGGCAGCGACACCCGGCGCGTTACCGCGTGCACCAGCCCCAACCGCTCGCCCACCACCACCACCAGGAGCACGGCGCCGAACAGGAAGGCCAGCAGCCTCAGGTAGGGGAGGGCGCTGGGCCGGGCCGGCGTGGGAGGGTCCACGGAGTAGCCCACCCGCCGCACCGCCCGCTGGAGCGTCTCCGGGCCCGTTCGCCGGGGGTCGTAGCGCACCCGGGCTTGGCGGGAGGCCAGCAGCACCTCCGCCTGCAGGACGCCGGGCACGGCTTCCAGAGCCCGCCGCACGTGACCGGCGCACTCCGCGCAGTCCACGTCCTTCACCGCGAACTCCGCGGTGGCCGCGGCCCGGTTCACCGCTCCTCCCCCTGCGTAGAAACCTCGTAGCGGGTGCAGGCGTAGACCCCCCTGGCCACCTCCGCCAGGATCTCCTCCGCGAGTCCCAGCAGGGATCCCACCCGTGGGTCGCTCAGGCGGTAGCGGACGAACCGTCCCTCCCGCTGGCGCTCCACGAGCCCGCAGTCCCACAGGCACCGCAGGTGGTTGGACACGTTGGGCTGGATGAGGCCTGTGGCACTGGTGATCTCGCCCACGGTCCGCGGGCCCGCCCGGAGGGCCTCCAGGATCGCCAGTCGCGAGGGGTCCGCGAACCCGCGGAACAGCTTGGCTTTCAGGCTGAGGGCCGTGGGGCCCGCCTGCAGCACCGCACCCACGCCAAGATCTCCATAAATAATGATCTGGTTATATGTTGTCGTCTGGCCCGCGCCGTGTCAACGGGGCTTGCGGCGTCCACCGGGGCTGCCTACTATAGGGGCTGGATTAGCACTCTCGGTCCGCGAGTGCTAATCGGCACTTCAAATCCCACAGGCCAAAGGAGGGAAGGTCGCCATGAACCTCAAGCCCCTGGGTGACCGTGTGGTCGTCAAGCCCCTGGAGGAGGAGGAGCGTACCAAGGGCGGGATCGTCCTGCCCGACGTGGCGAAGGAGAAGCCGCAGCACGGCGAGGTGCTGGCGGTGGGACCCGGAGCCCTCACGGAGGACGGCCGGCGGCTGCCCATGGACGTGAAGGTGGGGGACCGGGTGCTGTTCGCCAAGTACGCGGGCACCGAGGTCAAGATCGGGGACGAGGAGTACCTGATCCTGCGGCAGAGCGACATCCTGGCCATCGTGGAGCGGGAGCCCGCGGCCACGAAGGCCTGAGGTAGAGGAGGGATGGCCATGCCCAAGGATCTCCGTTACGACGAGGAAGCCCGGCGCGCCCTGGAGCGGGGCGTGAACAAGCTGGCGGACGCGGTCAAGATCACCCTCGGCCCCAAGGGCCGGAACGTGGTGCTGGAGAAGAAGTTCGGCTCGCCCACCATCACCCACGACGGGGTGACGGTGGCCAAGGAGATCGAGCTGGAGGACCCCTTCGAGAACGCCGGCGCCCAGCTGGTCCGGGAGGTGGCCACCAAGACCAGTGACGTGGCCGGAGACGGCACCACCACCGCCACCATCCTGGCCCAGGCCATCATCCGGGAGGGCCTGAAGAACGTGGCCGCGGGGGCCAACCCCATGGCCCTGAAGCGGGGCATCGACAAGGCGGTGGAGGCCGTGGTGGAGCACCTGCGGAAGGTGGCCAAGCCGGTGGAGACCAAGGACGCCATCGAGCAGGTGGCCACCATCTCCGCCAACGACCCCTCCATCGGCAGGATCATCGCGGACGCCATGGACAAGGTGGGCAAGGACGGGGTCATCACCGTGGAGGAGAGCAAGGGCATCGAGACCACGGTGGAGATCGTGGAGGGGATGCAGTTCGACAAGGGCTACATCTCCCCGTACTTCGTGACCGACCCCGAGAAGATGGAGGCAGTACTGGAGGAACCGTACCTCCTCATCACCGACCGCAAGATCTCGTCCGTGCGGGACCTGCTGCCGGTGCTGGAGCGCACCGTCCAGACCGGTAAGCCCCTGCTGGTCATCGCGGAGGACGTGGAGGGGGAGGCCCTGGCCACCCTGGTGGTGAACAAGCTGCGGGGCACCCTGAGCGTGTGCGCGGTGAAGGCCCCCGCCTTCGGGGAGCGGCGGAAGGCCATCCTGCAGGACATCGCCATCCTCACGGGGGGCACGGTGGTCAGCGAGGAGCTGGGCCTGAAGCTGGAGAACACGGACATCTCCCAGCTGGGCCGCGCCAAGCAGGTCCGCGTCCGCAAGGAGGAGACCATCATCGTGGGCGGGGCCGGGGACCCCAAGGAGATCGAGAAGCGCATCCAGCAGATCCGCAAGCAGATCGAGGAGACCGACTCCGACTACGACCGCGAGAAGCTGCAGGAGCGGCTCGGGAAGCTGGTGGGCGGGGTGGCGGTGATCCGCATCGGGGCCGCCAGCGAGACGGAGATGAAGTACAAGAAGACCCGGGTGGAAGACGCCCTGTCCGCCACCCGCTCCGCGGTGGAGGAGGGCATCGTGCCCGGGGGTGGGGTGGCCCTGGTGCGGGCCCAGGAGGCCGTGGACGCCCTCAAGCTGGAGGGCGACGAGGCCGTGGGCGCCAGCATCGTCCGGCGGGCCCTCGAGGAGCCCCTCAAGCAGCTGGCGGTGAACGCCGGCCAGGAGGGCTCCATCATCGTGGAGAAGGTCCGGCAGCAGAAGGACCCCAACGTGGGGTACAACGTGCTGACGGGCCAGTTCGAGGACATGTTCAAGGCCGGCATCGTGGACCCCGCCAAGGTGGTCCGCTCCGCCCTGCAGAACGCCGCCTCCATCGCGGGCCTGCTCATCACCACGGAGGCCCTGGTGGTGGAGCAGAAGGAGGAAGAGGAGGAGAAGAGCTAGACCCGGCTCCGCGGCAGGTCAGAGGGGAGGGCTATGTGCCCTCCCCTGTTTTTTTCGGGCGAGGGTGTGCGGTCGGGGGCGTCGAATCCGCCCGTGTGGCTCTGGCGGTGCACGCTTTTCGGGCCGTCCTGTGGGCCGCGGTGGCCCTGCACGCCGCGGTGTTCCTGGTGGCCTTCGCCCTGGACCTGGCCCGCCGGCGGCTGCCGGGCTGGCTGTGGGCCCTGTACCTCCCTGGGGCGGGCCTGGTGGTGGTCCAGGGCGTTTCCGGCGTGGCCCTGTACCTCACGGGGTTCAGGCCATCCAACAGCCTGCACCTGGTCTACGGCCTTCTGTCGCTCGCGGGAGGGGTCGCGGCCTTCGGCCTACGGCCCGGAGGGTTTTTGCGCGGGTCGTTGCCCTCCACCCGGGAGGCCCGGGCGGTGGCCTTGGTGTCCGTGACGGTGGCGGCCCTGCTGCTGCGGGCGTACCAAACCGGCGCCGCAGGCCCGTGAGCGCGTGAGATGGGAGAGTGGTGGGCCCTCGTGGACTCGAACCACGGACCTCGGTCTTATCAGGACCGCGCTCTGACCACCTGAGCTAAGGGCCCGCAGCACCTACGATTCTACAGCGCCTTCGGGGGGTGTCAAACGAGGCTGGGCCTTACCCCTCGGCGGCGGCGTCTTCCCCCGCTCCCTCCTCCCGACCCAGTACGCGGATCCCCAGCTGCCCTGCCAGCTCCAGGGCGC
>CAYTFH010000021.1:22518-26523 GCA_964437095.1 uncultured bacterium | reverse complement strand
CCTCCTCCCGACCCAGTACGCGGATCCCCAGCTGCCCTGCCAGCTCCAGGGCGCGGCGGTGGGCGAAGGGTGCCACCAGGAGGGGCTCAAAGGGTTCGTGGATCTGGCCCGTGGTCGTGCAGGACCAGGCGCTCCGCCTGAAGGGGGCCCAGACCCGCGAACTCCTCCACCAAGGACCGTACCGCCTCCTCGAACCCCAGGCCCGTGCGTCGCCCCAAACTGCCCATACCCACCGTGAGCCGGCGGACGTCCCGGGTCAGGCTGGCCAGGGCCGTGGCCTGCAAGTCGAACCGCCGGTCCGTGTCCCGCTGCAGAGCCTCAAACCTCCGGTCCATCTCCTGCTGCAAGGCCTCGAACCGCCGGTCCATGTTCCTCTGCAGGGCCTCAAAGCGCTCGTCCACGGCCCGGAAGCGCTGTTCCACCAGCTCGAACCGTCGGTCCAGGGCCTCCAAGGCCCGGCGGAAGTCCTCGCGCGCAAGCCGCACCTCTTCCAGGACCCGCACCAGCTCGCCCCGGGGGCTCAACGTCCGGGCCAGGACACCCACCACTTCCGAAGCCAGCCTCGGGTCTTCGCGCAGGAGGCGCGGGAGGTGCTCGCGCAGCCAAACCACTACGTCCTCGGGGGCCCACAGGGCCGCCCGCAGGGACGCCTTCAGCTGCGGGTCCGACTCCAGCAGCCGGAGGAGGTCGGAAAGATCCTGTGCGGTCCCCCGCCATTGTACCGGACGCCGCATGATGCAGGAGGATCCTGGGGAGGTGCAGAACGCGGTGGTGTCCGGAAAACACGAAGGGCGGTGCGTCTTCTCGGTGGCACCCGTGGGCAGCTTGGACGAACTGGCACGCCGGGCGGCGGCCGCGGTGGACCCCGAGGAGGTGTTGGAGCTCGCGCGGCAGCTGGTCCGCATCCCCAGCGTGGTGCGGCCCGGCGACCCCTCCGGCAACGAGGCACAGGTGGCGGGCTTTCTGGCGGAGGAGCTCGCCCGCAGGGGTTTTGCGGTGAGGGTCCAGGAGGTAGCCCCCGGGCGGCCCAACGTGGTGGCGGACTGGGACACCGGGAGCCCCGGCTTCGGGCTGATCCTGGAAGGGCACACGGACGTGGTCACGGAGGGCGACCGCGCGGCCTGGTCGCAGGACCCGTTCGGCGGGGAGGTCCGCCAAGGTCGGCTGTACGGGCGGGGCGCGTGCGACATGAAGGGCGGCCTTGCGGCGGCGGTGGTGGCCCTGGACACGGTCCGCCGCCACATCCCCGGTCTGCGCGGCCGGGTGCGGCTGGCCGCCCTGGTGGACGAGGAAGGCATGATGGACGGAGTCAAGGCCTTCGTGCGGGCGGGCCTCGCGGACGGGTTCCACGGGGCGGTGGTGTGCGAACCGGAGGAGAACGAGGTCTGCCTGGTGCAGAAGGGCGCCCTGCGGGTGCTGGCGGTCTTCCGGGGAAAGCAGGCCCACGGCGCCATGCCGTACGCGGGCACCAACCCCATCCCTTCCGCGGCCCGGTTCGTCCTGGAGCTCGGGGACCTGCAGCGGTCCGAGCAGGCCCGCTGCGGGACTCACCCGCTGCTGGGCCTTCCGTGGGTCACCCCCACCACCCTCCGGGCCCCCGCGCACGGAGACGCGCAGTTCAACGTCATGGCCGGGGAGGCCCGCGTGACCGTGGATCTGCGTACGGTTCCCGGTCAGGACCACCGCGGGTTGTACCGGGCTCTGGAGGAGCTCGCCAGGCGCGTGGCAGAGCCCAACGGGGTGGAGGCGTACACGGAGCTGGTGGAGGACCGGCCGTGGACGGAGACGCCGCAACACGCGGCCGTGGTACGGGCGGTGGAGCGGGCGGTGCGGTTGGTGACGGGCCAGCCACCGCGGTACGGGGGTGTGCCGGGCTGTACGGATGGGACCTTCTTGCGGGCCTGGGCGGGCCTGCCCGTGGTGGTCCTGGGCCCCGGGAAGCGGGAGGTCCCGCACCAGGTGGACGAGTACGTGGACGTGGACGACCTGGTCCAGGCCGCGCGGATCTACGCGGCTGCGGTGGTGTACGCCCTGGCGGGGGAGGAGGTGTAGGGTTGGACTACGCGCGCATGTTCCGCCTGGACGGGCGGGTAGCCCTGGTGGTGGGGGCGGGGTCGGGGATCGGTGCTGCGGCGGCGCAGGCCCTGGGCGCGTGCGGCGCGGTGGTGGCGTGCGCGGACCTGCAGGAGGATCTCGCCGCGGCCACCGCAGAGGTCGTCCGGCAGGCGGGCAGTCCCGCGGAGTCCTTCCGGGTGGACGTCACCGACGCCGCAGCCACCGAGGAACTGGTGGGCGAGGTGCGGCGGCGGTGGGGTTCCCTGGACGTGGCGGTGGTGACGCCCGGGATCAACGTCCGCAAGCCCCTGGTCCAGTACGCGGACCAGGAGTTCGACCGCGTGGTAGCGGTGAACCTGAAGGGGACCTTCCACGTGTTGCGGACCGCGGGGCGGGTCATGGCCGAGCAGGGGCGGGGCAGCATCGTGGCCCTGGCGTCCATCCGCGCCCAGGTGGTGGAGCCCGGGCAGGGGGTCTACGCCGCCACCAAGGCAGGGGTGGTGCAGCTGGTGCGGGCCCTGGCCGCGGAGCTGGGGCCGCGGGGCGTGCGGGTGAACGCGGTGGCGCCGGGGGTGGTGGAGACCCCCCTCACCGCCCCCATCCAGAAGAACCCCGACTGGTACCGGGCGTACGCGGAAAAACCCGCCCTGGGTCGGTGGGCGAAGCCGGAGGAGATCGCGGGGGCGGTGGTGTTCCTGGCCTCGGACGCTTCGAGCTACGTCACGGGGTCCGTCTTGGTGGTGGACGGGGGCTGGACCGCGGTGGACGGACGGTTCACGCCTCCCGTGTGAGCTCCGGGGCCTTCAGCCGGGTCGGGCACGAGCTCTACGTCTTGGAGGCGCAGCCAAGCCTGCACCACCTGCGGGTCGAACTGCGTGCCCGCCCCTTCCCGGACGTACTGCCGCGCCCGCTGAGGAGTCCAGGCGGGACGTAGGCCCGGTCGGAGGTCAGGGCGTCGTACACGTCCACCACCGCCACGATGCGGGCGAGGAGGGGGATCTGGTCATCCGCCAGGCCGTCCGGGTATCCTGTACCGTCCCACCGCTCGTGGTGGTGGCGCACCACGGCCAGCTCGTCGGACAAGAAGCACAGGCGGGCGCACAACTCGTAGCCGGCCACGGGGTGGCGCTCCACCAGGCGGCGTTCCTCGGCGGTCAGGACTCCGGGCTTGTTGAGCACGCGGTCGGGGACTTCCAGCTTCCCCACGTCGTGGACGAGGCACCCCCGCACCAGAGCTTCCAAAGAGCGGGGTGGCAGGCCCATGGCGAGGCCGAGCTGCAGAGCAGCGCGGGTGACCCGGTGGCTGTGGCCCGCGGTGTAGGGGTCCCGCAGCTCCGTGGCGGCCACCAGCGCGCGCACGGTCTCCGTGGCAGCCGCGTGGAGCAGGGCGTCGGGGTCCGCGGGCAGCCCGCGGAACCAGCCTCCCACGGTGCCCAGGAGCGGGTACTCCCGGGCTGTGGCCACCACCACCACCCCCACCACCACGGCTTCCAGGACGTGGTGTAGCCACCAGCTGGCGCGCCACACGGTGCCGTGCAGGGTCATCCACTGGACCACCGCGAGCCAGGCCGCGGCGTACGCGGTGGCAGCGTGGAGGGGCGATCCGGAGGTCCGGTACCAGGTCCAGTAGGCCGCGCCCACGGACGCGAAGGCCAGGGCGGTGGGGCCTCCCACCGCCCACTGCAGGTCCCTGCCGAAGGTCACGCCGTGCACCCAGTGGTCGTTGGCCAGGGCCACCACCACCCCCAACCCCACCAGCACAGTCCACCCCCAGGCCACCACGCCGAGGCGCGATGTGACGCCACGGCAGACCGCGGATGAGGTGGGCATGGTGGAAAGGGCCAGCCACAACGCGGCCAGGGTCAGACCCACTTGCTCCGCCAGCCCGGGGAGGACGGTCATGGGCATGAGGAATCCGGGGGTCGAAAGCCCGTGGAGGCTCACCAGGCC
>CAYTFH010000021.1:19452-22418 GCA_964437095.1 uncultured bacterium | reverse complement strand
CGGTCATGGGCATGAGGAATCCGGGGGTCGAAAGCCCGTGGAGGCTCACCAGGCCCGCGAGGCTCACGAAACCCATGGCGAGGAAAACCAGCTGAGCGTTCCGGTGCCGCAGCCCGCCGGCACCCACCGCCGCCGCCAGGGAGCCGGCCACCAGCGCGAGGAGGCTCACCAGGTAGAAGTGGCCTTTGGGGGACGGAAGGGACGGGTCCAGTTGGGGGAACACGCGAACCAAGCCCTCGAAGGCCGCCAAGGGCACCAGGGCCGCAAACGCCAGGGGCGCGGCGGCAGCCGGACTTACGGACGTCCCACGGCGTGCCACGCCCACACGTGAGCAATTGCCGTGCCGTTCCGGGGGTGGCCCAGGGGTGGCGATCCGTGTCCGGCCTGTCCGCTCGATGTGCGCCTCACGCGTCTGTGCGTTCGGCGGAAGGGCGTGCGGCCTGGGCGGCCAGGGGGAACGCGAAGGAGAACACGCTGCCCACGCCCGGAGTGCTCTCCGCCCAGATCCTGCCCCCCTGCATCTCCACCAGGTGCTTGGCGATGGCCAGCCCCAGCCCTGAGCCTCCGCTGGTCCGGGTGCGGGACCGGTCCGCCCGGTAGAACCGCTCGAACACGTGGGGGAGGTCGTCGGGGGGGATGCCGCGGCCGGTGTCCTCCACGGACACGCACGCCTCCGGGCCCCGGAGGTGTACGCGCACCAGGACGCGGCCGCCTTCAGGAGTGAACTTCAGGGCGTTGTCCACCAGGTTGGTCACCACCTGCTCCACCCGGTCGGGATCGGCGACCACCACCACCTCGGGCTGCGCGGAACACTCCAGGCGCACGCCTGCCCGCTCGGCCCTGGGCTGCTGGCAGTCCACCACGGACCGGCACAGCTGGCCGAGGTCCAGGGGCTGCAGCTGGAAGGTGACCCCCTTGGACTCCAGGCGGGACAGTTCCAGCAGGTCGTCCACCAGCTTGGTCAGGCGATTGGTCTCCGCGTCGATGATCTTCAGGAACCTGCGGCTGTTCTGCTCGTCCCGCAGCGCTCCGGCCAGGAGGGTCTCCACGAAGCCCTTGATGGACGTGAGCGGCGTGCGCAGCTCGTGGGACACGTTGGCCACCAGTTCCCTCCGCAGGCGCTCGGACCTGCGCAGCTCGGTCACGTCCCGCACCACCGCCACCGCACCCGCGGGTCCGCCGTCGCCCCGGATGGGGCTGCAGGTCACCTCCGCCACCCGGCCTCCGGGCAGGCTCAGCTCTTCGGACTGCTCCCGCCCCGCGGCGGCCGCCTCCAGGAGCTGGACCAGGGAGGGAAGCCCGACCACCTCCCGCAGGGGCCTGCCGAGGGCGTCCTGAGGGAGACCCAACAGCTCCGCTGCAGACCGGTTGGCCAGCAGCAGTTCCCCCTGGGGGCCCACCGCCACCACCGCGTCCCGCAGGCTCGCCAGCACCGCCTCCAGGCGGTTCCGCTCCTCCCGGAGGCGGTCGATGGTCCGCGCCAGCTGGTCCGCCATCCGGTTGAAGGCTTCCGCCAGCCTTCCCACCTCGTCGGCCCCCCGGGCGGGGACCCGCTGCCCATACTCGCCGCGGCTGAGGGCCTGGGCTCCCCGTTCCAGCTCGTGCAGGGGGCGGGTCACGGACCGGCTGATGCGCAGCCCCAGGAACGTGCCCGCGGCCAGAGCCAGGGCACCCGAGGCCGCGAACGCCCACCAGATCTGCTGCAGCTGGCGCTCCACCCACAGCCGCGGGGCCGACACGTGCACCACGCCCGCCACCCGCGACCCCTCCGCCACGGGTGCCGCGGCGAAGATCCGCACCTCCCCGCTGGCCTCGTCCCACCGCTGCGCCGTGGCCACATTGCCCTGAACGGCCTGCAGGACCTCCGGGGGAGGAGGCGGCTGGTCGGGGCCCAGGTGCGGCTTCGCACCGGAAGGGTCGCGGACGCCCACGTACACGCCCTTCCGCCACTCGTACGCCTTGGCCGCCTGCTCGGCGGCACGGAAGTCCGGTCGGCCTATGAGGTGAGGTCGGAGGGCCTGCGCGATGACCCGGGCCTGTGCTTCCAGGCTGAGGGCGTACGCGCGGGTGTACCGTTGCTCGATCTGCCGCACCGCGTACGCTCCCGCCACCAGCAGGGCCAGGGCCACCACGGCCACGTAGCTGGCGAGCAGCCGGGCCTGGAGGCTCAACGTCCCGAAGACCTCCGGGGGCGCCGCCCGGCCTCCGGCACCTTGAACTTGTAGCCCACGCCGCGCACGGTCACGATGTACGTGGGCGACGCCGGGTCGTCCTCGATCTTGTCCCGAAGCCGGCTGATGTGCATGTCCACGGTGCGGGTGCCGCCGAAGTAGTCGTACCCCCACACGTGCTCCAACAGCGCGTCCCGAGTGAACACCCGGTTGGGGTGGGCCATGAGAAGGCGGAGCAGGTCGAACTCCTTGGTGGTCAGGTCCACGGGCCTGCCCGCCAGGAACAACTCCCGGGTGTTGGGGTCCAGCACCAGGTCCCCCGCCACCAGCCGCGGCTGTGCCGCCCCCACCGCGGCGTCCGGCCTCGCCCTCCGGAGGATGGCCCGCACCCGGGCCACCAGCTCCCTGGGGCTGAAGGGCTTGGTGACGTAGTCGTCCGCGCCGGTCTCCAGGCCCAGGACCCGGTCCAGCTCCCCGTCCTTGGCGGTGAGCACCAGGATGGGGACGGTGCTCTCCCGACGTAGGGCCCGGCACACCTCCAGCCCGTCCACGTAGGGCAACATGAGGTCCAGCACGATGAGGTCGGGGCGCTCGGTGCGGGCGCGCTGCAGGGCCTCGTGGCCGTCGTAAGCCACGCTCACCTGAAAGCCTTCCCGCTCCAGGTTGTACCGGACGAGCTCCACGATGTGGGGCTCGTCGTCCACCACCAGGACCTTTTGCTGCACCCCTTCACCCCGGGCGGCGCGCCGCCCGTCCCCACCTTCCCCCCGAACCGTCACGGGCGGGTAAAACCCC
>CAYTFH010000021.1:5699-19352 GCA_964437095.1 uncultured bacterium | reverse complement strand
ACCTGTCCGGAGAACCGCTGGAAGTTCTGGGCGAACATCTGCGCCAGCTTGCGCGCCTGCTCGTCGTACGCCTCCGGGTCGGGCCAGGTCTGCCTGGGGGTGAGGATCTCCGCGGGCACGCCCGGGACAGCCTCGGGGACCTGCAGGTGGAAGCGCGGTTCCTCCCAGTAGGCGACCCCTTCCAGGGCTCCGGCCAGAGCTGCCCGGACCATGGCCCGGGTGTACCGGATGGGGATCCGGTAGCCCACGCCGTACGGCCCTCCCGTCCACCCGGTGTTCACCAGCCACACCCGCGTGCGGTGCCGCCGAAGCCGCTCGCCCAGCAGGTCCGCGTACCGCGCGGGCGGCAGGGGCAAGAACGGCGCCCCGAAGCAGGTGCTGAAGGTGGCCTGGGGGTCCCGCACGCCCTTTTCCGTCCCCGCCACCTTGGCGGTGTACCCGGACAGGAAGTGGTACAGCGCCCGATGGTGGTCCAGCCGCGCGATGGGCGGGAGCACCCCGAAGGCGTCCGCGGTCAGGAACACCACGTCGGTGGGGTGAGGGGCCCTGCCGTCGGGCACCACGTGCTGCAGGTAGCTCAGGGGGTAGGCCGCCCGGGTGTTCTCGGTGATGCGGTCGTCCGCGAGGTCCAGCTGCCGCGTGAGGGGATCCACCACCACGTTCTCCAGGACGGTGGCGAACCGGCGGGTGGTGGCGTAGATCTCGGGCTCCGCCTCGGGCGAAAGCCGCACCACCTTGGCGTAGCAGCCTCCCTCCAAGTTGAAGATCCCGTCGTCGGCCCACCCGTGCTCGTCGTCGCCCACCAGCCGGCGCTCGGGGTCCGTGGACAGGCTGGTCTTTCCCGTGCCCGACAAACCGAAGAACAGGGCGCTGCGGCCGTCCTCGCCCACGTTGGCGGCGCAGTGCATGGACGCCGCGCCCCGCTGGGGCAGGAGGTAGTTCATGAGGGTGAACACGGACTTCTTGATCTCGCCCGCGTACAGGGTCCCCCCGATGAGCACCAGTCCCCGGGTGAGGCTGAGGGCCACGAAGGTCTCGGACCGGGTGCCGTGGCGCTCGGGGTCCGCCTTGCAGCCCGGCAGGCACAGCACCGTGAAGGCGGGCTGGCCCACCACTGCCTCCACCCCTTCGGGCCGCAGGAACAGGTGCCGGCTAAAGAGGCTGTGCCAGGCCAGCTCCGTGATCACCCGCACGGACACCCGGTAGCGGGGGTGCGCCCCCGCCACCACGTCCTGGACGTACAGGTCGCGGGTGGCGGCGAACCGGAAGGCGTGTTCGCGGAGCCTCTCGAAGGCCTCGGGCTCCATGGGCTGGTTCACGGGACCCCACCAGACCTGGTCGGCCACCTCCGGATCGCGGACCACGAACTTGTCCTGGGGCGAGCGGCCGGTGTGGGGCGCGGTGACGGCCACGAAGGCTCCGCCTTCCGCCAGCATCCCCTCCCGCCGCCGCAGGGCGTGCTCCACCAGTTCCGGCACCGTGAGGTTCCAGTACACCGCGCCCTGGGTGGGGAAGGGTAGAGGAGAGGGGTGCGCGTCCGCCAGCTTCATGGCCGCCTCCCAGCCGAGTCTACGAGCAGCATAGCACAGGCGAGATGGACGGCCTCCACCCCAGGACCCTATGATGGAAGGCGTCGGGACGGGAGGTGGTGACCCTTGAAGGCCCTGGCGGTGCTGGCCGCGGTGTTCCTGGCGGTGTTCGCGGACCTGATCCCGTCGTGCGAATCCCAGAACCGGGTCGTCCTCGGATGGGTGGAGGACAAGTACATCGAGAGCGAGGCAGGCACCCTGTACGTGATCGTGGTGGACCGCGCTCCGTACTCCGTTCCCTACCCCTTCTACCAGGACGTGAAGGTGGGCGACAAGGTCCGCTACGACGGGAGGAAGTGGGAGATCGTGCAGCGGGCGGGCGAACCCTCCCGGCTGGTCCCCATCCAGCTGCTGCCCTCCCCGTCCCCTTCTCCGTAGCCGCCCGCGGCGTACACCGGACGGGGGTCTGGGGTGAAGGAGTTCACTTCGGTCGCCACGCTGGAGGAGGCCCTGGACCGCTACCTGTCCGCGGTGCGGCCCCGTCCGAGGGGCGAAGAGGTGGTCCCCCTGGAGCGGGCCCTGGACCGGGTGTGCGCCGAGGACGTCCGGGCTTCTGAGGACCTGCCTCCCTTCCACCGGTCCACCGTGGACGGCTACGCGGTGAGGTCCGAGGACGTGCTGCACGCCTCCCCGAAAGCCCCCGCGGTCCTCCGGGTGACGGGGGAGGTGCGGATGGGGGAGGTGGCGGACCTGCGGGTGCAGCCGGGGGAGTGCGTACGGGTGCCCACGGGCGGGGCGGTGCCTGCGGGCGCGGACGCCGTGGTGATGCAGGAGCACGTCCGCCTGGACGGCCAGCACGCGCACGTGCTCCGGCCCACGCAGCCCGGGGAGAACGTCCTGCACCGGGCGGAGGACGCCCGGCAGGGCGAGGTGGTGGTCCACCGGGGCACGCGCCTGCGGCCGCAGGAGCTGGGGCTGCTGGCGGGACTCGGGGTGGTGGACGTTCCGTGCTACCTCCCGCCCCGGGTGGCGGTGTTCTCCACGGGAGACGAGCTGGTGCCGCCCGACCACCAGCCCCGGCCCGGGCAGGTGCGGGACATGAACTCGTACACCCTCACCGCGCAGGTCACCAAGTTGGGCGGCGTGGCGCGGTTCGGAGGGATCCTGCCGGATCACGCCCACACCGTGGAAGCGGCCTTGCGGGACGCCATGCGCACCGCGGACGTGGTCCTGGCTTCAGGAGGGAGCTCCGTGGGGACCCTGGACGTGCTCCGGGAGGTGGTCCCCCGCTTGGGCCAGCCGGGGGTGGTGGTACACGGGGTGGCCATCAAGCCCGGGAAGCCCACCTTGCTCGCCTACTGCGACGGCAAGGTGGTGGTGGGGCTACCGGGCCACCCGGTGTCCGCCATGGTGGTGTTCGACCTGCTGGTGCGGCCGGTCCTGGAGGGCATGCTGGGGTTGCGGGAGGCCCTGCGGGGCCCGCGCACGGTGCCCGCCAACCTGGTGGCTCCCCTCGCCGCGCCGGCGGACAGGGACGAGTTCGTGAGGGTGAAGCTGCGGTGGCAGGAGGACGTGCTGGCCGCGGAACCCGTGCTCGGTAAGTCGGGCATGATCACCACCATGACCCGGGCTGACGGCTACGTCCGGGTGCCCATGGGCGCGCGGCTAGAGGCGGGGACCCAGGTGGAGGTCCGGCTGTTCGACTGAGGGAGGGCCATGCAGATCCTGAAACCCGACCGGACGAAGGCGGCTTCCCCGGAGCGCCCGCAGGACTTCCAGGGCACGGTGCGCATCCAACCCCTGCGCCGCACCGAGGAGCCCGGGGCGGTGGAGGTGCTGGCGGTGTTCTTCGAGGACGGGGCCCGCACCCGTCCCCACGTGCACAGCACGGACCAGATCCTGGTGTTCGTGGAGGGAGAGGGCGTGGTGGCCGCGGAGGCCGAGCGGCGGGTGGTGCGGGCCGGGGAGGTGGTGTGGATCCCCGCGGGCACCTGGCACTGGCACGGGGCCAACAAGGGCCGCTCCTGCTGCCACCTGTCCGTGAAGCCGCCGGGGCCCACGGACTGGAGCCCGCCCCTGCGGGACTGGGAGGACTGGTGACCGGCGAACTGACCCACCTGGACGAAGCCGGCCGCCCCCGGATGGTGGACGTGTCGGACAAGGCCGAGACGCTCCGGGTGGCCACGGCGCGCGGCGAGGTGCGCATGCGGCCGGAAACCCTGCAGCGCATCCGGTCCGGGCAGGTGGCCAAGGGCGACGTGCTGGCCGCGGCCCAGCTGGCCGCGGTCCAGGGTGCCAAGCGGACGTGGGAGCTGGTCCCCCTCTGCCACCCCATCCCCATCTCCGGGGTGGAGGTGGAGTTCCGCTTGCGGGACGACCCGCCCGCGGTGGAGATCCGCGCCACGGTGAGAGCGGTGGCCCGCACGGGGGTGGAGATGGAGGCGTTGTGCGCGGTGCTGGCGGGGGCGTTGTGCGTGTACGACATGTGCAAGGCCGCCGACCGCGACATGAGCATCACGGACGTGTGGTTGGAGCACAAGGCGGGCGGACGTTCCGGCGAGTACCGGAGGGCTGGGGGCGGATGACGGTGGCCAACCGGTGCTTCGTGTGTGGCCCGGACAACCCCGCGGGCCTGCGGCTGCGCTTTTCCCTGGAAGGTGAGGCAGTGGTGGCGGAGTTCGTACCGCGGGAGGAACACGTGGGGTGGGAGGGCGTGGTGCACGGGGGGATCCTGGCCGCGGTGCTGGACGACGCCATGGGCAACGTGTTCTACCTGCGGGGCTACCAGGCCCTCACGGCCCGCATGGAGGTCCGCTTCCGCCGGCCGGTGCGGCCCGGAGACCGCCTCCGGGTGCGGGCGTGGGTCGCCCATCAGGACGGCCGCACCGTGACCGCCCGCGCCGAGCTGGTGCGGGACGGGGAGGTGGTGTGCACGGCGGAGGGCCTGTTCCTGCGCCGGTCCGTGCGGGAGGTGGGGGATGCGGGCTGAGGCCGACCGCACCGTGGTGGCCAACCGGCGGGCGCGCCACGACTACCACCTGGAGGAGACCTACGAGGCCGGCCTGCAGCTGTTGGGCAGCGAGGTCAAGAGCCTGCGGGCGGGCCGCGCGTCCCTGCAGGACGCGTACGCCAAGGTCCGCGGCGGGGAGCTGTGGCTGGTCAACATGCACATCTCCCCCTACGAGCAGGCGGGGCCCTTCAACCACGACCCCTTGCGGCCCCGGAAGCTCCTGCTGCACAAGGCCGAGATCCGCCGGCTGGTGGGCAAGGTCAAGGAGCGCGGGTACACCCTGATCCCGCTGCGGGTGTACTTCCGGCGGGGCCTGGCGAAGGTGGAGCTGGCCCTGGCCCGGGGCAAGAAGCAATTCGACAAGCGGGCGGACATCCGCAAGCGGGAAGCGGAGCGGCAGATCGCCCGGGCCCTGGCGGGCCGGAGGCGGCCGGCCCGGGTGTGATAGAATGAAGGCGACCGGTCGAGCGTTGCTTCACGTGGGGGCGAACGGTCTCGACTGGGCAGGAAGAAGCGGGGCTGCGCGCCGAGGTTGGTAGGGTCCTCGGAAAACAACCTACCGACGCGGATAAGCGTCAACCAGCCTGTTCTCGCTGCCGCGGCCTAAGCCCCGCGGCCGTCTCCCTGGGCCGTGCCGGCAGGCTCAGGCGAGGCGCCAGATCGCCGGCTGCACCCGGCTGCCGCGCCCCGGGCAGCAGGGCTAAGCACGCAGGGGCTGGCGTCGGGCCATCCCGCCTGCGGGAGGGCCCGGACGCGAGAACCGAACGCAGGCTACGCGCGTAGACGCCTCGCCCTCTCCTGTTCAGGACGCGGGTTCGATTCCCGCCGCCTCCACCAAAAAATTTCCCCCCCGGAGCAGGAAGCGGCTCCCTTTTGGCCGAACATGACTGTCTGACAATCAGACCGTGGAAGGGGGGTTTGCCCATGCGACCCTGGAGCCGAGCGAGTGTTCGGGCCCTGGCTTGCGCTGCCTTGGTGGCGGCGTCCTCCGCCTCGTGGGCCGGACCCGCGGGCGGCCGGCTGACCATCTTGGGAGGGCCCGCCGCAGGCATCTTCAACGTGTTCGCCACGGGCCTCGCCACCTTCCTGTCCCGCAACGTGCCCGGGGTGGAGGTCACGGTGGCGGCCACGGGCGGGTCGGTGGAGAACGTGCGCCGAGTGAACGCCGGCGACGCGGAGATGGCCGTGGCCTTCGCCAGCGACGTGCACGAGGGCTACCACGGGATCGGGGCGTTCCAGGGCAACCCCCAGCGCAACATCCGGGCCATCGGGCTGCTGTTCGTGGGCGTGGGCCACCTGGTCACCTACAAGGACAGCGGGATCCGGACCGTGGCGGACCTGGCGGGCAAGCGGGTGGCGGTGGGCTCCCCGGGCTCGGGGACGTTCGCCAACGCGCAGCGCATCTTCGGCGAGTTGGGTCTTTGGGACCGCCTCCAGCGGGTGCCCCTGTTGGGCTCCGCGGCGGCCGCGGCCCTACGGGACGGCCGCGTGGAAGCCTTCTACTACACCGGCCCGTACCCTGACCGGGCCACCATCGAGGCCGCCATCGCCAAGGAGGTCCAGCTCCTCGATCTTTACAGCCCCTTGTCCCGCACCGAGTTCTTCCGCAAGTACCCGTACTTCACCCGGTACGTGGTGCCCGCCCGGGGGTACAACGGGCTGACGGAGGCGGTCACCACCGTGGGCCTTCCCGGCCTGTGGTTCGCCCACAAGGACGTGCCCGCGGACCTGGTGCGCAGGCTCGTGGCCGCCGCCTACAGCCGGGAAGGCCACGCGCACATGCTGCAGGTGCACGGAGCTTCCGCGGACATGACCAGCCGCCGGGCCCTTCTCGGCGTGAGCATCCCCCTGCACCCCGGGGCCGAGGCCCACTGGCGGTCGGTGGGCCTGGAGATCCCTGAGGCCATCCGGTCACGCTAGGCATGTCCGACGGCTCTTCGGCGTAGCGGCATGAGGCGTCTTGCGGGCCGTTGGGACGGGGCGGTGCAGGTGGCCTTGGCCGCCGCGGTGGTCTACTACCTGTGGACCTCCGCCTTCGGGGTCACCAGCCTTCAGTACCACCGGGGCGTGGCAGTCGCGTACGCCTTGGGCGCGGCTTTCCTCCTGTACCGGGGCGGCCGGCGCGCCCCGGAGGACCGCCCCACCTGGTTCGACGTACTCCTGGCCGCGGCCAGTGTGCTGGTGGCCGGGTACTGGATCGTGCAGTACGAAGGGCTGGCGTACCGGGCGGGGGCCTTCAACACCGTGGACGTGGCCCTGGGCCTCCTGGCCCTGGCCCTGGCCGTGGAGAGCACCCGGAGGGTCCTGGGGCTGTCCATGACCGTGGTGGCCCTGCTCCTGGTGGCCTATGCCCTGTGGGGTGGGTCTCTCCCCGCGGTGGTCGGGCACCGGGGCTTCACCCTCCGGCGGGTGGTGGAGTACTTCTACCTCACCCCGGAGGGCCTGTTCGGGGTCATGCCCGACATCCTGGGGACGTACATCCTGCCCTTCGTGGCCTTCGGGGCGTTCCTCATGCGGGCCGGGGTGGCCAAGTTCTTCATGGACCTGAGCCTCGCTCTGGTCGGGCGTCTGCGGGGAGGGCCGGCGCAGGTGGCGGTGGTGAGCAGCGCCCTGTTCGGCTCCATCAACGGCAGCCCCGTGGCCAACACCGCCACCACGGGAGCCTTCACCATTCCCTTGATGAAACGGTGCGGTTTCCCTCCCCACATCGCCGCGGCGGTGGAGGCCGCTGCGTCCACGGGGGGCATGATCCTACCCCCGGTGATGGGGGCGGGCGCCTTCATCATGGCGGAGCTGACCCAGACCCCCTACGCGCGCATCGCCGCCATCGCCGCTCTGCCCGGGATCCTGTACTTCCTGGGCGTGGGGGTGATGGTGTACTGCGAGGCCCGGAAGCTGGGGCTGGAGGGGCTGCCGCCGGACCAGGTGCCCCGGCTGCGGGACGTGCTGCGACAGGGCTGGTACCTGCTGCTGCCCTTGGCGGTGCTGGTGGCCGTGTTGGTCCGCACCACCTCCGCGTCCATGGCGGTCATGGCCAGCATCCTCGCCACCGTGGCCGTGAGCTGGCTGCGGCGGGAGACCCGCATGGGGCCCCGGGAGGTGTGGCAAGCCCTGGTGGACGCGGGCCGCAACAGCACGTACGTGGCCGCGGCCACGGGCGCCATCGGCATCGTGGTGGCGGTGGTGACCCTCACGGGCGTGGGCGTGCGCTTCAGCCAGCTGGTCCTGGACGTCTCCGGAGGCAGCCTCCCCTTGGCCCTGTTGCTGGTGGCCGCGGCCAGCTTCGTGCTGGGAATGGGCATGCCCATCACCGCGGCGTACTTGGTCCTGGCCGTGGTGGCCGCTCCCGCCCTGGTGCAGATGGGGATTCCTCTGCTGTCCGCGCACATGATCATCTTCTGGCTGAGCCTGGACTCCAACATCACCCCGCCCGTGGCCCTGGGGGCCTACACCGCCGCGGCGTTGGCCCAGGCAGACCCCTGGCGGACCGGGTGGAACAGCTTCCGGTTCGCGAAGATGATCTACGTGATGCCCGTGCTGTTCGCGTACACCCACATCCTCATGACGGGAACTTGGCAGGAGAACCTGTGGGCCGCGGTGTCCTCCGTGGTGGGGACGGTGGCCTTCTCTATCATGAGCACCGCCTACTTCCTGGTCCGCACGAGCTTGGTGGAGTGGCTGGTCCTGGCCGCGGCCACGGTGCTGTGCTTCGTCCCTACCCTGGAAACAGACCTAGCGGGGATCGGGCTGTTCGTCCTGGTGTACCTGTGGCAGCGGCACAAGCTCCGCACCCGGCCGGACCTGGCTCCCGGGCGGGCCACGGTGGCGGCGAGGCCCGCGGTGGAGTGAGGTGTACGAGCCCGTCCAGCGTCCGAAGGTGTACCAGCTGGTGGCGGAGCGACTCCTGCACCAGATCCGCCAGCGCCGCCTCAGCCCGGGAGACAGCCTGCCCCCGGAGCACGAGCTGGCCCGCCGCTACGGGGTGGGGCGGTCCTCCGTGCGGGAGGCGCTGCGGCTGTTGGAGTCCAAGGGCGTGATCCGGTCGGCGGGCCACGGTTCCTTCGTGGTGGCGGAGTACGGCAACGCCCTGGTGGACTCCCTGCGCTTCCTCCTGACCCTGGAGGCCTTCGACCTGGAGGAGCTGTACGAGCTGCGGACCATCCTGGAGACGGAGTTGGCGGCGCTGGCGGCGGTCCGTCGCACGGAGGAGCACCTACAGCGCATGGAGGAGGCCATCCGGCAGATGGAGGCCGGGCTGGACTCCCAGGCCCGGTACATCGAGGCGGACTTGCGGTTCCACCTTACGGTGGCGGAGGCCACGCGCAACCGTGTGGCGGTGTACGTGATGCGGGCCATCCGGGACCCCCTGCACCGGGCCCTGGCGCGCGTGTACCACATCCCGGGAAGCCCTCAGAAGTCCATCGCCCAGCACCGCGCCATCCTGGAGGCGGTGCGGGCGGAGGACGCGGAGGCCGCCCGAAGGCGGATGGCCGAGCACCTCCGGCGGGTGCGGGAGGACGTGCGCAGGGTGCACCATCCGGACGGGGAGAACCCCCGTTCCACGGAAGGAGGCTGAGGGTGGACAGGATCGGGTTCGTGGGTCTGGGCGTGATGGGCAGCCGCATGGTCAAGCGGTTGCTGGACGCGGGCCGCTCGGTGGTGGGCTACAACCGTACCCGCGCGAAGGCCCAGTGGCTGGTGGACCTGGGGATGGAGTGGGCCGACTCGCCCCGGCAGGTGGCGGAGGCGGCGGACGTGGTGTTCACCATGGTCACCGACACCAAGGCGCTCCAGGCGGTCACGGAAGGGCCCGAGGGGATCCTGGCGGGGCTCGGGCCGGGGAAGGTGTACGTGGACATGAGCACCGTGAGCCCCGCCGCGAGCCGCGCCCTCGCGGAGAAGGTGCGCCAGCGCGGGGCTCAGATGCTGGACGCTCCGGTGTCCGGCAGCGTGGTGACCCTGGAGGAAGGCCGCCTGTCCATCATGGTGGGCGGGGACCGGGACGCCTTCGAGCGGGTCCGCCCCATCCTCCAGGACATCGGGCCCGTGGTCACCCACGTGGGCGGCAACGGGCAGGCGGTGCTCATGAAGGTGGCCACGAACCTCAGCCTCGCGGTCCAGATGCTGGCCTTCAGCGAGGGGCTGCTGCTGGCCGAGCGCGGCGGCATCCCCCGGGAGACCGCGGTGCACGTGCTGCTCAACAGCGTCATCGCCTCCCCCATGCTGAAGTACCGCGGCCCCTTCGTGCTCCGGATGCCGGAGGAGGCGTGGTTCGACGTGAACATGATGCAGAAGGACCTGCTCTTGGCCCTGGAGATGGGCCGCGAGCTGGACGTGCCGCTACCGACCACCGCCACCACCAACGAGTACCTGACCGCAGCCCGGGCCCTCGGCCTGGCCGGCTACGACTTCGCGGTGCTGTTCGAGGTCCTCCGGCGGCTGGCCGGCCGCGAGCCGGAGCTGCGCTGAAGGAGGGGACCGTGGGACCGAGTGCCGTGCACGTGGCAGAGCTACCGGAGGAAGTTCGGGACGTCCGCCCGGAGGACTGGCTGCGCATGTACCGTCTCATGGCCACCATCCGGGCCTTCGAAGAGCAGGTGAACGAGCTGTACCTGACCCGGCGCATGCCCGGCCTGGCCCACCTGTACATCGGGGAGGAGGCGGTGGCCGTGGGGGTGTGCGAGGCCCTGCGCCGCGACGACTACATCACCAGCACCCACCGGGGGCATGGCCACTGCCTCGCGAAGGGCGCGCGGGTGGACCGCATGTTCTGTGAGCTGTTGGGCAAGGCGGAAGGGTACTGCCGGGGCAAGGGCGGGTCCATGCACATCGCGGACCCAGACTCCGGCAACCTGGGAGCCAACGCCATCGTGGGGGGCAGCGCGGGCATCGCCACCGGTGCGGCGCTGTCGGCCAAGATGCGGGGGACCGACCAGGTGGCGGTGTGCTTCTTCGGGGAGGGGGCGTTGGGCCAGGGGCTCCTGTACGAGGTCATGAACATGGCCTCCCTGTGGAAGCTGCCGGTGGTGTACGTGTGCGAGAACAACCTGTACAACGAGTACACCCACTACCGGGAGACCACCGCGGGCGACCTGCTGGCCCGTCCCCGGGCCTTCGGGATCCCCGCGGAGGAAGTGGACGGACAGGACGTGCGGGCGGTGCTGGCCGCGGCCCGGCGGGCGGTTTCTCGGGCCCGGCGGGGGGAAGGCCCCAGCTTCCTGCTGTGCAACACCTACCGGTACTTCGGCCACCACGTGGGCGACGTGGACCGCTCGTATTACCGCAGCAAGGAGGAGGAGGAGACGTGGAAGACCCACCGGGACCCCCTCAAGCTGCTGCGGGAGTGGATGGTGGTGTCGGGCCTGGCGAGCCCGGAACAGTTCGAGGCCGCGGAGCGCGCGGCCCGGGAGGAAGTGGCCCAAGGTGTGGCCTACGCCCTGGCGGCGCCGTACCCGGACCCCAGTGAGGTGAGCCTGCATGTCTACGCCTAGTACCGCGTTGCGCGAAGCCTCCCGGGAGCACGTGCGGGAGATCACCCTCGCCCAGGCCATCCGGGAGGCCCTGGCGGAGGAGATGCGGCGCGACCCCGCGGTGTTCGTCCTCGGCGAGGACGTGGCGGAGGCGGGGACGCCCTTCAAGGTGCTGTCGGGCCTGGTGCAGGAGTTCGGACCCCAGCGGGTGATCGACACCCCCATCTCCGAGGCCGGGTTCGTGGGCATCGCGGTGGGTGCCGCCATGACCGGCATGCGGCCCGTGGTGGACATCATGTTCGGGGACTTCCTCACCCTGGCCATGGACCAGATCGTCAACCAGGCGGCCAAGGTGCACTACATGTCGGGCGGCAAGCTCAAGGTCCCCCTGGTGGTGCGCACCACCCTGGGCGCCACGCGGCGGTCCGCGGCCCAGCACAGCCAGAGCCTGCACGCCTGGTTCAGCCACGTGCCGGGCCTCAAGGTGGCGTTGCCCTCCACGCCCTACGACGCCAAGGGGCTCCTGAAGACCGCCATCCGCGACGACAACCCGGTCCTGTTCTTCGAGGACAAGATGATGTACCAGGTCAAGGGCCCGGTGCCGGAGGGGGAGTACACCATCCCGTTTGGGGTGGCGGACGTCAAACGCCCGGGCCGGCACGTGACCGTGGTGGCCACCAGCAGCATGGTGTACGTGGCCCTGGAGGCAGCGCAGATCCTGGAGCGAGAAGGGATCGACGCCGAGGTGATCGATCCCCGGACCACGGTCCCCCTGGACGTGGAGACCCTGGTCCGCAGTGCCCGCAAGACGGGGCGGGTGGTGGTGGTGGACGAGGGGCACCGGCGGTACGGGGTCACCGCGGAGCTGGCGGCGGTGATCGCGGAGGAGGCGTTCTACGACCTGGAGGCCCCGGTGCGCCGAGTGGGTGCCCTGGACGTGCCCGTGCCCTTCTCCCCCGTCCTGGAAGACCAGACGGTGCCCACGCCGGAGCAGGTGGCGGCGGTGGCGCGGGAGCTGTGTGGCCGGAGCTGACGGTCCCGGAGAGGAGGTGAGGGTCGTGGGAATCAAGACGTACGGCCTCATGGGGGTGGACTGGGAGGCGCGGGTGGACTACGAGCGCCTGCGCCGGGAACGGCTGGGGCGGGTGAAGAGACTTTTGAAGCAGTCGGAGTTGGGTGCGCTGCTGTGCTTCGACATGAACAACATCCGGTACATCACCGCCACCCACATCGGCACGTGGGCCATGGACAAGCTGGTGCGCTTCTGCCTGCTGCCGCAGGACGACGAGCCCATCCTGTGGGACTTCGGCTCCGCGGCCCGGCACCACCAGCTGTACTGCCCGTGGTTGGGGGAGCGGTCCCGGGCGGGGATCTCTACCCTCCGGGGGGCCTACCCGGAGCGGGCCCGGGACGTGGCGCGCAAGATCCGGGTGGAGCTGGAGGCTCGGGGACTCCACCGGGAGCCCGTGGGGGTAGACGTGGTGGAGCCTCCCGTGCTGTTCGCCCTCCAGGAGGAGGGGCTGCGGGTGGTGGACGGCCAGTCCCTCATGCAGGAGGCGCGCAAGATCAAGACCGAGGACGAGATCACGTTGCTCACCACCGCGTGCATGATGGTGGACGCCGCGTACGAGGAGCTGTACAAGTTCTTGCGTCCGGGGGTGCGGGAGAACGAGTGCGTGGGGTTGGTGGCGAAGGTTCTGTACGATCTCGGGTCGGAGCACGTGGAAGGGGTGAACGCCATCTCGGGGGAGCGGTGCAACCCGCACCCCCACGTGTACACGGACCGGGTGCTGCGTCCGGGAGACCCCGTGTACTTCGACATCCTCCACAGCTTCAACGGTTACCGCACCTGCTACTACCGGACCTTCGTGGTGGGCAGCGCGTCCCCGGCCATGGTGGACGCGTACAAGCGCTGCCGGGACTACCTGGACGCGGCCATCAGCCTCATCAAGCCCGGCGTCACCACGGCGGACGTGGTGAAGGTGTGGCCCAAGGCGGAGGAGTTCGGGTTCCCCAACGAGGAGGCCGCCTTCGCCCTGCAGTACGGCCACGGGGTGGGCCTGTCCATCTGGGAGAAGCCCATCTTCAGCCGGCTGGTGTCCTTCGACAAACCGGAGGTCATCGAGGAGGGGATGGTGTTCGCCCTGGAGACCTTCTGGCCCGCCCGGGATGGGTGGAGCGCCGCCCGCATCGAGGAGCAGCTGGTGGTGACCAAGGACGGCTGCGAGGTCATCACCCGCTTCCCCGCGGAGACGCTCCTGGTGGCCGGAACCCGGTACTGGACCGTGGACGGCCCCCTGCCCACCACCCGGGAGGTGGAGTCGCAGAAGAACCGCAGCACCCCACCCGTGGAGGCGGTGGTGGCCTCGGCCGCGGTGGAAGGCGTGCGGCCCTAGCAGCATGTCGGAGAAATCCCGGCGGGTGAAGGGACCGGGTCCCCAAAAATCGCGCCAGCGATTTCTGGGGTGGTCTAGGAGGAGGGACGCCTTGCCCAAAGAGTTGATCATGCCCGCCCTGGGGATGGCGCAGGACACCGGCAAGGTGCTGCGCTGGCTGCGTTCCGAGGGACAAGAGGTGCGGCAGGGGGAGCCCCTTTTGGAAGTGGAGACGGACAAGGCCAACGTGGAGGTGGAAGCCCCCGCCT
>CAYTFH010000021.1:0-5599 GCA_964437095.1 uncultured bacterium | reverse complement strand
CCCCTTTTGGAAGTGGAGACGGACAAGGCCAACGTGGAGGTGGAAGCCCCCGCCTTCGGGGTGCTGGCGCGGGTGCTGGCTCGGGAGGGGGACGAAGTGCCCGTAGGCCAGGTGATCGGCTGGATCCTCCTGCCGGGGGAGTCGCCTTCGGCGCTGCCCGCGGAGCCCACGGTCCCTCCCGAGAAGGAGGAAGTGCCGGCCGTGTCCGTCGCCCCGGCTCCCGCTCCGGACGAGGGCTCGGCTCGGCCCCGGGCCTCGCCCAAGGCCCGGCGGCTTGCCCGGGAGATGGGCGTGGACCTGACCGCTGTGCAGGGTTCCGGCCCCGGGGGTGCCGTGCTGGCCGCGGACCTGGAGCGGCTCGCCTCCCCGCAACAGCCCGAGGTGTCCCGGGTGTGGAGACTCATGGCGGAGCGCACCACGCGGGCGTGGACCACCGTCCCCCACTTCTTCCTGCAGAGGGACGTGCGGGCGGACCGCCTGGTGGCGTGGCGGGAGGCCGTGCGCCGGCGCGGTGGCGCGGAGCCGACGTACACCGACCTGCTGGTGAAGCTCGTGGCCCTGGCCCTGCGGGCCCACCCCGAGCTGAACGCCCGGTGGGAGGACGGCCGGATCCGCAGGCTTCCGGAGGTCAACGTGGGGGTGGCGGTGGCCACCGAGGAAGGCTTGGTGGTGCCCGTGATCCGCCAGGCGGACGGGCTCTCCGTGGACGAGATCGCCCGGCGTAGGGCGGAGCTGGTGGAGCGGGCGCGGGCCGGGAAGCTCCGGTTGGAGGACGTGGAAGGGGGTACGTTCACCGTCAGCAACCTGGGCATGTACGGTGTGGACCGGTTCTTCGCCATCGTCCACACTCCCCAGGCGGCCATCTTGAGCGTGGGCCGCGTCTCCGACCGCGTGGTGGTGGAAGACGGGCGGGCGGTGGTGCGGCCGGGCGTGACGCTGGGCCTGTCCTGCGACCACCGGGCGGTGGACGGCGCCCGCGCCGCCCGGTTCCTGGACACCCTGGCGGCCTGGGTGGAAGAGCCCCTGGCCCTGCTGAAGTGACGCCGGAGTCCGGGAGGCGGCATGGAACGGGTAGGCTTCATCGGGCTGGGCGCCATGGGCTCGGTCGTGGTCCCGCGCCTGCTGCAGGCGGGCTACTCCGTGGTGGGCTGGAACCGGACGGAGGCGAAGGCCAAGCCCCTGGTGGAGGCGGGGATGGGGTGGGCTCCGAGCCCGAAGGCGGTGGCGGAGCGGAGCGACGTGGTCTTCAGCATCGTCACGGACGGCCAGGCGGTCCGCGAGGTGGCCCTGGGGCCGGACGGGGTGCTCGCGGGGCTCGCCCCCGGCGGGGTGTACGTGGACATGAGCACCATCGACCCGGAGGTCAGCCGGAGCGTGGCCGAGGAGTTCCAGAGGGCGGGCCGCTTTATGCTGGACGCGCCCATCTCCGGCGCTCCCCCCACGGTGCGGGAGGGGAAGGCATCCCTGATGGTGGGCGGCGACCGGGCCGCGTACGAGCGGGTCCGGCCGGTGCTGGAGGCCATCGGGCCCAGGGTCACGTACATCGGGCCCAACGGCCTGGCCTGCGCCATGAAGCTGGCGGTGAACCTCCTGCTCATGGTGGAGGTGATCGCCTTCGGGGAGGCGGTGGCGCTCGCGGAGAAGGCGGGGGTGGACCGGGAGGTTGCCGTGGAGGCCATCCTCCACAGCGTGGCCGCCTCGCCGGTGCTCGCCTACCGCGGCCCCTTCATCCTGGAGGGCAGGATGCCGGACAGGCCTCTGGCGGACGTGAACCTGCAGCAGAAGGACATGCTGCTCGTCCTGGATCTGGCCCGCAGGCTGGGAAGCCCCGTCCCTCTGGCGGCCGCGGCCAACGAGATGATGAACGCGTGTCGCGGCCTGCGCATCGACCACTTGGACTTCGTGGCCGCGCATCGCGTGTACCGGAAACTGGGAGGTGGCGATCCGTGAGCATATACCGGACCAACGTGCAGCGGGTGGCGCCCCGCGGGGGGCTCGAGCCCCAGCAGGGGTGGGTGGACATGGTGGTGCGGTTCCTGGTGGACGAGGCGTCCGCAGGAGCAAAGGACTTCACCCTGGGCTGGACGGTGTTCAAACCGGGTGCCCGACACGAGCGGCACCTGCACCGGCACTGCGACGAGTTCTTCGTGGTCCTCAAGGGTCACGGAGAGATCTACACCTCCGAGGGCCGCCAGCCCGCGGGGGAGGGCGACGTGGTGTACGTCCCGCGGGGTGGCTGGCACGGGTTCGTGAACACGGGGTCGGAAGACGCCGTCCTGGTGTGGGGCTGGATCGGAGCCGGCTCCCTGGAGGCCTCGGGGTACGAAGTGGCCCCCGAGCGGACCTAGCGACGGACCGTGGCGATTCCGGAGACCACGCTGCGGAGAGGGCTCGAGGCGCTGCTGGCCCGGCGCCGCGAGCTTGCTGCGTCCGGAGTCACCCCGGTGGGATGGAAGGCCGCCTTTGGCTCCGCGCAGGCGCAGCAGCGGCTCGGCCTGCCCCACCTTCTGGTGGGGTTCCTCACGGACCACAGTGTCCTCCCTTCCGAGGCGACGGTTCCCCTGGGAGGTTGGCTCAGGCCCGTGGCGGAGCCCGAGGTGGCGGTGCGGCTGCGTGCGCCCGTACCACCCGGGACTCCGCCGGAATTGGTGGCGCGCGCCGTGGGCGGGCTGGCCCCTGCCATCGAGCTGGCGGACGTGGACCGACAACCCGAGGAAGACCTGGAAGGGGTGCTGGTGGGCAACATCTTCCACCGGTACGCGGTGGTGGGCGAACTCCGCCCTGTGGAGTTCTCCGGCAGCCTCGCGGGAACCGCAGGCCGGGTATTCCGAAACGGCGCGCAGATTCTCAGGGTGGAGGACCTGGAGTCCTTTCCCGGCCGGGTGGTGGAGGTGCTCTCCCAGATGGCGCGGGTCCTGGCAGGAACAGGGGAGGCGCTGGGAGCCGGAGACCTGGTCATCTGCGGCTCCGTGGTGCCTCCCCTGTCCCTGGAGACATCCGACCGCTCCCTGCGGTTCGTGCTGGAGGGGTTCGGCGACGTAACCGTGCACCTCCAGCCGGGGGCGCGGTAACGAACGGCGGGAGGAGGTGAGGGTGTGCGCGTGGTGGAGCTGGAACGACCCTCGGAGCAGGTGGTGGGCGGAGGAGACCGACTCCCCCGGGTGCGACTCGCCGCGGTCCAGGCGGCGCCCGTGTTCCTGAACCGGGAGAAGACCGCCGAGCGCGCTTGCGAGTGGATCCTGGAGGCGGGCCGGCGCGGCGCGCGGCTGGTGGTGTTCCCCGAAAGCTTCATCCCGGGCCACCCTCTTTGGTACCACTTCTTCCCCGCCACGGACCCCAGGAGCAACGCCCTGGCCACCCGCCTGTTCCTGAACGCCGTGGAGATCCCCAGCAGGACCACGGACCTCCTGTGTGAGGCGGTGCGCCAGGCGGGGGTGTACGTGGTCATGGGCCTGTGCGAGCGCCGGCCTGGGACCTTCGGGACCCTGTACAACACACAGCTGTTCATCGCCCCGGACGGGACCCTGCTGGGAAAGCATCGCAAGCTGGTGCCCACGGTGGGCGAGCGGCTGGTGCACACGGGCGGCTGGGGGGACACGCTGAAGACGTACCCCACGGACTTCGGCCGGATCGGCGGGCTCATCTGCGGCGAGAGTTCCAACCCCCTGGCGGTGTTCGCCCTCATGGCCGAGTACCCGTACGTCCTGGCGGTGAGCTGGCCCAACCGGTTCCCCAAACGCGGGATGTCGTGCCCCGAGCGGGCTCTGGTGGTCGGCCGCGCCCTGGCCCTGTCCACGAAAGCCTTCGTGGTGAACGCCTGCGGGACCATGACGGACGAGATGCGGGAACTCCTGGTGTACGCGGAGGAGGACCGTCCCCTCCTGTGGGAGGAGCGGAGCACGGGAGGGTCCTGCATCGTGGGGCCCGGCGGACAGGTGGTGGCGGGTCCCATGGGCGCGGAGGAGGGAATCCTTCTGTTCGAGGCGGACCTGCAGGAGTGCGTGGCGGAGAAGGTCCGGCACGACTTCGCGGGCCACTACAACCGCCCGGACATATTCCAGTTGCGGGTGAACGCTTCCCCTCCCCAGATCTGCGTCCGGGAAGGGGAGACCCCCGAAGAGGAGGTGAGCTGAGGCCATGGCCACAGCGACGGTGCCCCGGTGGGGGCTGTACATCGACGGCCGGTGGCGGGAGGGGACGCGCGGGCTGCCGGTGCTCCACAAGTACCGGCAGGAGGTGATGGCGGAGGTGGCGGAGGCGGACGAGGCCCTGGTGGACGAGGCGGTGCGGGCCGCCCGCCGGGCCGTGGACGAGCGGCCGCTCTCGCCCTACCGGCGGTTCGAGATCCTCCGCCGGGCCGCGGACCTGCTCACCGAGCGGAAAGAGGAGTTCGCCCGCACCATCGCCCGGGAGGCCGGCAAACCCCTGAAGTACGCCCGGGTGGAGGTGGACCGGGCCATCCAGACGGTGTCCCTCAGCGGGGAGGAGGCCAAGCGGATCCACGGCGAGCAGGTGCCCGTGGACGCCGCGCCCGGCGCGGAGGGGCGTCTGGCCTTCACCCTGCGGGTTCCCGTGGGCGTGGTCTGCGCCATCGCGCCCTTCAACTTCCCCCTGAACCTGGTGGCCCACAAGGTGGCCCCGGCCCTGGCGGCCGGCAACGCGGTGGTGCTCAAGCCCGCCACCTACACGCCCCTCACGAGCCTGATGCTCTGCCAGCTGCTGGAGGAGGCCGGCCTGCCGCCCGGCTACCTGAACGTGGTGGTGGGCGGCGGGCGCACCGTGGGCGAGGCCCTGCTGCGGCACCGGGGCATCGACCTGTACACCTTCACCGGAAGCCCGGAGGTGGGCGAGCGCATCAAGGCGGCCACGGGCCTGCGGCGGGTGATCCTGGAGCTGGGGAACAACTCCCCCAACGTGGTGGCGCAGGACGCCAACCTGGACCAGGCGGCACAGCTGCTGGCCCGCTTCGCGTACCTGTACGCGGGCCAGTTCTGCATCTCCGTCCAGAGGATCTACGTGGAGCGCCCCGCCTACGAGGCGTTTTTGGAGAAGTTCGTAGCCGCGGCCCGGGCCATGAAGCTGGGGGACCCCGAGGAGCCCGACACCGACATCGGTCCCCTGATCTCCGAGGACGACGCCAAGCGTGTAGAAGCTTGGGTGGACGAGGCCATCCAGGGCGGTGCGAAGCGGGTTCTGGGTGGGCCGCGGGACGGCGTGCTGTACCCGGCCACGGTGCTCACGGACGTGCGGCCGGACATGAAGGTGGTCTGCCAGGAGGTGTTCGGGCCCGTGGCCAGCGTGGTGGCGTGCTCCAGCTTCGAGGAGGCCCTCCGGCAGGCCAACGACACCGAGTACGGGCTGCAGGCGGGGGTGTTCACCCGGAACCTGGACCGCGCTATGAAGGCGGCCAGGACCCTGCGGATGGGCGGGGTGATCGTCAACGACACCTCGGGCTTCCGGGTGGACCTGATGCCGTACGGAGGCATCAAGCGCAGCGGGATCGGCCGGGAAGGCCCCCGCTACGCGGTGGAGGAGATGACCGATCTGCGCATCGTGGTCCTGAACAGCGCCGACGGAGGCTGACGGGCGTGGACACGAG
>CAYTFH010000020.1:0-48564 GCA_964437095.1 uncultured bacterium | reverse complement strand
GCCAGCCCATCACCTTCGAGGAGTTCGCGGACACCCGGTGGGCCGGGGCGTGCCCGTGAGGGAGGTTGAGGGGATGCTGGCCCGACTGTTGGAGGAGGTCCGGCAGGGCTGGATCCCGGCGTCGGTGTACAGCGACCCCGAGGTGTTCGCCGCGGAGGTGGACCGGGTCTTCGGCCGCGCGTGGGTGTTCCTGGCCCACGAGTCGGAAGTGCCGGAACCCGGGGACTACGTGGTCCGCCGAGTGGTGCACGACTCCTTCATCGTGGTGCGGGACGAGCACGGCGTGGTGCGGGTGCTGGCCAACGTGTGCCGCCACCGGGGCATGCAGGTGTGCCGGGCGGAGCGGGGCAACAGCAGCCACTTCCGCTGTCCGTACCACGGGTGGACCTACCTCAACACCGGGGAGCTGGTGGGGGTTCCCTTCCACGAGGACGCGTACGGGGGAGACCGCCACTTTCCCAAGGCCTCGTACGGCCTGCTGAGTCCACCCCGGGTGGCTTCGTACAACGGGCTCGTGTTCGTGAGTTTGAATCCGGAGGCTCCGAGCCTGGAAGAGTACTTGGGCGGCTTCCGGTACTACCTGGACTTCTACACGCGCCAGAGTCCCGCGGGCCTGGAGGTGCACGGCCCGCAGCGGTGGCGGGTGCGGGCCAACTGGAAGATCGGCGCGGAGAACTTCTGCGGGGACACGTACCACACCCCCTACACCCACCAGAGCATCGCGGAGATCGGGCTGTTCGGCGAGCACAAGCCCAGCAGGCGGAAGGAGGGGGCTCTGTACTTCGCGGACCGGGGAGGCGGGACCACGTACAAACTGCCTGCCGGCACGTTTGAAGAGCGCCTGCGCTACGTGGGCTACCCGGAGGAGATGATCCGGCGGATGGCGGAGACGTGGTCCGCGGAGCAGCGGGCCCTGGTGGCGGAGGCGGGGTTCATGGTGTCCGCGGCCACCCTATTCCCCAACCTGAGCTTCGTGCACAACTGGCCTCGGGTCCGGGAAGGGGGGCCGCCCGTGCCCTTCATCTCCCTCCGCCTGTGGCAGCCCGTGGCGCCGGGCGAGACGGAAGTGTACTCCTGGTTCGCGGTGGACCGCCTGGCACCGGAGGAGTTCAAGCGCGACTCGTACCGGTCGTACCTGCTGTCCTTCGGGACCTCCGGGATGTTCGAGCAGTACGACGTGGAGAACTGGGTCTCCATCACCTCCGTGGCCGCAGGCCGGTGGTCCGGGCGCATCCGGCTGCACAGCCGCATGGGGCTGTCCCAGGACGGCCAGCTGCTGCGGTCCCCCCTGGAGGGGTGGCCGGGCCCGGGGCGGGCCTTCCAGGGCTTCGGCGAGTACAACCAGCGCGCCCTGCTGGAGCTGTGGTGCGCGTACATGGAGGGGGCCCGGGAGGCGGCGCGGGTGTGAGCCAGGAGGAGTTGGTCCGGCTGAGGAGCAGCGACGCGGACTACCAGGCGGCGCTGGACTTCCTGTACCAGGAGGCGGAGCTTCTGGACGAGCGGCGGTGGCGCGACTGGCTGGCCCTGCTGGCGGACGATGTCACGTACGAGATGCCCGTGCGGGTCACCCGGGCCGGGAGCCTGGAGGGAAGCGTGCTGGCGGACATGGACCACTTCCGGGAAGACCACTTCAGCCTCCAAAAGCGGGTGGAGCGCCTGGAGACGGAGTACGCGTGGACGGAGGACCCGCCCTCCCGGACCCGCCACGTGGTCACCAACGTGCGGGTGTTCCGGACTTCCTCGGGGGAGCTGGTGGCCCGGTCCTACCTCCTGCTGTTCCGCAGCCGGGGCGACGTGCGGCCTCCGGAGTGGGTGTGCGCGGAACGCACGGACCGCCTCCGCTGGGTGGACGGCCAGCTGCGCCTGGTCCACCGGCGGGTGGTGGTGGACGAGTCCGTGCTCCGGACCCAGAACCTGGCCATTTTCCTGTGACCATGGCGGAGCGGGACGACGGGGCGGAGTGGGAACTCGCCAACGAGTTCGCGGTGGTCCGGGTGCGCCGCCGCCGCACGCGGAACGGCGAGCGGCTGGAGATCGAAGCTCCGCGCCTGGGTCGACGCATCACCCTCTGCCCCGTGGAGCTGGAGAGCCTCACGTGGCAGACGCCGGAGACCTTCTCCCGTTTCCTGGCCACGCCCTTCGGGCCGGAGGAGGAGTGAGGTGGGCTGGTTGGACGGGAAGGTGGCCCTGGTGGTGGGTGGCGGAGGCGGCATCGGGCGCGCGGTGGTGGACGCCTTCGTGGCGGAAGGGGCGCGGGTGGGCGTGCTGGAGCTGGACCCGGGGCGGGCGAGCCTGCTGCGCACGCACGGCGACCGGGTGTGCACCGTGGTGGGGGACGCCACGTCGTGGGAGGACAACCTGCGGGCGGTGCGGGAGACGGTGGAAGCCTTTGGGGGTCTGGACGTGCTGGCCACCTTCGTGGGCGTGTTCGACTTCTACACGCGGCTGGAGGACATCCCGGGGGAGCGGCTGCAGGAAGCGTGCTGCGAGGTGTTCGGCGTGAACGTGGGCAGCTACCTGCTCAGCACCAAGGCGGCCCTTCCGGAGCTGGTGCGTCGGCCCGGCAGCAGCGTGGTGTTCACCGTGTCCACCTCCGGGTTCTATCCCGGGAGGGGTGGAGTGCTGTACGTGGCGTCCAAGTTCGCGGTGCGGGGCCTGGTGGTGCAGCTGGCCCACGAGCTGGCCCCACGGGTGCGGGTGAACGGGGTGGCGCCGGGCGGCACGGTGGGCACGTCCATGCGGGGTCTGCGGTCCCTGGGCCTGGCGGACCGCCGGCTGGGGGACCTGCCCGGCCGGGAAGAAGAGCTGCGGACGCGCACACCCCTGCGGGTGGCGCTGCGGCCGGAGGACCACGCGGCGGCCTACGTGTACCTGGCCTCCGACCGCGCCCGGGGTGTCACGGGGACCATCGTGCACTCCGACGGTGGGATCGGGGTGCGTGGCTAGGAGGACGGGCCAGAACGGCCGCGGATCAAAGTCGGGTGCTCAGGAGGCAGCGGTGGTGGACGACGTTCGGGAGCTGGTGGCCCTGGCCTCCCAGGTGCTGGGGTTGGAGGACCACGGGGACCTGGTGTGGGGGCACGTCTCGGTGCGGGACCCCGGGGGACGCGGGGTGTGGATGAAGGCCGCGGGCTGGGGGTTCGAGGAGGTGGAGCCGGACCGGGTGCTGTTGGTGGGCTGGGACGGCGAGGTCCTGGAAGGGTCCGGGCGTCGGCACGCGGAGTACCCCATCCACACGGAGATCATGCGGGCCCGGCCGGACGTGCAGTGCGTGGTCCACACCCACGCCCCCGCGGCGGTGGCGTTCGCCTCCCTGAACCAGCCCCTGCGCCCCATCTCCCACGAGGGGACCTTCTTCGTCCCCCCCGACGTGGCCCGGTTCACCAGGACCGGAGACCTCATCCTCACCCGGGAGCTGGGACAGGCCCTCGCGGAGACCGTGGGGGAGCGCAACGCGGCCTTGCTGGTGCACCACGGGATCGTGACCGTGGCTCCCGACGTCCCCACCGCGGTGGTGGGCGCCATTTTGCTGGAACGGGCGTGCCGGAAGCAGCTCATGGCCATGGCCGCGGGCCCCCTGGCCACCTGGTCCAGCGACGAGGAGGCCCTGCAGAAGCGCCAGCACTGCTACCCGCCGGAGCTGGTGCGGCAGGCGTGGGACTACTTGGTGCGGCGGGTGCGCGAGAGCCGGGCCCGCGTACGCGCGTAAAGGAGGGGTGGACATGCTGGAGGTCGGCGCGCGGCCCCTGACCGGGGCGGAGTACCTGGAGAGCCTCCGGGACGGGCGGGAGGTGTACATCCACGGGGAGCGGGTGAAGGACGTGACCACCCACCCCGCCTTCCGCAACGCGGCCCGCTCCATCGCCCGGCTGTACGACGCCCTGCACGACCCCGAGTTCCGGGACGTGCTCACCGCCCCGGACCGGTTCGGGATCCTCACCCACAAGTTCTTCAAGCCGAGCTACTCCCCCCAGGAACTCCTGGAGGCGCGGGACGCCATCGCCTGCTGGGCTCGGCTGACCTACGGGTTCATGGGACGCACCCCCGACTACAAGGCGTCCTTCATGGCCACCCTGGGCGCCGCGCCGGAGTTCTACGAACCCTTCACGGAGAACGCCGCGCGGTGGTACCGGGAGTACGCTCGCAAGGTCCTCTTCCTGAACCACTGCCTGGTGAACCCGCCCGTGGACCGGACCAAGCAGGCGCACGAGGTTCCGGACGTGTTCCTGCGGGTGGTGCGGGAGACGGACGGGGGGATCGTGGTGAGCGGGGCGAAGATGCTGGCCACCGCCTCCGCCCTCACCCACGCCACCTTCGTAGCCCAGAACAGCGCCAGCGCCGCCATGCTGGAGAAGGGGAAGGCGGAGGACTACGCCCTGGTGTTCATCGCGCCCATGGACACCAAGGGCCAGAAGCTCATCAGCCGGCCCTCCTACGAACTGCGGGCCGAGAGCCCCTTCGACCAACCCCTGTCCAGCCGGTTCGACGAGAACGACGCGGTGCTGATCTACGACGAGGCCTTCATCCCGTGGGAGCACGTGTTGGTGTACCGGGACGTGGACAAGGCCCAGAAGTTCTACGCCGCCAGCGGCTTTTTGAACCGCTACAACCTGCAGGCCAGTACGCGGCTGGGGGTCAAGCTGGACTTCATGTGCGGGCTGCTGGCCAAGGCCCTGGCGGCCAACGGCACGGACGCGTTCCGGGGCGTGCAGGCGCACCTGGGGGAGGTCATCGGGTGGCGCAACCTGGTGTGGGCCATGACGTCCGCCATGGCGCTGGACCCGCAGCCCGGGCCCGGCGGCACCGTGATCCCGCGGCTGGAGTACGCGGCCACGGCGCGGCTGTTCGCCACCCTGGCCTGGCCAAGGGTCAAGGAGATCTTCGAGCTCATCCTCGGCGGAAGCCCCCTGTACACCGTGTCCAGCTACCGGGACCTCCAGAGCGAGGAGCTGCGGCCGTTGATCGACCGGTACTACCGGGGTACCGGCCTGCCCGCGGAGGAGCGGGTGAAGCTGTTCAAGCTGGTGTGGGACGCCATCGGCAGCGAGTTCGGGGGCCGGCACGAGCTGTACGAGCGCAACTACTCGGGCAACCACGAGCAGATGCGGTTGGATTTGGTCACCTTCGCCCGCCAGCGGGGCCTGCTGGACGCCTTCCTGGCGTTGGTGGATCGGTGTCTCAGCGACTACGACCTGCAGGGGTGGCGTACGGACACGTGGGTGTGGGAGCCGGAGGACCGTCGGTGAACGCGGCCCGACTGCGGGAGGAAGTGTTCGACGCCTGCCGGGTGCTGGTGGGGGAGGGGTTGGTGGAGGCCTACGGCCACGTGAGCGCCCGTGTCCCGGGCACCGACCGGTTCGTGGTGACGCCCCGCTACGCCCCGTCCTTGCTCCGGGGACCGGAAGACCTCTTGGTGGTGGACCTGGACGGACGGGTGGTGGAGGGGGACGCGGACCCGCCCCTGGAGGTGTGGATGCACACCGAGGTGTACCGCCGGCGGGCGGACGTGGGAGCCCTTTGTCGCACCCACAGCTTCGCCGCCACCGCCTGGAGCACCCTCGCCGAGCCCCTGCGCCCGGTACACGGTTTCGGCGCCTTCCTAGGGGTCGAGGTGCCGGTGTTCGAGACCCCGTTCCTCATCACCACTCCAGAGCTGGGACGGGCGGTGGCGGACACCCTGGGGGCGGGGGAGGCGGTGCTGCTGCGGGGCAACGGGCAGCTGGTGGCCGGCCGCAACGTGGGGGAGGCGTGCGTGAAGGCGGTGTTCCTGGAGCAGTCCGCGCGGCTGCACCTGGCCGCCCGGGCGGCGGGCCGTCCCGTGGTGTGGACCGCGGAGGAGGTGGCCCGGCGCACGGGTCCTGACGTGCCCTACGACCACTTCGGCCGCGCGTGGAGGTACTACCGGGCCAAGCATGCGGGCTCGACGCGTCCGGTGGGTCCGGCGGGACGGGAGTGACGGACCGGTGGCGTTGGGTGGTGCTGCCCTTCTGTGCTCTGGCCCTGACCATGGGCGTGCGGAGCGGGTTCGGGGTGTACGTGTTGCCGTGGGCCGAGGAGTTCCGCGCGCCCCGCGCCCTGGTGGCCTCCATCTCGTCCGTGAGCCTGTTGGTGTACGGTTTGGGGAACGTGGCCGCGGGGCCTGCTGCGGAGCGGTTCGGGGTCCGGGCGGTGGTGGGCGTGAGCCTGGCCCTGGTGGCGGTGGGGTTGGTGGCGAGCGCGGCCTCACCGGGGCTGCGGTGGCTGTACCCGTTCTACGGGGTGGTGGCGTCCGCGGGGTTCGCGGGGGCCTCCCACGTGACGGCCTCCGTGGCGGTCCGCCAGCGGTTCCCGGAGGGGCGGCGCAGCTTCGTCCTGTCCGTGGTGGTGGCGGGGATGTGCGCGGGGCAGATGCTGGTGGTGCCGGCGCAGGTGCTGGCCGTGGCCCGGTGGGGCTGGAGGCCCGTGCTGGTCGGGTTGTCCGCCCTGGCCGCAGTCTTGGCCGTGGCGGCCATCTTCGGGACGGGGTCCGAGGGCCGTACCGCGCGCGCTTCCGCGGGACGGGGGGGAGCTGGGGGCGTCCGGGCCCTGGTGCGGGACCCCTTGTTTTGGGTTTTCCTGGCTCCGTACGCGGTGTGTGGGTTCACGGACTCCGGGCTAGTGGACAACCACCTGGTGCCCTACGCGCGCGGTGTGGGGGCCTCGGACGTCTCGCTGGCCGGTGCCCTGTCGGCCCTGGCTGTGGCCAACCTGGCGGGTACCGTGGCTGCGGGCTACCTCGCGGACCGGTGGGGTCGGGGCACGGTGCTGGCGGCACTGTACGCGCTTCGGGCGGCGGCCTTGGGTCTCCTGTTGGGCGGTGGGGTTGGGGCCCTGTGGGCCTTCGCGCCCTTGTTCGGCGCCACCCACTTCGCCACCATCGCACCCACCAACACCCTGGCCCTGACCCTGTTCTCGGGGTCCGCCCCGGGGCTGGCAGTCGGGCTCGCGTCCTTCGTCCACCAGCTGGGGGCGGCCGCGGGAGCCTTGGCCGGAGGGCTGGCCTTCGACCGGTTCGGGAGCTACGAGCCGGCGTTCGGCCTGGCGGCCGGCATGCTGGCGGCGTCTGCGGCCGTGGCAGGGTGGATCCAGGGCGTGGCGAGGGGTGGGCCGCGGCGCTCGGGTTGGGCCGCGCAGGAGACGCAAGGGTAGGGCGCAGGAAGGGGGGGATGGTGAGGCTGGGTCGGCTCGCGGGCGTCTGCGTCCTTGTGTTGGCCGCGGTGGCCGCGGCGTTTGCCCAGACGGGGAAGGACCGGTTGACGGAAGCCCGGCGGGAAGGTCGGGTAGTGGTGTACGGCTCCATGGAGTCGGACATCTTCCACGTGGTCCGCAAGATCTACGAAGGGCGGTACGGGATCCCCGTGGAGTATTGGAGGGCTCCCAACACCCGGGTGCTGGACCGGGTCCTCACCGAGGTGCGCACGGGCCGGGTGGGCTTCGACGTGGTGCTGACCAACGCGGCGGCCATGAAGCTCATGAAGCGCTACGGCGCCTTCGCCCGCTACAGCTCCCCTTCGTACGACCTGTTCCCGCGGGGGAGCCAGGACCCCGATGGCGTCCTGTCCCCCGCGTACCGCCTCACGCCCATCAGCATCCTGTACAACACGCGCCTGCTGCGCTCCGGCGACCTGCCCAAAGGGGTGCTGGACCTGGCGGACCCGCGGTGGAGGGGGAAGGTGTTGCTGGCGGACCCCACGGTGAACGTGATCCCCGCCACGTGGCTTATAGGCTTCCGCAGGCAGCTGGGTGCTCAGTGGCGTCCGTTCGTGGAGCGGCTGGCGGCCAACGCCGCGTTGGTGGAGTCGGTGCTGGAGGTGGCCCAAGAAGGTGGTGGCGGGCGAGTACCCTTTGGGGGTCTCCTTCGTGAAGCACGTGCACGTCTTCGGCAAAGAGGGTGCCCCGTTGGACTACGTGCGGTTGGACCCGGTCCTTGCCCTGCCCAGCTACGTGGCGGTCGGCGCCCGGGCGGCCCACCCCGCCGCCGCGGGGCTGTTCGTGGACACCCTCCTGTCCAGAGCCGGGTTGCTGGCCCTGGCACAGGCGGGGGAGTTCGTGCTGGTGCCGGGAGTCTACCCGCCCATCAAGGACGCAGACCGGCTAAAGGTGCTGGTGATGGACGAGCCCAGCGAGGAGGAGTTCCAGCGGGCACGGGAGGAGTTCGCCTCCCTGTTCCGGCGGCGGTGAGGTGGAGGCGGGGCGGGTGCAAGTGCGGTCGCGGGAGCAACAATACCGAGCGGCGCACGCGGTGCTGCGGGTACTGCAGGCCCGTGGGGTGAACGTCCTGTTCGGGCTTCCGGGCAGTACGGAGGCGGCGCTTCTGGATGCCCTGCGGGAGACGCCGGACGTGCGGTACGTCCTCACCCTGCAGGAGGGCGTGGCCGTGGCCATGGCTGACGGGTACGCGCGGGCCCGGGGCGGGCCCGCGGTGGTGAACCTGCACACCAGCGTGGGCACGTTGGCAGGGCTGAGCCTCCTGTACAATGCTTGGCGGGACCGCGTGCCCGTGGTGGTGCTGGCTTCCCATAAAGACTCCCGGATCCTGGGCCGTGGCGGGTTCACCTCCCTCCCCGACACCACAGCCGTGGCCCGGCCGCTGTGCAAGTGGGCCCACCAGACCCTGAGGCCGGAGCAGGTGGCGGAAGACGTGGAGCGGGCGTTCCAGCAGGCGCTGTCGAGCCCGCCCGGCCCCACCTACGTGCTCATGCCGGAGGATCTGCTGGCAGAGGCGGTTCCTCAGGATCTCCCGAGCCCCGCTCCCACGCCCCTTCCGCCCCGGGGGCACCCCGACGCGGTGCGGCAGGTGGCGGACCGCCTGCTGCAGGCGCGGCGGCCCTTGGTGGTGGCAGGTTCGGCGCTGGCGCGCGGCGACGGTGTGAGCCTGCTGGTGCGCCTGGCAGAGCGGCTGTCGGTACCCGTACTCTGGGAGCCGCGCAGGAGCTTGTCGGAGGTCCCCTACCCGCCGGACGAACCGCACTTCGTGGGCAGCTACGACCCGTCCCACCCAGCGCTTTCCGAGGCGGACCTGCTGCTGGTGGTGGGCGCCGTGCTGTTCGTCGAGTTCGCTCCCCCCGCTGCCCCGGAGATCCCCGGTCACGCCGCTCTGGTGCACGTCCACCCGGACGCGGGGGAGCTGGGCCGGCTGTACCCGCCCGCGGTGCCGGTGCACGGCGACCCGGGTCTCGTGCTGCAGGACCTGTTGGCCCTTCTGGGGGACCTGCCGGTGGAGGCTCAGGCCTTACGACGGGAGCGCGGGGCGTGGGTGGCTGGGTTGCGGGCCCGCTGGGAAGCCCAGAGGGAAGCCCGGGCTCGGCAGGACGCGGAGGCTGGCGACATCACCGCCTTCCACGTGGGCAGGGAGCTGGGCCGGGTGGTCCCCGAGGACGCCCTGGTGGTGGAGGAAGCGGTGCGGTCTTCCCCGGCCTTCCTGGAAGGCTACCCCGTGCGGCCGGGAGGGCTCCTGCGGACTTCGGGCGGTTCCCTCGGTTGGGGAGTCCCCGCGGCCCTGGGAGCCCAACTGGCCAGGCCGGACCGCCGTGTGGTGGCGGTGGTGGGGGACGGCTGCCTGCACTTCACCCCACAGGGCCTGTGGACAGGGGTACGGCAGCAGCTGCCCGTGCTGGTGGTGGTCCTCACCAACCGAAAGTACCTGGCGGTGGAGGCGGGGGTGAGGCGGTTGCGGAGAGGGGAAGTGCCGCCGGGCACACCGGGGATCGAGTTGCCGGGCATCGACCACGTCCGGGTGGCGCAGGGGTACGGGGCCGGAGGGCTTCGGGTGCAGGGCCGCGACCAGGTGGGGGACGTGCTCCGGGAAGCTCTGCACCGGGCGTGGGAAGAAGGAAGGCCGTACGTGGTCGACATCCCCGTGCGGGACGAGCCGGGCTCGTGATGGGGGGGTTGGCAGATAGCACCTAGGGCGCGTGCAGCGGCGTTCCTCGTGGTGATGGCAGTCCTCCTGGCCAGCTCACAGGGGGCGGCCCAGGCTCCCTTCGCGGGCCGGACCGTGAACCTGGTGGTGGGCTTCCCACCGGGGGGTGGGTACGACCGCCTGGCCCGCACCGTGGCCCGCCACCTACCCAAGTACCTGCCCGGGAGCCCCACGGTGGTGGTGCAGAACATGCCCGGGGCGGGTAGCCTCATGGCCGCCAACCACCTCTACAACGTCCTGCACTCGGACGGCTTCAGCCTCGGGCTGTTCAACCGGAACCTGGTCCTGGCGCAGCTGGCGTCCGTGGAGGGGCTGCGGGTGGACCTGCGCCGGTGGCAGTGGGTGGGGAACCTCGCCCAGGAGACTTCGGTGCTGGCGCTTCGCAGCGACCTGCCGTACCGAAATGTGCTGGACCTCCGGCGGGCCGACCCGCCGCCCGTCATCGGCGCCACGGGGACCGGAGACATCACCTACCAGGTCCCCCTCATGTACAAGGTGTTCCTGCGTCTCAACGTGCGCATCGTCACGGGCTACGCGGGCAGCCCGGACATTTTCCTGGCCATCGAAAGGAAGGAAGCCGACGGCATTGGCATCTCGTGGACCAGTCTGCGGCCCCACGCCCAGCGAGGGTTGGTGAGACCGTTGCTGCGTAGCCTGCCCGGCACGCCCAGGGACCCGGAGTTGCGGGACGTCCCCGTGGTCCACGACCTGGTGACGGACCCCGTGGCCAGGGCGGTGTTGCGGCTGCAGGACGTTCCCGACCGCATGGCCCGGGCCTTCGGGGCGCCCCCTGGGGCCAGCCCCGAGCTGGTGCGGCTGTACCGGGAGGCCTTCCGCCGGATGGCCGCAGACCGGGAGTTCGTCTCGGAGCTGGAGCGGGCTGGGTTCGAGCCTGCCTTCCTGTCCGGGGAGGAGTGCCTGCGGCTGGTGGAGGAGGTGCTGCGGACGCCTCCGTCCGTGGTGCGGGTGTTCAAGGAGCTGTTCCGGTTCGGCGGGTAGCCGGACGCACGCGGTGGAGCGGAAAGGGGGGAGACCATGAAGAAGGTGAGCTACCCGGTGGTGGCGTGGGTGGCGGTGCTGGTTCTGGCGGTGGCCGCCTCCGGACAGGCCCCACCGGAGGTGGTAGCGGCCGCCCGGCGGGAGGGCCGGGTGGTGGTGTACGGGTCCCTGGAGGCGGACGCCTTCGACGTGATCCGCAAGGTGTACGAGCAGCGGTACGGGGTGCCCGTGGAGTACTGGCGGGCGGCCAGCACCCGGGTCCTGGACCGGGCCCTGGCCGAACACCGGTCCGGACGGGGGCTGTTCGACGTGGTCCTCACCAACAGCGGGCCCATGAAGATCCTCAAGGCGCAGGGCGTGTTCCAACGGTACGTGGCTCCCACCTACGAGGACTTCCCAGCTGCCACCCGGGATCGGGACGGGATCCTGTCCCCGTCCTACCGCATGGTGGTGATCAGCGTCCTGTACAACACCCGGCTGGTCCGGCCGGAGGAAGCCCCCAAGACCTACGCGGACCTGCTGGACCCCAAGTGGCGGGGGAAGATCGTGATGCCCGACCCCACCCTGCACACCACCACCGCCACGTGGTTGGTGAACCTGCAACGGGTGCTGGGCGCCCAGTGGAAGCCCTTCGTGGAGCGCCTGGGCCAGCAGGTGGGGCTGGTGGAGTCCTTCCTGCCCGTGGTGCAGAAGTTGGTGGCGGGGGAGTACGCCCTCGGGGTGACCTACGTCAAGTACGTGCAGCAGTTCCGGGAGGCTCCCCTGGACTACGTCCGGCTCAACCCTGTGCTGGCAGACGCCCACCTGGTGGCTCTTGCGAAGAACGCCCCGCACCCCAATGCGGGGAAATTGCTCATCAACACGCTGACGTCCCGGGCGGGGCTCCACGCGTTGGCCCAGACGGGTGAGTTCGTCCTCGTGCCGGGGATCTATCCGCCCATCAAAGACGCGGACAAACTGCGGGTGATCCTGATGGAGGATCTGGACGAGCAGGAGTTCCGGAAAGCCCGGGACGAGCTGGGGCCCCTGTTCCGGAGGCGGTAGATGAACCTTGGCGGCGCGGTCCCGCGAACCCTGGTCCTGCCCCGTGCCTGGGGGCGGGTCGAGACCGCCACGTGGGTCGGGGTGGGGGTGGGGCTGCTGCTGGCCTTCCTCACCCTGTACCCCACCGCCATGCTGTTCTACGGCAGCCTGAGCGACGCACCCGTGGGCACCCTCGGCCGCCTCACCCTGACCCACTACCGGCAGGCCTACACGGACCCGGCCACCTACCGGCTCATGGTCAACTCCTTCGTGTTCGCCGCGGGTGCGGCGGGTCTGTCGGTGCTCCTGGGGCTCGTCCTGGCGTGGATCACGGTGCGCACGAACGCTCCGGGCCGGAGGTTGTTCGAGCTGGTGGCCCTGGCCCCCAACGTCCTGCCGCCCCTGCTGGTGGCTACCTCCTGGACCCTGGTGCTGAGCCCGCGGATCGGGATCCTCAACCTCACCGTGCTCCGGTGGTTGGGCCTGCCGCCCCTGAACGTGTACTCCCTCGGCGGCATGGTGTTCGTGGAGGGGCTGGTGCTGACGCCCCTGGCGTTCCTCGTGATCGCCGCGGCCCTGCGGGCCATGGACCCCGCCCTGGAGGAGGCGGCGCGCCTGGCAGGCTCCACCACCGTGGACGCGGCGCGACGGGTCACCGTCCCCCTGGTGGTGCCGGCGGTGCTGGCGGCGGCCACGTTGAACTTCGTCCGGGCCATCGAGAGCTTCGACGTGCCCGCGGTCATCGCGCTCCCCGCGGGCATCGAGGTGTTCAGCACCAAGATCTTCCGGGAGGCCCTCGCCGCGTTCCCACCCAACCACAACCTGGCGGCCACGTACGGGGTGAGCCAGCTGGTGATCGCGGTGGGCCTGGTGATGGTGTACCGGCGGATCACGGGGCTGTCCGAGCGTTACGCCACCATCACGGGGCGGGGCTACCGGCCCAACGTGGTGGACCTGGGTCGGTGGCGGTCCGCGGCCTCCGCGGTGGCCCTGGCGATCCTGGGTCTGCTGGTGGTGGTCCCCTTCCTGGTGCTGGTGTACGTGTCCTTGCTCCCCTTCTACGAAGTCCCGAGCTGGGAGGTCCTGGGCCGGCTGACCCTGCGCCACTACCAGTTCCTGATGGACAGCGACCGGGCGGCGCGGGCTTTGCGGGTCAGCCTGAGCCTGGCCCTGGGTGGAGCCACCCTGGCCATGCTGCTCGCGAGCCTGGTTGCGTACTTCGCCATCCGCCACCGGGGGAGGCTCACGGGAGCCCTGGAAGCCCTCTCCTTCGTCCCCTGGGCGTTCCCCGGGACGGCCCTGGCCATCGGGCTGTTGTGGGCGTACGTGCAGCTCCCCCTCCCCATCTACGGGACGGTGTGGATCCTCCTCATCAGCTACGTGACCCGGTTCCTCCCGTACGGGCTTCGGCCCATGACCGCCACCATGGTGCAGGTGCACCGGGAGCTGGAGGAGAGCAGCCGGGTGTGCGGGGCCGGGTTCTTGCGGACGTTCCGGCAGGTGCTGCTCCCCTTGTTGAGGCCCGGCTTCCTGGCCGGGTGGGCCATCCTCTTCACCATCTACATCCGGGAGTTCAGCACCTCCGTGTTCCTGTACACGCCGCGGGCGGAGCCCATCGGGCCCCTCCTGTACCACCTGTGGCAGGACGCGCAGCCGGGTCGGATGGCCGCCCTGGGGGTGGTGGTGAGCGCGCTGTGCGTGGTGGTGGTGGGCTTGGCGCGGCGGTGGATGGGGGAGGGCGGAAGGCTGCGGTAGAGGTCGCTAGGAGCCTTCGTCCCGCAGGAGGATCACCTTCTGCGGGTCAAAGCGGACCGCCACCCGATCGCCCGGGTTCCAACCCGGCTGCCCGTACGCCAACAAGGGGAAGTCCCCCAGGTCGATGCGGTACTTGGTGGCGGAGCCCTCGAACAGGGCGGAACGCACCACCCCACACCAGGCTGCGGGGTCCGAGTCCGAGGCGGGTGCCAGGGCTACGTGCTCCGGCCGCACGCTGGCCAGCACGGCTTCACCGGATCGCACCTCCGCGCCGTCCGCTCGAGCCTGCAGCACCCCGTGGGGAGTCTGGACCCACGCGGTGGAGCCCTCCACGTGGCTCAGGCGGCCTGGCAGCAAGTTGGTGGTCCCGAGGAACTGGGCCACGAACCGGGTTCGGGGCCGCTCGTACAGGTCGCGGGGAGAGCCCACCTCCAGCACCTTCCCGTCCCGCATCACCGCCACCACGTCCGACAGGGCCAGGGCCTCGATCTGGTCGTGGGTGACGTACACCGTCGTGATGTTCAGTTGCCGCTGGAGCACCCGCAGCTCCTCCCGTACCTGTTCCCGGACCTTGGCGTCCAGGTTGCTCAGGGGCTCGTCCAACAGGAGGACCTGGGGCTCGTACACCAGGGCGCGGGCGAGGGCCACCCGCTGCTGCTGACCGCCGCTGAGGTACGGCGCGGGCCGGTCCGCCAGGGCCGCCAGCCCCACCAACTCCAGCGCCGCCTGAACCCGTTTGCGCACCTCCGCGGGGCTCACCCGCCGCACCCGCAACGGGTAGGCCACGTTCTCGAACACCGTCATGTGGGGCCAGATGGCGTAGGACTGGAACACCATCCCGATGTGCCGCCGCTCGGGCGGGACGAACACGCCCCGGGACCGGCTGAACACCACTCGGTCGCCGAACCGGATCTCCCCGTCGTCGGGGCGCTCCAGCCCCGCGATGCACCGCAGGGTGGTGGTCTTCCCGCAGCCGCTGGGCCCCAGCAGGGTCAGGATCTTGCCCTCCGGAGCCTCCAGGGTGACGTCGTCCACGGCCCGCACCCGCTGGCCCCGGAACTCGTACGTCTTCCGCAGGGACAGGAGCTGGATGTTGGCCACGGGTACTCCCCCTCAGGATCCTACCGCGGCGCGCACAGGACCTCCACCAGGGCCGGCCGCCGGTCCTCCACGCACACCCGCACCGCCCGCTCCAACGCGGGGGCCAGAGCCTCCGGGTCCTCCACCCGCCCCTCCGCGTACACCCCGAAGGACTCCGCGAGCTTGCGGTAGTCCACATCGGGGTCGTCCAGGCGGATGCCCACGCCCTTGTTCTCCACGGGCCGGCCCCGCGCCCGGGCCACCTCCTCCTGGTGCTCCTCGTCGTTGTAGTACGACCGGTTGTTGACCAGCACGATGAGCGCAGGCAGCCGGTGGGAGCTGGCGGTGTACAGAGCGCCGGGGGTGTACAGGAAGTCCCCTTCGGACTGGAGGTTCACCACCAGCCTCCCCGTGGTGCGGTTCGCCAGGCACGCGCCCAGGGAAACGCCCATGCCGTACCCCAGCCCCGCGCCCTCGTTGTATCCGAGGAAACAGTCGGGCTTCCGGAAGGGCCACAGCCGCCTGGGCCAGCCCCGGAGTTGGCCGTTGGCCAGCTGCCACGGGACGTGGTGGAGCGCCCGGCCCACCTCGTACGCCAGCCGGGGCAAGGAGATGGGCCGCTCGTGCCACCGCTGTTCCAACACGCGGCGGGCTTGCCGCTCGCAGGTGCGGTGCAGTTCGGCCACGAACTTCCTCCGATCCTCCCGCGCCGCCGCTCCCGGGGTGGCGCCCAGGCGCTGCCGGACGCGGTCCACCAGCAAGGGGAGGGTCACGGCGCAGTCCGCCACCACCGTGAGGTCCGTGGGCTGCAGCTGGTTGGTGTCGTGCACCCACCCGCGGGCGTGCAGGTCGCCCAGGGTCACGTGGGCCACGCGAGCCCCGGGCCCCAGCAGCGGGCGGGCGCGCCGCGTGGTGCGGTCCACGGGGGCCCGCAGGGCGCCGTACAGGTCGTACACCTCCAGGGCCAGGACGAAGTCCGCGCGGGCCAGGACCTCCTCCTTGGCGTCACTGCAGTCCAGGGGGTGGTCTGCGGGAAAGTTGTGGCGCCGCCCGGTGTCCACCACCGCCGCCCCCAGGGCCTCCGCGAGCTCCACCAGCGCGGCCACCGCAGACGGAGAACGGCCCGCGCGGTCCGCCAGCAGCACGGGGAACTCCGCGCCCACCAGCCAGTCCGCCAGCTGGTCCACCGCGGCCTCCTCGGGCGCCAGCCGTGTGGTCTGCAGGTACCTCCCGGGGTCGGGGATGGGGATGGGTTGGGTCAGCCTCGCCTCCTGCAGGGCCGCGTCGTAGCACAGGTACACGGGCCCCTGCGGCGCCTGGGTGGCCAGGCGGTAGGCCCGGAAGAAGGACTCGGGGATGGCTTCCAAGCTGGCGGGCTGGTCGTCCCACTTCACGTAGTCCCGCACCAGGTTGGCCTGCAGGTGCGCGGTGTGCACCCAGTCGATCCAGGGCCGGCGCTGGGCGGCGTCCATGGGGCCCGTCCCCCCTACCACCAGCACCGGCTCGCGGTCGCACCAGGCGTTGAAGATGGCCATGCAGGCGTGCTGCAGCCCCACCACGTCGTGCACCAGGGCCACCATGGGACGGTGGGCCGCCTTGGCGTAACCGTGGGCTACGGCCACCGCGATCTCCTCGTGGGTGCACAGGATCAGCTCGGGGTCCCGGTTGCCCGCGTAGTTCACCAGGGAGTCGTGGATCCCGCGGAAGGTGGCGCCGGGGTTCAGGGCCGCGTACTCCACCCCGCAGCGCCGCATGAGCTCCACGATGAGGTCCGAGCCGTACTCCATGGGGCGTCCCGTCACGGCGTCCTCCGTCAGTCCACGAAGCGGGGAGCTCCCTCGAGTGTGGAGGGGGCGAACAGGCCGTCCACGTCCAGCCTTCGCGTGGTCAGTCCCTGCTCGAAGGCGTACTGGGCCGCGGTGTCCAGGACGTGATGGTTGGCCTCCAGCCCGTACGCCCAGGGGTCCGGGCCGAGGAGGCGTTGCTGCTCTTCCAGGGCCGGCAAGAACCACGCGAGGCTGACCCGCCGGGGATCCTGGAGCCTACGGTAGCACTCCCGCTTGCTGGCCTCGAAGGCGTGCAGCAGGTTGACCGCGATCCACGGGTGCCGTTCCAGCAGGGCGGTGCGCACCGCCACCGTGTGCATGATGGGGAAGATGCGGGTCCGGGAGAAGTACGCCTTCTCCCGCTCCGCGTAGTCCTCGAACAGCCGGCGGACCGCGGGGTCGCCCCGGCGGTACGAGGGGAGCACCTCCGGGTAGATCACCGCGTCCAGCTCGCCCGACGCCAACATGCGGTCGATGTTCCCACCCGCAGGCACCCGCTCCAGCCGGATCCCCCTCGGGGAAGGGTCCACGGGCAGGTCCTCCTCGTCCTGCCCGACCCACCGGATGGTCCGAAGGTCCACCCCGTGGTCGTGCTGCAGGATCCCCCGCACCCACAGGCCCGCGGTGTTCTGGTACGTTCGCAGTCCCACGCGGCGCCCTTGCAGATCCCGCGGCTCCCGCACCGGCCCGTCCTGGCGGACGAACACGTACCCGTGGCGGAAGCGGCGGTGGGGGAAAACAGGGATGGCCGTGAAGCGCTGGCTCCGGTCCCGGTCCACGAGGTACGAGGCCAGGGACAGCTCGCACACGTCGAACTCCTCGCGCCGCAGCATCCGCCAGTGCCGTTCCGGCGACGGCAGGGGGATGCACACCAGGTCGATCCCCTCCGGCTGCACCGCGCCGTCCAGCAGGGGCCGGAGAAGGTCGTAGTCGCCGCAGGCGAGGCTCAGCTGCAGGCGGCCCATGGGATCACGGCACCGGGGAGGCCTGCGCCAGAACCCGCTCCCACCGCTTGAGCTTGCGGACGTAGTAGCTCCAGTTGCGCTCTAGCTGCCGCGGGGAGTGCAGGTGCGCGGCCTTCTGCGCCACCTCCGCGTCCGGGGTCCAGGTGTAGGGACCCAGGCACGCGGCCAGGATCTGCAGCTTGGCGGCCCGCTCCAGCTGGAGCGCGAACAGAGCCGCCTCCTCCACACTGGACCCCACGGTGACGATGCCGTGGTTGCGCATCAGGCACGCCCGGGCCGACCCGAGGGTCTTAGCCAGGGCTTCCCCCTGCTCCTTGGTCACCACCAGGTCCGTGGTAAAGGTGTACCGGGGCACGTCCGGCCAGAACAGGGCTCCCTCATGGCTCACGGGCCGCAGGGGGACGTCGCTGGCGGCGAAGGCGGTGGCGTACGGCGGGTGGGTGTGCACCACCGCCATCACGTCCGGCCGGGCCCGGTAGATCTCCGCGTGGATGGGGAGCTCGCTGTGGGGCCTGCCCTGCCCCCACACCAGCTGGCCTTCGAGGTCCACCAGCACCACGTCGTCCGCGGTCACCTCGTCCAGGCCCAGTCCACTGGCCTTGATCCAGTAGTACGGTGTCCCGGGATGGCGCGCGGACACGTGTCCCTGGGTGATGTCCACGTGCCCCTCCATGGCCAGCACCCGACAGGCCACCGCCACCCGCTCCCGGAGCTCCGCGCCCTCCTGCGCCCACCTACCTTCCGACGCCACCGTGCACCTCCTCCAGTCGTCTCTGCTCGAACGCGCGGTTCCCTGGATCTCCGTGGTTTCTCGGACATGCTCCTAGCCTAGGCCGTCCTCGTGGCCCGTCACCCGCGCCGCCAGCCGGAACACCCCCTCCCCGAAGGGGTCCCGGGGCAGGCGGTTGCCCCGCCAGGCCACGTGAAGGTCCGGCCTCACCAGGATCAGGTCGTACCCGTACAGGTCCCGCACCAGCTCGTCCGGCACGTCCACCACCACCAGGGGAGCCCGGAAGTACCGGAAGGCCTGCTCCAACGGAGCGGTGTCGGTGCGGGTGCCGCCCAACCGGAGCAGGGCGTAGCTAGTCCGGGGCAGCCGGTCGTGCAGGGCGGTTCCGTCCTGCAGCCACACGTGGGGAAGCCGGGCCCCGGGCCACGTGGTGGGCCGGTACTCCATGAAGCTGTCCGGGGGCGGGTCGCCGCGCTCCGGCCACACGATGGGCGAGTCCAGGTACCGGTACCCCAGCTCCGTGCCCAGCATCTCGTTGGTCTTGCGCTGCTCCACGTTGGCGATGCGGGCCATCTCCTCCCGGGCCCGCTGTCCCTCCGGCGTGGGGTCCGCGATCCACGGCTTGTACGCCGCCCTCCACGCCTGCCGTCCCAATGCCGCGAACCGCGCGGCGGCCACGGCCCGTTCGCCCACGGGCCTGCGCTCCGCCTCGTAGGAGGCCAGAAGCTTTGCACCTCCCCAGCCTTCCAGGACCGCGGCCAGCTTCCACGCCAGGTCGGTGGCGTCCCCTACCCCGGTGTTCATCCCCAGGCCACCCGTGGGGATCACCAGGTGGACCGCGTCCCCCGCCAGGAACACGCGGCCCACCCGGTACCGCTCCGCCAGGAGGAGCTGCTGCCTCCACCGCCCCGCGTACAGCAGCTCGTAACGGACGGGCAGGCGCACCACCCGCTCGAAGATGCGGGGCATCTCCGCGTCGTCCTCCACCACCGCGTGCAGGGTGAAGTGACGGGCGTCGTCCTGCACGATCAGCATGGTCTGCTGGGTGTCGGCCACGTGGTAGTGGCGTCCCTTGCCGATGGGGATGCGGTCGAACAGCTCGTCGGACCGGAACAGGGCCTGGCACAGCTCACGGATGTTCCCTTCCCCGTGGAGGGCCACCCCCAGCAGCTCCCGGACGGTGCTGTTGCCCCCGTCGCACCCCACCAGGTACTGCGCCCGCACCTCCACCAGGGCTCCGTCGGACGTGCGCCGCACCTGCGCGGTGACCCCGTGGGTGTCCTGCTGGAAGGACACCAGCTCGTGGCCGTATCGGACGCTCACCGTGGGCAGGGACTCCGCCTCGGACTTCAGGAGGGGCTCCAGGGTGTACTGGGAGATGAGCTGGTAGGGTTCCAGGGGCAGGGTGCCGTCGTTGCGGGAGCGGATCTGCGCTTCCGCCTCCGCCACGGAGGGGTAGGGGAGCCGAAGGATGGGCGGGTCCACCAGGGAGGTGACCACGAACACGTCCATGGGGTAGTGACGGGGAAACCCGGCCTGGCGGATCCTCTCCGCGATGCCCAACCGTCGGTAGATCTCCATGGTGCGGGCGTTGCAGCGCTCCATCTTCGGCAGGAACTGCGGAGCCTCCTTGCGCTCCACCAGCACGCACCGCACGCCCCGTTGACCCAGGTCCACGGCCAGGGTGAGGCCCACGGGGCCCGCCCCCACGATCAGGACCTGCGTGTGCACGCGCACCTCCATCTCCGCACCTGCCTACTAACGTCCGCGACGGGCGGAACCAACGCAACGTCTGCGTTCCGGAATGTTGAACGGCGCGCTGGCAGGGCTACAAAAGCTGCGGCAGGAGCTCCACCCACATGCCCACACCCACCAGCACGCTGGCCACGCCCGCCAGCAGCCGGACCAGAGCGTAGCCACGCTCCCACCGCGTCGTGGCGGCCAGGGTGGGCGCGGCGATGCACAGGGTGGCGAAGAACATGCCGGCCACGGTGCCCCCGCCGAAGGCCAGGAGGTAGGCCACGGCGGTGGTTAGGGAGGACGCCGCGGTCATGGCCACCACCGCCGCCGCCCCGCTGCCGGCCAGACCGTGGACCACGCCGATGAGGAACGTGATCCGGCTGCGCGCTGCGGGTAGGGCGTGGACGTGGGCGTGGTCGGGGCCGTGGGCGTGGCTGTGGAAGTGGGGGTGAACCGACCCGTCGTGTTCGTGTACGTGGAAGTGGACGCGCTCCCGCCGGAGGTTCCACAGCGTGCGCAGCCCGAGGAGGACCAGCAGCACGCCCACCCCCAAGTCCACCCCGTGCTCCCACGCCTCGGGCAGTCGGAGACGGAGGGCCACCAAGGGGAGACCCACCGCGGAGATGGGCAAGAGGTGTCCGGCGCCCCACCACAAGCCCAGCCGCGCCGCCGGCCACAGCCGCCGTTCCTCGGCCACCAGGGTGGACACCGCCACCAAATGGTCTGGGTCGAGGGCGTGCCGCACGCCCAGCAGGAAGGCGGTCAACATCAGCAAGGGGACCGACATAACCGACATAGACGCCTCGCGCTCCCAACGGTCTGCTGGCGCGGGATGAGCTTAGCTGCTCGGAACGCTTCGGGTCAAGGGACGCGCCGTTCCGCATACCGGAACCGCGCGCTTGCCGGCCCGCTCCCCGCATGCTACCCAGGGAGTGGCGGCCAGCCAAAAAGGGGGGACCATGCGGGCGCGGGCCGTCCTGTTGTTGTCCTTGGTGGCGGTGGGCCTTTGGGCCGCAGGAGGAGCGGCGCAAGCGCCGTTCGCGGGCCGGACCGTGACCATCCTCGTGGGCAACCCACCGGGCGGGGGCTACGACCGGTTCGCGCGGCTGGTGGCCCGGCACCTCTCGCGCTACCTTCCGGGATCGCCCACGGTGGTGGTGCAGAACATGCCGGGGGCCGGAGGCATCGTGGCCGCCAACCACTTGTACAACGTGGCGCGTACCGACGGCTCCACCCTGGGCCTGTTCAACCGGAACCTGGTCATCGCCCAGCTCGCGGGGGTCCAGGAGCTGCGGGTGGACATGCGGCGTTGGCACTGGATCGGCAACCTCGCCGGCGAGACCTACGTTTTCGCCATCCGGGCGGACTTGCCGTACCGCCACATCCTGGACCTGCGCCGGGCGGACCCGCCCCTGGCCGTAGGGTCCACCGGGCCGGGGACCGGCTCCCACGACTATCCCCTTGCCCTGAAGGCGTTCTTGAGGCTCAACTTGCGCATCATCAGCGGCTACCAGGGAACGGGGGAGGTGGCCCTGGCCGTGGAACGGCGGGAGCTGGACGGCCGGGCCGGTGCGTGGTCGTCCCTGCTGCCGCACATCCGGCGAGGCGTGTTGCGCCCTCTCGTCCGTACCCTGTCCGACAACCCAGATCCGCAGTTGCGGGCCCTGCCCGTGGACCAGGAGCTGGCCACGGGCGACGTGGCCCGGGCGGTGCTGCGGCTGCGGTCCATCACCCTGAAGCTGGGCCGTCCCTTCGTGGCCGCGCCCGGAGCGCCGGCCCAGCTGGTGGCGCAGTACCAGGAGGCCTTCCGCCGCCTGGCGCAGGACGCGGCCTTCCGGGCGGAGGCGGAACGGGCGGGGTTCGAGCCCGCGTACACGTCGCCCGAGGAGTGCCTGCGCATCATCCAGGAAGTGCTGTCCGCGCCCGCGGGAGTTCAGCGGGTGTTCCGGGAGCTGTTCCAGTTCGGGGAGTGAAGAGAGCAGCCACGACCCGGCGTGGGGGACGGAATGCGCAAGTACGTGTCGGACCTCATCGTGGATCTGCTGCAGCGGTTCAGCATCCCCTACGTGAGCCTGAACCCCGGCAGTAGTTTCCGAGGGCTCCATGACTCCATCGTGAACTACGGTGGGAACCGGCCCGAGATCGTGGAGTGCCCCCACGAGAAGATCGCCGTGGGGATCGCCCACGGGTACGCGCGGGTCACGGGGCGCCCCATGGCCACGGTCCTGCACAACGTGGTGGGGCTGCTGCATGGGAGCATGGGGATGTACCAAGCGTTCCTGGACCGCGTCCCCGTGCTGGTGTTGGGCGCCACCGGCCCCGCGGACGTGGCCCTGCGGAGGCCGAGGATCGACTGGGACCACACCGCGCTGCTGCAGGGCACTGCGGTGCGCGACTTCGTGAAGTGGGACGACCAGCCCGTGGGCGTGGACGCGGTGGTGGAATCCTTCGCCCGGGCCTACCGGGTGGCGTGCACGGAACCCGCAGGCCCCGTGTACCTATGCTACGACGTCGCCTTCCAGGAGGAGGAACTTTCCCGGGAGGTGCGTCTGCCCGATCCGGCGCGGGCGTCCTACACGCGGCTGCCGCCGGACCCCCAGGCCGTGGAGCGGGCGAGCGAGTGGCTGGTGTCCGCGCGGCGGCCAGTGATCGTGGCGGACCTCCTCGGGCGGCACCCACAGACGGCCCCGGTTCTGGCAGAGCTGGCGGAGCTGCTGGGCGCGCCCGTGGTGGACGCGGGCGGGCGGCTCAACCTGCCCAACGTGCACCCCCTCTGGCGGAGGAGCCGAGAAACCCTGCGCGGCGCGGACTGCGTCCTGCTCCTGGACGTGCGCGACGCCTTCGGCTGGCTCCACGAGTACGACGAGCGGGCCCGCACCGCGCACCGGCTAGTCGCGGAGGGTTGTCGGGTGGTGGAGGTAGGCTTCGGTGACCTGGGCATCCGGGCCTGGTCGCACCAGTTCCAGCGCTACCAGGAAGCCGACCTGAGCATCCTCGCGGACACGCGGGAGGCCCTGCCCGCCCTGGTGCGGTGCTGCCGGGACCGGATCCGCAGCCGCGGGGACGCGCCCGAGCGGGCGTCCCGGGTGGCCTCCCTCGCGCAGGAGCACGCCCAGATGCGCCAGCGGTGGCTGGAAGAGGCGCGGTCTGCGCGCGCTGAGCCTCCCATGGCCACCTCACGGTTCGCGTGGGAGGTGTGGGAGCAGATCCGCGGGCGCGACTTCGTGTTCACCGGGAGCCTCGTGAACGACTGGATCCCGAGGCTGTGGGAGTTCCACCGGCCCGACCAGTACTCGGGCAGGCCCCTCGGCACCGCCACCCAGATCGGCATCAGCCTCGGAGTCGCGCTGGCGTACAGGGGCTCGGGGAGGCTCGTGGTCAACGTCCAAACGGACGGCGACCTCATGTACGACTTGGGCGCCCTGTGGGTGGCCAGCCACTCCCGGATCCCCATGCTCACGGTCATGTTCAACAACCGTGCGTACTACAACGACTGGGAGCACCAGATCGATGTGGCTCGGGCCCGCGGCCGGGACGAAGCCAACGCGTACGTGGGCATGGAGTTGGACCACCCCGCCCCCGACTTCGCCGCGGTGGCCCGGGCCCTCGGCTGGTACGCGGAAGGTCCCGTGGTGGACGCCCGGGAGGTGGGGCCCGCGGTCCGGCGCGCGCTGCGGGCGGTGGAGGAAGGCACTCCCGCCCTGGTGGACTGTGTCACGGCATTCCGGTAGAGGCGTGACGATCCCGCGGGAGGTCGTGGAGGGCCGGGCGGACGGCTGGCTCAAGGTCCAGGGCCGGGCTCACTACGCCGGTGACGTCCGGTTGCCCGGCTTGTTGTACGGCGCCCTGGTGCGCAGCCCGCACCCGCACGCCCGGATCCTCCGCATCCACACGGAACCTGCCCGGGCGCTGCCCGGGGTCCACGCGGTCCTGACCGGCCCGGACGTCCGCTACGGCACCTACGGCCGTCGGGTGCGGGACATGCCCGTGCTGGCGCGGGGCGTGGTGCGGTTCGCGGGCGAGCGGGTGGCGGCGGTGGCCGCGGACAGCCTGCCCCTCGCGCGGTACGCGGCGGGCCTGGTGGAGGTGGAGTACGAGCCCCTTCCCGCGGTGCTGGACCCGGAGGAGGCTCTGAGACCCGGGGCGCCCCGGGTGCACGAGGCGCCGTGGGCATACCCGGGCGCCGCGGTGGGGCCCGAGGACCCGCCCAACCTACAGTCGCGGCGGGTGTGGCAGCACGGAGAGGACGTGGAGGCGGCCTTGAGCCGCTGCCCCCACGTGTTCGACGAGACCTTCGCCATCCCCGCGGCCCACCAGGGCTACCTGGAGCCGCACGCGTGCGTGGCGTGGGTGAGATCCGACGGCGTAGTGGAGGTGTGGGCGTCCAACAAGAGCCCCCAGCGGCTCCAGGCGCAGCTCAGCGCGTGCCTGGGCGTACCGCGGGACCGGATCCGGGTGATGCCCACGTACGTGGGAGGTGACTTTGGCGGCAAGGGATCGCCCATGGACGTCCCCGTGGCGGTGGCGCTGTCCGAGGCGACGGGCAGGCCGGTGAAGCTGGTGGCGGACTACGAGGAGGACCTGGCTGCGGCCAACCCGCGCCACGCGTCCGTGGTCCGGGTCCGGCTGGGGGTGGACGGGCAAGGAAGAATGCAGGCTCTGCACGTGCGGGCGGTGGTGAACGGCGGAGCGTACGCGGCCTTCAAGCCCGTAGAACACCTGAACCTCAACGGCTTCGGCGAGGCAGGGAACACCTACCGCATTCCCGCGGTACGGGTGGAGAGCCTGATCGCGTACACCCACACCGTGCCGCGAGGACACATGCGGTCTCCGGGCTCCCTGGAGGCCAACTTCGCGGTGGAGTCCACCGTGGACATAGCGGCCCGGGCCTTGGGCATGCACCCCCTGGAGTTCCGACGGAAGAACCTCCTGCGCACGGGCGACTGGGGGACCCTGGGAGAGCCTTGGGTGGAGGTGCGCGGCGAGGAGGTGGTGCGGGCTCTGGTGGCGGCCCTACAGGATTCCCAGGAGGCCCCTGGCCACCCCACGGACGGGCCGTGGGTCCGCGGGGTGGGGTTCGCCTTGTACTGCAGGGCGGCTCACGGCGGGCAGACGGAGGTGGCCCTGGACCCGCAGCCCGACGGCTCCCTGGTGGTGTGGGTACCGTTCCCGGACCAAGGAGGGGGGCAGCACACGGTGGTGCGCAACGTGGTCTGCAGGGAGCTGGGGCTTGCGGCGCACACGGTGGAGGTCCGGCAGTCGGACACGGTGGAGTTGGGGACGGACTCAGGGGTGGGCGGAAGCCGCGTGACCCTCACCGCCAGCGCCGCGGTGTCGTCGGCGTGCGCGGAGCTGCGCCGGCTGCTGATCGAGGAGGGGTTGGCCCACTTGCCCATGGGCCACGCGCTGGGGGAGCTCGCCCGAAGGAGGCCCAGGCAGCGAGTGCGGGTCCGGTTCTCTGCGGAGGAAGAGCTATGGTTGAACTCCTTCTGCGCCCAGGCGGCCCGCGTGGCGGTGGACCGGCAGACCGGCCAGGTGCGGGTGGAGGAGCTGATGACGGCCCTGGACGTGGCGGACATCCTCAACCCGTCCTCGCACCGGGCGCAGGTGGAAGGAGGGGTGGTGATGGGGCTGGGGTCCGCCTTGCTGGAGGAGGTGGTGCTGGAGGGCGGTCGGGTGGTCTCCAGCAACCTGCACGACTACCGCCTGCCCTCGGTTCTGGACGTGCCGCGGCTGCGGGTGGTGCTGGTCCCGGGTGGCAAGGGCTGGGGACCGCACCACGTCAAGCCCGTGGGCGAGCTCACCAACGTGGCCGTGGCCGCGGCGGTGGCCAACGCGGTGGCGGACGCGGTGGGGGTCCGGGTGCGGCGCCTGCCGGTCCGGGCCGAGGACGTGTACCGGCTATTGCAGGCCCAGGAGGCAGGGCGTGAGCGGAGCTGAGGTGGAGCTGCTCGTGAACGGCCAGCGGGTGCGGGCGCCCGTGGCCGGTGCGGAGTTCCTCGCGGAGTTCCTGCGGGAGCGGCTGGGCTTGGTGGGCACCAAGGTGGGCTGCGGGGTGGGCGTGTGCGGGCTGTGCACGGTGTGGATGGACGGAACGTTGGTGAGCAGCTGTCTGGTGCCCGCGGTGGTGGCCGCGGGGCGGCAGGTGTGGACCGTCGAGGGCCTCGTGGCGCTGGCGGAGGGGGAGGTGAAGGCCGCACCGGAAGGGCTCCCTTCGCCCGAGCTCGTGCGGGCGGTGCAGAAGGCCTTCGTGGAGTGCGAGGGGTTGCAGTGCGGGATCTGCACCCCGGGCCAGGTGTGGGCGGCCTGCGCGCTGCTCCAGGAGCACGGGGACCCTCCGGAGGAGGTGGCGCGGGGGTTCCTGGCGGGCAACCTGTGCCGTTGCACGGGCTACCAGGGGATCCTTCGGGCGGTGGCGAGGGCGTCGCAGGAGTGGCACCGTGCGGCCCCTTGAGTACGTCACCCCGCACCGCCTGGAGGAGGCGCTGGACGTGCTGGCCGGGGCCGACCGCTCGGAGACGGTGGTGTGGGCCGGCGGGACCGCCCTGGGGCCCCTTTTGCGGCGCGGCTTGGTGCCGGCGAGGATTCTGGTGGGCCTGGAGCGGGTGCGGGAGCTCGGGGGCGTTTCAGAGCGGGATGGTTGGTTTCGCCTGGGGGCCTCGGTAACACTGGCGGAGCTGCACCGGTCCCAGGAGGTGCGGCGCCGGGCGCCTGCACTGGCGCAGGCCGCGGGGCTGGTGGGAAACGTGCGGGTCCGCAACGTGGCCACCCTCGGCGGTCACATCGCCCACGCGGACCCGGCTCAGGACCTCCCGCCGGTGCTGCTCGCCCTGGACGCCCGGGTCAGGCTGCACAGCCGTAGGGGCGTGCGGGACCTGCCGCTGCAGGACTTCCTGGTCGGTCCCATGCATACCGCTCTGGCCGACGACGAGCTGCTGACGGAAGTTTGCCTGCCCCTTCCCGCCCTGCTCCGGCGCACCGGCTACGTGCGCTACGCGCCGCGCAGCCCCGAGGACTACCCCACGGTGGGCGTGGCCGCCAGCGTGGACCTGGACCCGGAGGGAGTGTGCCGCGAGGCACGCGTGGCGGTGGGCGGGGCGGGACCCACCGCCCTGCGAGTGCGCTCCGCGGAACAGGTCCTCGTGGGCGGCGCCCTGACCCCGGACCGGTGCAGGGAGGCCGCACGGCAGGTGGAGGGATCCGTGGACCCCTGGGACGACGGCAGGGGGAGCGCGGAGTACAAGCGGGCCATGGCGCGGGTCTGGACGGAGCGGCTGCTGAGTCGGCTGTGGGCCGGGCAGTCCGAGGGATGTCGGAGGGAGGTGGTGTGATGGTCCGAGCGCTGGTGGTGTTGTACGTGACGGCCGCGGTGGTGTTCGCCTCCCCGGCGGGGTTCGCGCAGGCCGACCTGGTGGCCGCCGCCAAGCGGGAGGGCCGGCTGGTGCTGTACGGCTCCCTCACGACCCTGGACGTGGTGAACAAGATCTTCGAGAGCCGCTACGGCATCCCGGTGGAGTACTGGCGGGCGGCCAGTACCCGGGTCCTGGACCGGGTGCTGAACGAAGTGCGGGTGGGCCGGCCTCAGTTCGACGTGGTGCAGACCAACAGCAGCCCCATGATGGTGCTGCGGGAAGCGGGTGCCTTCGCCCGGTACCCTTCGCCGTCCTACGACATGTTCGGGAGGGCCACCCGGGACCCGCAGGCCCTGGTCTCCCCGCAGTTCCTGGTGATCCCCGTGGGCATCGTGTACAACACCCGCCTGGTACGCGCCGAGGAAGCCCCCCGCAGCCTCACGGACCTACTGGACCCCAAGTGGAAGGGGAAGGTGGTGATGGCGGACCCGACCCTGCACACCACCACCGCCCAGTGGCTGATGGAGCTGCGGCGGGTGCTGGGCGGGCAGTGGCGTCCGTTCCTCGAGCAGCTGGCGGGGCAGGTGGGCGCGTACGTGGAGTCCTTCATCCCCGTGGCCGACCGGCTGGTGCGGGGCGAGTTCCCGGTGGGCCTCACGTACATCCGGTACGTGTACCAGTTCGGGAAGGAGGGGGCCCCGTTGGACTACGCGCGCCTGCCCGTGTTCCTGGCGGACGGCCACCGCATCGCCCTGGGAGCCCGGGCGGCGCGGCCCAACGCGGGCAAGCTGTACATCGAGACGTTGCTGTCCCGGGCGGGGCTGCTGGCCCTGGCCCAGGACGGGGACTTCGTGTCCCTGCCGGGGGTGTACCCGCCCCTCAAGGACGCGGAGAAGCTGCGCATCGTGACCATGCAGGACTACGACGAGGCGGCCCTGACCCGGGCGCGGGAGGAGCTGGGCCGGATCTTCCGCAGGCGGTAGGAGCGTGGCAGGAAGCGAGGGCGGCGCTGCGGAATCCTTCACCACGGTGGCAGGTCTCGGGGAGGTGAGGTCGTGCGCAAGCTGAGCGTGGCGGTCGCCGCGTTGGTGGTGGGGCTGGCTGCAGGTTTGGTGCCCGGGGCACCGGCGCGGCCCCTGCGGGTCGCGTTCCTGGGACCCCTCAGCGGCCCCTTCGCTTTCTGGGGCACCAACGCCCGGGACGGCATGCGGATGGCCGTGGAGGAGCTGAACGCCGCGGGCGGCGTGTTGGGCCGGCCGGTGGAGCTGGTGGAGCGGGACGACCGCAACAACCCCGCGGAGGCCATCAGCCTGTTCCGCTCCCTGGTGGAGCGGGAGGGGATCGCGGCCGCGGGCGGCACCATCAGCAGCGACATCGGGGCCGCCCTGTCCCGGGAGGCGGACCAGCTGCAGGTGCCCGTGTTCCTGACCCGCGCGGGTGCCCATACCATCCTACGCCGGAGCAGCCGCTACACCTTCCGGACCTGCCTGGTGGCCTCCCCCATGTACGTGCAGGCCTCCGCGGCCCTCATCCAGTACTCCAAGTACACCCGGGTGGGGGCCATCATCGCGGACTACGCCTGGGGCCGGTCGTACATGCAGTGGCTGGAGCGTTTCGTCCGATCCGTGCCCGGGATGCAGATCCAGATCGAGGTGGCACCCGTGGCCACCTCGGACTTCACCCCGTACCTGCGGCGTCTGGCGGCTATGAACCCCCAGTTTTTGGATATCGGCGGCCACCCGCCGGGCATCCCGGTGATCGTGCGGCAGGCGGCGGAGCTCGGGTTCCGCCAGCAGATGTTCGGCGCCCACAACCCGCCCGAGTGGATCGTCCAGCGGGCGGGGGAGGCCCTGTTCGGTCGGTACGTAGACTACACCTGTGCGGACTTCACCCACCCCACCTTCCGACGGCTGGCCGAACGGTTCTTCGCCACCTACAGGCGGTACTTCGACGACAACGCCTTCTCGGGCTACGCCATCGTGAAGCTGGTGGCGGACGCCGCGGCCAAGACCAACTCCACCGACCCGCGGCGCATCGCGGACGCCATCCGCAGGGGGCGGTTCGTGCAGCCCGGGTACGGGTGGCCGCTGTCCTTCACGGAGTGGGGGGAGATGAGGGAGGCCCGCCCCATCCTGTTCACCCTGCACCGGGGCGAGTTCCCCGGAGGCGTTTGTCCGGGATGTGGCTGGGTCCAGAAGTTCGAGTTCCGGGTGCCACGGCTGGAGCCGTACGTGCCCGAGGAGTGAGGGACCCGAAAAGCGACTAAGCGACTACAAGGCGGCGGAGCGCCGGCGGACAGGTTCCTCGAGGGCGGTGTAGCCCAACCGTTGGGACACCTCCCGGCAGGCGGCCACGATGGCCCGCCGGAGCTCGTCCTTCTGCCGGTGGAAGCGGTACGCGGGGACGGACAGGCTCATGGCCGCCACCACCTCCCCCCGGTGGTCCCGGATGGGGGCCGCCACGCAGCACAACTCCAAAACGGCCTCTTCGATGTCCAGGGCGTAGCCCCGGGCCCGGACTTCCTCCAGCTCCGCCCGGAGCTGGCGCAGATCGGTGATGGTGTTGGGCGTGAGGGCGGGCAGCCCCGTGCGGGACAGGAGGGCCTCCACCTCCGGCCACGGCCGGGCCGCCAGCAGGATCTTGCCCACGGCGCTGCAGTGGGGAGGGAGCTCCAGCCCCACGCCCGTCACGGACACCTGCACCGCCCGGGTCCCCTGCAACTTGTCCACGTACAGGACCCGGCCCGACTCCATGGTGGCCAGGTGTACCGTCTCCCCGAACCGTGCCACCAGATCCTCCATGACGGGCCGGGCCTCCACGCGGTACTGGGTGGTGGCCAGGAGAGTGCTGGACAGGGCCAGGATGCGCCAGCCCAGGCGGTACCGGCGCTCCGCGGTGCGGCGCAGCAGACCGATCTCGTACATGGTGCACAGCAGCGCGTGCGCGGTGGACTTGGGGATCCCCAGCAGCGAGGCCACCTCGCTCACGCTGCGCTCGGGATGGTCCATCCCGAACAGCTCCAGGACCTGCCCCACCCGCTGGACGGTGCTCAGCATCCGACCCAGATTGTACGCGCGTGCTCGAAAGCGCGGAAGGGGCTTGTTCCGCGTTCCTGAACAAAAGTTCCGGATAGCCGAACCACGGCCTTGCCTGCCAGGCTACTCCGCCGGATTCTAGTATCGGTCTGGCCGCGTGGTTCATCTGGCGAAGGGGGGTGAGCGGGTTGTTCGGCAGGCTGGCGGCGGTTTTGGTCGGCTTGAGCGTGGTCTCCGCGGCCGCCCTGGCCGCGCCCGCGGGGGTGGTCCGCTTGGGGGCGGTGGTCCCCCTGACCGGCCGCTTCGCCTCGGGGGGAGCTCAGGTCCGCGCGGGGTACGAGATGGCGGTGGAGGACCTGAACGCCCAGGGCGGCGTCCGGGTGGGCGGCCAGCAGCTGCGGGTAGAGCTGGTGGTGGTCGACGACGAGTCCGATCCCACCAAGACCGTGAGCCGGATGGAGGCGTTGGCCCAGCAGGACATCGCGGTGTACCTGGGCGGGTTCGGCAGCGACCTGCACGCGGCTGCGGCGGCGGTGGCGGAGAAGAACCGGATCCCCTACTGCGGGGTGGCCTTCGCCCTCTGGGGCATCCACCAGCGCGGGTTCAAGTACCTGTTCTCCCCGTTCCCCAAGTCTCCGGACATGGCCATCGAGACCTACCGCATGTTCAACGGTTACCTTCCCCCGGACCAGCGGCCGCGGAAGGTGGCCATCTTCGCCGAGCGCACGGACTGGGGCAGGGAGATCGCCAACCTGTGGTCGGTGCGGTCCACGGAGTTCGGCTACCAGGTGGTGTTCCGCGGGGAGTACACGGTGGGCACCCGGGACATGAGCGACCTGATCCTACGGGCGAAGGCCGCGGGCGCCGAGCTGGTCCTGGGGGTGCCCACCCCGCCGGACGGCATCACCCTGGTCCGGCAGATGAAGGAGCTGGACTTCAACCCCAGGGCGTACCTGCTCGTCCGGGCTCCCGACGCACCCGCGTGGAGCCAGAGCCTGGGGAAGGACGGCGACTTCACCTTGCTGATGCCGGGCTGGCACTACGCGGTGAAGTTCCCGGGCGCTTCGGAACTCAACGGCAAGCACCAGCAGCGGTTCGGCCGGCCCGCGGACGTGCTGGTGGGCCCCGCGTACGCGTGCGTCCAGGTGGTGGCCGACGCCCTCCGGCGGGCGGGCAGCCTCGACCGCGAACGCATCCGGGACGCCATGGCGTCCACCCACCTGCGGGACACGGTGGTGGGCCCGGTACGGTTCCGGCCGGACGGCACCAGCCCGGTGACCACCGTGGTGGTGCAGTGGCAGGGAGGCCGGCAAGAGCTGGTCTGGCCGAGGTCGTTCGCCACAAGACCCCTGGCGTACCCCGCGACCCCGTGGCGCAGCCGTTGATCGCCCCGAGCGGTGAGGCCGTGCGGGAGCCGGCGCTTGGGGGGCAAGGCAGCTGGAGCCCGTCCGGTCGGCTGGGCGGAGGAGCGCTGCTGCGGGTCCGCGGCGTCTCCAAGCGTTTCGGCGGCGTGCAGGCCCTCCGCGACCTGGACCTGGAGGTGGCGGAGGGAGAGGTCTTCGGATTGCTGGGTCCGAACGGTTCGGGCAAGACCACGGCGCTGAACCTGATCGCGGGGGTTCTGTCGCCCGACGCCGGGGAGATCTGGTTCCGGGGCAAGTTGCTGAACCGGCTGCCCCCGCACCGGAGGGCCGGTCTGGGGGTGGCGCGGACCTTCCAGTTGGTCCGCGGCCTCGCCCGGCTGTCGGTGGCGGACAACGTGGCCGTGGCGAGGCTGTACGGTGCCTCCCCCGTTCCCTCCGTGGAGGCGGCCCGCCGCGAGGCCGTGGAGCTCCTCGCCCTGGTGGGGTTGGAGGGGAAGGCCCACCTGCTAGCGGGAAGCCTGAACCTGGCGGAGCGGCGCCGGCTGGAGGTGGCGCGGGCTCTGGCGACCCGGCCGCGGCTGCTGCTCCTGGACGAGCCCTTCGCGGGCCTCAACGTGGACGAGGTGGAGGGAGAGGCGGCTCTGTTCCGCCGGCTCCGGGCGGAGGGGCTCACCCTGGTCCTCGTGGAGCACAACGTGCCCGCCCTGCGGAGCCTATGCGACCGGGTGGCCTTCCTCAACTCCGGCGAGAAGCTGGCGGAGGGCCGGCCGGAGGAGGTCCTGTCCCACCCGCGGGTGGTGGAGGTGTACCTGGGAGCCTGCCGGTGAAGCCGTTCCGGGTCCAGACACCGGGGTCGGAGATCGTCTAGGGAGGGGTCTGGAGGGAGCCGGGCCGTGCTGGAGTTGCGAGGCGTGCAGGCTGCGTACGGAGACGCGCAGGTGCTGTGGGGCGTGGACTGGCATGCCGCAGCCGGTGAAGTGGTGGCGGTGGTGGGGCCCAACGGAGCGGGGAAGACCACCACTCTGCGGGTCGTGGCGGGTCTCCTGAAGCCCTTGCGGGGAGAGGTCTGGTGGGACGGGGTCCGGATCGACGGCATGCCCGCGGACGCGGTGGTGGAGCGGAGCGTGTCCCTGGTGCCGGAGGGCCGGCGGCTGTTCTCCCACATGACGGTCCTGGAGAACCTGCTCCTGGGAGGGTACGCGGCCCGGGCCCGTCCGGCGCGCCGGAAGACCCTCGAGGAGGTGTTCCGGCTGTTCCCCATCCTGGAGGAACGCGCGGGGCAGCTGGCGGGCACCCTGTCCGGCGGCCAGCAGCAGATGCTGGCCATCGCCCGGGCGCTGATGAGCCGGCCGCGGCTGCTGCTCCTGGACGAGCCCTCCCTGGGCCTGGCACCGCGGGTGGTGCAGCAAGTGTACGAGGTGGTGAGCCGGATCGCCCGCGAGGGGGTCACCGTGGTGGTGGTGGAGCAGAACGTGCATCCGGTGTTGCAGTACGCGGCGCGGGGCTACCTCATGGCGCAGGGCCGAGTGGTGGCGGAGGGCCCCGCGGACGTGCTGCTGCAGACCGAGCTGGTCCGGCGATCCTACGTGGGAGGCTAGCGTGGAAGTCTGGCTCCAGAACGTCACCTTCGGGGCCCTGGTGGGCGGCCTGTACGGCCTGGCCGCGGTGGGTCTGGCGCTCGTGTTCGGCGTCCTGCGCATGCTGAACGTGGCCCACGGCGAGCTCATCATGCTGGGCGGGTACGCCACCTTCTGGATGTTCAGCCTGTGGGGCACGGACCCGTACGTGTCGCTGCTGGTGGCAGGGCCTGCTCTGTTCCTGGTGGGCGTGGCCCTCTACGACGGGCTGTTCGGGCGCCTGGTGCGGCTGGACGAGGAGTCCAAGATCCAGCTGTCCATCCTGATCGGGTTCGGTCTGGCGCTGGTGCTCCACGCCCTGGCCATCCTGCTGTGGACCGCGGACGACCGCGCGGTCACCGCAGCCTACGCGGGCCGGGTGCTCCACGCGGGACCCCTCGTGGTTCCCCTCACGCGTCTGGGGGGTCTCGGGGTGGCCTTCGCCGTCCTGGCCGGGCTCCACGTGTTCCTGCAGCGCACCGACACGGGGCGCGCCATCCGGGCCACCGCGGAGGACTGGGAGGCCGCCTTCCTCATGGGGGTCCCCGTCCGCCGCGTGTACCGCATCGCCTTCGCCTTGGGCAGCGCCCTGGCGGGGGTGGCGGGAACCCTGGTGGCCGTGTCCGACGCCATCAACCCGGCCATCGGCCTGAGCTGGACCCTCAAGGCCCTCATCGTGGTGGTGCTGGCCGGGCTGGGTAGCATCCTCGGCACCTTCGTGGCCGGCGTGCTCCTGGGCGTGGCGGAGTCCGCGGCGGCGTTCGCCCTGGGCGGGGTGTTCCGCGAGGTGGTGGGGTTGGTCCTGTTCGTGGCCATCCTCGTGCTCCGGCCCCAGGGACTGTTCGGGAGGAGACTGTGAGGACTGTGGCACCGCTGGCCGCGGCGGTCTTGGCCGCTGCCCTGCCGTGGGTGGCGGGTGAGGCGGTGGTGAACTGGGGACTGCTGGTGCTCCTCCAGGTGGTGGTGGCCCAGTCCTGGAACCTTCTGGCGGGCTACGGCGGGCAGGTGAACCTCGGCCACGCGGCGTTCTTCGGCATCGGAGCCCTGGTCACCCGCGGCCTGTGGATGCAGGGGACGCCCATGGTGGCGGCCCTGGTGGCGGGCTCCGCAGCCGCGGCGGCCGCGGGCTTGGCCATCGGCCTGCCGTCCCTACGCCTGCGGGGCCCGTACTTCGCCATCGGGACGTTGGCCATGTCGGAGATCCTCCGCATCGTGGTGTCCACCACCATGCCGGAGGTGTCCGCCCTGCCCGCGGAGCTCATCGCGGGCTACCGCCTCGTGCCGCGGTACTACCTGGTCCTCTTCCTCGCCGCCGTGGCCACGGGGGCGGTTTGGGCGCTGGGCCGGTCCCGCTTCGGGATGGGACTGGTGGCGGTGCGGGAGGACGAGGGGGTGGCGGAGGCGGTGGGTGTGGACACCTACCGGCACAAGCTCGCGGCCCTGCTGCTCAGCGCGGGCTTGGCCGGTTCTGCGGGCGGGGCCTTCGGCTACTACCACCTGAGTTTCTACCCGCAGTTCGCCTTCAGCCCCGTGTGGACCTTCGACGCGGTGCTGATGGTGTTCCTGGGCGGGATCGGGACCGTGTGGGGGCCCGCCGTGGGCGCGGCGTTCTTCGTCCTGCTGCGGGAGGCCCTGGCCCTGCGCCTGACGGAGCTGCACGTCCTGGTCTTCGGAGCGGTGTTCGTGGTGGTGGTGCTGGCCCTGCCGGGCGGGCTCGTGGACCTGGCACGGCTGGTGCGGCCGCCGAGGCTGCGGGCCGTGCGGCCCGCGTAGGGGCGAAACCTTTGGGAAAGGAGGCGGACATGGCGGAGGCGTTGCCGGAGCGTCAGATGAGTCAGGAGGAGCTGGAGGGGCTCCGGTCCGTGTACGTGGACCTGGTGGGGTTCGTCCCGCCCCGGATCCAGGCGCGCACGGAGCTGCTGAGCCGCCTGGACCGCGAGGGGCTGCGGATCCAGGAGCAGATGCGCCGCCACTTCATGTACCCCAAGTGCTTCGACACCAAGACGGCGCAGCTCATGCTGTTCGGCATGCTGTTGATGAACCTGCAGGACGCGGCCAAGCTCCACGCCATCGCCGCCCGCCGCGCGGGGGCCACGTGGGAGGAGCTGAGCGCGGTGGTGGGGCTGGCCTTCCTGTTCCGGGGGCTTTCCGCGGCCAACTACGGGTTTCAGATCCTGCAGGAGATGGCCCAGGCGGAGGGCAGCCTGGCGGAAACGTCCGGAAGGAGGTGAGGGACGTGCAGGAACCTGCGGTGGTGCAGCTGGCCCACGTGGAGCTGATCAGCCCCAAGCCCGAGCTGACGTGGTGGTTCTTCCACGACGTCCTGGGCCTGGAGGAGACCACCCGACAGGGCTCGTCGGTGTACCTGAGGGGCTACGAGGACTGGTACCACCACACCCTGAAGATCACCGAGGGACCCGAAGCCGCCCTCGGCCACATCGCGTGGCGGACGGCCTCGGAGGAGGACCTGGAGACCCTCAGCCGCCGGCTGGACCACGCGGGCTACGGCCGCGGCTGGACCGACGGGGACCTGGGCCACGGCCGCGCGTACCGCTTCGTGACCCCCGAAGGCCACCCCATGGAGCTGGTGTGGGAGGTGGACTACTTCCAACCTCCGGAGGCCCTGCGGACCGCCCTGCGCAACCGGCCGCAGAGGCGGCCCCTGCGCGGGGTGCCGGTGCGCCGGATCGACCACGTGAACCTCATGGCCAGCTCCGTTCCCCCCATGCGCCGGTTCCTCCAGGACCTCCTGGGGTTCCGGCTGCGGGAGCAGAAGCTGGGCAAGGACGGGGAGGAGGTGGGCGCCTGGCTGAGCGTGAGCCCGCTGGTGCACGAGATCGCGGTGATGCGGGACGCCACGGGCGCCCGCGGCCGCTTCCACCACGTGGCCTACTGGTACGGCTACCCGCAGCACCTCATGGACGCCGCGGACGTGCTGGTGGACTACGGGGTGCGCATCGAGGCGGGCCCGGGCAAGCACGGCACCACGCAGGCGTACTTCATGTACGTGTTCGAGCCCGGCGGGGTGAGGGTGGAGCTGTTCGGGGACACGGGCTACCTCATCTTCGACCCCACGTGGAAGACCGTGGTGTGGGACGTGTCCAACGAGAGCGACCTGGAGCGGAGCAGCATCTGGTTCGGCGGCCGGCTACCCGAGACCTTCTACACCTACGGGGTGCCGTCGGTGACCTGGGAGCCCGCGGAAGCCAAGCGGTGAGGGCGCCATGGGCCGCAGTCCCTTGGAAGCTTCCGGGTTGCCCTTGTTCTTCCCGATCTCTCAAGCGCCCGGGCGGCTAACCCCGGCGCAGCCCGGGGGTGAAGTCACCGCGGTGCGGGTGGTGGCCCGCTCCCTGTCCCTCATGCAGAAGGAAGCCCTGGTGGCCAGCTCCGCCACGGAGGCCGTGTGGCGGCTGGCCAGCGACGAGGGCCCGTACCTGCTGGGCGACGACGTGGCACCCCCGCCCCTCGCCTTCATGAGCGTGGGGCTGTGTGCCGCCTCCGCGGAGGCGGTGTGCACCCGCCTGGGCCTCCGTAAAGAGCGGGTGCGCATGACCCAGCACACCCGCTACATTATGAAAGGGTCGGCCGCGCAGGGGACGTTGCGGGGCGGGGCTCTGCCCGTGGAGCGCCACCCGGAGGTGGACGTACCCCCGGGGGAAGTGGCGGAAGCCGTGCGCAGCTCTCCCCTCTACGGGTCGGTCCCGCCCGGCCTCGCCAGCCGCTTCTCCCTGACCCACAGCGGGTGCTTCCTGCACGCCTTGTGCCGGACGGAGCTGGACGTGCAGGTACGGGGGTGATGCCTTTGCCGCGGACGCAGGTGGCCATCGTGGGAGCGGGGCCGGCGGGCCTGCTGCTGAGCCACCTGCTGGACCAGGTGGGCGTCCGCAGCGTGGTGCTGGAGTCCCGGAGCCGGGCGTACGTGGAGCAACGGGTGCGGGCTGGGGTGCTGGAGGACGGGACCCGGCACATCCTCGTGCGGGTCGGGGTGGGCGAGCGTATGGAGCGCCAGGGGCTGGTGCACGAAGGCGTGAACTTCGCCTTCGAGGGCTCCCTGCTGCACTTCGACTTCCCCGCCCTCACGGGCGGCCACACCATCACCGTGTACGGGCAGCAGGAGGTGGTCAAGGACCTCATCCGGGCCCGCCTGGACGCGGGGGGCGAGGTGCGGTTCGAGGCGGAGGCGCTTCGGGTGGAACACGTGGAAGAGCGGCCCAGGGTGGTGTACCGCAACCCGGACGGCTCGGAGGAGGTGCTGGATGCGGACTTCGTGGCGGGCTGCGACGGCTCCCACGGGATCTGCCGCAGCGCCCTCCCTGACTCCGTCCGGCGGGTCCACCACCGCGCGTACCCCTTCGCGTGGCTCGGCATCCTCGCGGAGGCCCCACCCGCGTCCCACGAGCTCATCTACGTGAACCACCCGCGCGGGTTCGCCCTGTTCAGCATGCGTTCCCCCAAGCTGTCGCGGAACTACGTGCAGGTGCGGGCGGACGAGCCCATGGAGGACTGGCCGGACCACCGCATCTGGGAGGAGCTGGCCCGCAGGTTGGACGGCGCGGCACCCCTCACTCCCGGTCCGGTGCTGGAGAAGAGCCTGGCGCCCCTACGCAGCCTGGTGGTGGAGCCCATGCAGTACGGACGGCTGTTTCTGGCCGGGGACGCGGCCCACGTGGTCCCCCCCACGGGTGCCAAGGGGCTCAACCTGGCCGTGTGCGACGTGGTGGTGCTCAGCCGGGCCCTGGCGGACTACTACCGAAAGGGGGAGGAAGCGGGCCTGCGCGCGTACACGGAGCGGTGCCTGGAGCACGTGTGGCAGGCGGAGCACTTCTCGTGGTGGATGACGCAGCTGCTGCACCGGCTGGACGACTCCTTCGAGGAGGGGATGCAGCGGGCACAGCTCCGAGTCTTGCGGCGCAGCGAGGCCGCCCGCCGGTACCTGGCGGAGAACTACACGGGGGTGCACACCAGCGTTCGGTACGTGGACTGGGTTCCCCTGGCCTGATCACCCGGGTCTGGCCGTGGCGCGGTCAGCTTGGGCGAACCGAGGTGGGCACGCTGCCGCTGCCCGGGCGCTTCAGCCTTCCCGCTCCACGGCCACCGCCACCGCCTCGCCGCCTCCCAGGCAGATGGCCGCCACCCCGCGGCGGGCGTCCCGGCGCTGCATGGCGTACAGCAGCGTGGTGAGGATGCGGGCGCCGGAGGCCCCGATGGGGTGGCCCAGGGCCACGGCGCCGCCGTGCACGTTCACCACGTCCACCGGCAGCCCCAGCTTGCGGCACACCCCCAGCACCACCGTGGCGAATGCCTCGTTGATCTCGTACAGGTCCACGTCCTCCTTGCGCCAGCCCACCCGGTCCAGGAGCCGCTCGATGGCCGCCGCGGGCGCGATGGTGAACCACTCCGGGGCGGTGGCCGCCTGCGCGTAGCCCACCACCCGGGCCAGGGGCGAGGTGCCCACGCGGTCGGCCACGGACCGGTCCGCCACCACCAGGGCCGCGGCGCCGTCGCTGATGCTGCTGGCGTTGGCCGCGGTGACCGTGCCGTCCTTCTCGAAGGCGGGCTTGAGGAGCGGGATGCGGTCGAACTGCACCCGTCGCGGTTCTTCGTCCTCCTCCACCACCTTGCCGTCCGCCTCCACGGGGACCGTCTCCGGCCGGAACCAGCCCCCGTCCAGGGCCTGCAGGGCCAGCCGGTAGGACCGCTCCGCGTACGCGTCCTGGTCCTCCCGGGAGATTCGGTACTCCGCGGCCAGCAGCTCCGCGCACGACCCCATGTGGCAGTTCCGGTACGGGTCCCAAAGCCCGTCCAGGATCATGGAGTCCTGGACCTCCCCGTGGCCCAGGCGGTAGCCCGTGCGGGCCCGCGGGAGCAGGTACGGCGCGCGGCTCATGTTCTCCATGCCGCCCGCCACGTACGCCTCCCCGTCGCCCGCCCGGATGGCCTGCGCCGCCAGCACCACGGCCTTCAGGCCCGACCCGCACATCTTGTTCACCGTCACCGCGCCCACGGAGTCCGGCAGCCCCGCGTACCGCGCCGCCTGCCGGGCGGGCGCCTGCCCCAGCCCCGCGGACAGGATGTTGCCCATGATCACCTCGTCCACGTCCTCCGGCCGGACCCCCGCCCGCGCCACCGCTTCCCGCACCACCACCGCGCCGAGCCTGGGAGCGGGCAGGTCCGCCAGCCCGCCCAGGAACCGGCCGATGGGCGTCCGCACCGCGCTCAGGATCACCGCCTCCGGCATGGCCCACCTCCTCGCCCATTGTACGCCCGCGCCCGGACGCGTTTTTCAACCCCGCGGGGGTCTGCTATCCTGGCGGCGATCAAGGGAGAGGAGGTCGGGGTTGCGCGACGAGTTCCCCCGCACCGCGCAGGGACGCCTGTGCGTGGGAGGGTGCGACGCCGTGGAGCTGGCCCGCACCTTCGGGACCCCCCTTCACGTGCTGGACGGGGACCGGCTGCGGGCCCGGTTGCGGGAGTACCGGGAGGCCTTCCGGCGCCACGCGCCGGGCGGTCAGCCCGTGTTCGCGTCCAAGGCGCTGTGCGTGGTGGCTACCTGCCAGATGGCCCACCAAGAAGGCTTCTGGGTGGACGTAGCCTCCGGCGGGGAGCTGTACACCGCCCTGCACGCCGGGGTACCCGCGCGTCAGCTGGTCTTCCACGGCAACTACAAAACGGAAGACGAGCTGCGGTACGCCCTGCGGGCCGGTGTGGGTCGGCTGGCGGTGGACAACTTCCACGAGCTGGACCTGCTGGACCGGCTGGCCCGGGAGGCGGGGACCGTGGCGGACGTGTGGCTGCGGGTCACCCCGGGCATCGAGCCGCACACCCACCGGGCCATCCAGACGGGCGGCGTGGACACCAAGTTCGGGTTCGGAATCCCCGACGGGACGGCCCTGCGGGCGGTGCGGGAGGCCCTGAGCCGCCCGGGCCTGCGCCTGCGGGGCTTCCACAGCCACATCGGCTCCCAGATCCTGGAGCTGGAGCCGTTCCAGCGCAACGCCCACCTGGTGGTCTCCTTCGCCGCCCAGGTCCGCGCGGAAGTGGGCTTCGTGGCGGAGGAGGTGAACCTGGGAGGGGGGCTGGGCATCCGCTACCTCGGGTCCGACCGGCCGCCCTCGGTGGAGGCGTACGTGGCCGCGGTGGCCGGAGCCCTGCGGGACGCGTGCCGCCAGTTGGACTACCCCGCGCCGCGCCTATTCCTCGAGCCGGGCCGGTCCGTGGTGGGGCCTGCGGGCGTGACCCTGTACACCGTGGGGCCGGTGAAGGCCATCCCCGGGGTCCGCACGTACGTGGCCGTGGACGGAGGCATGTACGAGAACCCCAGGCCCGCCCTGTACGGGGCCCGCTACGAGGGCGTGCTGGCGGACCGCCCGGACGACCCGCCCCGGCAGGTGGTGGCCCTGGCAGGCCGGTGCTGCGAGTCCGGGGACGTGCTCATCTGGGAAGCACACCTGCCCGAGGTCCGCCCGGGGGACGTGGTGGCGGTGTTCTCCACGGGCGCGTACACGTACTCCATGGCCAGCAACTACAACCGGTTCCCGCGGCCCGCGGTGGTGCTGGCGGAAGGCGGCCGGGCCACGGTGGTGGTGCGGCGCGAGACCTACCAGGATCTGGTGAGGTTGGACGCGGCCTTGGAGAGCGCCGCGGTGTAGGCGTGCTGGGACTGGTCCCGATCCACCTGGTGTTCACGGCGGCGGCGGTGCTGCTGGCCGCCACGGTCCACGAGTACGCCCACGCCTACGCCGCGGTGCAGCTGGGCGATCCCACCCCCAGGTGGCTGGGCCGGCTCACCCTCAACCCCCTGGCACACCTCGACCCCCTCGGCACCCTCCTGTTGTTGTTGGTGGGGTTCGGGTGGGCCAAGCCGGTGCCGGTGGACCCCAGAAACTTCCAAGAGCCGCGGCGGGGCGTCCTGCTGGTGGCGGTGGCAGGGCCCCTGGCCAACGTGTGCTTCATGGCCGTGTTGGGCGCCCTGTACCGGCTGGGCCTCGTGCCGGAAGGGGGATGGGTGGGGGCCCTTTGGTTCCGGTTGCTGTACGTGAACGCGGTGCTGGCGGTGTTCAACCTCCTGCCCATCCCGCCCCTGGACGGCTCCCGGGTGCTGGGGGCGCTGCTGCGGGGCGAGGCCGAGTACGCGTACGCGCGCCTGCAGCCGTATGGCGGCCTTCTGCTCGTGGTCTTGCTGGCCACGGGCTGGCTGGGGCCCCTGCTGCGGACGCCCGTGATGTGGCTGGTGCGGTGGGCGGTGGGGGCCTGAGGGACGCCATGGCGGAAGGCCGCAGCCCCACGGTGAAGGTGGCCGGCTTCGAGGGCCCCGTGCACGAGCTGGTCCGCCTGGCCCACGCGGGCGAGGTGGACCTGCGGGAAGTGGACCTGAGCTCCATGGTGCGGTCGTACCTGGAGAGCCTCGGGCCGGAGGTGGACCTGGAGGAGGCCACGGAGTTCCTGTGGGCCGCGGCGGCGCTGGTGGAGATGAAGAGCAAGCTGCTGCTGCCGCCGAAACCGACTCCGCAGCAAGAGGTGACGGAGGAGGACGCGCAGGACCTGGAGGAACGGCTGCGCCAGCAGATCGAGGAGTACCGGGTGTTCCGGGAAGCCGCGGAGGCCCTGGCCGCGTTGGAGGCGGTGCAGCGCAGGGTGTTCACGCGGCCCGCGGACCCGTCCTCCGCGGGAGAGCTGCCTCTCGTGGGGCTCACCGTGGAGGACCTGTTCGCGGCCTTCCGCAGGGTCCTCGAGCGGTCCCGGCAGACGGTGGAAGAGGTCCCGCCGGAGGGAGTCACGGTGGCGGACCGCATACGGGCGATCCTGGCAGCCCTGAGCGCCTCCCCGGACGGCGTGCTGTTCGAGGCCCTGTTCGACCCGGACAGCCCCCGCATCGTGGTGATCGTGACCTTCCTCGCCTTGCTGGAGCTGGTGCGCCGCCGGCACGTGCGGGTGGCGCAGAGCGAGCCCTTCGGCCCCATCCGCCTGTACGCGGTGGGAGGGGACCGGTGACGGATCCAGACCGCCGGCACACCTTGCTGTGCGCGCTGGAGTGTCTGCTGCTCGCCAGCGGAGGCCCAGTGCCCCTGCGCCGGCTGGCGCAGGCCCTCCAGTGCCCGGAGGAGGAGGCGGAGTCCCTGCTGGCCGAGCTGGAGCGCCACTACGAAGGCCGGGGTCTCATGGTGCAGCGGGTGGCGGGCGGCTACCAGCTGTGCACGCGGCCCGAGTACGCGGACTACGTGACCCGGCTGGTGGCCGCGCAGCCCGAACCCCTTTCCCGAGCCGCCCTGGAGACGCTGGCGGTGGTGGCCTACCGACAGCCCGTGACCCGGGCCGAGGTGGAGGCGGTCCGCGGTGCCCGCAGCGACCACCACCTGCGCAAGCTGGCGGAACGCAACCTGGTCCGGGAAGTGGGCCGCAAGCCGGGTCCGGGAAGCCCCATCCTGTACGGCACCACGGAGCTGTTCCTGCGCCACTTCGGGCTGAACGACCTGTCGGACCTGCCGCCTCTGGAGGGCCGGCGGGTGCAGGACATGCTGAGCCCCCACAACCCCGCGCAGACCACGGACCGCCCGCCGGAGTGATGCACCTCCGAGCCTTGGCCCTGTCCCTCCTGCTCGTGTTGGGGCTGGCGGGCCCGACCGTGGCCCAGCCAGACCTGCGCGCCCGCGCCTTCGTCCTGCTGGAAGCCCGCACGGGTCAGGTCCTCGCCCAGCGGAACCCTCACCTGCCCTGGCCTCCGGCCAGCACCACCAAGATCCTCACGGCCCTGCTGGCATCCGAGTCCCTGCCCCCGGACCACACCGTCACCGTGAGTCCCAGGGCCGCGGCGCAGCGGTCGGGTGCCGTCCTCGGGATCCGGGCAGGGCAACGGTGGCGAGTGGAAGACCTGCTGTACGCGGTGCTCCTCACCTCCGCCAACGACGCCGCGGTGGCCCTGGCGGAAGCGACCTCGGGCAGCGTGGAGCGGTTCGTGGACCTCATGAACCGCAGGGCCGCACAGCTGGGCGCGCGCCGCAGCCACTTCACCAACCCCCACGGCCTGTTTGACCCCCGCCACCGGTCCACCGCCTACGACCTGGCGCTGCTCGGCAGAGCGGCTCTGCAGAACCCGCGGGTCGCCAACGCCGTGGCCAGCCGGGAGTACCGGGTGGCCTTGGACGGGGGCACCCTCAAGCTGGTGAACCGCAACCGGCTGCTGTTCAGCTACCCCGGGGCCAACGGGGTGAAGACGGGCTGGATCGCGGAGTCGGGGCCGTGTCTGGTGGCGTCTGCCCAGCGGGACGGCCGGACCCTGGTGGCGGTGGTCCTGGACTCTCCCGAGGTGTTCGGCGAGGCCGCGCGCCTGCTGGACTACGGCTTTCACGGGTACGAGCTGCGGGTGCTGGCCAGGCCGCAGGAGGTGGTGGCCACCACCCGCCTTCCGGGCGGGCAGACCGTGGAGGCGACGGTGGCGGAGGAGGTGGCGTGGTCGGCCCCCAGGGGTGCCCGGGTGGACCTGCGGGTGCGGTGGGAAGCCGGGCTGGCCGCGGCGGTGCGGGCCGGCCAGCGGGTGGGCTGGGCGGAGGTGTTCGTGGACGGACGGCAGGAGGCCCGCTTCCCCGCGGTGGCCCTGCGGGCCGTCTCACCCGGTGGGCGAAAAGGGCCTTGGGGTTGGATCGTAGACTTCTTCCGGCGGTGAAGTCCAACGCCCTGGCGGTTCTCGCCGCGGCCCTCGTAGCCGCGGGCCCGTGGCCGGTGCGGGTCACGGACGCCACCGGCGCCGCGGTGGTGGTCCCGGCCCCGCCCTCGCGGGTGGTTTCCCTGGCGCCCAGCGTGACGGAAGTCCTGTGGGCGGTGGGGGCTGCTAAGCAGGTGGTGGGCGTGTCCTCCGCGGACGACTACCCGCCGGAGGTGCGGACGCGGGCGCGGGTGGGCGGGGTGCAGGTGGACGAAGAGCGCCTGGCGGCCCTCCGGCCGGACCTGGTGGTGGGGGTGCGCAGCCTGCAGGAGAGCACCTTGCGCCGGCTGCGCTCCGCGGGCTACCGGGTGTTGGCGGTGGAGGCCAACAGCTTGGAGGAGACCTATGAGGTGGTGCTCCTGCTGGGCCGGGTCACCGGCCGCCCCGGCCGGGCACGGGCGGTGGTGGGCCACATGCGGCGGGAGGCCGAGCGGGTGACGTCGAAGGTGAAGGGCCTGCCCGCGGTGCGCGTGCTCGTGCAGGTGTGGGATCAGCCCTTCCTTACTGCGGCCTCGGGTACGGTGACCGACGACCTGGTACGCCTGGCGGGCGGCCGCAACGTGTTCTCGGACCGCCGCGGCTGGCCGCAAATTTCCGAAGAGGAGGCGGTGGCCCGCGACCCCCAGTGCGTGCTGATCCTGGGCCGCGGCGCGGAGCGCCTGCGGCGCAGGCCCGCCTGGGCCCACACCAGCGCGGTGCGGCGGGGCTGCGTGGCGGAGCTGGAGCCTTCGTGGGTGGTGCGGCCGGGGCCGCGGCTGGTCCGGGGCCTGGCGGCGGTGGCCCGAGCCCTTCACCCGGAGGTGCGCTGGTGAGGCTGGAGGTCGCGGACCTGGAAGTTCGGTACGGCGGCCGTCCTGCCCTGCGAGGGGTGCACCTCACGGTGGACGCGGGCGAGCTGGTGGCCGTGTGCGGCCCCAACGGCGCGGGCAAGAGCACCCTGTTGCGGTGCGTGGCGGGCATCCTGCGTCCTTCCTCGGGCTCGGTGCGGTTGGACGGCCGGGAGGTGGCTTCCCTGAGGCCCCGGGAGCGAGCGCGGCGGGTGGGCTACCTCCCCCAGGACCCGGCGGTCCCGGAGGGCTTCCGCTGCGTGGAGGTGGTCCGCATGGGCAGGTACGCGGCCAGCCAGGGTTGGACGGTGGGCTGGTCGCCGCAGGACGACCAGGCCGCGCGACAGGCCCTCCGGGCCACGGACACACAGCACCTGGCGGACCGTCCGATGCAGCACACCAGCGGGGGTGAACGGCAGCGGGTGCTGCTGGCCCGCGTGCTGGCCCAGGGCGCCCGTCTCCTGGCGTTGGATGAACCCACGGCCCACTTGGACCTGGGCCACCAGCTTTCGGTGGTGCGCCTCCTGCAGGCCCTCGTGCAGGACGGGTACGGAATTCTCGCGGCGACCCACGACCTGAACCTGGCCTCTCTGTTCTTCCACAGGGTGGTGCTGCTGGCAGGGGGCCGCGTCCTGGCCCAGGGCTCTCCGCAGGAGGTCCTGCGGAGCGGCGCCGTGGAGGAAGCCTACGGGCCCGCCGCGGTGGTGGCGTCCCACCCCGAGGTGGACCGGCCCGTGGTCCTGTTGAAGGGGCTGCCGTGAGCCGCAAGCTGCGGGTGGCCATCGACGGCCCCATGGGGGCGGGCAAGGGCACCGTGGCGCGCCTGGTGGCCCGCCGACTGGGGTACCGGTACGTGGACACGGGCGCCATGTACCGGGCGGTGGCGTGGAAGGCGCTTCAGGAGGGCGTGGACCTGGAGGACCGGGAGGCCGTGGCGGCCCTGGCCCGCCGGACCCACATCCGTTTGGAACCGCAGGGGGACGGGCTGCGGGTGCTGTGCGACGGACACGACGTCACCGAGGCCATCCGGTCCGTGGAGGTCTCCGCGGCCGTGAGCCGCGTGGCCGCCAACCCAGGAGTCCGGCAGGTGCTGACCGAACAGCAACGGAGGATGGCCGAGGACGGCGGGGTGGTCATGGAGGGGCGGGACATCGGCACCGTGGTGCTCCCCCACGCGGACGTGAAGGTGTACCTGGAAGCGTCCCTGGACGAGCGGGCCCGGCGGCGGTGGGAGGAGATGCGGTCGCGTGGGGAGGCGGTGTCTCTGGAGGCGGTGCGGGAGCTGGTGCGGCGCGACGACGACCTGGCCCGCCACCGGCCCACCGCGCCCTTGCGGCGGGCCGAGGACGCGGTGGTGGTGGACACCACGGGGCTGAGCCCGGAGCAGGTGGCCGACCGGATCGTGCGGCTGGTGGCCGCGCGGCAGGAGCGGGGGTAGGCGTGGAGCTGGGCGACTGGGTGTACGCGGGCAGCAAGCTGGTGGTGGTGGCGGTGCTGCGGGGGCTGTTCCGCATGCAGGTCACCGGCCGCGAGTACGAGCCGCAGGACGGCCCGTTCATCGCGGTGTCCAACCACTGGAGCGCCTTCGATCCTCCCGTCCTGGGCGCCGCCCTGCGTCGAAAGGTGCACTTCATGGCCAAGCAGGAGCTGTTCGAGATCCCGCTGCTGCGGAGCTGGATGCGGTGCATCGGCACCTTCCCCGTGCGGCGCGGGGAGCCCGACCGGCAGGCCATCCGCACCGCCCTGCGGGTGCTGGAGCGCGGCGGGGTGGTGGGGATCTTCCCGGAAGGGACCCGCAACCCGCGCGGCTACCTCCTGCCCGCGGAGCCGGGAGCCGCGTTTTTGGCCTTGAGGGCCCGCGTGCCCATCCTGCCCGTGGGCATCCTGGGCACCCTGGAGGTCCTCCCCAAGGGGGCGCGGGTCCCGAGGCTGCGCAGGATCCGCGTGCGCATCGGGCCGCCCTTCCGCCTGGACGACCTGGCGGACGCCCCGGACCGGGTGCAGCGGGCCAGCGAGCGCATCATGCAGGCCATCGCGGACCTGCTGGGTGCCCCGCCGCCCGTGCACGGCACGGAACGGGCGGGGCGGCCGGCCTCGTGATATGCTTGGGGTGAACATGCGGGTGGTGGTCGCCAAGTACGTGGGGTTCTGCGGCGGCGTCCGCCGCGCGGTGGAGCTGGCCGCCAAGGCCGCCCGCAACGGCCAGGGAGGGGCCACCACCTGGGGGCCTCTGATCCACAACCCTCAGGAAGTGGACCGGCTGCGGCGGGAAGGGGTAAACGTGGCACAGCGCCTGGAGGACCTGAACGGCGGTGCCTTCGTGGTCTCCGCCTACGGGGTGGAGTCCGCGGTGCTGGAGGCCGTCCGGCAGCGGGGCATGGAGGTGGTGGACGCCACCTGCCCGGTGGTGACCCGCGCCCACGAGCTGGCGGAGCGCCTGGCGGAGGAGGGCTACTTCGTGGTGGCGGTGGGCGACCACGGGCACCCGGAGATGGTGACGCTCAAGGAGAAGCTGGGCGACCGGGTGGCGGTGGTGCACACGCCCGAGGAAGCCGCGCAACTGCGCCTGCGGGGCAAGGTGGGGGTCGTGTCCCAGACCACCCAGTCTTTGGAGAACTTCCGACGGATTGTGGCGGACATCGCCATCCGGGTCAAGGAGACCAAGGTCATCAACACCCTGTGCCCGGCCATCACCGTGCGCCAGGAGGAAGCGCAGCGGCTGGTGGAAGAGGTGGACGTCCTCCTGGTGGTGGGCGGGCGGGGGAGCTCCAACACCACGCGCCTGGCGGAGATCGGCCGGCAGCGGGGTGTGCCCACCTACCACGTGGAGACCGCGGACGAGATCCAGCCCGGATGGTTCGCGCCCGACTGTACTGTGGGCGTGATGTCGGGTGCTTCCACCCCCGACTGGGTCATCCAGGCGGTGCTATCGCGCCTGCAGGGAATCCAGGCCGAACTCCAGGCGTGACCCGCCGTCCCAGGGATACCGGGAGAGGGCCATCAGAGGGGCGGTGAAGCGGCGTTCGGTGCCCCTCCCTGCGTGCTGGCCAACAGGGCCCCTTCCGCCAGGGCGCGGCGGGCGAGAGGGACTTCACCGACTTCCTGCTTCGTGTAGCAGAATAGCTCCACCGGGATACCGACCCCTTCGAAGTAGGGGGCGTACCGGTCTGCCCGGTCGAACCAGCGGCCCTCCGCGCGCGTCAGCACCACCAGCACGTCCGCGTCGCTGCCCGGCACCGCCCGCCCCGTGGCCAGGGAGCCGAACAGGTACACCGCGTCCACTTCCGGGCAGGCGGACACCAGGCGGCGGGCAGCCTGCGCCAGGCGCGCCCTCGCCTCCTCACGGTCCAGCCAGAACACCTTGACAGAACCGTAGGACCGTTTCCGCACAACGGATTGCATGTTCCGCGTCCTCCCGGGCGAAGTGGCTGGCCGGGCTTCCCTGCGCCCACGCATTCGGGTACCGGGTGGGGATGTAGAACCGGTCGAGCTCCCGGGCGCAGCGAGCGGTCTCTTGCGGCACGGGCATCCGCTCGGCGAGCCCATGGAGCAACTCCGCGAGGTCGTGGCCCCAGGCTTCCCCACCCAGCCGGGCGTACACCGCCTTGACGGC
>CAYTFH010000019.1:0-54905 GCA_964437095.1 uncultured bacterium | reverse complement strand
GACGCGAAAGCCCGCAGGCCCGGGCCAGCTCGGCCTGCGACCACCCCCGGGCTTCGCGGACGGCGCGGACTCGGTTCTCGAAGGCGAGGGCGGTGCGCCGACCCACGCCGCCAGGTTATCTCGTTTTCTTGACTAAGTCAACGATTGACGTCCCCGGCGCCGGGCGTGGACCGCCAGGGGGGCCACGGACAGGGCCACGACGGCCACCAGCACCAGGCTCAAGCGCTCGCGGACGAAGGGCAGGTTGCCGAACGGGTAGCCCGCGTACACGAACCCCGCCACCCACACCACCCCGCCCGTCACGTTGTAGAGGGCGAACTGCCGGTAGGGCATGCGGCCCAGGCCCGCCAGGAAGGGCGCGAAGGTGCGGACCACGGGCACGAAGCGCGCCAGGACGATGGCCAGGTTGCCGTGGCGGAGGTAGAACCGGTGGGTCCGCTCCACGTGCTCGGGCCGGAGCCACCGCCGGCGCAGCAGCTGCTGCCCTGCCCGGTGGCCCACGGTGTAGTTCACCGCGTCTCCCACCACCGCGGCCACCGTCAACAGCAGCACCAGCAGGTGCGGGTTGAGGGCGCCCACCGCAGCCAGGGTGCCCGCCGCGAACAGCAGGGAGTCGCCCGGCAGGAAGGGGGTCACCACCAGGCCCGTCTCGCAGAACACGATGAGGAAGGTGACGGCGTACGTCCACGGGCCGTAGCGGGCCACCAGGTCCGCCAGGGCGCGGTCCGCGTGCAGCAGGAGCTCCGCGAGGCCGGCGAGGGCGTCCACGGCCCGCTACACCGCCCTCCCGCGGCTCCTCGCCCGCCTCGACCACCCCGATCCCGTGGGCGAGGATTTCCCGGACACGCTGCTAGTCCCCGAAGATCTCGAACAGCTCCCGCAGGCCGCGGCGCTTCCGCGGTTTGTCCTCCCACCGGGGCTCCCGGTACCGGCGTTCCTCCCACGCCCCCTCGTCCGCCCGCTGCGCGAGGCTCAGCAGCTTCTCCAGCTCCCCCCGGTCGAGCCAGACGCCGCAGCACTGCGGACAGACGTCGAAGGTGACGCCGTGGCGGGTCACCTCCTGCATGGGCGCGTTGTCCACCGGACACACCACCAGCGGCATTCTCCTCACCTCCTGGAACCTTGCGGCTCCCAACAAAAAACCTCCGGGCCTCACTCGCCCGGAGGTCTCACCGTGGCAGGCGGGACCGGGCTCGTCGCCGGACTGACGGCCCCCGCCGGAGCACGCGCTCCCGGTTACTCCCCTCGCCGGGAGGGTAGCAGAAACCCTCCCGGGCGGCTACCCCCACACCCGCCGGACGGTGTCCACCACCAGCCGCAGCTTGGCCCACTGGTCCGCTTCGCTCACGAGGTTGCCCTCCATCACGGAGGCGAACCCGCACTGCGGGCTCAGGGCGAGGCGCTCCAGGGGCACGTAGCGGCTGGCCTCCTCGATGCGGCGCAGGAGGTCGTCCTGGGATTCCAGCTGCGGCCGCTTGGTGCTCACCAGTCCCAGGACCACGGTCTTGTCCGGCGGGACGAACCGCAGGGGCTCGAAGCTCCCCGAACGTGGGTCGTCGTACTCCAGCAGGAACCGGTCCACCTCCAGCTGCCCGAACAGCTTCTCCGCGATGGGGTCGTAGCCGCCCTCCGCGTACCACTGGCTGCGGTTGTTCCCGCGGCACAGGTGGATGGCCAGCACCGTCCCGCGGCCCCGCAGGCCCTGCAGGCAGGCGTTGTCCGCCCGGATGGCCTCGTCCAGGGCCGCCTCAGGCTCCATCCCCATCTCGTCCCGGACGTACTGGCGCCAGCGGGGGTCGATGTAGTAGCTGTAGCGGGGTGCGTCGATCTGCACGTACGGGACGCCCTCCGCCACCAGGGCCTCGATCTCCCGCCGGACGATGGGCACGATGTCCCACAGGAGTTCGGAGTGGTCCCGGTACACCCGGTCCGTGACCCCCCTCTTGAAGGTGATGGCGGGGAACTGGTTGGCGCTCGGCAGGGTGATCTTGAACGGCCCCGGGCTGTGCGGGCGCAGGAAGCGCACCTCGTGCTCCGTGAGCCGCCGCACCTGCCGGATCCTCGACACCACCACCCCGGTGACGCTGGCCGGCGAGGCTTGAGCCTCCCCCTTCCAGTTCCGGGGCAGCCCCTCGCTGAAGTCCAGCCCCTCCACGGAGTCCATGAAGTCGCTCATGAAGTTCCGGCGCCGCAGCTCCCCGTCCGTGAACACCTCCAGGCCCAGCTCCTTCTGCTTGTCCAGCAGGCGCAGGATGTGCCGGTCCTCGATCTCGCGGAGCTCTTCTCCCGAGGCGCCCCGCGCCCTCGCGTCCAGGATCTCCTGGGGCCGCAGCAGGCTCCCCACCTGGTCTGCCCTGTACGCCTGCGCCATGGTCCTCCCTCCCACGCCTGGCTTCCGTTCCATCCTAGAGCGCAAATGCCTTCGCTGCCCAGAGCTACCCGGGTTCCGCCCCGCCGGACTGCGTCCGGTGCTCTGCCAGCAGCTCCCGGGCGGTGCGGAAGGCGTCCAGGGCCGCGGGCATGCCCGCGTACACCGCCACCTGGAGCAGGGTCTCGCGGATCTCCTCCGCGGTGCAGCCGTTGCGCAGGGCACCGCGCAGGTGCAGCCGGAGCTCGTGGGGCCGGTTCAGGGCCGCGGTCACGGCCACCGTCAGGAGGCTGCGGACCTTCCGCGGCAGACCCGGCCGGGCCCACACCGCCCCCCACGCGTACTCCGTGACCAGCTCCTGGAAGGGACGGGAGAACTCATCCGCTTCCCGGAAACTGCGCTCCACGTAGTCCTCGCCCATCACCGCCTTGCGGACCTCCAGGCCCTCCTCGAACCTTCCCATGCCGCCTCCCCCCGCGGAGCTCAGTCCAGCCGCTCCTCCAGCAGCTCCACCACCGCCCGGGCGATCTCCTCCTTGCCCTCCGCCACCCGCAGCACCCGGCCGTCGGGGCCCACGAAGTAGCCGCGGTGCACCCCGCGGTCGATCTCCGCCAGGTCGTTGGCCACCATCACGTCCGCCTGGTTGCGGACCAGGGACTCGTGCGCGATGCGCACCAGCTCCTCCCGGGACTTGCCCACCTCCAGCTTGAACCCCACCAAGAACGTCCTCGGGCTGAGCTCCTTCACCAGCCGGATGGCCTTCGGGGTGGGGACCAGGCGTACCACCCATGCCTCGTCCGAGCCCACCTTCTCCTGCCGCACCTCCTCCGGCGCGAAGTCCAGCACCGCCATGGGGTGCACCACCGCGTCGTAGCCCGTGGGCAGCTCCTCCCGGAACACGTTCACCAGGTCGTCCACGGTCTCGATGGGGATCAGCCGGAGGTGGTCCCGGCCCCGGGCGCGGATCTGCGGCAGCTGGGCCCCCCGGCCGTACACGTACGTCACGGAAGCGCCCGCCCGCAGGGCCAGCTCCGCCACCAGGGCACCGGTGCGCCCGGAGCCCTTGTTGCTGATGAACCGTACCGCGTCCAGGGGAGCCCGGGTGGGACCTGAGGTCACCAGGATGCGTTTGCCGCGCAGCACCTGTACCCTCCGCCGTTGCGAGTCCCCTCTATGGTACCCCGCAGCAGGCCGCGGGGGTGGCCGGAGCAAGATCCGGACCACGTCGCGGTCCGGCCCGTGCGGGCCCCCGTGGTCCGGTTTTTCGCGGCGTGGGGAGCGCCCCTGCCGCGTTGACGGGGGCGGGGTTGGTCCCTACAATGCAACCGGACTTCGGGAGCGGGGGTGTTTTCCGGTCGCATGAGCACGAACCCTCAGCAGGCGGTCGAGGCAGGGCAGATCGTCGAAGGGGTCGTGGCCAAGATCACCACGTACGGTGCCTTCGTGGACCTCCCGGACGGCCGGAGCGGACTCGTGCACATCTCCGAGATCGCGGACACCTTCGTGCGGGACATCCGGGAGTACCTACGGGAAGGGCAGACCGTCCGGGTCAAGGTCCTCGGGCTCAACGAGCGGGGCAAGCTGGACCTGTCCGTCAAGCAGGCCCTGACCCCTGAGGAGCGCGCCAACCGGCAGAAGCAGCGCACCACCTTCGAGGAGAAGCTGAAGGCCTTTCTCCGGCAGAGCGAAGAGCGCCTGCTGGACCTCAAGCGCAACACGGAAGCCAAGCGGGGCGGCGGGCGCCGGCGGCGGTAGCTCCGGGCTACACGTCCAGCACCCCCAGCAGGGACGCCACCCGCTCGAAGGTCTGCCACACCACCTCGTCCTGGGCCAGGGCCCTGGAGGAGGGGCGGATCTGGGTATCCCGGTCTAGCTCCTGCAGCTCCCGGCGCATCTCGGAGACCAGGTCCACCACCTGTCGGAGCACGGGCAGGCGGCTGGCTTCCGGAACGAGCTCGGCCACCCGGTCCAAGGCCCGGCGCTCGGCCTCCCGGGCCATGCGGTCCAGCTCCTTCCCCGCGAGCCGGGTGAAGGCCACCAGCCCCCGGCGCTCCGCCACGGCCTCCCGCACCACGGCCCGCACCTCTTCCAGCACCGCCTCGTCCGTCATCCCGCACCTCCCGTGCGCGCCCACCGCTCCTGCCCCATCTGAAGGCGGTAGAGCTTGGCGTACACGCCGTCCCGCTGCAGCAACGACGCGTGCGTCCCCTCCTCCACCAGCCGCCCCCGGTGCAGGACCAGGATGCGGTCGGCGTGCTGCACCGTGGCCAGGCGGTGGGCGATCACCAGCACCGTCCGGCCCCGCAGGGCTTCCCCGAGGGCCCGCAGCACCCAACGCTCCGTCTCCGCGTCCACGCTGCTGGTGGCCTCGTCCAGCACCACCAGCACCTGGGGGTCGTAGGCGAGGGCCCGCGCCAGGGCGATGAGCTGCCGCTGGCCCGCGGACAGCCGCACGCCCCGCTCGCCGACCTCCGTATGGTAGCCGCGGGGCAGGCTCTCGATGAACGCCTCCGCGCCCGCCCTCCGGGCCGCCTCCCGGACCCGTTCGAAGGAGACCTCGGGGTTCCACAGCCGGATGTTGTCCAGCACCGTTCCCGAGAACAGGAACACGTCCTGCAGGACGAGCCCCACGTGACGGCGCAGGTCCTGCTGGCGCAGCCGGCGCACGTCCACCCCGTCCAGGAGGATCCGGCCCCGCTGCGGCTCGTAGAAGCGGCACAGCAGCTGCACCACGGTGCTCTTCCCGGCTCCCGTGGCACCCACCAGGGCCACCCGCTCTCCCGGCTCCACGCGGAAGGAAACCCCCTTGAGCACCCAGCCCGCCCCGTCGCCGTCCCGCCCCGCGGGCTCCTCGTACGCGAACCACACGTCCCAGAACTCCACCCGACCCCGCACTGCGGTCAGGGGCACGGGGTCGGGCGGGTCCTGGACCGTTATGGGTTCGTCCAGCAGCCGGAAGATGCGCTCGCTGCTGGCCATGGCCTGCTGCAGCAGGTTGAACTTCTCCGCCAGCTCCCGGATGGGGTCGAACAGCCGCTCCGCGTACTGGATCATGGCCACCAGCACGCCCAAGGTCACCCACCCCTGGACCGCCCGGCCCCCGCCCACCCACAGCAACAGGGCCACCGCCAACACACCCAGAAGGTGGACCGCGGGGAAGAACTGGCTCATGTTGGACACGGACGCCAGGTTCGCCTGCAGGTGGTCGGCGTTCAGCTCCCGGAACCGGGCCAGCGCCGCGGGTTCCCGGCAGAACAGCTGGACCACGCTCATCCCCGTGATGTGCTCGTTGAGGTACGCATTGAGCCGCGCCAGGCGGGTCCTCACCGCCCGGTACGCTTCCAGGGCTCGCACCCGGAACCGCTCCGTCACCGCGTACACCAGGGGCAGGGTCGCCAGCACCACCAGGGCCAGTTGCCAGTCCAGCCACAGCATGGCGGCCAGAACCCCCACCAAGGTGAGCAGGTCCCCGAACACCGCCACCAGGCCGGAGGTGAGGAGCTCGTTCAGGCTGTCCACGTCGTGGGTCACCCGGGTCACCAGGCGGCCCACGGGGTTCCGGTGGAAGAAGGCCACCGGCAGGCGCTGCAGGTGGGCGAACATCTCCGTCCGCAGGTCCGCCATGGCCTGCTGGCCCACCGCCTGCATCAGGACGTTCTGGGTCCAACGCGCCCCAAACCCCAGGCCCAGCACCAGCAGGTACGCGGCAGCCAGCACCGACAGGCCCCACAGGTCGGGGGCCCCAGACCGGGGGGCGATGTACCGGTCGATGGCGATGCGGTACAGCTGCGGCCCCGCTAGCTCCGTGGCGGAGGCCACCAGCAGCAGCCCCACGGCCGCGGCCACGCGCCACCGGTACGGCCGCACGTAGCCCAGCAGCCGGCGCACGGCGCGGCCGTCGTACCGGCCGACCAGGTCTTCCTCGTAGGGCTGTCCGTTCACGGTGCCTCGGCCTCCAGAGCCTCCCGCAGCCTCTGCTGCTCGTACAGGAGCGCGTACAGCCCGCCCCGGCGCAGCAACTCCTCGTGGGTCCCCTGTTCCACCACTTCACCCCGGTCGAGGACCACGATCCAGTCCACGACCTGGAGGGCCGCCAGCCGGTGGCTCGTGAGGAGGGTGGTGCGGGAACGCAGCAGCGGCCGCAGTTCCGCCAGGATCTCCGCCTCCGTCTGGGCGTCCACGCTGCTCAACGCGTCGTCCAGGATCAGCACCCGGGGGTCCCGGACCAGGGCCCGGGCCAGAGCCGCCCGCTGCCGCTGGCCACCGGACAGCGCCACGCCCCGCTCGCCCACCACGGTGTCGTAACCGTGCGGCAGCTGGACCAGGTCCTTGAGCAGCTGCGCCACCCGGAGCGCTTCACGCACCCGGCCTTCGTCCTCCACCCCCAGGGCTACGTTGGCGTACAGGGTGTCGCTGAACAGGAAGGGGTCCTGGGGCACGAACCCCACGGCTTTGCGCAGCTCCCGCAGGGAGAGCCGGCGCACGTCCACCCCGTCCAGCATCACCCGTCCGCGGGTGGGGTCCAGCAGGCGCGGCACCAGGCTCACCAGGCTGGTCTTGCCCGCCCCCGTGGGCCCTACCAACGCCACGGTCCGGCCCGCGGGGACGTGCAGGTTCACCTCCCTCAGCACGGGGCGGCCGTCGTACGCAAGCCACACGCGCCGGAACTCCAGTTCGCCCCGGACCCGGCTCAGGACCACGGGGGACGGCGGGTCGGCGATCTTTGGCTGCGCACGGAACACCTCCTCCAGCCGGGCCATGGACGCGCGGCCCTGCTGCCACAGGTTGAGCACCCAGCCCGCGGCGATCATGGGGAAGCTCAGACGGGCCAGGTAGTACGAGAACTGCACCAGCTGCCCCAGGCTGAGCGCGCCGGACGCCACCAGCCGTCCGCCCTCCCACAGCAGGGCCACCGCCGCCGTCCCGAGGACCAACCCCACCGCGGGCCACAGAGCTCCCTGCACCCGCGCCAGGCGCACCTGAGCCGCGGACAACCCCTCCACCGCGGCCCGGAACCGGTCCACCTCCGTCTGTTCCCGCGCGAAGGCCTTTACCACCCGGATGCCGCTGAAGTTCTCCTGCGCCAGGGCCGACAGGTCGCTGAAATGTTCCTGTACCGCGTCGAACCGGCGGCGCACCTGCCGGCCCAGGGTCACCAGCAGGACGGTGGCCGCGGGCAGGATGGCCATGGTCACCAGGGTGAGCCGGGGGCTCGTGACCAGCATGAAGGCCACCGAACTGGCCACCATGACCACGGTGTGGAAGGACCGCATGAGGCCCACCCCTGCGAACCGTTGCACCGCCCGCACGTCGCTCACCGCCCGGGCCATGAGGTCCCCCGTGCGCCGCCGGTGGAAGAAGGTGGCGTCCAGCCGCTGCAGGTGGCTGAACAACGCCTCCCGCAGCTCCGCCTCGATGCGGAAGGCCGCCCCCAGGATCTGCCAGCGCATGGCGTAGCTGAAGGCGGCCTCCACCAGGGCGAGGCCCAAAAGCCCCGCGGCCAAGGCCTCCACTCCCGGTTGGCCCCGCTGGATCCGGTTCACCGCGGCCCGCAGCACCCAAGGGGCCACCTGTGCTGCGGCCACCGCGCCCAGGGCTGCCAGGTAGCCCAGCAGGTAGGCGCGCAGGTGGCGTCGGACGAGGTTCCAGAAACGCCGGCTGCCCATCCCGGACCTCCTGCAGCCTACACCCGGTGCGGCCGGTTGTCTTCTGGGTAGGCTCGGTCAGGCCCCGGCCTTGGCCCGCTCCTCCTCCGCCAGGGCCCGGCGGAGGACCTTGCCGATGAGGGTCTTGGGCAGCTGCGGCCGGACTTCCACCGACCTCGGGACCTTGTGGGGCGCCAGGCGCTGGCGGCAGAACTCCACGAGCTCCTCCGGGCTCGCCTGCTGGCCCTCCTTCAGGGCCACAAAGGCCTTGACCACCTCGCCCCGGCTGGGGTCCGGAACCCCGATGGCGGCCGCTTCCCGTACCGCGGGGTGCTGGTAGAGGACCTCCTCCACCTCCCGCGGGAACACCTTCAGGCCGCCCACGTTGATCATCTCCTTCTTGCGGTCCACCACGTAGAAGAAGCCATCCTCGTCCATCCGGGCCATGTCGCCCGTGCGCAGCCACCCGTGGTGCAGGACCTTGGCGGTCTCGTCGGGGCGGTTCAGGTAGCCCTGCATCACCTGCGGGCCGCGCACCTCCAGCTCCCCCACCTCTCCGGGCGGGAGGGGCGTTCCCGCCTCCGGGTCCACCACCCGGGCGTCGGTGTCCGGCACGGGGATGCCGATGCTGCCGGGCTTGCGCACGCCGTACAGGGGGTTGCAGTGGGTCACGGGGGACGCCTCCGTGAGGCCGTACCCCTCCACCAGCCGGCCTCCGGTGACGCTCTCCCACTGCCGCTGTACTTCCAGGGGAAGGCCCATGGCGCCGCTGATGCCCGCCCGCACGGACCGGAAGTCCACCCGGGCCAGCTCCGGGGAGTTCAGGAGGGCGATGTACATGGTGGGCACCCCGTGGAACAGGGTGGGCCGATGGCGGCGCACCGCGTCCAGCACCAGCTTCGGGTCGAACCGCGGGACCAGCACCACCGTGGCCCCCATCCACATGGAGAAGTTCAGCACGGAGGTCATGCCGTAGCTGTGGAAGAAGGGCAACACCGCCAGGGCCACCTCCTGCCCGGGCCGGAGCTGGGGGTCCCAGGAGGCGGCCTGCAGCAGGTTGGCCACCAGGTTGCGGTGGGTGAGGACCGCAGCCTTGGGGACGCCCGTGGTGCCGCCCGTGTACAGGTAGGCCGCGGGGTCCTGGGGGCCCGTGGGTATGGGCTCGGGCGATCCGGCCCGCAAAAGCTCCGAAAACGGCCGGACCCCCGGCTGCGGCCGCACCTCCACCCACTGTCCGTCGCGGCGTGCCTTCAGCGGGTACAACCACCGCAACAGCGGGCCCATGAACTCATTCAGGCCGGTGAACACTACCTCCCGCACCTTCGCCTGCTGGGCCGCGGCCGCCACCCGCGGGTAGAAGAGGTTGAGGGTGATGGCCACCTCCGCGCCGCTGTCGCGGAGCTGGTGGGCCACCTCCGGCTCCGTGTACAGGGGGTTGTGGGGGACCACCACGCCCCCCGCCCGCAGGATCCCGTAGTACGCCACCACGAACTGCGGGCAGTTGGGCAGGTGCAGGGACACGGGGGTTCCCTTGCGCACCCCCAAACGCTGGAGCCCCGCGGCGCACCGGTCCACCAGCCGGTCCAGCTCCGAAAAGGAGATGCGCCGGCCGAAGAACACCAGAGCCGTGCGGTTCCCGTAGGTCTGGGCCGCCCGCCGCACCACGTGGTCCAGGGGAACGTCCGGGATCTCCACGTGTGCGGGCACCCCGGGGTCGTAGTGCCGCAGCCACGGACGCTGCTCCCACACCTCCGCCACCGGCTCACCCCTAGACCGGGTAGCCCACCGCCCGCACCACCGCCTCCGCCACCGCCCGCTGCAACGCCACTAGGTTGGCAGGCGTGTACCGCAGGAAGCGCCGCAGACCCGCCAGCTCCGTGCGCAAACTGTCGCCCTCGTCCACCGCGGCCAGCACCTGCCGGCCCGTGGCCTCCACCCGCGGCAGGGCCTCGTACAGGTACGCGCGGGTCAGGGTGGCCAACAGGTCGCTGGCGGGCAGCTGCCGCCGTTCCGCCTTCTGCGCCCGCAGGAGGGCGCTCTCCGCGGCGAACACCTCCGTAGCCAGGTCCGCGATCCACCCCAGCACTTCCTGCAGCTCCTCCAGGCGGTCCAGCTGCTTCTGCACCGCCACCCCCGCCACCAACAGCGCCGCCTTCCGCATGCCGTCCACCAGACGCGCTTCCTCGGCCAGCACGCCTTCTGGCGCCTCCACCTCCAGGCCCGGGCTGGTGAGCTCCCCGACCACCCGCTGGATGGCGGACATCAGGTCCAGGCGGCCCCGCAGGGCGCGCTTGGTCAGCATGTCCACGATGAGCAGCCGGTTGATCTCGTTGGTGCCCTCCCAGATGCGGTTGATGCGGGCGTCCCGGTACGCCCGCGCCGCGGGGTACTCCTCGATGTACCCGTACCCACCGTAGACCTGCACCATCTCGTCCACCACGAAGTCCAGGACCTCCGTGGCGAACACCTTGTTCATGGAGGACTCGATGGCGTACTCCTCCAGGGCCCGCAGGACCTCCTGTCCCCCCCGGATGCCGCCCACCGCGGCCTCCACCAGCCCGCCCGTGCGGTACACCATGCTCTCCACCGCGTACAACCCCACCGCCATGCGGGCCAGCTTCTGGCGGATGAGGCCGAACTCCGCGATGGGCCGGCCGAACTGGCGGCGCTCCAGGGCGTAGGCCACGGCCTGCTTCAGCGCCTTCTTGCCCGCGCCCAGGCACGCGGCCCCGATCTTGAACCGGCCCAGGTTGAGGATGTTGAAGGCCACCCGGTGGCCCTTGCCCACCTCCCCCAGGACGTTCTCCACGGGCACCTTGGCGTTCTCCAGGAACACGCTGCGGGTGGACGAGCCCTTGACCCCCATCTTGTGTTCCTCGTCCCCGAGGCTCAACCCCTCCGTGTCCCGGTCCACCAGGAAGGCCGTGAAGTGCTCGCCGTCCACCTTGGCGTACACGGTGAACACGTCCGCGAAGGCGGCGTTGGTGATGAACTGCTTCTGCCCGGTGAGCAGGTAGAACCGGCCGTCCGGGCTCAGGGTGGCGCGGGTCCGGATGGCCAGGGCGTCGGAGCCCGCGGTGGGCTCCGTGAGGGCGTAGGCGCCGATCTTCTCCCCCCGGGCCATGGCGGGCAGGTAGCGCCGCTTCTGCTCCTCGTTGCCGAAGAAGGCCACGGGCAGCGTCCCGATGCCCACGTGGCCGCCGTAGCTCACGGAGAAGGACGAGCCCGACAGCTCCTCCGCCAGCACCAGGGAGGTGAGGCTGTCCATCCCGCCGCCCCCGTACTCCTCCGGCAGGTCGGGGGCCAGAAAGCCCATCTCGCCCAGCTTCCGCAGCAGGGAGCGGGTGAGCTCCCAGTCCTGCTTTTCCAGCTGCGCGTCGCGGGGCAGGACCTCCCGCTGCATGAAGTCTGCCGCCGCCTTGCGCACCAGGCGGTGGGACTCCTCCAGGTCCTCCGGGGTGAACACCTCGTCGGGGGAAGCCGCCTGCACGAGGAAGCCCCCGCCGGGCACCAGGGCGCGCTCCTTGGCCTCCATCCTCCGCCACCTCCTCTCGGGGTCAGGGTCTCTCGAACACCCCCGCGGCACCCATCCCGCCGCCCACGCACATGGTCACCACCCCGTACCGGGCCCCCCTCCGGCGCATCTCGTGCAGCAAGGTGGCGGTGAGCTTGGCGCCGGTGCAGCCCAAGGGGTGGCCCAGGGCGATGGCGCCGCCGTTGGGGTTCACCCGCTCGGGGTCCAGCCCCAGCCTCCGGATCACCGCCAGGGTCTGACTCGCGAAGGCCTCGTTGAGCTCCACCAGGTCCACGTCCTCCAGCCGAACCCCCGCCAGCCGCAAGGCCTTGGGGACCGCCTCCACGGGCCCGATCCCCATGACCTCCGGCGGCACCCCCGCCACCGCGAAGGACCGGAACACGCCCAGAGGCCGCAGCCCCAACGCCTCCGCCTTCCGGCTGCTCATGACCACGCACGCCGCGGCCCCGTCGCTGGTCTGGGACGCGTTGCCCGCGGTCACGGTGCCGTCCTTGGCGAAGACCGGCTTGAGCTTGCTGAGAGCTTCCAGGGAGGTGTCGAACCTGACCCCCTCGTCCACCTCCAACACCAACTCGCGGGCCCGGGGGACGGGGCCGTCCTCCTCCCACCGCCTCACCCGCACGGGCACGATCTCCTCCCGGAACCGGCCCTCCCGGATGGCCGCCGCGGCCCGCTGGTGGCTACGCAGGCTCCACAGGTCCTGGTCCTCCCGCGAGATCTCGAACCTCCGGGCCACCACCTCCGCGGTGTTGCCCATGGACAGGTACACGTCGGGCCACGCCTCCACCAGGTCGGGGTGCGGCGCGAACTTCCACCCGGTCATGGGGATGAGGCTCATGCTCTCCGTGCCGCCCGCCACCACCACCTCCGCCCAGCCCGCCAGGATCCGCTCCGCGGCCATGGCGATGGCCTGAAGGCCCGAGGCGCAGAACCGGTTCACCGTGACCCCGGGCACCGAGTCCGGGAGGCCCGCCCGCAACGCCGCGATGCGGGCCACGTTGAGGCCCTGCTCGCCCTCCGGCATGGCGCAGCCCAGGATGACGTCGTCCACCTCCCGGGGCTCCAGGCCCGGGGTGCGCTCCAGGGCCGCGCGGATCACCTGGGCCGCCAGCTCGTCGGGGCGGGCGTCCTTCAGAGCCCCCTTGGGTGCTTTGCCCACCGCCGACCGCACCGCGGTGACGATCACCGCCTCCCGCATGATCCCCTCCTCAGTTGCGCAACGGCCTGCCCCGCTCCAGCATGTGCCAGATCCGTTCCTGGGTCTTCCGCTCCCCTAGCAGGCTCAGGAACGCCTCCCGCTCGAGGTCCAACAGGTGCCGCTCGTCCACCCGGCTGCCCTCCGGCACGTCCCCGCCCGTGAGCACGTACGCCACCTTGCGGCCGATGTGCTCGTCGTACTCGGTGATGTGGCCTCCGGCCCGCAGGTTGTGCAGGCCCGCGTACAGGGCAGCCCGCGCCCGCTCCCCTCCCACCCGCACCGGCCGCGGCAGGGGCGGCCGGTAGCCGGTCCGCACCAAGGACAAGGCCACCTCCTTGGCGTCCGCCACCAGGCGGTCCAGGTTGAGGGTGATCCCGTCCGTGGCGCGCAAAAACCCCCACCGCTGCGCTTCCTCCGCAGAGGTGCTGACCCGGGCGGTGCCCACCAGCTCGAACGCCCACCGGAGGAGGGGGAACAGGTCCGCGTGGGTCTCCTCCGGGAAACGCTCGGAGGCCCGCACCGCCAGCTCCTTCAGCCCGCCGCCCGCGGGCACCAGTCCCACCGCGGCCTCCACCAGGCCCATGTAGGTCTCCATGGCGGCCTGCACGCGGCTGGCGTGCAACACCAGCTCGCAGCCACCTCCCAGGGTACGCCCGTGGGGCGCCACCACCACGGGGACCGCCGAGTACTTGAGGGTCTGGTTGAGCTGCTGGAAGGCGCGCACGGCCAGGTCCAGCTCCTCCCAGCTGCCCTCCTGGGCCTCCATCAGGAGCAGCACCAGGTTGGCGCCCGCGGAGAAGTCGGGCCCCTGGTTGGCCACCACCACCGCGTCGAAGTGGCGTTGCGCTTCCCGCAGGGCCTGCTGCAGCATTCGGACGATGTCTTCGCCGATGGCGTTCATCTTGGTGTGGAACTCCACGCACAGCACCCCGTCCCCCAGGTCCACCAGGCTCGCTCCGGCGTTGCGGGCCACCAGCCCCCCCTGGGCCTTGCGCTCCTTGAGGACCAACACCCCTTCCGGCCACCGCACGGGGACGTACGCCCGGCCGTGCGGGTCGAAGACCTGCAGGCGACCGTCCTCCCGCCGGTAGAAGCTCCCTCCGGACTCCAGCACCGCCCGCACCAACGGCGGAAGGGCCACGCCCTCTCGTTCCAGCCGGTCCGCCACCTCCCGCACACCCAGGGCGTCCCAGGTCTCGAAGGGCCCCATCTCCCAGCCGAAGCCCCACCGCAGGGCCCGGTCCACGCTCACCAGGTCGTCGGAGATCTCCGGGATCCGGCGCGCCGCGTACACCAGGCCGCCTGCCACCACCCGCCACAGGAACCGGCCCGCCCGGTCGTCCGTGGCCAGCACCGCCTTCACCCGCCGGGCCCAGTCGTCCAGGTTACGCACCGCCTCCAGGGCGGGCAGGCGCGGCCGCTGCCGCGGCCGGTACTCCAGGGTCCGGACGTCCAGGGCCAGGACCTCCCCGTGGGTCCGGCGGTAGAACCCGCCGCCCGTCTTGTCCCCCAACCACCCTCGCTCCACCATGGCGCGCAGGAAGTCCGGGAGCCGGAACACCTCCCGCTCCTCGTCGTCCACGAGCCGCTCGTAGGAGTTGCGGGCCACGTGGGCCAGCACGTCCAGGCCCACCAGGTCCGCGGTGCGGAACGTGGCGGTGCGGGGCCGGCCCAGGAAGGGGCCCGTGAGTTCGTCCACCTCCTCCACCGTGAGGCCTTCCTCCACCATGACCCGCACCGTGTGCAGGAAGCCGAAGGTGGCGATGCGGTTGGCGATGAAGTTGGGGGTGTCCTTGCAGACCACCACACCCTTGCCCAGTCCCCGGCTCGCCACCTCCTCCACCCACCGGACCACCTCGGGGTCGGTGTCCGGAAGCGGGATCACCTCCAACAGCCGCAGGTATCGGGGCGGGTTGAAGAAGTGGGTGCCGAGGAAGTGCCGGCGGAACTCCTGGGACCGGCCCGCGGCGACCTCCCGCACGGGCAAGCCGGAGGTGTTGGTGCTCACCACCACGCCCGGCTTCCAGAAGCGCTCCACCCGCTCCAGGAGGTCCTGCTTGACCCTCAGATCCTCCACCACCGCCTCCACCACCCAGTCGCACTCCGCGATGCGGTGCAGGTCGTCCTCGAAGTTGCCCACGGTGACCAGCTGCGCCCGCTCGGGGAGGGTGAAGGCACTGGGCCGCATCTGCTGCGCCCGCTCCAACCCCGCCCGGCTCAGACGGTTGCGCACCTCCGGGTGCTGCAGGGTCAGCTCCCGGCGCTGCTCCTCCTCGGTGAGTCGGTCCGGTACCAGGTCCAACAGCAGCACCGGCACCCCTGCGTTGGCGAACAGGGCCGCCAGCTGACAGCCCATGGTCCCTGCTCCCAGCACGGCGGCCCGGCGGATCCTCCCGTACGGCACGGCTAGCCTCCTTCGCGCCCGCGGTGGTGCAGCAGCCCCACGAGGAACAGGTCGCCGAAGGCGCGGGCGAAATCCTGGTGGGACAGGGGGCCCTCCGGCCGGAACCACGTGGTGAACCAGTTGCAGGCCCCCAGCACCGCCAGGCCCACGGTCTTAGGGTCTGCGGGCCGGAACTCGCCCGCCCGCACGCCTTCCTCCACCATCCTCCGGAACAGCCCCTCGTACCGGTCCCGCAGGGCCAGCATGCGCTGCCTGCGGGACGGGGACAGGCTCTTGAGTTCCACGTGCAGCACCACCAGCTCGTCCCGGTGCTCCGCAGCCACGGCCAGGTGCGCTTCGATGGCCCGGCGGAGTTTTTCCGACGGGCGGGCGGCGGAAGCCGCCACGGGCTCCACGGCGTCCAGGAGCCTGCGCATGGCGCGGTCCATGATCTCCCACAGGAGGTCTTCCTTGGCCTCGATGTAGTGGTAGAGGCTGCCCCGCTGGACCCCCACCGCCTCCGCCAGGTCCTGCATGGATGTGTCGTGGTAGCCCTTCTGCCGGAACAGCCGCACCGCCGCGGCCAGCAGCTCTTCGTGCTTGGGACGGGTCCCGGCTTCCGCCATGGTCCTACCAAACGTTTGGTAGGACCCATCGTAGAGCAGTTCCTCGCCCGACGCAAGGCCCGGCTTGCGAACAGGTTTTCGTACGCCTACGCTAATGAGGGCCGCCCTACCGGGTTGCGCTCCAAATCCAACCGCGCTCGGGGAAGCTCGTCCCGCGTCGTTTCAGAGGGGACCCTGTGTATCCTCGCCCTGTGCGCCATCGCGGTCAACCCTTGGGCGGGATCCCTCATCGCCTTTGAGGAACCGGAGAACGGCGTCCACCCTCGCCGCATCGAGCTCATCGCGGAGCTCCTAACCTCGCTGGCCCTCCACGAGCACCGCCAGGTCATCGTCACCACCCACTCTCCCGACTTCTGCGCCGCGATCCTCCGCAGGGGCCGCCAGCATCCGGAGCACATCGCTCTCCTCCGCGTCCGTCGCGACGGCGACTCCACGTCCGTGGAACGCTTCGAACCCGGCGGAGACCTCTTCCGTGACGTAGAGCTGGCCGAATCCTTCACCTCGCCCACGGAGGACGGCCTTTTCCGCGGCCTCCTTTTGCTCGGCGCCCTCGATGAGTAGGCCGGTCTTGGTGGACCTTTTCGTTGAGGACCACGCTCAGGAGGCGTTCTTGAAACCCCTCATCGAGCGGGTCGGCCGAGAGGAAGGCGTGCACCTTCGCGTCCGGGTTCGCTCCCCCCAGGTTGGCGCCCCAAGAGCGCTGCGGGAGTTCCAGGCGTACCAGCGCCTGCTGGAGCGATACGAGATCCAGCCGGCGCCTGACTTCCTCGTGGTCGCGCGCGACGCGGACTGCCTTCGGTTCGCTCAGCGCCGCGAAGAAGTGAAGGAGCAAACCTCCCCGGCTTGGCGGGATCGCATCGTCGTCGCATGTCCCGATCCCCACATCGAACGCTGGTACCTAGCCGACCCCGTGGCGGTCCAACAGGCGTTGGGCTCGCCGCCCGCGAGACTCCCTCGGCCAGCGAGGAGGTGCGCGCGACAAGCCTACAAACAGGCCCTCGTGGAAACTGTCCGGGCTGCAGGGTTCACGCCCACCCTGGGCGGTATCGAGCACGCGGAGGCCCTGGCACAGCGGGTAGATCTGGCCCAGCCTCCTGAGCGTTCGCTGCGGGCGTTCGTAACCGACCTCCGCGTCATCCTTCGCCGGGTTGCTCCGCCCTCGCGCGGGAGTTCTTACGTCCGGTAGCGAAGAAATCGCCGCCTCACGGGGCCGGCGCAAGGAAAAGGCGGGAGGCGGCGTGACGTTCCACCGCTTGGCGGGACCACAGCAAAGGGTGGTAGCGGCCGGAAGCCCAAAGGGGGGCTAGGTCTGCCCGGTGCGGGTGTGCCGGAAGCCCCGACTGGCCCGTGGTGTGCACGGCCACGGAGCGGTCCCAGTCCGCGAGGTCCACGATCATGCGCATGGACGCCACCACCGTCTGGTCGAAGGGGCGCAGGAGGGAGTAGCCGGCCTGGTTCACGGTCCAGCCGTCCCCCGGGGTGGCTAGAGGCCCCACGCTCAGCCAGCCGCCCAAGAGCGGCACGGGCAGTAGGACGTGGGCGAAGCGCACGCGGTGCAGCGCGCCCCACGTCCACCGGGACCGATGCGGGCCCAGGCGCGCCTCCAGGTCCGCCACCGCCCGGTCCAGGATCCTTAAGACCGCTTCGTCCCGGCCTCCCGGGCCCCACCAGGGGTCCCGGGGCCGTTCCCAAAGGTGCAGCAGGGCGGACATGACGAACGGCCGCGCCGCGTACCGCTGCCACAGGTCCTCCCCCAGCCGCCCGCGGAACAAGAACTCCGCGGCCCGCACCAGGAACGCCTCGTATACCGCGGCCGCCCGGCTGTCCACGGACAGGGTCCCGTCCCACCGCCGGAAGTCCTCCTGCACCGCCTGCACCGCCTCCCGCAAGGCCCGCACCCGGGCCAGGACCGGCGCGATCCGCTGAGCTGCTAGGGAGACGTGGTCGAACTGCAGCCGTTTCAGGTCCTCCAGGGTGTGGCGGGGCCGGGAGGTGAGCACCTGCACGATGCGCTGCGCCCGCAGCCCTTCCGACCACTCGCTACCCAGGTGGTACGGGAAGCCGGCGGGGACGATGCGGTTGTTGGCGGTGGCGATCCACCCTTCGGGTGGGTTGAACACGGAGGGAAGCGCCTCGTAGGGCACCCAGCCCACCCACTCGTACTCACCGGTCCAGCCCGGGACGGGCCGGGTTCCGTCTCCCTGTTTCCGCACGGGGATCCTGCCGGGGAGCTGGTAGCCGATGTTGCCCTGGCGGTCCGCGTACACGAAGTTCTGGGCGGGCACGTGGAAGGACCGCAGGGCGTCCCGGAACTCCCGCCAGTTGCGCGCCCGGTTCAGCCGCAGCACGCCCTCGGCCACGGTGGTGGGCAGCAGGGCCGTCCACCGCAGCGCCACCACCTCCCGGAGGCCCTCCACCGCGCCGTTGAGGATGGGGCCGTGGTGGGTGCTGCGCACCACCCAGCGCACCGGCTCCCGTCGGCCGCGGACCCGGATCTCCTCCACCCGGGTGCGGACGGGGAGCCACCGGCCCCGGAAAAGGTACCGGGAGGGGTCCTGGGGGCGCAGCCGCTCCACGAACAGGTCCTGCACGTCGGGGTTGGCGTTGGTCACGCCCCAGGCGATCGCCCCGTTGTGCCCCACCACCACCCCGGGCACGCCCGGGAAGGTGAAGCCCGTGACCCGGTACCGGCCGCCCTCCAGGTGGTTGGCGTACCAGATGGACGGGAAGCCCGCCCGCAGGTGCGGGTCGTTGGCCAGGTACGGCCTGCCCGTGTCCGTGAGCCTGCCGGAGAGCACCCAGTTGTTGCTCCCCACCGCCGCTCCCGCCGACCCTGCCGGTGCGCCCGCCCGCCGCAGCCCCGGGACGATCACGGGCGTACCGTGCAGCTCGCCGGGCAGCAGCCGAGCGGCGGCCTCCGGCCCCAGCCGCCGCTCGATTTCCGCCCGAAGCAGCTCCGTCTGCCAGTTGCCGCCCAGCTCGGAGGCCATGAGCTTGCCGAAGCTCAGGCTGTCCACGGGCGTCCACGGCTCGGGGTGCACCCGCAGGAGCACGAACTCCAAGGGGAGCCGCGAACGGTTCTGCCCCAGGAACGCGTTGACCCCCTCCGCGTACGCCCGAAGGGCTGCCCGGGCGTCCTCCGAAAGCAGCGCCCACTCTAGCTGGGCGGCCTGCCGGAGCCCCAAAGTCCTCAGGAACCGGTCCGTGGCTAGGGTCCGCTCCCCGAACACCTCCGAGAGATGGCCGGCGGCGGTCCGGCGGTTCAGCTCCATCTGCCAGAGCCGGTCCTGGGCGTGCACGTAGCCCTGGGCGAAGAACAGGTCGTGCTCGTTGCGGGCGTACACGTGCGGCACACCCCACCGGTCCCTCACCACCTCCACGGGCTGCCGCAGGCCGGCGACCCGCAGGGTGCCGGACACCTGCGGGAAGGCCCGCCGGACCAGGTACACCCCGCTCCCTGCCGCCGCCAGCGCCAGGGCCAGGGCGGCCAGGGCCAGGACCTTCAGCGCCCGTTTCAAAGCCAGTTGCCCATGGACACCACCCGGACGTGCGCCTCCTCCAGGGCCGCGCGCACCGCCGCCGCCAGGGCCGCCGTGCCCGGGGTGTCCCCGTGGATGCAGAGGGTGTCCGCCTCCACCACCACCTGGTCGCCGTCCACGGTGTCGATGGGCTCCCCGTAGGCCAGCCGTACTGCCCGCGAGGCCACCTCGAAGGGTTCCGTGAGGACCGCCCCCGGCTGGTCCCGGGGCACCAGGGTCCCGTCACGGCGGTAGCCACGGTCGCAGAAGGCCTCCCGCGCCACCCGCAACCCCTTGGCCCGTGCCACCCGCTCGCTGGCCGAGCCGCTGAGCACCACCAGGATGGCGTCCGGCCACGCGCGCCGCACCGCCTCCGCCACCGCGGCGGCCACCGCCTCGTCCCGGGCGGCCACGTTGTACAGCGCGCCGTGGGGCTTCACGTGCTGCAGCCGGGCGCCTTCCGCCCGGGCCACGGCCTCCAGGGCGCCCACCTGGGCCACCACGAAGGCGTACACCTCGTCCGGGGTGAAGGGCAGGGGCCGGCGGCCGAACCCCCACAGGTCCGGGTACCCCGGATGGGCGCCCACGGCCACGCCCCGCTGCAGGCAGAGCTGGACGGTCCTGCGCATGACCAGGGGGTCGCCCGCGTGCATCCCGCACGCCACGTTGGCGGAGGTCACGTACTCCAGGACCGCCTCATCCTCCCCCAGCCGGTAGGGCCCGAAGGACTCGCCCAGGTCGCAGTTCAGGTCCAGGTAGCGCACAGCCCCTCCTTCGGCTTGCCAACCACCGCAAGCCTCGCGGAAGATATCCCTAAGATGCGTTCGCGCATCGGCCGCAGGATCCTGGCCGGCTACCTTGCGGTCTCCCTTCTCCTGGTGGTCCTGCTGGCCGCGTCCACGTACGCGGGCGTGTGGATCGCGGGGACCACCGAGCGGGTAGAGGGGACCAGCCGCCAGGCGGCTCAGGTCCTGACCGCCCTGGCCCTCGCGGAGCGCAGGCTGTTCTGGCTGCTGTACCGCGCCGCCGACCCGGCAACCGAGCCGGACGCGCACGAGCAAGTCCTGGAGCCCGTCCTAATGAGTCAGCTGGCGCAACTGTCCGGAACCCTCGCCCCCGACCGCAGCAAATCCCGGGAGACGACCTTCCCGTCGGCCCTGGCCGCGTACCGGCGCGCGGCCAAAGAGTTCGCGGCTTCCAGCCCTGCCCAGCGAAGCCGCACGCTGCGGGAGCTGCTGGCGCGGCACGAGGCGCTCCGGCAGCCTCTCGAAGAACACCTGGCTCGCATCCAGGGGTCCGCGGTGAAGGGAGCGTCGCAGCTGGAGGCGGTGCAGAGGGCGGGATGGCTACCGGAATTCCTGCGCAACCTGGCCCGCAACAGCGAGCGGGCGCGGCAACTCAGCGGTGCCACCCTGGCCACCCTCACCTTTGAGTCCCGCTGGTGGCGGAAGCTGTCCTCCGGCTTGGCCGCGGCTCTCGACCCCAGCCGGGGTCGGCCCCCGGCCACGTTACGGGACGACCTGGGGTTGCTGGACCAGGCGGAGGGACTGGCGGGGCTGCCCGAGGCGCGGACCCTGGCCGCGGCCCTGCGGGACCGAACCGCAGCCCTGGAGGCCGCGCTCGCCCGCCTGCCCGACCCCCAAGACCTCTCGTCCCTGCGGGAGGGAGCGGCTCAGGTGGTGCAGGACCTGGAGGCGCTGCGGCCGCTGTTGGAGGTGGAACGGGACCGGGCCATCGCGGAGGTCCGGTTGGTGAACGACTCCGTGGTGTCCTTCGTGCAGACCCTGTCCGCGGCCGCGGTGGTGGCGTTGCTCGGTGGCTTCCTCCTGGTGGCCGCGGTGACGCGAAACGTGACCTCCTCCCTGGACGCCCTGCGGGCCGCCATGGACCGAGTCCGGGAAGGTCGGCTGGACGTGCGGGTGGACGTGGGCCGGCGGCGGGACGAGACCGCGGAGATGGCGCGGGTGTTCAACCACATGGTGGAGGAGCTGCAGGACTCCCGACAGAGACTGCAGGCGTACCAGGCGGACCTGCAGAGGCTGGTGCAGGAGCGCACGCGGGCCCTGGAGGAGGCCCAGGCGCAGCTGCTGCAGGCGGAGAAACTCTCCGCGGTGGGCGAGCTGGTGGCGGGGGTGGCCCACGAGCTCAACAATCCCCTCACCTCGGTCCTCGGGTACGCGCAGCTCCTGGAGTCCGACCCCGCGTTGTCCGAGGATCTACGGGGCTACGCGGAGGTGGTGGTGCGGGAGGCGGACCGCGCCCGCCACATCGTCCAGAGCCTGCTCACCTTCGCCCGGCCCCAGCCCGTGGAACGGGAGGTCCTGGACCTGAACGCCGTGGTCCAGCGGACCCTGGACGCCTCCCAGTGGGACGCGGATCGCATCGAGGTCACCGTCCGCCTGTGTCCCGAACCCCTGTGGGTGCGGGGCAACGGGGTCCAGCTGCAGCAGGTGTTCACCAACATCGTCCAGAACGCCCTGCAGGCCATGCGCGAGGGGCCGGGGCAGCTCCTGGTGACCGCCTCCAAGAGGGCCGACCGGGCCGTGGTGGAGTTCGCGGACACAGGGCCCGGGATCCCGCCCGAGCACCTCGGCCGCGTCTTCGACCCGTTCTTCACCACCAAGAAGGTCGGGGAGGGAACAGGCCTGGGGCTTTCCATCTCGTACGGCATCGTGCGGGACCACGGGGGGACCATCCGCGTGCAGAACCGGCCCGAGGGTGGAGCGTGCTTCGCCGTGGAGTTGCCCCTCAGCGATCCTCCCGGGATCCGCTGAGCCGGTCCCGCACCACCACCTCCACGCCCGCGGGGTCCTCCACGGCGACTTCCCCCGCCACCCCACGGTGGGGGACGCCCAACTCCGACAGGTGCCGGGCCAGGGACGCCGCGGTACCCGCGGGCACCCACCACGTGTAGCGCACCAGGCCCGTGCTGCCCTCCGGAGGGCGCCGCCGGGTCCCCCAGACGTTGGCCCCCACGTGGTGGTGGTAACCGCCCGCGGCGAAGAACCGCGCCCCCGGGTAGCTGCGCTGCGTCACCACAAGGCCCAGAGCCCCCGCGTAGAAGGCTTCCGCGGCCTCCAGGTCCGCCACGTACAGGTGGACGTGCCCCAGTTGCGTGTCCGGATGCAGGGGACCCGGGCCGCGAGCCTCCCGCAGCACCGCGGCCACGTCCAGGGCCTTGGTCACCATCCGCAGCTCTCCACCCCGCCACGGCCACAACTCCCGGGGCCGGTCCCGGTACAGCTCCAACCCGTTGCCCTCCGGGTCGCTCAGGTAGAAGGCCTCCGACACCCCGTGGTCGCTGGCTCCTTCCAAGGGCCACTCCGCGTCCATCAGGCGGCGGACCACCTGCGCCAGGGAGGCGCGGTCCGGGAGCAGCAGGGCGAAGTGGTACATCCCCACGGACCCCGGTGGACGGGCGGGGGCGCCGGGCGCGTGTTCCAGTTCTAGGGCGAAGGCACCGCCGGCAGGACCGAGCCGCAGCGCGCCCCCGCGGTCGTCCTGCACCCGCAGCCCCAGCAGGTCCCGGTAGAACTCCACGCACCGCCCGCGGTCTCGCACCCGCAGCCTGAGCGCCTCCAGGCGTGCGTCCTCCGGCATTCGGAACACGTCTAGACCACCCCAAAAATCGCTGGCGCGATTTTTGGGGACCCCGGTCCCTTCATCCGCCAGCGTTTGTCGGACATGCTGCTAGACCCGGCGGGGCAGGCTGCCCAGGAACGACCGCAGGCTGTCCCGGAACAGCCGCCGGCGCTCCAGGAACACCATGTGCCCCGCGTCCGGAACAACGACCAGGCTGGAGCCCGCAATCCCCCGGTGCAGCTCGTGGGAGAGGGCCACGGGCGTCATCACGTCCCGGTCGCCGCACACCACCAGGGTGGGGCAGCGTACCTCCCGCAGCCGCGCGGTCACGTCGAAGGCCGCGCACGCCTCCAGGTCCCGCCGCAGCAGGTCGGGCCCCAGCTGCCGGGCCGTGTCCCTGAATTTCGCCTGGACCCGGGGGTGAGCGTGGGGCCCGAAACACAGGTCCACGAACCGGTCCAAAGTCGCCTCCGGCTGCGCCTCCAGGCGCCGCAGCAGCTTGGGGTTCACCGGAAGCCTCGGCCCCGTCGCCACCAGCACCAAGCCCCGGAACAGGGCCGGGCTTTGCAGGACGGCGTGGAGGGCTACCGCGCCGCCCATGGAGTGCCCCACCACCACCGGGGTGGGGCAGGCCGCAGCCCGCACGTGGTCCACCAGCCACGCGCCGTACTCCCCGACCTCGGCCAGGGGCCTGCCCTTGGGGTGGCCGGGAAGGTCCGGAGCCGCGCTTCGGGGGAAGTCCAGCAGCTGGTTCTGCCACACCCGGCCGCTGGAGGCGGCCCCGTGGACGAACAGGACGAACTCCCTCACCCGCCCGTGTCCACCAGCCCCACCAGGAAGGGGTTGCTGGTGCGCTCCCGGCCCACGGTGGTGGGCGGGCCGTGCCCCGGGTAGAGCACGGTGTCGTCCGGGAGGGTGAGGATCTTGGTGCGCAGGGTCTGCTCCAGGGTGTGCCAGTCCCCGCCGGGCAGGTCCGTCCTGCCCACGCTGCCCGCGAACACCACGTCCCCCACGAACGCCAGCCCGTCCCCCACCAGGATCACGTGCCCCGGGGTGTGTCCCGGCGCGTGCACCACCCGCAGCTGCAGGCCACCCGCGCGCAGCACCTCCCCGTCCCGCAGCAGCCCGTCGGGCTCCGGGGGCGGGTCGATGTACACCCCCATGAGCTGCGCGCGGGTGGCCGCGGCCCGCAGGTCCTCCACCTCGCCCTCGGGCACGAGGAAGGGCGCTCCCGTAAGCTCCCGAAGAGCCCGAACAGCCCCCACGTGGTCCCAGTGGGCGTGGGTGATCACCAGGGCCTCCACGGCAAGCCCGTGGTGCTGCAGCAGTTCCGCGATCACCGCCGCGTCCTCGCCGGGGTCGATGACCCACCCGCGGCGGGCTTCCGCGTCCCCGTACAGGTAGCAGTTGGTGCCGATGGGGCCCGTGGGGATCTGTTCGAGGACCGGCACGGCGCTCACAGCTTCAGCACCTGCTGGAACCGTGGCACCCCCCGAGCCGCCAGGTCCACCCGTTCCTGGATGGGCACGAACTGTTCCAGGTACTGCCGCGCCCGCTCCATGGGCTCCCGCATCTGCTCCTCCCAGTCCTCCGCCTCTACCCACACCGCGGGCATGGCGATCAAGGTGTGGGCCTGCTGCAGGCGCAGCACGTACTCGTAGCACGGAAAGGACCCGCCCCGGAAGGTCACCGTGCGCGGGTTGACCACCAGCCCCGCCCGGCGCGCCGCCTCCTGCAGCCGGCGGGCCGCCTCCTGGAGAGCGATGGGGCGGCTCACGCCACCTTCGCCCTGGACAGCAGGTCCAGCAGGGCCCGGCAGAAGGCGGGCAGGTCCGCGGGCATGCGGGAGGAGACCAGGTTGCCGTCCACCACCACCTCCTGGTCCACCCACCGGGCTCCCGCGTTCACCAGGTCGTCCCGGATGGACGGGAAACTGGTCACCGTCCGGCCCCGCACGATCCCTGCGGAGGCCGGAACCCAGCCCGCGTGGCAGATGAAGGCCACGGGCTTTCCGGCTTCGTGCAGCGCACGGACGAACTCCACCATGGCCGGGTGCCGCCGCATGCGGTCGGGCGCGTAGCCGCCCGGGATCACCACCGCGTCGAAGTCCGCGGCCCTGGCTTCCTCCATGCCCAGGTCCGCCTTCACCGGGTAGCCGTTCTTGCTCTTGTACACCTCGCCGGCCTTGGGACCCACCACGCGCACCTCCGCGCCCGCTTCCCGCAGACGCAACAGCGGGTACCACAGCTCCAGGTCCTCGTACAGGTCCTCCGCCAGCACCGCCACGCGGACGCCCTTCAGCTCCACGGCCACACCTCCTCGCAAACCGCTCCTGGCCTCCAGTATACCGCCAGGGGCCCGAGGCACCCGGGGAGAACCCCATGGGCATGCGGGAGCGCAGTTCGGGTTACGCCCCGGTGCTGGCAGCTGCGGTCCTGTGGGGCAGCCTCGGGATCGCGGTGCGCGCCACCACCGCCGCGGGGGTGGGCGTGTTCGAGGCGTCCGCCTGGCGCGCGGGCCTGGCCTTCGCGGGCGCGCTGCTCGCAGTGGGCCTGACGCAGCCCCGTCGCTTGGCGGTGCGGCCCCGCGACCTGCTGCTGTTCGCCGGCTACGGCTTCGTGAGCATCGCCCTATTCTTCCTCGCGTACTTCACCGCCATCGAGCGCACCACCGTGGCCACCGCCGCGGTGCTCCTCTACACCGCCCCCGCCTGGGTGACCGCGTTGAGCGCGGCGCTGTTCGGGGAGGAACTGTCCAGGGCCAAGGTGGCCAGCTTGGCGCTGGCGTTCTCGGGCTGCGCGCTGGTGGTGCGGGCCTACCAACCCTCCGCCCTGCGGGCGGACCTGCCCGGGGTGCTGGCGGGCCTGGCCTCCGGCCTGACCTACGGCCTGTACAGCATCTTCGGGAAGGTGGCCCTGCGCCGCCACCCGCCCCTGGTGGTGCTGGTGTACGCCCTGGGGTTCGGGACGGTCTTCCTCGTGCTGCTGGGGCTGGCCGCAGGGGTCCGCCCGGAGCGGTTCCTACCCGCGGCCGTATCCCCCGCCACGGGGCCGCTCCTGTACCTGGGCCTGGTGACCACCTTGGTGGCGCAGTGGCTGTACGTCGCCGGCCTGCGCACGGTAGAGGCTAGCCGCGCCAGCATCGTGGCCACGGTGGAGCCCGTGGTGGCGGGGGTTCTGGGCTACGCGGTCTTCGGGGAGACCCTGGAGCCCCTCCAGCTGGCCGGCGCGGCGTTGGTGCTGGTGGCCGCCACGATGGCCCAACTCCTGCGTTAAGCCGCTCGGCAGCGGACCCCGTGGACGCAGGTCCCTAAGGGAGCCGGACTCCCGCCCGCGCCGCCGCGGCCGCGTGCGCCGCGTGCTCCCAGCGGTCGTCCAGGGGCTGCAGCTCCACCGTCCCGTACCGCCGCCGCAGGGCCAGCCTCAGGAGGAAGTCCGCGAAGTGCGGGTTCTTGGGGAGCACCGGCCCGTGCAGGTAGGTCCCGAACACCGTACCCGACCAAGCCCCTTCCGTGCCGTCTTCGCCGTTGTTCCCGTAGCCCACCCGCACCCGGGCCAGGGGACGGGCCTGAGGGCCGAGCCGGGTCCTGCCCCCGTGGTTCTCGAAACCCACCAGGGCGCCGACCCCAGGCAGGGTGCAGGTGGCCACCGCGTTGCCCACCAGGCGGCGGGCCGCGTGGCCGGGGTGGTCCGTGGTGACGTCCAACAGACCCAGCCCGTCCAGCTGCTTGCCGTCCGCGGCCCGGTACGCGTGCCCCAAGAGCTGGAAACCGCCGCACACGGCCAACACCACCGCTCCCCGGGCCACCGCCCGGTGCAGCGCGTCCCCGCACTGCCTCATGGCCCGCGCCACCAGGGCCTGCTGGCGGTCCTCCCCGCCGCCCAGAACGAACAGGTCCGCCTCGGCGGGCACGGGGTCCTCCAGCCGGACCTCCGTGAGGCGTACGTGGATCCCGCGGCGGCGCGCCCGCTCCCGCAGGACCACCACGTTGCCCCGGTCTCCGTACAGGTTCAACAGGTCGGGGTACAGGTGCGCCAGGTGGAGCTCCAAACTAGTCCTCCCAGAAGGGGGCCGCCGCGCCGGCCCGGGCCAGGATGCTCCGCAGCTCCAGCATGGCGGTGTACGTGGGCAGGCAGAACAGCACCGCACCGGGCGGCGTGGCGTCCCGGGCCCTGCGCAGGGCCCGCGCCAGGTCCTTCTCCACCGTGGTCCTGTCCTCCGGCCAGTCCGCGTACTTCAGGCGCAGGGCCATGTCCTCCGCGCGGATGCCGCTCACCGTCACGTGGGCGTCCAGACCCCGCAGCCGCTCGAACTCCACGTCCCACAGCCACGAGACGTCCCGGCCGTCCGCGGTCCGGTCGTGGATGGCGATGAGCAAAGACCGGGGCTCCTGCGGCACCAACAGGCGCAGGACCTCGTTGAACCCCGCGGGGTTCTTCACCAGCAGGATCTGCAGGCTCACCCCGTCCCACACCAAGCGCTCGCCGCGGCCGAAGGCCGGCGCCAAAGACTCCGCCGCGGCGCGCACCGCCGCGGCCGGCTTCCCCAGCACCCGGGCGGCCGCGGCCGCGGCCAGCAGGTTGTACGCGTTGTACAGACCCGGCAGCCGACAACGCACCACCACGCGCTCGGTGCCCCACGCCAGCTCCGCCTCGAACCCGGAGGTCCCGTCCACCGTGAGGCGCTCCGCCCGTACTTCCGGCGCGGGCCGGCCCCACCCGCAGGAGGGACACTGGTACTGCCCCGCGTGGGACAGGAAGATCACCGAGTACCGGTAGGCCACCCCGCAACGGTAGCAGTGCCGCACGTCCGCGGCCTCCTCCAGGGCCGCACGCCCCGCGGACGGGTCCTCGATGCCGAAGGCCAGCCGGGCCGGGGCCGCCTGCGCCACGTCCGCCACCTGCGGGTCGTCCGCGTTGTAGCACACCACCCCGGAGGCCAACCTCCCCAACGCTTCCCGCCAGCGTTCCGCCACACGGTCCACCTCCGCGTAGCGGTCCAGCTGGTCTCGGAACAGGTTGGTGAGGACCACCACCTGGGGCCGCAGGACCTGCAACACCGACGGCAGCGCCGCCTCGTCCACCTCGAACACCCCCGCGCGAGCCCGCGGCCGGCCCCGGAGGTCGCTGGCGAGGACCAGGGAAGCCAAGAGCCCCGCGGGCAGGTTGGCCCCCGCCCGGTTGTGCACCGTGGACACCCCGCTGGCCTCCAGCACGCCCGCCACCAGCCGGGCCGTGGTGGTCTTGCCGTTGGTGCCGCTCACCACCACCAGCGGCTCCAGCCCCTGGGCGAGCCGTTCCAGGGCCTGGGGCAGGATCCACCTCGCCACGCGGCCGGGGAGGACCGTGCCGCCGCCCAGGCCGAGCCAGCGGCTAGCGCGGGCTGCGGCTTTCCCCGCGGCCACGGCACCTGCGACCCTCAGGGACACGGCAACACCACCGGATCGGGTTCCCACGGCGGACTCTCGGATCCCCTTCAACGTATGGTACACCCCTCGGGCGCCCGCAACGGACGACTCCGGGTCCACGGGTGTCCACCGCGGGCAGAGCGGGAGTGGCGGAGGAGGGCGGCAGCTAGAAGTAGCGCCGGGCCCCCAGGTAGCGGGCGCGGTAGTACGGCTTGCTCAGGGAGTCCACCCGGACCCCTCCACCGGCGGAGGACGCGTGGATGAACTCCCCGCCGCCCGCGTAGATGCCCGCGTGGGAGGCCCCGGGCGCGTACGTGGTGAAGAACACCAGGTCACCCGGCTGCAGCTCCGAGCGGGACACGGCCCGGCCGGCCCGGAACATCTCGAAGGACGTCCGGGGCAGCTGGATTCCCAGCCGGCTGAACACCGCGTACAGGAACCCCGAGCAGTCGAACCCTCCGGGCCCCACCCCGCCCCAGCGGTACGGGGTTCCCAGAAAGCGGCGGGCAAGGCTCACCAGCGCCAAACCCCGGGACACCCGCGTCTCTACGCGCCGCACCCTGGGCGCGTCGGCCTCCGTGGGGATGCGGAGGGTTTGCCCGACGTGGAGGATGCCCTGCGGGTCCACTCCGTTCACGCGGGCGATGTCCGCGGGAGTAGTGCCGTAACGGCGCGCCAGGCTCCACAGGGTGTCGCCGGGCTGCACCACGTGGACCCTCCCGCCCGTGGGCGCCGGAGCCTCCGCCACCGTCCCCGCAAGCCGCAGCCGCTGTCCCACCTGGATCCGGTGGGGGTCCGAAAGCCCGTTGATGCGGGCGAGGAGGTCTGCGGTGGTACCGTGCCGGCGGGCGATGGAGTACAGGGTGTCGCCGGGCTGCACCGTGTACTCCGAAGGCTGCGCGTGCGCGGCCGCCGCCCACCCCAGGACCACCGCCAGCACCAACCCGCGCGCCACCGTGGCCATCCGCCCCTCCCGGTTCCACCAAGCCTTCCGCGAGCCTTTCTATTTGGCCGGGGTTGAGCGAATTCCTGCTGGCATAGACGCGGGTCTGTGGGCACGGATGTTCGGGTTCGGCAGGACATGTCTGCCCGCCTGGCAAAGACCAAGCCCGTGGACTTCTCGGGCAAAGCGGTGCTGGTGACCGGCGCCAGCAGTGGCATTGGGGAAGCGTGTGCGCTGGCCTTCGGCCGCCGGGGGGCCGCGGTGGCGGTGCACTACCGAGCCAACGCCGCGGGCGCGGAGCGGGTGGTGTTGCGCCTGAGGGAAACCGGCGCCCGGGCGGTGGCCCTCCAGGCGGACCTGCGGGACGTGCAGGCGTGCGAGGCGCTGGTGGAGCGGTGTCTAGAGGCCTTCGGGCGGCTGGACGTCCTGGTGAACAACGCGGGGCTGGTGGAGCGCAGCGGCCTGTGGGACATCACGGAGGCGTTGTGGGACGAGCAGATGGACCTGCACGTCAAAGCCCCATTTTTCCTGAGCCGGGCCGCGGCGCGGGTGTTCCCGGAAGGAGGCGCCATCGTGAACGTGGCGTCCATGCGGGGCGTGGTGGCCGGCCCGGGTGCGCCCCACTACGCGGTCAGCAAGGCGGCCGTCCTCATGCTCACCCGTTGCTTGGCCCACGCCCTGGCGCCCAGGGTCCGCGTGAACGCCGTGGCCCCGGGCTACACGGAGACCCGCGTGCACGCGAGCCGCACGCCGGAGGACCGCCGGCGCATCGAGGAGGAGATTCCCGTGGGCCGCTTCGCCACCCCCGAGGAGGTGGCGGAGGCCGTGGTCTTCCTGGCTTCCGAGGACGCCCGCTACGTCACGGGCCAGACCCTGGTCGTGGCCGGGGGCTTGGCCCTCTGACCGGCCGGGGAGCCCCCTGCAGCCCCGCCGGGCACCGGGGTCGGGGCCCTCAGTGGAGGGACTTGCGGAAGTCCGCGGGCTTGACCGTCTCCAGGAACCGCCGCCACTCCTCCATCTCCTCGTCGTCGGTGCCCTTGAGGGGAATGGCGTGGGCAGCCACCTTCTCGTCCACGAAGATGGGCGCCTGCATCCGCAAGGCCAGGGCGATGGCGTCGCTGGGCCGGGAGTCGATGGTGTGCTCCTTGCCCTCCCGCTTCAGGTGGATCTCCGCGTAGTACGTCTGGTCCCGCACGTCGCTCACCACGATGCGGGTGAGGGAGACCGACATCTCCTGGAGGATGGATCGCAGCAGGTCGTGGGTCATGGGCCGGGGCGGGGTCACGCCCTGCAGCTGCAGGGCGATGGCCTGCGCCTCCGCGGCCCCCACCCAGATGGGGAGGGCCATGCGCTCGTCGGTGTCCGTGAGCAGCACCACAGGGTTCATGTGCTGATCCATCGCCACGCCCTTGACCTTCATCCGGATCACGGCGATACCCCCTTTTGCGCTGCTCCCCACCCGGCGCCCGCGACCGCGCCGTGGCTTGAGACTTCGGCCCCATTATAGCACCGGACCCCCGTCAAGCCGTGGACAACCCCCGGCGGTCGTAGGTGTACAGCTTGCCGTTGGCCCGCAGCCGCACGGGGTGCTTCCACAGCCCGTGCACCGCCTTCAAGTACAGGGCGATGCGCCGGGGGTCCAGCTTCCGCCCCTCCTCCGCGTGGACCAGGACCAGGTCCCGGGGGTGGTCGGGATCCTCCACCTCCACCCGCGGCTCGCTCCGGTACAGCTTCTGCTCGATGAGCATCTCCTTGACGGCGTCCACGTGGGTGTTGCGGCTGCGGTCCCGGGGGTCGTACACGAACAGGTCCAGGCGGTCCACCAGCTCCTGGGTCAGGGTCTCGTCGATGAGCCGCACATCCTCGTAGTAGCGCCGCGCCTGCAGCGCCCCCTCGAACCCCCGCTGCCGCCGGATGGCGGTGAACAGGGCGTAGCCCAGGGTGTAGGGTGCGGGGCGGGCGCACAGCTGTACGGAGACCTCCGCCCACTCCCGCGCACTGAGCAGCTCCCGGAGGAGGGTGGCCTCCACGAAGGTGGCCCACCCCTCGTTGGTGATGTGGGTCCGCTGGATCAGGTCGAAGTACTCGGCTTCCTCCCGGATGGCCTGCAGCACCTCCCGTTCGTAGGGCTCCAGGGGCGCGTGCTCCTCCAGGAAGTACACGAGGCGCCGGCGCCGCCGGGCGGGGTCCCGCTCGAAGGCGTTCACCGAGGTGGCCACCGTGAGGCAGGCGTCCAGCAGCTGGCCCACGGCCTGCGGGCCGTAGCGGGCCTCGTACGCCCGGAAGGTGCGGGCGTGCCGCTCCGCCTCGTTGAGCATGTTCTTGTTGGACTTCTGGAACCAGTGGTTGTTGGCGAAGAAGTCCGCGTGTCCGTACACGTGGGCGATGACCAGGACGTTCTGCAGGTAGGTGTTGGACCTGCGGAGGAAGGCGTAGGCGGGCCGGCTGTTCAGCACCAGCTCCAGGATGCTGAGCAGCGACTTGTCCTGCTGCAGCCGGATCTCCTTGTACGCCCCGCCCCAGTACCAGTGCACGAAGCGGTTGGGCAGGCCCATGCTGGCCACCTCCGCGATCTCCTCCGCCTCGCTCATGCGGAAGACCACGGGGTCCCACCGCAGCCCCAACTCCCGGGCTAGCTCCTCCACCCGCGCGATGACCGCCTCGTACTCCCGCACGGTACCTTCCCCCCACCGTCCACCCGGGCCAGGAACTCCCGCAACGCCTCCCGGACCGAGTCCAAGTCCACCAGGTTGGCGAAGGTGGCGTTGGGCCGCTTGCGCGCCACCTCCTGCACGTACTCGCTGAAGCCGCCCACCCCGCGGCCCCCGGGGTTCACGTGTCCGTAGCACACCCAGTGGAACCGGTCCAGGGCCTCCTCGTACTTCCGCTTGGCCAGCTCGAAGTCCCCGCTGCTGGTCTCCCCGTCCGTGAACATGAACAGGTAGGTGTCGTACTCCGAAACCCCCTCCAGCATCTCCATGGCCTTCTCGAAGCCTGCGGAGATGTGGGTGCCCCCGCTGGACTCCACGGAGAAGAATTCCTCCCGCGTCTTCTCTTCGGCCACGTCCTGGAACACCACGTAGCGTCGGAGGTTGGTGGGGTAGCGGCGCTCCAGGGCGTACCACAGGAGGAAGATGGTCTTCCGCACCAGGGCCAGGTAGTCGCCCCGCATGGACCCGGAGATGTCCAGTACGTACACCTCCAGGCACCGGTGGTTGCGGGAGGCGGCGGGGTCCTCCACGAAGTACCACCCATCCAGCCGCAGGTCCACGTCGTAGTCCAGGACCCCCCTCTCCCGCACGTTGCGCATCAGGCTCGTCACCAGGGTCTCCTCGAGGTTCAGGTCCGCGGCCAGCCCCATGCGGTCCAGGTCGTCCAGCTCGGGCAGGTCCTCCGTCTGCACCTCCCCGCCCCGGGGCACCCGCTGCAGGGCCGGCAGCTCCAGCTCCTCCAGGAGCACTTCCTGGGCCAGGCGCACGAACTCGTCGAAGTCCAGCTCCACCTTCACCTCCGGCCCGTGGTGGTCGCCGCCCAGCAAGCCCCCCACGGGCTGCACCCCTTCATCCCCCCCTCCCCCGCCCCGGCCGGACCGCCCCGCCCCCTGCGCCAGGAAGGCCTCCTCGTCCCCGTACCGGAGGGTGGGCAGGTCCAGGGTGGCGAGCTGGGTCTTCACCTTGCCGTCGATGACCAGCTCCTTCTGCTGGATGAGCTCGTGCAGGTTCTCCTTCAGGTAGGCCCGCAGCAGCTCGTCGTGCTTGTGCTGGGCGATCCGGCCCCGGTGGATGCGCATGTCCCCCTCACACGCTCCGACCCAGGATGCGGAACAGGCTCCGGGCGCACACCTCGCAGTACCCGTGCTCCGTCACCGCGCTCCGGTACAGGACGTCCAGCAGCTCCCGGCTGGTGGGGTCCAGGTCCTCCGTCTTGTCGTACAGGCGCAGGCAGTTCTTGATCTTGTTGAACACCACCTCGTTGATCACCGGGCGCAAGTGCTCGTTCTCCGTGTACGGCATCTCCCACAGTTCCTGGTAGCGTTCCGCCAGGACGTTCTGGAAGGCCACCCGCCCCTGCCGGCTGATCTGGCGCTTGTGGACCAGGATCCCCTCCACCTCGTCCACCAGCCCCTTCTCCCGTTCCGCCAGGGGCTCGCCCACCACGTTCCGCCGGACCGCGTCCAGGTAGTTCCGGTACACGTTCTGGCCGTACTCGAAGAAGTGCTCCGGCACGATGCGCTCCACGATGAGGGAGACCTTCTCGTGGACGAACTCCATCTTGGTCTCCTCGAACTGCCGCAGCAGCTCCTTCAGGTTGAGGTCCTTGATGGACTGGTGCTCGAAGGTCCGCTCGATGGCCTCGCTGAGGACCTCCAGGTCCAGACAGCGGTCCGCCCGCACGTACGCGGTGGAGAAGGCGTCCTCGAAGAACCGCGGGCTGAGCCCCTTCAGGCCCCCGGAGTCCGCGCGGGTCTTGAGGGCGTAGCGGGCCGCCAGCTCGTACACGTCCTTGGGCGCGTGCTTCCGCTCCCCCCGGATCCGGTTCGCCCGCTCCACCAGTTGCCGGTAGATCTCCATCTCCCCGGCCAGGTCCAGGTTGTACGGGAAGTCGATCTTGTGGATGCGGCCCCGGAGGGGCTCCATGATGTCCTCGGACAGGAACACGTGGTACTCGGGGTAGTTGGAGTGGCCGATGACCACGCAGTCCACGTGGACCGTGGGGAAGTTGGCCAGGTCGATGCGCTTGGACTGGATCAGCTCCAGGAGCAGGGACAGCAGCTGGCGGCGGCTCTTGAACACCTCCGTCCAGTCCAGGATCCCCCGGTTGGCCCAGATGATCTTGCCCTCGAAGTCGTAGGCGTCGGGGTCGTAGGTGGACCCCCGCTCCTTGAGCATGGCGAAGTTGATGTTGCCCACGAAGTTGGTGATGTCCTCCCGCCGGAGGTCCGTGGGCGTGTGCTTGGCGATGCCCACCTTCTTCCGGGCGGACAGCTCGATGCGCTCCACGGGCACCGCCTCCCAGCCCCCGTACCGCTGGATGAGCCGGTCGCACACGGGGCAGGGGACCGCCTCTTCGTGCCAGTGAAAGCCCCGGGCCCGCAGCACCTCCTGCGGGACCAGGTCGAAGGGGTGCTGGTGGAACGGGCAGCCCTGCACCGCGTACAGGCGCCCCGCCTCCGTGCGGGAGTACTCCTCCAGGGCCCGCTTCAGCTTGTCCACGGTCATGCTCTTCCCGGACCCCTGGGGCCCCACCAGGAGGAGGAGGCGGCGCTCCATGGCCATGGAGTGGGCCCGGAAGAAGTTCACGATGTCCTCCAGCTGGCGGCGCATGCCGTAGATGCCCTCGAAGACCCGCTCCGGGCCGAAGTACTCCAGCATGTCGGCGACATAGCGGTGCGTGGTGCGGACGAGCCGGTCGTCGTGCGCCGCCGCCTGCAGGTACGCCCCCACGGTTCGGATCTCCATCTCCGTCCCAACTCCCCCCGCGAAGATCGGCCGACACCGCTCCTTCCTTGAAGGAAACGTCTACCCTTCCGCCAGCGATTGCAGCCTTCTTGAACCGGGTCGGCCCCGGTGTTTGGGGCAAGTATGGGGGAGCCCCCGCAGGGTGTCAAAAGGTCGCGAGCGGGGCTTCCGCGCCAGCCGGGCCGCAGGGCCGCGCCATCCGCCGCGGCGCGGGCGAGATCGTGGACCACGGCGGCTTTCACCCGCCCTTGGCTTCCCACGGCCCGGGAAAGCCTGTCGGCCCGTCCCCTGCCGGTGCTGCACGCCTTGCGAACCTGCAGTATGGTATTGGTGTTGCCGCGCCCATCGGGGCAGGCGCAAACCGGCGAGGTCGGGAGGTCCGGGGTGTCGTCCATTCTCGAGATGACCGTGGAGATCGTGAAGGCCCAGGCGGCCCAGCGGCGCATGGGCCCCCGGGAGATCGAGGAGGCCATCCGGCGCACCGCCGCGGCCCTGCGGGCCATCACCGCGGCGGAGCAGACTCCTCCGGCCCCCGCGCCGGCCGAGGACGTGGTGACCGCGGAGCAGGCGGCCCGGCGGCTCGGTGTGAGCCGTCTCACCCTGTACAAGTACATCCGCCAGGGCAGGCTCCCGGCCACCCGCCAGGGCAGGGCGTACGTGGTGCGGCTGGAAGACGTGGCCAGCCTCCGGAAGGCCCTGGGCCGGCGGCGGGGTCGCCCCGCCCAGGCCCGTCGCCGGGCGGCCCGGCCCGCGGCTGCCCGGCGCACGCGCCGGTCCCGCTGAGGTCCCCAGGTGGCGGACGTGGCGGAGCCCCGCGTCCACGGCTTCCTGTTCTACCAGGTGCCGCCGGGCTACCGCACCTCCCAGCAGGCTGCGCGGGTGCGGGAGGCGGTGGAGCGGGCGTGTGCGGTGGCGGGCGTGGCTGCGGTGTACACGTACGACCTGGTGGGCCTGAGGGCGGACGCGGATCTGGGGTTCTGGATCGCCGCGCACGAGCTGGACGCCTACCAGCGGGCGGTGGGCTGCCTACTGGGGACGGACCTGCGGTGCGTGGCCGCCCTGTGGGGCTACGTACGCCCCTCCCAGTACACCGGCCGCAGCGGGACCAGCGTCCAGGTCCCCGGCGCGCGCAAGCGCTACCTGGTCGTGTACCCCTTCATCAAGACCCACGAGTGGTACCAGCTGCCCGCGGAGGACCGCAGACGCATGATGCTGGAGCACGCGCGGGTGGGCCACGGCTTCGAGGGGATCGAGCAGATCCTCCTGTACAGCACCGGCCTCAGCGACTGGGAGTTCGTGGTGGGCTACGAAACCGACGGCCCGGAGCGCTTCCTGGAGCTGGTGACTGCCCTGCGCAGCACCGCGGCGCGGCCGTACACCCTGCGGGACACGCCCATCTTCACCGCCCGTTACGGGAGCCTGGAGGAGGTCGTGCGCCACGTCTTCCCCACCGCCTGACCCAGTTTCCGAATCGCGGGTGGCGGAGGTCTTCTGGGAGCTGTTGGAAGGCAACCGGGTGATGACCCTGGCCACCTGCTCTGCCGCGGGCCCGTGGGCGGCTCCCGTGCTGTACGCGGTGCGGCCGGGACCGGAGTTGGTGTTCATGTCCCGCCTCACCACCCGCCACGTCCGGGACCTGCTCCGCCACCCTCGGGCGGCGGCGGCCATCTACCCCGAACAGACCCGCCCCCTCCGCGGCATCCAGCTCGAGGGCACGGTGAAGCCCTTGACGGGACGGGACGCGGTGGCGGCCCTTCGCGCGTACCTGCAGCGCTTTCCCTCTGCCCGGGGCCGCTTCCCCGTGTGGCCGGCTCTGCGCGGGTCCGGCCAGATCCGCTTCTTCTCCCTGAAGCCGGAGCGGGCCTATGTGCTCTCGGAGCAGGACTTCGGCTGGGGTGTGCGCCTGGAAATCCCGCGGGAAGCGCTGGCGCGATCCCCATGACCCTGTACGGGCTCGCGGTGTTCGTGCACGTCCTGGCCGCGGCGGTGTGGGTGGGTGGCTACGTGCTATTCGCGTGGGCGGCTCCGGCCCTGCGCCGGGCGGGCCCCGGAGGGGCGCAGGCCTTCCGGGTGTTGGGCCTGCGCTTTCGGACTCTGTCCTGGGTGGCGGTGGCCGCCCTGGTGGCCACCGGAGCGGTCTTCGTGGGGTCCGGGTGGGACCCCCTGCGGCCGGTGCTGCGAGACAAGCTGGGCCTGGTGGCGCTGGCCGTGGTGCTCAAAGCCGCCCACGACTTCTGGGCGGCCCCCGGAGCGGCGGAGGGCCGCTTGCCCCGCGCGTGGGCGGTGGGGCTGGCGCGCGCCAACCTGCTGGTCCTGCTGGCCACCGTGTACGCGGCGACGCTGCTGGGAGCGGGACGTTGAGGGACCGGATCCTGCGGGCAGCGCTGGGACAGCCGGTGGACACCACGCCGGTTTGGTTCCTCCGCCAGGCGGGCCGCTACCTGCCCGAGTACCGCAGGCTCCGGGAGCGGTACTCCCTGCGGGAGCTCTGCCGGAACCCGGAGCTGGCCGCCGAGGCCACCTTGCAGCCCCTGGCGCGGATGGACGTGGACGCGGCCATCCTGTTCAGCGACCTGCTGGTGCCCCTGTGGGGCATGGGCCTGGACTTCCACCTGGAGGAAGGCCGGGGCCCCGTGCTGGAGCCTCTCCCCGCAGAACAGCTGGCCCGTCTCCCGGAGTTGGACCTGGAGGCCGTGGAGTTCGTACCCCACACCGTCCGGATCCTCCGCCGGGTCCTGGACCGGCCCCTGGTGGGGTTCGCGGGAGCGCCCTTCACCGTGGCCGCCTACGCGGTGGAGGGCCGACCGTCCCGGGACTGGCCCAGGACCCGGGCGTTGATGCACGCCCGGCGGGACGTGTGGCACGGCCTGGCGGCCCGGCTGGCCTCGAACTCGGCGCGGTACCTGCGGGCGCAGGTGGACGCGGGAGCGCAGATGGTCCAGTTGTTCGACTCGTGGGTCGGGGTGCTTTCTGCGGAGGACTTCCGGTGGGCGGTCCGCCCCTACTTGGTCCAGGTCCTGCAGGCCGTCCAGGGAGTGCCCCGCATCTACTTCGCCACGGGCTGCGCGCACCTGCTGGCGGAGTTCCGCGACCTCCCCGTGGAGGTGGTGGCGGTGGACTGGCGGGTCTCCCTGTCCGCGGCCGCCGCGGCCGTGGGGCGCAAGGCGCTCCAGGGCAACCTGGACCCGGCCGCGCTGCTGGCCGAGCCCGAGTGCCTGAAGGCCCAGGCCTTGAGGGTGGTGGACCAGGGCCGCAAGCTACCCGGACACATCTTCAACCTGGGCCACGGGGTACTCCCCCAGACGGACCCCGGCCGGCTGGCGCAGCTGGTGGAGTGGGTGCACGAAGGAGGCAGGCGCGCATGACGGTGGGCGTGCTGCTCATGGCGTACGGGACACCCCGCCACCTGGACGAGGTGGAGGCGTACTTCACCCACATCCGGCGGGGGCGCAGGCCGTCTCCGGAAGAGGTGGAGGCCCTGCGGGCACGGTACCGCCGCATCGGGGGCGCTTCTCCCTTGCGGGAGATCACGGAAGCGCAGGCCCGGGGCCTTCAAGCGGCTCTGGACCGCCGCGCCCCCGGGAGGTTCCGGGTGTACCTGGCCATGAAGCACAGCGCGCCCTTCATCGCGGACGTGGCCGCGGAGATCCTCCGCCACGGAGTGCGCCGCGTGGTGGCCCTGGTGCTGGCCCCTCATGAGTCCCGCATGATCGTGGACGAGTACATGGAGTACGCAAAACCGGTCCTGGATTCTGCCCAGGACCTGCAGCTGCGGGTGGTGCGGTCGTGGCACCTCAACCCGCACTTCCTGGCGGCCGTGGAGCGGCGGATCCGGTCCAGCCTGGAGCGGTTCCCCGACCCGCGCCCAGAGGCCACGGAGGTGCTGTTCACCGCCCACAGCCTCCCCGAGCGCATCCTGGAGTGGAACGACCCCTACCCCACCACCCTCCTGGAGACCGCGCAGGAGCTCGCCCGCCGCACGCGCCTCCCGGCGTGGCGGGTGTGCTACCAGAGCGCCGGCCACACGCCCTTTCCGTGGCTGGGGCCGGACATCCTGGAGGTGCTGGAGGAGATCGCGGCGGCCGGGCGACGCCAGGTGCTGGCGGTGCCCGTGGGGTTCGTGGCGGACCACCTGGAGGTTCTGTACGACCTGGACGTGGAAGCCGCGGAGCGGGCCGGCAGTCTGGGCCTGGTGTTCCGCCGCACCCAGTCCCTCAACACCGACCCCGAGTTCCTGGAGGGGTTGGCGGACGAGGTGATGGCCGCGGCTTCTGATCTCTAACACGCCACCGCCCCGCACCGCCCGCGGCAGCGACGCCGTTTCTACTCACCGGCGTGGGCCCACCCTCCCCTCACTCGCTGGGCCGGGCCCACGGGGAAGGCCCGTAGGGACACCAGGGCCAGGAGGCTCAAGACCGAAGAGGCGGTGAACACCAGCTCCAAGCCGCCGCTCAGGTGCGCTCGCAAAGGCTCCAAAGCTTCGGGGGCCAAGCGCACCCGCCCCGCGGGGTCGAGAAGGGCCTGGAGATCGCTCACCCGCACGCCGTCCGCGCGCAGGCGGGCCGCCAGGAGGCTACCGAACACGCTCACGCCCACCGCGCCCCCGATGCTGCGGAAGAACAGGGTGACGGAGGTGGCCACACCCCGCTGGCCGTAGTCCACTGAGTCCTGTACGGCCACCACCGTCACCAGCACCACCAGCCCCATACCCGTGCCCAGCAGGGCGGTGGCCGACCGGACGAAGGCGGGCGTGGTGTCGGGCTGGATGGCGGTGAGGGCTCCAAACCCCGCGGACAGCAGCAGGGCCCCCGCCACGGCCACGCGGCGGAAGCCGAAGCGCAGGGCCAGCCGGCCGCCCAGACTGCTGGCCACGGTCCACGCCAGCATGAGGGGCGTGAGCGCCGCCCCCGCGGCCGTGGGGCTGCGACCCTGCACCCCCTGCACGAACAGGGGCAGGTAGTACAGGCTACCGAACAGCGCCGCCCCCACCAGGAGACCCACCACAGACGCGGCGGCCACCACCTGGTTGCGGAACACCCGCAAGGGCAGCAGCGGCTGTCTGGCCCGCGTTTCCCACCAAAGGAAGGCGGCCGACAATCCCGCGGACGCCAGGACGCCCCAAGGGTGCAGGCCGGCCTCCAGGCTCCACAGGCCCGCGGCCACCGCGGCCACCAGGAGTGCCGTGCCCGGCAGGTCTACGGACCCCTCCACCCTCGGCCGCCGTTCCCGGTACTTGGTGGCCACCACCCACAGGGCGACAAGCCCCACGGGCAGGTTCGCGTGGAAGATCCACCGCCACGACCACCGGTCCACCAGAAAGCCTCCCAAGAGGGGGCCCACCACGCTGGCCACGCCCCACACGCCGCTGAACAGCCCCTGCACCCGGGCCCGCTCCTCCAAGCTGTAGAGGTCTCCCACGATGGTGATGGCCACGGGCAGCAGGGCTCCGCCGCCCACGCCCTGCACGGCCCGGAAGGCCACCAGTTCGGGCATGGACCGCGCGGCGCCGCACAGGGCTGAACCGGCCAAGAACGCCGCGATGCCGAACAGGTACACCGGCCGCCTGCCGTAGCGGTCCGCCAGGCCGCCGAACACGGGCGTGGCCGCGGTGAGGGCGAGGGAGTAGGCCGCCGCCACCCACGGGTACAGCTCCAGCCCGTGAAGGGTGCGGGCGATGGTGGGCAGGGCGGTGGCCACGATGGTGGTGTCCAGGGCCGCCAGGAACATCCCCAGCATCACCGCCACCGTCACCGCGCGCCGCTCCACCCCACGGACCTCCAGCAGCCGTACAATCGGACCGGGTTCCTTGCGCCATTGTCTCAAACCCGGCGGTGGAGGTGCCTATGTCCGAGCGGTGGGAGCGTTCCATCCTGGCCGTGCCCGCCTCCGAGCCCCGAAAGGTCGAGAAGGCCGCAGCCTCCGAGGCGGACGCGGTGTTCCTGGACCTGGAGGACGCGGTGCCCCCGGAGCTCAAGGACCGCGCGCGGCAACAGGCCGTCCGCGCCCTACGGGAGCTGGACTGGAAAGGGAAAACCCGCATGGTGCGCATCAACGGCCTCGACACGCCGTGGGCGTACCGGGACCTGGTGGAGGTGTGCGAGGAAGCCGGTGCGTACCTGGACTGCGTCATCGTGCCCAAGGTCAGCCGGCCCGAGGAGCTGGCCTTCGTGGACATCCTCCTGAGTCAGATCGAGTCGCGGACCCAGTTGGGCCACCGCATCGGTGTCCACGTCCTGGTGGAGACCGCGGCGGGTCTGGCGCGGGTGGAGCAGCTGGCCACCGCCAGCCCCCGGCTCCAGGCCTTGAGCTTCGGGCCCGGCGACTTCGCCGCGTCCGTGGGGATGCCGGCGGCCGCCATCGGCACAGAGGACGCCTGGGACGCCGCGTACCCCGGCCACCGCTGGCACTACGCCATGGCGCGGGTGGTGGTGGCGGCCCGGGCCGCGGACCTGCGGGCGTTCGACGGCCCCGCCGCGGAGTTCAGGGACCTGCAGGCCTTCCGGAGGCTGTGCCGGGTGGCCCGCAGCCTGGGGTTCGACGGGAAGTGGTGCATCCACCCCGCCCAGGTGCCCGTGGTGCACGGGGTGTTCGCGCCCACGGAGGAGGAAGTCCAGTGGGCCAAGCGGGTGGTGGCCGCGTACGAGGAAGCTCAAGCCACAGGACGCGGTGCCATCACCGTGGACGGCAAGATGGTGGACGCCGCCTCCCTCCGCATGGCCCAGGCCACCCTCGCCCGGGCCCGCCCCTGAGGGTCAGGCCAGCCGCGGCAGGGGCTGGCCGCGGTACGCCAGGTCCAGCAGCTCCACCGTGTGGAGCACGGGCAGGGGGCGTCCGGCGGCCCGCAGGTGGGCGGCGATCTGCACCATGCAGCCCACGTTGCCCGTGACCACCACGTCCGGCTCGGTGGCGAGGAGGGCGCGGACCTTGCGTCGCCCCAACTCCGCGGCCACCTCCGGGTGCTCCAGGTTGTACGTGCCCGCGGACCCGCAGCACACCTCCGCGTCCGCGGGCTCCACCAGCTCCAGGTTGCCCACCAGGGCCAGCAGCCGGCGCGGGGCTTCCCGCACGCCCTGGGCGTGCAGCAGGTGGCAGGCGTCGTGGTAGACGGCCCGCGTGGGGGATGCCAGAGGCGGAGGCGGCTTGAGGCCCAGCTGGTCCAGGAACTCGCTCACGTCCCGGACTCGGCGGGCGAGCTCCCGGGCCCGGGCTTCCTCCGCGTGCCCCGCGAACAGCAGCCCGTACTCCTTCATGGCGGACCCGCAGCCCGCGGCGTCGGTGATCACCGCGTCCAGGGGGCCGGAGAACGCCTCCAGGTTGCGGCGCGCGAGCTTCCGCGCCGATGTGCCTTCCCCCACGTGCACGGCCAGCGCCCCGCAGCAGGTCTGTCCGCGAGGCACCACCGCCTCCACCCCGTTGTGCGCCAGCACCCGCACGGTGGCACGGTGGATTCCGGGCCGCAGGACCTGCTGGACGCAGCCCGCGAGCACCGCCACCCGCGCCCGCGGAGACCCCTGGGGCAGGCTGGTGGAGCCGGCGTCGCGGACAGCGGGCAGGCGGCGGGGAACGAGCTCCAGCGCGGACCGCAGCGGCTCCGGCAGGAAGCCCGCGAGGGGCCGCGCGAGGTTCGCCAGACGCAGGGCAGCCCGGAAGCGGCTGGGATACGGGAGCGTCTCCAGGAACAGCCGGCGCAGGACCCGGTCCCGCCAGGGCCTGCGCACCTTGTCCTGGGCGTACTCGCGGAAGGGCACCAGCAGCTCACCGTAGGCCACGCCCGAAGGGCACGCGGCCACGCAGCCCAGGCAACCCAGACACCGGTCCAAGAACGGTGCCGCCTCCGAAGGCGGCAGGCGGCCTTCGAGCACCTCCTTCATGAGGAAGATGCGACCCCGGGGGGAGTCCATCTCCTCCCCCAGGACTCGGTACGTGGGGCACGCGGGAAGGCAGAAGCCGCAGTGCACGCACGCCTCCACCGCCCGCGCCATCACGGGCCCGGTGGCCCCGTAGCGGGCGACGGGAATCTCGTGCAGCACTACGCGGACCTCCCGAAGCGTCCTGCGGGATCCAACGCCGCTTTCACGCGGAGGGCGAACCCGTCCGGGGCATGGCGGCCCAGGAAGGGTGGCCCTTCCCCGCCCAACACCCGCAGCCCATGCAGTCCCAGGCGGGACAGTAGTTCGGACAGAACTTCCGGGTCACCCGGCCACGCCACCCAGCCCACGTTGCCGCCCGCGGAGTACCGGCGCAGGCAGTCCGCGCCGGCCAGCTCCCGCTCCAGGTCGAGCAGACGGCGCGGCGTCAGGGGCACCTTCACCAGCGCCCAGGCCGCGGGCACCCAGCGGAACTCCCGCGCCGCCTCCCACACGCCGGCGTCGTCTTCCACCACCTCCGCCGCCCCTCCCAGAAACGCACGCAGGCGCGCGAGCCGGGCCGGCATGGACTCGGGGCGGCCCGCCACCCTGACCCACACGGTGCCCGGTGGCACGAGGTCCAGGGCCTCCAGGTCGAAGGAGCTGGTGTACAGGGCCCGCAGGACCTCCCAAGCCTCCTCGAAGCGGCTGCGGCTGACCCGCACCGTGGCGCGGGCCCGGGGCGCGGGGAAGACCTTGAAGGACACCTCCACCAGCACGCCCAGTTGCCCCAGGCTCCCCACGAACAGCTTGGCCAGGTCGAAGCCCGCGGCGTTCTTCACCACCTTGCCGCCCGCCCGCACCAGGTGGCCGTCGCAGTCCACGAACCGCACGCCCAGCACGAAGTCCCGCACGCCGCCGTAGCGGTACCGCCCTGGCCCGCTGAGCCCACTGGCCAACGTCCCCCCCAGGGTGGCGCCCGAGGCGGCCAGGGGAGGGTCGAAGGGCAGGTACTGGCCGTGCCGGGCCAGGAGGTCTTCCACCTCCCGGACGGGCGTACCGGCGAGGGCGATGAAGGTGAACTCCCCCGGGTCGTAGTCCACCACGCCCCGCAGGTGCGCCAGGTCGACCACCACCGCGTCTTCCGGAGGCCGTAGCCCGGTCTTGGTGCCCGCGCCCCGAGGCCACACCACGGGCCACTCCCGCACCGCCTCCTGCAGCGCGGACACCTCCGGGGGCCGCACCACCACGGGCTCCACGGCCCTACCGCGCCGCCACCGGCTCCGCGGCGCGCGCCACCGGCGGGAACATCTTGCCGCGGTTGGCGATCTCCAGGGGGTCCATGGCCCGCCGCAGCCTCCGCATGACCTCCAGATCCCGCTCCCCGTACATCTCCGCGAGGTAGGAGCGCTTCTCCATGCCCACCCCGTGCTCTCCCGTGATGGACCCACCCAGCCGGATACACAGCCGCAGGATCTGGCCGGCCAGCTCCTCCGCCCTCTCCAGCTCCCCGGGCTTCCGGCCGTCGTACAGGATCAAGGGGTGGAGGTTGCCGTCGCCTGCGTGGAACACGTTGGCCACCCGCAGGCCGTACTCGCGGCTCAACCGCTCGATCTCCGCCAGCGCCGTCCCCAGGCGGGTGCGGGGCACCACCCCGTCCTGCACCAGGTAGTCGGGGCTCAGCCGCCCCACCGCGGAGAAGGCGCTCTTCCGACCCTTCCAGATCTTCTGGCGCTCCGCCTCGTCGCGGGCCAGCCGGACCTCGTAGGCGCCAGACGACCGGACCACCTGCAGCAGCTGCTCCAGCTCGGCGTCCACCTCCGGCTCCTCGCCCTCCAGCTCCACGATGAGAAGCGCCGCCGCGTCCTGGGGGTAGCCCGCGTGCACCGCGGCCTCCGCCGCCTCGATGCTCAAGCGGTCCATGATCTCCACCGCACCCGGCAGCAGCCCCGCGGCCACCACCTGCGCCACCGCTTCCCCCGCGGCCTCCAGGCTGCGGTAGGCGGCCAGCACCGTGCGGTAGGCTTCGGGCTTCGGCACCAGCCGCAGGGTGATCTCCAGGGCGATGCCGAACAGACCTTCGGACCCCACGAACAGCCCCACCAGGTCCGGCCCCACCTCCTCCAGGCTCTCGCCCCCGAACCGCACCACCTCACCGTCCGCCAGCACCGCCTCCATGGCCAGGACGTGGTTGCTGGTCATCCCGTACTTGAGGCAGTGCGCGCCCCCGGAGTTGAACGCCACGTTGCCTCCGATGGTGCACACCGGCTGGCTGCTGGGGTCCGGCGCGTAGTACAGGCCGAAGGGCGCCGCCGCCCGCGACACGTCCAGGTTCACCACCCCGGGTTCCACCACCGCGATGCGCTCTTCCGGGTCCAGGCGCAGGATACGGTTGAGCCGGTTCAGGGCGATCACGATCCCCTCCGACACGGGCAAAGACCCGCCCGACAGGCTGGTGCCGCTCCCCCGGGCCACGAAGGGGACCTCGTGCCGGTGACACCACCGCACGGTGGCCACCACCTCCTCCCGGCGTTCCGGCAGCACCACCGCCAGGGGACGGGCCCGGAACGCGGTCAGGGCGTCGGACTCGTACGCCGCCAGCTCCGCGGGCCGCACCAGGATGCGGCTCGCCGGGTAGATGGCGCGAAGCGCCTCGGCGACCTGCTCCCGGTCCACGGCTACTCCAACCGGTCGTACGCCACCAGGGTCAGGAAGTCCACGAACTCCTCCCGCAGCACTAGCTCGTCCAGGATCTCCGCGGCCTCCCGGAGGCGGGACCCCGCACCACCCCCCAGGCGCTGCAGCTCCCGGTCCCGGATCTGCCGGTACAGGTCCGCGTCCACGGTTCTCCCGTCCTCCATCTTGGCACCGCGGTGGATCCACTGCCACAGCTGGGCGCGGCAGATCTCCGCGGTGGCGGTGTCCTCCATGAGGTTGTAGATGGCCGCGGCCCCCGTCCCCTGCAGCCAGCTGTCCAGGTACTGCAGGGCCACACTCACGTTGTTCACCACCCCCGCTTCCGTAATGGACCCGCCGGGCACGCGGACGTCCAGCAGGTGGCTGGCGAGCACCTGCACCTCCTCCCGCAGCCGGTGCTTCTGGTGCGGCCGGCCCGCCAGGACCCGGGTAAAGGGCTCCATGGCCACCTGCACCAGGTCCGGGTGGGCGACCCACGTCCCGTCGAACCCGTCGGCCGCCTCCCGCTCCTTGTCCTCCCGGACCTTGGCCAGGGCCCGCTCGTTGACCTCCGGGTCCCTGCGGCTGGGGATGAAGGCGGCCATGCCGCCGATGGCGTGGGCACCCCGTCGGTGGCAGGTCTTCACCAGCAGCTCCGTGTAGGCGCGCATGAAGGGCACCGTCATGGTCACCTGGGCCCGGTCGGGCAGCACGAAGTCCGGGCGGTGCCGGAATTTCTTGATCACGCTGAAGATGTAGTCCCAGCGGCCCGCGTTCAACCCCGAGGCGTGGTCGCGCAGCTCGTACAGGATCTCGTCCATCTCGAAGGCGGCCAGGATGGTCTCGATGAGGACCGTGGCCCGGATGGTGCCCCGGGGGATCCCCAGGGCGTCCTGCGCGTACTGGAACACGTGGTTCCACAGCCGTGCCTCCAGGTGGCTCTCCAGCTTCGGCAGGTAGAAGTAGGGCCCCGTGCCCCGCTCCAACAGCTCCCGGGCGTTGTGGAAGAAGTACAGCCCGAAGTCGAACAGGGCCCCGGAGACGGGCTGGCCGTCCACCCGCACGTGCCGCTCCAGCAGGTGCCAGCCCCGGGGCCGCACCAGGAGGGTAGCCACCTGTTCCTGCAGCCGGTAGTGCTTACCCTCGGGACTCGTGTACTCGATGGTCCGGCGCACCGCGTCCTGCAAATTCTTCTGGCCCACCACCACGTTGGTCCAGGTGGGCGACAGGGCGTCCTCGAAGTCCGCCATGAACACCTGGGCGCCCGAGTTGAGGGCGTTGATCATCATCTTGCGGTCCACGGGCCCCGTGATCTCCACCCGGCGGTCCTGCAGGTCGGCGGGCGCCGGGGCTACCCTCCACTCCGACTCCCGCACCCACCGGGTCTCGGGGAGGAAGTCGGGCATGGCCCCCGCCAAAAGCTCCAAATGCCGGTGGGCCCGGCGGTCCATGAGGCTGCGCCGGGTACTCTCGAACTCCCGGTGGAGCCCCGCCACGAACTCCAGGGCCTCGGGGGTGAGCACCTCCGCCTGCACCGGGCCCGCGTCCGCCAACACCTCCACGCCTCGCGCTGCCACCTCCATGCTCATCACCTCCGTTCGCCGCCAACGTAGCCGCGGACCGGGGCGGTGTCAATCTGCGGGAGGATTTTCTACAATGTGGAAAGATGCCGCGGGGCAGGCCGACTCACGGCGCGGGGAGGAACTCCGAGGGCCCGGTGCGGGCCCTGTTGCGGGGTCTGGCCGTTCTCGAGACCCTCGCCCACAGCCACGGCCTGAGCCTCTCCGAGGTCGCCCGCAGGGCGCGGCTCCCGGTGAGCACCACCCACCGGCTGCTGGAGACCTTGCGGCGCCGTGGGTACGTGCAGCCCGTGGACGACGGCCGGTACCGGGTGGGCCTGCGGGCCTTCGAGGTGGGGATGGGCTTTTTGCGGGGGCAGCACCTCACGGAGGCCGCCCGGCCCGTCATGGTGGAGCTGGTGGCCCGGCTCCAGGAGACCGCCAACCTGGCGGTGCGGGACGGGGACGAGGCGGTGTACGTGCTTCAGGTGGAGAGCGACCGCATGCTGCGACTGTTCGCCCAGCCGGGAGCCCGCCACCCGCTCTACTGCACAGGGGTGGGCAAGGTCCTCCTGGCCTGGGAGCCCGAGGACGTGGTCCGCGGCCTGTTGGGGCCGGGGCCCCTGGTTCGCTTCACCCCTCGGACCCTGACGGACCGTGAAGCCGTACTGCGGGAGCTGCGGTTGGTGCGGGCGCGGGGCTACGCCGTGGACCGGGAGGAGCGGGAGGAGGGCGTGCGCTGCGTGGCGGCGCCCGTGCGCGACGCCCAAGGGCGCGTGGTGGCGGCGCTGTCGGTGTCCGCACCCGCGAGCCGGCTGCCCCACTTGCGCATCCGTGAAGTGGCGGCTACAGTCCTTTCCGCTGCCCACCAGATCAGCCAACGGCTCGGCTTTTCCGCAGAGCGGATAGCGCCCCCGGCGGGAGGAAAAGCCCCCCGTTCCTCCGAATCGTAACCAGCGCCCCGGCGTGGGTGTCCCACCTCGTGGCCGGCGAAAGGGGGGATGGAGGGTAAGCCGGCGGGGGACACCAGGGGCTCCTAGCCCAAAGAAAAGGGGGGTCGTATGAGCACGCGCACCAGGAACGGGCAGCGGCCTCGCCGCCTATCGCGGCGGGCGTTCTTGAAGTCCGCGGTGGCCGCGGGCGCGGCGGCAGCCACCGCGACCCTTCCCAAGGTCCACGTGGCCCGCGCCCAGGCTCCCACCGTCTGGAAGATCCAGTCCACCTGGCCCACCCGGGACATCTTCCACGAGGTCATCGTCAGCTTGGCCCAGCGGGTGAACGAGATGTCGGGCGGCCGGCTGAGGTTTGACGTCCTGCCCGCGGGCGCCGTGGTGCCCGCCTTCGAGGTCCTGGACGCGGTGAACCGCGGGGTGCTGGACGGCGGGCACGGGGTCCCGGCCTACTGGTTCGGCAAGAACGTGGCCGTGAGCCTGTTCGGGACCGGTCCCTCCTTCGGCATGGACGCCATCGACCTGCTGGCGTGGTTCTACTACGGCGCCGGGTTCGACATGTACCAGCACCTGCTGCAGAACGAGCTGAAGATGAACGTCATCTCCTTCCTTCACGGCCCCATCCCCACCCAGCCCCTGGGCTGGTTCCGCAACCCCGTGTTGCGGCCCGACCAGCTCCAGCGCACCAAGTACCGCACCGTGGGTCTGTCCGCGGAGCTGTTCAAGGAACTGGGCGCCAGCGTGGTGATCCTGCCCGGAGGGGAGATCGTGCCCGCCCTGGAGCGGGGCGTGATCGACGGTGCGGAGTTCAACAACCCTACTTCCGACAAGCTCCTGGGCTTCCCGGACGTCCGGAAAGTGTACATGCTCCAGAGCTACCACCAGCCCGTGGAGTGCCTGGAGATCCTCTTCAACAAGAGCAAATGGGACGCCCTCCCCGCGGACCTGAAGGCCATCGTCCGCAACGCCATCCTGGCGGAGAGTGCGGACTTCCAGCATAAGATGATCGACCGCAACAGCAAGGACCTGGAGGAGCTGGAGACCCAGCGCAAGGTGCGGGTGTTCGTGACGCCGAGGCCCGTGCTGGAAGCCCAGCTGAAGGCCTGGGACCGGATCATCGAGCGGTACAGCAAGCAGAACCCCACCTTCGCCCGGATCATCCAGAGCCAGCGCGCGTGGGCGCGCCGGGTGGTCCCGTGGAAGATCCGGACCTACGTGGACAACCGCCCGGCCTTCGAGCACTACTTCCGCAGGCGCTGAGGCAAGACGCGGCGGGCGGCCGCCGGCGGGCGGCCGCCCGCCCTGCGGAGGGAACCCATGGAAGCGTGGATCGACCGTATCTCCCGACTGTCCAACCTCGTGGGCGTGGTGGCCGCCTGGATGATCCTACCCCTCACCTTCGCCATGGTGTACGAGGTGTTCGCCCGCTACTTCTTCAGCGCTCCCACCACGTGGGCCTTCGACACCACGGTCATGCTGTACGGGGCCTACTTCATGCTGGGTGCGGCCTACACTCTGGCCCGGGACGCCCACGTCCGCGGGGACGTCCTGTACCGCCGCTTCTCGCCGCGGACGCAGGCCCTGATCGACCTGACCCTGTATCTCGTGGTGTTCTTCCCGGCCATGTACGCCCTGGCGTCGGCGGGCTGGTCGTACTTCTGGCAGTCCTTCCTGGTGCGAGAAACTTCGCCCTTCAGCCCCTACGGCCGGCCCATCTACCCCCTGAAGTTCGTCATCCCCTTCAGCGCGGTCCTCCTGGCCCTCCAAGGGCTGGCCCAGGTCCTCCGCTGCGTGGTGGCCATCCGCACCAACCGGTGGCCCGGAGACCACGGAGAGTACGAGGTGGTGGCGTGAACCCCGAAACCCTCGGCGTCATCCAGTTACTCGTCCTGACCCTCGCCATCTTCGTGGGTTTCCCTACCGCCTTCACCCTCCTGGGTCTCGGCCTGGTGTTCGGGACTCTGGGGATCGGGTGGGGACCGGAGCTGTTCAACCTCATGGCCATCCGCACCTTCCAGGTGATGACCAACGACGTCCTCATCTCCGTCGTCCTGTTCGTGTTCATGGGCTACGTACTGGAACGGTCCGGGGTCATGGACCGGCTGTTCCACGCCATCCTGGTAGCCGCGGGCCCGCTACCGGGCTCCCTGGCCCTGGCCACGGTGATCACCTGCACCATCTTCGCCATGGCCACGGGGATCATCGGCGCCTCCGTCACCATCATGGGGCTGCTGGCCCTGCCGCCCATGCTGCGGCTGCGGTACGACAAGCGCCTGGCCACCGGCTCCGTGGCCGCGGGAGGCACTCTCGGCATCCTCATCCCCCCCAGCGTGCTCCTCATCCTGTACGCCGCCAACGCCGGGATCTCCATCGTGAAGCTGTACCTGGCCGCTTTCGTGCCGGGGTTCGTCCTGGCGGGCATGTACGTGGTCTACATCCTGGCCCGCGCGCTCCTGCGGCCCGACCTGAGCCCGCCCCTGCCCAAGGAGGAGCGGAACTACACCCTACCCCGGATCCTCCTCATGCTGGCCACGGGGGTCCTGCCCATCTCCCTGCTGATCCTGGCCGTGCTGGGCTCCATCGTGGCGGGGCTGGCCGCCCCCACGGAAGCCGCGGCCATGGGCGCGCTGGGAGCCCTGGTCCTCAGCGCCCTCTACCGCCGGCTCACCTGGCAGACCCTGCGGGAATCCGTGTACCACTCCTTGCGCACCTCGAGCACGGTCCTGTTCCTGTTCGTGGGCAGCAACATCTTCTCCGCGGTGTTCGCCCGCCTGGGGGGTTCCCGGGTCATCGAGCAGTTCATCACGGGCCTCGGGCTCACGGGCCCCCAGTTCCTCTGGCTCATGCTGGTCATCGTCTTCCTCCTGGGCTGGCCCCTGGAGTGGACGGAGATCATCATCATCTTCATGCCCCTGTTCTGGCCCCTGGCCCAAGGCTACAACATCGACCCCATCTGGCTCGGCGTCCTGGTGGCCGTCAACCTTCAGACCGCCTTCCTGAGCCCGCCCGTGGCCATGGCCGCCTTCTACATCAAGGGCGTCGCGCCTCCTGCCGTGCTGCTGTCCGACATCTGGTGGGGGATGATGCCCTTCCTGGGGCTCCAGGTGCTGGCCCTGCTCCTCGTGTACTTCTTCCCTCAGCTGGCCCTGTGGCTGCCCAGCGTGGTGATCCAGTAGGGCCCGGGAGGGCCTAGCCGCCCACCTCGCCGTGGACTTCCACCAGCTCGCCCACGGGCCCCGCGGGCGCCGCGGGGTGGGCGGGAGCTTCCCGGAGGAAGGAGGCGGCCTGTTCCGGCGGGACCACGTTGATGTAGAACCCGCTGCCCCACTCGAACCCCGCCACAGACGTCAGGCGCGGCATGATCTCCACGTGCCAGTGGTACAGGTGCTCGGGGACGCGCTCGTAGGGCGCGCTGTGCACGATGAAGTTGTACGGCGGGTTGTCCAAGGCCGCGTGCAGCTTGTGCAGCGTGGACCGCAGAGCGTCCGCCAGCTCCACCAGCTCCTCGTCCCCCAGGTCGCCGAAGGACGCCTGGTGGAACTTGGGCAGCACCCACGTCTCGAAGGGGAACCGGGAGGCGAAGGGTTCGTAGGCCAAGAACGCGTCGTTCTCGTACACCACCCGCTCCCCCCGCTCCAGCTCCGCGGAGACCACGTCGCAGTACAGACACCGAGCGTGGTCCGCGAAGTAGGCCCGCGCCACCTCCAGCTCCTCCTCCACCCGCCGGGGGACCACGGGCAGGGCGATGAGCTGGGAATGGGGGTGCGACAGGCTCGCGCCCGCGGTGCGGCCGTGGTTCCGGAACAGCAGGGCGTACTTGAACCGGGGGTCCCGGTCCAGGTCCACGTACCGCTCCCGGTAGGCGCGCAGGACCTCCACCACCTGGCTGTCGGGGAGCAGCCCCAGGTGGGTGTCGTGGTCGGGTGTTTCCACGATCACCTCGTGGGCCCCTACCGCGTCCATGCGTTCGAACAAGGGAGCCCCCTCCGCGTGCAGCTCGCCCTCGATGCGCAGGGCGGGGTACTTGTTGGGCACCACCCGGACCCGCCAGCCGGGCCCGTCCCGGGCCCCGGAGTCCCGGACCGCGTAGATCTCCGGAGGGGTCTGGTCCTCCCGCCCCACGCAGAACGGGCAGCGGTCACGGTCCGGGGCCGACCACTCGCGGCCCTTGGCGAAGTCCGTGGGCCTAGCAGCCCGCTCCGTGGCGATGATCACCCACCGCCCGGACACCACGTCCCGCCGCAGCTCAGGCATCGAGTGGCCTCCCGCTCCCTACCCGCACGGTCAAGAGGGTACCGCACCCCGCTTGGTCACGGCCAGCCGGTACAGCTCCACATAGCGCCCCGCGGCCCGGCTCCACGAGAAGTCCGCGGCCATGCCCGCCCGCATGAGCGTCCGCCACGTGGTGGGGTCTCGGTAGGCCGCCAGGGCCCTCTGCACCGCACCCCAGAAGGCCTCCGGGGAGTACTCGTCGAACACGAAGCCGGTGGCTGCACCCCGCGCCGACGCGTCCGGGGTAGCGTCCACCACGCTGTCCGCCAGCCCGCCGGTCCTCCGCACCACGGGCACGGTGCCGTAGCGCATACTGTAGATCTGGTTGAGCCCGGAGGGCTCGAAGCGGGACGGCATGAGGAAGACATCACAGCCCGCTTCGATCCAGTGCGCCAGCCGCTCGTCGAACCCCACCCGCACCGCCACCCAACCCGGGTGCCGGCCGGCTGCCTCCAGCAGTTGCGCCTCGTAGGCAGGATCGCCGGTCCCCAGCAGGACCAGCTGCGCCCCGGCCTGCGGGAACCGGTCCACGCAGGCGGCCACCAGGTCCACGCCCTTCTGTTCCACCAACCGGGACACCATCCCGAACAGGGGCGCCCGTGGCTCTTCCCGCAGCCCGACCTCGCGTTGCAGGGCCGCCTTGCAAGCCGCCTTGCCGGACAGGTCTTCAGGGCCGTACCGGGCTGGGATGTAGGGGTCATGGCGGGGGTCCCACACGGAGTAGTCTGCGCCGTTCAGGACGCCGTACAGGTCCGCCGCCCGCTCCCGCAGGACTCCCTCCAGCCCGCAGCCGAGCTCCGGCGTCTGGATCTCCAGGGCGTACGTCTCGCTCACCGTGTTGAGGACATCGGCGAACACGAGTCCGCCCTTGAGGAGGTTCACGCGGCCCCAGAACTCCAGGTACCTGGGGCTGAAGAGCTCGCCGGGCAGACCCAGCAGGGGGAACTGCTCCGCGGGGAAGACCCCCTGGTAGGCCAGGTTGTGCACGGTCAGCAGCGTCGGCAGCCGGTCCGAAATTGGTCCCCGGCGGTTGCGCAGGTATACGGGGATCAGGGCCGTCTGCCAGTCGTTGCAGTGCACCACGTCGGGCATCCAGCCGCTGGTCGCGGTCCAGTTCAAAGCGGCGCGGCAGAAGAGGGCGAACCGCCGGAGGTTGTCCGGGTAGTCACGGCCCGCCTCCCCGTACAGGCCGGGTCGGTCGAAGGACGGAGGGTGGTCCACGAACCACACGCGCGGGCCCTTCGGGAGGGCACCTTCCCAGATCTCGACCCGTTCTCCGCCGGGCTCTACCTCAACCTCCCCCACCCGCTCGTACTGCCAGGGCCCTTCGCGGACGGACTTGTACAAGGGCGTGACCACCCGCACCTCCAGCCCGAGCTGGGCCAGGGCGCGCGGCAACGCCCCGCTCACGTCCGCCAGCCCTCCGGTCTTGGAGAACGGAACCACCTCTGAGGACGCAAACAGCAGCCTCACGGACTCACCCCGTGTGAAGGCTTCTGGAAGGACGGTACGAAGAAAAACTTAATTTGCTTGACAAAAACCTACGGATGCTGCGACCATCCCGCGCGAAGGGCTTTCCGACGCGGTTTCCGCGCAGCCCGTAGTCACCAGCCTGACGAGGGTTCACTCGTCGGCAGTCTCGTTTGTCGTTGCACGGCGCCGCCCGTGCAACCGTGTATATGCCCGGAACACGGTTCCGGTAGACCCGCGCCCGGCGGGCGCGAGTCGCTGTGATGTTAGAGCAAACACGGTGCCACGTCAAGCGAGGAGGGTTTCTCCGTGAACAAGTGGGGTTAGCTGACCGGCCGAGTGCCGGACCAAGACTCTGAAAGGAGGGGATCAGGATGAACAAGTGGGGCAAGCTGGTGCTGCTGCTGTCGACTTTGGCTTCGCTCCTGGTGGCAGCTGGCGCGGGCGGCAAGTGGGGTTAGCACTCTGCAAACCCTAACGTAGCCACATCCGACAGACCTGAGTACGGTACCGCCGCCTGGCACGGGATTTGCTCCGTTCGCCCACCCGAAGGTGGGACGGAGGGATCCGGTGTCCAGGCGCTTTTTCGTTGCGGGCCTCGCCGGCTTGCTGCTGCTTCTACCCACTGCGGGTGACGCACTGTTTGTTCTCCACTCGTCCAACTTGCGCGTATCTCCCCTTGATGCGGCAGCCTTCATGACCGCCACTTTCCTGGCGATAGTTGCGGAGCTCAAGCCCACCCGCTTCCAGATCGGCGCCGAAACGACCGAGGTCACCCTCAGCACAGCCATCGGATTGCCCCTCCTACTCATCGCCGGTTGGCCTTTCGCGCTTCTCCTTTTGACCTTCGCCGTCGCAACCGCTGACATCCAACTGGGCAAGCCTTGGTACAAGGTCGTCTACAACTCGGGCAACTACTCCTTCTCTGTCTGGGCCGCCGGAAATGTCTATAACAGCCTCCGATCTCTCATCCCCATGGACCAGGCAGCGGGCCTCCTGAGCGCCGGGCTGGCTGCGGCTGCTACATTCTCCTTCATAAACACGCTCCTAGTCGTCTTCCCGGTTGCCGCGGCACAAAACCTACCCTTTCGAGCCGTCTTTCTGCCCTACGTGCGGGCTGCCGCTCCATTTTTTGGAGGGCTTACTTCCCTCTCCGTGGCTGCGGCAGTCCTCTGGCGCCTGCATCCCGCAGCAGCCGTCCTGCTTCTCCCTGCCCTGGTGACCGCACGACTCGCGTATAACCATTTTGTCCGTCTCCGCTCCGAGACCGACAACTTCGTGCAGTCGCTCGCGGACGCTGTCGACTTGCGTGACCCCTACACAGCGCAACACTCCGTGCGAGTGGCAGAACTCTCCCGAGCCCTAGGTGAAAGGCTCAGGCTCCCTACCGACGTTTTGTGGAGTCTCTACAGCGTCGCCCGGGTGCACGACGTGGGCAAGGTCACCGTGCCCGACTCCATCCTCTTG
>CAYTFH010000018.1:0-57071 GCA_964437095.1 uncultured bacterium | reverse complement strand
TGGAGGAGGCCCAGATCCGCGGCGACGAGAGGATGGCGCGGCTAGAGCAGGCGGTACTGGATCTCGTCGGAGGACTGCGTGCCATGCAGCAGGACTTCGGGCGCCGTCTGGACCTGCTGCAGCGCACGCAGGACCGTTTCGGGCAAGTGGTGGGTGCGACGGCGGAGGCGCGCATGGTTCCGGCAGTCAAGGCATGGTTGGAGTCGTTGGGGCTGAAGGTGCTGGACCCCATCCTGGCGTGGTCCCTGGATGGCCTGACGGAGTTCGACGGCGTGACCCGGGCGGAAGGCCCGCAGGGCGTGGTGTGGGTGTTGGTGTCTGCTAAGGTGAGGGTGCAGCCCGGGGACGTCTACGAGCTGGCCAACACCCTCCGCCGGGACGAGGTCCGCCGGCGCCTGGCCGAGGAGGGGGTGGGGACTCCCATCTGGCCCGTGGTGTTCGGGCTCGCGGCCGAGAGGAGGGTACTGGAGGCGGCGAAGGAGCAGGGCGTGGGCCTCGTCCTGGAAGCCCAGGGCGGGGTGGTGATCCCGCGGCCCGTCGGTGCGTAGAAGCCAGGCAGACCCTTCGAGCCGAAACCGAGAGCTTGGTGTGAGCATCCGCAGCTCCACCCGCGGGTTCGAGCTGCCCCTGGTGGTGACCCCCGGCCGTCCGGGCGTTGCTTCTCTGTTGCTCGCGGCGTCAGATGTGGCCGCGGTGGCCCTGGCCTGGTGGCTGACAGTACACGCGCGGCTGTTGGCCGGCGGAACGCTCTCGCCCGACCTGTACTGGCGCCTGTGGCCGGGGCTTGCGCTGTTCGTGGCCGCGTACGCCCTGAACGGCCTGTACCCGGGCTTCGGGATTGCGCCTCCGGAGGAGCTCCGGCGGGCCACGGTTTCGACCTCCGTGGTGTACCTGGTCGCTGGGGCAGCCACCTTCGTGCTGCGGGGCGCGGAGGTCTACTCGCGCGCGGTGTTCCTGGTGGCGTGGGTGCTCACCGCGGTTTTCGTACCCCTGGGACGGGCCCTGGTCCGCCACGCCTTCTGCCGGGCGCGGTGGTGGGGCTACCCGGTCCTCGTCCTGGGTGCTGGTCGAACCGGGGAGCTGGTGGCCCGCGCCCTACAGGCCGCCCCAGGCCTGGGACTCCGGCCCGTGGCGTTCTTGGGCGACGACCCCGCCAAGCCGGCCCGTGTAGCAGGACTGCCGGTGGTCGGCGGGGTGGACCTCGCCCCGCGCCTGGCGCGGGAGTCCGGGATCACCCACGCCTTGGTGGCGATGCCGGGAGCGGGTCGGGAGCGGCTGCTCCAGATCGTGGAGCGGTACGGGACCGCCTTCTCGCACGTCCTGGTGGTCCCCGACCTGTTCGGCCTGTCCAGCCTGTGGGTGGCGGTTAGGGACCTGCGGGGCGTGGTGGCCCTGGAGGTCCGGCAGCAGCTGTTGCTTCCCGGACCCCGCGTGCTCAAGCGCGTCCTGGACGTCACCGCGGCGGTGGTCCTCGGGCTTCTGGGTCTCCCCCTCGTCGCCTTGATCGCCCTCGCGGTGCGCCTCGATTCACCCGGTCCGGTGTTCTTCGCCCAGCCCAGGATTGGAAAAGGGGGGCGAAAGTTCCGGGCCTGGAAGTTCCGCACCATGGTTCGCGACGCGCAGGAGGTCCTGGACCGTTACCTGCGGGAGCACCCGGAGCTGCGGGAGGAGTGGGAGCGGGACCAGAAGTTACGGCACGACCCGCGGGTGACGCGGGTGGGCCGCTTGCTGCGCCGGGCGAGCCTCGACGAACTCCCGCAGCTCTGGAACGTCCTGCGGGGAGAAATGAGCCTGGTGGGGCCCCGGCCCATCGTGGACGAGGAGGTGGCACGGTACGGACCCCGGTTCACCCTGTACGCACAGGTGTTGCCGGGCATCACGGGCTTGTGGCAGGTCTCCGGCCGCAACGACACCACGTACGAGGAGCGCGTAGAGCTCGACAGCTACTACGTCCGCAACTGGTCCGTGTGGCTCGACCTGTACATCCTGGCGCGCACCGTGTGGGTGGTCCTCACCGCTCGCGGCGCGTACTGAGAGCACAGTACCCGGTTTGGAACGATCCCGAAGATGACTCTGAGGCAGCGAGTGTGCTTCCCCACCTCGGTCGTGGCACGCTGTTTCACCTCCGGAAAAACGCAACGAGGATACCCACGACGGCGCCGAGCTGGCCGACCCAAAAGATGAACATCCAGCGGATCAGGTCCGCCTTCAGCTCGGCCATTTCTTTCCGGACGCTGGCGAATTCCGCAGCGACATTCCTCATCTCCTCCGATAGCCGGCGCTCGAACTGGGCCTCCAGGCTGGTCAGCCGCTCCCCCAGCTTCCCCGTTTCTGTGGTGATCCGTCCGTCCACCTTGGCCAGCTCCTCCGATAGCCGGCGTTCGAATTTCTCCTCCACGAAGGTGAGGACGTCGGCTTTGGCCTGGCTGTCCGCGGCGTTGATGAGCTCCACCAGGGCATCAGCGCCCTCCTCGCCCAGTTTCTCCCGCAGGACCTTCGGAACGTTGATAATCGGCATGGGATCCCCCTTACAACACGGGAGTATAGCGCGTCCCGAGGAACTGTGCCACGAGCCCTGAGCCGCCGTCCCCTGACCGGCCGGGTTGGCGCGTTTACTCAGGATAGGGCAGGAGGAGATGGCGACCTGGGTCCGCGGGCCGGGCTCCGTGGTCAGCCCTCCTCCAGCTCCATCTCGAGGATCCGGTCCACGCGGAAGGTTCGCTGGTCGCCGCGGCGGGAGCAGAACGCCCGGAGGCCCAGGAACTGTCGGCCGCGGTACTCCACCTCGGCCAGCTCCAACGGCCACACCACCCGCCGGGATTTGTCCCCGTTGGGCTTCAAGTAGACGATCCGCAAAGCCCGCCCCTCCTCGATGGCTCGCCGGACCAGCTCCCTCCGTCGCTCCAGAGGGAGGGCCCGCTCGGCCTTCCCGTACTGGAAACGGGTGAGGAACCTCACCATGCGGTAGTCCACCCACACGTGCTTGGCGCTGATGGGGCGCCTGAGCACGATCCCCTCCAGGGTCCGGCACCGGCTGAGGGCGACGTACACCTGGCCGGGGGCGAAGGCCCCGCGTCCCACGTCGATCACCACGCGGTCGAAGGTCTTGCCCTGGCTCTTGTGGATGGTCACCGCCCACGCCAGCATCAGGGGCAGCTGCGTGTAGCGGCCCACCACTTTCGACCGCAGCTCGCTTCCCTCCACGTAGAAGGAGAACAGCTCCCAGGTGTACGGCACCACCTCCGCCAGCCCGCCACCTTCCAGCTCCACCAGCACCACGGGCTCCGGCTCGTCGGGGAGTACTTCCGCCACCCGCCCGACGGTCCCGTTGACCCAGCGCCCTTCCGGGTCGTTGTTCACCAGCATCACCTGGGCCCCCGGCTTGAGCTCCAGGTGCAACGGGGCCGGCGTGTGGTCGGGCTCGAACTCGCCCTGCAGCACGCCCTCGAAGGTGTACAGCTTGCCCGGAAGGCGGGCGAGCTGAGCGTGGTTCACGGCCTGCGCCAGTTGGTTGGTGGTGGTCAGCTGGACGTATAGGTCGTCGGGGCCGGGCTCGAAGTCCGGCACGCAGCAGGTGTTGAGCAGGGCGAGCTGCTCGTCGGTCACGGTACCGTTGCGGATGGCGCCCAGGAGCTCCAGGAAGACGGGGTCCGTCTGTCGGTAGACCTTCTCAAGCTCCACCAGCTCCAGCTCCACCTCCTGCAGGGCCCGGGCGCTGTAGAAGTAGGGCGTGTCGTACACCGTCGCCAGGGCCTTGCGTTCCGCGCCGGTCACCACCGGCGGGAGCTGGTACAGGTCCCCGAAGAACGCCATCTGCACCCCTCCGAAGGGGCGGTTCCGGCGGGGCCCGTGCAGGCGCAGGAACCGGTCCACGCAGTCCAGCAGGTCCGCGCGGACCATGGACACCTCGTCCACGACCACCAGCTCCAGGTGTCGGTACAGGTTCTCCCTGTCTTCCGGGAGCAAGACCCGGGACACCTGGTCCGGGGTGACGTCGGGGCGGAAGCCGAAGAAGGAGTGGATGGTCTGGCCGCCCACGTTCACCGCGGCCACGCCCGTGGGGGCCAGCACCACGGCCTTCTTGCGGGTCCGGCGGAGGAAGTAGCGGAGCAGGGTGCTCTTCCCGGTGCCCGCGCGGCCGGTGACCAGGACGTGACGCCGGGTCCGCTCCAGCAGGTGCAGGGCCCGCTGGAACTCCGCGTTGAGCTCGACGCTTTCCTCCGGCCCGGGTGAGGGGGCCGGAGGTCGGCCGAGGTGACCGTGGTGGTTCCTTCCCTCGCTCAACCGCACCTCCCGGCGAGAGCCCACCCCGTCAGGTTCGCCGAGGACAACTTCTCGGCCGGGCGACGGAAGCCTGCCCCACGCGGACCGACCCCATACAGCGTCGCCGACCCGAACGTCGCGCCCCGGGCCCTTCACTCCCCCGCCGGCAGGACGTGGGCCGCGGGGGTGCGCGTCCGGCGCACCTGGAGCACCGTCCCTGCAGCCAACAGCTGCAGGCCCACCACGCCCAACCAGGCCGTGGTGTACTGGCCTCCCGTCCGCTCTACGGTCCAGCCGAAGGCGGGAGGCGCCAGCATGGTGAACACGTACAGCACGGTCATGCTGAGTCCCACCATGACCGCGGAGGCGCCCCACGCGAGCTCGGAGATCAACGTCACGTACAGCCCGTTCCACCCCAGCAGGGTAAACCCCGCCAGCAGGGACAGGAAGGCTGCCAGGGCGGGCGCTACCGACTCCCACCGGGCCAGCGCGGCGAGGAGCACCACCGTGGCCGCGGCACAGCAGGCCGCCAGGGCAATGGGCCGAGGCCGGTCCGCCCCGAACCACCGGTCCGAGACCCAGCCCCACGCCATGCGTCCCGCCACGCCTCCCAGGTGCACGAACAGCAGCAGCCGCGCGGCCCGCTGCGGGTCCCACGAGAAGGTGTCCACGAAGTAAAGAGGCAGGTACCCCGTGAGTCCGAACTGCCCCGCCGCCAGCAGGCACGCGGTGAGGGTGGTGAGGAGGAGCGGCGGGCTGCGGAAGAACTCCAGGGGAGCGCGCCACGGGCTCACCCTGGGTCCCGAAACAGGGCGCGGGTGGGACCGCCCCTCCACCCGGCCGAGGCCCGCGTACGTGTAGACCCCCGCCAGGGCGCAGCCCGCTCCTGCGGCCGCCAGCCCCACTCTCCACGTCCACGAGGATGCCAGCCAAGGTAGGAGGAAGGCCGCCAGTAACCCGCCCACCGGTAGGCCGGCCTGCCGCACGCCCATGGCCACCCCTCGTTCCCGGGGCGGGAAGGCGGCCATGACCGCGTGGCTGCCCGCCACCTGGCTGGAGGGGAATCCCGCGCCCGCCAGGGCCAGCACCGCGGCCAGCACGCCCACCGAGGGAGCCAGGGCGGCGGCGGCGGCCAACAGGCCCGTGAGCAGGGCGCCCAGGGCCATGACCCGCCGTTCGCCGAAGCGGTCCGTGGCGACTCCCGTGGCGTAGAAGCTGAAGAGCGCCCCCAGGTCGAAGGCGCCCAGCACCACGCCCGTCTGTGTCAAGGTCAGCTTCAGGTCGGCCCTCACGAAGGGAGCTAGGGCGGGCAGGCCGAACCGCACGAAGGTGAGCCCCGCTTGCTGGAAAGTGGCCACCACGAGCACTCGCCAGCGGTGGGGCGGGGGCTGAGAGGCCACGGGCGGAGCCGGTCGGTCAGTCCCTCCGTTCACGCCAACAGGATACCGGACGCGCGCCCGGGATTGCAGACTTCCGTAATAGGATCGTATGCTTTTATGCACCATGCGGACGCCCCTGGACCTGGACGAAGGGTTGGTACGCGAGCTCCGGAAGCGGGCTGCCCACGAGGGCCGGACCCTCACGTCCCTGGTGGAGGAGGCCATCCGCCTGCTCCTGCGCAGCCGTTCCTCACCGCGGCGGTTCCGGCTTCGGTGGGTGGTGCGAAAAGGGGAGGGTCCTGCCGCGGTGGACGTGGTCGACCGAGTCGCGCTGTACGACTGGATGGAGGGACGCCGTTGACGGCCGTGGACACCAGCGTGCTGGTGTACGCGCACCGCGCCGAGTTCCCTCAGTACGCCCGCGCGCTGAAACGGCTCAGGAGCCTGGCTCAAGGGAAGACCCTGTGGGGCATCCCCGTGTTCTGCCTGGCGGAGTTCGTGCGGGTGGTCACCCATGAGCGGATCCTGCGTCCGCCCTCCACTTTGGAAGAGGCGACCTCAGCCCTGACGGCGCTGCTCGAAAGCCCCAGCGTGCAGGTCCTGACCCCCGGGGACCGGTTCTGGGCGCTGCTGCGGGAGGCCTTGTGGGAGGCGCGGGCCACGGGCAACCTCGCCGTGGACGCACAGATCGTGGCCGTGTGCCGGGAGCACGGCGTGACCGCGCTGCTCACGGAGGACCGGGACTTCCGCAGGTTTCGCGGCTTCCCCGTAGAACACCTGACCTAGCAGCACGGCTGAGAAGCCGTCGCGCGCCGGGGGACCGGGGTCCCCGGAGATCGCGCGATTGACCCGGGCGGCCGGGCGACGCCGCGCGGGTCCAAAACCGCGCAGGAAGGAGGTGTCCGTTGCGCGCCATCGTGCCCGTGGCGGGGTTCGGGACCCGGCTCCGCCCGCACACGTACACCCTGCCCAAGGCCCTCATGCCCGTGGCGGGAAGGCCCATCCTCGGCCACATCCTCGACGAACTGCTGGCGGTGGGCGTGGACGAGGTGGTGCTGGTGGTGGGGCACCTGGGGGAGAAGATCGAGGCGTACGTGCGGGAGAACTACGACCTGCGGGCGCACTTCGTGCGCCAGGAGCGGCCCCTGGGCAACGGCCACGCCATCTACGTGGCGCGGGAGTACCTGCGGGGCGAGCCCGTGCTGATCCTGCTGGGCGACACCATCTTCCGGGGAGACTTCCGGCCCATGCTGCGCAGTTCCGTCTCCCTCATCGGGGTGAGGGAAGTCTCCGACCCGAGGCGGTTCGGAGTCGTGGAGCTGGACCCCCACGGCCGGGTCCGGCGCGTGCTGGAGAAGCCCGAGCAGCCGCCCAGCAACCTCGCCATCACGGGCGTGTACTTCCTCCACGACACGCTCCTGTTCCGGCGGTGCTTGGAGCGGCTCATCCACGAGGACCGGAAGGTCCGGGGGGAGTACTGGCTGGCCGACGCTCTTCAACTATACGTGGACGCAGGGGCGGTGGTCCGGGCCTACCCCGTGGAGGAGTGGTACGACTGCGGCACCGCGGAGGCCCTGCTGGAGGCCAACCGGGCCCTCCTGGACATCCTGAACCCGCCCCCGCCGCAGCTGGACCGGGCCCTGGTGCACCCGCCTGTAGCCATCTCGCCCACCGCGGTGATCGAGGAGTCGGTGGTGGGGCCCCACGTGTCGGTGGCGGAAGGCGCCCGGGTGGTGCGGTCCGTGATCCGGGACTGTATCGTCAACCGCAACGCCACGGTGCGCAACGTGGTCCTTCAGGGCTCCCTCATCGGGGAGGGAGCGTACTTGGAGGGCCGCCCCACCCGGGTGAACCTGGGCGACGACTCCGAGATCGAGTTGGGTGGCTGAGTCGGTGGCGGAGCTTCCCGAGCGGTGCGACGTAGCGGTGGTGGGGGCGGGCATCGTGGGCCTGGCGTGCGCCCGCGCGTTGCTCCACCGGTCCCCGGGCCTGCGGCTGGTGGTGCTCGAGAAGGAACCGCAGGTGGCCGCGCACCAGACCTCCCACAACAGCGGGGTGGTGCACGCGGGGATCTACTACCGTCCGGGTTCCCTGCGCGCGCGCCTGTGCGTGGAGGGAGCCCGCAGGATGCGGGAGTTCTGCGAGCAGCACGGCCTGCCCTTCGTCGCCGTGGGGAAGGTGATCGTGGCCAGCCAGGAGGACGAGGTTCCGGCCCTGCAGGAGCTGTTCCGCCGCGGACAGGCCAACGGGGTACCGGGGTTGCGCTGGCTGTCCGTGGAGGAGCTGCGGGAGGTGGAGCCCCACGCAGCAGGGGTCGCGGCCCTCCACTCGCCGGCCACCGCCATCACAGACTTCCACCGGGTGGCGGTGCAGCTGGCCCACCTGGTGGAGGACTCGGGGGCGCCCGTGGTCACGGGGTGCCGGCTGGTGCGGGCGCGGCGGCGCTCCGAGGGGTTCGAACTAACTACTACCCGGGGCGTGCTGCTGGCGAAGGCAGTACTGAACTGCGCGGGGCTTCACTGCGACCGGGTGGCCCGGCTGTTGGGCGCGCGGCCGGGCGTCCGGATCCTCCCCTTCCGGGGCGAGTACTACGTCCTCAGACCCGAGCGCCGGGGCCTGGTGCGGGGCTTGATCTACCCCGTCCCCGACCCGCGCTTCCCTTTCCTCGGGGTCCACCTCACGCGGACGGTGCAGAGCGAGGTGGAGGTGGGGCCCAACGCGGTTCTGGCGTGGGCACGGGAAGGCTACCGGTCCCGGGCCTTCTCCCTCCGGGACGCCTGGGACACGGTGAGCTACTCGGGATTCTGGGGCTTGGCCCGGCGCTACTGGAAAGTGGGGCTGTACGAGCAGTACCGGTCGTGGAGCCGACGGGAGTTCGCCCGCTCGGTCCGGCGTCTGGTGCCGGAGGTGTCGGAAGGGGACCTCTTGCGGGACGGCGCGGGAGTGCGGGCCCAGGCCGTGGCGCCGGACGGAACCCTGGTGGACGACTTCCGCATCGTGATGCAGCCGGGGGCGGTCCACGTGCTGAACGCACCGTCCCCGGCGGCCACCGCGTCCCTGGCGATTGGGGACTACGTGGCCCAGCTGGCCTCGGAGGCGCTCGGGTTAGAATCGGCCCAGGGAGCGGGCAGGTCCGCCCTCGGCTGGTAACGCACCCCTGCCGGGGTAGGAGGGGAGGGCCGTGCGGGAGCGGGGCATTACCCGAGCCGAGTTGCTGCTGTCGCTGGCCATCCTGGGCTTGGTGGCCTTCCTGCTCCTGTCGGGCCGGGTGCAGCGCCCTCCCGCGAACACCCCGCCCCCGGAGGCCCGAAGCGCCTTCGACGGGGAGGCCCTGGCGCGTTTCTCGGTGGTCCAGCAGCAGGCCCAGCGCTACCTGGAGGGGCACGGGAACCTGTTCACCTGGATCACCGCGTCCGACCTGGACCTCACCCCCACCCGCAACTGGACGTACAGCCTCCGGAAGGTCAGCGCCCTGGAGATCGCGGTGTACGCCCACGGCCGCACCCAGAACCAGGGCCGCCGGTGGCGGCTGTCTATCCGCAGCGACGGGTCCGCCAGCGCCCGGCTGGAGGTCCCTTGAGCCGCCCCTTCGTCTGACACCTGGTGTCAGACGACATGTGTCAGACGGCCAAGCCGCAGCGTTTATTTAGGAGCGGGGAAGCCGAACGGCAGGCTTGGCTTACCGCGCGGGTCGGGCGTAGTCTATAATGCTCCTGGCCCCGCGGTGGCCGTAGCTCAAGTGGCAGAGCACCAGACTGTGGCTCTGGGGGTTGCGGGTTCGAGTCCCGTCGGCCACCCCACCTGAACGTCGTTACTCCTGACCGGCCAGGGCTCAGGACGAGCTGTCCTCCGCCCTCAGGAAGCAGCGGCCGAGCGCCACTACGACACGGTGCGTCTGTATCCCATCGGCCGGCGTCGGCACGGGAGGATTCGGATGGCAGACGTGGGCATCGTGGGCGGGACCGGCCGCGAAGGCTTCGCCCTCGGGCTGAGGTGGGCGCGGGCAGGCCTGAACGTGGCGCTGGGCTCCCGGGTGCGGGAGAGGGGGCAAGACGCGGCGGAGCGGATCGCCCGCCTGGAGCCGGCCGCACGGGTGTGGGGCGGGACCAACGCGGAGGCGGCAGCGCGGGCCGAGGTGGTGGTGCTGGCCGTGCCGTTCCACGCCCACGACCAGATCCTGCCGCCCCTGCGCGAGGTGGTGTGGGGCAAGGTGGTGGTGGACACCACCGTCCCCCTCGCGCGGCTCAACCCGCCGGAGCTGGTGGTCGAAGGGTCATCGGCACAGCGGGTGCAGGCGACCCTGCCCGGGGCTCGGGTGGTGGCTGCGTTTCACACGGTCTCGGCGTACAGGCTGGCGCAGGCGGAGCTGCAGCTGGACGAGGACACCCTGCTGTGCGGGGACGACCCGGCCGCGAAGGAGCGGGTGGCCGGGCTGGCGAAAGCCCTGGGGCTGCGGGCCGTGGACGCGGGCGGGTTACAGGAGGCGGCGACCCTGGAGCGGCTCGCGGCTCTGGTGATCGGCCTGAACCTGCGGTACCGGCGGAAAGCGGTGGGCGTCCGGTTCGTGGGCCTGTAAAAAAGGGGGAAGCGAGCGTGGAGTGCGGGGAAGTCACGGACCTGCTGCGGCAACTGATCTCCATCCCCAGCGTCAACCCGGCCTTCACCGACGGGATGGGCGAGGGAGCGTTGGCCCGGGAGGTAGTGCGCTATCTGCAGGACCTGGGCGCGGAAGTCCGCACGGAGGAAGTCCTCCCCGGTCGCCCCAACGTGCTCGCGTACCTGGGGGACCGGGGGCCGAGGCTGTTGCTGTCCGCGCACCTGGACACCGTGCAGACCACGGGCATGACGGTCCCGCCCTTCGCCGGTGAGGTCCGGGACGGCCGCCTGTTCGGCCGCGGTGCGTGTGACACCAAGGCGTCCCTGGCCGCCATGCTGGTGGCTCTGCGGGAGGCGGCGCGCCGCGGGCGCCTCGCCTGTCGAGTGACGTTCGCTGCCCTGGTGGACGAGGAGGTGGGGTTTGCGGGCTCGAAAGCCCTGGCGGCTTCAAAGCCGCAGGCCGACGGCGCGGTGTTCGGGGAGCCCACGGACCTGAGGCTCGTGGTGGCCCACAAGGGGGTGTTGCGGTTCTACGTGCGCACCGTGGGCCGGGCTGCCCACAGCGCCACCCCGGAGCTGGGCGTCAACGCCATCGAGGGGATGCTGGCCGTGGCTCCTCTGCTGTGCACGGTACCGGAGCCCGTCCCCCACCACCCGCTCCTGGGGCGGCCCACGGTGTGCCTCACCGAGATCCAGGGCGGGGTGGGCCGCAACACCGTGCCGGACCGGTGCTGGGTGCACGTGGACCGACGGCTCCTGCCCGGGGAGGACGGCGAAAGGGTGTGGGCGGCACTGCGGGACCGGGTGGGGGAGAGCGAACAGGCGAAGCGGTTCGCGGGGTCGGTGGAGGTGGAGGCGCCCTACCTCCTGGCGCCCGCCATGGAGACGCCCGGGGACGCGTGGGTGCTTCAAGCGCTGGAGGGTGCGGTGCAGGCGGTGGTCGGCAGCGCCGTTCGGACCGCGGCGCCCTACGCCACGGACGCGGGCTACGTGGCGGCGGCCGGGGTGCCGTGCGTGGTGTTCGGCCCGGGGTCTGCCACGGAGGCCCACACCGTGGCGGAGTCCGTGCCCCTGGACCAGGTGGAGCTGGCGGCCCGCATTTTCTACGAGCTCCTCACCCGCGGCTGACCTGGACCGCGTTGCCCGGACGACGAAGGGGGCCGTAGGCGCCAGTGCGGAAGGCACCCAATGGCCCTTGACCTGGATAGCGAACACGTGTACGCTTCTAGTTGACCCGGGGCGCCGCCAGCCGCGCCACCTCACCGCACCGGCGCCCTGAACCGGTGAAGCGACCGTGCGCAACGCCACCCAGGGGGTACTGCCCCTTGTTCAGCCCGTTCCGCCTGGGGAAGGTCCGTGGAACCTGGAAGAGACCAAGGGACGGCTCGTCCAGCTGGAGGGGAAGGGGGCCCTGACCCTGGCAGTAGAGCTGGTGGCCGACGCCCAGAGGGCCGGGGAGCCTGCGGCCTGGGTGTGCGTGGAGAGCGACTTCTACCCTCCTGACGCCGCCACCTTCGGGGTAGATCTGGAGTCCCTGGTGGTGGTGCGGGTACCCGACGCCCTCTCGGCCGTCCGCGCCGCAGACCGCCTGGTTCGATCCGGCGGGTTCGGGCTGGTGGTGGTGGACCTCACCACGGACGCGGACGTCCCCCTCGCGGTGCAGAGCCGGCTGGTGGGGCTCGCGCAGCGCCACGAGGCCGCGGTGGTGTGCCTGACCCGGACCCCACCGGGTAGTCCTTCTCTGAGCCCGCTGGTGTCCTTGCGGGCACGCGTGCGCAGGGAGCGGGTGGCACCCGGCGTGTTCGCGTGCGTGCTGGAACCCCTGCGGGACAAGCGCCGCGGGACCGGATGGACCCGGCGGAGGGACTATGACGGCCCGGCTGGCCTGCGTTAGCCTACCCGCCTTCCCCCTGCAGGTCCTCCTCCACCGCCACCCGGAGGTGAGGGGGCGGCCCGCGGCGGTGGTGGAGGAAGACCGGCCCCGGGCCCGCCTGGTGTGGGTGAGCGAGGAGGCCAGGAAGGCCGGGATCTTCCCGGGGCTGGCATACGCCACCGCCCTGGCGCTCCTGCCCACCCTCCAGGTGGGAGTGGTGGCCCCTCAGGAGGTGGAGAAGGAAGCCGAGGAAGTGGTCAAGCGGCTGTACCGGTTCAGCCCGTGGATAGAGCGCGCTCCCGAGCCCGGCACCTTCTGGCTGGACGCCTCGGGCCTGGAGTGGCTGCACGCGTCCTTGCAAACGTGGGCAGAAGGGCTGCGGGACGACCTCGGCCGGGCGGGCTGGGAGGCCACGGTGGTGGTAGGCCTTTCGCGGTTCGGGACCTACGCGGCCGCACGAGCCCGCCGGGGAGTGGTGGTGTTCTCCTCCGTGGCGGAGGAACGGGCCGTGGTGGGGCAGGTGCGGCTGCGCGAACTCGGGCTGGACCCAGAGGCAGCAGACGTCCTGGAAAAGCTCGGGGTGCGTACCGTGCGGGACCTGCTGGCCTTCCCGGAAGCGGCCCTACGGGAGCGGTTCGGCCCCCAGGTGGCAGAGGTGCGCCGGATGGCCGCAGGAGACGCCTTCGACCCCCTCCGGCCGCGCGCGGAGCAGGAAGAGCTGCAGTGCCGCGTGGTGCTGGAGGCTCCGGAGTCGGACCTCCTGCGGTTGGTGTTCGCGGTCAAAAGTGCCCTGGACCCGCTGCTTTCGGCCCTCGCGCGGCGGGGGGAGGCCGTTTCCTCGGTGGAGCTGTCCTTCCGGCAGCAGAACGGCCGACGGCTCGCCACGGAAGTCAAGCCCGCGTCCCCCACCTTGGACTCCTCGCAGCTGGTAGACCTCGTGCGGCTCCGGCTGGGCTCCCTCCCGTGGGAAGCAGCGGTGGTCGAGGTGTGCGTGCGGGTCCGTGGGGTGCCGGCAGGGCCAGAGCAGCTCCGGGCAGTCCCCGTGGCGCGGCGGGACCTGGACGAGGCGGCCCGCGCCCTGGCCCGCCTGCGGGCGGAGTTCGGGGAGGGCTCGGTGGTGCGGGCGGTGCTGAGGGGAGGACACCTCCCGGAGGCCCGGTACGGGTGGGTCCCCGCAGGCCGCGTCCGGCTGCCCAGGCCCCCTCAAGCCTTCCGCCCCGTGCTGGTGCGGCGGGTGTACCGCAGGCCGGTTCCCCTCGACGCCCTGCCCGCCCACCGCGCGGCCTTCGGCCCGGAGGAGGTCGCGGGAGGGTGGTGGGTCCGCCGGGTGCACCGGTCCTACTACTTCCTGGAAACCGAGGCGGGCGAGCTCCTGTGGGTGTACTACGACCACCGCAGGCGTCGGTGGTTCCTGCAAGGGCGGGTGGAGTAGGTGTACGTGCCGCTGTGGTGCAAGAGCAACCACTCCTTCCTGGAGGGCGCAAGCCACCCCGAAGAGCTGGTGCGGACCGCGCACGAGCTGGGGATCCCGGCCCTGGCGCTGGTAGACCGGGACGGGGTGTACGGCGCGGTGGAGGCGCTGCTGGCCGCGGAGGAGGTGGGGCTGCACCTGGTGGTGGGCGCCCAGGTGTCGGTGTGCGCCGGCACCCACGTGGTCCTGCTGGCCCAGGACCGTGAGGGCTACCGCCACCTGTGCCGGCTGCTGACGCGCGGCCGCCTACGGTCCCAGAAGGGCACCAGCGAGGTCACGTGGGAGGAGGTGTGCGAGCACGCCCCGGGTTTGGTGGCCCTCTGGGGCGGGGAGGGGAGCCTGCTAGACCACCCCAAAAATCGCGGTCGCGATTTTTGGGGGCCCCGGTCCCCTCTATCCGGGAGCGTTTTCCCGGACACGCTCCCAGCGTCCGAGGAGGACCTCCATTCCGTGGCCGCCATGCTCCGGGACGCCTTCGCAGACCGCCTGTACCTGCTGGTGACCCGCCACCGGCGCTTCTCCGACGCCGCCCTGGAAGCCCGTACCCGCGCCCTCGCAGCCCGCTACCGCCTGCCCGTGGTGGCCGGCTGCGAGGTCCTGTACCACACCCCCGCCCGACAGGCCCTGCAGGACGTGCTGGCGTGCGTGCGGCACGGGGTCACCCTGGCGGAAGCCGGGCAGCGCATCCGGCCCAACGCGGAGCACGCCCTGAAGTCCCCGCAGGAGTTCTCCGCGTTGTTCGCGGACGATCCGACGGCCGTCCGACGGACCCTGGAGGTGGCGGAACGGTGCTCCTTCTCCCTGCGGCAGCTGCGCTACCGCTACCCGTCGGAGTGGTTGCCCGAGGGCTACACCTCCGGGCAGTGGCTGCGGCACCTGACCTTCGAGGGTGCCCGGAGCCGCTACGGCGGCCGTATTCCCCCGGAGGTGGCAGAACAGCTGGAGCGGGAGCTGGCGCTCATCGAGGAGCTGGACTACGTGGGCTACTTCCTCACGGTGCACGACGTGGTGGCCTTCTGCCGGCAGCAGGGGATCCTGTGCCAGGGCCGCGGGTCCGCGGCCAACTCCGCGGTGTGCTACTGCCTGGGGATCACCGCGGTGGATCCCGTGCGCATGGCCCTGTTGTTCGAGCGGTTCCTGTCGCGGGAGCGCGCGGAGCCCCCCGACATCGACCTGGACATCCAGCACGACCGCCGGGAGGAGGTCATCCAGTGGGTGTACCGAAAGTACGGCCGGGACCGGGCGGCCATGGTGGCCAACAAGATCCGCTACCGGGTGCGCTCGGCCCTGCGGGACGTGGGGAAGGTCCTGGGGATCCCCACGGTCACCCTGGACCGCCTCAGCAAGCTGGTGGACCTGCACGGCGAGCTTTCCCCACGGCTGCTGCGGGAGGCGGGCCTGGACCCGGAAGTCCCCGCCCACCGCCACCTGGCCTCCCTGACGGCGGAGCTGGTGGGCTTCCCCAGGCACCTCTCCATCCACCCGGGCGGCTTTTTGTTGGGCAGCGAGCCCGTGTGCGACCTGGTGCCCGTGGAGAACGCGGCCATGCCGGGCCGCACCGTGGTGCAGTGGGACAAGTACGACCTGGAGGCTCTCGGCCTGTTCAAGGTGGACCTTCTGGGGCTGGGAGGGCTCACCCTGCTGGACCGGTGCACCCAGCTGGTGCGCCAGCACCGGGGCGTGGAGGTGGCCCTGGACCGCATACCACCGGACGACCCCCAGACCTTCGAGATGATCCAGCGGCAGGACACGGTGGGCGTGTTCCAGATCGAGAGCCGCGCCCAGATGGCCATCGCCCCGCGGCTCAAGCCCAAGAGCTACTACGACCTGGTGGTGCAGGTGGCCATCATCCGGCCCGGGCCCATCGAGGGCGGGATGCTGGAGGCGTACCTGCGGCGGCGCCAGGGCCTGGAGCCCGTCACGTACCCGCACCCGTCCCTGGTGCCGGTGCTGGAGAAGACCCTGGGGGTCCCGCTGTTCCAGGAGCAGGTGATCCGGCTGGCGGTGGTGGCCGCGGGCTACACCCCGGGGGAAGCGGACCAGCTCCGCCGCGACCTGGGCGCCTGGCAGCGCAGCGGCCGGCTGGAGCGCCACCGGGAGCGGCTGATCGCGGGCATGACCGCCCGGGGCATCCCCGTGGAGACGGCGGAGCAGGTGTTCCGGCAGATCCAGGGGTTCGGGTCGTACGGATTCCCCGAGTCCCACGCCGCCAGCTTCGCCCTGATCGCGTACGCCACCGCCTACCTGCGTTGTCACTTCCTCCCGGAGTTCATCTGCGCCCTCCTGAACGCCCAACCCATGGGCTTCTACGCGGTGCACACCATCGTGGACGACGCCCGACGGCACGGGGTGGTGGTCCGGCCCGTGGACGTCCTGCGCAGCGACTGGGACTGCACGCTGGAGCCATGCCCGGAAAGCCGCCACGGGCTCGCGGTACGGGTGGGCCTGCGGTACGTGAAGGGGCTGGGGGAGCAGGACGCGCAGCGGGTGCTCGCCTCGCGTGCGGAGGGTCGTTGGCGGTCCCTGGCGGAGTTCGTGCGGCGCACGCAGCTCGGCCGGCGGGCCCTGTTGGGCCTGGCGGAGGCGGACGCCTTCGCGGGTTTCGGACTGAGCCGGCGGGAGGCCCTGTGGGAGGTGCGGGCGCTCCTGCAGAGAAAGCAAGACGCGCTCCCCGCAGACCCCGAGGAAGCCATACCGGCCTTCGAGCCGCTGTCCCTGCTGGAGGCCATCCGGTGGGACTACGAGGCCACCGACCACAGCCCCCGCGGGCACCCCCTCCAGCCCCTGCGGCCCTGGCTCGTGGAGCAGGGGATTCCCGACGCGCGCACGGTGGCGTCCCTGCGGGACGGGGCCCGGGTGCGCTACGCGGGCCTGGTGATCTGCCGGCAGGCTCCCGAGCGGGCAGGAGGGGTGCGCTTTTTCACCTTGGAGGACGAGACGGGGTTCGTGAACGTGGTGGCCTGGCGGGACGTGTTCGACCGGTACCGGGTCCTGGCCACCACCGCTTCGTTCTTGGGGGTAACCGGCCGGCTGCAGGTGGAGGACGGGACGGTCCACCTGGTGGCGGAACGGTTCTGGAGCCCGTCCCGAGCCCGCCCCGCCCGGGTGCGCAGCCGCGACTTCCGGTAACGGCCTCCCTCCGCTATGCTGGAGCCGGTGAAACCCATGCCCCGACCCAACGAACCGGCGTCAAGTACCTCCCTCCCCCAGGCCCTCGAAGAGCTGTTCCCCGGACAGGTCCTCAAGGATCCGGAGGACCTCGCGCGCTACGCCGCGGACGCCCTGGCCGCGGCCCGGGCCTACCGGGCTGGCTTCGAGGCCGACAGCCTGCCCGCGGCGGTGGTCCGGGTCCGGAACGTGGACGACGTGTGCCGGCTGCTGGAGTGGGCGCACGGGGAAGGCGTGCCGCTGGTGCCCTTCGGCGGCGGGAGCGGGGTGATGGGGGGTGCGGTGGCGGTGGCGGGCGCGGTGACCGTGGACCTGCGGGGCCTGGACCGCATCCGGCACATCTCGCGGCAGGACCGTACCGCGGAGGCGGAGGCCGGCGTGCTGCTGGCGGACCTCAACGCGGCCCTCCTGGACCACGGGCTGTTCTTCGCCCACGACCCGTGGAGCGTGCACGTGGCCACCGTGGGCGGGGCCGTCTCCACCAACGGCGCCGGCTACCGCGTGGGCGGGTACGGCCGCATGGCCGACCAGGTGCTGGGGCTGGAGGTGGTGCTTCCGGGAGGCCGGTTGATCCGGACCGCGGCGGTGCCCGCGCCGGGGCCGGGACCCGAGATGCACCGGCTGTTCTGCGGGGCCGAGGGGACCTCGGGCGTGGTCACCGCCGCCACCCTGCGGGTGTGGCCCAAGCCGGAGGCGGAGCGGCTGGTGGCCGTGCGCTTCGGGCAATTCGAGGACGCCTGGGACTGGGTCCGGGAGCTGTTCGACCGAGGGCTCCGGCCCGCGGTGCTGGACGTGGGGGAGGAACCGGGAGGCGGCAAGCCCGCGCCCGGCGGGTTCCGGACCGTGACCACCGCGTTCGTGGGCTTCGATGGGCCCCGGGCGGTGGTGGACGCGTGCACGGAGCTGTGCCTCCAAGCGTCCACGGAGCACGGAGGCGAGAGGCTGCCGGACGAAGAGGCGGACGAGTTCTGGCGCACCCGGCACCAGCCGGGGCGGGAGTTCGCCCGTCGCGTGCGGGCCCAGCCCGACGCGAGGCTGCGGGCGCGGTGGGGGAGGCTGTTTGATTACCTGTGTGTGTCACTGCCCGCGAGCGCGGTGCTGGACTTCCGGCGCACGGCCTTCCAGCGCCTGGCCCAGGAGGGCTACCGCCTCGCGGAGTTCGGACTGTGGGGCAGCCCGGAGCTGGTGAGCGTGGCGTACGCGGACCCGCGGGGCGACCCCGCCCAGGAAGCGGACCGCCGGCGGCTGGCGGAGGTCAGCGACGGTCTGTTGCGGGACGCCCTGCGCGCGGGAGGAGCTGTGGAGTACTGCCACGGCGCGGGCATCAAGCTCCGCCACCTGCTTCCGGAGGCGCTGGGCACCGGGTTGGAGGTCCTGCGCGCGGTGAAGCAGGCCCTGGACCCCAAGGGGATCCTGAACCCCGGCAAGCTCCTCTAGCCAGCTAGCAACCTCCGTATCGTCAACCTCCGGCCGGTGCGGGGAGGGCAACGCTGACCACCCGTCTTCGGAAGCGACCTTGGCGGCCCCAGGGGCTCAGGGTACGGAAGGGGGCACCAGCTCCCCGTCCCTGGGCGTGAACAATCCCACGCCCGCCTGGCGAGCGGCTTCCTCGGCACCCGTGTAGACGAGGATCCCGAACACCGCGGGAACGGCCGGTTCGGGGAAGCCCTGCCTCCGCAGGGCCTCGAGGAACGCGGGGCGCTGAATCTTCCTCAACACCTCATCCGCCGGCGCGCGACTCCAGACGCGCCCCTTGACCTCCGCGGCAACCGTGAAGACCCGATCCTGCACCCTTACGGCGACCAGCAGGTCCACTTCACCGTCGAAGTCCAGACGGCCGACCCTGAGGACCTCCCAGCCCTTCCGGCGCAGCATTTCGGGCAGGAGGTCCTCCGCGATCTGCTCGTGCGCCAGCCCCCAGCGCTCCTCCATGCGGCCGAGGGTTCGGGTGAGACTCCGCACCTCTTCGGTGAGGGCGGCGAGGCGCTCATCGGTGTGTCGCTGGGCTTCGGTGAGGGCGGCGAGCTGCTCGTCGGTGCGCCGCTGAGCCTCCGCGAGTTCTGCGAGCCGCTGGTCGGTGCGCCGCTGAGCTTCGGTGAGGGCAGCGAGCTGCTCGTCCGTGCGCTGCTGAGCCTGCACCAACTGTGCTACAGTTTGCTCCAGATGCCCCACCCGTTCCCCGGTGTGGCTTTGGGCCTCCGCCAGCCGGCGCAGCTCCTCCTCCGTCCGCCGCTGGGCCTCCGCCAGCTCCCGCACCAGGGCCGGCAGCTGTAGCAACTCGTCACCCAGGAGGGCTGCCCTCAGGGCGCTCTTCCACTCGGGGTGTTGCTCCAGTAGCCGGAGCAGGTCCTGGAAGTCCGCCACGGTGAACGGCATGGCGCCACCATTGTACCGTGTGGTCGAAGCTCAAGGCAGGCTGCTCGGGATCGGACGGCTGGCGGCGGGTGCGGCCCCAGCCCTCCACTCGTGGAGCGCCTGTCGTCCCACGGAAAACCGAGGGGCCGGGCAGCTCGCCCGGCCCCGACGCACCTGCAGACCCCGGCGACCGGGTCTAGAACTCCTCGTCCATGCCCGGGGTGGACGGGGCCTTCTCCTTCTTCTTCTCCTTCTTCTCCACCACCAGGGCCTCGGTGGTGAGCAGCATACCCGCTACGGACGCGGCGTTCTGCAGGGCGAGCCGGACCACCTTGGTGGCGTCCACCACACCCGCCTTCACCAGATCCGTGAACTCGCCCCTCAGCACATCCAGGCCGAAGTTCTTCTCCTTGGCCTCCTTCACCCGCTCCACCACCAGGGAGCCCTCCATGCCGGCGTTCTCCGCCAGCTGCCGCAAGGGCTCCTCCAAGGCCCGGCGGACGATGTTCACACCCACCTGTTCGTCCCCTTCGGCCTGGATCTTCTCCAGGGCGGGGATGCACCGGATGAGGGCCACCCCACCGCCCGGGACGATCCCCTCCTCCACCGCCGCCTTGGTGGTGTTGAGGGCATCCTCGAAGCGCATCTTGCGCTCCTTCATCTCCGTCTCGGTGGCGGCGCCCACCCGGATCTGCGCCACCCCGCCGGACAGCTTGGCCAGGCGCTCCTGCAGCTTCTCCCGGTCGTAGTCGGAGGTGGTCTCCTCGATCTCCTTCTTGATCTGGGCGATGCGGCCCTTGATGTCCTCGGGCTTGCCCTTGCCGCCGATGATGGTGGTGTCCTCCTTGGTGACCCGGACCTTCTCCGCGCGGCCCAGCATGTCCACGTCCACGCTCTCCAGCTTCACGCCGATGTCATCGCTGATGACCCGGCCGCCCGTGAGGATGGCCATGTCCTGGAGCATGGCCTTCCGCCGGTCGCCGTAGCCCGGCGCCTTCACCGCCACGCTCTGGAGCACACCCCGCAGCTTGTTCACCACCAGGGTGGCCAGGGCCTCACCCTCCACGTCCTCCGCGATGACCACCAGCGGCTTGCCGAACCGGATGACCTTCTCCATGATGGGCACAATGTCGCGGGCCGCGCTGATCTTCTTCTCCGTCAGCAGCAGGAAGGGCTCCTCCAGGACCGCCTCCATCTTGTCGGGGTCCGTGATGAAGTACGGGGAGATGTAGCCCCGGTCGAACTGCATGCCCTCCACCACTTCCGTGGTGGTCTCGATCCCCTTGCTCTCCTCGATGGTGATGACGCCGTCGCGGCCCACCTTCTGCATGGCGTCCGCGATGATCTCCCCGATGGCGGGGTCGTTGGCCGCGATGCCTGCCACGTGGGCGATGTCGTCACGGCCCTCCACGGGCTGGCTGAGCTTCTTCAGCTCCTCCACCGCCACCTCCACCGCCCGGTCGATGCCGCGCTTGATGAGCATGGGGTTGCTCCCCGCGGCCACCATCTTCAGGCCCTCCCGGACCATGGCCCACGCCAGGACCGTGGCCGTGGTGGTGCCGTCGCCCGCCAGGTCGTTGGTCTTACTGGCCACCTCCCGCACCAGCTGAGCCCCGAGGTTCTCGTAGGGGTCCGCCAGCTCGATCTCCTTCGCCACCGTCACCCCGTCCTTGGTGATGGTGGGCGAGCCCCACTTCTTCTCCAGGACCACGTTCCGGCCCTTCGGGCCCAGGGTCACCCGGACGGCAGACGCGACCTTCTCCACCCCTCGCTCCAGGGCCCTCCGGGCCGCTTCGTCGTAGAGCAGCAGCTTCGCCGGCATGGCTCTCGACCTCCTCCGATTGGGTTTTTGCGCGGGACTGGATCAGCCCCATTTTAGCACTCGCGGGCGCCGAGTGCTAACCCCCACCGGCGTGGTAGCCTGGAGCCGTGGGACGGACTTCCCTCGCGGCTTCCGACCCCCGGACGGCCCTGGCGCTGAGCGCGGTGGCGGTCGTGGCCGGTTTCCTCGGCGTCCTCCACGTCCGCGGTGCGGAGCGGGTACGGCCGCCCGGCCCGCCGGTGCAGCGGGCGGAGGAGCTGGCGGCCCTGGTGGCCCAGGCCAGGGCCCACCAGGAGGTCCTGGAGGCCGAGCTGGCCCGGCTGCGGGCGAGGGTCCGGGAGTACGAACAGGCGACCGAGCAAGGCCAGGCCCTCACCCAGGCCCTTGTGGAGGAGATCCGGGTGTACAGGATGGTGCTGGGGTTGGAGCCCGTCCGGGGGCCCGGGCTGGAAGTGGTGATCCTGCCGGGAGCTACACCCAGCCTGCCCGTGCCGGCGGAGGTGGGCGCCTTGGACCTGGCGGGGTTGGTGAACGAGCTGTGGAGCTCAGGAGCGGAGGCGGTGGCGGTGAACGGTCGGAGGGTCCTGAGCCGTAGCGCCTACCGGCAGGCGGGCAACCGGATCGTGGTGGACGGTGTGCCGCTGCGGCCGCCGTACGTGGTGTGGGCCGTGGGCCCCGCGGACGCCATGGAGGGCGCGCTCAGGGTGCGAGGAGGGTTCGTGGACGGCCTGCGGGCGGTGGGGGTGGAGGTCCGACTCCGCCGGAGGCCGGACCTCAGGCTACCCGCCTACACGGGGTCCTTCAGGCTGCGGTGGGCTGTACCCGACCGGTGACTCCCCTCGGCCGCGGGTGGTGCCGGAGAGCCCCGGAAGCCGTTCCCGGATGGAGACGGCGGTAAGCGCGAGCTTCCTGACCGACCTCGGGCTGCTGCTCCTGGCCGTGGTGGCGGGAGGTGCCGCAGCCCACTGCGCTGAAGCGGGCCCGGACCCACTGGCCCGAGGCGGTGCGGTCCGAGGGCTTCGCGGAGGGGCTAGAGGCCAGAGAGGTGATGGTCCGAAGCCCGCAGGTGGCCGGCCGCTCCCTCCGGCACGCCCGGCTCACGGAGCGCACGGGGCCCGTGGTGGCCACGCTCACCCACGCGGACGGCCGGCAGGTGGTGAACCCGGGCCCGGACGAGGTCCTGCGGGCGGGAGACCGGCTGGTGGCCATCGGGGAGCCCGCCCAGCTGGACGCCCTCGAGCGGGCTTGCGGGCACGAACCGGACGTTTGACACCGTCCGGGGCCCATAGTATGCTTGCCGTTGGTTTGCCCGGAGGGGAACGTGAGGACGTACCAGCAGAAGCCCTCGGAGGTACGGCGGGAGTGGTTCGTGGTGGACGCCCAGGGGAAGATCCTGGGGCGGCTCGCGAGCCGGATTGCGGCCATCCTCCGGGGCAAGCACAAGCCCACCTTCACGCCCCACGTGGACGGCGGGGACTTCGTGGTGGTGGTGAACGCGGAGAAGGTGCGGCTCACGGGGCGCAAGCTGCAGGAGAAGGTGTACTACTGGCACACGGGCTACCCCGGCGGCATCAAGTCCGCCACCGCGGCTCAGCTGTTGGAGCGCAAGCCGGAGTGGGTGATCCACAAGGCCGTGCAGCGCATGCTTCCGAAGAACCCCCTGGGCCGCCGGATGCTGAGGAAGCTGAAGGTGTACCGCGGGCCGGAGCACCCGCACGCGGCGCAGCAGCCGAAGCCCCTAGACCTGTGAGGAGTCCATGAGCACCCTGACCATCGGCCCTGCCACCGGGAGGCGGAAGGAAGCCAGCGCCCGGGTCGTCCTGCGGCCCGGGTCCGGCCAGGTGATGGTCAACGGCCGGCCCCTGGAGCAGTACTTTCCAGGGGTGGCCCGGCGATACCGGGTCTTGGAGCCTCTGAAGGTGACCAACACCGAAGGTCGGTTCGACGTGTACGCCAACGTGGAGGGCGGGGGCCTGTCAGGCCAGGCGGACGCGGTGCGCCACGGCATCGCGCGGGCCCTGCTGGCCCTGGACCCGAACCTGCGCCCCGTGCTGCGGCAGCACGGGCTGCTGACCCGCGACCCCCGCGCCAAGGAACGCAAGAAGTACGGCCGCAAGCGGGCGCGCCGGGGCTTCCAGTACTCGAAGCGCTAGCCCTCTCCACGCCCACTGGAGACCTCTCAGGAGGGCCCGTTGGAACGCCGGCTCCTCGGAAGCAGCGGCCTTTCCGTGGGCGTGGTCGGCATGGGCACGTGGCGTACCCTGGACGTGCGGGGGCCGGAGGAGGCACACCGTCACCAGGTGGTGGCCGCGGCGGTCCGGGCCGGATCCAACTTCTTCGACACCTCCCCCATGTACGGCGAAGCCGAGCGGGTGCTGGCCGACGCCGTCCGCCCTTTCCGCGAGTCGGTGCTGGTGGCCACCAAGGTGTGGACTGCCTCCGCGGAGGAAGGGAGGCGGCAGGTGGAGCGGGCCCTGCGGTGGTACGGCGGACGGGTGGACGTCTACCAGGTGCACAACCTGGTGGCCACGGAGACCCACCTCCCGTTTCTGGAGGAGCTGCACGCCGCGGGGCGGGTGGGGGCGGTGGGGGTTACCCACTACAGCCGCCGGGCGTTCCCCGAGCTGTTGCGGTGGATGGAAACGGGGAGGGTCCACTGCGTGCAGGTTCCCTACAACGCCGGCCACCGGGACGCGGAGCGGGAGATCCTGCCCCGCGCTCAGGAGCTCGGGGTCGGGGTCATCGTGATGCGCCCCCTGGCGGAGGGGGAGCTGGTCCGCCGCAGCCCGCCGCGTCGGGAGCTCTCCCTCCTGGAAGCGTACGGGGTCCGCACGTGGGCGCAGGCGCTGCTCAAGTGGGTGGCCAGCGACCCGAGGGTTTCCGTGGTCATCCCCGCCACGTCGAAGCCGGAGCGCGCGGCGGAAAACGCGCAGGCGGGAGACCCCCCGTGGTTTGACCCCGAGACCCGGGAACGGGTCTCCTACCTGGCCCGCGGCCTGTTGTGAAGCCTACCGGGTGGTCGGCCGGTCTACCCGGAGGGATGCGTTGAAGTCCTCCAGCACGGTGGTCATGGCGTGGGCGGGTGCCCACATGAGGAGCTTGTAGACGCGGAACGTCCGCGTCCCCACCCAGGCCGCGAAGGAGGCTAAACCATCCGGGGAGTCCCACAGCACCACCCGGCACACCTCCTCCGGACACGGGTCCTGCCGGCCCAGGGCTGCCCTCAGGGGGTTCTGCATGTACAGAGCCGGGCCCCGCGCCTGGAACGGCTCCGGGAGGATGTCGCGCTGCCACCCTCGGTCCGTGCGGACAAACCGTTCCTTCCCCACCAGCACGCCCTGCATCGCGCCCGAGACCTCGAACGCGAGGCGATCCGGACGCTGGTAGGTGTAGCGGGTGACCACCACGTTGCCCGCGCCGTCGGTGATCTGTTCCGTTTCCCGCCAGGTGCGCAGGGACTCCACCGCTTCCTGTGCCCGCCGCAGCAGCCGGAAAGCTTCCAGTTCCGACCGCAGCGCCGCCGACCCCGCCCGCAGGGGGAACCAGACCACCCGATCCGGCTCCGCCCGCCTGCGCAGCACCACTTCCAGCTCCCAGAATCCCGCAGACCCCAGGTACGTTCCGTCCGCGGCGTACGTTCCTCCGGAGCGCGGCTCCAGGATCACTGTAGGCGTCTCCGCTTGTTCATCCAGCTTGCGCAGCCGCAGCAGGGCCCGGTCCACCTGCACCGGAGCACCGTTTTGGCCCCGGACCACCAGCTCGAACCGGTTCCATCCCGGCCGCGCGGGGTCTACGGTGAGCATCACCCGCCAGCCGTCGGCCACCCCGGTCAGCGCCAGAGGGGCGGAGGCCGCCGCGGTCAGCACGGTGCGGGCGGGAGGGGTAATGCTGAGCCCGCCTGCAGCCAGCAGGACCGCGACCGCCACCACGGCCTCCGCTTTCACGGCGGTGGAGAACCTGCGCGCCGCGGCCTTGACCGATCCCAGGCGCGGGAGCAGGCGGTACCGGTTGACCGCCCCCAGCGCCACCAAGACGCCCACCAAGAGTAACTTCCCAGACAGCCAGCGGCCGTAGCCGGTCCCCGCCATCGCGTCCCAGCCGGGGACCTGCAGCCACACCCCGTACGCTCCCGTGACCAGCACCACGGCCAAGCTGTAGCCGGCCCACCGGGAGAAGGCACGGGCCACCGCCGAAGCACCCTCCCGCGGACCCGTGCGGCTGGCCAGCAGGGCGAGGGCGGGAAGCCCTCCCACCCACACCGAAGCCGCCGCCAGGTGGACCCAGTCGGACACCACCGCCGCAGGGCCCGCGGCCCACGCGTGCGAAGTGACCGTGAAGCCGAATAGACCCGCGGCGCCCGCCGTGGTGGCCACCCACGAAGCGGGCTTGCGGACCGAATCGAACGCCAGGAGGGCGGCGCCCAGCCGCAACAGCAGGGAAGGGCCGTCCAGGGGCGTGCGGACCAGAGTCCACAGGGTCTGCAGGAACCCTTGGGAAAGCGGCCGCAGCCACGCGGCCTTCAGGACGGCCTCCAGCGCGGCGGTGAGGGCGAGGCCGGCCGCGGAGGCCACGAGCAGCCCGCGCAGGGCCGGTGGTTGGACTGCGGCACCCGCCGAAGGCGGGACCAGTTGAGCGAAGGCCACGGTGCCTGCTAGGGTGAGGGCGAAAAGATAGCCCAGCCACCGCACGGCCACCAGCCACCACGGCGACGGCTGGTTCTGTGCCCGCGGAGCAGGCGCGACCCCGACCCCGAAGGTAACGAGTCCGGAGGTGACGTGCCCGTCCACGCGGCTGAGGACCTTCCACCGGACCGTGTACGTCCCCCGCGCTAGCTTGCGCAGGGCTACCCGCAGCGTGCGTCCCTCGGGGCTGACCTGGAAGCCCTCCGACACGAAACGCCCTGCCTCATCCCTGACTTCGGCGGAACTGGCCTCAGGGCGGACGGGCTCTGTGAAGGTGAGCACCACCTCGCGGGGCGGGGAGTCCACGGTGGTACCGTGCGCGGGGCTGGAACTCTGCAGCACCCCGTGCGCTGCGGCCGGCAGTGCAAGGCCGGTCAACGCCCAGCCGGTCCCCAGGACAAGGACCAGGGTTCTCACGGCCGCACGGTGAAGGCGTACTGGCCCCGGGCCGCGTAGCCGTCGTCCGCGGAGGTGGCCTGCCAGCGCACCACGTAGCGACCCGGCCCCGCAGGCCCCAGACGCGCCACCAGGGTCCTGCGGTCCAGGTCCTGCAGGTCGAGCCCGCTGCCTCGCTCCACGCGGCGGCCGCGGGAGTCGACCACCGTCACCCAGCTCCCCCGCGGTGCGAGCTCTTCGTTGAAGACCAAACGCACCTCGCGGGGTGGCGTCCGCAGCACGGCTCCGGGGCTCGGGTCGGACCGCACCAGCCGCGCGTGGGCAGCCGCCCCCACCGCCAGCTGGGCCCATGCCAGCAACGCCAGGGCCCAAGGCCACCACTTCACGCCGCCAGCCTCCGCGAGCCTTGTCACGGCCGTGTCACCGGGCGCTTAGGGCCAGCACCCTCAGGTAGTTGACCACGTGCCACCGTTCCTCCTCCGTCAGGCGGTCTCCGAACGCGGGCATGGCAGTTCCCGGCACGCCGTCCCGGATCCACACGTACAGCAGCCCGTCCGGGTGCATGGGGACGTGGACCCTTAGGTCCGCGGGGCGCTGGGCCAGGGAAGCCGTCGCGGGGCCGTCGCCCGCGCCCTGGGGGCCGTGGCAGGCCGCGCAGTACACTTCGTAGATCCGGCGGCCCAGCTCCACAGACTGAGGGATAGCCGGCACGGGGTTGCGGGCCGGAACGCTCGGCGCGACTCCGGAAGCCGCCCGTACCGCTGCAGTCCCGCCCACGAGGGCTGCGGCGAGGCCCGCCAGGAAGAAGGACCGGCCCTCGCGGGTGCGCAGCCCCGCGCGGAACCCGTACCAGGCAAGCAGAACGCCCGCCGCCAGCACCACCCACGCCAGGGCGGACTCTTGACTCCCGGACACCGTCCCGTGCAGCAAAGGCGGCGTCATGGCTGGTTGGTCAGGGCCCGCAGGTAGTTGACCACGTGCCACCGCTCCTCCTCCGTGAGGGTATCCCGGAAGGCGGGCATGGCGGTGCCCGGAAGCCCTTCCGTGATGCGGGTGAAGAGCAGCGCGTCGGCCAATCGGGCGGTGCGGCGCAGGTCCGCAGGCCTGGGCACCAGGCTTGGAGCCGCAGGTCCATCCCCCCGGCCCTCCAGACCGTGGCAGACGGCGCAGTGCGCCCGGTACAGCCGCTTTCCCGCCCGCAGGGACTCCGCCGTAGGCGGGACGGGGTTGCGCTGCGGTAGCCGGGACAGTCGCAACGCCTGGTGCCCGAACAGCGCAGCCGTAGCCAGGGCGAACACGCCGACCCAGGCCAGGGAGCTGCGCGCCGACCGCCAGCCGTAGGCCAGCACGCCGGCACCCACAAGGGCCACCAGCACGCCCAGGACCACCAGGTCCAGCACCGGCCGCGTCACGCGCGCCCCTGAGCTTTCCTGGCGCCCCAAAGGTACGCCACCGCGCACCCCACCGAAAGCACCGCCCACAGGGCGAAGAACTCGTGGACGGTCCGCGCCGGGCGCAGCGCCCAGCTGGCCGCCAGCAGAAGGCCCAACAGCAGGCGGTTCCACTCGGGCTCCTCTACCCGCACACCCAGTACCGGCAGGGCGAGTACAGCGAGCAGGGCCGCCACGCCGTAGGCGGCCAGCGTCAGCAACAACGCGGGGCCGTGGCTGCTCGCCAGCAGGCTCAGGGGACCGCCCGCCGCGGCCACCACGGGTACGGCGAGGAACAGCCACCCCGCCGCCGCGGTCCGCAAAAGCCCCCGGGGAGGCCGGCCGGGGAGCGCCCACGCGGCGGTGGCTGCCGCGGCCAGCAGCAGCGCCCATCCCGGTTGGGTCCCCGCCAGCAGCAGGCCCAGCCATCCGCTGGTGGCGAGTGCCGGCCACGGAGCCGGGACCTGCGCGGAGGCTACGTGCACCCACTCCGCCGCCGCGGCGGCGGTAGCGGCTGCGGCAGCGCCCGCAGAGCCCCACGCCACCGCGCCCAGGGTGAAGGCTCCTCCCAGGGCCCGCAGGAGCCCCACCACGGCGGGCGAGGTCTCGCTTGCCGCGGCGGGAGCCCGCACCGCGAACCGGAAGAAGCCCACGGTCACGTGCCCGTTCAGCACCGACGCCGCCCGGTAGTGCACCAGGAAGGTGCCGTCGGGCAAGGGGCGCAAGGGGATCTCCACCCGCAGGCCGTCCGGGGACACCTGCGGCGGGCCGTCGAACCGTCGCCCGTAGGGGTCGGTGACCTGAAACCGGCTGAACTGCAGGTCCACGGGTTCGCTCATCCACAGGATGACGCTGCGCGGGCCGGCTTCCAGGCGGCTGTCCGGCGCGGGGAAGGACGACAGGCACCGGACCTGTGCCCAGACGGGCCCGGCGACCAGCAGGACCAGCAGCACCACAAAGGCCCTGCTCACGGCGGTGAGTACCCCGAAAGCCTCGCCAGCTCCTCCAAGGGCAGGGTGCCCTCGTACCGGCGGCCGCGGATCACCCACGTAGGGAACGCGCGCACGCCCGCCCGCTCGCACTCCCGCGGCCTTCCCTCGGGCGAACGGGGGTCGCACTCCACGTAGGGGAGGTAGCGGGCCGCCTCTCCGAACATGCGCTTCTGCTCCGCGCAGTGGGGGCACCAGTACGCCCCGTAGAACTTCGCGCCCACCGCCGCCAGGTGCTTGGCGAGCCCCTCCGCGTACGCCGTGGTGGCGGCCTGTCGGTCCGCCAACGCATACCCGCCCAGCACGAAGGCGAGGCTCGCGACCACGGGGACGGCCAGCACCGGCCAGCGCACCCCGCCCCGGCCAAAGGCCCAGCTCAGGCCAAAGGCCGCGAAGGACACCAGGGCGGACAGCACGCACAGGGAGCAGAAGGCCTGGAGGACGAACCGCTGGACAGCCAGGAACACCAGGGACGCGGCCGAGCCGGCGGCAGCCACGGGCAGGGCCAGCTGCCATCGCCGCCGTGGGTCCGTCCCCCAGCCCGCCAGGACCAGCAGGGTGCCGTAGTACGCGAGGCCGTAGACGGGCAAAGGTACGCCCCACAGGACCGCGTACCGGCTCGCTTGCACGACCCCACAGCCGCTGCCGGCGGGGCAGAGGGACCCCTCTGCCCCGCCGACACCGAACCACAGGAAGCCGCTCACCAGGAAGCCCGCTGCTGCCAGCAACAGCAAAGGCCAGCTGGGCGGCTGGCCCGGGCCCTTCACCGGTGCCCACCTCCTGCGGCCTGCTCTCTCACCTCCACCTCTACGGTGAGCCGGCCCGCCCGCTCGAACCGGAGCAAGAGCGGGAAGCGGTCGCCCACCCGAAGGGGGGTGTTGAGACGGAGGAGCATGACGTGCAGCCCGCCGGGCCGGAGCTCCACCTTGCCCTGGGCGGGGATGTCGATGGCGCGGACCCGCTGCATGCGGTGCATGCCACCCTCCATGCGGGTTTCGTGGAGCTCCGTGGCTTCTGCTACGTCCGCAGCCGCCGCCACCAGGCGGTCGGGGTGGGGCTGGCTGTTGTAGATCTCCATGTACACCGCGCTGTTCCCGTCCGCGGGGCCCGGTCGGGCCCAGGGATTCCGAACCTCCACGGCAGCCTGCCCCGCGCCGGCCAGGCCGGCGGCCAGCAGCAGGGCGCTGAGCACCATCACCGCACGGAGCATGTGCTTCACACCTCCTCCCGAAAGTCCTCTACTGGGTCTCCCGGAGCAGCACGCGGAGGTCGTGCACGTAGTCCTCCACGGACGTCTCCGGGTTCAGCCGCAACCGCCACAACCCGCGCACGTCCACCACGGGCACCGCCGCGGTGTGGGCCACCAGGTAACCGGTGGCGCTGCCGGGCTGCGGCACCTTCTCGTACGCGGCTCCGAAGGCCTGGTAGAAGGGCCGTAGCTCCTGCTCGGTGCCCACCAAGCCCACGAAGTCCGGGCTGAAGAGTTCCAGGTACTCCCTGACCTTGGAGGCCGTGTCCCGGTCGGGGTCCACGGTCACGAACACGAACCGCACCCTCTCCGCGTCCGTGCCGAGCTGCTGGCGGACCCGCTTCCACCGGGCCAGGGTGGCGGGGCACACGTCGGGGCACGTGGTGTACCCGAAGAACAGCACCACCACCTTGCCCCTCTGGTCCGCCATCCGGAACACGCCTCCCCGGTGGTCCCGGGCCTCCAAGGCTGGTACCGCCCTGGGAGGGTCCAGCTGCTGGCCCCGCAACGGCTCGGGGCGGGCGCAGCCGGACACCGCCAGCAAGAGGGTCGCTAGGACTCCGGAGCACGTCGCGCGCATACCGAACCTCCTGGCCCCGCGCCAACCGCGGGGATCGTTCCGGCCTGGATGAGGGGGTTCAAGCAGGGCGGGGAGGGGGAGGCGGGGGTTCCAGGGCCACGGGATCGTAGGCGGGCTCGCGCGCTGGAAGGGCGAGCCCCGCGTCCTCCGGCGGGAGGAAGGGCTGGACCGCGGCGGCCGCGTGCAGGAGCCCGCTGCCGTGGAGCGCCGCGGGCGCAGAGGGGTCCGAGGCGCGCAGCCAGGCCACCCCGGGAGGGTGGCTGCGGGCAGCCGGCCCGCCGTGTACCGGCCAGACTGTGACGGCGGTGCCCGGCCGGCCGACCACGTAGTGGGGGTGGTAGGGGTCTGCCGCGTGCGGGTCCAGGAGGGGCCCGAGCAGCAGCAGAGCCCACAGCACCGCACCGACGCGCCCTCGGAGCATTCCGACCTCCAGGATACCACCGGTGGAGAATCGGTCCGCGAGCCGATGGCGCCCCCGCGGCCACCTCCGTAGCCTAGCGGCGGAGGCGGTGTGGAATGGACACGTTCACGGGTACCCAGAGGCCAGAGGACTACGCGGGTGTTTGTGGGGCCTACTGGGAGGGCTGTGCATGGTACGAGGCGCTGCCCTTCACGTGCTTCTGCCAGCAACACGCCCTGGGCGAGGGTTCCTGCCCGGTGCGGCTGTGCGCGGCCAGGCGGCGGGTGGACAACTGCGCCCTGTGCGTGCACTTCCCCTGCCCGCTGCTGTTCGCGTTCGCGTCCCGCACGCCGGGGGACGACTGGAGGGTGTTCTCCGCGGCCCGCCGGGCGGAGTACGGGGACGAAGCCTGGGCGGCCTGGGCCAGGGAACAGCTGGCGGCGTGGGTAGACGCGTACTGCCCTCTTCGTGAGCTGGCCGGAAGGCTGACCCGTCCCTCGCTCTAGGGTCTTTCGCTCGTCACCCGACCGGGTCTAAGCCTGCGCCCGAACGGGTATAAACACCACTGGAAAACCCGGTGGGAGGGCGGCGGTGCAGCACCCGCGGCGCCAGGAAGGCTTCACCCTGCTGGAAGTCGTCATGGTGCTGGTGATCCTAGGGATCCTGCTGGCCCTGGCCCTGCCGTCGTACCTCAGCGCGCGCCGCAACGCGTACTTCGCGGAGGCCGCGGAGCGCCTACAGGAGATGCGGGAGTTCGCCTGGAGCTTCTACGCGGAGAGGCAGACCTTCGACGGGTTCAGCGCCTCCCCGCCCTCCACCGAGTACTGGGAGTTCGCGTACCCCTCCTGCAGCGGGACCACCTGCCAGATGACGGCCACGGGCCGGCCCGGCACCCGGGTGCAGGGAGCCACGGTGACGGTGGTCCTGAACGGCGACGGGACCTCCACCGTGAGCTCGTCGGGCTTCTAGAAGGGCTTCGTCAGGACGAGGCCGCGAGGCCAGCCTCCTCCAGGGTATCCAGGGCCAGCAAGGCGTGGGCGTACGCAGCCCCTGCCCGCATCTCCGCGGCCACCCAGATGGCCTCCATGATCTCCTCCGGGGAAGCACCCGCCTGGCGGGCGAGCCGGGTGTGGCTGCGGATGCAGTAGGGGCACTGGGTCACGTGGGCCACCGCCACCGCGATCAGCTGCTTGGTCTTGGCCGAAAGGGCGCCGTCCGCGAACACCTGCTGCGAGAACTGGCGGAACGCTTCGAGGGTCTTCGGTGCCAGCTCCCGACGCCGGGACGCGAGCTCCCGAGTGGGGTGGGGGTAGAGTGGGTCGGACACGGCCGTCACCTCCTTACAGGTTCGTAGGGGAGTGCTCACCGAGACCATAACCCCGGGGGACCTGCCCGGCAACGGGGGGCCAGGAACAGCCGGGCCCAACTGCGAACTGCGTAGAACGTGGCCGTGGTGTACGCACAGGACCTGGTGAAGCGGTTCGGCACTCTGGTGGCCGTGGACCGCATCTCCTTCGAGGTGCGGGAGGGGGAGTGCTACGGGTTCCTGGGCCCCAACGGCGCGGGGAAGACCACCACCATGCGCATGATCTGCTGCACGGCACGGCCCACCGCGGGGGTGCTGCGGGTGTTCGGGCTGGACGTGCGGCGCCACCCGCGGGAGGTGAAACGGCAGCTGGGGGTGGTGCACCAGGCGGTGACGTTGGACGACGCCCTCACGGTGCGGGAGAACCTCATGGTGTACGGGCGGTACTTCGGCCTCAGCTGGGCGGAGGCCCGGCGTCGGGCGGAAGAGCTGCTGGCCTTCGCGGAGCTGGAGGCCCGGGCGGACGACCGCATCTCCAAGCTGTCCGGGGGCATGCAGCGGAGGCTGATGATCGCCCGCGCCCTCATGGCTAACCCGCGCCTGCTGGTGCTGGACGAGCCCACCACCGGCCTGGACCCCCAGGCCCGGCACGCGGTGTGGGACCGGCTCCGGCAGCTCAAGCGGGCGGGCGTCACCCAGATCGTGACCACCCACTACATGGAGGAGGCGGAGCGGCTGTGCGACCGCGTGGCCATCGTGGACCACGGCCGCATCGTGGCGGAAGGGCCCCCGCAGGAGCTGGTGGAGCGTTGCGTGGGCCGCGAGGTGGTGGAGCTCCAGGTCGCAGGGGACGGGGCGGTGGCCGCGGGCGTGGCGCAGCGCCTGGCGGAGCTCGCGGAGGGGGTGGAGGTGGCGGGCGACCGGGTCCTGCTGCACACCCGGGACGGGGAAGGGCTGGTGCACCGGGTCCGGGCGCTGCAGCTCCCCGTGGAGGCGGTGGTGTTGCGGCGGGCGAGCCTGGAGGACGTGTTCCTCCGGCTCACGGGCAGGAGGCTGCGGGAGTGATGGACTTCTCCCTGGCGGGCGCCCTGCGGTTCTGGCAGCGGAACCTGCTCGTCTTCCGCAAGGTGTTCCCCTACACCGTACCGGAAAACTTCCTGGAGCCGGTGCTGTACCTCCTGGCCCTGGGTCTGGGGTTGGGGGCATACCTTCGTGAGATCCAGGGACTGCCCTACGTCTCCTTCGTGGCCACGGGACTCGCGGCGTCCGCGGCCATGTTCGCGGCCACCTACGAGTGCACGTACAACGCGTACGTCCAGTTCTCGTACGACCGGTCCTACGACGCCATCATCACCACGCCTCTTTCCCCGGAGGACGTGGCGGTGGGGGAGGTCCTGTGGGGCGCCACCCGCAGTGTCCTGTACGGCAGCGCGTTCGTGGCGGTGGTGGCGGCCTTCGGCGTGGTGCGTTCTCCGTGGGCGTGGGCCCTTCCCGGGGGGTTCTTCGCCGGCGGCTTGGTGTTCTCCGCCATGGCCCTGGCCTTCACCGCGGCCACCCCGTCCATCGACCTGTTCACCTACTACTTTTCCCTGTGGGTCACGCCCATGTTCATGTTCAGCGGCGTGTTCTTCCCCCTGGAGGGGCTGCCGGGCTGGGTGCAGACTGCGGCCTGGTTCACGCCCCTGTACCACCTGGTGCGCGCCACCCGGGCCTTCAGCCTCGGCGCTCCGGGCGCGGCGGCAGGGGACCTGGTGTGGCTGCTGGTGGCTGCAGTACTGCTGCTCCCGCTCCCGGCCGTGCTGCTGCGCCGGCGGCTCATCCAGTGAGAACCGAACGCCGCCCGGAGGCCCTAACCCAGCTGGCTCCGGACCTTCTGGACCAGGTGGTCGGCCAGCCGCTCCAGGACCGCGGCTCCGATTTCCGGGGTGGCGTTGCGGGGGTCGCCCAGGACCCCGTTGGGAGTTATGGCCCGCAGCCCCTGGCGGAACAGCGTGTCCAGGTTCAGGCGTCCGGTGAAGCCAGCCTCCGACCGGTCGCGGCGCACCAGGTCGGGCCGCAGGTACAGGACGATGGAGGTCTCGCAGGCGTCCGCGTGGATGGCGTCCACGTCCTGCGGAGCCCCACGGGACGCCGCCTCTTCCACCATCACCCGCATCATCTCCGTGAGCGCCGCGTCCCCCGCCACCGCGACCACGCGCACTCCCCGGGCCCCGAACTCTTCCCGCAGGCGCTCTTTAGCGGCCTGCAGGGGCCGGAAGTTGCCCCCGTGGGAGGAGAGCAGCACGAAGGTGTCGAAGCCGTGCGGGACCAACGACCGCACGGTGCTGGCCACCAGCTCCACGAGGAGGTCGGAGGAGACGGACAGGCTGCCCGGGAAGGCCAGGTGGTGGTCGGAGCAGCCCGGCCGGATCACGGGCGCCAGCAGCGCGCCCAGGCGGCGCGCCACCCGCTCGCCCACGGCCTGGCCGATGAGGGCGTCCGTGGCCAGGGGCAGGTGGGGCCCGTGTTGCTCGGTGGACGCCGTCACCACCACCACGGTGCGGACCCCGCGGTGCAGGGCTTCCTGTACTTCGGGCCAGGTCATCTCCTCCAGCAACACGGTGCCGGACATCTCTCCCTCCTTCAGGGGAGCTTCATGCGGGGGTCCAGGGCGTCCCGCAGGCCGTCGCCCAGCAGGTTGAAGGCGAGGACCGTGAGGAAGATGGCCAGCCCTGGGAAGGTGGCCATGTACCAGGAAGAGAACAGGTAGGTCTGTCCCTCTCCCAGCATGGTCCCCCACTCGGGGGTCGGGGGTTTCACCCCCAGCCCCAAGAAACCCAGGCCTGCCGCAGTGAGGATGGCGGTCCCGAGCTGGAGGGTGGACTGCACGATCACGGGCGCGGTGCAGTTGGGCAGCACGTGTCGGAACAGGATGCGGCGGTCCGAAGCCCCCAGAGCCCGGGCCGCTTCCACGAAGGCCTGGTTGCGCACGGACAGCGCCACGCCCCGCACCAGCCGCACGTACACGGGTGCGGAAGCCAGGCCCACCGCCACCACCACGTTGGCCACCCCCACCCCCAGCACCGCCACCAGGGTCAGGGCCAGCAGGAATCCCGGGAAGGCCAGCAGGAGGTCCACCAGGCGCTGCACCAGCAGGTCGAACCGCCCTCCGTAGTATCCGGAGAGCAGGCCCACGGGCACCCCCGCTGCCGCGCTCACGCTCACCGCCAGCACACCGATCAGGAACGATACCCGGCCGCCGTACGCGATGCGGGCCAACAGGTCCCTCCCCAGGTTGTCGGTCCCGAGAGGGTGTTCCCAGGACGGCGGCCGCAGGACCCGCTCGAACCGGGGCTCCGTGGGGTCTTCCGGGAACAGGATGGGAGCGGCCACGGCCAGGAACACCAAGCTCCCGAGGACCACCAAGCCCGCCACCGCGGTCCGGTGGCGGCGCAGCCGCCGCCACACGCCCGGCTGCGGGCGCACCGCCTCCCGCGACGGCGCCCAGCTAACCGTAGTGGATGCGCGGGTCCACATACGCGTACAGCACGTCCACAGCCAGGTTCACCAGGGTGAACAGGGCCGCGAACACCAGCACCGCGCCCTGCACCACGGGGTAGTCCCGGGCCACGATGGCGCCCACCAGCAGCCGGCCCATCCCCGGCCACGCGAACACCGTCTCCGTGAGGATGGCGCCGCCCAACAGCCCCCCGAACTGCAACCCGATGACGGTGACCACCGGGATCAGGGCGTTCTTCAGGGCGTGCCGGAGCACCACCGCCCGCGCGCTCAGCCCCTTGGCCCAGGCGGTCCGGACGTAGTCCTGGTGCAGGACCTCCAGAAGACTGCTGCGGGTCATGCGGGCGATGATGGCCACGGAGAACGCCGCCAGGGTGACCGTGGGGAGGACCAGGTGCGCGGGGGTCCCGTACCCTCCCGCGGGCAGCCAGCGCAGGTGGACGCTGAACAGCAGCATGAGCATCAGCCCCAGCCAGAACACGGGCAGGGAGATCCCGAACAGGGCCACCGTCATGACCAGGTAGTCCAGCCACGCGTACTGCCGGGTGGCGGAAACGACCCCCGCGGTCACGCCCACCGCCGCGGCCACCACGGTGCTGGCCACCGCCAGCTGCACCGTGGCGGGCAGGCGGGCCGCAATCTCCCGCACCACCGGCTCCCCGGTCACCACGGACCGCCCCAGGTCGCCCCGTACCAGTCGGCCCAGGAAGCGGACGTACTGGACGCGAAGGGGCTGGTCCAGACCCAGCTGGCCGCGCAGCCGCTGGACCTCCTCCTCCGACGCTTGAAGCCCCAACACCAGGCGTGCAGGATCCCCGGGCACCAGCCGGATCAGGGCGAACACCACCACCGTGACCCCGATCAGGGTCGGGATCGCCAGGGCCAACCGGCGGAGGACGTAGGCGCCCAAACCGGCGGGGAGGTCACCTCCAGTTCACGCAGTGGTGCCCCACCGCGGGCTCCTGGGGCTCGCACAGCGCCGTCCACTTCTCGATGGGGTGGATGAGCACGCCCTCCAGGTTGCGGTTGGTCACCACGTACCACTTCTGGCTCCACAGCCAGATCCACGGGGCGTCGTTCCAGATGATCTCCTGGGCCTCCTTCAGGAGGGCCTTGCGGCGCTCCACGTTGGCTTCCTGGCGCTCCTGGTCCAGGAGCTGGTCCACCCGCGGGTTGGTGTAGAAGGCCGGGCCCAGGCCCCGGGGTGGGTGGCTGGAGGTGTGGAACTGCCCGTACAGCACCCCGTCGCAGTCCAGGACGGGCCAGGCCCAACCCAACACCAGCATCTGGATGCGGGTCCGCTCCAGGGGAGTCTGGATCATGGCCACGTAGCTGGGCCAGTCCATGGTGGTGACGTTGGCGCGGACACCCACGTTGCGCAGCTGGCCCGCGATGGCCTGGGCGAACTGGAAGTCCTGGATGTACCGTCCGGTGGGGGTGAAGAAGTTCACCTCGAACCCATCCTTGTAGCCCGCCTGCGCCAGCAGCTCCTTGGCCCGGGTGGGGCTGTAGGGCCAGCCGCCCTCCCGCACCCTGTGGTAGCCGAACATCATGGGCGGACAAGGGGAGTCGGACACCGTCCCCAGGTCGAAGAGCACGCTGGCGAGAATGGCCTTCTTGTTGATGGCGTAGTTCATGGCCTGGCGGACCCGGACGTCCTTGAAGGGACCCCACTGAGTGTTCATGGCCACGAAGATTACCCGGTCGCTGGCGGCTTCTACCACCTTCACCTGCGGGTTCCGGCGGAGGCCCTTCACGTCCGGCGCGGGCGGCAGCATGGCCATGTGCACGTCCCCCGCCAGGACCTGGGTGAGCCGGGTGCCCGCGTCGGGCACCACCCGGAACAGGATCTCGTCGAAGAGGGGCTTCTTGCCCCAGTAGTTGGGGTTCCGCTCCAGGAGGATGGAGTCTCCCCGGCGCCACTCCTTGAACATGTACGGCCCGGTCCCCCCGCCCACCGGGGCGGACCGCCACCGGTCGCCTGCCCGCTGCACCGCCGCGGGGGAGACGATGGCCAACTGGGTCGTGGACAGGTCCGACAGGAAGGTGGGGGTGACCTTGTTCAGCCGGATGCGGACGGTGTCCTCCCGCACGGCTTCCACGGACTGCACGGGCTGCACCAGGAACCGCAGGGCCATGGCCACCTTGGGGTCCTTCAGCCGCTCCAGGCTGAACTTCACCGCTTCCGCGTTCAACGGGGTGCCGTCGTGGAATCGCACCCCGCGGCGGAGGGTGAAGGTGTACGTGAGCCCGTCCCGCGAGATCTGCCACCGGGTGGCCAGCCTAGGGACGATGGTCAGCTTGGTGGGGTGCAGGTCCACCAAAGTCTCGAACATGTAGTCCCCCACGTTGGCCACCGTGGTGGTGGTCTGCTCCGCGGGGTCCAGCCGGTCCGCGTCGATGCCGATGGCGATCCTGAGCTGACGCGGCACGGCCTGTGCTCCCACGGGTTGTGGGCCAGTGCCGGCCAGGGCCACGGCCAACGCGGCGACGAACAGCCAGGAAACTGCCAGCCGCTTCATCGAATCCCCTCCTTTAAGTCGCCATGGGGTTCGCCAACACCCATCATGTACGGCGGGGGCGTGCGAGTTCCCTGCAGAAGGGAGGGGGAGGTGCTGTCCGTGTGGCAACAGCGTCAACAGGGACTGGCGGCGGAGCTCGCCCGGCGGGAAGCCCAGGGCCGGCCGGTGCGGGTGGGCGTGATCGGGGCGGGCAAGTTTGGGACCATGTTCCTGGCTCAAGCGCTGCACACCCCGGGCCTGCGCGTCCTGGCCGTGAGCGACCTCTCCGTGGACCGGACCAAGGACAGCCTGCGGCGGGCCGGCTGGCCCGAAGAGAGGCTCTCCGCGCCGGACCCCGCCCACGCCCTGCGGCAGGGGACCACCTGGCTCCACCGACGACCCTGAAGCGTTGGCCCGGGCGGACGGGCTGGATGTGGTGGTGGAGGCTACCGGTTCGCCCGCGGCTGCGCTCCAGCACGCGCTAGAAAGCTTCCGCCACGGGCGCCACGTGGTGATGGTCACGGTGGAAGCCGACGTCCTGGTGGCCGGCCCTGACCCACGCGGCTCGCCGGCAGGGGTTGGTGTACACGTTGGCCTACGGGGACCAGCCCGCCCTGATCTGCGAGCTGGTGGACTGGGCCCGGGTCTGCGGCTTCCAGGTGGTGTGCGCGGGGAAGGGGACCCGGTACCTGCCATCCTACCCTTACGTGACGCCCGACGAGGTGTGGGAGCACTACGGGTTCCCGCCCGAGATGGTGACGAGCGGCGACTACAACCCCCGCATGTTCACGTCGTTTCTAGACGGCACCAAGTCCGCCATCGAGATGGCGGCCGTGGGCAACGCCACGGGCCTCACCCCGCAGCGGGGAGGCCTGCAGTTCCTGCCCTACGGGGTCGGCAGGCTGGCCGAGGTGTGCAAGCCCCGGGACGACGGTGGGGTCCTGGAGCGGGCGGGCACGGTGGAGGTGGCACCCAGCCTGGAGCGGGACGGCCGGCCCGTGCCGGACGACCTGCGGTGGGGTGTGTTCGTGGTGGTCCGTGCCCCCTTCCCCGTACGTGGCGCGGTGCTTTTCCGAGTACGGGATCCCCACGGGCTCCTCGGGCCGGTACGCGGCCCTGTACCGTGCCACCCACTGGGTCGGGCTGGAAGTGGGGGTGAGCGTGGCACGGGCGGCGGTACGCGGTGAAGCCACTGGGCAACCCCTGGCGCGGGCGGCGGAGGTGGTGGCCGTGGCCAAGCGGCACCTGCAGCCCGGCGAGCGCCTGGACGGGGAGGGCGGCTACACGGTGTTCGGGAAACTGTTGCCGGCGGACGACGCGGACGACCTGGCCGCTCTACCCGTGGGGCTGGCCCACGGCGCGCGGGCCCAGCGGGCCGTGGCCCGCGGACCGGTGGTCAGCCTGGCGGACGTGGAGCTGGACGAGACGCAGGCGGTGGTCAAGTTGTGGCGGCAGCTGCGGTCCTCCTCCTGAGGGCGGGCCGGCTCCTATACTAGAAGCGGCGACGCGTGGCGGAGGGGCGGCGATGGTGGCGGCGTCCGAGCTGCGCAGCGGGATGGCCATCCGGGTGGGGGGAGAGCTGTACAAGGTCATCAGTGCGTCCTACCACGCGGGGGGCGGGCAGATGGGCGGGGTGACCCACGCGAAGCTGCGCAACCTCCACACGGGGGCGGTGCGGGAGCTGCGCTTCCGGGCGGACGAGACCCTGGAGGACGTGCAGCTGGAGCGCCGGCCCATGCAGGTCCTGTACCGGGACGACGAGGCCACGCACTTCATGGACACGGAGACCTTCGAGCAGGTGTCCATCGAGAACCAGCGCCTGGGGCCCGCGGCCGCGTACCTGACCGAGGGGAGCACGGTGCCCGTGGAGTTCTCGGAGGGGCGCGCGGTGGGGGTGGTGTTCCCGGACGTGGTGGAGGTGCATGTGGTGGAGACCGCGCCGCCCACCCGGTCCGTGGGTACGGAGAACGTGTGGAAGGAGGCCCGCCTGGACAACGGGCTCGTCATCCAGGTCCCGCCCTTCATCGCCCCCGGAGAGTGGATCCGGGTGGACGTGGCCACCAGCACCTACGTGGAGCGGGCCAAGCGCAAGAAGGAGTGACCGTCACCCCCGGCTGCCGGCCAGGGCCCGCACGCCCACGGGCCGCCGCGGGGTCTGGGCGTCCACCACGGCGATGGCCGTCATGTTCACCACGTCCGTGACCTCCGCCCCGCGGCTCAGCACGTGCACGGGCTTGGCCATGCCCATGAGGATGGGGCCCACCGCCACGGCACCGCCCAGGCGCTGCACCAGCTTGTAGGCCACGTTGGCGGCCTCCAGGCTAGGGAACACCAGCACGTTGGCCTCGCCCACCAGGCTGGAGAAGGGGTAGTCCTCCGCCCGCAGCTCGGGGGACAGGGCCACGTCCGCCATCATCTCGCCGTCCACCATCAGGTCGGGCCGGCACTCCTTCACCAGCTCCGCGGCCCGCGCCACCTTCTCCGACCGTGGGTGCCGCGTGGACCCGAAGTTGGAGAAGGAGATCATGGCCACCCGGGGCTGGAGGTCGAACTCCCGCGCCTTGTCCGCGGCCATGATGGCGATCTCTGCCAGCTCCTCCTCCGTGGGGTCGATGTTCACCGTGGGGTCCGCGAACAGGTACGCGCGGCCCTCCAGGATCATCAAGTACAGGCCCGCCACCCGGCTGACCCCGGGTGCCGGCCCGATCACCTGCAGGGCCGGTCGGATCACGTCCGGGTAGTGGTACGTGAGGCCCGCCACGAACCCGTCTGCGTCGCCCCGCCGCACCATCATGGCGCCGAAGTAGTTGGGTTGGCGGATCAGGGTGCGGGCCTCCCGGAGGGTGACCCCCTTCCGGTGACGCAGGCGGTACAGCTCCTCCGCGTACGCGTCCAGGGCGGGCCACCGGTCGGGATCCACCACCTCGATGGGCCCTGTGATCCGCAGCTCGTGCATCCGCGCCCGGACGGTCTCCTCCCGGCCCAAGAGCACGGGGGTGGCGATACCCTCCTGCACCAAAATGGCCGCGGCCCGGAGGATCTTGGGCTCTTCGCCCTCGCTGAACACGATGCGCTTGGGCTCCCGCCGGGCCTTGTGGTACACGATGCCCATGACCTCCCGGCCCCGCACCAGCCTCCGGGCCAGCTCTTCCCGGTAGGCCTCCAGGTCCACGTGCCGGCGGGCCACCCCCGTACGCATGGCCGCCTCCGCCACCGCGGGCGCCACCCACAGCGCCACCCGCGGGTCCAGGGGCTTGGGGATGAGGTAGTCGGGGCCGTAGGCCAGCCGCTCCAACCCGTAGGCTCGCAGCACGGAGTCGGGAACCTCCTGCTTGGCCAGGGCCGCCAGGGCGTGGCAGGCGGCCAGCTTCATCTCCTCGTTGATGGCCCGCGCCCGCACGTCCAGGGCACCCCGGAAGATGAACGGGAAGCCCAGCACGTTGTTGACCTGGTTGGGGTAGTCGGACCGGCCCGTGGCCACGATGGCGTCCGCACGCGCAGCCCGGGCTTCCTCGTAGGGGATCTCGGGGTCCGGGTTGGCCAGGGCGAACACGATGGGCCGGTCCGCCATGCTGCGCACCATCTCGGGGGTGACGATCCCCGGGGCCGAGAGGCCCACGAACACGTCGGCGCCCACCATGGCCTCTCCCAGGGTGCGGGCCCGGGTGTCCGCGGCGAACCGCTCCTTGTAGGGGTTCATGCCCTCCCGGCGACCCCGGTACACCACGCCCTTGGTGTCCACCAGCACCAACTGCTCCCGCTGCATGCCCAGGAGCAGGAAGAACTCCGCGCACGCGATGGCAGAAGCCCCGGCGCCGCTGATCACCACCCGCACCCGGTCGATGTCCTTGCCCGCCAGCTCCAACGCGTTGAGGAGGGCCGCGCCCACGATGATGGCGGTGCCGTGCTGGTCGTCGTGGAACACGGGGATGTCCAGCTCCTCCCGCAGGCGCTGCTCGATCCAGAAGCAGTCCGGGGCCCGGATGTCCTCCAGGTTGATGCCTCCGAAGGTGGGCGCGATGGCGCGGACCACGCGGACGAACTCTTCGGGGTCGGTGGTGTCCACCTCGATGTCGAACACGTCCACGTCCGCGAACCGCTTGAACAGCACCGCCTTGCCCTCCATCACGGGCTTGCTGGCCAGGGCGCCGACGTTGCCCAAGCCCAGCACCGCGGTACCGTTGGACACCACCGCCACCAGGTTGCCCTTGGCGGTGTAGCGGTACGCCTCCAGGGGGCTCTGTGCGATCTCCCGCACCGGCTCCGCCACCCCGGGGGTGTACGCCAGGGAAAGATCTCGCTGGGTGGCGAAGGGCTTGGTGATCTGGATGGCGAGCTTGCCAGGGCGGAGGCGGGCGTGGTAATCGAGGGCTTCGTCTCGGAGAGCCATAGCGTGACCTCCGTGCAGGAACTCGAGGCTTTCGCCCAGGACCATTGTGCCGCGTGGACCTCGCCGGGGGAAGAGCTTCCCGCGAAGGGCCTGGTGGCCCGCGGGCGGAGGGAGCGGGCCGTTCGGAGTCGAAGACTCCGCCTCGAGAGCTGGCAAACACGGATCGGGCGGCGGCTGTGTCGGGAATTCGAGGGGGTTCGGCTGTAGAGGCGCTCTTGGCCCGTCTGCAGGAGCATCCCGTGGTGCCCGCAGTGAGGAGCGTGGAGGACGTGCGGGAGGCGTGCCCCCGCGGGGCCGCGGCCATCTTCTTCTTCAAGGGCGACGTGTTCGCACTGCGGGAGGTCCTGCCCGCCTGCCGGGGAACGGGGATCCCCGTGTACGTCCACTTGGACCTGCTGGAGGGGGTGGGCAAGGACGCCGCGGGTGTCCGGGTGCTGAGGGAGCTGGGTGCCGCGGGGGTGGTGAGCACCCGGGGGCCGCTGTTGCGGGAAGCCAGGGAAGCCGGCATGCTGGCGGTCCACCGCGTGTTCATGGTGGACTCCGAAGCCCTGCGCACGGGGCTGTCGGCGGTCCGGACGTCCGAGCCGGACCTGGTGGAAGTCCTGCCCGGGGTGGTGGTCCCATACGTGATCCGGGAGCTACGGTCGGCCCTTCGGGTCCCCGTCATCGGGGCAGGGCTGGTGACCCGACCCGAGCAGGTGGCCGCCATTTTGCGCGCGGGAGCGGTGGGGGTTTCCGCCAGCGCCCGGCGGCTTTGGGGCCTCCGGGCCGCGGACGTGCGGCCGCCTTGACGGGCTCCTGGAGGCGGGTCATAGTGGTTTCGGACAACCGAACCGCAGGCGGGAGAGACCAGAGAAAACCCGCTCGACCCTGGGAAGCACCGGGTCGAGTGGGTTTTCGGCTTTCACGGGTAGCATCCGGCACGGCAAGGCGGACGCAAGGTCAAAAGGGAGGTGACCGGAGATGAGACCGCGCAGGCAAGGATGGGTGTGGGTCACGGCAGGGCTCGCTCTGTTGGCGTTCCTCCTGCCCGCGTTGCCGTCGCGGGCGCAGCAGCCCCTGGAGAACCGCCTGGTGATCATCACCCCGGTGGCCCGTACCGTCACCGAGCCCACCGTGGCCGCGTTCCGGGAGTTCGCCCGCAGGCGGTACAACCTGGACGTCCAGGTCACGGTGGTGTCCGCTGGGACCCCCGTGGCCTACGGCCGGATCCGCGAGTGGGCCGGCCGTCCGGAGGCGGACATCTTCTGGGGTGGGGAGCCGGCGCTGTTCGACGACCTGGCAGAGCGCAAGCTCCTGGCGCCCCTGGAGCTACCCGAAAGCGTCCTGCGGGAGATCCCCGCGTCCATCGGAGCGCCCAAGCCGGTCCTCCTGAAGGACCCCCGGGGCTTCTGGGTGGGCTGCTGCCTCACGCCCTACGGCCTCGTGTACCACCCGCGTTTGCTCCGGCGCGTGGGGTTGCAGACCCTCCGGGAGTGGGACGACCTTTTGGACTGCCGGCTGAAGGGCCAGATCGCCCAGGCCACCCCGGACCGGTCCAGCTCCAACCACGCCACGTACGAGGTGATCCTGCAGCTGTACGGGTGGCAGAAGGGGTGGGAGTGGGCCCAGCGTCTGGGTGCCAACACCGGGATCTTCGTGGCCCGCAGCCGTGACGTCCCCACGGTGGTGGCCAAGGGGGAGTTCGCGGTGGGCTTCGCGGTGCCCGCGTACATGGCGTTCGAGGACCTCCTGTCGGGCTACGAGCTGCGCTACGTCCACCCCACCGCGGCCTTCGTCACGCCGGAGCCCCTGGCGATCCTCGCGGGCGCCCGGAACCCACGGGCGGCGCGGGAGTTCATCCAGTTCGCCCTGAGCGAGGAAGGGCAGAAGACCATGATGGCGCGGGGGCAGTACGGCATCCTGCCCAAGTACAAGATGGAGGGGCCTCCGGGCTCGCCCTTGGCGCGCATGGCGGAGTTCACGGGCATCAAGTCCTTCTTCGACAAGCCGGTGCGGAACGTGTACGACGACAACGTCGCGCAGAAGCGGTACAGCGAGGTCAACGAGGTGTTCCGCAAGCTGGTGCTGGAGCGCCACGCGGAACTCAAGCGGCGCTTCTGCCCCTGAACCCATGAGGGTCCGGCTCGAGGGTGTGGTCAAACGCTACGGGGCCACCGCGGCCCTGGCGGGGGTCAGCCTGGAGATCCACGAGGGGGAGCTGTTCACCCTGCTCGGTCCCTCCGGCTGTGGCAAGACCACCACCCTGCGCATCCTGGCGGGGTTCGCGGAGCCGGACGAGGGCGAGGTGTACTTCGACGGCGTCCCCGTGCGGGGCGTCCCGCCCGCGGAGCGCGGGGTGGGCATCGTGTTCCAGAACTACGCCCTGTGGCCCCACATGACCGTGTTCGAGAACGTGGCCTACGGGCTGCGCCTGCGCAAGCTGCCCGCTCCCGAGATCCGCCGCCGGGTCCGGGAGGCCCTGGAGCAGGTGGGGCTGGCCGGCATGGAGGACCGTACGCCCGGCCAGCTGTCCGGGGGACAGCAGCAGCGGGTGGCCGTGGCCCGGGCCCTGGTGCTGAACCCGCGCCTCCTGTTGCTGGACGAGCCCCTGTCCAACCTGGACGCCAAGGTGCGGGCCCGACTGCGCAGCGAGATCCGCAAGCTGCAGCAGGAGCTCCGGATCACCACGGTCTACGTCACCCACGACCAAGAGGAAGCCATGGTCATCTCCGACCGCATCGCGGTGATGCGGGACGGCCGGGTCGCGCAGGTCGGGACCCCCGCGGACCTGTACGAGCGGCCCGCGGACCTGTTCGTGGCGGACTTCGTGGGCACCAACAACCTCCTGCCCGGCACGGTCAGCCGCCTGCAGGACGGCTGGGTCGAGCTCCAGACCCCCGCAGGACCCCTCCGGGGCCGGCCCGCGGGCCCGCTGGAGCCCGGACAGGCCGCGGTGCTGGCCATACGCCCCGAGGCCCTCCGGATCTCCGACGGGGGCCCCGGAGCGGTGGCCGGGAAGGTGGCCCTGGCACAGTATCTCGGCTCGCTGGTCCGTTACGAGGTGGAGGTGGCGGCGGGCCGGGTGCTGCTGGTGGACGTGCACAACCCCAAGGGGAAGCCGGTCCTGCGGCCGGGGGAGCCTGCCGCGTTGGCCTTCGACCCCGCGTCGGCTCTGGTGTTCCCGGGGGACGGAGGGCCATGAGGGCGCAGGTCGCGGGCCAGGCCGCGTGGGCCCGGCCGCGGGTCTGGATCCGGGTGCCGGGCTGGGTGTGGGCCCTGCCCGTGTACGGGTTTTTGCTCCTCTTCGTGCTCTACCCCCTGTTCCGTCTCCTGCTGGAAGCGGTGACGGACGAGGCGGGCCGGTTCACGTTGGAGTTCCTGGCGCAGTTCGCACGGGACCCCTTCTACCGCAAGGCCCTGGGCAACTCCCTCTGGGTCGCGGGCGGGACGGTGGCGGGCTGTGTGGTCCTCGGCCTGGTGGCGGCGTTCCTGCTGGTGCGCTACGACTTCCCGGGCCGCGAGCTGTGGTCGTACCTCACGGTGTTGCCCATCGTGATGCCGCCCCTGGTGGGCATCATGGGCCTGGTGTTCGTGCTGGGCCGGGCAGGCACCGTGAACGTCCTACTGATGGACTACTTCGGGCTCGCCCGGCCCGTGAACTTTCTGTACGGGTGGCACGGGGTGCTGCTGGCCATGGTCCTGCACTACTTCCCCCTGGTCACCCTGAACGTGGTGGACGCCCTCACCAAGGTGGACGCTTCCCTGGAGGAGGCCGCGGAAGCCGTGGGGTCCCGGGGGCTCCGGAGGCTCCGGGACATCACCCTGCCGCTCCTCACCCCGGGCCTCATCTCCGGCGCGACTTTGGTGTTCATCCTGTCCTTCGCGGACTTCGCCACCCCGCTGGTGGTGGGGATGCAGGACCTCCTGGCCGCCCAGGCCTACCTGAACATCGTGCAGTTCGTGGACCGGCGGTTGTTCCGCATGGGCCTGGTGGTCGGCGCCCTCATGTCCCTGATGGCCATCGGGTTCCTCCTGGTGGCCCGCCGCGCCGTAGCCATGCGGGAGTACGCGGTGGTCTCGTACCGGGCGGTGGAGCGCCGGCCCCTCCGGGGGGCGTGGAGGGGGGTGGCCCCCGCCTTCTTCGCGTGCGTCCTCGGGCTGGCGTTTCTCCCTCACCTGGGGCTGCTGCTGGCGGCCTTCGGCAAGGCGTGGTCGCTGACGCCCTTCCCCACGCGCTTCACCCTGGAGCACTTCGACCAGGTGCTGCACCTCACCCCCACCTACGTGGTGAACAGCCTGCGGTGGGGCGCGGTGGCGGTGGCCCTGATCCTGGTGTTCGGCGTGTCCATCGGCTGGATGCTCGCCCGCACGAACCTCCCGGGCCGCGGGCTGCTGGACTCGGTGGTGACCCTGGTCCTGGCCCTCCCGGGCACCGCGGTGGGGATCGCCTACCTGCGGGCCTTCCACGCTCCGCTGCTGGGAGTGTCCCTGACCCGCTCCTGGTTCATCATGCCCCTGGTGCTGGCGGTGCGCCGGATGCCGTACACCGTCCGGGCCACCTTCGCGTCCCTGCTGACCGTACACCGGGCCATGGAGGAAGCCGCAGCCAGCGTGGGCGCCTCCACGCTCCGGACCTTCCGGGACGTGTCCTTGCCCCTCATCTGGCGCGGGGTGGTGGCGGGGGCCCTGTTCTCCCTGCTGTTCGCCCTGCAGGAGGCGGCGGCCACCATCCTCTTGGTCCTGCCCGGGTGGGAGACCATCACCGTGGGGATCTTCACCTTCTACACATCCGGGACCTTCGGGCAGGCGGCGGCGCTCGGGGTGGTGTTGGTGGCTTTGTCGGGTGCCATCCTGTACGTCATCTACCGGCTCACGGGAGCCCGCCTGGGCGGCCTGTTCGGGAGCGGTGGCGGATGAACCGGATCCGGCCCTCCCGCCTGTACCGGGGCTACGCCCTGGACCTGGACGGCACGGTGTACCTGGGGGACACCTTGCTGCCGGGCGCGGACCGAGCCGTGGCGGCCTTGCGCCGGTCCGGGGCTCGGGTGGTGTTCCTGTCCAACAACCCCCTGTACACCCGCGAGGATTACGCGGCCAAGCTCACCCGCCTTGGGATCCCCACCGGCCCCGAGGAGGTGATCAACTCCTCCATGGTCCTCGTGCACTACCTTCGCGCCACCGCACCGGGCGCTCGCCTGTTCGTGATCGGCGAGGAATCGGTGAAGCGCGAGCTGCAGGAGGCAGGGTTCCGGCTCGTGGAGCGGCCGGAGGAAGTCGAGTACGTGGTGGCGTGCTTCGACCGGACCTTCGACTACCGCAAGCTGAAGCTGGGCTTCGACGCCCTGCGACGCAAAGCCCGGTTCATCGCCACCAACCGAGACCCGTACTGCCCCACGCCCGACGGAGGGTTGCCCGACGCGGGAGCCATCGTGGCGGCCCTGGAGGCGGCCACCGGGAGGGCTCTGGAGCTGGTGGTTGGCAAGCCTTCTTCCATCATGGCCCGGGTCCTCCTGGAGCACCTGGGCACGCCTCCCGAGGAGACCTTGGTGGTGGGGGACCGGCTGGAGACGGACGTGGCCTTAGGCCGGAACATGGGCAGTCCCACGGCGGTGGTCCTCACCGGGGCCACCACTCCGCAGATGCTGGAGGGGTGCCCTCAGGCGCCGGACTACGTCTTGGACAGCGTGGCCGACCTGGTCCCGGAGGGCCTGGAGGTGGAGAAGGGCACGGGGCCGGAATGGGAAGGGGCGCGGGACCGAGCGGGAAGACGAACCCACGGGAGGTGAGGGGAACATGATGCGGAGATTGGCAGGCTGGACCACCCTCCTGGCCGTCCTGGCGGGAGGGGTGGCGCTGAGCATGGCCGCGGCGCGGGCGCAGGCGCCGCGGGTGCAGGTGGAGTTCTGGCACGCCCTGCGAGGCCCTTTGGGGGAGGCCCTGGAGAGCATCGTCAGCGGGTTCAACGCGAGCCAGACCGCGTACCGGGTGAACGCCACCTTCAAGGGCTCCTACCCGGAGACCATGGTGGCGGCCATCGCGGCCTTCCGCGCGGGAAACGCTCCGCACATCGTCCAGATGTTCGAGGTAGGGACCGCCACCATGATGGCGGCGCGGGGAGCCATCAAGCCCGTGTACGAACTCATGCAGGAGACCCGCACCCCCTTCGACCCTTCGCTGTACCTGCCCGCGGTGCGCGGGTACTACAGCACGCCCGACGGCCGCATGGTGTCCATGCCGTTCAACAGCTCCACTCCCGTGCTGTGGTACAACAAGGACGCCTTCCGGCGAGCTGGCCTGCCCCCCGACCGGCCCCCGCGCACGTGGGCGGAGGTGCGGCAGTTCGCCCAGCGCATTCGGGCGGCCAACGCCGCTCCGTGTGGGTGGTCCACCGCGTGGCCCACGTGGGTGCACTTCGAGAACTTCGGAGCCCTGCACGACGTCCCCTTCGCCACCAAGGCCAACGGGTTCGAGGGCTGGGACGCGGAGTTGCTGGTGAACGCTCCCCTGTACGTGCGGCACCTGGAGAACCTCGTGCAGATGCAGCGGGAGGGCCTGTTCAAGTACGGGGGCCGCGACGCCGCGGGGGACGCCTTGGGGCCGTCGGGGGAGTGCGCCATGCTCACCGCGTCCTCCGCGCTGTTCGCCCGCTACCAGCGGGAGGCCCGGTTCGAGTGGGGCGTGGGGTTCTTGCCGTACTACGACGACGTCCGGGGTGCGCCGAAGAACTCCATCATCGGCGGGGCGTCCCTGTGGGTGATGACGTCGCCGCGGCGCACCCCCGAAGAGTACAAGGCGGTGGCCGAATTCTTCCGGTACCTGGCCACCCCGGAGGTGTCCGCCAAGTGGCACATGGAGACCGGGTACATCCCCATCACCTTCACCGCCATCCAGCGCGCCAAGGCTCTGGGTTACTACCAGCGGAACCCGTGGGCGGAGATCCCCATCCAGCAGCTCACCCGGACCCGGCCCACGGCCAACTCCAAGGGCATCCGGCTGGGGAACATGCCGGAGATCCGCACCATCCTGTACGAGGAGGTGGAGCGGGCCCTGCAGGGCCAGCAGTCGCCCAAGGCCGCTCTGGACAACGCGGTCCGGCGGGGCAACGAGGTGCTGCGGCAGTTCCAGAGGACCGCGGGCCGGTGACGGGGAAGGGGGGCTGGCCCCGGGTGTGCGCGCACCGCGGCGGCGCGGGGCTGGCCCCGGAGAACACGTTGGCCGCCTGCCGCCGGTCCCTGGAGGTCGGCGTGCGCTGGGTGGAGGTGGACGTGCGGTACACCGCGGACGGGGTCCCCGTGTTGCTGCACGACGACACCGTGGACCGCACCACGGACGGCCGCGGGCCGGTGCGGGGCCTGCGTTTTGCGGAACTGCGCCATCTGGACGCGGGCGGCTGGTTCGGGGCGGCGTACCGTGGCGAGCGGGTGCCGTCGCTGGAGGAGCTGTTCGCCCTGCTCGCGGACTACCCCGCTGCCGGGGCCTACGTGGAGGTGAAGGAGGACGGAGTGGATGGGGAGCGGCTGGCGCAGGAGGTGCTGGAGGTGGCGGAGCGCTGGGAGCTGACGGACCGAGTCCGGCTGGCCTCCTTCTCCCCGGATCCCCTGCGCCGGGCGCGCCAGCTGCGCCCTGGAGTGGTGCGGGTCGCCCTGCAGGGCCCGCTGGAGCGTCCGGATCCCGGACGGTTCGTGGACGAGCGCGGCGCGCAGGTGTGGGGCCCCCACCACGCCGCGGTGACGGAGGAGACGGTCCGGGCGGCCCACGGCCTGGGGATCGGGGTGTACGCGTGGACCGTGAACGACCCCGCGGAAGCCCTGCGGCTGCAGCGGCTGGGCCTGGGCCGCCACCCTGAGGACGCGGTGGCCACGGACTTCCCGGACCGGTTGCTCGAGGTGTTGGAAGGGAGGGGGTAGGGTGCGCCGGTCCTTCTTCCGCGTGGGTGCTCTACCGTACCTCCTGGTCGCTCCGCAGCTGGTCCTCACCGTGGTGTTCTTCTACTGGCCCGCCCTGCAGGGGATCTACCAGTCCTTCCTGATCCAGGACCCCTTCGGTCTGCGGACCTCCTTCGCGGGGTTCGCCAACTTCGCCGCGGTCCTGGGCGACCCCTTGTACGGGAACGCGGTACGGGTGACCCTGCTGTTCTCCGCCGCGGTGGTGGCCGGTGCCATGCTGCTGGGGCTGGTGCTGGCCACCGCCGCGGCCCAGCCCCTGCGGGGCGTCCACGTGTACCGCACCCTGCTGGTGTGGCCGTACGCGGTGGCGCCTGCGGTGGCCGCGGCGTTGTGGCTGTTCCTCGCGCACCCCAGCGTGGGCCTTCTGGGCCGCGCCCTGGTCCGCTGGGGCGTGGGCTGGGACTACACCCTCAACGGCACCCACGCCCTCATCCTGGTGGTGGTGGCCTCCGTGTGGTCCCGGGTGGCGTACAACTTCGTGTTCTTCCTCGCCGGTCTTCAGTCCATCCCCAGCTCCCTGCACGAGGCGGCCCAGGTGGACGGGGCCACGTGGTTCCAGAGCTTCCGGCGGGTGACCCTTCCTTTGCTGGCGCCCACCACCTTCTTCCTGTTGGTGGTGAACGCCCTGTACGCCCTGTTCGACACCTTCGCGGTGATCCACGCCCTCACCCGGGGCGGCCCGGGGAAGGCCACGGAGACCCTCATCTACAAGGTCTACGTGGACGGGGTCGTGAACCTGAACCTGGGTTCGTCCAGTGCCCAGTCGGTGGTGCTGCTCGTCCTCGCGGTCGTCCTCACCAGCTTCCAGTTCCGGTTCCTGGAACGGCGGGTGCACTACGCATGAGGACCCGGGGCGGCGTCGGGGTCTCCTGGGCCGCGCAGAGGCCCGTGGCGACCACCGCCCGCATCCGGTGGCGGCGGTGGGTGCGGTTCGCTCCCGCGCACCTGGTGTTGCTGGCGGGGGTGGCGCTGTTCGTCTTCCCCGTGTACGTGGCCTTCGTGGCGTCCACCGCGGACCTGCCGGACGTCACGTCCGGGACCCTGAGCCTGGTGCCCGGACCCCACGCGCCGGAGAACTACTGGAAGGCCTTCGTGGCGGGCACCGGGGAGCGCATCCGCGGGATCCCCATGGCGCGGGCGATGCTCAACAGTCTGGCGGTGGCCCTGGGGGTGGCCCTGGGCAAGATCGCGGTGTCCTTGCTGTCCGCGTACGGCATCGTGTTCTTCGACTTCCGGTGGCGCGGCCCCGCCTTCTGGCTCATCTTCCTGACCCTGATGCTGCCCGTGGAGGTGCGGATCATCCCCACCTACAAGGTGGCATCGGACCTCGGGTTGGTGAACACCTACACCGGCCTCATCGTGCCCCTCACGGTGTCCGCCACGGGGACGTTGCTCTTCCGCCAGTTCTTCCTCACCGTCCCCGACGAGCTGGTGGATGCGGCGAAGATCGACGGGGCGGGCCCTCTGCGGTTTCTGTGGAACGTCCTGCTGCCCGTCTCCCAGACCACGGTGGCCGCCCTGTTCGTGGTCCTGTTCATCTACGCGTGGAACCAGTACCTCTGGCCGCTGCTCATCACCACCTCCCTGGACAAGGAAGTGGTGGTGGTGGCCATCACCAAGATGATCGGGACGGGGGAGGCGCTGGTGGACTGGCCCGTGATCATGGCCAGCGCGCTGCTGGCCCTGCTGCCTCCCACGGTGGTCATCGTAGCCATGCAGCGGTGGTTCGTCCAGGGACTCACGGAGGCGGAGAAGTAGGATGCGGTACGTGGGCGCCGTGGACCAGGGGACCACCAGCACGCGCTTCCTGGTGTTCGACCCGCAGGGGCGGGTGGTGGCCTCCGCCCAGGAGGAGCACCGACAGATCACCCCGCGGCCCGGCTGGGTGGAGCACGACCCCGAGGAGATCTGGGAGCGCACGCGGCAGGTGGTGCGGCGGGCGTGCGCACAGGCGGGGCTCCGGCCCCAGGATCTGGCCGCCGTGGGCGTCACCAACCAGCGGGAGACCACGGTGGTGTGGCGGAGGGCTACGGGAAGGCCCGTGGCTCGAGCGGTGGTGTGGCAGGATACCCGGACCGCGGACCTTTGCCGCGAACTGGCCGCCCGCGGCGGGCCGGACCGGTTCCGGGACAGGACCGGGCTGCCGCTGTCCACGTACTTCTCCGGTCCCAAGATCCGGTGGATCCTGGACCACACGCCCGGAGCCCAAAAGGCCGCGGAGCGCGGGGAGCTGCTGTTCGGCACCGTGGACACCTGGCTCCTGTGGTGGCTTACCGGGGGGCCTGGGGGAGGGCTGCACATCACCGACGTCACCAACGCCAGCCGGACGCTGCTGTTGAACCTGCACACCCTGGACTGGGACGACGACATCCTGCGGGAGCTGGGTATCCCCCGGGCCATGCTGCCCGAGATCCGATCCAGTAGCGAGGTGTACGGCGAGGCGGTGGTGGAGGAGCTGCAGGGTGCCCCCGTGGCCGCGGACCTTGGGGACCAGCAGGCGGCCCTGGTGGGCCAGGCGTGCTTCGGGCCGGGGGACGCCAAGAACACCTACGGGACCGGGTGCTTCCTGCTCCTCAACACCGGCTCCCGGCCCGTACCGTCGCGCCACGGCCTGCTCACCACGGTGGCCTACCGTCTGGGGTCCGGGCCCGCGAGCTACGCGTTGGAGGGCTCCGTGGCCATCGCGGGGGCCGCGGTGCAGTGGCTGAGGGACAACCTCGGCCTGATCCGCGCCTCCGCAGAGGTGGAGGAGCTGGCCCGCACCGTGGAGGACAACGGCGGGGTGTACTTCGTGCCCGCCTTCTCGGGCCTGTTCGCGCCGTACTGGAACAGCGGCGCCCGCGGGGTCATCGTGGGCCTCACGCGCTACGCGCACCGCGGGCACCTGGCCCGCGCCGCCCTGGAGGCCACCGCCTACCAGACCCGGGAGGTGCTGGAGGCCATGGTCCGGGACAGCGGGGTCCGGCCCCAGGCGCTGCGGGTGGACGGGGGGATGGTCCGCAACGAGCTGCTGATGCAGTTCCAGGCGGACGTCCTAGGCATGCCCGTGGTGCGGGCGGCGGTGCAGGAGACCACGGCCCTGGGTGCTGCGTACGCGGCGGGCCTCGCGGTGGGCGTGTGGCGAGACCTGGAAGAGGTGCGAGCCCTGTGGTGCGCGGACCAGCGCTGGGAGCCCGCCCTTGCCGAGGCGGAACGGGAAGCGCTGTACCGGCGGTGGCTAAAGGCGGTGCAGAGGGCGCTGGACTGGGCGGAGGAGTAGGTGAGGGCACCGACCCGGGAGCACGTCCTGGAGTCCCTGAGTAAAGGGGTGGACGTGCTGGTCATCGGAGGCGGGATCACGGGCGCCGGGGTGGCCCTGGACGCCGCCACCCGCGGCTACCGGGTGGGCTTGGTGGAACGGCGTGACTTCGCCTCCGGGACCAGCAGCCGGTCCACCCGCTTGGTGCACGGCGGCATCCGTTACCTGCCCCAGGGCCACGTGGGTCTGGTGCGGGAGGCCCTGCGGGAGCGCCAGCTGCTGTTCCGCCTGGCCCCGCACCTGGTGCGTCCCCTCGGCTTCGTCGTTCCCCTGTACCGCGGCTCCAGGAGGCCGCTGGGCATGCGCCTTCCCGCGGTGCTGCGGCCCCTGGCGCCCATGGGGGTCCGGGTGGGACTGGTGGCCTACGACCTGTTCAGCCGCGACCCCAAGCTGCGCCACCGAACCCTGTCTAGCGAGGAAGCGCGGGGACTGGTGCCCGACCTGCGGGTGGAGGGCTTGCGGGCCGCGTTCCTGTACTGGGACGGACAGACGGACGACGTGCGCCTCACCCACGCGGTGCTGGCCACCGCCAGGCATTTCGGTGCTCTCACGGTCAACTACGCGGAGGTCACGGGGTTCGTGCGAACCGGGGGGCGTATCCGGGCCGCGGGGGTGAGGGACCGGATCACGGGACGGACCGTGGAGGTCCCCGTGCGGTGGGTGGTGAACGCCACGGGCATCTGGGCGGAGCAGGTGGCGGCCCTGGCCGGGGAACAGCCCGTGCGCATCCGGCACAGCAGGGGAGTGCACCTGGTGCTGCGCCCGGACGCGGTACGAGCCTCCGCGGCCCTGGTCATCCCCGAGACCGACGACGGTCGGCTGGCGTTCCTGATCCCGTGGGGCGGGCGGTTCGTGCTCGGGACCACGGACGAGCCGTACGAGGCCGACCTGGACTTCCCTCCGGTGACGGCACAGGACGCCGCGTATCTGCTCGATCACGCGAACCGGTACCTCCGGGTCCGGCTGACCGCCTCGGACGTGACCGCGGTCTATGCGGGTATCCGGCCCCTGGTCAGCAGGTCGGGGGGGTCCACCGCGTCCCTGTCGCGGGGCCACGTGGTCGTGGCGTCCGCCAGCGGGATGGTCACGGTCACCGGGGGCAAGCTCACCACGTACCGCCGGATGGCCCAGGACGCGGTGGACGCGGTGGCCCGGCTGGAGGGGCAGCGGCGTCCCTGTACCACCCACGGGGTCCGGCTGTGGGGGGCGGAGGGGCTGGAGGGGGTGGCCGCGGAGCTGGAGTCCAGCCCTCTCGACCCGGACCAGAGGCAGCATCTGCTGGGCACGTACGGGGCGTGCGCGGCGGAGGTGGTGCGCCTCATCGGGGAAGACCCGGCTCTGGGCTCCCGGCTCGTGGAGGGGCAGCCGCACCTGGCCGCGGAGGTGGTGTACGCCTGCCGGGCCGAGTACGCGGTGGACCTGGCTGACTGCCTGTACCTGCGCACGCGGCTCGCGGTCCTGGACGGCGCGGCTGCGGACCGGGCGGCCCGCGCGGTGGCCCAGCTGATGGCCCGGGAGCTGGGCTGGGGGCCGGAGGAGGTCGCCCGGCAGCTGGGCCGGTACTGGGAGCTGCGGGAACGGACGAAGCGTGGCACGGGGCACCGGACAAGCCCCAGGTAGCTGCCGGCACGTCGGGACTGCCGCGCGGGTAGCCAGCTCGCGTAGCCCGAGGCAGGCTCTGGCGCCGGGCCGCCGAACCTTCCCGGCAGGAGGTGACGGCCGTGTCCGAATACCTGCCTGAGGTCTACACCCGGTTCCGGAAGGCGTACCCTGAGGTGGCCGAGGCGCTGGACCGGCTCGGCGCCGCGGCGGAGGCGTCAGGGCCCCTGGACCGGAAGACGCAGCGCCTGGTCAAGCTGGGGATCGCCGTGGGCGCCCTGGCGGAGGGTGCGGTGCGGTCCAACGTCCGCAGAGCTCTGGAGGCCGGGGCGACCCCGGAGGAGGTCCGCCAGGTGGCCTTGCTGGCCATCACCACCCGGGGGTTCCCGGCGGCCATCGCAAGCCTCGGGTGGGTGGAGGAGGTCCTGGCCGCCGGGCCCGGCCCGTAGCCCCGGGACTTTACATAACGTACATTATGCGAAGTTCAAAGGGGCCCTCCGCGCCCGGGCTTTGCGGAGATCCCTTGCGGCATGGGGTATGCTCGTATGTTGGTGGCTCGGTTCGGAAACCTTGAGGGCCGTAGCGCGTACACCGTAATGGAAGGGAGCTCACATGCGGTCCACAGTGGAGCACTCTCCCGTGGTGCTGTCGGCGCCGCGGCTGCAGCGGCACCCGGCGAACCCCATCCTGCGGCCCACGGACAACTGGTGGGAAAACCGCTGGGTGTACAACGCCGCCGCCGCGGTATACCGGGGCCGGGTGCACCTCTTGTACCGGGCCCAGGGCATGGACTGGATCTCGCGCCTGGGGCTGGCGGTCCTGGGCGAGGACGGGGTCACGGTGGAGTCCCGCAGCCCCCGGCCCGTGTTCGAGCCCGCCATCGACAACCCCTGGGAGCGCCTGGGGGTCGAGGACCCCCGGGTGACCCGCATCGGGGACGTGTACTATCTATGCTACACGGCGGCCTCCCTGTACCCGGCCCTCAGGCCCCGGGTCTCCAAGCGCCCTACCCCCTTCGGGGAGTCGGGCGTGCCGTGGAGGACCCGCATCGCCATCGCCACCACCCGGGACTTCCGGAACTTCCGCCGCCGGGCCATCGCCTTCCGCAACTGGGACAACAAGAACGGCGCCCTGTTCCCCCGGAAGTTCGACGGGCGTTACCTGCTGCTGCACCGCATCTTCCCGGAGGTCCATCTCGGCGTCTCCCGGGACCTGCACCACTGGCACAACTACGGCCCCATCCTGCGGGTCCGGCCGGGCATGTGGGACAGCAACCGCATCGGCATCGCGGGCCCTCCCCTGCCCACCCCCTACGGCTGGCTGCTCATCTACCACGGCGTGGACGAATCGCGCACGTACAGGCTCGGTGTGGCCTTGCTGGACCTGGAAGACCCGCGGCGGGTGCTGGGCAGGTCCGACCAGCCCATCCTGGAGCCCGAAGAGCCGTACGAGCGGGAGGGGCTGGTCCCCAACGTGGTGTTCTCCTGCGGGGCGGTGCACTACCGCGGTCAGATCCTGGTGTACTACGGAGCCGCGGACAGCGTGGTGTGCCTTGCCACGGTGACCAGGGAGCGCATGTGGGCGTGGGCCCGGGAGGTCGCCCTCCGCAGTCGCCAGGACGGGGAGAGGCGGTAGAAGTCACAGGCATCCCTGGCAGCCCAGCCTCGGGCTCGTGGCGTCGGTCGCCAAAGCCGCCGCCCGGCCTCAGCCGGGTCTACTACGCTCCGTTGGACGTTGAGCTGTCGACACGCCACGCAGACGGTCCGCGGTCCCTGGCGGGCTGCGGGCCACCGGTGGAGGCTCTCTTCACGCGCTGCGGAGCCAGTCGTCCGTCAGCGCCTCCGCCTGCTGCAGCACCGTCTCGGCGGCCTGCTCCTGCCGGTCGGGCGGGTAGCCGT
>CAYTFH010000017.1:36731-61313 GCA_964437095.1 uncultured bacterium | reverse complement strand
TGGCCCCCGCGGAGGCCGCGGCCTTCTGCAACGGGGTGATGGTCCGATACCTGGACTTCAACGACACCTACCTGTCCAAGGAGCCCCTGCACCCCAGCGACACCATCCCCGCCCTGTGGGCGCTGGCGGAGTGGCGGGGACTTCCCAGCCGGGAGTTCCTCACCTCCGTGGCCGTGGCGTACGAGATCGGGGTGAGTTTGTGCGACGCCGCCAGCCTGCGGCGGTGGGGCTGGGACCACGTGAACTACATCGGGGTGGCCACCGCCGCGGCCGCGGCCCGGCTCTTGGGCCTGCCCGTGGAGGGCATCGAGCACGCGGTGAGCCTGGCTTGCGTCCCCCACGCGGCCATGCGGCAGACCCGGGCCGGGGAGCTGTCCATGTGGAAGGGGGCGGCGGCGGCCAACGCGGCCCGCCACGCGGTGTTCGCCGCGGTGCTGGCCGAGGCGGGCATGACCGGCCCCTACCGGCCCTTCGAGGGCGAGATGGGGTTCTTCCGGCAGCTGCTGGGAGGGGAACCCTTCGCGGAGGAACCCCTCGAGCCCCTGCGCCGGAAGCACCCGCCCCGGAGGATCCTGGACACCTACATCAAGTACTGGCCCGTGGAGTACCACGCCCAGAGCGCGGTGGACGCGGCCCTACAGCTTCGGGCGGAGGTGGAGGACCCCCGTCGCATCGAGTCGGTGCGCATCGCCACCTTCCGCGCCGCCTACGAGATCATCGCCAAGGACCCCGAGAAGTGGGAGCCCAAGACCCGGGAGACCGCGGACCACTCCCTACCGTACATCGTGGTGGTGGCGCTGCTGGACGGGCGGGTGGACCGCACCTCCTTCGCACCCCAGCGCCTTGCTGACCCCGCGGTGCGCCGTATGCTGAAGGAGCGCACGCACCTGGAGGAGGATCCCGAGCTCACCGCGGGGTACCCGGACAGCATTCCCAACCGCATCGAGGTCCGCACCCACGACGGCCAGACGTACGTGCGGGAGGTCCGCTACCCCCGGGGCCACGCCAAGAACCCGTTGTCGGACGCGGAGGTGGTGGACAAGTTCCGAGCCAACGTGGCCGGGCTGCTCTCGGATTCCCAGGCGGAGCAGGTGGCCGACGCGGTGTGGCACCTGGAGGACCGCGAGCTCGGGAGCTTGGCACAGCGGTTGCGCGTCTAGGATCGGCTGCAGATGGCAAGGCCGGGCGGAGGTGAGTTGGCAGCTTGGCTGTTGACCCCCGGTCCTGAACAGCCGCCGGGGGTGGCCCTGCGGCGGCTGCTGGACGTGGAGCCGGTGGTGCTGGCGCCCGGGGTGTTCAGCCCCCTGGTGGCGGTGGTGGCCCGCCGGCTGGGGTTTCCTGCCCTGTACGTGTCGGGAGCCGCCTTCTCCGCGGGCCTGGCCCTGCCGGACCTAGGTCTGTTCACCCTCCCGGAGCTCGCGGACTTCGTGCGCAAGGTCTACCGGGCCTGCGGGCTGCCGTTGGTGGTGGACGCGGACACCGGGTTCGGTGAAGCGCTGAACGTGGTGGCCGCGGTGCGCGAGCTGGAGTGGGCCGGGGCTGCTGCCATCCAGCTGGAAGACCAGCCCCTGCCGAAGAAGTGCGGGCACCTGACGGGCAAGTCCGTGGTCCCTCCGGAGGACATGGCGCGGAAGGTGGCCGCGGCCGCCGGTGCCCGGCAGCATGCCCTCATCGTGGCCCGCACCGACGCCCGGGCGGTAGAGGGCCTCGAGGGGGCGGTGCGGCGGGCCCTCCTGTACCGGGAGGCGGGGGCGGACGTCATCTTCCCGGAAGCGCTGGAGTCGGAGGAGGAGTTCGCGGAGTTCGCCCGCCGGGTGGGAGGTTGGTTGCTGGCCAACATGACGGAGTTCGGCCGCAGCCCGTACCTGCCGGCCGGTCGGCTGGCCGAGCTGGGCTACAAGCTGGTCATCTTCCCCGTCACGGCCCTGAGGGCCGCGGTGAAGGCCGCGGAGGACGTCCTGCGGGCGGTCCGGGAGCAGGGCACCCAGGTAGGAGTGTTGGACCGGTTGCAGACCCGCCAGGAGCTGTACGAGCGCATCGGCTACCACGCCTACGAGGAGTGGGACGCGGCTTTGGCGCAGAGGTTCGGGAAAGGAGGGGGCGAGGGATGACGCAGGCGGCGTACAGCCCGGGGCTGGAGGGGGTCATCGCCACCACCACTCAGATCTCCTACCTGGACACGGAGCGCGAACAGATCGTCCTGCGGGGTTACGACCTCATCGAGCTGGCCCGGGTCAAGCGCTACACGGAGGTGGCCTACCTCACCCTGTACGGCCACCTGCCCACCGCCCAGGAGCTGGCGGCCTTCGAGGCGCAGCTGCGGGACCACGCGGAGCTGCCCGAGCCCGTGTACCGGCTGTTGGACCTGCTGCCCGGCGGAATGCACGTGATGGACGCTCAGCGCACCGTGCTGTCCTTCCTGGCGGGGCTGGAAGACCCCCAGGAGCTGCGGGACACTTCGCCCGAGGCCGACCTGCGGCGGGGCGTGCGGGTGCTGGCGCAGATGCCGGCCATCACCGCCAACGCGTACCGCGCCCTGCGGGGCCTGCCGCGGGTGCGCCCCGACCCCGCCCTGGGGTTCTCCGAGGGGTTCCTGTACATGCTGCTGGGTAGTCGACCAGATACGGAGGCGGTGCGGGTGTTCGACCTGACCCTGACCTGCTACATCGAGCACGAGATGCCCAACTCCACCTTCGCCGCCCGGGTGATCGCGTCCACCCTGTCGGACCTGTACGGGGCTCTGGTGGGGGCTGCGGCGTCCCTGAAGGGGCCCTTGCACGGCGGCGCCAACGAGGCGGTGGCCCACATGCTGGTGGACATCCTGCGGCAAGGGGGTGCGGCCGCGGCGGAGGGGTACGTGCGGGAGAAGCTGCGGCGGGGCGAGCGGATCATGGGCTTCGGCCACCGGGTGTACATGCGCCGGTACGACCCCCGGGCCCTGCTCATGCGGGAGTACATTCCGGCCCTGGCGAGCCGCCGGCCGGAAGGGGAGGAGCTGGTGCGCATCCACCGGACGGTGGAGGAGGTCATGCGCCGGCAGAAGGGGCTGTACCCCAACGCGGACTACCCCGCGGGCCTCATCTACTACCTGCTGGGAATCCCCATCGAGCTGTACACGCCCATCTTCCTGGTGAGCCGCACCGCGGGGCTAGTGGCCCACGTGGTCGAGCAGCACGCCCACAACCGCTTGTTCCGGCCCCGGGTCCTGTACGAGGGCCCCCGGGACCTGCACCCGTGACCCTCCTGACGAGGCCCTGCGTGCGTGGAGGATGGGAGACGTAGCTAGCTAGGGAAGCTTCGCACCGCCTACAGCAATCCTTCCGCCCGGAGGACGGACGCCACGAACCGGCGCTCGTCGTCCGTCGGTGGGGAGGTAGGCAACGCGGGAGGGCCTACCGCCACGCCCAGGAGATCGAGGGCGCACTTCACGCCCACCACGATACCCGTCTGACGCGGGGTACGGGCGTCGTACACGCGCATGAGCCGACTCAGCCGCCACACGTGCCGTCCCACCGCATCCCAGTCCCGCCGTGTCGCGGTTTGGAAGGCTTCCACCACCGCTCGCGGGGCAACGTTGGCCAGGGAAGGGACGATGCCGTCCGCTCCGAAGAGGACGGCCAGGTCGACCAGGTGGTCAGTCCCCAGGAAGACCCGGAAGGACGGGTTGGCCTCTCGAAGCTGCGGGAGCCACGTTCGCAATCCGTCCAAGTCTCCTGAGGAGTCCTTGAGCCCTGCGAACGCGGGTGAGGAAGCCAGGCGAGCGCACAGGGAGTAGGGCAGGTGGATCTTGGTGTTCTGCGGGATGTTGTAAACGAGTACCGGGACGTCGCTGGCGGCTGCGATGGCCTCGAAGTGGCGCTGGAGCTCGCGCTCCGTGTAGGGGTAGTAGTACGGCGTGGTGGCGACCACGAGGTCGACACCGATCCGGGACGCCACTCGCGCCAGCCGGCAGGCCGCCGCCGTTCCTGGGGTCAGCACTCCGGCCAGGACCGCGGTTCGCCCGCGCGTCGCCTCGCGGACGGCCAGCACCAGCTCCCTCCATTCCTCCTCCCCCAGGAGCGGCCCCTCACCCGTGGTCCCCGCCACGAAGATGCCGTGTACGCCCCCGTCGGCCAGGCGTACGGCGAGTTGTGCGGCGACCTGCGGGTCGACCCGCTGGGCGTCGGATTTGAGGGGGGTGGCCATGGGGACCACGACCCCGTGTAGACGGTGCGGCTCCAGCACTTCGCACCTCCTCCTCAGGCCGGGTGTGGGGCCTCCGGTGGCTGCCGGAGGCGCGCGGCCGCGCGCCGGACGAGGCCGACCGCAGGCGTGACCCACACCGCCAACGCCAGCAGCGCGAGAACCAGGCTGAGCGGCCGCGTGACGAACTGGACGAGGGCGCCTTCGCTCTTGATGAGGCTGATCATGAAGTTCTGTTCCACCAGCGGGCCCAGCACCATGCCCAGCACCACCGGCGCGACGGGGAACCCCAGGGCTTCCAGGGCGAACCCGACCAGGCCCATGGCTAGCATGACGCCCACGTCGAAGGGACTGTTGTTGATGGCGTACGCTCCGACCACGCACACCATGGCGATGGCTGGGAGAAGGACGCTCCGCGGCGCGCGTAGCAGGTGGCTGCTCGCCCGGATGGCGGCGAAGCCGAAGGGGATCAGGAGGACGTTGGCCAGGAAGAAGGCAAGGTAGATGGCCAGCAGGGCGTCCCGGTAGTCGTGCAGGACCGCGGGGCCGGGCCGCATGCCCTTCATCATGAGAATGCCGAGGACCACCGCGGTGAAGGAGTCCCCCGGAATTCCGAACACGAGGGTGGGGATCCACTCCGCCGCGAGGTCCGAGTTGTTCGCCACCCCGGACTCCACGATAGCCTCCATGGAGCCGCGGCCGAACCGCTGGGGTTCCTTGGAGAACCGTTTGGAGACCCCGTACGCCAGCCAAGCCCCGATGTCCGCCCCGGCCCCCGGGAGGACGCCCGTGACCAGGCCCACAAGGCCGCCCCGCAGGGCCTGAAGCCGGTACCGCCACAGGACGTGCAGGGCAGGCCGCAAGACGGGCTCGCGCTCCAGGGGGGCGTAGGACAGCCGTGTGTCACCCGCCAGGATCCCGCGGAGCACTTCGCTGAAGCCGAACAGGCCGATCATGGCCGGAATGAAGCCGATCCCGTCCAGCAATTCGGGAATGCCGAAGGCGAACCGGGGGAAGCCCAGGGTGATGTCGATCCCCAGGGTGGCCAGCAGCAGCCCGAGGGTCACGGAGACGGCGCCCTTGAGGGGGGATCCCGTGGCGATGAAGGCGGTACTGCTCAGGCCCAGGACGGCCAACCAGAAGTACTCGTAGCTGCTGAACCCGAGGGCGAGTTCCGCCAACAGCGGCGCGCCCACCATGAGCGCCACCGCGCCGAGCAGCCCTCCGAACGAGGAGGCGAGTACGTCCACCGCGAGCACCAGTCGGGCCCGCCCCCGCTGGCTGAGCGCGTAGGAGTCTGCCACGTACGCCGCCGAAGCGGGCGTCCCGGGCATCCGCACCAGGGCAGCGGGGATGTCGCCGGCGAAGATGCCCATGGCCTGGAGAGTGACCACCGCGGCCAGGGCCGGCACAGGGTCGAGGAACATCGCAAAGGGCACGAACAGGGCCACGGCCATGGTGACCGTAAGGCCCGGTAGAGCGCCGACGAACAGTCCGTAGACCCCGGCCACCACCACGGCCAGTAGGGCATGCGGCTCCAACAGTAGGCCCGCGGCCCGAACCAGGGCGTCTATGGCAACGCACCCCCCTACGTGCTGGCCCGGCTGATCACCAGAGGCTCAGAAGGCCCCTGGGCAGCGGCACCCTAAGCAGCTTGCCGAACAACAGGTACAGCCCGACGCTCATGGCTGGGCCCAGGACCAAGCTCCGACCGAGTCCGGCGCCCAGCCGCACCATCAATCCCGTCAGCACCGCGGCGGAGGTGAGGAGGAACCCCAGGCGGGGCGACGCAGCCACGTACAGGCCCACCGCCAGCACCGCGAGCACGACGTTAAGCACCGCGTCGCGGCGCAACGGCGTGGGGCGACCCTCCCGGCCGCGCCCGCTGGCCAGGACGAGGAGCACCGCCTGGAGGCAAAGGAGCACGCCGAGCAGCTGGGGGAACAGCCCGGGTCCCGGGTACCCGCCCGAGAGCCGGGGGAAGCGGGAGGCCGCGGCGACTACGTATGCGCCCATGGCGAGCAACACGATCCCCGCCGCCGCCTGCCCGTAGGCGACTCCCCTACCGCGTGGCGAACCCACCTTCCTTCAACAGCCTCCCGTTCTTCACGTGCTCTCTGGCGAGGAACTTCGAGAACTCGGCGGAGTTCTTGTAGTCGAACCAGAAGCCGCTGGTCCGGATGAACTCCGTGAACTCCGGGGACCGCACGGCCCGCGCCACCGCGGCGTCCAGGGTGGAGGCGGCCCCGTCCGGGATCCCCTTGGGCGCCGCAAGTCCCGCCCAGCCGCCGATCTCGAAGTCCACGCCGAGCTCCTTGAGGGTCGGCACTTGGGGGAGCGGCGGCCAGCGCTTGTCCGACATCACCGCCAGCACGCGGGCCCTACCGGCCTGGACGAGGGGTAGGGCCTCGGCGGGGCTGCACGTGCAGATGTCCACCCCGCCCGCCACCAGCTCCTGGAGGGCGGCGGCGGCACCGGTGCTCGGGACCCACTTGACGTGGTGCGGACTGAGACCCGCGGCCAGCAGCCAGCCCACCCGGGCGAGGTCCCAAATGCCGCCCGCCGCCGTGCCCGAGGCCTTCAGCCGGCCGGGGTTGGCCCGGATGTAGGCCACGAGGTCGCGGTAGGTCTTCCACGGAGCGTCCGCCCGCACCGTGATCCCCGCCCGGTTGTTGATCAGCAGGGCGATGGGGCGGTAGTCCGCGAACGTCAGGTGGGTGAGGCCCAGCCAGCTCATCATGGTGATCTCGATGGTGATCATCCCGAGGGTGTGACCGTCGGGTTCCGCGGTGGCGGTGGCCATGTGGCCGACCACCCCGCCGCCGCCGGTCCGGTTCACAACGCCCACGGGGTATCGCAGGTCCTTCTCCAGGGCGACCGCCAGGGCCCGGGCGGTGCGGTCCGTCCCCCCACCCGGGGACCACGGAACGATGACCGTGATGGGCTTGGTGGGGTAGGCCCCCACGGGAACCGCCAGAACCGCAGCCAGGAGCAGGACCAAGCCGCTGCCCGCAAGGGCGCGCGTATCTCGCACACGCATCGCAAATCCCCCCTTTGTTTATGGTAACGTTTGCACTTCCACGCCGGACGCGCTCCTTCCTCCTCTTCGGGGAGGGTTACGGGCCCAGCACCACCCGCGGGAGGAACAGGACCAGGTCCGGCCACAGGGTGGTGGCCAGGAGGACGGCCAAGAGGGGAGGCAGGAAGGGGGCGGTGGACCGGACCACGGTCTCGAACGGGAGCTGGGCCACTCGAGAGACCACGAATAGGACGATGCCCACGGGCGGGGTCAGGGTGCCGATCATCAAGTTGAGGACCATGACCACCCCGAAGTGTACCGGGTCCACGCCCAGGAGCTTCGCCGCGGGGAGCAGGACGGGCACGAGGATGAGGATGGCCGCGAGGGCCTCGAGGAAGCAACCCACCAACAGCAGGAAGACGTTGACGGCCAGCAGGAAGACCACAGGACTCGCAGACAGGCTGGCCAGCCAGCTGGCCAGGGCCTGGGGGACCTGGGCACGGGCCAGGACCCACGCGAATAGGGAGGAGGCCATCACCAGGATGAGGATGACCCCGTTTTCCTCCGCGGTTTTTAAGAACAGGAGAGGGACGTCGCGCAGGCGGAGCTCGCGGTGGATCACGACCCCCAGCAGCAGTGCGTAAGCGGCGGCCACCACGCCGGCCTCGGTCGGGGTGAAGGCCCCGCTGAGCATGCCGCCCAGGAGGATGGCCGGGGTGGCCAGGGAAGGAAGGGCGGCCCAGCCCCTGTTCGCCACGGTCCGCACCGTGGGGAGGGGCCGACGGGGGTAACCCCGACGCCAGCTCATCCAGGCGAGCTGGACCATCAGAGCCGCGGCCATCAGCAGCCCGGGGATCACGCCCCCCAAAAAAAGCCGGCCGATGGAGGCGTCCGCGGTGACTGCGTACACCAGCATGGGGACGCTGGGCGGGATGATGGGGCCGATGGTGGCGCTGGCGGCGGTGACCGCGGCAGCGAAGGGGCGCTCGTACCCCTCGTCGGTCATGGCCTTGATCTCGATGGCCCCGAGTCCCACGGCGTCGGCCACCGCGGACCCGGACATGCCGGCGAAGATCACGCTGCCCACGACGTTCACGTGGGCCAGGCCGCCCCGTAGCCATCCCACCAGGGCCTCCGCGAAGCCGTAGATGCGGTGCGTGACCCCGGAGGTATTCATGGCGAGCCCCGCCAGCATGAAGAACGGGGCCGCCAGTAAGGTGAAGGAGTTGGCGGCCGCCGTCACCCGCTGCGGGAGGGCCAGGAGGACGTCGCCCTGCGCCCACAGGTACGCGAGGGCCGAAAGGCCCAGGGTGACGAACAGGGGGATCCCCAGGGCCACCAGAGCGAGCCACGTGGCGAGGAGCAGCCCCACCGTCATCGCGGGGAGGTTGACTTGCGGAGAGCCTGGCGGACGGAGCTCACGGTGAAGAGCAACATGAGCGCCCCGGACAGTACGGCGGCGCCGTAGATGGCGGACCAGGGGATCGGGAGGGTGATGGCCGGGGTGCTGCGGGACAGCCACGCTAGGTGAGCCGCCTGTGCCACGAACACTGCGAGGAACAGGCCGGTGCAGGCGAGGCCCGCCAGCTCGACGGTCGGACGCAGCCCGCCGGGCAGGCGGTCGGCCACGACTCCGATGCGGACGTGTATGCCCCGGTGGTAGGCCGCCGCGGCCCCCAAGTAGCAGGTCCATACGTACAGGTAGCGGGCGGCCTCTTCGGTCCACACGAGAGGACGGCCCAGGACGTAGCGGAAGAACACCTGGGCGAGCACCACCAGGAAGATGGCGAAGAGGAGGGCGGCCGCGATCGCGTGGACGAAGCCGAGGGGGTGCTTCGCCGGCGAGGAGTCGGGGGGCCTCGCGGCCGCCATTGCTCCTAGCGGGTGTCCACGATCCGCTGGTACAGCCCGGGGCCCCACTGGGCCTCGAACTGCCGCGGCAGGCTTTCCAGGACCGGACGGCGGAAGGACTCCACGTCCGGCTGGATCACCTCCATGCCCAGCTGGCGGAACTTCTCCAGCAGCACCCGCTCCCGGTTCAGGATCTCCTGGTTGTGCCGCGCCACGGCCTCTGTGAGAGCTTCCTTGAGAGCGCGTTGGAAGGGCCGCCCTAGGCCCCGCCACGTCCGTTCGTTGATGAGCACCAGGCGCGGGGTGAGGATGTGCCCGGTGAGGATGAGGTACTTCTGGACCTCGTACAGCTTGGCCGCGTCGATGGTCGGTAGGGGGTTCTCCTGCCCTTCCACCACGTTCTGCCGGAGGGCCAAGTACAGCTCGCCGAACGGGATGGGGGTAGGCTTGGCTCCCCAGGCCCGGGCCATGGCCACGAAGACCTCGTTTTCGGGGACGCGCAGCTTGAACTCGCGGAGATCCGCCACGGTGCGGACCGGCCTGCGCGTCGTGGTGAGGTGGCGCACGCCGTAGTACGTCGCCGCGAGGATGCGGACTCCCCGCTTCTCCACGAACGCCTGGGACAGCTCCTGGGCGATGGGACTGGCCATGACCTTCGCCAGGTGCGCCGAGTCCCGCCACACGTACGGCGCCTCCAAGGCTCCGAGGGGAGCGAAGAACTGGCTGATGGCCGCGGCCCCCTCCGTGGTGAGCTGCTGGGTGCCCACGATGACGTTCTCGATCTGGTCCCGGGTGGTCCCCAGCTGACCCGCGGGGAACGCTTGGATCTGCAGCTGGCCCTGCGTCTTAGCGGCCACGCTGCGCGCCACACGGTCGATCATCTGTACGGACGGATGGTCTGGCGGGAGGACTTCTCCCCAGCGAAGGACCCAGACCGCTCCCGCGGGCCTTGCCAGGGCCGACAGTGCGAGGACCAGGATGAGGAGGACGCGTCTGGTCACCGGTCACCCACCCCCTTGTTGTGAGAACGTTTGCAGCATAGGCGAGATCGGAGGCGCTGTCAAGTCGGCGCCTGCGGAGCCGGTCAACCCCCTCCGGGCGGGCGGGGCAGACCGATGGCGGGCGCGGGTTTGGGCCGGGCTCCGCACGACTCGCGGACCACCAGGCGGGGCGGGAGGACCACGAGGCGTGGCGGAAGGGAGGGGTTCTGGAGCCGCTCCAGCAGCAGGGTGGCGGCCACCTTCCCGAGCTCGTAGGTGGGCTGGGCCACCGCGGTGAGGGGCGGGGTCAGGATCGGGGCCCAGTCCATGTCGTCGAACCCAACCACAGCTAGATCCTCCGGGATGCGCACCCCCGCCTCCTTGAAGCGGAGGAGGGTTCCGACGGTCATCAGGTTGTTGGCCACGAACACCGCGGTCGGCCGGGGCGAGCAGTCCAGCAGCCGTCCCGCCAGCTCGTACCCGCTGTCCACCTTGAAGGTCCCTTCCAGCAACCAGGACCGGATGACGGGCAGGCCCGCCCGGCGGAGAGCTTCCCGGAAGGCCCGGGTCCGTTCCCGGCCCGTATACAGGCGGCTCGGCCCGCCGATGAGGGCGATGTGCCGGTGCCCGAGGCGGACCAGGTGCTGGACCGCAGCGTGAACGCCCTTCCGGTTGTCGGTGACCACGGCGTCCGCAGCGAGGCCGGGGACCCTCCGGTCCACCTGCACCACCGGGACACCCGCGGCGAGGAGGCCCGGGAGCGCACCGGAGGAGGCGTCGGAGGGAGACACGATGACGCCGTCCACGCGCTTCTGCCGGAGCATGTCCAAGTACATGGCCTCTTTCGCGGGGTCCTCGTCCGCGTTGCACAGGAAGATGCCGTACCCGTGGGGCAGGGCCGCGTCCTCGATGCCGCGGACCACGGCGGCGAAGAAGGGGTTGGAGCTGTCGGAGACCACCACGCCGAGGGTGTGGGTCTGGCCCTTGATCATGCTGCGGGCCAGAGCGTTGGGCCGGTAGTCGAGGGCGCGGGCGGCCCTTAGGACCCGCTCGCGGGTTTCCGGGCTCACGTAGCCGTAGCCCCCCAGGGCCCGGGCGGCAGTGGACACGGACACCCGGGCGCGTCGAGCCACGTCTTTGAGGGTCACGGCCACCTTCCGCACGGGTGGTCTATTTCTTCGGGGCTCCCCCAGGCTCCTCGCGAGCCGGCAGGAGGGCGGGGCTTGCAGGGCGAAAGGTGAAAACGTTACCATCACCCCGCGGGGAGGGCGACTCCATGAAGGCACCGAAGGTGGGGATCCTGAGTTTTTCGGACGGGCGGGAGCACGTGCACCGCGAGGTCGTCGGCGTGGTGGAGGGCTTCCAGGAGCGGCTGGCGAGGCGGCTCCGCGAGGCGGGCTGGGAGGTGGTCACGGGCCGGGAGGTGGTGTGGACGGTGGAGGCGGCCCGCAGCGAGGCGCGGTACTTGGCCGCGGAAGGTGTGGAGACGACGGTATTCAACTACGCGGTCTGGGCTTGGCCCCACTTTTCCGCCGTGGCGGCCAACTTCGTCCCCCAGCCCGTGCTCCTGTTCTCCAACGTGAACCCCCAGTACCCCGGGCTGGTGGCGATGCTGGCGGCCGCGGGCAGCCTCGACCAAGTGGGGGTGACCTGCGGGCGCGTGTCGGGCGACGTGGCGGACGACGCGGTGTTCCGGCGGGTCCTGACCTTCCTCCGGGCCGCCGTGGCGAAGAACCGCCTGCGGGGAGAGGTGTACGGGGTGATCGGTGGGAGGTCGATGGGCATGTACACCGCGGTGCCGGCCCTGGATCAGTGGCGGCGCGACTTCGGGGTGGACATCGAGCACATCGACCAGTTCGAGATCGTGCGCCGTGCAGAGCGGATCCCGGACGCGCGGGTGGAGGAGGGGGTCCGGTGGTGGGAGCGCCACGGGGCCACCATCCACTACGACGGACGAAAGCTCACGCCGGAGCTCCTGCGACGGCAGCTGAAGGCCTACCTGGCGGTCCGGGAACTGGTGGACGAGTGGCGCTTGGACTTCTGCGGCATCAAGGGGCAGCCGGAGCTCACCAACCACTTCGCCACCATGGACGTGCCCGAAGCCTTGCTGAACGACCCTTACGACTGGGAAGGTCCTCACGAGCCCATCGTGTGCGCCACGGAGGCGGACAGCGACGGGGCCCTCACCATGCAGGTGCTCAAGCACTTGACGGGGACGCCCGTGCTGTTCGCGGACGTGCGCCACTACGACGCGGAGGACGACGTGTGGGACCTTTGCAACTCCGGGCAACACGCCACGTATTTCGCCGGGAGATCCTTCGATCCCGCGGACAACCTGCCGCGGGTGCACCTGTACCCCGCCATCCTGTACTTCCCCGCGGGGGGCGCCTCGGTGATGCATGTGGCGGCTCCCGGGCAGGTGACGTTGGCGCGCTTGGCGCGGCGCAACGGGCGGTACTGGATGGCCATCGTACCGGGGGAGTTCGTGGAATTCCCGCCGGAGGTGGCGGAGCGGAAGGTGAAGGCCACGACTCCGGAGTGGCCTCACGCCTTCGCCCGGTTCCGCGTGCCACCGGAGGCGTTCCTGGCCGAGTACGACTCCAACCACATCCACGGGGTGTACGGAGACTGGGTCACGGAGCTTTTGTGGTTCTGCCGGATGTGCGGGATCGAGGCGCGGGTGTTCGATGGACGGGTCCGCTCGGGTGAGGAGGCGTTAGCCGGTTAGGCCATGGAAGCGCACACCCTTGGGATCGACTTTGGGACGGAGTCCGCCCGCGCGGTGCTGGTCCGCTGTTCCGACGGCGCGGTGGTGGCCACGGAGGTGTACCGGTACCCGCACGGGGTCCTGGACCGTACCTTCCCCGGTGGGGGCCGTGTGCTGCCGCCGGACTGGGCCCTGCAGCATCCCGGCGATTGGCTGGAAGCGCTGGAACACCTGTTGGGGCGCTTGGCCACGGACTCCGTCGTGGGGATCGGGGTCGACTTCACCGCGTGCACCGTGCTGCCGACCTCCGGCGACGGAACCCCCCTCTGCCAGCTGCCCGAGTTTCGGAGCGAGCCCCACGCGTGGCCGAAGCTGTGGAAGCACCACGGGGCGCAGCGGTACGCGGATCGGATCAACGCCGCGTATGGGAGGCCGGGATCGGAGTTTCTGCGGTGGTACGGGGGCAAGACCTCCAGCGAGTGGCTGTGGGCCAAGGGGTGGGAGGTCCTGGCAGAGGCTCCGCACGTCATGGACGCCGCGGCCCGGTGGATCGAGGCGGGAGACTGGATCGTCTGGCAACTCACCGGCCGGGAGGTGAGGAGCGCATGCCAGGCGGGCTACAAGGCACACTGGCAAAAGCGGGAGGGCTACCCCCCGGCCTCCTTCTGGGCTTCTTTGGACCCTGCGCTGCCGTCCGTGCTGGACCGTCTGGCGGCGCCAGAACCGGTGGGAAGCTGTGCCGGGGGACTTGCGGCGGCCTGGACGGAGCGGGCCGGCCTGCGCCCGGGCGTGTCGGTCGCGGTGGCGGTGATCGACGCGCACGCCGCGGTTCCCGCGGTGGGCGTCCGGGAGCCCGGTCGGCTGGTCGCCGTCATGGGCACCTCGACCTGCCACTTGCTCGTGGACGGCTCGCGCCGCGAGGTGCGGGGCATCGCGGGGGTGGTAGAGGACGGCATCCTCCCGGGCTGGTTCGGGTACGAGGCGGGCCAGGCCTCCGTGGGCGACACCCTTCAGTGGTTCGTGCGCACGAGCGTACCCGAGCGGTGGGGCCGGGACGAAGCGACGGTGTTCCGGGCTCTGGAGACGGAAGCGGCACGGCTGGGTCCCGGACAGAGCGGGCTGTTGGCCCTGGACTGGTGGAACGGTTGCCGGACGCCCCTGGTGGACGCTGACCTCTTGGGGGTGGTCGTGGGGTTGAACCTGAGGACCGAACCACCGGAGCTGTATCGCGCCCTGTTGGAGGCCGCCGCGTACGGGACGCGGCGCGTGGTGGAGACCTTCGAGGCGGGGGGCATCCCCATCCGGGAAGTGGTGGCCTGCGGTGGCTTGGCCGAGCGTAACACGCTCTTGCTGCAGGTCACCGCGGACGTCCTAGGGCGCGAGGTTTGGGTCCCGGAGGTGGCGCACGCGTCTGCCGTGGGTGCGGCCATCTACGCGGCGGCCGCGGCGGGGGTGTACGAGTCCGTGGAAGAGGCGGTGACGCAGATGGGATCGAAGACGGGCAAGAGGTACAGCCCCGACCGGTCCGCACAGCGCGTGTACGAGGATCTGTACGCGGAGTACCTCGAACTCGCTCGTTACTTCGGCGAAGGCGCAAACCCGCTGATGAAGCGGCTCAAGGCCATGAGGGTGCAGGACGCGAGCCAGCCACAATCCACGGGAGGAGGTGGTGGAGCATGTGGAGCAGGATGACCCGTCGGCAGTTCTTGCGGGCTGCCGCGGGCACGGCCCTGGCAGCGTACGCCGGACTGCCGCGGACGGCGAGGGCCCAAGGCAAGATCGTAACCCTGGAGTACTACACCCTCTTCCACAGCGGTGACGCCGCCGCCATGGAGATGATCGTCCGGAAGTTCAACGCCGAGCACACCAGGGTGCGGCTCAATCTCCTGCAGGGTCAGTGGGCCGAGTACTACGCGCAACTGTTCGCCGCGGTCGGGGCGGGCAACGCTCCGCACATCGCGATTTGCCATACCAGCCGCGTCATGGACGTGTACCGAGCGCTCACGCCCCTGGAAGAGTCCCGGGCGGGCAACCTGTTGGAGCTGGCACGCATCCGTGGATCGGACTACACGCGGAGTGTCTGGGAAGCGGGCGTTTACCACGGGAAGCGGTACCTGGTGCCCCTGGACTCCCATATGTGGGGTCTGTGGTACAACAAGGACCTCTTCCGGCAGGCAGGCCTGGATCCGGAGCGTCCCCCCGAGACCCATGAGGAGTTCGAGCGCGCCTGCGAGGCGCTGCGCACCCGGACAGGCCGGATGGCGTTCCACCCGTGCGAGGACGCCCTGCCTCGGAAGATTCGCCGGGCGTGGGAGATCCTGTTCTGGGGCCAGGGAGGCGAGCTGCTGACGCCCGACGGACGGCGTGCTGCCTTCAACGACGAACGTGGACTGCGGGCGCTGGACTACCTCGTGACCCTCAGCCGGCGGGGCTGGCACCAGCCCGGGGCGGACGGCTTCAAGCTGTTCGCCGGGGGTCAGGTGGGCATGCTGCTCGCGGGGAACTGGTACCTCCCCACCGCGAAGGCAAGTGGGGTGAGTTTCGGGTTCCACTATGTGCCTAAGTTCTTCGACCGGCCCGTCACGTGGGGGGACAGCCACAACCTCGTGATCCCGCGGCAGCGTCCCGAACGCGCCAGCAACGAGGTACTGGTGGAAGCCATCCGGGCCATCAAGTGGATCAACGAGAACTCCGACCTGTGGGGGATCCACGGAGGGCACATCCCCGCGTACCTGCCCGCCCAGAGGTCCAAGCAGCTCCTGGAGTCCGACTCGTGGCGCCTGGCCCTGCGGAAGTTCTCGGACATGGCCAACCGCGGGTGGGTCCACTACCCCGTGATCCACCTGAAAGCTCCGCAGATCCACGCGGCCATGGAGCCGCCCATCCAGGAGGCGTACAACCTCCGGCTGTCGCCCCGCGAGGCGCTGGCACGCGCGGAAGCGGAAGTGAATCGTGTTCTGGCGGGCTAAATCGGTGGGAGCGGGGGAAGGGGGGACGGACGCCGCGGCCCGGTTCCTCGTCGACCTCTCCCGCATGAAAGGGCTCAGACGGACCGGGGAGGTGGCGAGCTTTCTCCTGCCCTTCGCGGCCTTCTGGGTCGTCTTTCGGCTGGGCCCGGTGGTGTACGGAGCCGTCCTCAGCCTGTACCGGTGGGACCCCCTGGGGGAAGGGGAGTTCGTCGGGCTCAAGAACTACGCCACGCTCGCGGCCGATCCGCGCTTCTGGAACGCCTTGCGCAACACCCTGTGGTTCGCGGCCCTGACGGTGCCGTGGATCTTGACCTTGGGCCTCGCCCTGGCGCTGCTCCTGTTCGCCCTGCGGCAGCGTCCGGCGGTCCGCTGGATCGAGGCCGCCTTCTTCTGCCCGTACCTGCTCACGGTGTCCGTGGTGGCCCTGGTGTGGAGGTGGCTCCTGGACCCGGACTTCGGCATGGTTCTCCTGGCCCTTCGGAGCGCGGGCCTCCGGGTACCGGCCTTCCTCAACGAGCCCGCGTGGGCGCTGCCGGCGGTGGCCGCAGCCACGGCCTGGTGGCTGGCGGGCTACCGGATGGTCCTATTCCGAGCCGCCCTGGAGGACGTCCCGGCGGAGGTTCTGGATGCGGCGCGGGTGGACGGGGCCGCGGGGCTGCGACTCGTGCTGTCCGTGCTGGTGCCGCTGCTGAAACCCGCCCTGCTGTTCGCGCTGGTCCTCACGGGCATCTCGGGGTTCGTGGTGTTCGGGCAGGTGCTCATCCTGACTGCGGGAGGGCCCGGGCGTGCCTCGGAGGTGCTGGCCCTGTATCTGTACCGGCTGGGGTTCGAATACCTGGAGATGGGGCAGGCAGCGGCGGTGGGCGTGGTGGTCTTCGCGCTGATCTTCACCCTCACGGTGCTGGCCTTCCGGTGGCTCGGATACGGGACCGCTCTGTGAGTGGGGACCGGTGGCGCATGGGTGTGGGCTGGGCCGTAGGGGCGCTGGGAGCGGCCCTGTGGCTCCTGCCGGTGGCGTGGATGTTCGCCACCGCGGTCAAGCCGACCCGCGACATTTTCGGGCTCCCTCCCGTCTGGGTGCCCACGACCCTGACTTTCGACCACCTGGCCGGGGTCCTGACGAAGTGGCCGTTCCTGCGGTGGGTGTGGAACAGCTTCGTGGTGGCCTCTGCCACCACCGCCCTTTCGCTCGTAATCTCCATCCCCGCCGCCTTCGCCTTCGCGCGGCTCCAGTGGCGCGGCCGGGACGCGGCCTTCCTGGCCCTTTTGTCCTCCATGCTGATCCCGCTGGAGACCAACGTGATCCCCCTGTACTTCCTGATGAACCGGCTGGGTTTGCTCAACACCTACCCCGCGGTGTTCTTGCCCATAGCGGCCATGCCGGTGGGGGTGTTCCTGTTACGGCAGTTCTTCCTGAACATCCCCCAAGAACTGGACGACGCAGCCCGGGTGGACGGAGCCGGGAGCTGGCGGATCTTGCTAGAGGTGATCCTGCCGCTCAGTGGCCCGGCTCTAGCTGCCCTCGCGATTTACATGTTCGTGTTCGCGTGGAACGAGTTCTTCTGGTCGATGATCGCCCTTTCCAGGCCGCGGATGTTCACGCTCCCGATTGGACTGCGGGCCCTGCAGGGTGCGTACGACATCGACTACGGGATCCTCATGGCAGGTGCTAGCCTGGCCACGTTGCCGGCCCTGGTGGTCTACCGCCTGCTGCAACGGCAAATCGTGCGTGGGATTACCCTGAGTGCGTTCCGGTGACGGTGCTGCGGGGGAGGTGCGGGGTGCGTTGGTGGTGGCTGTGGGTGGCCATGGTGGTCGCGGCTGGGATCGCCGCGTGGGGCTGGCCCGCCCCGACGGTGCCGCCCGAAGGGCTGTACGCGCGGGCCGACCCGCGCCGGGTGCGGGCGCTCCGGGCGTTCCGGGCGGGGAACCCGCCGCGCTCCTTGAAGGTGGACGGAGCGGTGTGGGAGTACGCGAGCCTCGGGGAGTCGAAGGAGGCGCTGGTGTTCCTCCATGGCATGGCGGGAGCGTACGACATCTGGTGGCAGCAGGCTGAGGCGTTCCAGAGCGAGTTCCGGGTCGTCTCCGTGACGTACCCACCGGTGGGGACCCTCGGAGAGTTGGAGCGGGGCGTTCTGGCTGTCCTGGCTCGGGAGGGGGTGGGTCGCGGCACGCTGGTGGGGACCTCCCTGGGCGGGTACCTGGCCCAGTACCTGGTGGCCAGGCACCCAGGCCGCTGGCGGGGCGTGGTCCTGGGCAACACCTTCCCGCCCAACGACCACATCGCCGCCCGAAACCGCGTGACGGGCGCGCTCCTGCCCGTCCTGCCCGAGTGGCTGGTGCTCGGCCAGTTCCGCCGAAACTTCCGTCAGGTCATCCATCCCACCTCGGATTCAGACGAGTTCACGCTGGCCTTCCTGAACGAGGTGAGCTACAGGATGCGCAGGAAGGACCTCGTGGCCCGGTACCGGTGTGTGATCGAGAAGTTCACCCCGGTCCCACCCCGTGCTCCGACCCTCATCCTGGAGTCGGACAACGACCCACTGGTGGAACCGGTGCTACGGGAGCAGCTGAAGGCCGCCTACCCGGCCGCCTCTGTCTACACCTTTCGGGGCGGGGGGCACTTCCCGTACCTGAGCCGGCCGGCGGAGTACAACCGCGTCTTGGGGGAGTTCCTTTCCCGGCTCTGAGGGTGGGACGGTGCGTGTCCTGCACCGGTTGGAGGTGACGAACCCCCGGCCCGCGGCGTTCTGTCATGGAGCCACCCTGCTCCCGCTGCCCGGCGGGATGCTGGCCGCGTGGTTCGGAGGGACCGAGGAAGGACAACCCGACTCCGCCATCTACCTGGCGCGGCTGGACTGGGCGCGTGGGGTGTGGTCCCCGCCCGAGCTGGTGAGCCCCGCCGACGGGAAGCCGTGCGGGAACCCGGTGCTCTTCGAAGGGGCCAAGGGCGTGGTCTGGCTCGCCTACTTTCGCGTGGAGGGGCGGTGGTGCGTGGACGGCCGACCCTACGGCCGGGTGTCCTTCGACGGCGGATGGACGTGGTCGGAGGAGTTCGTCCTCGTGGACCGGCCGGGCATCCTGATCAAGAACAAGCCCTTGCGGCTGCGCGACGAGCTGCTGTTGCCCGTATACGACGAGCGGTCGTGGACGGCCGGGGTGGCCCGGCTGGACGTGTCCAGGCACACCACGCGGTGGACCCTCCGAGACATCAACGTGGGAGCGTCCGTGGGCGTCCCCATGATTCAGGGAACACTGGTGGAACCTACCGCCGGCCGGCTGCTGATGCTCATGCGGTCGAAGGAGGGCCACATCTGGGCGGCTCAAAGCCGGGACCGAGGATGGACATGGTCGACTCCCTTCCCCACGCCCCTGCCCAACCCGAACGCGGGCATCGACGCGGTGCGCCTGCCGGACGGCCGTCTGCTCCTGGCCTACAACCACACGGACCGGGGCCGAGACCCGATGGTCTGGGACCTGCGATACCCCCTCTGCCTGGCGGAGAGCAGGGACGGCGGTGACACGTGGACTCCCGTACTGGTTCTGGAGGAGGGCCCGGGCGAGTACTCCTATCCCGCGGTGGTCCTGGACGAATCCGGGCGCGTGCACGTGGCGTACACCGCCCTGCGGAGGGCCATCCGGCACGTGGTCTTGGATCCGGGCACGTGGGAACGTCGGACAGCGGGAGGCCCGGAGTGTGCCGGCCGGTGACGGTGTGCGTCGTGGGGAGCATCAACATGGACCTGGTGGTGAAGGTCCACCGTCTCCCGGAGGTGGGCGAGACGGTCACCGATGGGACGTTCTCCACTTTTCCGGGCGGGAAGGGGGCGAACCAGGCCGTGGCTGCGGCGCGCCTGGGTGCGCGGGTCGCCATGATCGGCCGGGTGGGGCGTGACGCCTTCGGGGCGGTGCTCCGGGAGGCCCTGGCGGCCAATGGGGTGGACGTGAACGGGGTGGGCGTGGATCCCGAGGAGCCTACGGGCGTGGCGTGCATCGGCGTGGACCGGGCGGGCCGAAACCTCATCCTGGTGGCGCCAGGGGCGAACCGGGCGCTGCGGCCGGCACATCTCGATACGGGCCAGATCCAGGCGAGCCGCGTCGTTCTGTTGCAGCTGGAGATCCCGGTGGCCACCGTGTTGGACGCGGCGCGTGCGGGCAAAGTCGGCGGAGCCCTGGTGTGCCTTGACCCCGCACCCGCCTGCCCCTTGCCGGACGAGCTGTGGGAGCTGGTGGACGTACTCACCCCCAACCAGGTGGAAGCCCGCCTGCTCACGGGACAGGTCGTGGACACCATCGACGATGCCTACACAGCCGCGCAGGCGTTGCGGGAGCGGGGGCCGAGGGCTGTGGTGGTGAAGCTGGGGGAGCAGGGTGCGGTCTACGTCTCGGCGCAGGAAACCGGACACCTGCCCGCTCTGCCCGTAAAGGCCGTGGATACCACAGCGGCGGGCGACGTGTTCACCGCGGCACTAGCGGTGCGACTGGCGGAGAGCTGCGGGATGGAGGAGGCGGTGCGGTTCGCCAACTGCGCGGCGGGGCTCAAAGTCACCCGGATGGGTGCGCAGTCCATGCCCGACCGGGAGGAGGTGGACCGGGTCCTCGGCGGTCAAGCCGGGTCGGTGTGATGAACGGGGCGCAGGTGAGACCGTTGGCCACCGTACCGAACCGCGGGCCCGGCCCGCTGCTGGGCACGGCGGCGGCTGGGCTCCCCGCCGGACGCGGTCCGAAGGCGGGAGGGTTTGGCCCTCGCGGTCCACCGGAGCCGCTCCGCGGTCCACGGAAATCCACGCCCTGGGAGGTGCGGCATGCGGAGGCTGGCTCGTGTGCAACATACCCTGCTCGGCTTGGCTGTGATCGCGACGCTGTTGCCTGGAGGTACCGCGGCGATGTCCGCAACCACGACGGCGCCGAGTCCGGATTCGCGGATCGCCACGGCGCGGTTGATCACATCCCGAGACGTCAGCCGTGGGGTCTACGAGTACTTGTTCACCGCCAGGCAGCGGAGAGCCATCGAGGTCCTCCTTTCCGATCCGGAGGTGAACCGGATCGTCCAGGGGTGGATCGCTTCCTTCGAGGCGTACGACCCGCTCACCAACGACCTGGACTCCGTGAGCGTGCAGGGCTCCACCGACATGAAGGTGGAGGGGGACCTGGAGAAGGGATTCACGGTCACCGCTGTGGGCTTCCAGGTCATCTAGGCTCTGGTGGACCGGCGCTACGACCGCCTGGTGGCGTTGACCATCACGCAGCCCAGGGACGTCACGTGGACCCGAGTTCCCAAGAACGAGGGGCCCGAGGCAGTGGCCCGGCACCGAGTGGCTCTCCAGGATCCGCGGGTGAGGCGGGTGCTCGAGGGCAAACCCTGGTACCCCATGGTAAAGGTGGCCGAGGTGATCACCGCGTACGGGCGGCGGCCCTTGAGGACCGTGACCCCGGTGATCTACTACTTCAAGGACAACGGGAGGCTGGCGGTCCTCAGCGTGTTCCTGGACGTCCGGGATCCGAAGAACATGAAGGTGCTGGACGTGAACGTGGTGCGGCGGTTCACCGAGTACCCGCTGGACGAGTTGGCCCGGACAATGGTGCCCAGGGCCCGGTCGGCGGTGGGCAGAGTGCCGCAGGTCCCCTTCGGGCAACGGCCGTGGTATACGGCGCCGCAGGGATTCCACCGTCTGGAGCTGCCGCCGAGGGAGTTCCAGCGGAACCAGTGGCGGATCCGGTGGACGCCTCCGGAGACCCAGGGGGTGGACGTAGCCGCGTGGTTCCGGGGCAAGCCCGTGCTGACGCGACTGGTCCAGTTCACCTTCACGGGCTACAACCTACCGCCGCAGGCAGGGCGCCCCACCCTCCGGTGGTACTTCCCGGAAGGGGGGAAGTACTTCGCTGGGGACCTGCTGTACTGGGACATCCACAGCGCGGATTTTGGCGGCCCGGGGCTCATGGGGAGGATCGACGTCCCCGCGACTTCGGAGCACCCGGCCGGGTTCCGGATGCGGTCCCACTACCACACGGGCGCTCTGCCGCACGCGCAGGACTTTCACGCCGGACACCGCTTCGGCCCCTACAACTACGACGTGGCGTACGACTTCTTCGAAGACGGGGTGCTGCGGCTAGAATGGCGACGCAACGGCCCGGGGTACGTGACCGAATTCCTGCGCGTGCGCAGGCCCACGTCCGTATACCAGTGCTACCTGTCCGTGTGGGGCCTGGAGCTGACGCCGGGGGCTTCACGGGGAGTGCGGGTGGAGCTGTGCGACGGGACCCGCTGGACGGCCCCGGCCAGGGAGTTCTACATGGCCGGCCGGCCCGGCATGGTGTTGCGGGTCGCCAACCCGCGCGGCAGGGAAGCCGTGGAGATCCCGTTGGGCGAAAACGTGGAGGTCGCCGTGGTCCGGGCCCGTCGGGGGGAGATCGGCCGGTCGAAGCGGGTGCTGGACGAAGCCGCGGAGGCACGCTTCTACCACCCCGGCCAGTACGCGAACGGGGAACCGATCCAGGGACAACAGGTCCTGACCTGGATCGTCATGCACGTGCCCGTTCATGATATGGCGGTGCCCGCGGGCATCAGCGCTTTCCCTGCATTCATGGAGCTGCGCCTTCGGGGGTACTGACACCGGGGCGAGGAGGACCCGTGAAGGGTCAAGGGCGGCGGTCGGTGCCCGGGGAAAACGGGCCCGGCATGTTGCTTACCACCACGCGTCCACCGCCGGGCCGTACAGTTGGCGGAGGGCGCGGCGGTCCAGGGGCCGGCCGCTGTCCTTCCACCGCCGGTAGCGGTCCAGCACCTGGCGGTACCGCCGGTCGGAGGTGTGCAGCCGGCGGTGGGGCAGGCGCAGCAGGGCCCGCTCCACCTCCCACACGTCCTCCTCCGACAGCCGCCAGTCCACCCGTACCAGCTCGTCCAGGTCCGCCAGGGCGTAGCCTACGATGCGGCCGGAGCCGTCCACGTACGGGTCCACGTAGCTGTAGACCAGGTCCCGGAGGCTGCGGAACACGGGCTTGCGTCCGTGCAGGCCCTCGTCCCGGGACTTGGCCACCGCTCCCCACCTCCCGCCCTGGCGGAAGACGAACACCACGTGGTCTAAGCCGTCCTGGGACTCCAGGTCCAGCACCATGGGCGGGTAGCCGTGCTGGTCCAGCACCGCCGCGGCGGCCAACACCGCCTCCAGGCAGTGGGCCCTTCCCGCCCGCACCACGCCGCGGAACGTGCGCAGGGTGGGGCGGGTTCGCTCCCAGTTGTACGGCAGCGCCCGCAGCCACCGCTGCACCTGGGTTGGGGCACGGCAGGACGCCACCACCTCCCGCTCCCGCGGGGTGAGCCGGTCCGGGGGAGGGGTCCTGCGCCGGGTGGTTGCCGTGGTCGCCAACTCCGGATAAGATACTACATGAGAATGAGTCTCCAGAGCTACGAGTTCGCGACGTTGCGGCGACGCCTGGCCCGGGCGGGCTACCGCCTCACGCCCCAGCGGTGGACCGTGTGGGCGGCCCTCCAGCAGCTGGGTGGCCACCCCTCCGCGGAGGGGCTGTACCGGCAGATCCAGCGGACCCACCCCATGGTGAGCCGCGCCACCGTGTACAAGACCCTGGACCTGCTGGTCCGGGTGGGGCTGGTCACCCCCTTGCCCGCGCCGGACGGGGTCACCCGATTCGACCCCGGGCCGCCCCACGTGAATTTGGAGTGCGTGCGGTGCGGCCGCATCGAGGACGCCCCGGACCCGCAGCTCCTGGCGTCCGTGGAGCGGCTGGCCCTGCGCAGGGGGTTCCGGGCGGACCGGGGCGTGGTGGTGCAGGGAACCTGCGCCCATTGCGGGGCCCAGCCCGCGGACGGGAAGCGCCGCAAGCCGGACTCCAAACCCCACGAAAGGAGGAAGCGCCATGGGTGAAAAGGGACGGAGCATCGTGGACCTGGACGTGGACGAGCTTATCGGGCACCTAAAGAGGGCCTACCTGGACGAGCTCCTGGCCTTCTACTCGTACTGGATCACCGCCCAGGTGGCGGAGGGTTGGCACGGGGAGGAGCTGGTGGAGCACTTCGAGGAGGAAGCCAAGGACGAGCTGGGCCACGCGGGTAAACTGGCCCGCCGCATCGTGGAGCTGGGAGGCGACCCGGTGGTGCACCCGAAGGACTGGGAGGCGGGCGCCAACGGGCCCTGGACCGCGCCCCGGGCCGACTGGAGCGACGCGGACGGGATGGTGGAGGACCAGATCCGGGCGGAGCGCAACGCCATCGAGGCGTACAACCGCCTGGCCAAGCTGACCTTCGGCAAGGACCCCGTGACCTACCAGCTGGCCACGGAGCTGCTGGCGGACGAGGTCCGGCACGAGGAGTTCCTGGAGAACCTCCTGGGCCGGCGCCGTCGGTCGTAGGTGGCACCCCGGTTGCCCCGGGCTCCGCGGGGGCCCGGGGCACCGGCAGGGTTGGAGGCCCACGGCCTCGAACCCCAAACCTGGGCCCAACGTGCCACGGACGCACTCTGCCTGAGGAGGGCAACACGTCGGGAGCGTAGACGCAGCCATGGCCCACCCGCCCAGCCGGCAGCGACGTAGGCCGCGGGGCCTGGGGCTGGTGGTGGCCCTGGCCCTGGCGGGCCTTCCTGCCCTCGCCCAGCCTGCGGCGGCCAGCATCGTGGTCCACGGCCGCCCCGTGGCCCTGGACCCGGCCCCCGTGTTCCGCCACGGCGTGCTCCTGGCGCCCGTGGACGCCCTGGCGCAAGCCTACGGTGCTGTCAGCCGGTGGGACCCCGAGACCCGGAGTGCGCAGGTGGTGGGGCCGCGGGGGAACCGCCTGCTCCTGCGGGCGGGTGACCGGGTGGCGGTGGTGGACGGCGAGACCAAGCTCCTCCCAGCGGCTCCGGAGCTGGCCAGCGGCAAGCT
>CAYTFH010000017.1:0-36631 GCA_964437095.1 uncultured bacterium | reverse complement strand
GAGGTGGAGGTCGGGAGGTGGGGAGTCCGGCGGGTGAGGGTGGCGCAGTTCCAGGTCAAGCCGTACGTCACCCGCGTGGTGCTGGACCTGGACGGCCCGGTGGACGCGCAGGTGGTCGGCTCTACGCCGGACGTGGTCCTGTGGCTGCGGCCCAAGCCCCTGACGGCTGCCTCCCCCCCACCGGTGGCATCCCCCACCCCCGCTCCCGCAACTCCGGAACCCGCGGCCTCCCCCGACGTTTCGTCTCCTCCCCCGCAGGTGGCCTCGCCGCCACCCGCGGCGAGCCCCGGCCCCGTACCAGGGTTCCAGGACGTGCCGCGGATCCTGGAGGTCAGCGTGGAGCGCCAGGTGGGGCGGCTGCGGGTGGTGGTGCAGGCGGACCGGCCGCTGGACTACCAAGCCCGGGAGCTGGTAGATCCGGACCGGCTGGTGATCGACATCCCCGCGGTGTTCGTGCCGGTGAAGCAGGAGTTCGCCGTTGGAGGGGCCGTGGAGGTGGTGCGGGCCGCGCAGTTTCAGACGGATCCCGACGTAGCGCGGGTGGTGGTCCAGTGGCAGACCCGGACCCGCTACGACGTGTCCCTGGAAGCGGGGGGCAGCCGACTGGTGGTGCTGGTGGACGAGCCCGCCACGGCCACACCGCGGAGCGGCCACGTGGTGGCCATCGACCCTGGCCACGGGGGCAAGGACCCCGGGGCCATCGGAGCCACGGGGCTCGTGGAGAAGGACGTGGTGCTGGACGTGGGGCTGAGGTTGCGGGACGCCCTACGGCGGCAGTCCCTGCGGACGGTGATGACCCGGGAGGCGGACGTGTACGTGGACCTGCAGGACCGCGTGCCCCTCGCCCTGCGGGCGGGGGCCACGGTGTTCGTGAGCGTGCACGCCAACGCCACCACCCGCGGGGTGATCCGCGGGGTGGAGACGTACTACCTCAAACCCAACAGCCTGCAGCTGGCCACGTGGATCCAGGAGGAACTGGGGCGCAGCCTCGGGGTGCCGGATCGGGGCATCCGCACCGCCAACTTCAAGGTGCTCCGCGACAGCCCCATCCCCGCGGTGCTGGTGGAGATCGGCTACCTCACCAATCTGGAGGACGAGGCGCTGCTGCGCACCCCCGCTTTCCGCCAGAGGGTGGCGGAAGCCATCGCCCGCGGTGTGGTGCGTTTCACCAGCCAGGTCCCCGCGGGACAATTCTGAGGAGCGGGATGCGGCTCACGGTCCTGGGACGCTGTGGTGGGTACCCCCGCGCGGGGGAGGCGTGCTCCGGCTACCTGGTGGAGGCGGAAGACTTCCGTCTGTGCTTGGACCTAGGGCACGGGGCCCTTTCGCGCCTGCTGCTGCACGCGGACGTCTACAGCCTCGGCGCGGTGATCCTGTCCCACCTGCACCCGGACCACGTGGCGGACCTGCCGGCCTTGCGGGTGGCCCTGCGCTGGGGCCGGCGGCCGCCTGGCTGGCCGGGCCGCCTGCCGGTCCTGGCTCCCGCACAGGCTCCCGGGTACTTCGCCCACGTCACCGGGGAGGAGCGGCTGGAGGAGTTCGAGTTCTTCCAGATCCCGCACGCACAGCCCGTGGAGCTGGATCGTCTACGGGTGCGCTTTGTCCGGACCCGACACCCCGTGGACACCTACGCGGTACGGCTGGAAGCGGCTGGCCGGGTGCTGGTGTACACCGCGGACGGCGCCCTGGCCGACGACGTGGTGGAACTGAGCCGCGGCGCGGACCTCCTGGTGGCGGAGGCCACCCTGTCGGAAGCGTACGCCGACCGCGCGGAGGCCGCGGGCCACATGACCGGCTCCCAGGCGGGCACCCTGGCCCGGCGGGCGGGGGTCCGGCGCCTGCTGCTGACCCACTTCTTCCCCACCACGGACCCCCAGGAGTCCGTGGCCGCGGCGGAGAAGGCGTTCGGCGGGCCGGTTCAGGCCGCGGAGGAGGGAGAGACGTACGAGGTCTGAGGGCAGCCCCACCATCCGACGGGCCGACGGGCGGGCGCCGCACGAGCTGCGCCCGTGCCGCATGGTCCGCGGCTACCTGAAGTACGCGGAGGGGTCCGTGCTCATCGAGCTGGGGGACACCCGGGTGGTGTGCGCGGCCAGCGTGGAGGAACGGGTCCCCGCGTGGCTGCGGGGTTCCGGCCAGGGGTGGATCACCGCGGAGTACGGCATGCTCCCCCGGTCCTCCCGGGAGCGCATCCCCCGCGACCCCCTGGGCAAACCTGGAGGCCGCGCGGCGGAGATCCAGCGCCTCATCGGCCGGTCCCTGCGGGCCGCGGTGGATCTCAAGAAGCTCGGGGAGCGCACCATCTGGTTGGACTGCGACGTGCTGCAGGCGGACGGGGGGACGCGGACGGCCGCGGTCACGGGCGCGTTCGTGGCCCTGGTGGACGCCCTGAGCCTGCTCCACCGCACCCAGGCCATCTCCAGCTGGCCCGTGCGGTCCTTCGTGGCCGCCACCAGCGTGGGGCTCGTGGGCGGGGTTCCCATGCTGGACCTGGCGTACGAGGAGGACGCGCGGGCGGAGGTGGACATGAACCTGGTGATGACGGAGGCCGGGGAGCTGGTGGAGATCCAGGGGACCGCGGAGGGCCGCGCCTTCACCCGGGAGGAGCTGCACCAGCTGCTGCGGCTGGGCGAAGCGGGCATCCGCCAGCTCATCGAGCTCCAGAAGCGCACCCTGCAGGGCTCGTGAAGCGCATCGTCCTGGCCACCCGGAACCCGGGCAAGAGCGCGGAACTCGCCCGCATGTTGGCCGACCTTCCCGTGGAACTGCGCACCCTGGCGGACTACCCCGAGCTGCCTGCGCTGCCGGAGGAGGGCACCAGCTACGAGGAAAACGCCCGCTCCAAAGCCCTGGCGGTGGCCCGGCACCTGGGCGAGGTGGCCCTGGCGGACGACTCCGGCCTGGAGGTGGACTACCTGGAGGGCCAGCCGGGGGTGCACTCCGCCCGCTTCCTGGGAGAGAACGCCACGGACGAGGACCGCAACCGGGAGATCCTGCGCCGGCTGGAGGGCGTCCCGCCGGAGAACCGTACCGCCCGGTACCGCGCCGTGGTGGCCGTGGCCTTCCCCGACGGGCGGGTGTACACCTTCGAGGGGACGTGCGAGGGTGCCATCGCCCTGCAGCCGCGGGGCACGGGCGGCTTCGGCTACGACCCCATCTTCTACCTGCCGGACCTGGACCGCACGGTGGCGGAACTCACGCCCCAGGAGAAGGACCTGGTCAGTCACCGGGGCCAGGCGGTGCGCAAGGCCCGGGAGTTCCTCCTGGGGCTGCTGGCCCGAGGGCAGGGGCCTTGAAGCCGCTGGTACACTGACAGCAGGACCGTCAGGAGGGCGACGTGTCGAACGTGTTCTTCAACAACCCCTTCTGGACGTACTGGGCCCTAACCTTCGCGGTGTTCCTCATCTATGCCGCCTCCTTCCTGGTGGCGGCCCTGGACCTGCGCGAGGAGATCGCGGAGCAGATGAAGAAGGCCGAGCAGCGCCGGGCCAGGGGCAAGCCCCGTTTCGAGGACCCCCTTGCGGGCCGCAGCGTGGCGGCCACCCTGGACCCCGGGGCGAACCGGCAGCTCCCGCCGCTGCTGCAGTGGGTGTACGACGAGGTGGTCCCCATCGCCGGCCGGCTAGGGATCCAGGCCCGCATCCTGGTCTACCAGGACTCCAAGGGGCACCCTCTAGTGCACGTGACGGACGGCCAGCGCCTGGTGAGCTACCGGCTGGACCGAACCCTGGCGGAGGAAGCGCACGCGGGGAAGGCAGAGGCCGCCGCCGAGGCGCGGCGACGGGTGGAGGCGTTCCTCAGGCTGGAATGGCTAGGGGACACCACGGCCATGCAGCGGACCACGGAGCTGGCCAAGGAGGCCAAAGCCAAGGGCGAGGCGGCCTCCGAGGAAGCTCCCAAGGGACCGGTGCCTGCGGCGCAGGCGCCGCAGGCTGCGTCAGACCTCAAGGCCGCGGACCGGCAGCGGCTCATTGAGGAGGCCAGGGCCAGAACCGCGGCACGGAAGGCCCAGGCACAGGGCCCGTCCGAGCCCGGCAGCTGAGCAGCTACCCGCCGTCCGGACCCAGCAGCGCCCCGCGAACCAGGGCCACGGGCGGGGCGCCCAGGTCCAGGAGCCGGTCGTGGAACTCCCGCAGACAGAACCTGCTTCCCAGCCGGCGCTTTAGCTCCGCCCGCACGTCCTTGAGCACGAGCTTGCCCAGGGTGTAGGAGAGGTAGCCCGGGTCAAAGGTTCCCCGCTCCGCCTCTTTCCTCGCGGGGAGGACTTCCAGGTGGGCGTCCTCCACGAAGCGCCGGACCGCCTGCTCCAACGTCCAGCCCTCCGTGTGCAAACCCAGGGAGGCCCGGAAGCGTACCGCCCGGACCAGGGCGTCCGCCAGCTGCGCCACCTGCAGCCGCGGCTCACCACCCCCGTAGCCGCACTCCAGCACCATCTCCTCGCAGTAGTGGGCCCACCCCTCCACGAAGGCGTACGAGGTGAACGCCCGGGCCACCCGGGAAGGCAACTGGCGCAGCCTCAGGAAGTGCACGTGGTGTCCGGGGTAGGCCTCGTGCACCGTGGTGGTGCGGAGGGTGTACACGTCGAACCGCGACAGCCACGCCTCCTTCTCCGTCTCCGGCCAGCTGGGGTCCGGGAGGGTCAGGTAGTAGTACGACTCCACGGCCTGGGGTTCGAAGGGGCCTGCGGTGTCCATGAGGGCGAAGGCCCACCGCAAAAACGGCGGAGTGGGCTCCACCCGGCAGTGGGAGGGCTCGGGCACGGTCACCACGGGGTGCTCCCGGAGGAACGCCCGCAGCTCCTCCAGCACCTTCTCCACGTAGGGCACGAGCTCCTCGGCCGTGGGGTGCTCCCGGGAGAGGGCCCGCACCACCTCGTGCGCCGGACGGTGGGGGTCCACCCGGCGCGCGGCTTCCTCCAGATGATCCCGCAACCGGTCCAGCTCGGTCTCCGCCGTCCGCCGGAGCGCGTCCGGGCCCAGGGAGATTCGCTCCGTGGCCCAGAGCATGCGGCGGTAGCGCTCCGGGCCCAGGGCGAAGTCCTCCGACGCCCGTGGCAGCAGCTCGTCCCGCAGGAACCCCACGAACGCCCGGACCGCCCCCACCGCGGCCGTGTGGACCTCCGCCAGGCGGCCCAGGGCGCGGGGTGAGGCGCCCCGGACCAGCGGGTCCAGCTGCCGGGTCAGGAACTCCAGGCCTCCCTCGAACAGTTCGAGGGCCGTGGTCACGAAGGGACGGGGGCAGACCGGCTCGAGGTGGCGCTTGGCTTGGGCCAAAAACGACGGCAGCTGCTGGAGGTGGTCTGCCAGCCGCAGCACCCGCTGGTCCAGGGGCGCGTAGTCGCGCTTGACGTAGGCGGTGACGTCCAGGGCGTCCGCGTACACCAGGGGGTTCCGGGAGTAGGGGCGGAGGTCCTCCAGCTCGAAGAGCTCCCGCTCCACCGCGGCCAGCAGGACCTCCAGGTCCAGCGCCGCGCGGGGGGAAAGGCATTCCCGGGAGAACTGCCGCAGGGCCTGCTCCCACCGTCGGAGTTCCCGCACCCGACGGTCCAGGGCCTCCGGGGTGAAGGTCCCCAGCTGGCCGTCGTACTCGTGCAGGCCCAACCGGGCCGCCCAGCTCGGGTAGAACCCGAAGGTGGCGGCCAGGACCTCGTCGCAGAGGCGTTCCAGCTCGGCGTCCACGCTCCTAGGTGGTTTCGGGGTCCGGGCTGCGGGTTCCTGGCGGTTGACGCCCGAGATGGGGCGTCCGTACAGTGGGGGCAGCGGGGTGTGGCGCAGCGGAAGCGCATCGGCTTTGGGAGCCGAAGGTCGCCGGTTCGAATCCGGCCGCCCCGACCAGACCCGCCAGGACAGAGGTTTTAACCTTCCCGCCCCTCCGAAGGGCCCTCCCCGAAGCCGAGGCTCACGGGCCCGGATGCTGCCAGGCGCGATCCACCCGACGGGTGCCCGAGAGGAGTCCGCGGCGCGGGGGGCGTACCCGTAACGGCGATCCCCGTGGATCAGGGGGTGAGGCCTGTGGGAGGAACGTCGGTGCCGGGCCGCGTGGGGGCGAGGGTTCTCGCGGGCGTGCTCCTCGTTCTCCTCACCGTCGCCGCAGTCCTCGCGCAACCGTCCGTCTCCGTCAGGGACCTGGTGGAAAACCCCGACCTGCACCACGGCCAGGTGGTGGCGGTGGTGGGGACGATCACCCAGTACCGAGAGCGGGTCTCCGCTCGTGGCAACCCGTACACGACGTTCCGGCTCACGGAGGACGGTGCCTGGGTTTCGGTCTTTGCGTGGCAGCATCGCGGCCTCCGGAACGGCCTGCGGGTGCGGGTGGTGGGCCGCTTCGACAAGGTCAAGCGGGTGGGGCGGTACACCTTCCACAACGAGATCGAGGCCCAACGGATCGAGCGGGTACCGTAGGCAGGACGCGAAGCCCGCTCTGCCGAATCGGGGCAGCACCGCTCCCGGGCGGTCTCTTTGAATTTCGGGAGGCGCCGGGCAGTACGTGGCGAGGTGAGGGGAGGGTGAGCAAGCCCCTTCGCATCGGGGTGATCGGCGAACAGGACGCACGGCCGGAGATGTGGACCCTCGCGGAGCAGGTGGGCCGGGAGGTGGCGCGGCGGGGCGGGGTGCTGGTGTGCGGCGGGCTGGGTGGGGTGATGGAGGCGGCTTCCAAGGGTGCTGCCGCGGAGGGCGGGACGGTGGTGGGGATCCTGCCGGGAGTTCGGGCGGAGGACGCCAACCCCTACGTCACGGTCCCCGTGGTGACGGGCCTCGGGGAGGCGCGCAACGTGATCGTGGTGCGTACCTCGGACGCCGTGGTGGCCGTGGGCGGCGGCTACGGAACGCTGTCGGAGATCGCCTACGCCCTGAAGCTCGGCGTCCCCGTGGTGGGCCTGGGTACCTGGCAGCTGTCTAGGCCGGGGCTGGAGGCCGACCCCATCGTCCGCGCTCAGGGCCCCGTGCAGGCCGTGGCCCTGGCCTGGGAGTTGGCCCAGCGGCGCCGCGGACCGGGGGTAGGCGGAACCTAGCCGCGGCAGGCCCCGTACACGGAGCTAGAAGCCGGGTGGACGGGAGGTGGTGTCCGTGCGAGCGGTGCGCGGGTTGGTGCTGGCCCTGGCGGTGGCGGTGGTGGCCGCGGCCGCCGCGGCCGCGGGACCCAAGGTGAAGCGGGTGAAGCTCTTCCGGGCCGGGGAGGTGTTCTGCACGAGCCGTGCGTTGGTGTGGGGGACTGGCAGCGTGGTGGTGCGGGACCGCTGCTACCTCATCGGGCTGGTGCGCAAGCCCGAAGGCACGTTTCTGGCGTTTTTGGACCCCGAAGTTCGCATCCCTCCGGGGCAGCTGGTGCGCCTGAACACCCCCGCGGGGGCGAAGCTGCGCGGCCGCATCTTCTACCTGGTGCCGGTGCAGACGGTGGTGGCCGTGCCCGTGGACACCTTGGTGATCGTGCCTATCCGGGTGGAGGACGAAGGCTCCCGGCTGACGGTGGTGGTGACCGGTCCCCAGGTTCCCAACCTGACGGTGATCTTCAGCGTCCGGCTCTAGCGGACCGGCCAACGAGGGGCGGCGCGGCCCCCTGGCGTGGGCGCCGACTCTATGATATACGATATAGACGCACGCTAGCACGCTGGCTGGGGGTGCGCGATGCGAGCAGCAGTCGTAGTGCTGGCTCTTCTGGTGTGCGGGGCGCTGGCCGCCTCCGCCTTGGCCGGGGCGGCGAACCCGAGCACCGTCAAGATCGGGATCTTGCTTCCCCTCACAGGCCCGTTCGCCGCGGTGGCGGAGACCCAGCGGAACGGGGCCATGCTGGCCATCGAGCAGGTAAACCAGCGGGGCGGCCTGCGCATGCCCTGGGGCCGGGTCCGGGTGGAGGGGGTGGTGGCGGACGACGAGGCCAAGCTGGACGTGGGCGTCCGCCGGTACCGGTACCTGGTGGAGCAGGGCGTGGTGGGGGTGGTGGGCCAGACCTGGGCGCCCTTGGCCTACGCCATCAACGCGGTGGTCAAGCGGGAGCCCATGCCGTACTTCCCCGTGTGCGTGATGGCCAAGGAGGCCTTCGAGCGGGGCAAGCTGGCGGACACCACCTTCGCGGTGACCTTCAGCCCGTGGACCGTGGGGTACATGGCGGGCTCCGCGGCCATCCAGGTCCTGGGCAAGAAGCGGATCTTCTTCCTGGCCCGGGCGGACAGCTGGGGCTGGGACATGCGGGACGGCGCCCGGGCCGCGGCGGAGAAGTTCGGGGGCCAGATCGTAGGCTACGACGAGGTACCGCTGGGCACCACGGACTTCACCACGGTGCTCCAGAAGGTCCGCGCGGCGCGGCCGGACGTGTTCATCTCCGCGCAGTTCGCCGCGGACGCGGTGGCCCTGCTGAAGCAGACCTACCAGATGGGCCTCAACCGCGAGATGACCATCTTCAACGCCTTCATCACCAACGTGGTGGCCAAGGGGCTGCCGCCGGAGGCGCTGAAGGACGTGTACGCCATGCACTACTTCTACTACGACCTGGACCGGTTCCTGGGCAGCTCCCCCGTGGCCAAGAGCGCCGCGGAGTACAACCGCCTGTACCAGGCCCGCTACCGCACCCCCGCGGACGCGTACGCCACCATCGCGTACACCGCCATGCAGGAGATGTTCCGGGGGTTCGAGCAGGCCGGTTCCTTGGAGCCCCAAAAGGTGGCCCAGGCCCTGATGACGAAGCCGGTGTTCCAGACGGTCAAGGGCCCGGCCCAGTGGCGGAAGGACCACTCCGTGATCTACCGGTTCGCCGCCTTCCTGGTAAAGGGCAAGGGCCCCGGCGAGCAGAAGCACGAGTGGGACCTGTTCCAGGTGGTGGGTGCCCAGGGCGGTGAGGGGGTGCTGCCGCCCCTCAAGGACTTGGGCTACTGATCGGTAGAGAAGCCGGAGCCGGTGGGCCCGCCCGCGGGGCGGGCCCACCGTGTGTCGGAGGGTCGGGTTGGACGACGTCATCCTGCGCACGGAAGGGCTCACCAAACGGTTCGGCTCCTTCGTGGCCGTGGACCGGGTGGACTTCACCCTCCGGGAGGGCGAGGTGGCCGGCATCGTGGGCCCCAACGGAGCCGGGAAGACCACCTTCTTCAACCTGGTGACGGGCTACCACCTCCCCGACGAAGGACGGGTTCTGTACCTGGGTCAGGACCTCACCCACGCTCCGCCCCAGCGGCGGGTGGCCTTGGGCCTGGTGCGGACCTTCCAGCTCACCTCCACCTTCGACGCCCTGCCCGTGGTGGACAACCTCGTCCTGGCCCTGTTCAGCCGGCTGCACTCCGGCTCCAACGTGCGCCTGTTGCTGACCACGCCCCGGCGGCGGTACTACGACGACCCGCGGATCCAGTCCGCCCTGGAACGGTTCCAGCTGGAGGGGATGCGGCACCGGCTGGTGCGGCACCTGAGCCTGGGGGAGAAGCGCCGGCTGGAGATCGCCATGGCCATCCTGTCCGAGCCGCGGGTGCTCATGCTGGACGAGCCCCTGGCCGGGCTGAGCGAGGCGGAGATCCGCCAGGTGATGGACGTCCTGCGGTCCCAGGTGGGCCGCCGCTCCATGGTGGTGGTGGAACACAAGGTCTCCCACCTCCTGGGGTTCGTCCACCGCCTCACGGTGCTGCACGAGGGGCGGGTGATCGCGGAGGGCAGCCCGGAGGAGTGCCTGCAGCACCCCGAGGTCCGCCGGAGCTACTGGCGGGTGGGAGGGGAAGCTCCGTGACGGACGGTGCCCTGGTGGTGGAGGGCCTGCACGTGGCCTACGGGGACGCCCAGGTGCTGTTCGACGTGCACCTGACGGTCCCTCCCCGCCGCCTCGCCGCGTGCGTGGGCCGCAACGGGGCGGGCAAGACCACCCTGCTGCGGACCATCGCGGGGTTCCTCCGGCCCAAGTCGGGCCGGGTGCGCTACGGCGACCTGGACTTGGTGGGCCGCAGACCCTACGAGGTGGCGCGGCTGGGGATCCGCTACGTCCAGCAGGACAAGCGGGTGTTCGCGGACCTCACGGTGCGGGAGAACCTGCGCCTGGCCAGCTACGCCACCGGCGACTGGGACTGGGACGTGGTGTTCCGCTACTTCCCCCGTTTGAAAGGACTGCTGGACCGCAAGGGCGGCTACCTCAGCGGCGGAGAGCGGCAGATGCTCATGATCGGCCGGGCCCTCCTCGGCCGGCCCAAGGTCCTCCTCATCGACGAGCCCACGGAGGGGCTGGCGCCCGCGGTGGTGGAGCAGCTCGGCAACGTGTTCGAGGAGCTGAAGGCGCAGGCCACCATCGTCATGGTGGAGCAGAACCTGCCCCTGGTGGGCCGCGTGGCGGACGTGGTGTACGCGGTGAAGGAGGGCAGGGTGGTGGCGGAGATCACGGATCGGGACGCCATCCGGTCCGGGGCGGTGGAGGCGTACCTGTGAGCGGTGCCGTGCGCTGGTGGGCGGGGATCCTGGTGCCCTTCGGGCTCCTGGCCGCCGCCCGCTACCTGCTGCCCCTGCCCTTCGTGGTGGAAGTTCTGATCTTCTCCGTGTACACCATGGCGTGCAACTTCCTCCTGGGCCGGGTGGGGTTCATCTCCTTCGGCCAGCCCGCGTACCTGGCCGCGGGCGCGTACGGCACCGCCTTCTACCTGTACTACTTCGGCCGCGACCCGCTGGCCGGCGTCCTGGTGGGTGTGGTGAGCGGCGCGCTCTTCGCCGCGGCGGTGGGGTTGGTGTTCGTGCGGCTGCGCAGCGACTACTTCGCCCTGGTGAACCTGGCCCTGGCGGTCATCGTGTACCACCTCATGCAGAAGGTCCTGGCACCCGTGACCAAGGGCGACAACGGCCTGTGGTTCTTGGACCGCATGACCTCCACCCCCGTGGTCGACCTGACCCGTCCCGACGGGTTCGTGTGGTTCGCTTGGCTCGTGGCCGTGGCCACCTGGGCCCTGTACAAGTACCTGGACGGCACGGTGTTCGGCGCGTGCTGCCTGGCCACCAAGACCAACGAGGACAAGGTGAAGTTCCTCGGCTACCACGACTTCAAGATCCGCTGGGCGGCCTTCGTTTTGGCCAACACCACCGCCGCCCTGGCGGGCAGCCTGTACGGGGTGTACTTCGGGTTCGTGAGCCCGGAGATGGCCAGCGCCGCGCGGGCCGCGGACCCGGTGGTGGTCACCATCCTCGGAGGGACGGGCACCCTGTACGGGCCGCTGGTGGGGTCCGTGGCGTACGTGGGGATGAAGGACCTGGTCAGCGGCGTGGTGGGGAACTGGGAGTTCTTCGTGGGGCTGCTGCTGGTGGTCATCATGCTGGCCGGGGAGCGGGGCATCTGGGGCACCCTGGAACCGTGGCTGCAACGGCGGTGGGCCTGGCGGCGGGCGGCCCCCGCCCTCCAGGAGTGAAGGGCCGTGGACGCGAGCCTGTGGATCTCCGGCGTGGTGTACGGGCTCAGCATGGGGAGCATCTTCTTCCTGCTGGCCGCGGGGCTGTCCCTGTGCTTCGGCCTGATGCGCATCATCAGCCTGGACCAGCTCCTGTACTACTCCCTGGGGGCGTACGTGGCCTACCAGGTGAACGTGGCCACGGGGCTCACGTGGCCCGCCATGCTGGCAGGCGCCCTGGCCGCGGGCGCTTTGAGCTGGGTGGTGGAGCGCTGGGTGTTCGACCGCATCTACACCCGGGAGATCACCTTCACCATGATCACCTCCTTCGGGATCCTGGTGGCGGGGGTGGGAGCCATCAAGTACGTGTGGGGGCTGGTCCCCCGGCCCATGGGCATCCCCGTGGAGGCCCAGGTGGCCCTGCTGGGGGTGAACATCCCCGTGTACCGGCTCATGGTGATCGCCATCGCCGCGGGGGTGTACGGGCTCATCCAGTGGCTGCTGAACCGCACCATGGTGGGCACCGCCATCCGGGCCGCGGTGGAGGACGTGGACCAGGTGGAGGGGCTGGGCGTGGACGTCTACCGCCTGTTCACGGGCACCTTCGTGGGGGCGGGGATGCTGTCCGGCCTGGCGGGCGCCCTGCACGGCCCCCTGGTGATGGTGGACCCCCAGATGGGGCTGGAGGTGGTGCCCTTCGTGTTCATGGTGGTCATCATCGGGGGGCTGGGCAGCCTCAAGGGTACCCTGGTGTCCGCCTTCCTGGTGGGGCAAGTGGTCTCCCTGGGGTCCTTGGTGTACGCGCCCCTGGCCCAGATGGCCCCCTTCGCCGCCATGCTCCTGATCCTCCTGTGGAAGCCCACGGGGCTGTACGGCAGCGCCCTGCTCCGCCGCTAGCTGGGACCGGGTCAAAAACCGCCCGAAATCATGCCCCGCCCCGGCAGGAAAACCCCCCGGGGGTGTGGAAACCCTTTTCCGAAACCCTTTTCAAGGAGGTCGACCTTGGCGAGCTGGGAACCTGCGTACCACCGCTACTTCGCCGCGGACGTCCCCCCCGACGGCCGCAAGCGGAACCTGATGAGCATGTCCTACGCGGAGGTGGCGGAGCGCCTGCGGGAACCGGGTCAGGACGTGGTCCTGGTCCCCCTGGGCAGCACGGAGAAGCACGGGGCCCACATCCCCCTGGGGACCGACAGCTACATCACCATGACCGCGGTGGTGATGGCCGCGGAGCTAGCGGACTGCCTGTACGCCCCCCTCATGCCCTTCGGCTACTCCCCCCACCACATGGGCCGGCTGTTGGAGGGGGCGGGGACCATCACCCTGCAGGCGGAGACCTACCGCCGGGTGATGCACGACGTGGCCCTGAGCCTCGTCTTCCACGGGTTCCGGCGGATCGTGTTCGTGAGCCACCACGGCTCCAACACCAAACCCATCGACGAGATCCTCCGCTACCTCCGCTACCGGACGGGGGCCTTCTTCGCCTTCTACAAGACCCCCACGGAGCGGGAGGTGAACGTCCTACGGGGTGTTCTGGAGAACCCGCCGGAGGAGACCCCCGGCTGGCACAGCAGCGAGCTGGAGACCTCCTGCGTCATGGCCGTGCACGAGAGCCTGGTGGACATGCGGCGGGCGGTCTCGGACCGCGCCCACGCGCCCCGGTGGATGGGGGAGAAGTTCTCCAAGGTGGACGGCACGGGGACCGTGATCTTCCAGGAGTCGGAGAACATCTGGGTGCCCATGGAGCACCACGAGTACTCCGACACCGCGGTCATCGGCAACCCCTTCCGGGCCAACCCGGAGAAGGGGATGGAGATCTTCCGCCGCATGGCCCGGCACCTGGCGGACTTCGTGCAGGAAGTCCGGAAGTTCCCCGTGGAGGTATCCCACGCGGACTTCCCGGAGCGGGCGTGGCAGCCGTGACCGAATCCCTCGAGGACTTGCGGCGGAAGGTGGCCGCCACCTGCCGGCGGGCGTACCGCCTGGGCCTCACCACGGGCATCAGCGGGAACGTGAGCTGCCGGGTCCCGGGCACGGACCGCATCCTCATCAAGGCTACGGGGCTCTCCCTGGCCCGGGTGACCTCCAGGGACGTGCTGCTGCTGGACCTGGAAGGCAACGTCGTGGAGGCTTCGCCCCTGCAGCCGTCCAAGGAGCGGTACTTCCACCTGGAGGTATACCGGAGGCGGCCGGATGTGGGCGCGGTGGTCCACCTGCACCCTCCGTACGCCCTGGTGTTCGCCGCATCCCACCAGCTGCCTCCCCTGCGCACGGGTGCGGCCCGCGCCTTCCTGCAGGGCCGGATGGCCCTGGTGCCACCTCTGCCGTCGGGCAGCCGGGAGCTGGGGGAGGCCGTGGGCAACGCCATGGAAGCCCCCGGCATGCGGGCCGCGGTGCTGGCGGAGCACGGCACCGTCACCGTGGGCCGTGAGCTGGAGGAGGCCCTGTACCTGAGCGAGTACCTGGAGGACGCCTGCCGTACGGCCTTGTGGCTGCGGCTGCTGGAGGGTTGAAAGCCCGTGCAGGGAGGGAGCGAGCGCTGGGTGGCCATCCTGGCCACGGTGGATACCAAGGGGCCGGAGGCGGCCTTCCTGCGGGAGTGGTTCGCGCAGCGGGGTTGTCAGGCCAAGGTGGTGGACGTGGGGCTGCGTCCGCCGCCGGAGGGGCTCGCGGACGTGTCCCGGGAGGAGGTGGCGCGGGCCGCGGGGGTAGAGGCCCTGGACTTGGCGCACGCCCGCCGGGACCGGGCCCTGGCCTTCATGGGCCAGGGAGCGGGCCAGGTGCTGCTGCGATGGTGGCAGGAAGGACGCCTGGCCGGGGCCGTGGGGATCGGCGGGAACCAGGGGACGGCGGCGGCGTGCATCGCCCTGCGCGGCCTTCCCCTCTCGGTGCCCAAGGTGGTGGTGTCCACGGTGGCGTCAGGAAACTTGCGCCCCTACCTGCAGGCCAGCGACATCGCGGTCATGTTCTCCGTGGCCGACTTCCTGGGGGGCCCCAACCGCATCACCCGCACGGTCCTGGCCAGAGCCGCGGCCATGCTCCTGGGGGCGGTGCAGGCCGAGGTCCCGGCGCCGGAGGACCGGCCCGCGGTAGCCCTCACGGCCCTGGGCAACACCCACGGCGCGGTGAGCGCCCTGGTGAGCTGGCTGCACCAGGAGGGTTACGAGCCGGTGGCCTTCCACGCCTCGGGGGCGGGCGGGACCGCCATGGAGCAGCTGCTGGAGCAGGGTGCGTTCGCCGCGGTCCTGGACGTCACCACCCACGAGCTGGTGGGCGAGGTGTTCCCGGAGGACATCTACGCCCCCGTGCGGCCGGGCCGCGTCACCGCCGCGGGGCGCCTGGGGATCCCCCAGGTGGTGGCTCCGGGGGGGCTGGACTACTTCATCTTCGGCACCCCGGAGTCGGTCCCCGAAAAGTACCGGGACCGTCCCACCCACTACCACAACCCCTACAACACCAACGTGCAGGCCCGGCCGGAAGAGGTCCAGCGGGTGGCGGAGGAACTGGTGGACCGACTGAACGGCGCCGCGGGCCCGGCCGCCCTGGTGGTGCCGCTGCGGGGGTGGTCGTACATCGGGGAGGAGGGGGCGGCCCTGTGGGACCCGGCGGTGCCCGAGGCGTTGCGGCGGGTGGCCCGCCGGCGGCTGCGGCCCTCGGTGCGGTACGTGGAGGTGGACGCGCCCATCAACCACCCGGGGTTCGTGGGGGCCGTGCAGGCGGTGTTCCGGGAGATGCGGCTGTGAAGGGAGGTGGCAGAGGGATGGCGCAGGCGAGTGTGGCAGCGATCCCCCAGACCATGCGGGCGTGGGCCCTGTTCGGCCCCGGGGACTTGCGACCCGTGGTCAAGCCCGTGCCCCGGCCCGGGCCCGCGGAGGTCCTGGTGAAGGTGGAGGCCGTGGCCATCTGCGGGACCGACCTGGAGATCCTGCACTACGGACTGCCGGCCCTGGTGGAGGGCGAGCTGCCCTTCAACGGCCAGCACGTGCTCGGCCACGAGTACGTGGGCACCGTGGTGGAGCTGGGACCCTCCGTGGACGAGTTCCGGGTAGGAGACCGGGTGGTGGTGGAGGTGCACGCGGGGTGCGGGCGGTGCGAGCGGTGCCGCCACGGGATGTACACCTCGTGCCTGAACTACTCCCGGCGGTCCAAGGGCCACCGGGCCAACGGCTTCACCACAGACGGTGCGTTCGCGGAGTACGCGGTGAACCACGTCAACACCGTGTTCAAGCTGCCCGACCACATCCCCTTCGACGAGGCCACGTTGATCGTCACCGCGGGCACCGCCCTGTACGGCCTGGACGTGCTGGGGGGGCTGGTGGCGGGTGAAACCCTCCTGGTCATCGGGCCCGGCCCCATCGGGCTCATGGCGGTGGCCTGCGGCAAGGCCCTGGGCGCCACGGTAATCCTGGCGGGCACCCGGGAGAGCCGCCTGCAGCTGGGCAAGCAGCTCGGCGCGGACTGGGTGGTGGATGTGCGGCGGGAGAACCTGGTGGACCGGGTCCGGGACCTCACGGATGGCCTGGGCGTGGACCTGGTGATGGAGTGCTCGGGAGCACCGGAGGCGGTCAACCAGGCCCTGTACAGCACCAAGCGGGGCGGCAAGGTGTGTCTCGCGGCTTTCAGCCGCGAGCCGGTGCCCTTCGACGCCGCGTACATGGTCCGCAACAACATCTACCTGTACGGCATCCGGGGAGAAGGCAAGGGCGCGGTGAAGCGGGCCCTGGCCCTCATGGCGCAGGGGAAGATCTCCGGTAAGCCCTTCATCACCCACCGCTTCTCCCTGGACGAGCTGCCCAAGGCCCTGGAGACCGCGGAGAAGCGCATCGGCGACGCCATCAAGGTGGTGGTGTTCCCGTAGCGGCCATGGGAGAGCCATCCAAGCCCGTGACCATCCACGACGTGGCCCGCCTGGCCGGGGTCTCGCCCGCCACCGTGTCCCGGGTCCTGAACGGGTCCAGCCACGCGGTGCGGGAGGCGACCCGGCGCCGGGTCCTGGAGGCGGTCCGGCGGCTGGATTACTACCCCAACCGCCTGGCCCGCAGCCTGCTGCGCCGGCAGACCGCGGTGGTGGGCCTGTTGGTCCCGGACGTGTCCAACCCCTACTACGCCTCCATCCTCCGCGGGATCGAGGACGTGGCCCACCAGCACGGGCTGGCGGTGATGCTGTGCAACACCGACCGGGACCCAACCAAGCAGCGCCAGTACCTGCAGACCCTCCTGGAGCACCGGGTGGACGGGGTGGTGGCCGCGGGCGGCACCTTCACCCGGGAAGACCTACGCATGGTGGGCGGGAGGCTCCCGGTGGTGGCGGTGGGCCGGCACCCGTCGGACGTCCCGTGCGTGCGGGTGGACAACGTCCAGGCGGCGTACCAGGCCTGCCAGCACTTGCTGGGGTTGGGGCACACCCGGGTGGGCTTCCTGGCCGGCCCCCACAGCTCCCTCACGGCTCGGGACCGGGTACAGGGCTACCGGCTGGCACTCCGGGAGGTGGGGGTGGAGTTTCGAAGCGCGTGGGTGGCGTGGTCGGAGTTCACCGCGGAGGGAGGGTACCGCGCCGCCCGGGAGGTGGTGTCGGCTTCCCGGGTGACGGCCCTGGTGGCGTCCAACGACCAGATGGCCCTCGGGGCCCTGAGGGCCCTGTGGGAGCTGGGCCTGCGGGTGCCCGCGGACGTGTCCCTGGTGGGGTTCGACGACACGCCCGTGGCCGCGGCCGCGGTGCCCGCCCTCACCACGGTGGCCATCCCCGCGTACGAGCTAGGCCGTCGGGCCATGGAGCTGCTGCTCAGGGTGCGGGCCGGCGAGGCGGTGGCGGACGTGGTGCTGGCGGTGCAGCTCCAGGTGCGGGAGTCCACGGCTCCGCCCCCGTCGCGCTTCGGGACGGTGAAGGAGAAGCGGGCCCACGCAGAAGGGAGGGAGAGGCTGTGCAAGCACCCATGAAGGCGTACATGCGGCCCGGGATCGTGGCCTTCAAGGCCTACCCCATCGAGGACGGCACGGGTCCGATCCTGGAGAGCCTGGCGAAGCTGTGCGAGGACACCTTCTTCTCCGCCATCGAGGTGGGCTGGGTCAAGGACCCCCACGTGCGGGACCAGGCGAGACAGATCCTGGAGCAGAGCCACGTGGAGGTGTGCTACGCCACCCAGCCCGCCATGTTCAGCCAGAAGCTCAGCCTCCACGCCTTCGACCCGGAAGCACGCCGGCGCGCGGTGAACCAGGTGAAGAACTGCCTGCGGGAAGCCGAGCAGCTGGGCGCGCGGTGGGTGCGCCTGACCGCGGGTAAGGACCCGGGTCCGGAGCGCCGGGAGGAGGCCAAGAAGCTGCTGGTGGACTCGTTGCTGGAGGTGTGTGCCTTTGCCCGGGAGCACGGGGACCCGGGACTGACCCTTAAGATCTTCGACCGCTCCGTGGACAAGGAGTCCCTCATCGGCCTGCACACCGACGCCCTGGACGTGGTGCAGGACGTGCGCAAGAGCTTCCCTCGCTTCGGCCTGCTGTACGACCTGTCCCACGCGCCCCTGAACCGGGAGGAGCTGGAGGAGGTGCTGCCGGCCCTGCGGCCGGTCCTGGTGCACGTTCACATCGGGAACGCCTACGTGCAGGACCGCCGGAGCGTGGCCTGGGGAGACATGCAGCCCCGCTTCGACCTAGCGGGCAGCGAGGTGGACGTGGCCATGGTGGCGCGGTTCTTCCGGATCCTCCTGGACCTGGACTTCTTCAACCCCACGGACCGGCCCGTGTGCAGCGCGGAGGTGCGGCCCCTGCTGGCCGGGGAGCGGTCGGAGCTGGTGGTGGCCAACGCCAAGCGGGTCATGGAAGAAGCCTGGCTCATGGCGTAGGAGGAGGTGAGGGGAATGCGGAGTTGGCGGACTCTGCTGCTGGGGCTGTTGCTCACCGGCGCGCTGGTGGGGACGGCTGCGTCGCAGGTGCGGCTCACCATCGCGGGCGGGGTGGTGGGCGGTGGCCCGTACCTCCAGGCGGTGGGGCTGAGCCAGGTGCTCAGCTCCGCGCTGCGGGAGGTGTCCGCCACCGTGCAGGGGACCCCGGGGCTGCGGGCCAACGCCGTCCGGCTGGCCGCGGGCCTGGTGGACCTGGCGGTGGTGGTGACCGTGGACGGCTACGACGTGCTGGCCCGGAGGGAGGAGTTCAAGGACGCGTCCAAGTTCCCGCTGCAGCTGTACCCCACCCACCCGCCGCAGTACGTGCACTTCATCGTGAAGGAGTCGTCGGGCATCCGGCGGTTCAGCGACCTCCACGGCAAGCGCATCAACGTCCTCACCCGGGGATCCTTGGCGGAGAAAGTCGGCACGCAGCTGCTGGTAGCCCTGCGGATCCGGCCCGCGAGGGTGTTCCACTACCCCCACGCGGACGCGGCCAACGCGCTCCAACAGGGGGAGGTGGACGCGGTGGTGGCGGGGGGCATCGCCCCCGCCTACGGGGAGGTGTCCCTCCGGGAGCCCTTGCGGGTCCTGTCCCTCACGGACGAGGAGGTGGCGCTCGTGGCGGAGCGCATGCCCCAGATCCCGGTCCTGGAGGCCGACTTCTCCAGGTCCTACCGCGGGGCGGGAAAGGCGCGGGTTCTGGCCCCGTGGGCGGTGATGGCTGCCCGCCACGACCTGGACGCGGACCTGGCGTACCGCATCACCAAGGCGGTGTTCGACAACTACCGGGTGATCGTGCAGGTGTACCGTGAGGCGGAGGGCCTGCAGCCCCGGGACGTGGTGCAGACCCGCTACCCGCTGCACCCGGGTGCGGTGCGGTTCTACCGGGAGGTGGGGGTGCGGGTGCCGGCCCCCATGATGCCGCCGCAGCTCCCGCGCTAGGGAACCAGCCATGGCAAGTGCCGTGAGGGTCGCCCACCGGGGGATTGCGGCGCTGTTCAGCCTGGCGTTCCTGTGGAGCGCTTGGCGGGGCGGGGTGGACCTGTTCGTTCACCGGTCGGCGTTCCTGCTGTTCGTGCTGTTCCTCGTGTTCACCCAGCGCGCCGACCGGGAAGGCCGGATCAAACCCCTGGAAGCCCTCCTGGCGCTGCTGGCCGTGGTGGGGACGGGCTACGTGTTGGTCTTCCATGAGCAGGTGGCCTACCAGGCCGGGATCGCCGTGGGATTCCAGCTGGGCCTGGCTGCCGTCACGGTGCTGGTCGTCCTGGAGGCCACCCGGCGCATGACGGGCTGGGCTCTTCCGGTCCTCGCCCTGGCCATGGTGGCCTACGCCCTGGGCGGTCGGTACGTTCCGGGCCAGTGGGGACACGCGGGCTTCAGCCTCCGGGACGTGCTGGGCTATCTGTACCTGACCCCGGACGGCCTGTGGAGCCTGCCCGTGGGCGTGGCCGCCACGTACATCCTGGTGTTCGTGGTGCTCGGCGAGTTCCTCATGCGCGCGGGCATCGGCGACCTGCTCAGCGCCATTGCCATGCGGGTGGCGGGCCGCATCCGTGGAGGACCCGCGCAGGTGTCCGTGCTGGGCAGCATGGCCTTCGGCATGGTGTCAGGGTCTGCCCCCGCCAACGCCGCGGTGATCGGCTCGGTGACCATCCCCCTCATGAAGCGGTACGGGTTCCCGGCAGCTTTGGCCGCGGCGGTAGAGCTCGCGGCCTCCGCGGGCGGGCAGCTCATGCCTCCCGTGATGGGGGCTGCCGCGTTCATCATGGCCGAGTTGATCCGCGTCCCGTACGCCCAGATCGCCCAGGCCGCCCTCATTCCCGCAGCCCTGTACTACCTGGGGGTGGGAGCGTCCATCTACCTAGCGGCGGGTGCTTTGGGCCTGCGGGGGCTGACCCGGGCCGAGGTAGAGCGGGACTTCCCCACCGTAGCCGCCGCGGTGCGCCAGCGGGGTCACCTCCTGGTGCCCCTGGTCCTCCTGGTGGTCCTGGTCCTGGGCGGGTGGCACGCGCCGCGGGCGGCGGTGGTGGTCACCGCGGCCACCGTGGGGGTGGCGGCCCTGAGCCGGCAGACCCGGATGGGGTGGAAGTCCGTGTGGGAAGCCTTGAGCCAGGGCGGCCTCCGTAGTCTTGAGGCCGCCATGGGGACCGCGTGCTCCGCGCTGATCTACTCCATGATCGTGTTCACGGGGATCGGGGTGAAGTTCTCCTCCTTGGCGGTGGAGGCCGCGGGCGGGAACGTGGTGGTGCTCCTGTTGCTGGCCATCGTAGCCACCCTGGTGTTGGGCCTGGCCCTGCCCACCACCGCCTCCTACCTCATCGCCGCGGCCACGGTGGCGCCGGCTCTGGAGTCCGTGGGGATCCCGACCCTGGCCGCCCACCTGTTCATCTTCTATTACTCGGTCCTGGCCACCATCACCCCGCCGGAGGGCATGGCCCTGTTCACCACCTCCGCCATCGCGGGCTCCAACTGGATGGAGACAGGGCTGAAGGGGATGCGACTCACCCTGTCCGGATACCTGATCCCCTTCGGCTTCGTGTTCATCCCCTCCCTGCTGCTGCGGGCAAGCCCGCACGACGTGGTACTGCACGTGGCCACGGCCGCGGTGGGTGTGTGCTTCCTGTCCGCCGCGGTGATGGGCTACCTGGCGGGACCTCTGGGGCCCGTGGAGCGGATCCTGCTGGTGGCGGGGGCCACCGGGCTGTTCCACCCCTCCGCGTTCCTTTCCGCTGGGGGGCTGCTGCTGTGCGGGGCCGTGTACGCCTACCGGCTGGTGCAGGCGCGGGTGGGCTTCAGGGGCGCGAGTCGCGAGGCGGTGCCGCGGGCAGCCGAAGGCCCGCCGCGGTGAGGACCGTCCCCACCAGCACCATGTACGCCCACGCGGGCTTGGTGGTGCCCGTGAGGTCCAGCAGGGCGCCCATGGGCAGGGGGCCGAGGGCGGACATCACGTAGCCCAAGGTCAGGAGGGTCCCCGCCACCACGCCCACCCGGTCCGCGGGCGCGACCTCCGCGGGGATGGCGAGGGCAGCGCCGAAGGCCACGGTGGTGCCGAACCCGGCCAGGAACGCCCAAAGCCAAGCCGCCGCGGCGGGCGCCACCAGCACCCCCGCAGCGGCCGCCGTAGAGACCAATCCTGCGCCCACGAACACGGGTCTGCGGCCCAGCACGTCCACCAGGGCGGGTGTGCCGAAGCCCGCCACCAGGGCTCCCACCGCGATGAGGGACGCGGGCCCGCTGGCACGTGCTACGGTCCACCCCGAGCGCACCAGCTCCGTGGGAAACCAGCCCACGAAGCCATAGAACACCGCGCTCTGGGCGCCGAAGGCCAGGGTGGTGGCCACGAACCCCGGGATGGCCACGGACTCCCGCACGCTGCGCCAGACCGGAGGCGGGTCCGAGCCCTGGTCCCTGGGCCGCCCCTGCAGGCTTCTCGAGCCCAGCGCGGCCCAGGCCGCGGCGCACGCCACCCCATACGCACCCCAGGCCCAGAACACCCCGCGCCAACCTGCCGGCCCGCTGATGCTCAGAAGGAAGGGAACCAAGGCCGCGCCCGCGAACACGCCCAGCACCAGTCCGTTGAAGTACACCGCGGTGGCCAGGGCCGGGCGGTGGGGCAAGGCCGCCCGGGCTACGGCGGGCAGGGCGGGTTGCATGACCGCGATCCCCGCGCCCATGGCCAGGGTCGCCACCACGAAACCCGCGGGGCTCGCCGCGAACCCCCGCCACGCACCGCCCACCCCCACCGCTGCCAGGGCCGCTGCCAGGGCCCGGCCGCTGCCGAGCCGGTCCACCAGCCAGCCACCCGGGAGCGCCAGCAGGCCCATCAGGACCAGGGGGAGACCCACCACCAGGCCCGCCACCGTGGAGGGGAGACCCAGGTCACGGCTCACGAGGGGCAGCAGCGGACCCAAGCTGAGCTGAGGAGCCCGGCCGTTGAGCGCCGCCAGCCACGCCAGGGCTAGGATGGGAAGCGCGGCGGAGACCCGCTGTCGGTGGTTCATGGCTACCAGCCTTGGATGCGGACCTCGCGAGTCCCTGCACCCGTCCCGTTGACCCGGGCCGGGTATATGCTATAGCATATCGCCGTGAACCCCAGAGGGGACCTCAAGGCGCTGGCGGAGGCCACCTCTCCCGGCCCTCGGAGCACTCCCGCGATGGTGGCGGACGTGCTGCGGGAGGCCATCCTCCGCGGCATCCTGGTGGCGGGCCAGCAGCTCCGACAGGACGAGATCGCCCGGGAACTGGGCGTGAGCCACATCCCCGTGCGGGAAGCCCTGCGCCAGCTGGAGGCCGAGGGTCTGGTGCGCCTGCGGCCGTACCGAGGCTTCGAGGTCTCGGAGCTCAGCCCCGAAGAGGTGGAGGAGCTGTACGAGATCCGCATCCCCCTGGAGTGCCAGGCCCTGAGGCTGGCCCTGCCCCACCTCACGGACGACGACCTCCGCAGGGCCGAGGAGATCTTGGACGCCATCGACGCGGAGGACGACCCGTCGGCGTGGAGCGAGCTCAACACGGAGTTCCACGCGGTCCTGTACGCACCCTCGCGACGCCAGCGGCTGCTGAACCTCATCCGCACCCTGCGGACCAACGTGGACCGGTACCTGCGGCTGTACATCTCCGTCATGCACCGCAAGCAGTTCTCGCAGAAGGAGCACCGCAGGATCCTCGAGGCGGTCCGGCACCGGGACGAGGCCGAAGCCGTCCGGGCCCTGGAGGAACACCTGGGCATCGCGTGCCGGATGCTGGTGGACTACCTCCGCCGGGAACGGCATGCAAAGGAGCCAGAGGCCGGTGGCTAGCGCGCGCTTCAAAGTGGTGGTCACCGACTCCGTCTTCCCCCACCTGGAGGTGGAGCGGAGGATCCTCGGCCGGATCGGGGCCGAGCTGGTGGCCCTGCAGGCGCACCGGGACGAGGAGCTCCTGGAGGCGGTCCGCGACGCGGATGGGCTGCTGGTGTGCTTCGCGCCAGTCACCCGCCGGGTGGTGGAAGCTGCCGAGCGGTGCCGTGTGATTGCCCGTTACGGCATCGGGGTGGACAACGTGGACGTGGCCACGGCCACCGCCCGGGGCATCGTGGTGACCAACGTCCCCGACTACTGCGTGGAGGAGGTCAGCGACCACACCCTGGCCCTCCTTCTGGCCTGCGCGCGGCGGGTGGTGTGGCTGGACCGCAAGGTGCGGGGCGGCCGGTGGGATGCCCGGGACGCGGTTCCCATCCGGCGGCTGTCGGGCCAGACCCTGGGGCTGGTAGGGTTCGGCAAGATCCCGCGGCTGGTGGCCCGGAAGGCGCAGGCCTTCGGGCTGCGGGTGCTGGGATTCGACCCGTACGTGGATCCTTCCGTGATGCGGGAGCTGGGGGTGGAGCCCGTGGGGCTGCGGGCCCTGCTGGAGCGGTCGGACTACGTGTCCGTGCACACCCCCCTCACCCCCCAGACGGAGGGGCTGGTGGACGAGGCGGCGTTGCGGTGGATGAAGCCCACCGCGTACCTCATCAACACCGCCCGGGGGCGGATCGTGGACGAGGCCGCGTTGGTGCGGGCGCTTGCGAAGGGGTGGATCGCCGGCGCGGCCCTGGACGTGCTGCCCACAGAACCTCCCCCCGCGGACGACCCCCTGCGGGAGTTGGAGAACGTGATCCTGACGCCCCACGTGGCCTTCTACTCCGAGGAGTCCCTGCAGGAGCTGCAGCGGAAGGCCGCGGAGGAGGTGGCGCGGGTGCTCACCGGACAACCGCCCCGTTACCCGGTGAACCGGGTGGCGGGAGTCTCAGCCTAGGAGGCGGCGATGACCACACCCTGGATGACGGACCGTTGGTTCACCAGCCCCCACAACTTCGCCCCCGAGGTTCGCCAGCAGCTGAACTTCCCGTCCAAGGTGGAGTTCCACGACGTGACCCTCCGGGACGGGGAGCAGCAGGCCGGGGTGGTGTTCACCACGGACGACAAGATCCGCATCGCGGAGAAGCTGGCGGAGGTCGGAGTCCACCGGATCGAGGCCGGCTTGCCCATGGTGTCCCGGGCGGATCGCGCGGCGGTGGAGGCCATCGCCAAGCGCAACCTGGGCCCCAAGGTGTACGCCTTCAGCCGGTGCCTGGTCTCGGACGTGCAGCAGGCGGTGGACTGCGGGGTCCGGGGCGTGGTGGTGGAGATCCCCAGCAGCCAGCACATCATCGAGCTGGCCTACCAGTGGGAGCCCCAGCGGGCCATCGACCTGTCGGTGGAGGCCACCCGGTTCGCCCACGAGCAGGGGCTGGAGGTGGTGTTCTTCCCCATCGACGCCACTCGTTCCGAGCCCGAGTGGTTCGTCCGCCTCATCGAGGAGGTGTCCACCCACGGGCACATGGACGCCCTGGTCCTGGTGGACACCTTCGGGGGCAGCAGCCCCCACGCCATCCAGTACTTCACCCGATTCGTGCAGCAGCACATCCGTAAGCCGTTGGAGGCCCACTTCCACGACGACTTCGGCATGGCGGTGGCCAACACCCTGATGGCCCTGTCCCTGGGGGTGCAGACCGCTCACGTGACCGTGACGGGGCTGGGGGAGCGGGCCGGCAACTGTGCCCTGGAGGACCTCGCCCTGGCCCTGCTCACCCTGTACGGGGTGGACACGGGGTTGCGGTATGAGAAGCTGTACGAGCTGTCCAGGCTAGTGCGGGAGCTGGCCGGGGTCCCCGTGCCGCCCAACCGGGCGGTGGTGGGGGACATGCTGTTCAAGGTGGAGTCCGGCATCATCGCCACCTGGCTGGTCCGCCTCAAGGAGAAGCGGCCCGTGGAGCTGTTCCCCTTCCACTGGGAGCTGGTGGGCCAAAGCCCCGCGGAGGTGGTGCTGGGTAAGGGCAGCGGTCGGGACTCCGTGCTGTACTTCCTGAGCGAGGTGGGCTACACGGTGCGGCCCGACGACCCCCGGGTGGACGAGGTGCTGGTGCGGGTGAAGGAGAGCTCCCTGGCCAAGAAGGGGCTGCTGACCCGCGAAGAGTTCGCATCCATCGCGCAGGCGGTGTTGGGGTCCCCCCAGCCGGTCCAGGGCTCGTGAGGAGGGAAGAGGATGCCGTTCTTCGACTTCGACGAACTCCAGGCCGAGTACGTCACGCCCAAGTACTCCAAGGCTTTCGGCCCCCTGGTGACGGGGAGCCAGATCGAGGTAGGGCGGCTGCGGTTCCGGGCGGGCGAGGGAGCGGTGCCGCACGCGCACCCGCAGGAGCAGATCATGGTAGTCCTGCGCGGGAGGCTGCGGGCCACTCTGGGGGACGAAACCCGGGAGCTGGGCCCGGGGCAAGGGTTCCTGGCGCCTCCCAACCTCCAGCACCAGGTGACGGCCCTGGAGGACAGCGAGGTGTTGAGCTGCAAGGCGTTGGTGGACGGCAGGGGTCACAAGATCTAGTCCAGCGCAAGGGGGTGAAGGACGTGCGAGCGAGCGGGCGTTGGTGGTTGGCAATCCTGGTGGGAGGCACGTTGGCCCTGGCTCTGGTGGTGGCCGCGGCGGGGGCGCCCTCGGGCTACCCCAACCGCCCCATCACCTGGCTGGTGGCCTTTGCGCCGGGCGGGCAGTCCGACGTGGAGGTCCGCAGGGTTCAGCCGCACCTGGAGAAGTTGTTGGGCGTGCGCATCCTGGTGGAGTACCGCACCGGGGGTGGAGGGGCCGTGGGCTGGAGTGAGCTAGCCCGGGCGCGGCCGGACGGGTACACCATCGGTGGACTCGTGATGCCCCACATGGTGCTGCAGACCCTCCTGCGGGGCGCGGAGGCGGGTTACCGGCTGGATCAGATCCGGTCCATCGCGTGGACCGTCTCGGCCCCCAACGCCCTCATGGTCCGCAACGACAGCCCCTTCCGAACCCTGCGGGACTTCGTGGAGTACGCCAAGGCCAACCCGGGCAAGCTGGCCGTGGGCGGGGTGGAGCGGCTGTCGCCCTCCGACCTCAGCCTCGCCCAGTTCATGCAGGCTGCGGGGATCAAGCTGACCTACGTGCCCATCGCGGGGGGAGCGGGTCCGGTAATGACCAGCCTCATCGGCGGTCACGTGGACGCGGCCACCACCGCGGCGTCCCACGGCATCCGGCACAAGGACCGCGTCCGGATCCTGGCCGTCAGCGGCAAGCAGCGGATGAAGGCGCTGCCGGACGTCCCGACGTTCGCGGAGTTCGGATACAACGTGACCGTGGAGACCTCCTGGGGTGTGGGGGCTCCCGCGGGGGTGCCCGCGGAGGTGGTGACCAAGCTGTCCCAGGCCATCCTCCAGGTGATGCGCATGCCGGAGATCCGGAAAGCGGTGGAGGAGGAGGGGCTGACGCCCCTGTACTTGGGGCCCGCGGAGTCCCAGGCGTACGTGAACCGGCTGGTTGCCACGTACCGGGAGCTGGTGAACCTGTTGCGGTAATGGAGAGGGTGCGCGCGCGAGGCTGAAACGGGAGGCGGAGGCCCATGGACCCCCTGTGGCAGGGTCTGGTGAACGTCCTCGCACCCCAGTACCTGCTCCTCATGGCGCTCGGGGTGGCGGTGGGATCCGTGGTGGGTGCGCTTCCGGGCTTCACCGCCACCATGGGCCTCACGGTGTTGCTGCCCTTCACCTTCGTGATGGAGCCCACCAGCGCCCTGGTGCTCATGGGGGCGCTGTACGGGGCCGCGGCGTTCGGGGACGCGGTCCCCGCCTGCCTCATCGCCACCCCCGGGACTCCCGCGGCGGTGGCCACGGCCATGGAAGGCTACCGGCTGACGAAGAAGGGCAAGGCGCCGCAGGCGCTGCTCACCGCGCTGGTGGCCTCTGCCCTGGGTCAGCTGACCGGCGGCTTGTCCCTGCTCCTCCTGGCCGCACCCTTGGCCGCGCTGTCCCTTCGGTTCGGCCCGCCAGAGGTGTTCTGGGTCGGGGTGTTCGGGCTCACCATCATGGCGTCCCTCACGGGACGGTCCCTGGTCAAGGGGATCGCCGGGGCCGCCCTGGGCCTGCTGCTCAGCACCGTGGGGGTCTCCCGGACGGAGAGCTGGGTCCGGTACGCCTTCGGACTCCCCCAGCTGCAGGGCGGGGTGGAGCTGGTGGTGGCCCTCATCGGGTTCTTCACCGTTCCCGAGATCCTCGGCATGGTGGAGCGGCGGCACTCGGAGCAGTACGTGGCGGAGTATCGGCCGCAGCCGGGCGCCCTCCGGGAAGTGATCTGGGAGACGTTCACCAAGCCCCTGCTGCTGCTCAAGGCCAGCCTGGTAGGCATCATCGTGGGCATCATCCCCGGCACCGGCGGGCCCATCGCCAGCCTGGTGGCGTACAACGAGGTGTTGCGGTCCAGCAAGAACCCAGAGGTGGGGAAGGGGTCGTTGGAGGGGCTCATCGCGCCAGAGCTGGCCAACAACTCGGTGGCGCCCGCGGCCATGATCCCCACCCTCACCCTGGGGATCCCCGGGTCCGCGCCCGCGGCGGTGATCCTCGCTGCCCTGTTGCTCCACGGGGTGAAGCCGGGGCGGGAGCTGTTCGCGGGTTCCCACGCGGTGATGACCTACACCTTCATCTGGTCGACGATGGTTTCTGGGCTCGTGCTGTTCCTGGTCGGCCTCCTGATGGTCCGTTTGCTCATCCTGGTGATCCGCATCCCGGTGAACGCCCTGGCTCCCATCGTGTTCACGCTGGCGGTGGTGGGGTCCTTCGCGGTCCGCAATAACGTGTTCGACGTGGGGATGATGCTGTTCTTCGGGATCCTGGCGTACGCCCTGCGGAAGTTCGGGTTCGAGAGCGGGCCCGTCGTCCTGGGGCTGCTGCTGGGGCCCATCATCGAGCCCGCCCTGGTCACATCCCTCGTGCTGGCGCAGGCCCGGGGGTCGTGGCTGGAGGTGTTCGTGCTGCGGCCGTTTTCTGCCCTGTTCATCGCCTTGAGCGTGCTGTCCTTGATCCGCGGACTGCGGGGCTGGAAGGTGGCGCAGCGCGTGGAGGTCGCGGCGGCGGAGGCGTGAGGGATGCAGCCATCGTCCCCCATTCGGGTCAACGTGGACTTTCTGGCGGGAATGCTGCTACTGGTGATCACCGCGGTCGCCTTTTGGGCTGCCCACGGGGGAGGCCCCAGCGTGTGGTTGTTCCCGCGCCTTGCCGCGGGGGTGGTGGGTCTGTGCGGGGTTCTGCTGGTGGCGGGCGGGCTGCGGGCCAAGACGGCGGCCGTGGTGTGGGAGGACGCGAGGAACGCCCGGGAGGTGGCGGCCTTCGTGACCGCCGCCGTGGTCTACGCAGCCTTGCTGCGGTGGGTCGGTTTCTGGCTCGCTTCCGGTCTCCTGGTGGGGGGCAGCGCCTACGCCCTTGGGCGGAGGCGGCCGCATCAACTGGCCGCGTGGCTGGTGGCGGGCGTGGCCCTGGCGCTGGCCATGGACGCCCTGTTCGTGGGCGTGTTCGGGGTTCCCCTACCGGGTGGGGAGCTGTGGGACGGAGCCCGGTGGCGGCCCTGGGTTCCGTAGGCTCGGTGGGCAGACAGGGAGGAGGTGAAGAGGGTGAGCAGCTTCGCCATCGTGGACTCCGAGAAGATCGGCAAGGACGTCACGTACGAGCCGCCCTTGGTGATCGCCTTCGGGGTGGACAAGCACAGCGTGGGGTCGAAGACCATCACCATGGGACGGACCATCGTGCCCCCCGGCGGCCGCAACCCCGCCCACACCCACACCTGCGAGGCGGCCTTCTTCGTGCGCAAAGGGCGCCTGAAGCTGTACATCGGGGAAGAGCGCAGGGAGTACATCGTGGAGGAGAACCAGTTCGTGTTCGTGCCACCGGGGGTGATCCACGGGCTGGAGAACCTGAGTACCACGGACACCGCGGAGCTCATCTTCACGTACGGGAACTGCCCCAGCAAGGACGACGCGGGGACCACGTTCGTGGAGAAGCCCTGGCAGGCGCCCACGAAGGTGTAGGGAGGTGGCCATGCCCTTCTACCGGTTCGAGGAGCTGCAGCAGGAGACCATCTCACCCCACTACTCCACGGCCTTCGGGGGTACGGTGCGGGGCCAGAAGATCGAGGTGGGGCTGTACCGCATGGAGGCGGGCACGGGAGCGGACCCCCACAAGCACCCCAACGAGCAGATCATCTACGTACTCCGGGGGAGGGTGCGGGCCAAGGTGGGTGATGAGGAAGCCGAGGTGGGCCCCGGCGGGGTGATCCACATCCCGCCGGACGTGGTACACGAGGTTCGGGCGCTGGAGGAGACGGTGTTTTTGAGCAGCAAGGATCTGGTGGAGGGCAAGGGCAGCAAGGAGTGGTCTCCCCTCGCGCCCGTGCGTCGGAGCGAGCATGGGTGATCGCCTGCCCCGGGTGAAGGTGGCGGCGGTGCAGGCCGCCCCGGTGTTCCTGGACCGGGAGGCCACGGTGGAGAAGGCGTGTCGCCTGATCGCGGAAGCGGGGCGATCCGGCGCACAGATCGTCGCCTTCCCGGAGGGCTTCATCCCCGGGCACCCCCTCTGGTACCACTTTCACCCCGCCACGGGCGAGCGCAGCCGGGAGTTCGCCGCCCGCCTCTTCCAGAACGCCCTGACCGTTCCTGGACCGGAGACCGAAGCCCTGGCGGCGGCGTGCGAGCGTGCGGGCACCTGGGCGGTGGTGGGCGCGTGCGAGAAGGAGGCGGGGACGGCGGGCACCCTTTACAACTCGCTGTTGTTCATCAGCCCCCGGGGCCGCGTGGAGCACGTCCACCGCAAGCTCACGCCCACGGTGGGCGAGCGGCTGGTGCACGCGCCCGGTCTCCCGGTGGGGCTGCGGGTGCTGGACACGGAGGTGGGACGCCTCAGCGGCTTGATCTGCGGGGAGAACTCCAACCCCCTGGCCATGTTCGTCCTGCTGAGTCAGCACACCATGATCCACGTGGCCAGCTGGCCGAACCTCCCGGGCCGCGGCATGTTGGCCCGGTCGGAGCGGGCCTTGCTGGCCGGCCGCGCGTTTGCCTTCACGGCGAAGGCCTTCGTGGTCAACGCCTGCGGCGCCGTGGATGACCGCATGCGGGAGATGCTGGCGTACACCGAAGAGGACCGAGAGTTCCTGGCGCGGCCCGAGCTGTCTGGCGGCTCGTCCGTGGTGGGTCCGTCGGGCGAGGTGGTGGCGGGGCCCATGGGACCCGAAGAGGGGATCCTGTACGCGGAGGTGGACCTGGAGCGGTGCGTGTACGAGCGCACCGTCCACGACTTCGCGGGCCACTACAACCGTCCGGATGTCTTCGAGCTCCGGGTGAGGAGCCGACCGCCGCGCATGGTCTGGTGGGACGAAGAGCGTGAGACGGAGGGGGTCGAGAAGGCTCCCCACGCCACGGAGTCTCGCGTGGAGACCGTCGAGGTAAAGGAGCGGAGCTTGCGGTGAGCGCCATCGACGTGCACAGCCACTTCTTCCCCAGGGAGTTCTTGGAGCTGGTGGACCGGGAAGGAGGAGCATACGGCGCCGGAGTGCGCCGTGACGGGGCCGTCCCCCAGCTGGTCATGCCGGGCCATCCCCCCGTGCCGCTCCTGCCGGAGTTCGTGGACCTGGAAGCCCGGCTGGCGTACGTGGACGCCCGGGGGATTCGCGTGCAGGCGCTGTCCCTGTCCCCCCCCATGGTGTACTGGGCCTCACCCTCTCTGGGCGCCAGGCTGGCGCGGGCCTTCAACGACGGCATCGCGGAGGTGTGTCGGAGCTACCCCGACCGGTTCGTGGGGTTGGCCACCCTCCCCATGCAGGACGTAGACGCGGCGGTACGGGAGGCGGAACGGGCAATCCGGGAGCTGGGGATGCGGGGCGTGTACCTCGCCACCAGCGTGAACGGGCGGTACCTGGATGAGCCCCTCTTTGAACCCGTATGGCAGCTCACCGCGGACCTGGGAGTCCCCGTGTTCGTGCACCCCACCACCCACATGGGGGAGGACGTCCTGGGGCGGTTCCACCTGTTCAACACCATCGGCTTCCCCACGGAGACCGCGGCGCTGGTGGGGCGTCTCATCTACTCGGGCCTGCTGGATCGCCAGCCGCGGGTGCGGGTGGTGCTGGCCCACGGGGGTGGGGTGTTCCCCTTCCTGCTGGGCCGGCTGGATCACGCCCATCGGTCCCGGCGGGAGCTACAGGAGGCGATCCGCAAGGCCCCCTCGGGCTACCTGGACCACTTCTACTTCGACACCGTGGTCCACGGGGACGGAGCCCTGGCGTACGTCGTGCGCACAGTGGGAGTCCAGCGGATGGTGTTGGGCAGCGACGCGCCCTACGACATGGCGGACGACGACCCCGTGGGCCGGGTGCGGAGGTTGGGGTTGGCGGAGGGGCAGGAACGGGCGGTGCTGGAGGGCACCGCCCGCAGGTTGCTGGGACTGGACGGCGGACGGGATCCGAAACCCTGAGCGGGAGGAGGGAGGCCATGGCGTACCACGAGTTCCTGCAAGGGTACCACGAGTACCAGCCGCGGCGGGTGTTCAGCACCACCGCCACGGACTGGCAGGCGCGGGTGGACTTCGCCCGGATGCGGCGGGACCGCTTGGCCCGGGCGCGGGAGCAGATGGAGAAGCACGACCTGGGAGCCCTGGTCCTGTTCGTGGGGGAGAACATCCGCTACGTGACCGGGGTGTGGCAGGGCAACTGGAAGAACAACATCTTCATCCGGTACTGCGTGCTGCCGCGGAACGGCAAGCCGGTGCTGTTCGAGACGGTGGGCTCCGACATGGTGTGCGCCCAGATCGACGCCCCGTGGTTGGAGGGCGAGATCCGGCCCGCCATCACGTGGAAGTGGGCGGAGGGCGCGGAGCCGGAGATGGCCCAGCGGATGGCGCAGAGCGTGTACGACGTGCTGCGGGAGAACGGGGTCCACAAGGAGCGTGTCGGGATCGACGTCATGGACATGATGGCCTACCAGGCCCTCACGGGTCTGGGCCTCAACATCGTGAACGCGTGGCCGGCCATGTCCGCGGCGCGGGTCATCAAGACCCCGGACGAGCTGGAGTGTCTGAAGATCGCCGCGGCGCACGGGGACGCGGCCATGTGGATGGCCATGCACGAGTGGGCGAAGCCGGGGGTGCGGGAGTCCGAGGTGTGCGCCAAGGTGAACGAGTACCTGTACCGCAGCGGCTTCGACTTCGTGTACGACATCATCGTGGCCAGCGGGGGGAACACCAGCCCCTACCGCCGCTGGCACACGGACAAGATCATCCGCCAGGGGGACCTGGTGATCGTGGACATCAACGCCGTGGGGCCGGGTGGGTACTTCATCGACTTCGTGCGGTGCTGGAAGGTGGCGGCCAAGCCCACGCCCAAGGAGAAGGACCTGTTCAAGCGGTGTTACGACTCCCTGTACGCGGGGATCGAGGCGCTCCGACCCGGGGCCACCACCGCGGACGTGGCGGCCAAGTTCCCGGAGTACGACGACGACAAGTACGGGAGCGTGAGTCTGCAGCAGTTCGCCCACAGCATCGGGCTGTCGCTGTACGAAGGGATGTGGATCTCCCGGGCCTACTCCTTCAAGTACCCCGCGGAGATCAAGCAGAACATGTACTTCGCCATCGAGACCTTCAGCGGCCTGCCGGGCCTGGAGCAGACGGTGCGCCTGGAGGAGAACGTGTGCGTCACCGACCAGGGCCCCGTGCGGTTCACCCTGTGCGAGCACCCGGAGTACTGGTTCAGCGAGCCCTGAGGCAACGTGGCGCGCACGACCGTAGCGGAGTTCGTGGCCCGCACTCTGGCGCGGGAGGAAGTTGGCTTCGTGGCCGGGGTGCCGGGGTCGGGCCTCATGGAGATCCTGGACACCCTGGACCGCGAGGGTGGGGTGCGCCTGGTCCAGGTGCGCCACGAGCAGGTGGCGGCCCTCATGGCGGTGGGCTACGGGAAGGCCGCCCGGCGGCCCGCGGTGTGCGTGGGCACCCGGTCGCCGGGCGGCACCAACTTGGTCATGGGGGTCACCGCGGCCTTCATCGAGTCCGTGCCCCTGGTGGCCATCACCGGCCAGGTCCCCACCAAGTACCGGTGGAAGGGCGCCTTCGAGGAGGCCGACCTGGCGGAGGTCTTCCGCCCCATCACCAAGCTGTCCGTGGAGGTGCAGCGGGCGGACCGCGTGCCGGACGTGCTGTGGGAGGCCCTCCGGGCAGCCCAGACCGGGAGACCGGGGCCGGTGCACGTGGCCATCCCTTACGACCTGGCCAAGGAAGAGGTCCGGGCGGAGGTCCTGGACCCGTCCCAGTACCGGCCCGTGGCGCCGCCGGCCCCGGACCCGCGGGCCCTGGACCGGGCCGCGGCGGTGCTGGCACAGGCGCGGCGGCCCGTGCTGGTGGCGGGCGGAGGCGTGTGGATGAGCGGGGCCAGCGAGGCCGCGACTCGGCTGGCACAGCGGTTGGGAGCGGCGTTGGTCTCCACGTGGCAGAAAAAGCCGGTGGTGGAGACGGAGTCCCTGAGCATGGGCACCATGGGCTACGGGGGCTCCGCCGCGGCCGCCTTTGCTCTCCGGTACGCGGACACCATCCTGGCCGTGGGCACCCGGTTGTGGGACCGGACCACGGACGAGTTCACCTTCCAGCCGGCTCCGGGCGCCCGGATGATCCACGTGGACGTGGACCCGGGCGTGGTGGGGCGTAACTACCCCGTGGACGTGGGTGTGGTGGGCGACGCCCGCTTGGCCCTGGAAGGGTTACTGGAACGTCTGGGCGGCCGGGTGCAACCCAACCCCCAGTGGACCGAGCAACTCCGCCGCGCCAAGGCCGCCTGGGAGGAGCGGCTGCGTCGAAGGCCCGTGGGGAGTCGGCCCGTACGCCCCTGGAACGTGGTGCGGGCCATCCGCCGCGTCGCGGACGAGGACACCACCCTGGTCACGGACTCGGGGAGCTACATCCACTACGCGGCGCAGTACTTCACGGCCCCGCGTCCGGGGGTGTACATCAACCCCAACTCCGGCTCCATGGGGTTCGGGCTGGCGGGGGGCATGGGAGTGCAGCTGGCCAGGCCGAACAGCCGGGTGGTGGTGCTGGCGGGCGACGGCGGGTTCCTCATGACGGTGCAGGACCTGGAGACGGCGGTCCGGGAGGGGCTGCCGGTGGTGTGCGTGGTCCTCAACAACTTCGCCTTCGGCAGCATCCACACGCGGCAGAAGGCGTACTACGGCGGCCGGGAGGTGTGGTCGCGCCTGCACAACCCGGACTTCGTGCAGCTGGCCCAGGCCTTCGGCGTGTGGGCCGTGCGGGTGGAGGGAGAGGACGCGCTGGAGGAGGCCCTGCGGAAGGCCCTGGCGTCCGGGCGGCCCGCGCTGGTGGAAGTCCGGTCGGAGGACCTGGCGGAGGAGAGCCCGCTGTTGCAGCCGTGGTGGGAGACCGGGCGGGCGGAGGCGCTGTTGGGCGAAGGCGTGTCGGTGTGAGGGACGAGGCCGCTCCGGAGGAGGGGACGTGCAGTTCTGGCTCGCTCAGCTGCTCAACGGGCTGTCGTTCGCGGCGCTGCTGTTCCTGCTGGCCAGCGGCCTCACCCTGATCTTCGGCCTCATGCGCATCGTGAACATCGCCCACGGCTCGTACTACCTGCTGGGGGCGTACGTGGCCCTGACGGTGGTGCAGGCCACGGGCAACTTCCTGGCCGCCGCCCTGGCGGGCAGCCTCACCGTGGCCGCGGTGGGGGTGGTGATGCAACGCGTCTTCCTGGCTCGGTTCTACAGGGCGGAGCAGGCTCAGGTGCTGCTCACCATGGGGTTCTCCTTCATCTTCGCGGACCTCGCCCTGTGGATCTGGGGCGGCGACCCGCACCGACTGCCGACGCCCAGGGCCCTGGCGGGGTCCGTGGACCTGGGGGTGACCTTCTTCCCTGCGTACCGGCTGGCGGTGATCGCGGTGGGGGTGCTGGTGGCTCTGTTCCTGTGGCTGTTGCAGGAGCGGACGCGGCTGGGCGCGGTGGTGCGGGCGGCGGTGGACGACCAGGAGATGGCGCGGGGGCTCGGGATCCACGTGGAACCGGTGCTCACGGGCATGTTCGCCGTGGGCGCGGCCCTCGCGGGGTTCGGAGGGGTCATGGGCGGTCCGTTCCTCGGCGTGTACCCGGGGGTGGACTCGGAGGTCCTGCCCCTGGCCTTCGCGGTGGTCATCATCGGCGGCCTGGGGAGCCTCAAGGGAGCCCTGGTGGGGAGCGTGCTGGTGGGGGTACTGGACAACCTGGGCAAGGCCCTGTTCCCGGAACTCTCGTACTTCACCCTGTTCGTGCCCATGGCCGTGGTCCTGGCCATCCGGCCCACGGGCCTGTTCGGAAGGGGGTAGGGGCGTGGGCTGGCGGGTAGCGGCGTGGGGGTTCGGGGCGCTCCTGGCGGTGGCGCTGCCGCAGGTGGTACCCCTGTACTTCACCCACCTGGTGCTGCTGACCATGATCTACGGGCTGTCCGCCATGGGCCTGGACCTGCTGGCCGGGTACACGGGCCTCACGTCCTTCGGGCACGCCGCCTACTTCGGCGCCGCGGCGTACACCGTGGGGATCCTCACCACGCAGCACCACGTGGCTCCGGGGCTGGCCTTCTTGGCGGGCGTGGGGTTGGCCACGGTCCTGGCGGCCACCTACGGGTTGCTGGCCACGCGAGCGGTGGCCGTGTACTTCCTCATCATCACCCTGGCTTTGGGCATGGGGACGTGGGGGCTGGCGTACCGCTGGTCGTCCGTCACGGGCGGGGACAACGGGCTTCCCGGGATCTCGCCCCTGGACTTGGGCGTGGTGGGCTCCCTGGCGAGCCCGCGGCAGTACTACTACTTCGCCCTCGTGGTGTTCTGCGCCGCAGCCTTCCTCCTCTACCGCTTGGTCCGCTCGCCCTTCGGGCTCTCCCTGCGGGGGATTCGGGAGAGCGAAGGGCGGATGCGCATGCTGGGGTACAACACGTGGCTACACCGGTACGTGGCCTTCGTGGTGGCGGGTGCCTTCGCGGGGCTGGCGGGCGCTGTGTACGCCTTCTACAACCGGTTCGTGAGCCCACCGGACCTGCACATCGCGGCCAGCGCGGAGGCGGTGCTGATGGTCATCCTCGGGGGTGCGGGGACGCTGTTCGGGCCCGTGGTGGGGGCCGGGATCGTGGTCTTCTTGCGCAACCTGGTGAGCGCGTACACCCAGCGGTGGATGCTGATCCTCGGGGTGGTGTTCGTGCTGACCGTACTCTACGCCCCGGAGGGTGTGGCGGGTGGCGTCCGGAGCCTGCGGGCCTGGTGGCAGCACCGTTCTGGAGCGGATGCGGCCCGCACGGGAGAAGGCGCGCGGCGCCCGGCGGTGGAGCGATGAGTGGGGTCTGCCTGCGGACCGTGGGGCTGCGGAAACACTACGGAGGTCTCCGGGCGGTGGACGGGGTGGACCTGGAAGTACGGGAGGGGGAGCGGCGGGCCATCATCGGCCCGAACGGGGCCGGAAAGACCACCCTGTTCCACTTGTTGAGCGGGGAGGTGCCCGCCACGGACGGGAGGATCTTCCTGTTCGGGCAGGACGTGACCAGGCTGCCGAGCTACCGGCGGGCGGCCCTGGG
>CAYTFH010000016.1:0-64509 GCA_964437095.1 uncultured bacterium | reverse complement strand
CGAGGTCGTGGCCCCAGGCTTCCCCACCCAGCCGGGCGTACACCGCCTTGACGGCCTTCTCCGCCGCCTGGTGGCTTGCGAAGCACGCCCATTCGAAGAACCCGCCCTCCCGCTGCAGGCGCGCGCTCGCCAGGTCGCGCTCCGCTTGCTCCCACCGGTCCCGGCTCCGTTCGGCCATCCCGTCTGAGCATAGCACCCCGCCCCGCAGGTCGAGCGGGAGATCGCGGGACTCCAGGCGTCCTGCGGGGAATCCCCGAGAGCACCGCCCTCTGGGCGCTCGAATCCTGCCGGGTGGAGGGGTAGGGCGGCACGGACGTCGGGACCGTCGAGGGCTCATCCGTCGATCCTCCCGGGGGCCCGGAGAGGGTATCCAGGCGCAGGGGCCCTGAAGCCCGGCCTCGGTCACCTCCAGCTCCCCTGCAGGGCTCCGGAGGCCCGGTCCGGCCGGACCGACGGCGGAGTGGCGGAACCGGTACGGGTGTCCACCCAGGAGGAATGGGCTGTAGCCGGGAGTGGTGCTGCTCGGCCTACCCCTTCGGTGAAGCCCCGGGGCGGAGAAGCCGGCGGCAGACCTGCACCACGGGGTGCGCGCCTTCCCGGGCCCGGCGGGCGTGTTCTTCCGTGTACTCCAGGGTGGGGATGAAGTCCACGTCCCCGTAGAAGGGGAACTCCCGTTCCTTCCTCAGCCACTTGGAGATGCGGGCGAGCTCTTCCAGTTCGGCCCGGACCTCCTCGGGGAAGCGGTCCCGGTACTCGAGGACCACGGGGCCCACGTCGTGCAGCTTCGGAGGCTCTACACCGACCAGCCGCAAGGCCCCCTTCAACGCCAGCTCCACGGCCTCCTGCGCCTCCCGCACCACGTCGGAGTACGCGCCTTCCCGCTCCAGCACGTCCAGGACCACGAGCCGCTTCTGCGCCTTCTCCAGGTAGGCCCGGCCCAGGGAGTCGTTGGTCACAGCTCGAACTCCTCCCCGGGCCGGAAGAGCTCCTTCAGGACCCAGTACCAGGCTCCCCCGTAACGGACCCGGCGCGCGCCGAGTTCCTTCAGACGCTGCCGCAGGCCCGCCAGGACCCCGGCGAACAAGCCGCCCGGGACACCCCTTGCGCCCGGGCCGCCCGCAGGTCCGGCTCCAGGGCATCTTCCACCGGCTCGAAGGCCTGGAGCCGCGCTAGGCGGCCCGGCGGAAGCCCCTCCGCCACCACCACCAGGTCGATGTCGGAGTCGGGTCGCGGGGTCCCACGCCCCACGGACCCGAACACCGCGAACGTGACCAGCCGGGGGCCGTACGCCCGCTGGACCTCCTCGAGACAGCGGTGCAGGAGCCGCTCGTAGACGTGACGGAAGCTTGCGTCCATCCGCTGCCAGTGTAACCCACGCGCCCCTTGCTGGCCGGGGACCGCGCGGACGCCGAATTCCGGCGCGCCCCGGCCTCCGGTCCGCGGTCGCCTGCCTTGCTCGCAGCCGCCGCGGGGCCACAAGGCTTTGGGACGACTCGGCGGGGCAGGCCCGTCTGGTCCCTGGTAACATGGAAAGCCGCAGTGGGCGCGTACAGACTCCCCCTCGTGGCTTTGGTGGGCCGGCCCAACGTGGGCAAGTCCGCCCTGTTCAACCGCATCGCCCGGAGGTGGCTGGCCATCGTGGAGGACACCCCGGGGGTGACCCGGGACCGGCTGTACACCGAGGTGGAGTGGTCGGGCTGCCGGTTCGGGCTGGTGGACACGGGCGGGTACGTGGCGCACCCCGAGGATCCCCTGGTGGCTCAGGTGCGGTGGCAGGCGGAGCAGGCGGTGGCGGAGGCGGACGTGGTGGTGTTCGTGGTGGACGCGCAGAGCGGGTTGGTACCCGCGGACCGGGAGGTGGCGGAGGTCCTGCGCCGGTCCGGGAAGCCCGTGGTGGTGGCGGTGAACAAAGTGGACACTCCCGGAGACGGCGCCGCTCAGGCCGCGGAGTTCTCCGCCCTGGGGCTCACAGACCCCCTGCCCGTGTCCGCCCTCCACGGGCTGCGGGTCGGGGAGCTGCTGGACCGCGTGGTCCAACTGCTGCCGGCCGCGGTACCCGCGGGGGAAGAGGAAGAACCCGTGCGGGTGGCGGTGGTGGGGCGGCCCAACGTGGGGAAGTCCTCCCTGGTCAACGCCCTGGTGGGCTCCCCCCGGGTCGTGGTGGACGAGCGGCCGGGCACCACCCGGGACGCGGTGGACACGTGGCTGCGACACCGGGACCGCCCCTTCGTTCTGGTGGACACCGCGGGCCTGCGGCGCCGGGCACGGGTGAAGGAGCCGTTGGAGTTCTACAGCGTGCGGCGGGCCCAGCAGGCCTTGGACCGCTGCCACGTGGCGGTGCTGGTGGTGGACGCCTCCGAAGGGGTGACGGACCAGGACCAGCGCATTGCCCGGGAGGCTGCGGACCGCGGCAAGGCCCTGGTGGTGGTGGCCAACAAGTGGGACCTGGTCAAAGGCGTTCTGGCGGAGGAGCGCGCCAAGCAGCTGTACCACGCCCTCCGCCACGTGTCCTACGCCCCCGTGCTGTTCGTCTCCGCGAAGACCGGCCGGAACGTGCCCCGGGTCCTGGACGCCGCCCTGCGAGCCGACCGCGCCCACGCCCTGCGGGTGCCCACCGGTCCCCTCAACCGCGCGGTGGAAGCCGCCGAAGCCGCCCACCCGGCGCCCGCGGACTCCCGGGGCCGGGCGCTGAAGATCTACTACGCCACCCAGGTGGGCGTGCGACCGCCCACCGTGGCCCTGTTCGTCAACGACCCCGAGCTCGCCACGGACGCCTACCTGCGGCACCTGGAAGCGCGGCTGCGGGAGCGGTTCGACTTCGAAGGCACCCCTGTGCGGTTCGTGCTGCGGGCCCGCAGGCCTCGCAAGGGGGAGGGGTCGTGAGCGCGGCTTTGGTGCTCGCGGGCGCCTACCTTCTGGGCTCGGTACCTACGGGCCTCTGGCTGGTGCGGTGGCTGCGGGGCGTGGACGTCCGCGAGCACGGCAGCGGCAACATCGGCACGGCCAACGTGTACCGGGTGGCGGGCCCGTGGCTGGGCGGAGCGGTGCTGCTGCTGGACGTGGCGAAGGGGGTGGTGCCGGTGCTGGCCTCGCGGTCTCTGGGCCTGGACGCTTGGTGGGCCGTGGGGGCGGGGCTGGCCAGCATCGCCGGCCACAACTGGTCTGTTTTCCTGCGGTTCCGGGGCGGGAAAGGCATCGCCACCAGTTTCGGGGCGTTGGCGGCGCTTTCGCCGAAGGCCGCGGCGGTGGCGGCGGGCCTGTGGGTGGCCACGGTGGCCGTCACCCGGTACGCGTCTTTGGGGAGCGTGCTGGCCATGCTGTCGGTGCCGGTGACCATGGGGCTGTGGAGGGAATCTGCGGCCCACCTGGCCTTCGGTACGGCCGCTGCGGTCATGGGGCTGGTGCGGCACCGCGCCAACCTGAGGCGCCTCGTGGAGGGCACCGAGCTCCGCATCACGGATCGTCCGGGGGAGGGGAGCCGCTGAAGGTCCTGGTGTACGGGTCGGGGGCGGTGGGCTCCCTCGTGGGCGCCTCCTTGGCCCGGGCCGGTGCGGACGTGGTCCTGCTGGCCCGGCCCGCCCACGCGGGGGCGGTCGCCCGGTGGGGCCTGCGGGTCACCGGGCCGGACGGGATCACGGAACGGGTCCGGCTGCGTGCCGTGGCGGAGGTGTCCGCGGCGGAAGGCCCCTTCGAAATCGTGTGGGTGACGGTGAAGGGGTACGACACCGCGCACATCGCCCCGGCCCTGACGTCCGTGCTGTCCGAGGGCGGACGGGTGGTGTGCCTGCAGAACGGCGTAGGCCACGAGGAGCTTGTGACGCAGAGCGTGGGGAGCGGGCGGGTGGTGGCGGGTGTCCTCACCGCCAGCGTCTCCCTGAAGGAGCCCGGCTGGGTTTGGCAGCACACCCGGGGCGGGGTGGGCCTCGCGAGCTGGGACGGCGCCCGCGCGGACGACCTGGCCGCGGCGTTGCAACGCGGCGGCTGGCAGGCCCGGACGTACCCGGACGGGCGGAGCCTGAAGTGGTCCAAGCTGTTGTTGAACCTGGTGGGGAACGCCACCAGCGCGCTGTTGAACCTGACGCCGGGCGAGGTGTACGCGGACCCGCAGCTCTTCGCGGTGGAGCGGCGGATGCTCCTCGAGGCGGTGGCGGTAGGGTCGGCCCTCGGGGTTCGGTGGGTGGATCTCCCGGGTTTCCCCGTCCGGGCCCTGGTGCGCGTGCTGGGGTGGCCGGAGTGGGTCGCCCGTAGGTTGCTCCTCCGGGGGGTGGCCGCGGGCCGGGGCTCGAAGATGCCGTCCTTGTGGCACGACCTGAAGCGGGGCAGGACGGAGGCGGCTTACCTGAACGGGGCCGTGGTCCGGTGGGGGAGGGTGGCGGGGATACCCACTCCCGTGAACGAGGTCGTGACCCGGTTGGTGGAGGACCGCGGCGCGCGCCGCGGCGGACCTGTTGGCGACCGGGAGTCCCTCCTGCGGGCCCTGAGGAGCTGACGGGCGGTTGCGGCCCCGTCACCGAGGGCCTGGCCGCCATCCATCCCTGGGAAGGGTTTCGGACCCCTACCGGGAGGTGTTCGCCCACGGGGGGATTCCGGAAACGTGGTTCGTTCCGTACTGCGGTGTGGAGCGGCGGCTGCCACGACTCGTGCCTGGAACTGCCCGTGGTGGACTGAACCCGAGCTGCCCCGTGGCCGTCTTGTTGACAATCGAGTCGACAACATGGTAGCGAAACGGCGAGGGGGTGATGGCGGTGAGGTACGCAACGTGGGTGGGCGTGGGGGTGGCTTGCCTGATGGCCGTCACCGCGGGAGCGGCGGGACCGGCTGCGAGCCTGCGCTTGGGAGCGGTCGTCCCCTTGAGCGGTGCGCTGGCGGCCAACGGCCGGTTCATCCGGGCCGGGTACGACTTCGCCGTGGAGTACATCAACGCGCGGGGGGGAGTCCGCCTGGGGGGACAGAGGGTCCCCTTGGAACTCACCGTGCTGGACGACGAGTCCGATCCGGTCAAGACCGTGAGCCGCATGGAGAGCCTGGTTCAAATGGGGATCACGGCCTACCTGGGTGGTGTGGGAAGCCACCTGCACGCGGCTGCAGCAGCGGTGGCGGAGAAGAACCAGATCCCCTACTGCGGGGGTCGGCTTCGCCCTGTGGAGCATCCACCAGCGGGGCTACAAGTACCTGTTCAGTCCCTTCCCCAAGTCGCCCGAGCTGGCGGTGGAGACGTACCGGATCCTGAACGCGTACGTGCCCGCGGACCAACGACCCCGGCGCGTGGCCGTCTTCGCGGAGCGCACGGACTGGGGCAAGGAAGAGGCGGACTTGTGGGTGACCCGGTCCCGGGAGTTCGGCTACGAGGTGGTATTCCGGGGCGAGTATACGGTGGGGGCCCGCGACATGAGCGATCTGGTCCTGCGGGCCCGGGCCGCGGGAGCGGAGCTGGTGCTGGCGGTGCCTACGCCGCCGGACGCCATCACCATGGTCCGCCAGATGAAGGAGCTGGGCTTCACGCCCAAGGCCTTCTTCGCCCTGCGCGGCGCGGATTCCCTCGCCTTCCGGCAGGCCCTGGGCAAAGACGGGGACTTCTGGGTGTCCATGCCCGGCTGGCACTACGCGGTGAAGTTCCCGGGGGTGGACGACCTCAACGCCTGGTACCGGCGGAAGTTCGGGACTCCCGCGGAGGTGGCGGTGGGCTCCGCGGTGGCTTGCGTGCAGGTGATCGCCGCGGCCGTGGAGCGGGCGCAGAGCACGGAGCCTGCGAAGGTGCGGGACGCCCTCGCCCAGACGGACATGATGACCATGGCGGGCCGGGTCCGCTTCCGCCCGGACGGCACCAGCCCCGTCCCTGTGGTGGCCCACCAGTGGCAGAACGGGCGCAGCGAGCTGGTCTGGCCGCGGGAGTTCGCCAGCGCGCCGTTCGCGTACCCGGCCACGCCCTTCCCCAGCCGGTAGCGGGAGGCGGCCCACTCGTGGGTCCGGGTCCCGTGGGCGGCGGTGGCCGTGCGGAGGCGGTCCCCTTGGAGGAAGTCATGGGCACGGGTTGGGCGGGGCCTGCCCCCGGCAAGGGGCGAGCTCGTAGGCCACGGCTGGGTTAGGATCTATACCGGTGGCGGGTCGGCGCGGTTCGCGGGCGCCGCACTCCTCGTACGCCGGCGGCGCGGAGGGGAAGATGATCCACGGCCGACCCAGGAATCTTCAGGAGGTCCTCGACTCGGTCCCTAGCACCGTGGACCACCTGTACAACAACCCCACGGGGGCCCGGGCGTTCCCCGTGGTGCCCGGGGAGTTCACCAACTGGCGGGACGAGCAGCACGCGTGGCGGGAGTCCGTGGCCTTGTTCGACCTCTCCCACCACATGAGCGACCTGTACGTCTACGGGCCGGACGCCTTCCGGCTGCTGGAGCACCTGGCCATCAACAGCTTCCGGAACTTCCGGCCGGGAATGGCCAAGCACTTCGTGGCCTGTACCCCGCAGGGCTACGTGGTGGGGGATGCCGTGCTGTTCTACCTGGAGCCCGAGGTCTTCCAGCTGGTGGGGCGCCCCTCCGCCCTGAACTGGGTCCAGCACCACGGGGAGACGGGGGCTGGCGCGTCCGGTTCGAGCGGGACGAGTGGTCCCTGGCGGACCCCACGCGTCCGCGGAAAGTGTACCGCTACCAGCTGCAGGGGCCCAAAGCTCCGGCGCTTTTGGAGAAGCTCCACGGTGGGCCGCTCCCTCCGGTGAAGTTCTTTCACATGACGTGGGTCCACATCCCGGGCCGTCCTGTCCGGTTCCTCCACCACGGAATGGCCGGGGTGGCAGGTGGCGAGCTGTTCGGGCCCTTCGAGGAAGGGCCGGAGGTGAAGGCGGCCATCGTGGAAGCCGGGAAGGAGTTCGGGCTGCGCCAGGTGGGTTCCCGGGCGTACGCCACCAACACCCTGGAGTCCGGATGGATCTCGGGGGTGCTCCCGGCCATGGGACCTTGGGTACGGGCACATCCTGAAGTTCGACCACGCGTTCGTGGGGAGGGAGGCCCTGGAGGCCATGGCGAGCCGGACTCACCGCCGCAAGGTGACCTTGGTGTGGGACGTAGCGGCTGCCTTCGAGAGCCTGTTCACGCAGCCCAAGGGCCAGCGGGCCAAGGACATGGACCTTCCCGTCCCCCGGTACAGCGTGTGGCAGTACGACCGGGTGGAGAACCTGGAGGTCCACCTGGTGGGAATCTCCACCTCGTGCGGGTACAGCTCCAACGAGGGCGCCATGCTGTCTTTGGCCATGGTGGACCCCGCGTACAGCGAACCCGGCACGCAGGTGGTCGTGGTTTGGGGGGAGCCCCACGGGGGCTCGCGGAAGCCCAGCGTGGAGCGGCACGTGCAGGTGCGGCTGCGGGCCACCGTGGGGCCGGAAGCGGCGAGGCGCTACCGGCAGGAGGTGGCGCAACGCTAGGATCGTGTCGGGAAAAGGTTTGCGAATCCGACCACCGGGGTTGCAGAACATGGCGTCGGCGGTTCCCAGGCTGGTCTAGGCAAGTCCCCGCAGGCGAAACCCGGTGCGGGAGAGGAGGGGGTTGTGATGCCGCGACCCTTGACGGATGTGGTGCGCGACCTGGGACTGCAGCCGGAGGAGGTGCTGCCGTACGGCAGGGACAAGGCGAAGGTCCTGGCCGACGCCCTGGCGCGCCGCCGGGGCTGGCCGGACGGGGCTCTGGTGCTGGTCACCGGCATCAACCCCACCTCCGCGGGAGAGGGCAAGACCACTACCGCCATCGGCCTGGCGGACGGCCTGCGCCGCCTGGGCCGCCGGGCGGTGGTGGCCATCCGGGAGCCGTCCATGGGCCCCTGCTTCGGCGTCAAGGGCGGTGGCACGGGAGGCGGCGGGGCCCAGGTGGTCCCCGCGGACGACATCAACCTGCACTTCACGGGCGACCTGCACGCGGTGGCCGCGGCCCACAACCTCATCGCCGCGGTGGTGGACAACGCGCTGTTCCACCGGACCCTACCGGACGTGCGTCCGGAGGACGTGTGGTGGCGGAGGGTGCTGGACGTCAACGACCGGGCGCTGCGGCAGGTGGTGGTGGGACTGGGCGGGGGCGCCCACGGGGTGGCCCGGGAGACCGGGTTTGACATCACCGCGGCGTCCGAGATCATGGCGCTGTTGTGCCTGGCCGACAACCGCTTGGACCTGCGGCAGCGGGTGAGCCGGGTGGTGGTGGCCGAGCGGGCGGGCGGCGGGCTGGTGACGGTGGACGACCTCAGGGTGACGGGCGCGGTGGTGGCGCTGCTCCGGGACGCCCTCCACCCGAACCTCGTACAGACTCTAGAGGGCACGCCCGCCTTCGTCCACGGCGGCCCCTTCGGGAACATCGCCCACGGCTGCAGCAGCCTGGTGGCGACCAAGCTGGCGTTGAAGTGCGCGGACGTGGTGGTGACGGAGGCTGGGTTCGGCACGGACCTGGGGGCCGAGAAGTTCGTCCACATCAAGTGCCGCACGGGAAACCTCCGGCCGCACGTGGCGGTGGTGGTGGCGTCGGTGCGGGCCCTGCGGGCCCACGGGGGGGCAGGGCGGGTGGAGGAGTCCGACCCGGCGGCGGTGGAGCGGGGCCTGGCGAACCTGCACAAGCACGTGGAGAACGTCCGCCATCTGGGCATGCAGCCCGTGGTGGCGGTGAACGCCTTCCCCGCCGACGCCAGAACGGAACTGGACCTGGTGCTGGCCGCGTGCCGGGCTCTGGGGGTTCCCGCGGCGTGCTTCCGGGGGTGGGAGCTGGGCGGGGAGGGCGCCGTGGAGCTAGCGGAGGTGGTGGACGACCTGGTCCGGCGCGGACCGCCCGCAGGGCCTCGCTACCTGTACGAGCCGGACTGGCCCCTGGCGCGGAAGGTGGAGGCCGTGGCCACCACGCTTTACGGCGCGAGCGGCGTGGACGTTTCCCCGCGGGCCCGGGCGAAGCTGGCTCGCTACGAAGAGCTCGGCTACGGCCACCTGGCGGTGTGCGTGGCCAAGACCCAGTACTCGCTGTCCGACGACCCCGCCAAGCTGGGCAGGCCCGAAGGGTTCCGGCTGACCGTGCGGGACGCCCGGCTGGCCGCGGGAGCGGGGTTCGTGGTGGTGTACGCGGGTGACATCCTCACCATGCCGGGCCTGCCCAAGCGCCCCGCGGCGGAGCGGCTGGACCTGGACGCCGAGGGGCGTGTGGCGGGACTCACGTAGCCACGTCGGAGAGGTCTTGCGGGGCGGCCTGCGGTGCGGGCAGGGGCTGCGCCCTGGCCCCTTCTCCCCGGTAGTGCCGGATCCAGGAGCACGCACCCCGGGCCTCCTCGGGCACGGGCGGCACCCACGTGCTCTCCCACACCTCCAGACCCCCGGTGTGCTTGGCCAGCCGGTAGATGCGGGCGTGGATACACTCGCGGTCCTTGAACTCGCAGGTGTTCCCGTCGGTGCCGCCACACGGGCCGTTGGCCAAGCCCTTGGGGCAGGTTTCGGGGCACACGAAGAAGGTGTGGGGCAGCCTGCACGTCCCGCACAGCTGGCAGCCCAGCCAGGCTCCCTTGACCAGGAGCTCGCCTCGGGCCAGAAGCCGGCCGGCGGGCCCGTTCGGGTCCACGCCCCTGAGCGCCGCCCCGAGGCCCCGGGAAACGAAGGCGGTGCCGTCGAACACCCAGTGATCCACGGCCCGTAGCACCCGGTACCCTCGCAGCTCCGCGGGGGAGGGCGAGGCGCCCGGCGGGGGGGAGTCGAGGCTGTATCCGTCGGGAGGGGCCAGCTGGACCGGCCGTCCGTCGGGGTGCCTGAGGAGCTCGTCCCACGCCCGCTGCCAGGACGCCAGATCCGAGCACGCCCGCGAGAACTCCTCCACGGCCTGCAGGAGCTCCTCCAGGGTGCGGGGCGTGTGCACGCCGCAGAGGTGTGCGCCCTGCAGCCCCAGCCACCGGGCACCCACCACCTGGAGCGCCGCCCGCCGAATGGCCGCGCGCCTCCCGCCGTCCGCGCTTTGGGCTTCGGACTGAAGGCAGCGCAACAGGTCCGGCGGCACGTACACGCCGGGCAGGGATCCACCGTCCAGCAGCCGCTTCGCTACCCTGGGGGTCAGGAGCCACACGCTGGCCACCACGGGCGCTTGCAGCCCCCGGCTGCGGAGCCACCGGACGAGCTCCACGAGCTTGCTGGGGTCCCAACCGATCTGGGGGATGAGGAAGTCCGCGCCTGCCCGCACCTTCTTCGCGGCCTTCACGTACTGCCCCCACAGCGCCTCCTCCCGGTACTTGAAGGGGTTCACCGCGGCCGCCAGGAGCCAGTCCGGGAACCACGTGCGGGCGATGCGCAAAGCGTCCACGGAGTCCAGGTACCGGGCCGGACCGCCCGGAGGAGGCTCCCGCAGGGCGTCGCCCGTGAGGAGGAGGAAGGCGGACAGGCCCGCCGCGCGCGCCCGTTCCAGGTCGCCCTGTAGGTGGCGGACGGTGCGCCCCTTGCCCGCCCAGTGCACCAGGGGGACCTCCCCGGTGGCCTCCGCCACCCGTTCGGCTACGGTCACGGGGTCGTGGTCCCGGTCCGTGCGCACCCGGTCGGACACCGTGAGGGCGGTCACACGGCCGTCCTCCCGGAGCCACCGCGCCAGCTGGACCACTTCCTGGACGACCTCCTCCCGCGGGCGGGTGCCGGTCAGGGGCGGCGACTCCACCGTGAGCACGAAGGTGCCCCTCGCCAGGTCCCGCTGCAGACGGCTCTGCGGGGCGCGGGGCACCTTCGGCTGCGCCTCCTCCCGGGGCGCGGAGTCCATCAGCGTCGCGCCACCATGGCCCGGTACTGGCGGGCGGCTTCGGAGAAGGGCACGGGAGCCACCGTGGCGCGGATCTCCGTCTGCACGTGGGGCTCCACGCTGGGCTTGCGGGAGCCACCCCCCTCTTCTCCCCAGACCACCACGACCTGGGTTCCCGGCTGGCTGAACTCCTCCTGGACGATGGCCAAGGACAGCATGGCGTGGTCGTTCCAGCTGTAGCCGGGCCACATGGACACACCCACCACCTCGCCCCGCCGGTTCAGGACCTTGTCGTACATCCACGTGGCGTACTGGGAGACGGGCAGGTCGATGTACTTGGCCTGCTGGCCCAGGGGCTTGGTGAACAGGGTGCCGAAGGCCCGGGCCAAGTCGTTCCCGTCCCACACCAAGGTCACCCGGCGCCGGTGGGGACCCTTGGCCTTGGCCTCCAGGGCTTCGCGGCCCACGAAGTCGTGGTCGAACTTCACGATGTGGCCGTAGCCCAGATCCCAGGGCGTGAGGTAGTAGTCCTCCACGTTGCGGGAGTAGAAGCTGCCGCCCAGGGAGCCCACGGCCTCGTAGCTGTTGGCGGGCAACCACTCCCGGTACGGCCGCAGGTCCTCGCCCGTGTAGATGGCGGGGAGAGGGCAGGGGATCCAGCCGGAGTCCAGGGCGTTGGTGGCGTACGCCCGGGAGCCCACCTGCCGCAGCCCGAACTCCTTCCCGGCCTCCACGATGGCGGCCTTCACCTCGGGGCCCTCCTCGAAGGGGCCGAAGAGTTCTGCCCCCGCGACCCCCGCCATGCCGTGGTGCAGCATGCGCACCCGGTGGCCCGCGATGGTGATCCAGCTCATGTGGAAGAACTTCACGTCGGGCAGGGGCCCGCCGTTCAGCTTCTCCAGCAGGGCCGGGGCGTTGGGGCCCTGCAGCTGGTACCGGTAGACCTTGCGCGGCCGGTGCGGGTCCAGGACGGACCACTCGTCCCGCTCCAAGGTGACGTCGTACCCGCCCGTCCGCGCGTGGTACTGCACCCAGTTGTGGGCCGACGGGCGTCCCACGAGCTGGAAGGTCTCCCGGTCCAGGTAGAAGAGGATGCCGTCGCCGATGACGTACCCCGCGGGGCTGCACACCACCAGCTGCTTGGCCCGCCCCGGTTCGAACCCCCGGAAGCTGTTCACCGCCAGGCGCTCCAGCAGCCGGAAGGCGTCGGGGCCCCGGACGTACAGGTCCGTCATGTGGTAGGAGAGGTCGTACAACGCCACCGTTTCCCGCCAGGACCGCTGCTCGTCCCGCCAGTTGGTAAACTCGGGGGGGACCACGGGGTAGATGCGGGTCCCCGTGCGGTTGTTGTACAGGTAGTCGGTGATGTTGGGCACCGACTCCACGATCTCCTGAAGGTTGCGCGGCGCCGTGCTCACGTCCATCCCTCCTTTCCCACGGATCAGGGCTTCCCCCGCGGCGGGCGGCTCGCCACCGCCTCCACGGGAGGCGTTCCGTACGTGTGGAAGGTGGGCACCGTGGGCAACCCCCACGCCTGCCCTCTCTTGCGCTCGGCTTCGCTCCACACGACCGGCTTCCAGTCCGGCGCGAGCAACAGCCGCGCCCCGGGGCAGGCCACCTCGAACCGGTTGCCCCCGGGCTCGTACACGTACAGGAAGAAGGTCTGCTGGATGGCGTGCTTGTGGGGCCCGGTCTCGATGTGCACCCCGTGCTCCAGGCAGATGTCCGCGGCCCGCAGGACCTCCTCGCGGCTGTCCACGGCGTACGTCACGTGGTGGAACCGGCCCCGGCTGCCCGTGGCGTCCTCCGTGATGGCCAGCTCGTAGGTCTTATTGCACACCGCGAGCCACGCGCCCTTCTCGGACCCGTCGTCGAACACCACAGCCTCCGTCAGCCGGAACCCGAGCACCTCCTGGTAGAACCGGCGGCTGGCCCGGACGTCCGCGGCGAGGAGGTTCACGTGGTCCAGGCGCCGCAGGTTGCAGCCCCGGGCCGGGAACCGGGAGGCCTGGTTCTTCAGGGCGGGTCTGGTCTCCGCGGTGGGCCGGTACCACTCCACCTCGTAGAATAGCTCCATCCGGTGGCCGTCGGGGTCTCGGAACCGGTACGCAGGCCCGTGACCCAGGTCCCCGTCCACCCACCCTTCGCCCAGCCCCGACCGCTCCACCGCCTCCACCCGCCGGCGCAGGGCCTCGGGGCTGGTGGCCCGAAAGGCGCAGTGGCCCATGCCGGGCAGCGGGGATGCGGTGACCTTCAGGGTGTGGTGCGCGTAGTCGTCCCAGCCCCGTAGGTACACGGAGTCCCCGTGCTGTCCGCTTACCACGAGCCCCATGACCTCCGTGAAGAACCGTACGGTCTCCTCGAACTTGGGAGTCAATAGCTCCACGTGGGCCAGGTGGGCCACGTCGAAGGTCAGGGGCCCCACGGAGAACACCAGCTCGTCCACCGCACCACCCCCCTTTGACAAGTCAGCCCCGTCCCTCCACCTAGGCTCTCAGTCCGTGCAGGTCGTAGGTGAGGGCTCCGCGCTCGACCTCGGCCCGCAGCGCCGCCTCGCGGGCCGCGCGGGCTCGGGCCGCCTCCAGCACCCTGCCGGCCCGGTCGGCAGCCACCACCACCGCTCCGTCCGCGTCCAGCACCACCACGTCTCCGGGGCGGATGGTCGCACCACCCACCGTCACGGGCTCGTCGATGGCGCCGACGGCGGACTTGCCTGCCCCGCGCACGGACACGAACCGGGCCCAAATGGGCAGCCCCAGGGCTTGGAGCTCCTCCAGGTCCCGCACCGCGCCGTCCACGAGGATGGCCGCCGCCCCCCGGACTTTCGCCTGCAGGCCCAGGATCTCGCCCACCAGAGCCACGGGTGCGGGCCGGGGCATGGTGAGCACCAGCACGTCGCCGGGACGTACCCGTTCCATGACCGCGTGGACCATGAGGTTGTCGTCCTGCCCGCAGCGTACGGTGCGGGCAGGACCTGCGGCCCGGCTACCGGGCACCACCTGGATCCACGGGCCCTCCACCAATCCCGCGCGCCCCGCCGCTTCGTACACCGTGGCGACTCCCAGCCGGGCGAACTCCTGCGCCTGTAGGTTCATAGCTCCCTCACCACCTGGGGCAGGAGGCGCTGAAAGGCCTCCGCGTACTGGATGCTGCGGTCGCCCGAGATCCGGCGGGCGTGGTTGGCCCTGCGCTGGGCCATGGCCGTGTAGTACGACACCAGGTACCGCTGCGAGGCGACGGCCTCCATGGCCTGTTGCTTCTTGGGGAACACGGGGGTGATGTCCAGGAAGGTGGTGGGCACGAACCCGCACAGCTCCGACTGGTGCGGCTCGAAGGCCAGCACCTCCGCGGGAGGGACCGTCTGGAAGGCGCTGGCCACCCCCGCCCCCGAGGCCAGCTGCCGGGCCCGCTCGGTAACCTGGTGGGCCACGGGGTGGTCCGGGTTGAAGGGGTCCCGCTCGGGGTGGGTGAGGATCACGTGGGGCGCCCACTCCCGGATCACGGAGGCGAGCTCCTCGGTGGCCTCCCGTCCCGCCTCCAAGGGGTAGTCGCCCCAGTCCAGACACCGGAAAGAGGCCCCCAGGATGTCCGCCGCCCGGCTGGCTTCCTCGTGACGGATGGACTTGACCCGCTCCACCGTCTGTCCGGGTTCGGACCACAGCTCCCCCGACTCTCCGCGTTCCCCGTACGACAGCGCCACCAGCAGGGCCTGGCCCCCGCGGGACGTGACCGTGGCGATAGCACCTGCTGCCCGCCACACGAAGTCCGCGGCGTGGGCGCTCACCACCAGCAACCTACGGCCGGACACGAGCACCTCCCCCTCACGGCAGGGCCGCGGGCGAAGCCCGGCGGGCCACCTCCCGCAGGCTGTCCAGGACCGCCTGCAGGTGGGCCCGCATGTTGGCCTCGGCCGCGTCAGGATCTCGGGCAGCCACCGCAGCCACGATGGCCCGGTGCTCCTCCAGGGACCGGGGCATCCGGCCGGGTGCGAGCACGGTGCGGTACTGGTAGCGGACCGTGTGGACCCGGAGGGACTCCAACAAGCGCCCCGCGGTGGCGTGGCGGCTCGCCCGCACTAGGGTTTGGTGGAACCGACCGTTGCACTCGGAGTAGCCGAGGGAGTCGCCCCGTCGCGCGCAGGCGGCCATCTCCCGGAGGATCCGCCGGAGCTCCCGCACGTCCTCGGGCCGGGCCCTCAAGGCCGCGTACCGGGCCACCAGGCACTCCAGGGCGGCCCGCGCCTCCACGATCTCCACCGCCTCCTCCTCCGAGAGCCGCCGCACCCTCGCCCCCCGGTTGGGAGACCGCTCCACCGCCCCTTCCTGTTCCAGGCGCACCAGGGCCGCCCGGACGGCGGCCCGACCCACGCCGAACATGCGCGCCAGTTCCGTCTCCACCAGCCGCTGGCCGGGCACGAGGCGGCCTTCCAGGATGGCCCGGCGGAGCTGCCCGTAGCAGAACGGCTCGCCCTCGCCCCGTTTCAAGGGACGCGGCCCTGCGGACGTCAACCCTGCACCTCCCCACGGGCGATGCGGACCGCGTTGCGGACCATGATGCGCACCTCCTCCTCCTCGAACCCCAGGGCCAGCAGCCGGTCCGCGAAGAGGGGCAGGCCGTCCTCCACGGGCGGGCCGTGGACCTGGCCGAGGTCGCTGGAGAGGAAGGAGTGTCGCATGCCCACCGCGCGCACCACCTCCGCCAGCTCCTCCCACGGGATCTTGCCGCTGTGGGCGGTTCCGAAACACCGCTCCAGCCACGCGCCTTGGCGGGCCAGCCGGCGCTGGTCGTCCACGCTGAGCCGCTGGGTCGGGAAGTCGGGGTGCGTGACGACGATGCACCGCACGCCGGCGCTCATGGCAGCCTCCACCACGGTGAAGATCTCGTCCCGGGACAGGTGCCCGGTGGCCAGCACCAGCTGGTGGCGGGCGACCACCCGCAGGACTTCCTGGAGCTCCGGAAGGGGTCGACCGCCTGCGTCCACCACCCGCACGGGTTCCCAGCGCATGCCCGCTGTACGGAGCTCCTCCTGGAGCGCGGCCCACACGGGCCGCTTGCCGGCTTCCTCCGGCGGCCGCTTTGCGGGGCTTTCGTTCTCCGCGTCCACGGTCGGCAGCCACACCATGCGCGCCCCCTCCCGGGCGGCGATCTCCACCGCCAGGGGGTTAAGGCCGCCCACGGAAGCGTTCAGGCAGATGCTGCCCAGCACGTCCACCTCGGGCACCACGAACCGTACCAGCTGGGCCCGGCCCGCGGTGGGACCGTAGTGGGACTTGATGGCGAAGCCCCCCAGGCCCCGCTGAGCGAACCGACGCGCCACCTCCAGGTCGTTGGCCCGCCGCGGCAGCACGTCGGGCGCGCTGTGCACGTGGAGGTCGTACCCACCCCGCACCAGGGCCACGGCCCGCTGGCTGGGCCCCTCGTACGGCTGCATCCGCTACCCTCCTTCAGCGATTCCTGGAGAGCCCGACCCGTCCATGGCAGCGTCCGTCGGAGGTCCCGCGAGCTCCCACAGCCACGCCAGGCAGGCCCGCGCCACCCGGGGCGGGACGGACAGCTCCTCCAGCAGCTCGCAGGCTGCCTGCATCTCGTCCACCCTCCTCCTCGCGTGGCGGCGGGTCCCCTCCACCAGGCGCTGGAGGAACGCTTCGTCCGCTTCCCGCAGGGTGCGGGCCATGTCCGCGTACACCTCTTCCGCGCAGCCCAGGGCGCGCGCGGCCCGCAGGGCCTCCAGGGCCGCCGCGGCCACCCCCTTGGTGAACACGCTGCGCACCAGCTTGCGTCCGGCTGCCGCGCCCACTTCCGGCCCGAGGACCCGGACCGGCATGCCCAGGGGGCCGAGGCGCGCGGCCAGTAGCTCGGCCCCGGGTCCGCTGGCCAGGGCGGGAGTCCGCAGGCCGCGTCCGGGTACGGGCGCCATGAGGGACACGTCCGCGAACAGCGCGCCGGAGGGCTCCACGAGGGTAGCCGCCTGCCGTTTGACCGCGGGGGAGGTGCTGTTGCAGTCCGCGTACACCTGACCCGGCCGCAGAAAGCCGCGCAGGGTCCGGGCCACCTCCAGGCTGGCCCCGGGGGTGGTCAGCACCAACACCACGTCCGCACCCTCCGCAGCGGCGTGCGCGGCGCGGGCGAGGGCCACTCCCTCGGGAAGCCTTTTGGGCTCGGGGTCCCAGGCGGTCACCCGGGCGCCCGCTCGGGCTAGGTCTTCGGCCAGGGAGCTTCCCGCCTCTCCCAGGCCGTAGACGGCCACCGCGAAGGACGCCGCGGACGCCCCGGGCTGCACGGCCGCATTGTATTTTCCCGCTCGGATCCTGTCAACTTTCTTGTAAACAAAGGCGGCGGGAGGAGAACGGTGCCTCCTGGGGGAAGCTCCCGGAGGTAGGAGGGCCCCCGGGCTGCGGGTACAATCAGGGGCGTGGGAGGGGTGGAAGAGCGCAAGCTGGTCCTCCTGGACGGGAACGGGCTCGTCTACCGGGCCTTCTACGCCCTCCCGTACTTCACCACCAGCGACGGCCGTCCCACCAACGCCGTGTACGGCTTCACCAACATGCTCCTGAAGGTCCTGGACGAAGAGAAGCCCACCCACGCCGCGGTGGCCTTCGACCGGGCGGCCCCCACCTTCCGGCACGAGGACTACGCGGCCTACAAGGCCCGGCGGCCGCGCATGCCCGACGACCTGCGGCCCCAGATGGCCCTGGTGAAGGAAGTGGTGGAGGCCTTCGGGTTCCCCATCTTCGAAGTGGAGGGCTACGAGGCGGACGACGTCATCGCCACCCTGGCCCGGAGGGCGGAGGAAGCGGGGTTCCGGGTGGTGGTGGTCACGGGGGACTTGGACCTGCTGCAGGTGGCCACGGACCGGACCACGGTGGTGGTCACCAGCCGGGGCATCACCGAGACCACCCCGTACGACCAGGAGGCGGTGCGCCGGCGGTTCGGCCTGGAGCCGGAGCAGCTCCCGGACTTCAAGGCCCTGCGGGGCGACCCCACGGACAACCTCCCTGGCGTCCCGGGGGTGGGCGACAAGACCGCGGCGGAGCTGGTGGCCCAGTTCGGATCGGTGGAAGCCCTCCTGGAGCAGGTGGATCGGGCTCCCCCGAGGCTGCGGGAGCGCCTGCGGGAGCACGCGGAGGTAGTGCTGCAGAACAAGCGCCTGGCCACCGTGGTCCGCGACGCCCCCGTCCACGTGGACTGGGACGCCCTCCGGGTCCGGCCGCACCACCGGGACCGCGTGGTGGAGCTGTTCCGGGATCTGGAGTTTAAGAGCCTGCTGGAGCGGTTGGGTGTGGGGGCGGTGCACGAGCGCGGCCGGTACCAGCGCGCGGACGCGCAAGCGCTCCAGGCCCTGACCTCGGCTTCGGAGGTGGCCGTGGTCCTAGACGCGGACGGAGGGCCCATGGACGGCCGCGTCCGGGGAGTGGCTCTATCGGACCAGCCGGGCCGGGCGGTGTACGTGTCCACGGAAGCTGGATTCCCGGAGCTCCTGAGGGCGCTGCTGGAGTCCCCAGAAGTCCGCAAGATCAGCCAGGACGCAAAGGCGGACCTGGTACGGCTGCGCCGGGCGGGGTTCCGGCCGGAGGGGTTCGGGTTCGACGTGGGCATCGCGTCGTACGTGCTGAACCCCGGCCGCCGCAGCCACGACCTGGCCACGGTGGCGTGGGAGCAGATCGGGTGGAAGCTGGACGAGGACGAAGGACAGCTGCTGGACGGCCGCGAGGCGTGGGAGCGCCGGTGCGAGGAGGCCGACGCCCTGCAGCGCGTGGCGCCCATCCTGCGCAGGGCCTTGCGGGACAAGCAGGTGGACCGCGTGTACCGCGAGATCGAGCTCCCCCTGGTGCCCGTGCTGGCGGACATGGAGGTGGCCGGGGTGGCCGTGGACGTGTCGTACCTCCAGGCCCTGGGGGAGGAGCTGCGGGCCCGGCTGGACGCCCTGAGCGAGGAGATCTACGAGCTCGCGGGGCTGGAGTTCAACCTGGGCTCGCCCAAACAGCTGGCCTTCGTCCTGTTCGAGAAGCTGGGGCTGCCGCCCCTCAAGAAGACCAAGACGGGCTACTCCACGGACGCGGACGTCCTGGAGACCCTGGCACCCCACCACCCCGTGGTGGCCAAGATCCTCCAGCACCGGGAGCTGGCCAAGCTGCTGTCCACGTACGTGGAAGTGCTGCCCCGGCTGGTGCGCCCGGACACGGGCCGCGTGCACACCACCTTCAACCAGACGGTGGCCGCCACGGGCCGGTTGAGCTCCCAGGACCCCAACCTGCAGAACATCCCCATCCGCACGGAGGAGGGGCGGCGGATCCGGCGGGCGTTCGTGGCGCCCCCGGGCCGTGTGTTGCTGAGCGCGGACTACAACCAGATCGAGCTGCGGCTGCTGGCCCACATCAGCGGGGATGCGGCGTTGCAGGAGGTGTTCCGCACGGGCCGGGACATCCACGCGGAGGTGGCCGCGGAGGTCTTCGGCCTGCCCCGGGACCAGCTCACCCCCGAGCAGCGGCGGCGGGCCAAGGCCGTTAACTTCGGCATCGCGTACGGCATCAGCGGGTTCGGGCTGAGCCAGCAGATCGGGAGCACCCCCGCGGAGGCGGACGCCTACATCGAGCGGTACTTCGCCCGCTACCCGGGGGTCCGGGCGTACGTCCGGCGGACCGTGGAGGAGGCCCGCCGCACGGGCTACGTGAGCACCCTTTTGGGCCGGCGGCGGTACCTCACGGACCTGCACAGCCGCAACCGGGTGGTGCGGGAGGCGGCGGAGCGGGTGGCCATCAACACCCCCATCCAGGGGAGCCAGGCGGACCTCATCAAGCTGGCCATGATCCGCATCCACCGGGACGTGCTGCCCCGCTTCCCCGGGGCCCTCATGATCCTGCAGGTGCACGACGAGCTGGTCTTCGAGGTGGATCCCCAGCAGGTGGAGACCTTCGGCCGCGAGGCCGCGGAGGTGATGGCCAACGCCCTGCCGCTGTCCGTGCCCATCGTGGTGGAGGTGCGGGCGGGCCCCAACTGGAACGACCTCCAGCACCTGCTCACAGTGTCCTCCGCCGCCGCGGCCGCGGAGAGGGTGTAGGGGTGACCACCCACGCGACCCTGTGTTTCCCGGTCCGCGAGGGGCGGGTGCTGCTGTTGCACAAGGCGGAAGGGCTGTGGGGCGGGGGGAAGTGGAACGGCCCCGGGGGAAAGCTCCTGCCCGGCGAGGACCCGGAGGAGGGGGCGGCGAGGGAAGTGCAGGAGGAGACCGGGCTACGGGCAGAGGCCCTACAGTTCGCGGGCCTGCTGCGGTTCCGGTTCGGGAACGAGGCGTGGCCGAGCTGGGTGGTGTACGTGTTCACCTGCCAGCACTTCTCGGGCTCGCTGACCGAAGGCCGCGAGGGAAGGTTGCGGTGGCACCCCGTGGACGAACTCCCCCTGGACCGCATGTGGGAGGACGACCGGTGGTGGCTCCCGCAGGTGCTGTCGGGCAGGCGGGTGTGGGGAGAGTTCCGGTTCGACGGGGCCGCCCAGCGGTTACTGGAATCCCGGGTGGTGGAGCTGGGCGGACGGGTGGGGGTGGCGTACCGCCTGAACACCTCACGGGGCGGCGTGCCGAAGCTTCCCGTGTGGCAGGCCCGGGTGGGCCCGGAGGGACTCGAGGGCGACCTGCACCACGACACGCGCAACCACGGGGGGCCGGAGCGGGCGGTGTGCCTGTTCTCCCTGGAGGTGATCGGACGGTTGCGGGCCGAAGGCCACCCGGTGTCTGCCGGTAGCCTGGGGGAGAACGTGACCGTGGCGGGCCTGGACTGGACCGGAGTGCGGCCGACCAGCCGCCTGCGGGTGGGCGAGGTGGAGCTGGCGGTCACCCGCTACACCACCCCCTGCAAGACCATCCGGCACAACTTCCGGGACGGCGACATCACCCGGGTGCACCCGGAACGGTACCCCGGGGAGGCCAGGGTGTACGCCCGCGTGCTCCGACCCGGTACGGTGCGCGCGGGCGACCTGGTGGAGCTGCTGGACGCCGGCGGATGAAGCTGGTGACCCTCACGGGCGGGATCGCCAGCGGCAAGAGCACCGTGGCCCGCATGCTGGGGGAGCTCGGTGCGGAGGTGGTGGACGCGGACGCCCTGGCCCGGGAGGTGGTGCGGCCGGGCCAGCCCGCGCTGGAGGAGATCGTGGCTGCCTTCGGCCGGGAGGTGCTGCTGCCCACGGGCGAGCTGGACCGCCGGAAGCTGGCGCAGCGGGTGTTCTCGGACCCCGCCAGCCGAGCCCGCCTCAACGCCATCGTGCACCCCCGCGTAGGGGAGCGCATGCGGCAGGCGGTGGAGGAGATCCGCGCGCGCCGGCCCGACGCGGTGGTGGTGCTGGACGTGCCGCTGCTCTTCGACGTGCCCCTGCCCGAGCTGGAGTCATTGCCCGCGGTGGTGGTGTACGCTTCGCCCGAGACCCAGCTCCGCAGACTGCGGGAGCGCGACGGGCTCACGGAGGGCGAGGCGCAGGAGCGGTTGCGGGCCCAGCGGCCCCTGCGGGACAAGCTGGCCCGCGCCCGGTGGGTGGTGGACAACGACGGCGACCTGGCCCGCACCGCGGAGCAAGTGCGGCGGGTGTGGGAGGAGGTGACCGCGGACCCGTAACCGCGGTCCCGGCTCATGTACCGGTCCGTGATCCCGCCCCGCTCCGTGCCCCGTACGGACGACCGCTATTTGGAAGTCCTGGCGCAGTCCGTGTTTCAGGCGGGGTTCAGTTGGGAGGTGGTCCGCCGCAAGTGGCCAGCCACGCGGCGGGCTTTCCGCCAATTCCGGATCCGCGCCGTGGCGCGGTTCGGGTGGCGCGACGTGCAGCGGCTGCTGCAAGACCCGGGAGTGGTTCGGAACCGGCGCAAGATTCAGGCGGTGATCGAGAACGCCCGGATCTTGCAGCAGATCCAACGGGAGCACGGGTCCGTACGCCGGTGGGTGCAGGGCGTCCTGCGGCCGAAGCCGTATGCGGAGAAGGTCCGGATCCTGACCCGCACCTTCCGGTACGTGGGGCCCACCGGGGTGTTCCACTTCCTGTGGTGTGTGGGGGAGTCCGTGCCCCCGTGGGAGGAACGGGACCCCTCGCGCGGTTCGTCGGGCAGCTAGACAGGCGAACAGGCGCTCGCCCATCCCGCCCGTCTGGTGCTACAATGGCCCTGGTCCGCATGGTCCCACCCCGGCGTGGCCCGCTATAATGGGCTGCTCGGCGAGGGGCTTCGAGGATGCCCGAGTTCAAGATGGTCACCGACCTGCCGCCCCGGGGCGACCAGCCCAAGGCCATCGAGCAGCTGGTGGAGAGCATCCGGGCCGGGCACAAGTACACCACCCTCCTGGGGGTGACGGGCAGTGGCAAGACGTACACCATGGCCCGGGTGATCGAGCGCATCCAGAAACCCACCCTGGTCATCGCCCACAACAAGACCCTGGCCGCGCAGCTGTACAGCGAGTTCCGGCAGTTCTTCCCCCACAACGCGGTGCGGTACTTCGTGTCGTACTACGACTACTACCAGCCCGAGGCGTACGTGCCCCAGACGGACCTGTACATCGCCAAGGACGCCAGCATCAACGACGAGATCGACCGCCTCCGCCACGCCACCACCAAGGCGCTGATGGAACGCCGGGACGTGATCGTGGTGGCCAGCGTGTCGTGCATCTACGGGTTGGGCCGGCCCGAGGACTACCGGGAGGTGGTCCTGGTGCTGCGCCGGGGCGAGCGGCGCACGCGGGAGGAGATCCTGCGGCGGCTGGTGGACGTGCAGTACGAGCGCAACGACGTGGACTTCGCCCGGGGACGGTTCCGGGTCCGCGGGGACGTCATCGAGGTGTTCCCCAGCTACGAGGAGCGGGCGGTCCGGGTGGAGCTGTTCGGGGACGAGGTGGACCGCATCCTGGAGCTGGACCCCCTCACGGGCGAGGTGCTGGAGGAGAAGAACGTGGTGGCCATCTGGCCGGCCAAGCACTGGGTCACCACGGAGGATCGCCTGGAGCGGGCGCTGCGGAGCATCGAGGAGGAGCTGGCGGAGCGGGTGGCGTGGTTCCGGTCCCAGGGGAAGCTGCTGGAGGCCCAGCGGCTGGAGTTCCGGACCCGCTACGACATGGAGCTGCTGCGGGAGACGGGCTACTGCCCGGGCATCGAGAACTACTCCCGCCACCTGGACGGCCGGGCTCCCGGGGAGCGCCCCGGCTGCTTGCTGGACTACTTCCCCCGGGACTACCTCATGTTCATCGACGAGTCCCACGTCACCGTGCCGCAGATCAAGGGGATGCACGAGGGCGACCGGGCCCGGAAGAAGAACCTGGTGGACTACGGGTGGCGCCTGCCATCCGCCTACGACAACCGTCCCCTGCGGTGGGACGAGTTCGAGCAGCTCATCCACCAGTGCGTGTTCGTCTCCGCCACCCCGGGCCCCTTCGAGCTGGAGGTGAGCAGCCGGGTGGTGGAGCAGATCGTGCGGCCCACGGGCTTGGTGGACCCCCAGGTGGAGGTGCGGCCCGCCCGGGGCCAGGTGGACGACCTCCTGGCGGAGATCCGGGCCCAGGTGGAGCGGGGGGAGCGGACCCTGGTCACCACCCTCACCAAGCGCATGGCGGAGGACCTCACCGCGTACCTGCAGGAGATGGGGCTGAAGGTCCACTACCTGCACTCGGAGATCGACACCCTGGAGCGGGTGCAGATCCTCAAGGACCTGCGGCTGGGCACCTACGACGTGCTGGTGGGCATCAACCTCCTGCGGGAGGGCCTGGACCTGCCCGAGGTGTCCTTGGTGGCGGTCCTGGACGCGGACCGGGAGGGGTACCTGCGGTCGGAGACGGCCCTCATCCAGACCATGGGCCGGGCCGCCCGCAACGTGCGCGGCCGGGTGATCCTCTACGCGGACGAGGTCACGGAGTCCATGCGCCGCGCCATCGACGAGACCAACCGCCGCCGCCAGATCCAACTGCGGTACAACGAGGTGCACGGGATCACCCCCCAGACGGTGCACAAACCCATCCGGGACCTCATCGAGCTGGAGCAGGTGGCGGAGCCGGGCACGGAGTACCGCGCCCGGTCCGGGGAGATCCTCACCGCGGAGGAGATGGTGAGGCTGGTGGAGGAGCAGGGGGCCACGGTGCCCTGGGACGTGGCGCGGTTGCTCCTGCTGAGCCCGGAGGAGCTGGAGGCTACGGTGGAGCGGCTGGAGCGGGAGATGCGCCGGGCCGCGGCCAACCTGGAGTTCGAGAAGGCCGCCAAGCTGCGGGACCAGATCGCGGAGCTCAAGAAGGGCATGGGCGAGCCGTACTTCGCGCCCGCCTCCGGACGGCGCCCGGCCCCCCGGGGCCGGGCGGGCCGGGCGCGGGGCCGGCGGTAGCCCTGGAAGAAGGAGGGGTGGCCCATGAGGGTGGTGCGGGTCAACCACGTCCAGGTCACGGCACCCCCGGGCGGGGAGGCCAAGGCCCGGTGGTTCTACGGACAGCTGCTGGGGTTGCGGGAGATCCCTAAGCCCGCTTTCCTGGCGGAGCGGGGCGGGGTGTGGTTCTGGACACCCAACTGCGAGGTGCACGTGGGCATCGAACAGCCCGGGGGAACGGTGGGTTCCCGCCGGCACGTTTGCTTCGAGGTGGACGACCTGGAAGCCGCCCGGGCCGTGCTGGCCGCCCACGGGGTGCGGGTGCGGGAAGCCCCGCCGAGGCCCGGGGTCCGGCGGTTCTTCTGCTGGGACCCCTTCGGCAACCAGGTGGAGCTGATGGCGGAGGAGGACCGGGTGGAGGACTGGGAACTGGAGGAAGCCCTGCGGGAAGAACCGGTGGCCACGGTCTCGTGAAGGGTCGACCATGCCCCTAGACCGCATCGTCGTCCGCGGAGCGCGGGAGCACAACCTGAAGAACGTCACCGTGGAGATCCCCCGGGACAAGCTCGTGGTGTTCACGGGCATCTCGGGCTCGGGCAAGTCCACCCTGGCCTTCGACACCATCTACGCGGAGGGCCAGCGCAAGTACGTGGAGAGCCTGTCCGCGTACGCCCGCCAGTTCCTGGGGCTCATGGAGAAGCCGGACGTGGACTCCATCGACGGACTCTCGCCCGCGGTGTCCATCGACCAGAAAGGGGCGCCCCGCAACCCCCGGTCCACGGTGGGCACGGTCACGGAGATCTACGACTACCTGCGCCTGCTGTTCGCCCGCATCGGGCAGCCCCACTGCCCCACCTGCGACCGCCCCATCCAGCGGCAGACCCCGGAGCAGATCGTGGACCGCGTCCTGGCCCTGCCGGAAGGGAGCCGCATCTACGTCCTGGGCCCCGTGGTGCGGGGCCGCAAGGGCGAGTACCGGCAGCTGTTCGACGACCTGCGCCGCCAGGGGTTCGTGCGGGTGCGGGTGGACGGGGTGCTGTACGACCTGGCGGAGAGCATCGTCCTGGACAAGAACCGCAAGCACGACATCGAGGTGGTGGTGGACCGGCTAGTGACCAAGCCCGAGGTCCGCTCGCGGCTGCACGAGTCCGTGGAGGTGGCCCTCAAGCTGGGCCAGGGGCTGGTGTACGTGTGGCGGGACACGGGGGAAGGGGAGGGGGAGATGCTCACCTTCTCCACCGCCTTCGCCTGCCCGGAGCACGGCACCACCCTGCCGGAGATCGAGCCCCGCATCTTCTCCTTCAACAGCCCGTACGGGGCCTGCCCCAAGTGCTCGGGCCTGGGCTACCGGCAGGAGGTGGACCCCGAGCTGGTCCTGGACCCGGACAAGTCCCTGGCGGACGGCGCGGTGGTGCCGTGGGCGGCCAGCACCGCGGAGTACTACGACCAGCTCCTGCGGTCCCTGGCGCAGGCGTACGGGGTGGACTGGAAGACCCCCCTGCGCCAGTTGCCCCGATCCTTCGTGAAGGTGCTCCTGTACGGGTCGGACCGGCCCATCCGGCTGCGGTACCACAACCGCTACGGCATCCTGCGGTCGTACGAGACGGAGTTCGAGGGCGTGGTGCACTACCTGGAGCGGCGGTACCGGGAGACGGACTCGGAGGCGGTGAAGGAGGAGATCGAGCGGTACATGAGCCTCGTGCCGTGTCCCGCGTGCCGGGGGGCGCGGCTGAAGCCGGAGAGCCTGAGCGTGCGGGTGGGCGGCAAGAACATCGCGGAGGTCACCGCCCTCACCGTGCGGCAGTGCCTGGAGTTCTTCGAGAACCTGCGCCTGTCCGAACGGGAGGAGCTCATCGCCCACCAAATCCTCAAGGAGATCCGCAGCCGGCTGGGCTTCCTGGTGAACGTGGGGCTGGACTACCTGACCCTGGACCGCATGGCCAACACCCTGTCGGGGGGCGAGGCGCAGCGCATCCGGCTGGCCACCCAGATCGGTTCCGGCCTCATGGGGGTCCTGTACGTGCTGGACGAGCCCAGCATCGGGCTGCACCAGCGGGACAACCACCGCCTCATCGACACCCTCAAGCGGCTGCGGGACCTGGGCAACACCATCATCGTGGTGGAGCACGACGAGGACACCATCCGGTCCGCGGACTGGATCGTGGACATCGGGCCGGGGGCGGGCAAGCACGGGGGCGAGATCGTGGTCTCCGGAACCCTGGAGGACGTGATCCGGGAGAAGCGGTCCATCACCGGCCGCTACTTGAGCGGGGAGCGCCGCATCCCGGTCCCCGCCCGCCGGCGGCCGCCCCAGGACAAGTGGCTGGTGGTGCGGGGCGCCCGGGAGCACAACCTGAAGGGCATCGACGTGGCCTTCCCCCTGGGCTTGTTCGTGTGCGTGACGGGCGTGTCCGGGTCGGGGAAGTCCACCCTGGTGGACGAGATCCTGTACCGGGCCCTGGCCCAGAAGGTCATGGGCACCCGGGTGCGGCCCGGCGCCCACGACTTCGTGGAGGGCTGGCAGTACGTGGACAAGGTCATCGAGATCGACCAGTCGCCCATCGGGCGCACGCCCCGCAGCAACCCCGCCACGTACACCAAGACCTTCGACCTCATCCGGGAGCTGTTCGCCTCCACCCCCGAGGCCCGCATGCGCGGGTACGGCCCCGGCCGGTTCTCCTTCAACGTCCGGGGCGGCCGGTGCGAGGCGTGCGAGGGGGACGGGATCGTCCGCATCGAGATGCACTTCCTGCCCGACGTGTACGTGCCGTGCGAGGTGTGCAAGGGCAAGCGGTACAACCGGGAGACCCTGCAGGTGCTGTACCGCGGGAAGACCATCGCGGACGTGCTGGAGATGACCGTGGACGAGGCGCTGGAGTTCTTCTCCGCCATCCCCCGCCTGCGCCGGAAGCTGCAGACCCTCCAGGACGTGGGGCTGGGCTACATCCAGCTGGGGCAGCCCGCCACCACCCTGTCGGGCGGGGAGGCGCAGCGGGTGAAGCTGGCCGCGGAGCTCTCCCGGCGCGACACGGGCCGGACCCTGTACATCCTGGACGAGCCCACGGTGGGGTTGCACTTCGCGGACGTGGAGCGGCTCCTGCAGGTCCTGCACCGGCTGGTGGACGCGGGCAACACCGTGGTGGTCATCGAGCACAACCTGGACGTGATCAAGACCGGGGACTGGGTCATCGACCTGGGCCCCGAGGGCGGCGAGCTGGGCGGCCGGGTGGTGGCGGAGGGCACGCCGGAGGAGGTGGCGGCTCACGAGGGCTCCTACACCGGCCAGTTCCTGCGCAAGGTGTTGGACCCCGCCAAGGTGGAGGAAGCCCGCCGGCGGTTGGCGGCGCGTGCCGCGGTGGGCGCGGGGGCCGCGGGCCGGTGAAGCCGGTGGGCCTGCCGCCCTTCCACCCCGCGGTCCTGGACTGGTTCCGCAGCCGGTTCGGGGGGGCCACGCCGGTCCAGGAACGCGGCTGGCAAGAGGTCCGCTCCGGCCGCCACGTGCTCCTGCTGGCGCCCACGGGCTCGGGCAAGACCCTGGCGGCGTTCCTGTGGGCGCTGAACGAACTCCTCTGCTGCGAGCCCCTGCCGGACGAGACCCGGGTGGTGTACGTGTCGCCCCTGCGGGCGTTGAGCCACGACGTGCACCGGAACCTGGAGGAGCCCCTGCGGGAAATTCGGCAGCGAGCCCACGCCCTGGGCTGCACCCTGCCGGAGGTCCGCGTGGCGGTGCGCACGGGCGACACCCTCCCGCGGGAGCGGGAGCGCATGAAGCGCAGGCCGCCCCACGTGCTCATCACCACCCCGGAGTCCCTGTACCTGCTCCTCACCGCTCCCCGAAGCCGCCCCTTGCTGCGCACGGTGCGCACGGTGATCGTGGACGAGCTCCACGCGGTAGCCCAGGACAGGCGCGGCGCGCACCTCAGCCTGAGCCTGGAACGCCTGGACCGCGTGGCGGGCCGGCGGCCGCAGCGCATCGGGCTCAGCGCCACCGCCCGACCGGTGGAGGAGCTGGCGGGCTTGTTGGCGGGAGCGGACCCTTCGGGGGCTCCCCGGGAGTGCGTGGTGGTGGACGTGGGCTGGCAGCGGGACTGGGATCTTCGCGTGTGGGTCCCCGACCAGCCCCTGGGCCCCGTGGCCACCCACGAGGTTTGGGCGGAGGTGTACGGCCGCATCGCGGAGCTGGCCCGTCAGCACCGCACCACCCTGGTGTTCGTCAGCACCCGCAGGCTGGCGGAGCGGCTGGCCCACCGGCTCACCCTCCGGCTGGGAGAAGGCCGGGTGGCCAGCCACCACGGGAGCCTGGCGCGTCCCTTGCGGCACCAAGCCGAGCAGCGCCTCAAGGCCGGAGAGCTGTCCGTGGTGGTGGCCACCGCGTCCCTGGAACTCGGTATCGACATCGGTACTGTGGACCTGGTCTGCCACGTGGGCGCTCCCCGGGCCTTGAGCAGCCTGCTGCAGCGGGTGGGTCGGTCCGGCCACGCCTTGGACCGGACCCCGAAGGGCGTTCTGTTCCCCCTCACCCGGGACGAGCTGTTGCAGTGCGCCGCGGCCATCCGCGCGGTGCGGGCGGGGGAGCTGGACGGGGTGCGGGTGCCCCGCAAGCCCTTGGACGTGCTGGCCCAGCAGCTGGTGGCGGAGGCCGCGGCGGAGCCGTGCTCGGCGGAGGAGCTGTGGGGGTTGAGCCGGCGCGCGTGCCCGTACCGCCACCTGACCCGCGGGGAGTTCGACCAGGTGTTGCGCATGCTGGCGGACGGAGTCGCTCCCTCCCGGGGCCGCGCGGGCGCCCTGCTGCACTGGGACCGGACCACGGGCACCGTGCGGGGCCGCCGCGGGGCCCGCACCCTAGCGTTGACCTCGGGCGGGGCCATCCCCGACACCTTCGACTACGAGGTGGTGGAGGAGCCCGACGAGAAGCTGGTGGGCCGCGTGAACGAGGACTTCGCGGTGGAGTCGCAGGCGGGCGACGTGTTCCTCCTGGGCAACACCAGCTGGCGGGTGCGGCGGGTGGAGTCCGCGGGCAGGGTCCGGGTGGAGAACGCCCACGGTGCGGCACCCACCATCCCCTTCTGGCTGGGGGAGGCGCCCGCCCGCACCGCGGAGCTGTCCAGGGCTACAAGCGACCTGCGGGAGGAGCTGGCGAGGCGGGTGGACGACCGGGAAGGAGCGGTGGCGTGGCTGGTGGCGGAGGCGGGCCTGGATCGGGCGGGGGCGGAGCAGCTGGTGGACTACGTGCAACAGACGGTGGCGGTCCTGGGCTGCGTTCCCACGCAGCGGCGGGTGGTGGCGGAGCGGTTCTTCGACGAGGCAGGGGGCATGCAGCTGGTGCTGCACGCGCCCTTCGGAGCCCGGATCACCCGGGCGTGGGGCATGGCGTTGCGCAAGCGGTTCTGCCTGACCTTCGACTTCGAGCTGCAGGCTGCGGCCACCGACGACGGGGTGGTGCTGTCCTTGGGGGAGCAGCACAGCTTCCCCCTGGAGGCCATCTTCTCCTTCGTGCGACCCCACACGGCCCGCAAGGACCTCGTGCAGGCCACCCTGCGGTCGCCCCTGTTCACCACCCGGTGGCGGCACAACGCCACCCGGGCCCTGGCGGTCCCCCGGCAGTGGGGAGGCCGTCGGGTGCCGCCCCAGGTGCAGCGCATGCGGGCGGAAGACCTCCTGGCCGCGGTCTTCCCCGACCAGCTGGGCTGCCAGGACAACCGGTCCGGTCCCATCACCCCGCCCGACCACCCCTTGGTTCAGCAGACCCTCATGGACTGCCTGGAAGACGCCATGGACCTTGCGGGGCTGGAGGCGGTGGTGGAAGCGGTGGAGCGGGGCGAGATCGAGACCGTGGCCGTGGACACCCCGCAACCCTCCCCCATGTCCCACGAAATCCTCAACGCCAACCCCTACGCCTTCCTGGACGACGCGCCCCTGGAGGAGCGGCGGGCGCGGGCCGTACAGCTGCGCAGGGTAGACCCCGAGCTGGCCTCGGGGCCCGGGGCCCTGGACCCCGAGGCCATCGAGGAAGTCCGGTTGCAGGCCAGGCCCGACGTGCGGGACCCCGACGAGCTCCACGACCTCCTCCAGACCGTCACCTTCCTGCCGGAGGCGGAAGCGGGCCCGTGGCGGGAGCTGGCGGAGGAGCTGGTGCGGGCGGGCCGGGCGGTGCGGGTCCTGGGCCCGGACCTCCAGGGCTATGCGGCCCGGGAGCGGGCGGCGGCGGTGGCTTCCGTGTGGCCCAGGGCGCGGCTGGAGCCCGCAGGGCTGGAGGTGGAGGCCGCGGACCGGGACGAGGCGGTACGGGAGTTGGTGGGCGGCTGGGTGCTGCACACCGGACCCGTGACCGCGGGCCAGCTGGCCCGGCGGTTGTCCCTCAGCCCCGGCGACGTGGAGGCAGCACTGGCGGCGCTGGAAGGACGCGGGGTGGTCCTGCGCGGCCGCTTCACTCCCGGCGCGCACGAACAGGAGTGGTGCGAGCGACGGCTGCTGGCGCGCATCCACCGGCTGACGGTGGCCAAGCTGCGCAAGGAAGTGGAGCCCACCAGCCCCGCGGACTTCCTGCGGTTTTTGCTGCGCTGGCAGCACGCCTACCCCCGGACCCAGCTGCACGGCCGGGCGGGCCTACTGGAGGTCCTCCGCCAGCTGGCGGGCTTCGAGCTGCCCGCGCCCGCGTGGGAGGACTGGGTGCTTCCGAGCCGCGTGCAGCCGTACGACCCGGCGGACCTGGAGCACCTGTGCTTGGCGGGGGTGGTGGCGTGGGGCCGCATCGCGGGGCGGCAGCCGGAAGTTTCCGAGGGCCGGCGCGCCCTGCGGCTGGCGCGCAACTCGCCCATCGCCTTCGTCCTGCGCGAGGACCTTTCCGTGTACCTGCCCCACGACCCTCCGCCCGTGAGGCTTTCGGCACTCGCCCGGGAGGTGGAGGAGTACCTGCAGTCCCGAGGTGCCTCATTCCTGGGCGAGGTGAGCCGGGCGCTGCGGCGCATGCCCTCGGAGGTGGAGGAAGCCCTGTGGGAGCTGGTGGCCGCGGGTCGGGTGACGGGGGACGGGGTGGCCGGGCTGCGGCAGCTGCTGTCGCGAGGGCGGCATACGGGCCGGCGGCGCCTGCGGCTGGTGGGCCACCGGTCCCTCCCCGTGGGACGGTGGTCCCTGTGGCGGGCGGAGGAGCAGCCGCCGGAGGCCGAACGGACGGAGCGCCTGGCGGAGCAGCTGTTGCGGCGGTACGGGGTGGTCTTCCGGGAGCTTTTGGCGCGGGAGCGGGCAGCGCCCCCGTGGCGGGAGCTGGTGCAGGTGTACCGGCGGTGGGAGCTGCAGGGGCGCCTCCGCGGCGGCCGGTTCGTTTCAGGGCTGGCGGGAGAGCAGTTCGGCCTGCCGGAGGCGGTGGAGGCCCTGCGCGCCGTGCGCCGGCAGGACCGCGGGGACGAGGTGGTGGTGGTTTCGAGCGCGGACCCGCTGAACCTGGTGGGGATCCTGCTTCCCGGCGATCGGATCCCGCCCGCGTCCGGGCTCGGCATCGCCTTCCGGGACGGGAGGGTGGTGGACGTGGCCCCCGTGGGCGCCCTGCTGCGCAAGCTGGCCGCGCAGCGGGCCTGACCGCCCGCACCCGGGCGAGCCTACCGCGCGGTGGACCGCAAGAAGTCCCCGATGCGCGCCGCGGCCTCCTCCAAACGCTCCGGGGGCTGCACCAGGGCGATACGCACGTAGCCCTTCCCGCCCGGGCCGAAGCCCTGGCCCGGGGACAAAGCAACTCCGGTCCTGCGGCACAGCTCCACCGCGAAGGTGACGTCGTCCACCTCGCCGGGGACCTTGGCCCACAGGTACATGGTGGCCCGGGGCAGGGGGACGTCCCAGCCCACTTCCCGCAAGGCCCGCACCAGCACGTCCCTGCGCTCGCGGAACACCGCCACCTGCTCCCGGACCCACGACTCCGGCTGCTGCAGGGCGGTGATCCCCATCCGGAGGATGCCCTGGTACTGGTTGAAGTCCAGGGCGGACTTCACCGCCTCCAGGGCCGCCATGGCCTCCGCGTTGCCCACCGCGAAGGCCAGGCGGAAGCCGCCCATGTGGTACGACTTGGACAAGGTGAAGAACTCCACGCAGCGATCCCGGGCGCCGGGCAGGGATAGGGGAGAGGGAGCCGGCCCGTCGAACACCATGTCCACGTACGGGTTGTCGTGCACCAGGAACACCTCGTGGCGGCGGCAGAAGTCCAAAGCCTGGGCGAAAAATCCCAGGTTTGCTACCGCCGCGGTGGGGTTGTTGGGGTAGTTCAGCACCAGCACCCGCGCCCGCCGCGCCACCTCCTCTGGTACCGCCTCCAGGTCCGGCAGGTGGTCCTCCCGCAGGGGCACGGGGTATGCCTCCAGCCCCGCCAGCGCCGCCATGCCCCAGTACGGCGGGTAGGCCACCTCCGGGATCAGGACCAGGTCGCCGGGGTCGGTGAGGGCCATGAGCAGGTGGCCGATGCCCTCCTGGCTGCCCACCAGGCTCAACATCTCCGTGTCGGGGTCGAAGGTGACCCCGTACCGGTGCTCGTACCACCCCGAAGCCGCCTCCAGGAAGGGACGGGTGGCGGACCGGAGGGTGTACTGATAGGTACCGCGGTCTTCCAGGGCTTCCGCGAGGGTCCGCAGGGCCGCGGGGGGTGGAGCCAGGTCGCTGGAGCCCAAGGACAGGTCGATGATCCCCAGCCCGGAGCCCCGGGCTTCCTGCTTTGCACGATCCATGAGGAGGAACACCGACTGCGGGATGGCGCGGGCGCGGCGCGACGTCCAGGACATCCGACAGACCTCCGGTCTTGAAGCGCTTCCCTCTTAGTCTACCTGCCCGGGGCAAGGGCGCGCGGAGGATTCCGGTCTTCGGAAACCGGACCTGCGGGGTCCGGATCCCGCGCGGGGTAGAATGGGGACGATGGAGCGGGTGGCCAACCTGGAGGAGAAGCTGCGGGCGTTGCCGCACCGGTCCGGCGTGTACCTGCTGCGGGACCGGGCGGGCAAGGTGGTGTACGTGGGCAAGGCCAGCTCCCTGCGCAACCGCGTGCGCAGCTACTTCCAGGACCCCGCCTCCGTGGACTCGCCGCGGATCCGCCACCTGATGACCAAGGTGTTCGACTTCGACGTGGTGGCCTGCGCCAACGAGGTGGAGGCCCTGATCCTGGAGACCAACCTCATCCAGCAGCACCGGCCCAAGTACAACGTACGGATGGCCGACGACAAGGCCTACCCCTACGTGAAGATCACCCACGAGCCGTACCCGCGCATCGTCATGACGCGGCGGGTGGTGCGGGACGGGGCCCACTACTTCGGGCCCTACCCGTACCACGAGCCCAAGCTGGTGGGGCGCACCATCCGCACCATCCGCAAGCTGTTCAAGCTGCGCAGCTGCGACGTGGACGTGGAGCGCAAGCTTCCGCGGCCGTGCCTGGACTACAGCATCGGCCAGTGCAGCGCGCCCTGCGTGGCCTGGGGAGCCTCCCGGGAGCAGTACGCGGAGCAAGTGCGCCAGGCCCTCCTGTTCCTCCAGGGCAAGCAGGAAGCCCTGGTGGACCAGCTGCGCCAGCAGATGCACGAAGCGGCCCAGCGGCTGGAGTTCGAACGGGCCGCGGCCCTGCGGGACCAGCTCCAGGCCCTGGAGGCCATCGCGGAGCGGCAGCGGACCGCCGCGGCCAGCCTGGATGACCGCGACGTGGTGGCGGTCCACGTGGACGGGGACGACGCCTGCGCCCAGGTGTTCTTCGTGCGCGCGGGCCGGCTGTCGGGCCAGGAGCACTTCTTCCTCACGGGCGCCCAGGGCCACCCCACCGCGGAGGTGCTGCGGACCTTCCTGGAGCAGTACTACGAGCACGCCCCCACGGTACCGCCCGAGGTGGTGATCCCCGAACCCGTGGAGGGGCAGGAGGTGATCGTCCGCTGGCTGTCCGACCGCCGCGGCTCCCCCGTCCGGGTGGTGGTGGCCACCCGGGGTGAGCGGGGCCGGCTGGTGGACATGGCCCGGGACAACGCCCGCCTGCACCTGGAGCAGGAGCGGGTCCGCCTGGCGGGTCGGGAGGGGGCCGCGGTGCGGGCCCTGCAGCAGGCCCTGGGCCTGGAGGAGCCGCCCTTCCGCATCGAAGCGTACGACGTGAGCAACCTGCAGCACGGGGAGGCGGTGGCGTCCCTGGTGACCTTCGAGGACGGGCGGCCCAAGAAGGACGCGTACCGCCGGTTCCGCATCAAGTTCACGGAAGGGCCCAACGACTACGCCATGCTGCAGGAAGCCCTGCGGCGCCGGTTCCAGAACGCCCGGGAGGAACAGGAGAAGCTGGACCGGGACGAGCCCGTGCAGCCCAAGTGGTCCGTGCTGCCGGACCTGATCCTCATCGACGGCGGCAAGGGCCAGCTGTCCGCGGCCCTGGAGGTGCTGTTCGAGTACAACGTGCAGCTGCCGGTGGTGGCCCTCGCCAAGCGGGAGGAGCTGATCTTCCAGCCCGGCCGCGACGAGCCCTTGCGTCTCGCTCGGGACTCCGCGGCCCTGCAGCTGTTGCAGCGGGTGCGGGACGAGGCCCACCGGTTCGCCCACGCCTACCACCAGCAGCTGCGGGCCCGGCGGGTGGTGTACTCCGTCCTGGACGACATCCCCGGCATCGGCGAGAAGCGCAAGCGGGAGCTCATCCGCCGCTTCGGGTCCGTGCGCCGGATCCGGGAGGCCTCGGAGGAGGAGGTGGCCGCGGTGGTGGGGCGCGCCGCGGCCCGCCGGGTCCTGGAGTACCTGCGCACCCACGAGCTCCCCGACTACCGCGCGGAGGCGGTGCGCTGACCGCCCCGTGAGCGGGCTCCCGGCCCCCCCACCGAGGGGCGGGAAGCCGGCAGGAGTCCGCCCCTGGGGCACGGAATAATCAGACGCGGCGAGTCGGAAAAACCGCCTGAACGGTCTCGGGGTCCACCCTGGAGGACCCCAGGGCTCGGAGGCGCTATGCCCCTGCTGCCCCCTCGGCCCGACAGCCTGGACGCTTACCGGGAGGAGATCCGGGCGTTCGTGGCGGGCGAGCTGGAGGAGCTGTCCGCGGACATCGAGCGGACGGGGGCGACTCCGCCCGACCTCTGGGACCGCTTGGCGGCCCGATCCCTCCTGCGCCTCACCCTCCCCGCGCGCTACGGAGGTTGGGGCCTCACCATGACCGAGTACGTGCCCATCCTGGAGCTGGTGGCGCAGGCTCACGGCTCCATCCGCATGGTGGTGCACGTGCACAACGGCCTGTGGCGTCTCGTGGACCGGTACGGGACCCAAGAACAGAAGGAACGCTACCTCACCCGCTGGGCCACGGGCGAGGTGAAGCTGGCCTTCGCCTTGACGGAGCCCGACGCGGGTACCGGTACGGACATCCGGACCGAAGCGCGCCGGACACAAGACGGGTGGGCCCTCACGGGCCGCAAGTGGCTCATCACCTTCGCGGACGTGGCCGACGCCTTCGTGGTGGTGGCGTACACGGACCGCACCCGCGGGGCGCGTGGCATTTCGGCTTTCCTCGTCCCCCGCACCGCGCCCGGCCTGCGGATCACCCTGCAGCCGGAGGGGATGGGGCTGGCGGGCACGGGGCACGGCCTGCTGGAGTTCGAGGACTGCCGCCTCCCGCGCGAAGCCCTCCTGGGTCAGGAGGGGGAAGGCCTGGAGATGGTCCTGCGGGGGTTTCTGGACATAAGCCGGATCTCCATCGCCACGAGCTGCGTGGGGCTGGCCCAGCGCGCCCTGGACCTGGCCCGGGACCACGCCCGGCGGCGGGTGACCTTCGGGAAGCCCCTGGCGGAGCGGCAGGCCATCCAGTTCATGCTGGCGGAGATGGCGGTGGACGTGCAGGCCGCGCGGCTTTTGGTTCGGGAGGCGGCCCGGCGGGTGGACGAGGGGCAACCGTGCACCACCGAGGCGGCTATGGCGAAGCTGTTCGGCCTGGAGATGGTGGGGCGGGTCACGGACGGGGCGCTGCGCATCTGCGGCGGGATCGGGTACCTCCGGGGCCACCCGGTGGAGCGGCTGTACCGGGACGCACGGGCCCTGTGGTTCGAGGAGGGTACGGCGGAGATCCAGAAGCTGGTGATCGCCCGCCGCCTGCTCTCCCCGGAGGTGTAGGGTGCTGGCCGCCCAGGTCTACGACCGCGGAGGAATCCGCGAACTGCGCCTGGAGCAGGTCCCCGACCCTCGGCCTGGGGAGGGAGAGGTGCTCGTCCGGGTTCGCGCCGCGGGCATCTGCGGCACCGACCTGGAGATCCTGAACGGACTGCGCCTTCCTTCGGACATCCAGTGGCCTGTGATCCTCGGGCACGAGGTGGCGGGGGAGGTGGTGGACGCAGGGCCGGAGGCGGAGCTTTGGCGGCCGGGCCACCGGGTGGTGGTGAACCCCTACGTGGCCTGCGGCCGGTGCTGGTCGTGCCTGGACGGAAGGCGGTCCGCCTGTCTTGCGCCCGTGCTCATCGGCCTCACCCGGCCGGGAGGGTTCGCGGAGTACGTGGCGGTGCCCGCCCAGAACCTGCTCCACTTGCCGTCGTCCGTGCCGTTCCCCGCGGGTGCCATCCTCCCGGACGCGGTGGCCACGGCCTTCCACGCGGTGATCACCCGGGGAGAACTGCAGCCCGGGCAGAGCGTGGCCATCTACGGGGCCGGCGGGGTGGGCACCCACGCCGCCATGCTGGCGAAGCTGTTCGGAGGGGATCCCGTGATCGTGGTGGTCCGCCGGGAGGCCACCGCGGAACGGCTCCGTCCCCTGGGCGTGCACGTGACGGTGACGGGGCCGGACCGCAGCCCCGTGCGGGAGATCCGGGAGCTCACCGAGGGCCGCGGGGTGGACCTCGCCGTGGACTTCGTGGCCCGGCCGGAAACGGTGCGGAACTCCATCGGCGCCGCCCGCGTGGGCGGCCGCGTGGTGCTGGTGGGGGTGTCCGACGAGCCCCTGGTCCTGCAGGGCTCCAGCTACCTGGTGCGCCGGGAGGTGGAGATCCGCTCGGCCTTCGGCGCGACCCCGCACGAGATCGCCACCGTCATCTCCCTGGGCGCCTCCGGGCGGCTGGACCTGAGGGGCAGCGTGAGTCGCGTCTGGCCCCTGGCCCGCATTCACGAGGCGGTGGCCACCCTGCGGCACCGCCCGCCGGAGGTGGTCCGGTTCGTGGTGAGCCCCGACGGGGCGCCGGCACAGTAGTTGACAAGTAAAAATTTGACTTCTAAGATAACTGCCCGCGGGGCGCGAGCGTGGCCCCTTCGCCCCGAGGAGGCCGGCAGACGATGCGGGTTCTGTGCGTGGGAGGTGGCCCGGCGGGGTTGTACCTCGCCGTCCTGCTCAAGAAGCTGGACCCCTCCCACCACGTGACGGTGGTGGAGCGCAACCGGCCGGACGACACCTTCGGGTGGGGTGTGGTGCTCTCCGACAGCACCCTGGGGCGGCTGGAGGCGGCGGACCCGGAGAGCTACCGGGAGATCCAGCGGAACTTCTACCACTGGGACGACATCGAGGTCCACTTCAAGGGCAGGACCATCCGCTCCGGTGGCCACGGTTTCGCGGGCATCGCCCGGACCACCCTGCTGCGCATCCTGCAGGAACGGGCCCGCGGCCTCGGGGCGGAGCTGGTGTTCCAGCGCGAGGTGGAGGACCCCGCGGAGCTGGCCCGGGAGCTGGACGCGGACCTGGTGGTGGCCGCGGACGGGGTGAACAGCCGGACCCGGGCCCGGTACGCAGAGGCCTTCCAGCCCCAGGTGGAGTGGGGCCGCTGCCGCTACGTGTGGCTGGGCACCCGCAAGCACTTCGGGGCCTTCACCTTCGCCTTCGAGGAAACCTCCTGGGGTTGGTTCACGGCCCACGCCTACCCGTTCGACGGCGGCACCAGCACCTTCATCGTGGAGACCCCGGAGGAGGTGTGGCACGCCGCGGGGCTGGACCGCATGGACAAGGAGGAGTCCATCGCCTTCTGCGAGCGCCTGTTCGGCCGCTACCTGGAAGGCCACCGGCTGCTGTCCAACGCCGCCCACCTGCGGGGTTCCGCGCACTGGCTGCGCTTCCCGTGGCTGCAATGCCAGCGGTGGGTGCAGCGGATCCCGGTGAACGGCCGACCGGTCCCCGTGGTCCTCGTGGGGGACGCGGCGCACACCGTGCACTTCTCCGTGGGCTCCGGCACGCGCCTGGCCATGGAGGACGCCATCGGGCTGGCCAAGGCCCTAGCCACCTTCGGCCACACCGGGGAGGGTTTGGACCGCGCCCTGGAAGCCTACGAGGCGGAGCGCAAGGTGGAACTCTCGCGCCTGCGGCACGCGGGCCGGAACTCCGCGGACTGGTTCGAGAACGTGCGCCGGTACGCCCACCTGGAGCCCGAGCAGTTCGCCTACACCCTCCTCACGCGGTCCCAGCGGCTGTTCCACGAGGAGCTCCGGCAGCGGGACCCCGGGTACGTGGCGGAGTTCGAGCGGTGGTTCGCCCGGCGGTGCGGCCTGGACCGTCCCGTGCCCCCCATGTTCACCCCCTTCCAGATGCGCAGCGTGCGGCTGAAGAACCGGGTGGTGGTCTCCCCCATGGCCATGTACTCCGCGGAGGACGGCACCGTGGGGGACTTCCACCTGGTGCACCTGGGCGCCCGGGCCCTGGGTGGCGCGGCTTTGGTGTTCACGGAGATGACGTGCGTGTCGCGGGAGGGGAGGATCAGCCCCGGGTGCGCGGGTCTGTACAAGCCCGAGCACGTGGAGGCCTGGCGCAGGATCGTGCGCTTCGTGCACGAGCACACGGACGCCAAGATCGCCCTGCAGCTGGGGCACTCGGGGCCCAAGGGGTCCACCCGGGTGGGCTGGGAGGGCTACCACGAACCCCTCCCGGAGGGCAACTGGCCCGTGATGGGTCCGTCCCCGGTGCCGTGGGGTCCCCACAACCAGGTCCCGCGGGAGATGACCCGGGAGGACATGGACCGGGTGCTGGAGGAGTTCGTCCGCGCCACCCGCTGGGCCGTGGAGTGCGGGTTCGACTGGCTGGAGGTGCACTGCGCCCACGGCTACCTCCTGTCCGCCTTCATCAGCCCCCTGACGAACCTGCGGAAGGACGAGTACGGGGGCAACTTGGAGAACCGCATGCGGTTCCCCCTGGAGGTGGTGCGGGCCGTGCGCGCCGCGTGGCCCGCGCACCTGCCCCTGTCGGTGCGGATCTCCGCCCACGACTGGGCTCCGGGAGGCATCACCCCCGACGACGCGGTGGAGATCGCCCGCATGTTCAAGGACGTGGGGGTGGACCTCATCGACGTGTCCAGTGGCCAGACCACCCCGTGGGCCCAGCCCGCCTACGGCCGGCTGTACCAGACCCCCTTCGCGGACCGCATCCGCCACGAGGTGGGGATCGCCACCATGGCGGTGGGGTCCATCTACGAGGCCGACCACGTGAACTCCATCATCGCCGCGGGCCGGGCGGACCTGTGCGCCCTGGCGCGGCCCCACCTGGCCAACCCGCAGTGGACGTTGGTGGAGGCCGCCCGGTTGGGCTTCAGGGACGTGGAATGGGCGAAGCAGTACCTGGACGGCAAGGAGCAGCTGGAGCGGATCATGGCCCGGGCCCGGGCCGCGCAGCAGGGTGAGCGGGCGGCCATCGAGGAGCTGGAACGGATCATGGCCCGGGCGGCTCAGGACCGGGTGAAGGCGGAGGCGGGACGGTGAACCGGCGGGGCAATACCCGGCGCGGCGCAGGGGGCGGGCTGGCCCTGGAGGACCGCTCCGTGGACCTCCTGGGGCTTGAGGCCCGCGCCACGGAGGAGGACCACCAGTCCATCCGCCTGTGGTTGCGGCTGCTGTCCGCGGCCAACCTGGTGAAGGCGGAGGTGGCGCGCCGCCTGCGGGAGACCTTCGGCACCAGCCTGGCCCGGTTCGACCTGATGGCGCAGCTGGACCGGCAGCCCCAAGGGCTCACCATGAACCAGCTGTCCCGGAGGATGATGGTCACCGCGGGCAACACCACGCGCCTGGTGGACCAGCTGGAGAAGGAGGGGTGGGTCCGCCGCAGCTCCCACCGCCGCGACCGCCGCGCGGTGGTGGTCCGGCCCACGCCGAAGGGACTCCGGCGGTTCCGGACCATGGCCCGGGTGCACGAGGGGTGGATCGTGGAGCTGTTCTCCCAGCTCTCCCGGGAGGAGCGCGACCACCTGTACGGGCTGCTGGCCCGTCTGAAGCAGAGTGTCGCCGCGAGTTTGCGAGAAGGAGGACGGGGATGAGCGCGTGGGCCAGGACCATGAACCCCTTGCCCCTGCCCGGGCACGGCCAGGCCATGGCCCTCTACCGGGCCCAGCACGTGGACTGGTCCGTGGAGGACGGGGTGGGGGTCGTGGCCCTGCGGCGGCCCCAGCGCAAGAACGCCCTCACCTTCGAGGCGTACGCGGAGCTGCGGGAGCTGTTCGGACGCCTGCGGGACGCGGGGGACGTGCGGGCGGTGGTCCTCACGGGCGCGGAGAACGAGTTCTCCTCCGGCGGCGACGTGTTCGAGATCATCGGCGCCCTCGTCCAGGCGGACATGCCCGGCCTGCTGCGCTTCACCCGCATGACCGTGGAGGTGGTGCGGGCCATGCGACGCTGTCCCCAACCCCTGGTGGCCGCGGTGGACGGGGTGTGCGCGGGAGCTGGGGCCGCCCTGGCCCTGGCGTGTGACCTCAGGGTGGGCACGCCGCGGGCGCGGGTGGGGTTCCTGTTCACCCGCGTGGGCCTGGGGGGATGCGACATGGGAGCGTGTGCTCTCCTCCCGCGGGTGGTGGGGTGGAACCGCGCCGCGGAGCTGTTGTTCACGGGCCGCATGATGGACGCGGAGGAAGGGGAACGGTGGGGGTTCTTCAACCGCGTGGTGCCACCGGAACAGCTACACGCCACCGCCCTGGACCTGGCCCGGCAGCTGGCCACGGGACCCAGCTTCGCCCTGGCCGTCACCAAGGCCATGCTGCACCAGGAGTGGAGCATGAGCGTGGACGACGCCCTGGACGCGGAGGCCCAGGCCCAGGCGCTGTGCATGGCCACCCGGGACTTCCAGCGGGGCTACGCGGCCTTCGTGGAAAAGCACCCACCGGAGTTCCAGGGGGACTGACGTGCTCGCCGGTTCGGACCCGCGCTGGCCGTTCTTTGAGCCCTGGCACCGGCAGCTCCGGGAGGAGGTGGAGGTGTGGGCGCGCCGCCACCTCAAGCCGGAGGCCGACGCGGACCCCGGCTCCGCCACGCGGCAGCTGGTCCGGAGCATGGGGGAGGCGGGCTGGCTCCGGTACACGGTGGCCGGTACCGACTGCGGCGGTGCCTCGTCCCGCTTGGAGGCGCGGGCCCTGTGTCTGATCCGGGAGACTTTGGCCTACCACCACGCCCTCGCGGACGCCGCCTTCGCCCTGGAGGGCCTCGGGTCCGGTCCCATCTCCCTGTTCGGGACGGACGCCCTGCGGAGGCGTTACCTGCCCGGCGTGGCCTCGGGACAGCTCGTGGCGGCCTTCGCCCTCACGGAGCCCCAAGCCGGTTCGGACGTCGCCCACCTCCGCTGCCGGGCCGACGCGGACGGCGGCGGCTACCGGCTGAACGGCACCAAGACCTTCGTGTCCAACGGCGGGGTGGCGGACTTCTACGTGGTCTTCGCCCGGACCGGGGAAGGGGAGGGTGCCCGGGGGGTCTCCGCCTTCGTGGTGGACGCGGACAACCCCGGGCTTCGGGTGGTGGAGCGGATCCGCTCCCTGGCGGAGCATCCCCTGGCCACCGTGCGGTTGGAGGACTGCTGGGTGCCGTCCCACCACCGGGTAGGGAACCCGGGAGAGGGGTTCCGCGTGGCCATGGCCACCCTAGACGTGTTCCGGGCCACGGTGGCCGCGGCGGCGGTGGGGTTCGCGCGGCGGGCGCTGGGCGAGGCCGTGCGGCGGGCCACGGAGCGGGAGATGTTCGGGGGCCGGCTTGCGGACCTGCAGCTCACGCAGGCGAAGCTGGCGGACATGGCGACCCTGGTGGACGCCAGCGCCCTCCTTACCTACCGGGCGGCGTGGCTGTACGACCAGGGAGCCCGCGTGACCCGGGAGTCGGCCATGGCCAAGCTGTTCGCCACGGAGTCCGCCCAGCGGGTGGTGGACGCCGCGGTGCAGATGTGGGGCGGGCTCGGGGTCACCCGCGGCACCGCGGTAGAGGCCCTGTACCGGGAGGTGCGCGCCCTGCGGATCTACGAGGGTGCCACGGAGGTGCAGCAACTGGTGGTGGGCCGGGAGCTGTTGCGGACGTACCGGGACACGCAAGCGGGGGGTGAGGACGGTGCGGGCCACATCCCATGAGGACACCTTCGTGCTGGACCGGCTGCCGCCCCCGGAGCTGCAGCCGGAGTTCCTGTTCGAGCTACCCGAGCTGCAGTACCCGCCGCAGGTGAACTGCGCGGAGGTGCTGCTGGACCACTGGGTGGCCGCGGGTCAGGGTCACCGCCTGGCGGTGCAGGCGCCCGGGGTGCGGTGGACGTACACAGACCTCCTGGCGCGGGCCAACCAGGTGGCGCGGGTGTTGGTGCAGGACCTGGGGGTGCGCCCGGGCAACCGGGTGCTGCTGCGGGGGTTCAACGGGCCCATGCTGGTGGCGTGTTGGTTCGGGGCGGTGAAGGCCGGGGCGGTGGTGGTGACCACCATGCCCCTGCTGCGGGCCAAGGAGCTGGGCCAGGTGATGGGCAAAGCGCAGGTCTCCCACGCCCTGTGCGACGAGCGCCTGCGGGACGAGCTGGAGACCGCCGCCGCAGGCTGTCCGGCTCTGCGGGAGGTGGTGTTCTTCGGCGACCTGGAGGACCGCATGGCGTCCAAGCCGCCGCAGTTCGACAATGTCCGCACCTTCGCCACGGACCCGGTTCTGGTGGCCTTCACCTCGGGGACCACGGGTCAGCCCAAGGGCTGCGTGCACTTCCACCGGGACGTGCTGGCGGTGTGCGACACCTTCGGCCGTCACATCCTGCGGGCCTCCCCCGACGACGTGTTCATCGGCAGCCCGCCCCTGGCCTTCACGTACGGGCTCGGCGGGTTGGTACTGTTCCCCATGCGCATCGGGGCGTCCAGCGTGCTCCTGGAGCGGGCGGGTCCCGAGCAGCTGCTGCAGGGGATCGCGGAGTTCGGGGCCACGGTGTGCTTCACCGCGCCCACCGCGTACCGGGCCATGGCTGCCCTGGTGCGGCGGGAGGGGGTGGGGCGGCTGCGGAAGTGCGTGTCCGCGGGAGAAGCCCTCCCCGCGGCCACCCGGCAGGCGTGGCGGGAGGCCACGGGCCTGGAGATCATCGACGGCATCGGGTCCACGGAGATGCTGCACATCTTCATCTCCCACCGGGAGGAGGAGGCCAAGCCCGGAGCCACGGGCAAGCCCGTGCCGGGTTACAGGGCCTGCGTACTGGATCCCGCGGGCCAGCCCGCGCCCGCGGGCACCGTGGGACGGCTGGCGGTGAAGGGGCCCACGGGGTGCCGGTACCTGGACGACCCCAGGCAGCGGGAGTACGTGCAGGGCGGCTGGAACGTCACCGGGGACGCGTACGTGGTGGACGACGAGGGGTATTTCCTGTACCAGGCGCGCACGGACGACCTCATCGTGTCCGCGGGCTACAACATCGCCCCCGCGGAGGTGGAGGACGCCCTGCTGACCCACCCCGTGGTGGCGGAGTGCGGGGTGGTGGGGGTGCCGGACCCGGACCGGGGCCAGGTGGTGAAGGCGTACGTGGTCCTCCGGGAGGGCTACACGCCGGACGAGGCCTTGGCGCACGAGCTGCAGGACCACGTGAAGCGCACCATCGCGCCGTACAAGTACCCGAGGCAGGTGGAGTTCTGCTCCAGCCTCCCCCGCACGGAGACGGGCAAACTGCAGCGCTACCGGCTGCGGGAGATGGCCCGGCAGGCGGGAGGGACCCCGTGAGGGTCCTGCAGCCTGCCGGGTGGGCCCGGCCCAAGGGCTACGCCTACGGCGTGGCCGCCCGCGGCACCTGGGTGTTCGTGGCGGGGATGGTGGGGTGGAACCCGCAGGGGGAGTTCGAGCACCACGACTTCGTGGGGCAGGCCAGGCAGGCGCTGCAGAACATCGTCTGCGTCCTCCGGGAGGCCGGCGCAGGCCCGGAACACCTGGTGCGCATGACGTGGTACGTGACGGACAAGGAGGAGTACCTGGCCTCCCTGGAGGAACTGGGGAGAGCCTACCAGGAGGTGGTGGGCCGGCACTACCCGGCCATGTCCGTGGTGGAGGTCAAGGGCTTGGTGGAGCCGGGAGCCAAGGTGGAGATCGAGGCCACCGCGGTGATCCCGGACCCCGATCCGCAGGCCAGGACCGGTCTCTTGAGGGGGCAAAACCACAGGAAGGGGGGAACGGTATGAAGTGGAGGATGGTGTGGGGAATGGTGGCGGCTCTGGCGGTGGCCCTGTCGCCCTGGACGGCACAGTCTCAACCTCGGCAGCTGAAGATCGGGTTCGTGAGCACCCTCTCCGGGGGAGGCGCGGCGTTGGGCACGGACGTGCTGGACGCCTTCCACCTGGCCCTCCGCCACTTGGGCAACCGCCTGGGTGGCCTGCCCGTGGAGGTGGTGGTGGCGGACGACCAGCTCAACCCCGACGTGGCCCGGACCGCGGTGGAGCGGCTGTTGCGGCGGGACCGGGTGGACCTGGTGACGGGGATCATCTTCTCCAACGTGCTGCTCGCGGTGGGGGACCTGGTGTTCCAGCACGGGGTGTTCTACATCAGCCCCAACGCCGGCCCCGCGGAGTACGCGGGGGAGCAGTGCAACGCCCTGTTCATCAACGTGGCGTGGCAGAACGACAACCTGCACGAGGCCATGGGCCACTACGCCCAGCTGAAGGGGTACCAGACCGCTTTCATCCTCGCCCCCAACTACCCCGCGGGCCGGGACGCCCTCACCGGGTTCAAGCGGTTCTACAAAGGGCGGGTGGTGAGCGAGGTGTACACGCGCCTGGGCCAGCTGGACTACTCCGCGGAGATCGCCCAGATCCGCGCCGCCCGGCCCCAGGCGGTGTACGCCTTCTACCCTGGGGCCATGGGTGTGAACTTCATCAAGCAGTACGCGGAGGCGGGGCTGATGCAGCAGGTGACGTTGCTGGTGCCCGGCTTCTCCGCGGACGCGGACGTCATCCGGGCCGTGGGCAAGCCCATGGTGGGCGTGTACAACAGTTCCCACTGGGCCCTGGAGCTGTTCAACCCCATCAACCGGAGGTTCGTGGAGGACTTCCGGCGCACCTACGGGCGGACCCCCACCCTGTACGCGGCGCAGGGGTACGACACCGCCCTGGCCATCGACCACGGCCTGCGGGCGGTGGGTGGGGACCTGTCGCGCAAGGCGGAGTTCCGGAAGGCCATCCTGTCCGGGTTCGACAGCACCCGGGGCAAGGTCCGGTTCAGCCGCAACGGTTACCCCGTCCAGGACTACTACCTGCGTCAGGTGGTAGAGCTGCCCAACGGCGAGATCGTGAACCGGCTCCGGGGGACCATCTTCCGCAACCACGCGGACGCGTACGTGTCCCGCTGCCGCCTGCCCGACTGACGGCCCCGGAGGAGCCGAGGAAGTGCCCACGGGCCTGGTCCTGGAGCAGCTACTGAACGGGGTCCAGTTCGGACTCATGCTGTTCCTCCTGTCCGCGGGCCTGACCCTGGTGCTGGGCATCATGGACGTGGTCAACCTGGCCCACGGCTCCCTGTACATGCTGGGGGCGTACTTCGCCGCCACCCTCGCGGTGGGCACGGGCTCCTTCTGGACCGGGGTGCTGGGAGGGGTCCTGCTCACCGCAGGGGTGGGTGTGCTGCTGGAGGTCTCGGTCCTGCGGCGGGTGTACGCCCGGGACCACCTGAGCCAGGTGCTGGCCACGTTTGCCCTGATCCTGGTGTTCAACGAGGTGGTGCGGATGGTGTGGGGGCCCCAGGCCCTCCTCATGTCCGTGCCGAGCGAGCTGGCCCGGCCCGTGAGCGTACTGCCGGGCCTCAGCTACTCCGCCTACCGCCTGGTGGTGCTGGGGGTGGGAGCGGGTCTGGCGGCCCTGTTGTTCGTCGTCATCCACCGGACCCGCCTGGGCATGTGGGTGCGGGCCGGGGCCAGCAACCGCCGCATGGCCCAGGCCATGGGGGTCCCCATCGGCCAAGTGTTCACCCTGGTGTTCGCCCTGAGCGCCGGCCTGAGCGCAGTGGCGGGCGCGCTGTTGGGACCCATCTTCGCGGTGCAGGTGGGCATGGGCGAGGACATCCTTATCCTGGCCTTCGTGGTCATCGTCATCGGAGGGATCGGGTCCGTGAAGGGCTCCCTGGTGGGCTCCCTCCTGGTGGGGATGGTCGATACCGCAGGCCGGGCCTTCCTGCCTCCCCTGTTCGCGCAGCTGGTGGCCCCGGAGGTGGCCTCCAACCTGGGGCCGACCCTGGCATCCGTGCTCATCTACCTGCTCATGGCGGTGGTGCTGTTCTTCCGGCCGCGGGGGCTGTTCCCCGTGCACGGATGAGGGGGACGCGGGTGCGCCACCTGTCCGTCCCTCAGGAGCGGCGGGCGTGGGCACCTCCCCAGGCCGCCGCCCGCGGGCTGGCCGCCGCGGCGGGGCTGTTGCTGCTGACGTTCCCCTTCGTGGCGGACGCTTTGAACTGGGGCTACTACCAGAGCCTGGTGACCCGGGCGGTGATCCTGGCCCTGGCGGCTAGCGGGCTGAACCTGGTGCTGGGCTACGGCGGGTTGGTGAGCTTCGGCCACGCCACGTACTATGGGCTGGGCGGGTACGCGGTGGCCGTCCTGGCCCGGGAGGGAGTCCGGCGGGCGTGGTTGGTGTGGCCCGCGGCCGTGCTGGCGGCGGCAGGGGCCGCGTTCCTGATCGGGGCGGTGTGCCTGCGCACCCGGGGGCTGTACTTCATCATGATCACCCTGGCGTTCGCCCAGATGGTGTACTACGGGGTGGTGTCCTTCAAGCAGTACGGCGGCCAGGACGGGTTGCGGGCCCCGCGTACGGACTTCGGGTTCCCCCTGGGCGACCGGGAGCTGTACTACCTGAGCGTGTTGCTCCTGGCGGGGTGCCTGTGGTTGCTGTGGCGGCTGGTCCACGCGCGCTTCGGCAGGGCCTTGCAGGCCCTCCGGGACAACGAGACACGGGCGGTGGCGGTGGGCTTCCCCGCCTATCCCGTGCAGCTGCTGGCCTTCGTGCTCTCCGGCGCCATCACGGGCCTCGCGGGCGTGCTGATGGCGCACCACACCCAGTACGTCTCCCCGGCCATGCTCAGCTGGCAGCAGTCCGGGCACTTCATGTTCATGCTCATCCTGGGCGGGGTGGGCCGGTTCTGGGGGCCCGTGCTCGGGGTGGCGGCCCTGGTGGCCCTGGAGGAGCTGTTCCACGCGGCCACCGTGCACTGGCAGCTGTTCGTGGGCCTGGTGCTCCTGGCGGTGGTCCTGGCCGCGCCGAGAGGCCTGGCCGGGCTGGTGGAGGGAAGGCTCCGGTGAGCCTGCTGAGGGTGGAGGGACTCACCAAGCGCTTCGGCGGTGTGGTTGCCCTGTGGCGGTGCCACCTGGAGGTCCGTCCCGGGGAGGTCCACGCCCTCATCGGCCCCAACGGCGCGGGCAAGACCACCCTGACCAACCTGGTGGCGGGGGTGTTCCCGCCGGACGAGGGGCGCATCTGGTTCTGCGGACAGGACGTGACCGCCCTGCCCGCCCACCGCCGGGCGCTGCTGGGGGTGGCGCGCACCTTCCAGGTGACCAACCTGTTCCCCCACGACACCGTGCTGGACAACCTACGGCTGGCGGTGCAGGCCCGGAGGGGCGGCGCCTTCGGGTTCTGGCGGCCGGTGGAGGCGGAGGCAGAGCTGCGGGAGGAAGCGGAGGCCTGCGCCGCCCGCGTGGGGCTGCTCCAGCGCCTGCACGTGCCTGTGGCTCACCTCTCCCACGGGGAACGCCGGCAGCTGGAGGTGGGGATCGCCCTGGCCTGTTGGCCGCGGCTGCTGCTGCTGGACGAGCCCACCTCCGGCATGAGTACGGAGGAGTCCCGGCGCATGGTGGAGCTGATCCAGAGCCTGAGGGCGGAGGCGGGCATCCTGCTGGTGGAACACGACATGGACGTGGTGTTCCGGGTGGCCGACCGCATCACCGTCCTGGTGGACGGGAAGGTGCTGGCCAGCGGGGCACCGGAGGACGTGCGGTCCAACCCGGAGGTCCACCGGGCGTACCTGGGGGACGCGCGGGCGCCGGCGGTGGAGCCGGTCCGGCCGACGCCTTCCGGACCGGTGTTGCTGAAACTGGATGGCCTGCAGGCCGCCTACGGGACCAGCCAGGTGCTGTTCGGGGTGGACCTGGAAGTACGGGAGGGGCAGCTGGTCACCCTGCTGGGCCGCAACGGAATGGGCAAGACCACCACCGTGCACGCGGTGATGGGGCTCGTACCGCCCCGCGGCGGCCGGGTGGTGTTCTGTGGGGAAGAGGTCCAGGGGCAGCCTCCGGAGCGCATCGCGTCCCGGGGCATCGCCCTCGTGCCGGAGGGCCGGCAGATCTTCCCCAACCTCACGGTCCGGGAGAACCTGGTGGCGTTTCAGGCCCGGCGCAGCGCTCCCTCCAACCTTTGGGACCTGGACCGGGTGGTGGAGCTCTTCCCGAGGCTGCGGGCCCGCTGGACCCACCTGGGGGCGCAGCTGTCGGGCGGGGAACAGCAGATGTTGGCCATCGGCCGGGCCCTGGTCACCAACCCGCGGCTGCTGATCCTGGACGAGGCCACGGAGGGGCTGGCGCCCCTGGTGCGGGAGGAGATCTGGCGCTCCCTGAAGAGGCTGAACGACGAGGGACTCACGGTGCTGCTCATCGACAAGTACGTGGAACAGGTCTCCCGTCTGGCCCACTACCACTACATCCTCGAGCGCGGTCGGGTGGTGTGGTCGGGACCCTCCGAGGCTCTGAGGGCCGACCCAGGGTTGTGGGAACGCTACCTCAGTGTGAGGGTCCAGCCCGGGCCGCCCACCGGCTCGCAGGCTCGGGGGTGAGCACCGTGGCGGACCTCCGGGGCCGGGTCGCCTTCGTGACCGGCGGCGGCCGCGGGGTGGGAAGGGCGTGTGCGGTGGAGCTGGCCCGCCGGGGCGCCGCGGTGGCGGTGGCCGCCCGCACGGCGGACCAGGTGGAGGAGGTGGCGGCGCAGATCGCGTCGCAGGGCGGGCAGGCGGTGGCCTGCCCGTGCGACGTGGCGGACCGGGCGCAGGTGGAGGCGGCGGTGCGGAAGGCGCGGGAGGTCCTGGGGCCGGTGACGGTCGTGGTGGCCGCCGCCGGCGTGGCCCGGGGAGCTCCCTTCCTGGACACCACGGAGGTGGACTGGGAGCTGCACCTGCGGGTCAACACCACGGGGGTGTTCCACGCGGTGCAGCTGGTGCTCCCCGACATGTTGGGGGCGGGGTGGGGCCGGATCGTGGCCGTGGCCAGCGTGGCGGCCAAGGCCGCCTTCCGGGGCGCGGCCGCGTACACCGCGTCCAAGCACGCCCTGTTGGGGCTGGTGAGGTCTCTGGCCTTGGAGTACGCGCCGCGGGGGATCACCGCCAACGCCGTGTGCCCCGGCTACCTGGACACGGACATGACCCGGGACAACGTGGCCCACCTGGCCACCCGGTGGGGGCGTCCTCCGCAGGAGGTGCGGCGCGTGCTGGAACAGGCGAGTCCCCAGCGGAGGCTGTTCACCGCGGAGGAGGTGGCGTCCCTGGTGGCCTTCCTGTGCACGGACGAGGCCCGAGGCATCAACGGCCAGGGCCTGGTGCTGGACGGAGGTCGGTTGCTGTCGTAGGGGGGAGGTATGGTCCGGTACGAGGACGTCCCGGAGCGGTTCAACGTGACGGACTACTTCTTGGACCGCAACCTGCAGGAGGGGCGCGGGGCCAGGGTGGCCCTGTACTGCGGGGACCGTGCGGTGACGTACCACGAGCTGGCGCGCCTTGCGAACCGGGTGGGCCACGTCCTCCGGGAGCTGGGGGTGGACCGGGAGGACCGGGTGCTGCTGGCCCTGGCGGACGGGGTGGAGTTCGTGGCCACATGGTACGCGGTGCTGAAGCTGGGAGCGGTCTCGGCGGAGGTGTACACCTTCCTGCACGCCCACGACTACGCATACTACCTGAGCTACGCGGACCCCCGGGTGGTGGTGACGGACTCCCACACCCACGTCAAGGTCCGGGACGCGGCGCGGGAAGTCCGCTTCCGGGGGCGCATCCTGGCGGTGGACGTGCAGGACCTGCAGCCCGGGGAGGTGGACTTCCGGAGCGCGGTGGCGCAGGCGCCGGACGAGCTGCGCCCCGCGGACACCACCAGGGACGACTTCGCCCTGTGGAAGTTCACCACGGGCACCACGGGCCGGCCCAAGGCGGTGGTGCACTGCCACTACGCGCCGTACCTGAGCTTCTGGAACTACGCCCAGGAGGTGATCCGGTACACCGCGGACGACGTGGTGCTTCCGGTGCCGAAGCTGTTCTTCGGCTACGCCCGCGACTGCACGGCCCTGTTCCCCTTCGGCGTGGGGGCCGCGGGGGTGGTGTTCCCGGAGCGATCCACCCCCGAGCGCATCTTCCAGCTGGTGGACCGGTACCGGCCCACCCTCCTCATCCAGGTGCCCACCATGATCCAGGCCATGGTGGACCACCCCGAAGCCGACCGGCACGACCTGTCGTGCGTGCGGCTGGCCACCTCCGCGGGCGAGGCCCTGGCCCCGGAACTGTACCACCGGTGGAAGGCGAAGTTCGGGGTGGAGGTGGTGGACGGCATGGGGTCCTCGGAGCTGTACCACATCTACATCTCCAACCGCCCGAGCGACGTGCAGCCGGGGAGCGTGGGCAGGCCCTGTCCAGGGTACCACGCGGAGGTGCGGGACCCGGACGGCACCCCCCTGCCGCCCGGGGAGGTGGGGGAGCTGTGGGTCTGGGGGGAGACCGCGGGCCTCATGTACTGGAGGGACCGGGGCAAGTCGGTGCGGAGCTTCCACGGCAACTGGGTTCGGACCGGAGACCTGTTCCGGCAGGACGCGGAGGGGCGCTTCTGGTACCAGGGGAGGGCCGACGACCTCATGAAGGTGGGCGGGATCTGGGTGGCTCCCCTGGAGGTGGAACAGTGCCTCCTGCAACACCCCCTGGTGGCGGAGTGCGCGGTGGTGCCCCACGAGGAAGGCGGCCTGGTGACGCCCCGGGCGTACGTGGTGCTCCGGGATCCACAGCGGGCGGGGGAGGCCGTGGCGAGGGAGCTCCAGGAGTACGTGCGGGCGCACCTGAGCCCGCACAAGTACCCGAGGCAGGTGTACTTCGTGGATTCCCTGCCCCGGACACCCTCCGGGAAGGTGGACCGCAGGCAGCTGCGCAGCTCAGCCGTTCCGGGTCAGGCGCCTTGACGGCCGGTCTCGACCTCCCACACCCCGGACCAGGTCCCGGATGGCCTCCACCACCAGGTCCGTGAGGACCGCGAACGTGGCCTCGCCCTCTTGCGCCGTGGCCTCCGCGGGCGCCCCGCAGTAAGCCTGGGACATGCCCAGCTCCCGGAAGTCGCGGGCGCCCGCGGCCAGGGCCGAGGGGAGGTCCACGAACACGGGTGGCAGGGACGCCAGGCGCTGCGCGTCCACCAGGTCCGGGCGGTCCGCCAACACCAGGGAGGTCTCGTAACGGCCCGCGTGGCAGCTGCCGCTGCGGAACTCCTCCGTGAGGTGCCGGGCCCGGTGCCGCCGGGTGAGGTCCACGAACCCCACCACCACGCCCGTCTGCGATTCCACCGTGTCCAGGGCCGCGTGGATGGCCCCCACGTGCTCGGGCTCGAAGTGGTTGTTCACCACCACCAGGTACCGGAAGCCCTGACGCAGCAAGTCGGAACACACCTCCACCAGCAACGCCTGCAGGGTCTGGGCCGAGATGCCCACCGCACCCGCAAAGCCGGCAGCGCACCGGGTGACGCCGTAGGGGAGAGGCGGGAGCACCACGGCCCTCAGGCCGGGGTCTTGGGCCAGCCGCTCCGCCACCCTGCGGCAGACGCCGAGGGAGATGAACAGGTCGGCGCCCAGGGGCGCGTGGGGCCCGTGGGGCTCCACCGCGCCCAGGGGGAGGAGGAGGACGGCGGACTGCGGGCCCCGCAGCAGGGACTCCGCTTCCGGCCAGGAGAGCTCCGCGAACTGGTCCCTCACACCAGCAGGTAGCGCCGCCGCACCTCGTGGTCGGCCAGCAGCTGGTCCACGGTGCCCTCGAATCGGATCCGCCCGTCGTCGATGACGTAGCCCCGGTCCGCCAGGCGCAACGCCGCGGGCACGTTCTGCTCCGCCAGCAGCACCGTGAGCCCCCGGCGCTTCAGCTGCTGGATGCGCTCCTCCAGCACCCGCACCAGCATGGGGGCGAGCCCCTCCATGGGCTCGTCCAGCAGCAACAGCCGCGGGTTGCCCACCAGGGCCCGGGCGATGGCCAGCATCTTCTGCTCGCCGCCGCTCAGGTGGCTTCCCCGGTGATGGCGCTTCTCCCGCAGCACGGGGAACAGCTGGAACACCGCGTCCAGGGTCCACTCGCCGAAGGCTCCGGGTCGGGAGGCCACTTCCAGGTTCTCCTCCACCGTGAGGTCGGGGAAGATGCGCCGGTCGTCGGGCACGTAGCCGAGGCCCATCCGCGCCACGAGGTGAGGCGGAAGGCCCCGGAGCTCCCGGCCCCGGTAGCGGACGCTGCCCCGGCGGGGAGGGACCAGGCCCACCACGCTCTTCAAGGTGGTGCTCTTGCCCGCGCCGTTGCGCCCCAGCAGGAACACCGCCTCTCCCTCCCGCACCTCCAGGGAGACGTCGAACAGCACGTGGCTCAGACCGTAGTACGTGTGGATCCCCTCCACCTGCAGCATGGGAGGTCCATCCACGGGCGACGGGGCCGGTGGGCCCGCGGGCTCGGGATCCTCCCCGCCCAGGTAGGCCCGCTGGACCTCGGGGTTTCTCCGGACCTCCTCAGGAGTGCCGTGGGCGATGGTCCGTCCCTGGTGCATCACCACCACCACGTGGGCGGTGGAGAATACCACCTCCATGTCGTGCTCGCTGAACAGCACCGAAAGCCCCCGCTCCCGGTTGAGCCGGCCGATGAGCTGCAGGGTGGACGCCGTCTCCTCCGGCGACATGCCCGCGGTAGGCTCGTCCAGGACCAGCAGCCTGGGGCGCACGGCCAGGGCCAGGGCGATCTCCAGGATCCGCTGGTCCCCGTGGGACAGGGTGCCGGCCACACGGTCCGCGTGGGGCGCCAGGCCCGTGACCTCCAGGATCTCCCACGCCTCCCGGACCGCGAACCGTCGGGCGTTCCGGAACAGGTGGAACCCTTTGCGGGCGTGCGCCAGGCACGCGGCGTGCACGTTGTCGAACACCGACAGCCGCGGGAACACGTTGGCGATCTGGAAGGTCCGCCCCAGACCCGCGCGGCACCGCCGGTGGGCCGGCCAGCGGGTCACGTCCCTCCCGTCCAGAACCACCCGTCCGCGGTCCGGCAGCAGGACGCCGGTGATCAGGTTGAACAGGGTGGTCTTGCCCGCTCCGTTGGGCCCGATCACCGCCACCACTTGGCCGGGCTGCACGGCCAGGGAAGCGCCCCGCACCGCGGGGAAGCCGCCGAAGGACCGGTGCACGTCCTCCACCCGGAGGAGGTGGCTGGGAGCGTTTCCGAAAAACCGCCCGGAATCGTGGAGACCGGGGTCCCCAAAATCGCGGCAGCGATTTTGGGGTGGTCTAGCCACGGGCCCCTCCTGCCGTGGCCGGGCGCGGGGACGGTGCCCGGAGCCAGCTCCACCGCTGCTGGAGGTACCCCACGATGCCCTCCGGGAGGAAGAAGATGAGGAGGATCAGCACCACGCCCAGCACCAAAGTCCAGTACTCCGTGTACCGCCCCACCAGGGTCCGCAACCCCACCAGGACCGCGGCACCCACCATCGGCCCGGAGAAGGTGAACCACCCGCCCAGCAGGCACATCACCAGGATCTCCAGGGACAGGACCCAGAACAGCATGTTGGGGAACACGGACCGCTCCAGGACCACGTACAGCACCCCGGCCACGCCCGCGAACAACGCCGCCAGGACCATGGCCGCCAGCTGGTGCGCCCGCACGTCCACCCCCATCACCTGGGACCGCTGGGGATTGTCCCGGATGGCCTGCAGGGTCAGGCCGAAGGGCGACCGAACCACCAGCCACAGGACCGCCATGGACGCCACCACCGCGGACGCCACCACCGCGTACGCGCCCGGCACCGTCTGGAGGAAGGCGGGCAGGGGGATGCCGTGGATGCCGTTGTCGCCTCCCGTCACGGGGTACCACCGCAGGGCCACGATCCACACGAAGGAGCCCAGGGAGAGCTGCAGCATCCCGAAGTACAGGCGGGACAGCCGCACGCAGAGAGCGCCGATCACGAGCCCGGCCAGCGCCGCCGCCACCGGTCCCGCCAGGAGGGCTGCGGGCGCCGGCCAGCCCAGCCGGGTGATGGCCACCGCGGCGGTGTACGCGCCGATCCCGTAGAAGACCCCGTGGTGGAACTGGTACAGGCCGCCGTAGCCGAGGACGAGGTTGAGGCTGGTGGCCAGCAGGCCCGTGACCAGGATCAACGCCACCAGGTACACGAAAAACGGCGGCGAGACGGCGGGCACCGCCGCCAGCCCCACCAGCAGGGCCACCACCAGGCGCGGGCTCACCATGCGGACCGCAGTAGGCCCGTGGGCCGGGCCAGCAGGACGGCTGTGGTCACCGCGTAGGGGAAGGCGATGGCGAACTGGGGCCACACCAGCAGGCCCACGGACTGCGTTACCCCGAACAGGAGGGAGCCCACCAGGGCTCCCCAAAGGTTCCCCAGGCCGCCCACGATCACGATGAGGAAGCTGTCGATGAGCAGGCTGTGGTCCATCCCCAGGGTGATGCTGGTGGTCGGCGCCACGAGGGCTCCACCCAGGCCGGCCAGCAGGCAGCCCAGGGCGAAGGCCAGGGCGAACACCCGGCTCACGTCCACCCCCAACACCGCCACCATGTCCCGGTCCGTGGCCGCGGCCCGGGAGAGCTTCCCCGCGCGGCTGTGGTGGGTAAACAGCCACAGCCCCAGGGCGACCAGGGGGCCTGCGGCCAGCAGCACCAGGTTAAAGCGCGGTAGGGCGACCCCGAGCACCGTGACCGCACCCTGCAGGGAGGGGGGCGGTACCAGGGAACGGTACGTGGGACCCCACAAGAGCTTCACCACGTCGTTGAGGACCAGCATCACCCCGAAGGTGAACAGGATGAGCATGAGGTGTTCCCGGTGGTACAGGCGGGACAGGAGCAGCCGCTCCACCACCAGGCCCACCGCCGCGGTCACCAGGGGGGCCACGGCGAGGGCCACCCACAGCCCCGCCGGGTGCCCTCCCAACGCCTCCGCCGCGGTCCACGCCACGAAGGCGCCCAGCATGTACAGGGACCCGTGGAACACGTTGGGGACCCGCAGCACCCCCAGAACCAGGGTGAGCCCAGCGGATACGATGAACAGGATCATGGACCGGCTGAGGCCCACCACCAGCTGGCCGAGGACCGCGCCCGCGTCCATCCCTAGACCACCCCGAACATCGCCGGCGCGATCTTCCGCGACCCCCGTCGCGCCCGCTGCGAACGTTTCACGGGCATGCTCCTAGCGGGCCTGCTCCCGAGCCCGGCGGATGTCCTCACACGTGGGCATCACGTCCCGCCCGGGCAGGATCACGGGGTCGCCCGCCACCAGGTGCGGGAAGCGCGGGTCGCGCCGGGTCACGCCGAAGATCATGGGCAGCACCGCCTGGTGGTCGCAGGCCCGCATCTCCACCTCCCCCAAGGGGGTGCGGATGCGCAGCCCCTCCAGGGCGGTCACGAACCGCTCCCGGTCCAAGGACCCCGCCTTCCGGAAGGCTTCCGCGATGAAGTAACCGGTGATGTAGCCGTGGAAGGCGGGGAAACCCGGCGGGCTCCCGTACGCCGCCTGGAAGTCCTGCACGAACTTCCGGTTGGCGGGGGTCTCCGGGTAGTAGTACAGGTAGTCCGTGGTGCCGAACACGCCCTCCGGCGCCGCGGTGCCCAGGGGCCGCAGGACGGTGACGTCGATGGCGGTGTGGATGGCGGAGGGGATCCGCTGGGCGAACCCGATGACCTGCATGGTCCGCATCACGTTGGCCATCCCCGCCCCGCCGGTGCCGAAGAACACCGCCTGGGGCCGGGCCTGCAGGATCTGGGTGAGGTAAGGGACCAGGTCCGGCTCCCCCGTCCTCCACCACGTCTGCCCCACCAGCTGCGCCTCCGGCCGGGCCCGCTTCATGAACCGCCAGAAGGAGTTGGTGATCCGGTGGCCGTACTCGTAGTCCTCCGCGGCCAGCCAGAAGCGGGTGAACCCCCGCTTGGCCACCGCTTCCGCCAGGGCCTTTCCGGCCATGGCGGTGTTCTCCCCGGTGCTGAACACGTACTTGTGCCCCTTGGCGCCCGTGATGTCCTCGCTCTTGGAGATCCACACGATGAACGGCACCCGCTGCTCCCGGGCGAAGGCGGAGATGGCCAGGGCGGTGGCGCTGTTGATGGTCCCCACCAGCACGTCCACCCGCTCCTGCAGCACCAGCTCCCGGGCCATGCTGAGCCCGATCTCGGGGCTGAAGCGTTCGTCCCGGGTCACGAACTCGATGCGGGCCCCGTGGACCCCGTCCCGGTTGATCTCCTGCAGGGCCAGCTTGAAGCCGTTCAGGGCGTCGTTGCCGAACACCGCGGGCGGCCCGCTGTAGGTGTCCACCACCCCCACCTTGATGTTGCGGTCGAACCGTACCCCGGGAGCCGCGGCGGCCCCGGCCACCACCGCGGCCGTCAGCAGTCCCACGCCCAGCAGGACCCACCAGCTGCGATCCCTCATGGCTCACTCCCCCTTTTTCGGATGGGCTTGGGTCGCAGTGCACACGAGTTCGCCGCCGCACGGCCCCACCCCTGCCCGCTTCAGCCTCCGCCCTGCAGGACCCGGGCCAGGGCGTCCTCGAGCCGGTCCAGATCCTCGGGGATCCCCACGGACACGCGCAGCCACGTGGACCCGGGAGGTCCCGGACGGACGATGACGCCGCGCTCCAGCAGCGCCCTGGCCACCTCTTCCGCGGGCCGGCCCGTGTCCATCCACACGAAGTTGGCCACGCTGGGGTAGCTGCGGACGCCCAGGCGCTCTGTCAGGGACTGGAGTCGGCTTCGCCCTTGCGCCACCACCTCCAGGGTGCGGGCCACGTGGTGCCGGTCCCGGAGGGCGGCCAGGGCCGCCGCCTGCGCCGGAGCCGACACCTGGAAGGGCTCCCGCACCCGCGCCACGGCCTCCACCACCTCCGGGGGTGCCACCATGTAGCCCACCCGCAGGCCAGCCAGGCCGTACACCTTGGAGAAGCTCCGCAGCACCGCCACCCGCCGGCCGTCCCGCACCCACCGCACCCCGTCCGGGTAGTCCGGGGCCGCGTGCCGGGCGAACTCCGCGTACGCTTCGTCCAACACCACCAGGGTGTCTTCGGAAACCGTGTCCAGGAACCGCTCCAGCTCGTGGCGGGAGACGTAGGTGCCCGTGGGGTTGTTGGGGTTGCAGACCACCATCAGCCGCGCGCCGTCCGCGGCCCGGGCCATGGCCTCCAGGTCGTGCCGGCCGTCCGGGCCCAGGGGGATGACGAGCTCCCGCGCCTCCTGCAGCCGGGCCACCACGGGGTAGAGGATGAAGCTGGGCCACGCGTACGCCACCACGTCCGTGGGGCTCAGGTAGGCCTCCGCCAGGAGTTTGAGCAGCGCGCTGCTGCCCGCGCCCACCGCTACCCATCCGGCGGGGACGGCCAGGTGTTCCGCCAGCGCCTCCCGGAGGGCCCACGGATCGTCCTCCGGGTAGCGGTGGACGTCAGCGGCCGCGGCCCGGAGGGCCTCCACCGCCAGGGGCGAGGGGCCCAGGGGGTTCTCGTTGGACGCCAGCTTCACCGGAGCTTCCCGTCCCAGGGTGCGGCGCACCCGGGCGGGCGAGTCTCCCGCCACGTACGGAGGGATCCGGCGCAGGGCCGGCCTCGCCCTCGGGTCCAACGGGCACCTCCCGCACGGGATGAGACCCAATTCGCAACCCGTACCTCGGACTCCTGCGGAGGAGACGGACCTGGCGGGGTCGAAGTCCTTCGCCGAGAGCACGGCGGAGAGGCGTTCCCAGGAACGGGGATCGGGGTCCCCGAAGATCTCGGCAGCGGGTTTCGGGTTGGTCCGGGGAGGGCACCATGGAGGTGGCACGGCGTCCCCTCACGTACGGCAGCTACCTGCGGGTCCCCGAGCTCTTGAGCCTGCAGCACAGGCTCAGCCCCGCCCACGACGAGCTGCAGTTCATCGTGGTCCACCAGGTGTTCGAGTTGTGGTTCAAGCTGTTGCTGTTCGAGCTGGAGTCCGTGAGGGGCGCCCTCGAACGGGACCACCTACAGGAGGCCGCCCGGTGGCTGCGGCGGGCGGCGGAGGTGACCCGCGCCACCCTGGGCGGCTTCGACGTCCTGGAGACCATGCGGCCGTGGGACTTTTTGGAGTTCCGGTCGCAGCTGAAGCCCGCCAGCGGCTTCCAGAGCCGGCAGTTCCGGGAGCTGGAGTTCCTTTCGGGTGCCAAAGATCCCCGGTACCTGGCCAGCTTCCCGTCCGACCCGGAGGACCTGCAGGTCCTGCAGCGCCGGCTCCAGGAGCCGAGCGTGTGGGACGCTTTCGTCCACCTGCTGCGCCGCCGGGGCCTGGCCACGGACCCGCAGCAGGAGCTGCTGCACACCCTCATCCGGATCCTGCGGGACCCGACGCTGGCCGACCTGAACGAACTGTGCGAGGCGCTCGTGGAGTACGACGAGGCCGTGGCGAGCTGGCGGTACCGGCACGTGCTCATGGTGGAACGCATGATCGGCGCCCGGCCGGGCACCGGAGAGGCCGACGTCCGGCGGGTGCTCGGCGACGCCGGCGCGGACGCCGGCTACTTCACGGGGGTGGACTACCTGCGGGGCACCCTGGACAAGAAGTTCTTCCCCCTGTTGTGGGAAGCCAGGACCTTCGTGGAGCGGACCCCGTGACCGACCCCCTCCTGCGCTGGCGCGGGGAGTTCCCCATCCTGGAGCGGGTGGCCTACCTGGTGTCCCACTCCATGGGTGCCATGCCGCGCTCGGCCCGCGCGTGGCTGGATCGTTACGCCCGCGCGTGGGACGAGCGGGGTGTGGGAGCTTGGGAGGAGTGGGAGGCGTACCTGGACGAGCACGCGGGCCGCCTGGCGGCGCTCATCGGCGCGCCCCGGGGTTCGGTGGTGTTGCACCAGAACGTGTCCACCCTCTTCGGGGCCCTGTTGGGCAGCCTGGCCCGGAAGCACGGGCGCCGCAAGGTGGTGGCCACGGACCTGAACTTCCCGTCCTTGCTGTACGCGGTGCAGGCGCACCGGGACCTGGGCGTGGAACTGCACCTGTTGCGCAGCCCCGACGGGATCACGGTGCCCTTGGAGCTTTGGGAAGAGGCGGTGGACGACGCGACCCTGGTGGTGCTGGTGGACCACGGCATCTTCCGGTCGGGCGCGCTTCAGGACGTGCCGGCCATCACGGCCCTGGCGCACGCCCGCGGTGCTTGGTGCGTGGTGGATGCCTACCAGACCGCAGGCTGCGTGCCCGTGGACGTGACCGTGTGGGGCGCGGACGCGGTCCTGGGCGGCTCCCACAAGTGGCTGTGCGGGGGTCCGGGGGCCGCGTGGATGTACGTCCGCCCGGACCGAGGGGAGCAGCTCGAGCCCTTGATGGCCGGGTGGTTCGGCCACCGGGACCCCTTCGGGTTTCCCCTGGACCTGGAGTGGGCCGCGGGCGCCGGCCGGTTCGCCACGGGGACCCCCGGGATGGCGAGCCTGTTCGCGGCGCGGGCCGGGCTGGAGATCGTGCTGGAAGTCGGGGTGGAGGCCGTCCGGGAGAAGTCCCTCAGGCTCACCCAGCACATGATGGATCTGGCCGACGAGGATGGTCTTACGGTGCGCACCCCGCGGGAGCCCGCCCAGCGCGGCGGGCTGGTGGTGGTGGACTTCCCCGGCGCGGACCAAGCCGTCGGGCGGCTGCAAGAGCTGGGGATCCTGGTGGACTACCGGCCTCGGGCGGGGATCCGCATGTCCGGTCACTTCTACACCGACCCCGAGGAAGTTCACCGGGCCTTTTCCGCCCTACGCTCCCTCCGGGGACGGATCTGAAGGCCCACCTGTGGCCGGAGCCCGCCCCGCGTACAATGGGGTGTTGTGGGCTCCGAGGGGTTGCTGCGCCTGCGGGACGTGGCCCTGGACCTGCGCTGCCGGGTGTACGTGGTCGGGATCCTCAACGTCACCACGGACTCCTTCTACGCGGCCGCGCGGCACCCGGACCTAGCCGCGGCGGTGGACCGCGCCCACCAGATGGCGGAGGAGGGCGCGGACCTGCTGGAGGTGGGCGGAGAGTCCGCCCGGCCGGGCCCCGCGGTGCCCGCGGACGAGGAGATCCTGCGCGTGGTTCCCGTGATCGAGCGGGTGCGAGCAGAGCTCCGCCTGCCGGTGGTGGTGGAGACGGTGAAGCCGCAGGTGGCGCGGGAAGCCCTTCAGGCGGGCGCGGTGGCCATCAACGACGTGAGCGGCCTCCCCACCCCGGAGATGGCCGAGGTGGCCGCGGCGTACGGGGCGGGGCTGGTGGTGATGCACCGCCGGGGACCCCACAAGGTCCGGCAGGTGGACCCGCGGTACCACGACGTGTTCGCGGAGGTGTACGCCTACCTCGCGGACCGCACGGAGACGGCGCGGCGGGCGGGAGTCCCCGAAGACCGGATCCTGGTGGATCCCGGGTTCAGCTTCGGGAAGACCCCCGCGCACGACGTGGAGCTCCTGCGGCGGCTGGACGAGCTGTTGCGCCTGGGCTACCCCGTGTACTTGGCCACGTCCAGGAAGAACTACCTGCGGGACATCCTGCGCCTGCCACCCGAGGAACTGCTGGAGGCCACCGCGGCCGCGGTGGTGCTGGGAATCGAGCGCGGGGCGCGGGTCGTTCGTACCCACGACGTGCATTTCACGGTGCGGCTGGCTCGGACCCTGGAGGGGTTGCTGGGCCTGGTGCCGGTCCCGGACACCACGGAGTCCTTCGTACGGCAGACGGGATAGGAGGGGAGGGACATGGACGGACGGGAGCCCACGGCGGAGCTCGCCTCGCGGCCTCGGCGGGCCGCCGTGGACCGGGAGCGGATCGAGGCCGCGGTGGTGGAGATCCTCCGGGCCATCGGGGAGGATCCGGAGCGGGAGGGGCTGCGGGGCACGCCCCGCCGCATCGCCGCCATGTACGCGGAGCTGTTCAGCGGCCTGCACCGGGACCCCGGGGAGTACCTGCGGGTGGGGTTCGAGGACGAACAGCACCACGAGATGGTGGTCCTGAAGGACATCCCCTTCTACTCCCTGTGCGAGCACCACCTCCTGCCCTTCCACGGGGTGGCTCACGTGGGCTACGTCCCAAACGGCCGCATCGTGGGCATCAGCAAGGTGGCCCGGGTGGTGGAGACCCTAGCCCGCAGGCCCCAGGTCCAGGAGCGGCTCACCGCCCAGATCGCAGACCTCCTGGTGGACGCCCTGCGGGCCAAGGGCGCCGCGGTGGTGATCGAGGCCGAGCACCTGTGCATGACCATGCGGGGGGTCAAGAAGCCGGGCAGCGTCATGGTCACCTCCGCCATGCGGGGCCTGTTCCGGGACGACGCCCGCACCCGGTCCGAGTTCTTGAGCCTCATCCGGTCTCGCTGAGCCGCCCGGTCCGGTGGTGCGCTTCCCGCGCGGCTGGGTGCTGGTGGCGGGCTGGGGCTGGCTCGCCCTGGCCCTGGGGTGCGCTGCGGCCGTGGGATCCGTGCCGGTGCCCGTGTCGGCGGTGCTCGCAGCCCTCCTGCGGTTCGGAGGCTTTCCCGCGGAGGTCCCGGACGCCGCCTACGCCATCGTGGTCCACCTACGCCTGCCCAGGGCCGTGCTGGCCGGGCTGGTGGGAGCGGCCCTAGCCAGCTCCGGTGCGGTCTACCAGGCCCTGTTCCGCAACCCCCTGGCGGACCCCTACGTCCTCGGGGTGGCGCCCGGTGCGGCGTTGGGCGCGGTGGCGGCCATCGCCGCGGGAGCGGGAGGGATGGCGGTGTCCGCGGCGGCCTTCGTTGGCGCGGTGTCCGCGGTGTTCCTGGTGTGGCGCCTGGCGGCATCCCGCAGGGGGTCTCCCGAGGACCTGCTGCTGGCGGGCCTGGCCGCGGGCACCTTCTTCGCCGCGGTCCTGTCCCTGGTGCTGGTCCTGTCCGGCGGCTCCCTCCAGCAGGCCCTGGCGTGGCTGCTGGGCAGCTTCGGAGGCCGAAGCTGGGAGCACCTCCGGCTGGCGGCCGTTCCCGTGCTGGGAGGCTACGTTCTGGCGCGGGCGCACGCCAGGGAGCTGGACGTGCTGCTGTTGGGCGAGGAGGAAGCGAAATCCGTGGGGGTGGACCTGCGGAGGGTGCGGGCGGCCCTGGTGGCCGGCGCCACCTTGATGACCGCGGCGGCGGCGTCGTCCGCGGGTCTGGTGGGGTTCGTGGGGCTGATGGTCCCCCACGCGGTACGCCGGCTGGCGGGACCCGGCCACCACGTGCTCCTCCCGGGCTCCGCCCTCCTGGGCGCAGGCCTGGTGGTGTGGGCGGACCTGGCCAGCCGCACCGCCGTGGCGCCCCTGGAAGTGCCGGTGGGCGCCATCACCGCGCTGTTGGGCGTTCCCTTCTTCCTATGGTTGCTGTGGCGGAGGCCGACGTGAACCGGGCCGGTCCCTCCCGAGACGTCGGTGTGGCCTAGCCTTCCAACCGCATTCGCGGTCCCTCGCCCAGCGGGCTCGGTGCATGGAGGAGGCTGGACTGGAGGCGACGCCCGGATTCGAACCGGGGATCGGGGTTTTGCAGACCCCTGCCTTGCCTCTTGGCTACGTCGCCGTCCAGCGGTCCACGACGATTCTACCAGGACGGTGGCGCGGGCTCAACGCGGGGAAGCCGTCCGCGCCGCGGAGGCTACCGCCTGCTGAACCTCCGGGTACGGAGGCTCCACCTTGGGATCCTCGGACACCCACCGGTAAACCACTCGGCCTTCCGGGTCCACCACGAACACCGCGCGCCGCGCCAGCCCCGGGAACAGGCCCGCGAAGGGCCGGGGGTCCTCCACCCCGAAGGCCCGCACCGCCTGCCGCCCGTAGTCGCTCAGCAGGGGGAAGTTCAGGCCGAGCTGGTCCGCGAACGCCTTCAGGCTGAAGGGTAGGTCCACGCTGATGCCCACCACCCGGGCCCCGAGGCCCTGGAAGTGCCGGAGGCCGTCGCGGAAGGTGCACATCTCGCGGGTGCAGGTGGGGGTGAAGGCCGCGGGGAAGAAGGCCAGCACCAGGGGCTGGCCGAGCAGGGAGGTGAGCCGGACCGCTTGGCGGTCCGGGCCGACGAGGACCACCTCGGGGACTCGGTCGCCGACCTGCAGCTCGCCCACGTCCCACCTCCTGGACAGGTTCCGCCCGGACCTGCGGGCGGCCGCATTGTACCAGGCCGCCCCGGTGCACAGGAATGGGTGGAGCCCCGAGGCTGGAGGCCGTGGTGGGCCACGGGGAACCCGGGACCCCGCGTTGCCCGGGCGACTCTGGGGTGGGCTAAGACACCACCTCGTACCGGCCGTCCGGCCGGCGGACCACGATGAGGTCGCCTTCCGACTGCAGGTACAGCACCGCGGGGGACAGGCGCTCGAGCAGCCCGAAGTCGGATTTGGAACGGCTCTGGGCCCAGGGCCACCGCGCCCCACAGCCTGAGCAGGTGACCGTGGCCACGGGGCCGGCAAACACGTGCCGCCCAATGCGATGCCACCGCCACTCCCATGCGGGCTTCAGGTCCCCGGATCCGCACCGAACACACGTCCCCATGGAGGCCCCTCTCCGGTGAGGGAGGGTGCAAGAACCGTGCCGGAGCGCGGGAGTCAGGGGCAACTGGAGCGGGCGACGGGATTTGAACCCGCGGCCTTCGGCATGGCAAGCCGACGCTCTACCACTGAGCTACACCCGCCCGTCAGCCCCTCATTATAGGGTTGCCCCGGTGCGGCCGCAACGGGTACCGTAGTCGGGGGCGGGTGGCGAAAGCGGCAAACGCGGCGGACTTAAACTCCGCTGGGCCCGAGGGCCCCTGTGGGTTCGAGCCCCACCCCGCCCACCACGCCAGGGGGTCTAACCGCCGGAGAAGAACACCAGGTAGACCAGCAGGGCGATGAGGACCCACAGCAGCACGTCTCCCATAGCTGCCTCCCACCCGAGGAGCTGGAGCCCACGACCGGACTCGAACCGGTGACCTCGTCCTTACCAAGGACGCGCTCTGCCTCCTGAGCTACGTGGGCACCCGCGAAGGCCGCGTGGCGATTATAGCAGCCGTCCGGGCCGCCTCCAAGGCCGCGGCCCCTCGACCCCCGGCAGCCCTTCTGGTAAGATGCCTCGGGGTCGCGGCCGAGGCCCGGAGGGCGCGGACGGGAATCCACCGGACGGGAGGAGGTCATGGCCAAGCCGAAGTTCGAGCGGCGGAAGCCGCACGTGAACATTGGGACGATTG
>CAYTFH010000015.1:0-65201 GCA_964437095.1 uncultured bacterium | reverse complement strand
TGCCAGCTCCGGGGCGGTCAGGGCGCGGGGCAGGGCGTCCACGGGGCGGAGGTCGGGGAGGGTCTGGCCGTCGGGGACGGCCCGGAGGGCCTCGAACCGCCGGGCGGAGACCAGCACGCGCGTCTCCAGGGTCGCCACGGACGCGTTGTAGGCCTCCACGGCGCGGCCCAGGCGCCGCCCCACCGCAGCCCAATGCCCAGCCAGGTCGCTGATACGCTTGTACAGCTCCTTGCCCAACTCCGCCACCCGCCGGGCGTTCTCCGCCAGCGCCTCCTGCCGCCACCCGTACGCCACGGCCTTCAGTAGGGCGATGAGGATGGTGGGGCTCGCGGGGATCACCCGCTGCTGGACGCCGAACTCGATCAGGCCGGGGTCCACCTCCAGGGCGGCGCTGAAGAACGCCTCGCCCGGGATGAACATGACCACGAAGTCGGGCGCCACGTCGAACTGCTCGAAGTACTGCTTCTTCCCCAGGTTGGCCATGTGGGTCCGCACCTGGCTCGCGTGCTGCGCCAGGTATCGCCGTCGGCTGTCCTCGTCCGCCGCCTCCACCGCGCTCAGGTAGGCGTCCACCGGCGCCTTCGCGTCCACCACCAGGCACCGGCCGCCCGGGAGCTGCACCACGAGGTCCGGACGCAGGCGGCCGTCCTCCCCCTGACCCGTGGCCTGCTCCACGAAGTCGCAGTGGGGCTGCATGCCGGCCATCTCCACCACCCGCCGCAGCTGTAGCTCACCCCACCGGCCGCGGGCGGTGGGCTGGCGCAGGGCCTTCACCAGGTTCGCCGTCTCCTGGTGCAGCCGCGGGAGGTGCGACTCTGCCAGCTCCCGCAGCTGCTGGCTCAGCGCGCCGTAGGCCTCCGCCCGCTGCTTCTCCACCTCCGTCAGGTACGTGCGGATCCGGTCCACCTGCTCGTGCAGCGGACGGACGACCTCCTCCACCGCCCTCTGGCGCTGGTCCAGGTCCGCCCGGGCCAGCTGGTGGAACCTCTCCAGGCTCTCCCGGGCGAGCTGCAGGAAGGCGTGGCTGTTGTGGGTGAGGGCCTCCGCGGACAGGGCCCGGAAGGTGTCGGCCAGCTTGGCTTGCGCTTCGTCCAGCAGCCGCAGCTTCTCCTCCGCCGCGCGCCGCTCCTCCTCCAGCTGCGCTTGCAACGCGGCCACCCGGGCCTGCAGGTCCGCCAGCCGGAGGTCGCGGTCGGCGAGCTTCTGCTCCAGGTCCGGGACCCGGGCTGCGGCGGCTTCGGCCGCGGCCCGCCGCGCCGCCTCCTGCTGCAACTCGTGCCGGGCCGCCTCCTCCCGGCGCATGGACTCCTCCAGCCGGCGGGCTTGGTCCGCGCGTTCCGTTTCCATGGTGCGGACCCGCTCGCGTACCGCCGCGAGCTCGGCTTCGGCGTGCCGCCGGCGGGCCCCGGCCCAGGCGGCCACAGCGGCCGCCGCCACCGCCGCGCCCAGCAGGACTCCTGTCGCGAACTCAACCCACGCGCCCATCGCCTACCCCCACAGAGGCCGGGGGTGCTGCAAGACCTCGGCCCCAGCACGCCTGGGTGGACCGATCCCACAGATTGAACGGAGCAGAGGCGGCGTTTCGCAGCCGGGCGGCCCTGGTTGTTCGCCCACACGCAGCCGCTCTCCCGCGCAGTCCCTAAGCGTGGGGTCCCGACCGCCGCGGCCGGCGGGTGCCGGCTCCCGAGCCCCCCTTGGAGGCCACCCCGACCCCTCTGACCATCTCGCGGAACACCACCAACCCCTGCGGAGCGCTGCCGTACCCGCAGGCCCCCCGGACGCTATACCCAGGAGCACGGCGCGTTCAGACCACGGTCGTAGAATACGCCGGTCGGCTTACTTTGTCAACCACCACGGCCCGAAGGTCGCGGGCCGGTCCAAGTGGGGTTGGGACCCTATCAGAGGAAGCGCCCGGGGTACAGGCTCCCCTGCCCGGGGGACCTGACCAGACCCAGTTCCACCAACCGGATCCGAGCGGCCTCCCGGGAGACGTCGAACCAGGTGGCCAGCCGCCGAACCACCTGCGGCAGAGTTTCGGCGCGCAGCGGCTCCTCGGAGAACAGGCCCACCTGCTCCCTGGCCCGGGCCACGGCCTTCAGGAAGACCGAGCGCGGCATGAGAAGGGCGGCCATGCACCGGTTCGCCTGGAACTCCCGCCAGTCGCTGCCGCCGCCGAAGACCACCTCGCGCTTCAGGCACCGGAAGAGCTGGACGGGCGCAGCCTCCAGGGAGGACGTGTCGAGCAGGGGTGTCTGCATGGGGTCCGGCTCGGAGAGGGCTCGGTGCAGGAGGATGTGGGCCGCTTCGTGGGCGAGGGTGGCCCGCCAGCGGCCCCGCGCGCCGCGGGGAGGACTCGGGTCGTCGCACGCCGCCTCCGTCAGGGCCTTGTTCACCAGTACCAGGGGCGGCAACCCCGGACGGAACTCCGTGGCCCCGAGCACGTCCTCCGGCAGGGGCGCGTACGGGTCGAGGTCCGCCTGCAGGTGGACCTCCACGAACCGCTCCACGTCCACCGCGGGCGCGTCAAGGGTGGACAGGAGGCCGGCCCGCTGCAACTCGTCCTCCGCGACGGCGTCGATCTCCGCAGGGTCGAACCAGACCCGCAGAGAGCCGTCCGGTCCCCGGTACTGTCTCACGGCTTCTTGCGCTGCGCGAGCCTCTCCACCCGCTGCTGGAGCTCCTCCAGGTCCGCTTCCGACAGGCGGCGGGCGGCGACCCTGCGCAACAGGCGGACGGCCGCAGGGGAGCGTTTCAGGTACGCCTGGGTCTGCGGGTCCAGGCGGCCGGCCCGGGCCAGCAGCTCGTCCAGGTCCAGCCGCAGGTGCTTGGCGAGGCCTTCCAGGACTTCCTGGGAGGGGACGCGGCGATCGTTCTCGATGTCGCTGAGGTACGAGGGCGTGATCCCCAGCGCGTCCGCCAGCTCCCGCAGCGTACGCTGGGACCGCTTCCGCGCCTGGCGCACGTACTCCCCGAGGGTCGGAGGCGCCTCCTGCGTTCCCATGTCCGCTCACAAGCCTACAGCCCCACCCCTGGGCCTGCAAGACACAGGCCACCCCTCGTTGTGCAAGCCTCAGGGGAATGGTAGCGGGGGCAGGATTTGAACCTGCGACCTCCGGGTTATGAGCCCGGCGAGCTACCTGGCTGCTCCACCCCGCGTCGCCAACCCTTAGTATAGCGAGTCCGCGGCACTCGTCAAACGGGGCGGGTCACTCGTACCGCAGGGCCTCGATGGGATCCAGGCGGGCGGCACGCCAAGCCGGGTACACTCCGAAGGCCACCCCCACCAGGACCGAGAAGCTGAAGGCCAGGACCACCACGGGCAGCGCCCCGGAGGCGGTGGGGGGCTGGTCCAGCAGACGCGCGGCCAAAGCCCACGACGCCCCCAACCCCACGGCCATCCCCAGGACCCCGCCCACCAGGCTGACGGCCACCGCCTCGATGAGGAACTGGGCCAGGATGTCCCACCGCTTGGCGCCCACCGCCTTGCGGATGCCGATCTCCCGGGTCCGCTCGGTCACGGACACCAGCATGATGTTCATGATCCCGATCCCGCCCACCACCAGGGAGATGGCCGCGATGGACGACAGGGCGATGGTCAGGACCCGCAGGATGGCGTCCAGGGCGCCCAGGAACTGGCTCTGGGTGAGGACCGTGAAGTCCTCCTCCCCGTGCTCCCGGCGCAGGACCCTCTCCACCTCCCGCTGGGCCCGGAGCACGGAGGCGGTGTCCTGGGCCTTCACGAACAGGAACGACGCGTAGTTCACGGAGAACAGCAGCTGCGCGGTGCCGAAGGGGATGTAGGCGCGGTCGTCCAGGTCCACGCCCAGCACCTGCCCCTGGGGGCGGAGAACCCCCACCACCTCGAAGGCGCGACCGTTGATCACCACCCGGCGACCCAGGGCCAGCTCCGGCGAGCGGAACAGCTGGCGGGCCAGGACCGGGCCCAGGACCACCACCCGCTTGCGCCGCTGGTGGTCCGCTTCCGACAGGAACCGCCCGTGCTGCAGCTGCAGGGCCCGGACCTGCAGGTAGCTCGCGGTGGTGCCGATCACCGTGGTGACCTCTCGCCTTCCGCCTCCCGTGACCTCGATGGAGGTCTGCAGCCACGGCGCCACCCCTGCCACCGCGCGGGCCTCCCGCTCGATGGCCTGGGCGTCCTCGAAGGTGAGGGTGAAGCGCCCCTCCTGGGTGGCGAACTGCTGGCCTTCCTCCGCCTTCCCCGGCAGCACCCACAGCAGGTCGGGGCCGAGGCTGGCGAACTCGCCCACCACCCGGGTTCGCGCTGCCTGGCCCACGGACACCAGGGTGATCACCGCGGCCACGCCGATGACGACCCCCAGGGTGGTGAGCACGGAACGCAGGGGATTGGCCCGGAGGGCTTCGAGGGCGGCTAGGAGGGCTTCCAGGAGGCTCACGGCGAAGTGAGCTCGGGCTCCGAGGGAAGCTGGCGGAGGACGTCGCGGGCCCGTCGGGGCGAGGGGACGGACTCGTCCCGGACCACGCGGCCGTCCCGGATGGTCACGATGCGCCGGGCGTGCTCGGCCACCTCCCGGTCGTGGGTGACCATGGCGATGGTGACTCCAGCGTCGTTAAGCTCCTGGAACACGGCCAGGACTTCCTCCCCCGACCGGCTGTCCAGGTTGCCCGTGGGCTCGTCCGCCAAGAGGATCGCCGGGTCGTTGGCCAGGGCCCGCGCGATGGCCACCCGTTGCTGCTGGCCCCCGGAGAGCTCTCGGGGGCGGTGGTGCATGCGGTCCGCCAAGCCCACCCGCGCCAGCAGCTCCGCGGCCCGCCGCCGGCGGGCGAGCCTGGGCAGCCCCGCGTACAGCATGGGGAGCTCCACGTTCTGCAGGGCGGTCAGGCGCGGGAGCAGGTTGAAGGTCTGGAACACGAACCCCACCTTTCGGTTGCGCACCTCGCTGAGGGCGTCGTCGCTGAGCCGGCTGGTGTCCTGCCCGTCCAACCGGTAGACGCCGCTGGTGGGCCGGTCCAGGCAGCCCACCAAGTTCAGGAGGGTGGACTTGCCGGAGCCCGAAGGTCCCATGATGGCCACGAACTCGCCCGGGTACACCTGCAGCCGGACACCCCGCAGGGCCCGCACCTCCACCGCTCCCAGCCGGTAGACCTTGCTGACGTCCTGCAGGTCCACCACGGGGGTCATCGCACGGACCTCGCCTGCACCCTCTGCCCGTCCCGCAGCCAGCCGGGCTCCACCAGGGCCACCAGGTCGCCCTCCCGCAGGCCTTCGACCACCACGTAGTCCTCGTTGCGCTCCGCGGTGCGCACCTGGCGCACCCTCACCACCCCGCCCTCCACCACGTACACCTGGCTTGCTCCGTCCGCCGCGGACGCCACGGCCTCCACGGGCACCAGCAGCGCGTGCGGGACCACCTGCAGGACCACGTCCACGTCCACCCCAGTACCCACGCGGAAGGGCGCGGGCTGGTCGAAGTCCAGGCGGACCCGCACCACGCGGCTCCCTACCCGCGTCTCCACCTGGCCCGCCAGGCGGGTCACGCGAGCGGGGACCACCACGCCGGGATAGGCGTCCGCGGTGACCCGGGCGCGCTGGCCGACCCGGATCCGGCCCACGTCCGCTTCCTCCACCTCCGCGGTGGCCCAGCGCTCCGCCGCCGCCAGGCTCACCACGGGCACTCCCGGGGAGACCGACGCACCCTCCCGGAAGTACACGCGCGTCACCTCGCCGGCAAAGGGAGCCCGCAGGGCGGCCCGGGCCAGGCGCTCCTGCGCGGCCTGCAGGGCGGCCGCCGCCTGCGCGGCGCGGGCAACTGCCGCCCGCTCCACGGCCCTGGCCTGCGCCACCGCGGCTTCCGCCGCGGCGGCGGCGGCCTGGGCCTGCTGCACCTGCACCAGGGCGGCGCGGTAGGCACCCTGTGCCTGCCGCACCTGCGCCTGCGCCGCGGCCACCGCTTCCTTGCGGGGGCCTTGGCGCACCCGGTCCAGCTCCGCCCGGGCCTGCTCGTACTGGGCCCGGGCGGCCTCGTGCTGGCTTCTGGCCGTATCCACCTGCGCCCGGCTCGTGGCACCTTGCCGGTACAGCCGCTCCTGCAGTTCCAGGGCCTGCCGCGCCTGCTCCCAGGCGGCGCGGGCCGCTTCCAAGGCCGCCTGCGCCTGACGCAGGTCCTCCTCCCGGGGAGAGGCCAGGAGCTCGTCGAGCCTCGCCCTGGCCGCGGCCCAGGCCGCGCGGGTCTGCTCCACCTGCGCCCGAGCCGCCTCCACGGCAGCCCGGGCCCTGCGGAGCTCCTGCACGCTGGCCTCCACCTGGGCCCGGGCGCGGGCCCGCTCCTCCTCCGCGGCCAGGCGGGCCTGGCGGGCCTGCGCCACGTCCGCCTGGAGCTCCCCGGCGTCCAGCTCCGCCAGAAGCTGGCCTGCGGCCACCCGCTGGCCCTCCGCCACCACCGCCCGGAGCCGGCCGGGCAGCGGGAAGGCCAGGTCCACGGCCCGGGCCTCCACCACCCCGCTTACCGCCAGGGTCACCTCCAGGTCGCCACGGCGCACGCGGAAGGCGTCCACGGGCTGCGGAGCCCGCGGGAAGCCCAGGCCCAGGGACCACAGCAGCCCAGCCACGGCGCTCAACACCACCAGCAGCAGTCCGAGCTTGGTCCTCACTTCAGTCCCCTACAGGTGCAGCACCGCGCCCCACAGGAGGTCGCTCTCGCTGGCCACCAGCTCCGGGATCCGGAACACCTCCAGCGCCGTGCGTACCACCAGGGCGCCGCCGCAGATTACGTCCGCCCGCTCCGGCAGCAGGCCCGGCACGCACCGGCGCAGGGCGGCGGGCATGGAACACAGGCCCCGGCACAGGTCCAACAACCGCGCGGCGGTGAGCCTGTGACCGTGCACCCGGTCGGGGTCGTAGGGCTCCAGGCCCAGGTCCACCGCCGCCAGCGACGTGACCGTGCCGCCCACGCCCACCGCGGTGCGGGCGCTGGAGAACGCCTGGCGGTAAGGGCGCAACAGCTCCGCCACCTCCCGCCGGGCGGCTTCCAGCTCCACCTCCGCGGGCGGGTCCGCGTGCAGGTAGCGCTCCGTCAGCCGCACGGAGCCCACGGGCAGGCTCGCCTTCTCCACCACCTCGTCCTGAACGCCCAGGACGAGCTCCGTGCTGCCGCCGCCCACGTCCACCACCAGGACGGGGTCCGGAAGGTCCGGCAGGCCCGCCCGCACCCCCCGGTAGCCCAGTTCCGCCTCCTGTTCCCCGGACAGGACCCGCAGGGGGATGGGGTGCAGGTCGCGCACCAGGGTGGCGCGGTTGGCCGCCTCCCGGACGGCGCTGGTGCCCACCACCACCACGTCCGCGGCGTGCTGGCGGGCCAGCTGCCAGAACTCCCGCACCGCCCGCACGGTGCGGCCGATGGCCTGCGGCAGGAGGACGCGGGAGCGGTCGACCCCTTCCCCCAGCTGGGTGACCTCCAGGCGGCGCAGCACGGGCCTCACGGACCTGCCTTCCACCTCCGCCACCAGCAGGCGCACGGAGTGGGTCCCCACGTCGATGGCGGCCCGGCGCACGGCCGGAAGCTCAGTCTTCGAGGCGTGCGATCAGGGAGTGCAGGCGGTGGCGGAGCGATTCGGGGACGGTTTCGTGGCAGCAGCGGCGCACGAACACCCGCAGGGCGCCCTCGAACCGGTAGTGGTCCAGGCAGCCGGGGCACCGCTCCAGGTGGGCCCGCAACTCCGCGCAGACGGCCTCGTCCAGCTCCCCGTCCAGGAACGCCCACAGCCTGGCCTCGAACTCCCTACAGTCCAAGGGCGGCACCCTCCCCCGCGGTGGTGATCCGGTGGTGGGACCGTACGTAGTCCCACAGCTTCCGCTGCAGCAGCCGTCGGCCGCGGAACAGCCGGGACATCACGGTGCCGAGGGGGATCCCCAGGATGTCCGCGATCTCCTTGTACGAGAAGCCCTGCAGGTCCGCGAGGATCACCACGCTGCGGAAGTGGTCCGGCAGGGACTCCAGGGCCTCCCGCACCTCGTGCTCCATGACCCGTTCCAGCAGCTTCTCGGGATCCCCCACCCGCCGCAGGAGCTCGGACTCCTGCACCTTGCTGTACAGGTAGAAGTCGCCCACGTCCTCCACGTCCGTGGTCTCCGGCTCGCGGGCGCTCTTGCGGTAGCGGTCGATGTGGGCGTTCATAAGGATCCGGAACAGCCAGGCCCGGGCGTTGGTCCCCTCCGCGAACGTGTGGAAGGACCGCCACGCTTTCAGGAGGGTCTCCTGCAGCAGGTCCTCCGCGTCGCTGCGGTTGCGGGTGAGGCGCAGGGCCGCGCCGTACAGGCTGTCCAGGTGCTCCCGCACCAGCGCCTCGAACCGGGCGCGGTCCCGCTCCCTCCCGGTCTGCCCGTCCGCCCCGGGCCGGTCCGCCACGCTCGCAACTCCTTCCTTGGCCCGCATGCCCGCTCGCAACAAACAGGGGAACAGGGCCCTCCTGGACCACGCACCTGTGGGGCTCTGTCCCCCGAAGCCCACTCGGTCGGGCACGACCCGCGTTTCCAGGAAAACCCTGTTCCCGATGGTGTACCGGACCGGTCGCTCCTTCCGGGTCGATTATAGCACCGGGCGGGCCCGGTGTCCCTCCCCCAGGGAAGGAGCCGCGGGCACGAAGGGGGGCAGCAGGTCCGCCAGGGTGGTGTTGCGCAGGACCTGGTCGGTGGCCTCCTTGAGGCGCAGCCAGAGGGGCCGCAGGCCGCAGCCGTGGGCGTACGTGCAGTCGGGGTCGTCCCGGTCCACGCACTCCCACGGGGAGGTGCTTCCCTCCAGGACCAGGAACACCTCGTGCAGCCGGATGGCCTCGGGAGGCCGGGCCAGGCGGTGGCCGCCGTGGGGGCCGCGCTTGCTCACCACCAGGCCCGCCCGCCGCAGCTGGGCCAGCAGCTGGTTCAGGTAGGGTTCGGGCAGCCCCTGGCGGCGGCCGATGTCGTGGGTCTGCACCGGACCCTCATGGCCGAACAGCGCCAGGTCGATGAGGGCGCGCAACCCGTACTCCGCTCGGGTGGAGAACCTCATCGCACGCTCAGCTCCAGCTCCCGGTACCCTCCGTCCAGGATGCGGTACGCGCGGACCTCAGGGGGCTCGGTGGCCAGCGACACGATCACGTACACCGCGAAGGGGTCCACCGCCCGGGCCACGTCCGTGCGGGACGGCACGGCAGGGGTGGAGGGGTGGGAGTGGTAGTAGCCCAGGACCTCCAGGCCCTCCGCGTCCGCCCGCTGGTACACCCGCAACAGCTCCCGCGGATCCATGCGGTACGTGTACGGGCTGCGGTCCGCGTTGGCCACCGGGACCACCTGCTCCACGCGGCCGTCGCGCCCGGTGAGCACGCCGCAGCACTCGTTGGGCGCCTCCGCCCGCGCGTGCTCCACCATGGCCTGCACGTGCTCCGGGCTCACCCGGAGGCTCTCCGTCTCCCGCAGCGTCCCCATCCCCACCCAGGATACTACACGTCCCGCCACAGGGCGGTGCTGAGGTACCGGTCGCCCCCGTCCGGGGCCAGGGCCACCACCAGCCCCTCCCGGAGCTCCCGGGCCACCTGCAGGGCCGCCCACACCGCGGCCCCCGCGGAGGCTCCCACGAACATCCCCTCCTCCCGGGCCAGGCGGCGGGCCATGGCGTACGCGGCCTCGGTGCTCACGCCCAACTTGCGGTGGTGGACGGAGGGGTCGTAGATGCCCGGACGGATGGAGCTGGCGATGTGCTTGAGCCCCTCGATGCCGTGCAGGGGGCTGTCGGGCTCCACCGCCACGATCTGGATCTCGGGGTTGAACTCCCGCAGCCGCCGGCCCACCCCCACCACGGTCCCCGTGGTGCCCAGAGTGCCCACGAAGTGGGTGATGCGGCCCTCGGTCTGGGCCAGGATCTCCGGGCCCGTGGTGTCGTAGTGGGCCTTCCAGTTGGAGGGGTTGTTGTACTGGTCGGGCTTGAAGTAGCGGTCGGGGTCTTCCTCCTGGATGCGGCGGGCCAGGAGGATGGCGCCGTCAGAGCCCTCCAGGGGGTCGCTGAACACCAGCTCCGCACCGTAGGCGCGGATCATGCGCTTGCGCTCCTCGCTGGCGTTGGCGGGCATGACCAGCTTCACCCGGTAGCCCTTGGCCGCGCCGATCATGGCGTACGCGATGCCCGCGTTGCCCGAGGTGGAGTCCAGGAGGACCTTGTCGGGGGTCAGCAGGCCCGCCCGCTCCGCGTCCTCGATCATGCACAGCACGGGCCGGTCCTTTACCGACCCGCCGGGGTTGAACCATTCCGCCTTCACGCACACCTCCACGCCCTCCGGCAGGCCCCGGGTCACCCGCCGGAGGCGCAGCAAGGGCGTGTTGCCGATGCGTTGCAGCAGGTCTTCCCCGATCCTCGGGAGTTTGGTCTCGAACCGGTAAGCCACGCTCCACACGCTCCTTCTGGTCACTCGTCGAACAGCACCGTGGGCTCGGGGTAGTACCGCACCCGCCCTTCCCGCACCTGCCAGCGCACCCAGTCCGCCAGCCAAGCGTTCTTCTCCTCCAACGTCCCCGCACCGAAGGCCACTTTCAGGGGCAGGTTCACCCGCAGGGCCCTGCCCGGCACCACGTGGCGGGTCACCCCCGCGGGCAGCTTCGCGGCGTTGCGCGCCAGCTCCAGGATGTCGGACTTACTGAACCGGCCGAAGGCCACCAGGGCCCGCACCTGGCCGTACCGGGCGGACAAAAGCTCCACGTCCTCGGAGTCCACCCGGTGGTACGGGACGCGTCCCCGGTACGAGGCCACCAAGCTCCGCAGCCACCAAGCCCCCTCCGTGAGGGCTTCCGACCGCGGGACGGCCCACGCGCCTTCACCCTGCCGCAGGTAGGCCAGCAGCTCGCCCCTCGCCAGCCGTTCCGGAGCCCGCTCGGGACGCTCGGGCTGCAGGGGGATCTCGCGGCGGAGGTGCTCCACCAGCCCGTCCGGCACCTCCTGCAGGAGGTGGTGCCAGCGGTCCAGGACCACCCCGGGGTCGTGGTAGGGCACCACCTGCACCAGCACGAAGACCGCTCCCATGCGCTGCAGGGCGGTCACCCGGTTGGCACCGTCCAGGATCACCACGCGGCCGTCGCCCAGCTCCGCGGCCAGCGGAGGGTTGCGCAGTACCCCCTCTTCCCGAAGCCGGCCCACCAGGCGGTCTACGCGCGGCGGGTCCTCCTCCTCGTGCAGGAGCACGCTGGATGCGGGGAAGAACCGCAGGTCCGGCAGCAGGACACCGGCCTGGGCTCCCGGCGCGCCGGCTCGGCCCTGCGAGCTCACCGGCCCAGCCCTCCGGTAGGCCGGGCGCAACCGGCCCGCTTCAGGCGCGGGCCGTGGAGGTGCTGCGGGTCACCGACAAAGGCACCTCCGAGCCGCCCCGCCGGCCATGGCGGGGATGATGGACACCTCGTCGGCTTCCCCCACGGGGGTCTGCGGGCCCTGCAGGGTGCGGATCTCCGAGCCGTTCACGAACACGTTGATGAACGCCCGCACCGAGCCGTCCGGCTCGCACAGCTGCGCCCGCATGCCTGGGTACCGCTCGTCCAGGGCTCGCAGCACGTCCTCCACGGTCCCCGGCGGGACTTCCACCCGGGATGCGCCGCCCGTGAGGCGGCGCAGGGGTGCGGGCAGGTAGACGGTGGGCATTCCGAACGCACCTCCTCGCGACCGCGTCCGGCGCCGGGAGTTCCACCGGGCGCCTACGCAGCAGTCTATCACGGCCGGAGGGTGGAGCTGGAAACTCTAGCCCACGGCGGGCAGTCCGCAGGCGGCCCGGAGCCGGCCCGGGCTCACCGACTCGAGGCGGACCCGGAACACCTCCTCGAAGCTGCGGGCGTAGCGATCCCGAACCTCCTCCAGGGCCACCCCACGGCCCAGCAGCCGTTCCAGGGACGTGGGGGTGTACCCGATGCCGCACGGGTTGATGACCCGGAAGGCGTCCAAGTCCGTGGATACGTTGAGGGCGAACCCGTGTAGGGTAACCCGGCGCTTGACCGCCACACCCACCGCCGCGATCTTCTGGTCGCCCACCCACACCCCGGGAAAGCCGGGCCGACGCCCGGCGGCTACGCCGTAGCTGGCCAGGGTGCGGATCACACTCTCCTCCAGCATCCGCACGTAGCCCACCACGTTCTCGCCGTAGGCGCGCAGGTCCACGATGGGGTAGCCCACCAGCTGACCGGGGCCGTGGTAGGTGACGCTGCCACCCCGCTCCACGTCGAACACCCCGAACCCCAGGCGCTGGAGGGTCTCGCGGGGCGTCAACAGATGCTCGGGCCGGGTGGCCCGGCCGCACGTGACCACCGGCGGGTGCTCCACCAACAGCAGCACATCGGGGACTGCACCTTGCTGGCGGCATACCACCAGCTGGCGCTGGAGCCGCCAGGTGGTCTCGTAGTCCGCAAGACCCCGCAGGTCCACGCGCCAGGCGGTGCGACGCTCCTCCCCGCCCGGGCCTTCACCCCTCACGCCCTCAATTGTACGGGGGCCCTATAGGGCGTCGGCCACCAGGTGGTGCCGCTTCTTCAGCTCCAGGCGGATGCGGCCCAGGTTGGCGGTCCCGTTGCCCACCACCACCAGCATCGCCTCGGAACCCACGGGCGCCACCACCAGGGGACCCCCTTCGTACTCCAGCATCAGGCCGAACAGCTTGCCCCGCCCCAGGTCCGTGGACAGGGCGTCGGAGGCGGCCAAGCTGCTGGCGGTGACCGCGCCCAGGGCCTCCAGGTCCACGTCCTCGGTGGCGGCGCCCTCGATGACGAAGCCGTCGCGGCCCACCACCAGGGCGGCCACCACACCGTCCAGCTGGGTGAACTCCCCCAGCACCTTCCGAAGGTCCGACATGGGCTCCGACCCTCCTCCCCCTTCGGTCTCCGTGCGGCTAGGAGCGCGCCGCCCCCCGCAGGAGCTGCGCCATCTGCCGCAACGCCTTGTGCATCACCCGCGACACGTGCTTCTGGGAGACCCGCAGCCGGCGGGCGGCTTCGGTCTCCGTGAGGTCCCGGTAGAAGAGCAAGTACAGGACCTTGCGCTGCAGCTCGCTCAGGCGCTCCATGGCCTGCTGCACCGCGATGCGGTCCTCCACCGGGAGCTGCAGGGTCTGGTAGCGCAGGTGCCGGATCCGGCGCACCCGCTCCCCCTGCGCCCCGTCCAGAGACAGGGGCGAGGACGCGGCCCGGGCCTGCAGGATCTCCCGCACCCCCTCCGGCGTGACGTTCATCTCCTGGGCGATCTCGTCCACCGTGGGCAGCCGGCCCAGCCGGTGCTGCAGGCGCTCCACCGCCGCCTCCAGCTCCCGGCTCAGCTTGCTCAGCCACCGGGGCCGGCGCACCACGCCCACCTGGTCCCGGAGGTAGTGCCGGATCTCCCCCGCGATCACGTGGGACGCGTACGTGTGGAACTTCACCCCGCGGTCGGGGTCGAAGCGGTTGACGGCCAGCAGCAGGCCCACGTACCCCACCTGCACCAGGTCCTCCAGCAGCTCGCCGCTCCCCCGGTACGCCCGCGCGATGCGCTCCACCAGGGGCGCGTAGGCGGCGCAGATACGGGCGTGGAGGACCGGGTCCGCGGTGGCGCGGTACTCCCGGAACAACGCCAGCGCCTCGGCGTCGTCGGGTAGGTCCTTGGCCGCACGTCCGGTCACCGCTGCCCCCGTCGGCGGAAGTAACGGGCCATCCACTTCCGCTGCTGGAGGTAGAGCAAGATCGGTTCCAACTCCTGGGCGGAGCGACCGAGTTCTCGCCGAACCTCCTCCAGGGTGTGGGTCCCGTCCAGCCGACGGGCCAACTCCACGGCCAGCTCCCCGAACTGATGGCGCAGCTCCCGTACGGGCCCGCAGTCCGGGTCTTCCACGTCCACCGCGGGGACCACCACGAAGGTGTCCGAACCTTTGTACGCCGACCAGTCCGCCGGCGGTGCTTCCCCCGCCTCCTCCGGTCGGGGCGGCGGAGGGGCCAGTGCAACTTCCTCCGCGGGCGGGGCAGGCTGCGAGGGTAGGGGGGGCGCGGCCTCCGCGGGCGGGGCCTCCAGGTCCACCGTGCTCGGCGGCACCGCAGGGCTGACCCACACCTCCACCTCGGCCCCGACCCCCACCAGCTGGTCCACCAGCTCCCCGCGGTCGCGGCCCAGGACGGTGTGGCCGTCGTAGTACACGGCGCCGTTGCCTTCCTCGCCGAAGGGGAGGAAGGCCCACCAACCTTCCCCCTCCAGGATCAGCAGGCCGGAGAACCCGTCCCGCACCAGCCGCGTGGCCAGCTTGTCCAGGTCCACGAACCGGGTATGCAGGCCCGTGTGCAACGGGTGCAGCTCGCTCAGAGAGCCCAGCAAGGGCCCCAGGCTGTGGGGCAGGGCCACCACCCGGGCCCGCGGGGGCAGCCGCTCCGCCCGAGTCAGGATGTGCCGCAGGGCCTCCGACCCCCGGAGGTCCGCCGCGTCCGCCTGGAACACCGCGAACACCTTGCCGTCGCCGGACAGGATCAGGGCACCCTCACAGTCGGGCCAGCGCAGCTCCACGTAGCCGCAGAAGTCCCGGCGGCGTAGGCTGTCCGCCAGGGCACGCAACTCCGCGGAGGAGATGCTGCTCCACTCCTCCCGCACGTCGCCGGCAGGCAGTCGGTGGATCATCCGCCCTCCCGCATGAGGTCCCGGTGCCAGGCGGCTCCCACCGCCAGCAGGGCGAACCCCACCATCTGCAACACGTTGCTGCGGTGGCCTGCGAACCACACGTCGAAGAACACCGCGTTGCTCAGCCACATGACCGCCACGGCGATGCACACCAGGGAGGCGGACAGCACCAGCCACACGTAGCCCACCAGACCCCCGAAGAACGCCAAGGCCGGCGCGATGGCCAGAGGGATCATGGCCAGACCGGCCAGGGAAAGGGCGACGCTCACCGACTCCGCGGCCCCTCCCAGGCCCCCCGCCACCACCGGCCGGAGGAACAGGACGTAGCCCACCCCCAGGACCGCCGCGGCCACCGCGCCCATGGTCAGGCGGTGGGCGGGTCCCACCAGCTCCCGTACCGCCTGGTACTCCTGGTACACGGCCCACAGCCCCAAGGCGAAGAAGCCCGCGGTGAGCAGCTCCGGCACGGAGGGGAAGGAGGCCGGATGACCCGTGGCCTGGGTGTACCAGAACACCGCGCGGCCCACAGACCACAGCACGCACGCAGCTCCCAGGCTGTTCCACACCGTCCGCTCCCGGTCCCCGGGCCGGTACTCGCTGGCGGCGCCGAAGCTGGCGGCCGCGGCCACCAGAGGGAACAGGACCAGGGCGGCGCTCACGGCCGTGTGCTGCACCTGCACGTGCGCGGCGCGCACCGGCCGCTGCGCCACCACCACCGCCGCCGCCACCACCAGCACCAGCAGGATCCCGGCGACCCACGCTGCCGTCCGCACCCGTCGACCTCCTTACGAGCCCAACAGGCTCCTGAGGGCTGTCTGGTCCTTGATGCCCGCGTCCGTCATGGCCACCGCCAGAGTCTGCTCCGCGAAGGTCTGACCCGCCATCCCCTTGATGAACCCCACCGCCCGCACCGTGGCGAGCCTCAAGGCCTCCGGGTCCCTGACCTCGCCTTCCACCCGCCCCCGTTGCAACCGCAGCCCGCTGCCCTGCAACGCCGCGTTCACCTCCGCTTCCAGGCGGCTCGCCGCGCTCGGCCCCCGGTACCGCTTGAACCGCGCCACGAGGCCTTCCAGCACCCGCACCCACGGCAGCGCGTCCACGGTCTGCTGGGCCGGGGCAGCGGCCTCGTGCGGGGCCTGCACCTGCTCCCCGACCGGCCCGGCCGGGGCCGAGACCTCTTGCGCCGGCGTCGGCTCGTGCACCACCACCTCGGGTGCCGGCACGTCCACGGCCAACTCAGCGGGCCCCGCTTTCGCGTCCACCTCCTCCGGGTGGGCGTGCACCGCCTCCACCGCGTCCCACGGCAGAGGCTGGCGATCCTCCCAGTCCTCCGGGAACAGCTCCTCCGGGAGCTGGTGGACCCACATCTCTCCGTCCATCCACCGGCTGTCCGCCAGCAGGGCCCGCACCGCCTCCGCGGCTTCCAGCTGCCTTCCCTCCACCCGGTAGCGGGCCGCCTGAGGCCGGCCCCGGAACAGCAGCACGTGGCCCTCCCGTCCGGGCAAGGTGACCCGGACCAGTCCGGAGAAGAGCCGGTCGCCCAAGTAGTCCACCAGCCGCCCCACGTCCGCGTACTCCGTGGAAAGCCCCCGGTATAGGGCGGGGGCTTCCAGGGCTTCCGCCACCAGGTCCTCTCCCTCCCACGTGCCCTGCACCAACTTCACCGCCCCCACCGTCGGGTGCTCTCCTCCAGCAGCCTCCTCACGCCCTGGAGGCTCAGGCCCTGTTCCTGAACCATCCGCTTGATCCACAACAGGCGCTCCACGTCCTGCTGGCTGTACAGCCGGTGCCCGCCATCCGTCCGGTGGGGCCGCACGAGGCCGTACTGCCTCTCCCACGACCGGATCCGCTGCGGCGAAAGCTGCGTCATCTGCGCCACGGTGCGGATGGGGTAGATGGGCGTCGTACGGTCCGTCCCTTGGGCCTGCCTGACGGAAGCGCGCCTCACCGGTCCACCGCCTCCCCCGGGGCCGCCCCCCCGGCCCTCACCGGGCGCCCCGCTCCCGGTAGTACCGCAGGGCGCCGGCGTGCACGGGGATGGGCATCCCCGCCCGCGCCGTCTCCAGGCGGACGTCCCGTCCCCGGGCGTGGGCCTGGTGGAGTGTGGCCACGTTCTCCCACATGGCCTTGGTGAGTTCGTACACCAGGTCCTCGGGTAGGTCGGACCGGGTGACCAACATGGCCATCACCGCCACCGTGGGCACGGCCTCCGTCTGCCCGCGGTAGCTGTTGGCGGGGATGGTCACGGGCGTGTAGTACGGGTAGCGCTCCCGCAGCCGCGCCGCGTCCTGAGCCGGGATGGGCACGATCTTGAGGTCCCGGGCGGCCGCGATGTCCTGCACCGCCGCGGTGGGGACCCCCGCGGTGAGGAAGGCGGCGTCGATGACCCCGTCCTTGAGCTGGTCCGCGGCCTCCGCGAAGCTGAGGAAGTCCGCCTGCACCGTGCGCGGCAAACCGTGGGTCTGCCGGGTCTGCACGTAGCCGATGTCGTACAGCCGGAGGATCTGGCGGGCGTTCACCTCCGTGCCGCTCCCGGGCGCCCCCACCGCCACCCGCTTGCCCGCCAGGTCCGCCACGGAGTTGATGTTCTTCTGCCGCAGGGTGACGATCTGGATGGTCTCCGGGTACAGCATGGCCATGCCCCGGAGCCGGGTCTGGGGGTCCCGGCTGAACATCTCGATCCCGTTGTACGCGTAGTACACGATGTCGTTCTGCGCGAAGGCCACCTCCACGTCGCCCCGCTGCAGCAGCCGCACGTTGGCCACGGATGCACCGGTGGTCTGCGCGGTGGCCTGAACGCCCGGGACCCGCTCCGTCCACAGGCGGGCGAGGGCGCTACCCAGGGGGAAGTACACGCCCGCGGTCCCGCCCGTGGCCAAGTTCACGAACCGGCGGGGCTGAGCGGTCCCCACCGCCGCCACCCCCAGCACCAGCCCCACCAGAGCGACGACCCACCGAGCCCTCACGCGAATCCCTCCCCTCGGGTTGGATTGCATCGCACCGGTAGGCTTTCCCCCTGGGCCCGCGAGATCCTTCCGGGGAGCTCCAGCGAACCTGCCTGAAAGCTTCAGAGCAACTTCCAGGCCACCGGGTTCACGGCAGGACCACCAGCCTGCCCCCGTCCACCCGCAGGAGCTGCACGTCCCGGGCCGGGTTACCTAGGCGGTCGAAGGTGATGGTCCCCGTGACCCCGGGGAAGTCCTGGGTGGCGGCCAACGCGTCCCTCAGCTTGGCGCGGTCCACGCGGTCCTGGGACTGGTAGGCGCCCGGGCCCAGGCGCTTCACGGCCACGGCCACCAGCTTCACCGCGTCGTACGCCTGGGCGGCGAATGCGTCCGGGCTCTGGCCGTAGCGGCTGCGGAACTCCCGCACAAAGGCCCGGACCCGCGGCATGGGGCTGTCGGCGAAGAACACGGAGGCCACCACCATCCCCCGCCGTGGGACTGCGGCTGCCAGCTCCGGGCTGGCGAACGAGTCCGGCGCCAGAAGAGCCGTCGGGACGCCCGCCTGGGCCAGCTGCTGGACGAAGATCACCCCCTCGTCGGGGTAGCCTGCGAACAGGACCACGTCCGGCCTCTCCCGCTGCAGGGCACGCACCACGGGCGAGAAGTCCCGGGTGCCGTCGGTGAACAGGTGCTGGCTCAGCACCGTGCCCCCTCCCGCCCGCATGGCCTGGGAGAACCCCTCGGCCACCGCGCTGCCGTATTCGTTGGTGTCCTGGACCACCGACGCCTGACCCATCCCCTTGCTCAGGGCGTACTCCGCCAAGGCTTTGCCCTGCACCGAAGAGGGCAAGGACGTGCGGAAGAAGTACTGGCCAGCGAAGGGGATGGGGCCGGTGGCACCCGGGCTCAACAGGGGGGTTTGGGTGGCGGAGGCCACCGCGGACAGCTGGACCGCCACCGCGTCCGTGACCCCCCCGATCACCGCGGCCACCCCCGGGTCGGAGCTCAGCCGCTGGAACAGCTCGATGGCCTTCTGGGGCGAGCCGTAGTCGTCGTGGGTGACCAGGACCAGGCGCACCCGCCGTTCCGCGTTCACCTCGTCCGCCGCCATCTGGGCTCCCCGCAGGGCGCTGGCCGCCGCCGCGGCCATCCCGCTGGTGGTGGGCAGGATCACCCCGACCCGCACGGTCACCTGGGACGAGCTCGACCCGCCGCACCCGGCCAGGGCGAGCAGCACCCACAGCACCAAAACCCACCGCAACGCGTGTCGCACCACGCTCGTTCCCCCCTTTCTGAGGACGCCGGCCTGCGGCCTCCTGCGGAGCAACTTCCAGGCCAGTCACGAGACCGCCCCAGAATCGCTCGCGGGATTTTGGGGACCCCGGTCGTCATTGACTTCGGGCGTTCTTCGGACACGCTCCGAGGAGGGTGTCCGAGAGACCTTACACCTTCGCGAAAAGGGGACCGGGGTGGTCTACGGCCCGAGGAAGCGCAGGTAAAGCCGGCTCACGTGGTACACGTACCACCCCGTCTCCGGGTACGGCGGGACCCCGCCGTGGCGGCTCACCGCCCCCGTTCCCGCGTTGTAGGCGGCTAGGGCCAGCTGCACCCAGTGGTAGCCGAACCGGTCCAGGTGGCCCCGCAGAACCCGCACGGTGCCGTACAGGTTGTCCTCGATGGAGAAGGGGTCCCGCACCCCCGCGGACCGGGCCACCTCGGGCATCAGCTGGCCCAGGCCCAGGGCTCCCGCGGGGGAGACGGCGCGGGGATTGAAGCCCGACTCCACCAGCACCACGGCGCTGACGAACCTGGGGTCCACGTCGAAGGCACGGCCGTAGTGCACCAGGGCCTGGCCGATGCGCCGGGCTTCGTGGGGTGCAAGGCGCGGGTTGTGCTGAAGCGCGAGCTTCTCGTAGGTACCGGGGTCCGTGGCGAGGGCCTGAGCTTGCTCCGCGGCGCGCAGGGCCCGGAGGCGGCGGGCGGCCCAATACGCGGCCTCGCTGGCGGGGTGTAGGCGTAGGACGGTCTGGTAAGCCGTCCTGGCCGCGGCGTCCTGGCCCAGCTGCTCGTAGGCGACCCCCGCCCACAGCCACGCGTGGGCCGCCCCAGGCCCGTGGGCGGCGCGGCGCAGGGGCTCCAGCGCCTCCCCCGCGCGGCCCGCCATGAGCAGGGCCGCGCCGTACCACAGCCACGCCGCGGGGTCGGACGGCCGGCGCAGGGTGGCCTCCCTGAAGGCTTGAGCGGCCTCCCGGTACCGGCCGGCCTGGTAGAGGGATCTTCCTGCGGCGCCGGGGTCAGGGGACGCCCCTGCAGCGGAGGCGGCCAGAGCGCACACGCACACGGCCACCACGCTCACCGGCCAGGGACGCAGGGCGGGCTTCACGAGACCGAAGTACGCAGCTGTGCGGCCACCCGGTCCAGGTTCTTCTTCATCTGCAGGCGGGCCTTGCCCAGGTTGCCTCCCTGGCGGAGGGCGATCACCAGGGCGTAGTCCACCTCCACCGCGGAGAGCAACAGGACGTACTTCTCCGCGGACACCACGGAGTAGTCCACGGGCCCGGCGCTGAGCTTGCGGGCGGCGTACGCGGACACCTTGGCCAGGATCCCCAGATCCGGGGCCACCTTCTCGATCCGTAACCCGCCGTCCAAGCTGTAGCTGTCCACCACCTGACCGTCCAGGCGCACCACCGCCACCCCCAGGGCTCCTTCCACGCTGGAGAGGATCTCCCGCAGAACGTCCCGCAGCGACATCGCCCTTGTTCCCCGCGCACCCGCCGGACTAGGAGTTGGTTCCACCGACCTGCGGGGAAATCCTGCCCGAACGCTGCCGGACGATTCTGCCCCGGCCGGCCAGGCGCTCCAGCCAGCGGACCAGCCGGGTGGTGGGGAACTCCCGGGGGTGCAGGGGCTCCACCAGGATGGTGAACAGCCCCAGGAGGTTCGCCGGCCAGACGTCCGTGAACAGCTGGTCCCCCACGGAGGCCGTGGTGGCGGGTGTTGTGCCCAGTAGGGCCATGGCCCGCCGGAGCCTGCCCGGGTTGGGCTTGGGCCAGCCCCCGACCGCGGGCCAGCCCAGGCGCGACGCCAAGGCCCTCGCCCTGCCGGGCAGGGTGTTGGACACCAACGCCCCTGCGAGGCCGCGCCGCCGGAACTCCTCCAGCCACCGGGCCACATCCTCGGGGACTTCCGAAGATCCGTAGGGCACCAGGGTGTTGTCCAGGTCGAACACCACAGCCCGGATTCCCCGGAGGACCAGCAACTCCAAGGGGATGTCGCTCACACGTCGCACCGCCATGTGGGGGACCCAGCTGTGGCCCGGCCGCATGGGCTAGGGCCGCTGGAGGGCCCGCCGCGCCCGCTCGTGTTCTGCCAGGGTGCGGGTGAAGGCGTGGGTGCCGTCCGGGCGGGCCACGTAGTACAGGTAGTCGTGGGCCTCCGGCTGCAGGGCGGCGCGCAGGCTCGCCAGGCCCGGGTTGGCGATGGGGCCGGGGGGCAGCCCCGCCCTCCGGTACGTGTTGTAGGGAGAGTCCACCTCCAGGTCCTGGTACAGCACCCGTTCCTTGTGCTGCCCCAGGGCGTACAGCACCGTGGCATCCACCTGCAACGGCATCCCCCGGCGCAGGCGGTTGTACAGCACCCCTGCGATGCGGGCGCGCTCTGAGTCCCACCGCGCTTCCCGCTCCACCAGCGACGCCACGGTCACCACCTCGTGGGGCGTGAGGCCCCAGGGCCGGGGCAGCGACCACAGGGGTGCGGTGGCTTGCCGGAAGCGGGCCAGCATGGCCGCCACCAGCCTCTCCGGCGGCAGTCCTCTGGGGAACCAGTAGGTGTCGGGAAACAGGTAACCCTCCACGCTGCCGGTGGCGTTCCCCTCCATCTCCGGGATCCAGTACCGGTCCGCCCGGCCCACCTCTTCCAGGAACGCACGCTCGTCCGCTAGGCGCAGGTCCGCCAGCCGCCGGGCCACGTCCCGGGCGGAGAACCCCTCGGGGATGGTGACCCCGTGGCGTACCACGTCGCCGGTGACCAGCCGGCGCAGGATCGACGGAAGGCCTTCCTGCGGGGAGAACCGGTACTCACCCGCCTGGATGCGGCCCTCTGCGCCCTGCCACCGAGCCCATACGCGGAAAGCCAGGGGGCTGCGGACGAGGCCGTGGCGGTGCAGCAGCGCGGCCACGCGGGAGGCGTCGGCCCCCGCCGGGATCTCCACCACCACCGGCCCCCCACCGCCTGCAGGCGCCACCAGCCACGCGGAAAAGCCGGCCAGGGCCGCGGCCGCGGCGGCTGCACCCAGCCAAGCCCTCCCCTTCACCGGAAGCGTTACCCGTCTTCCTCCACCTCGACCTCGACGTCCTCCTGCTCGCTCTCGAGGGCGGCCACCACCCGGTCGAACTCGTCCTCGTCGTCCACGCTCACGAGGGTGTCTCCTTCCACCCGGAGGATCACTGCTGCTTCGTCCTCCGGCGCGTCGGTGGGCACCACCACCACGTACCGGCGGTCGTCCACCTCCACGTACTCCAGCACGGTGAACTCGTGCTGGCGGCCCTCCTCGTCGCTCACGGTGATGACGTCCAGTTCCGTGCCGTCCGCGCGGCCCACGTCTGCACCTCCCCCAGGGGTTGGCAAGAGCAGGAGGGCCACCCGTCGCGGCCGCGGCGCACGGCGCGCGGCACCCCGGCTCCTTGCCCACCTATGGTACCGCGCCGGGCCGGCCGCCGTCTCCCGGGAGAACCTTCAGGGGTCGGGGTGGGCTTCCAGGAAGCTCCGGAGCAGCAGCGCGGCGCTGAGGCCGTCCCGCACCGCCTTGCGCCGCTCGTGCCTCAGGCCTCCCGCGGCCAGCATCCGCTCCACCTGGACCGTGGTCAGCCGCTCGTCCCACAGGTACACGGGCAGCCCCGTGTAGCGGCGCAGCCGGTCCGCGAACCGCCGCGCCGCCTCGGCCTGAGGCCCCTCCGTGCCGTCCATCCTCAGGGGCAGGCCCACCACGATGGCGGACGCACCGCGGGCCCGCGCCACCGCTGCCACGTCCCGGGCGGCCTGGTCGTCGCCCCGCCGCTGTACGTTGGCCAGGGGCTCCGTGGCGGTCCCGGTGGGGTCACTGAGGGCCAGACCGATGCGCCGGGCGCCGTAGTCCACCGCCAAGACCCGCGCCCTCACCGGCCGCGCTCCAGCAGCTTCTGGACGAACTCGGGGACCCTCTGCAGAGCCTCGTCCAGCCGGTCGGGGTGTCTGCCGCCGGCGTGGGCCAGCTCCGGACGCCCGCCGCCCCGGCCTCCCACCAGCTCCGCCACGGGCTGGATGAGGTCCGCCGCCTTCAGGCGGTCCGTGAGGTCGCGGGTGACCATGGCCACCAGGGCCACGCGGCCGTCCAGGGCGCTGCCCAGCACCACCGCCCCGGTGCGCAGCCGCTCCCTCAGCCGGTCCCCGATGGCCCGCAGGGCTTCCTCCCGCAGTCCGTCGAACCGTGCGCTCACCACGCGGACGCCGCCCACTTCCCGCACGCCCTGCAGCACCCGGTCCAGCTCCGCGGCGCCCACGCCCTGCTGCAGGGCTGACAACTGGCGTTCCAGCTCCCGCAACTGGTGTAGCAGCCGGTCCACGCGGCCGGGGAACTCCTCGGGCGAAGCCCGCAGCTTCTGGGCCGCTGCCTGCAGCAACTCCCCCTGGGCCCTGGCCCACCGGTACGCGGCCCAGCCCGCCACCGCCTCGATGCGCCGCACACCGGAGGCCACTCCCGTCTCCTGCACGATGCGGAACAGCCCCACCTCGCTGGTGTTCCGCAGGTGGGTGCCGCCGCAGAGCTCCCGGCTGTAGTCCCCCACGGACACCACCCGCACCACGTCCCCGTACTTCTCTTCGAACAGGGCCACGGCGCCGCGCCGTAGGGCTTCCCCGTAGGACATGAAGGCCACCCGCACGGGGATGGCCTCCAGGACCTTCTCGTTCACCCGGCGCTCCACCGCCTCCAGCTGGTCCGGGGTGAGGGGCTGCAGGTGCAGGAAGTCGAACCGCAGCCGGTCCGGGGCCACCAGGGACCCCGCCTGTCGCGCGTGCTCCCCCAAGACCTCCCGCAGGGCTTTGTGCAGCAGGTGGGTGGCGGTGTGGTGCCGCATGATCTCCCTGCGCCTCGCGGCGTCCACCTCGGCCCGCACCCGGTCCCCCACCCGCAGGGTCCCGTGCCGCACCACGCCCCGGTGCACCACCACCTGCCCCGCAGGCCGCTGGGTGTCCGTGACCTCGAAGCGCAAGGCCTTGCCCACCAGCCAGCCGGTGTCCCCCACCTGGCCACCGGCCTCCGCGTAGAAGGGGGTGCGGTCCAGGACCACGTCCACCGTCTCCCCGGGGCCTGCGGCGTCCACCCCCGCGCCGTCCCGGAGGATGGCCACCACCTTCCCCACAGCCCGCAGCCGCCGGTAGCCCACGAACTCCGTGCGCACGCCCCGCTCCGCCAGCGCCTGCAGGGAGGGGGGAGCCTGCACCACGGTGAAGGCCGACCGCGCCCTGGCCCGCTGCCGCTGGCGCTCCATCTCCCGGTCGAACCCCGCCCAGTCCACCTCCAGACCGGCCTCCCGGGCCACGTCCAGGGTCATCTCCCGCGGGAACCCGTAGGTGTCGTACAGCCGGAACACGTCCTCGCCCCGCAGCCAGGTGCGGCCCTGGGCCTTGGCCGCCTGGATGAGTTCCTCCAGGCGCAGCAGACCGCTCTCCAGGGTGCGGGCGAAGCGCTCTTCCTCCGCGGTGACCACCCGGCGGATGAACTCCCGCTGGGCAGTCAGTTCCGGGTACGCCTGCCCCATGCGCTCGGCCACCACGTCCGTGACCTCCGCTAGGAAGGGCCGCGTCAACCCGAGCTTCCTGCCGAACCGCGCGGCCCGCCGCAGGATCATGCGCAGCACGTACCCGCGGCCCTCGTTGCCGGGCACCACGCCGTCCGCGACCAGGAAGGCCGCGGCGCGGCCGTGGTCCGCGATGACCCGGTAGGCCACCACGTCCCGCGCCCGCTCCGCGTGGCACTGGCCGCACAGCTCCTGCACCCGGTCCATGAGGGGCGTGAACAGGTCGGTGCCGTAGTTGTCCGGGGCGCCCTGCAGCACCGCCAGCAGCCGCTCGAACCCCATCCCCGTGTCCACGTGCTTGCTGGGCAGGGGCTCCAGGGTGGTGGGGCCGGTGCGGTTGTACTGGATGAACACCAGGTTCCACAGCTCCAAGAACCGCGCGCAGCCCCCGTTCACCCGGCAGGTGTGCCCCAGCTCGCCCTTCCGGTCGCAGAACTCAGGCCCCCGGTCGATGTGGATCTCGCTGTCGGGCCCGCAGGGGCCCACCTCCGCCATCTCCCAGAAGTTCTCCCTGCGGCCGAAGAACAGCACGTGGGAGGGGTCGAACCCCGGTTGCTGGAGCCAGATCTCCGCCGCCTCGTCGTCCCGGGGGATCTCCCCGTACTCGTCCTCGAAGCAGGTGGCCCACAGCCGGTCCGGGGGAAGGCCCCACACCTGGGTGAGCAGCTCCCACGCCCACGCGATGGCCTCGCGCTTGTAGTAGTCCCCGAAGGACCAGTTGCCCAGCATTTCGAAGAAGGTGTGGTGGTAGCCGTCCCGGCCCACGTCCTCCAGGTCGTTGTGCTTGCCCGCCACCCGCATGCACTTCTGCACGTCCACCGCGCGGCGGTAGGGCCGGGTGCCCACCCCCAGGAACACGTCCTTGAACTGCACCATCCCGGAGTTGGTGAACAGCAGGGTGGGGTCCTGGGGGACCAGGGACATGCTGGGCACCCGCACGTGGCCCCGCTCCTCGAAGAACCGTAGGAAGGTCTCCCGGACCTCGTTGGCGGACCTCACGCGCTCCCTCCTCACCCGTCGGCACCACGATTATATCCGCGGGCCGGGCGCGGCCGCCCTCCGGGCCGCGAGCCACCGGCGGACCCGCTCCCACCACCCCACGGGCCCAGCCGCCAACGCTCTCTCCATCTCCTCGTCACGTTCCGCGCCCACGTCCAGGACCTCCTCCGAACCCCACGGGTACGCCCGCACCGGCGCGCCGGGAGGGACCTCCACCTCCTCGGGGCTGCGGGCGGAGGCCGTCTCGTACTGTTCGATGTGCAACCCCTCCTTGGGCACCAGCCGCACCGTCCGACCCGTTTGCTCCTCCACCTTCCGCAGCCACGCCCCGTCCCGCACGAGCTCCGCGTGCACCTGGGGGTGGACCCGCAGCACCAGCACGGGGTCCTTGCACGCCTCGCAGAGCCTCCGCAGCTCCCGGCGGAGGCGGTTGGCCACCGTCTCCGGGGACAGCACCCGGCCCCGGCCGTCGCAGTACGGGCAGGGCATGCGCAGCACCGTCTCCAGGTCCTGGTGCACCCGCTTGCGGGTGATCTCCACCAGCCCCAGCTGGGTGAGGTCGATGACGTGGGTCTTGGACCGGTCGCGCCGCACCGCCTCCTGCAGGACCCGCAGCACCTGCTGCCGGTGCTTGGGGTCCTCCATGTCGATGAAGTCCACCAGGATGATGCCCCCGATGTCGCGCAGGCGGATCTGCCGGACCACTTCCTGCACCGCCTCCAGGTTCGTGTGGAGGATGGTGGCCGCCAGGTCCCGGCCGCCTACGTACCGGCCCGTGTTCACGTCGATCACCGTGAGGGCCTCGGTGCGGTCCACCACCAGGGTGCCGCCCGAGGGCAGCCACACCTTGCGGCGCAGGGCGTTCTCGATCTCCCCCTCCACCCCGTAGTGTTCGAAGATGGGCTGCGGCCCCCGGTACAGCTCCAGGCGGTCCCGCAGGTGCGGGGCGTAGGAGCTCACCAGGTCCACCAGGCGCTCGTACTCCCGCGGGGAGTCCACCACGAACCGCTCCACCTCGCCCGTGAACAGGTCCCGGGCCACCCGGCGGAGCAGCCGCAGGTCCTGGTACAGGAGGGCGGGGGCACGGCTGGTGCGGGCCCGCTCCGTCACCCGGTTCCACACGCTCAGCAGGTACCGGAGGTCGTCCTGCAGGTCCTTCTCCGTGGCACCCTCGGCCGCGGTGCGCACGATGAGCCCCATCCCCTCCGGCCGCACGCGCTGAGCGATCTCCCGCAGCCGGCGCCGCTCGCTCTCGCTCTCGATCTTCCGGGACACGCCCACGTAGTTCACCGTGGGCATGAGGACCAGGTAGTGGGCGGGGATGGCGATGTAAGTGGTGACCCGGGCTCCCTTGGTGCCCATGGGCTCCTTGGTGACCTGCACCAGGATCTCCTGGCCCACCCGCAGCCGCTGCTGGATGGCGCCCCGTCCGATGGCGTCCTCCAGCTCCTCGCCGCCGATGCGCTGGCTGCGCACGTCCCCCACCTGCAGGAAGGCGTTGCGTTCCAGCCCGATGTCGACGAAGGCCGCGTCCATGCCCCGGATCACGTTGGCCACCCGGGCCTTGTACACGTTGCCCGCCAGCGGCTCGCCCCGTTCCACGAACAGGTTCACCACCTGCCCGTCCTCGAACACGGCCACCCGGGTCTCGAAGGGCTCCACGTTGGCCACGATCTGCCTTCGCATGGGTCCTCCGCGCTCAGAAGGAGATCTTGGGCCCGCGCGCCGCCACGCTGAGCACCACCCCCACCGCCGCCAGCTGGCTCACCAGGGCCGTGCCCCCGTAGGACACGAAGGGGAGGGGGATCCCCGTGGCGGGTGCGAGACCCACGGTCATCCCCACGTTCACCAGCACGTGGAAGGCCACCGCGCTGGCCACCCCCACGCACAGGTACGCGCCGAAGGCGTCCCGCGCGGAGCGGGCCACCTGCAGGACCCGCATCAGCCACATCCAGAACAGGAGCAGCACGCCCACGGCTCCCACGAACCCCAGCTCCTCCCCGATGACCGCGAACATGAAGTCCGTGTGCTGCATGGGGAGGAACTGCAGGGTGTTCTGGGTTCCCGCGAACAGGCCCTTGCCCCAGAAGCCTCCGGAGCCGATGGCGATCTTGGACTGGATGAGGTTGTAGCCGGCTCCCAGGGGGTCCACGCCGGGGTCCAGGAACACCAGCAGGCGCGCCCTCTGGTAGGGTTTCAGGAGCGGCCACACGAGAGGCGACGCCAACAGCCCGGCGAACAGGAGGCCCGCCAGTTGAGCCGTGGGCACCCCTGCGGCCCAAAGCATCCCGAGCAGGATGGCCACAAAGCTCAGGGCGCTTCCCAGGTCGGGTTGCAGGAACACCAGCACCACGAAGGGCGCAGCCTGGAGAAGGTAGGGGGCCAGCTCGGTCCATCGCCTCGGCGGCTCCTTCCGCCGGCTCAGCGACCACGCCAGGGTGACGATCAGGGAGAGCTTGGCCAGCTCCGAGGGCTGCAGGCTCACCGGGCCCAGGCTCAACCACCGCTGGGCGCCCAGGGCCGTGCGACCCACCAGATCCGTGAGGGCCAGGAGGGCCAGGCTGCCCACGTACAGGAGCTTCCAAACCTCCCCCACGGACCGGTAGGGCAGCGCGGCAAGGCCCACCATGGCCACCATCCCCACGGCCACGTGCACCAGCCTCGGCCGCAACAGGCCCAGCGGCTGGTCCGGGGTGCTGGTGGCGCTGGCGATGACCACCGTTCCCACGGCCACGAGGGCTACCGTACAACCTGCCAGCACCCAGTCCACCTGCCGCAGCCGCCGGCGCACGGTGGAGAGGCTCGGAGCGGGTGGGCTCACCGGCCGGACCACACCGCACCTCCCGCCAGCTTCTGGCCCTCCCACCACCGGGACAGCACCGCCCTGGCGATGGGTGCTGCGGTCAGCCCTCCCCGGTAGCCGTGCTCCACCAGAACCACCACCACCACCCGGGGGTCGTCCGCGGGCGCGTAGCCCGCGAACCACGCGTGGGGCCGGCCCCGGGGCACCTCCGCGCTGCCCGTCTTGCCCGCCACCCGCAGCCCGTCCACCCGGGCGGCCTGCCCCGTGCCCCGCTCCACCACCGCCTCCAGGCCTCGGCGCAGGGCTGCCAGGGCGGAGGGCGAAAGCCCCAGGCGACCCTGTACCGCGGGCGGGAAGGTGCGCAGCACGCGGCCGTCAGGAGCCAGCACGGCCCGGGCCACCTGAGGCCTCAACAAGACGCCACCGTTGGCCACCGCGCTCACCGCCCGCGCCACCTGGATGGGGGTCACCAGCACGAATCCCTGGCCGATGGCCATGTTCAGGGTGTCCCCGGGGTACCACGGCTCCTTCCACACCCGCTCCTTGTAGCCCCGATCCGGGATCACCCCCTCCGTCTCCTGGGGCAGGTCCACGCCGGTGAGCTGCCCGAACCCCAGCCGGCGCGCGTACTCCGACAGCACCTCCGGCCCCACGGAACGGCCCAGCAGCCAGAACATCACGTTGCACGACTGGGCCACGCCCGAGGTGAAGTCCACGCGCCCGTGCGCCTGCAGGTCTCGGAACACCCACCGGCCGAGCTGCAGGGAGCCGGTGCACAGAAAGGTGGAGGAAGCGTTGGCTTTGCCCTCCTGCAGGGCTGCCAGCCCCGTGACGATCTTGAACACCGACCCGGGCTCCACCGCGGCGGCGGTGGCGCGGTTCAGCAGGGGGTTCCGGCGGTCGCCGGACAGCTTCTCCCAGTCGCGCTGGGAGATCCCCACTGAGAACAGGTTGGGGTCGAAGGACGGGCTGTTGGCCATGGCCAGGACCTCTCCGGTGCGCGGATCCATGGCCACCACCGCGCCGGAAAGCCCCTGGAGCTGTCGCTCGGCTTCCCGCTGCAGTTCCCAGTCCAGGGAGAGAACCAGGGTGTCGCCCGGCCTCGCCGGCTGTTCCCGCAGAACTCTCAGGGGCCGGCCCGCGGCGTCCACCTCCACCACGTGCTCGCCGTCGTCGCCGCGCAGGACCGCGTCGTACTGCCGTTCCACCCCGGCCTTGCCCACCAGGTCCCCCGCCCGGTAGCCCTTGGCCCGCAGGACCTCCAGCTCCTCCGCGCTGACCTCTCCGAGGTAGCCCAGCACGTGGGCGGCGGCCGTGCCGAAGGGGTACACCCTCACGGGCTCCGCCTCCACCAGCACACCGCGCAGCTCCTCCCGCCGCTCCTCCAGGACCGTCACCACCCGGATCCCCACGTCCCGGCGGACCCTGAAGGGCTCGAAGGGCCGCTTACGGCCGCGCTCCCACCGGGCCCGCAGCTCCTGCTCCGGCACGTCCAGCAGGCGGGCCAGCTCCGGGAGCACCCGGCCGGGTTCGCGGAGTTCCATGGGCAGGACGGACACGGAGAACGCGGGCCGGTTGGTGACGAGGGGAACTCCCCTGCGGTCCACCACCAGCCCGCGGGGGGCGCTCAGCCGGTGAACCCGAAGCCGGTTGGTGTCCGCCAGCTGCGCGTAGTACTCGCCCTGGAGGATCTGCAGCTGCCACAGGCGGACGCCCAGGGCCCCGAGGGCCAGAGTCAGGGCTGCGGCCAGAGACGCAAGCCGGGTCGTGAGGTTTGACTTCGCTTCCATCGTTGCGCTTTGCGGAAGGCGGCGAAGACCAGGGGCGCGATCAGTACATTATAGCACGCGGTCGCCGCCACGCTCCGGGCCCACACGGAGGGGTGCGGAGTACTCTCCCCCACCACCCACACAACCCCCAGCTCCGCCACCCCGCCCGCGGCGGTGGCGGCCAAGGCCAGCGCCGTGGGGACCCACACCCCGTCCAGGGCCACCGCGCGCGCCGCCGAGCCCACACCGAAGCCCACCACCAGCTTGGCCACGGCCAAAATCCCGAGAGGCCCTCCCCCGGCCAGGTCCTGCAGCAACCCGCCGGCGAAGCCCGCTAGCGCCCCGGCCTCTGGCCCGGCCCGCAGGCTCGCCGCCAGGACCAGGGCCAGCACCAGGTCCGGCGACCCGCCCCATCCCGCCAGCCGCCACCCCCACGCGCCCTCCACGGCCACCGCGGCCAGCAGGAGCAGGCCGAAGCCCACGGCCGCTCCCACCCGGTGCCAAGCGCTCACGGCCGCTCACCTCCCGGGACCTGGCCGGACCATCACCAACACCTCCTCCAGCCGGGCCAGCTCCGCGGCGGGCTCCACCTCCGCCTCCTGGAAGAGGGCGCCCGGGGTGCGGACTACCTTCCGGACCACGCCCACCCTCAACCCCCTCGGGAAGACCCCGCCCAGGCCGGAGGTCACCAGCACGTCGCCTTCCGCGAGGGGCGAGGAGCGGGACAGGTACCGAAGCCGGAGGAACTCCGTGCCCGTCCCCTGCACCACCCCCGCGTCCCGGGAGCTCTGCACCAGCACCCCCACGGAGCTGCGCGGGTCGGTGACCAGCAGGACCCGGGACGTGGTGGGGTAGACCTCGAACACCCGCCCCACCAGCCCGTCCGCGGTGACCACGGGGTCGTTGCGGGCCACGCCGTCCTGAGCGCCCCGGTCCACGGTCAGGGTGGTGTACCAACGGCTGGGGTCCCGGGTCACCACCCGGGCGGCCACCACCGCGTAGGAGGGCGGCGACCGGAACCCCAGCAGGCGGCGGAGCCGGTGGACCTCCGCAGAGGACTCCTCCAGCTGGGCCAGCTCCCGGCGCAGGCGCTCCACTTCCTCTCGGAGCCGCGCGTTCTCCATGCGCAGCTGGCCGATCTCGTTGAGGGCCCGCCACAGGCCCGCCACCGCGTCTGCGGCCCGACTCAGGGACAGCTGAGCCGGAAGCACCACGGAAAGCACCAGGCGGCCCAAGACCCCCACCGCGCGGCGTTCGGGCGCGCGCAGCTGGAGCGTGAGTAGGGACGCCGCCAGCACCAGCAGGGCCGCCAGCACCCCCACGCGCCTGCGGGAACCCGCAAGGATCATCCCTGCTCCGCCCGGCTACGCCCGCTTCGCGGTCATCAGCACCTTCTTCAGGGCGTCGATCTCCTCCAGGGCCCTCCCCGTGCCCAGCACCACCGCGGACAGGGGGTCGTCCGTCAGGGTCACGGGCATCCCCGTCTCCTCCGCCAGCAGCCGGTCCAGACCCCTCAGCAGGGCCCCTCCCCCGGCCAGCACGATGCCCCGCTCCACGATGTCCGCGGAGAGCTCGGGAGGGGTGCGCTCCAGGGTCTGCTTCACCGCGTCCACGATGGCCATGACCGGCTCCCGCAGCGCCTCCCGGATCTCCGCGCTGGTCACGCGCACGGTGCGGGGCAGGCCCGAGACCAGGTCCCGGCCCCGCACGTCCACCGCCTGCTCCTCCCGCATGGGGTAGGCGGACCCGATGGCGATCTTGATCTCCTCCGCGGTGCGCTCCCCGATGAGGAGGTTGTACGCCTTCCGCGCGTACTGGATGATGGCCTCGTCCATCTCGTCCCCGCCGATCCGGATGGACTTGCTGGTCACGATCCCTCCCAGGGAGATGACCGCCACCTCCGTGGTCCCGCCCCCGATGTCCACCACCATGCTGCCCACGGGTTCGGACACCGGCAGCCCCGCCCCGATGGCCGCGGCCATGGGCTCCTCGATGAGGTACGCCTCCCGGGCCCCCGCCTGCAGGGTGGCGTCGATCACCGCGCGCTTCTCCACCTCCGTGACCCCCGAGGGGATGCCCACGATGACCCGGGGCTTCAGCAGGGACCGGCCCCGCATGCCCTTCCGGATGAAGTAGCCGAGCATGGCCGCGGTGGTGTCGAAGTCCGCGATCACACCGTCCCGCAGGGGCCGCATGGCGTGGATGTCCGAGGGCGTGCGGCCGATCATGCGCTTGGCCTCGTCCCCCACCGCCAGGATGGCCCCGTCGCTGCGCTTGGCCACCACCGACGGCTCCCGGAGCACGATCCCCTCGTGCCGCACGTACACCAGGGTGTTGGCCGTGCCCAGGTCGATGCCCATGTCGCGGGAGAACCGGCTCAGAAACCCGTTGCGGATCATGGCTGCCTCCGAGAGGGCGTGCTGCCCGGAGCTCGAGCCCCGGGCCTCTAGAATCCTAACCCCCGCTCCCGCAGGCTGACAAACCGGCCGTCGCCCACCACCACGTGGTCCAGGACGGAGATGCCCAGCAGGGACCCGGCCTGCCGAAGGGCCGCGGTCAGCCGGACGTCGTCGGGGCTGGGCTCCGGGTTTCCGGAGGGGTGGTTGTGGGCCAGGATCACCGCGTGGGCGCTGCGCCGCACCGCCTCCCGGAACACCTCCCGGGCTTCCACGGAGGCGGCGTTGAGACCTCCCCGGGAGGTCTCCACCACGCCGATGACCTCGTGCCGGGTGTTGAGCAGCAGGACGCAGAACTGCTCCTGATCGCGGTGCCCGAGGCGGGGCGCCACCAGGGCCGCGGCGTCCGCGGCGCTGCGGACCACCGGGCGGCTGGCCGGGTCCGGACCCTGCACCCGCCGGCCCAGCTCGAAGGCCGCCACCAGGGTGGCCGCCTTGGCCTGCCCCACGCCCGGAAGGGCCGCCAGCTCCTCCACCCGGGCGCGGCTCAAGCCCCTCAGCCCGCCGAACCGCCGGAGGAGCTCGTCCGCCAGGTGCAGCGCGGAGTGGGACCGGGTGCCGGCGCGGACCAGCACCGCCACCAGCTCCCGATCCTGAAGCCCCTCGGGCCCCTCGGCCAGCAGCCGCTCCCTGGGTCTCGCTTCCGGCGGTAGCTCCTGGATCCTCGGTCCCGCTCGGTGCATCCCGTCAATTGAACGCGCCACCAGGGCGGTTTTGAACGGGCCACGGCTACACCCACCGCCAGACCCACAGGGCGAACAGCACCCCCAACGCCACGGCCAGGTTGAGGCGCACGGTGAAGCCGAGGGTGAAGGTGAACAGGCCCAGGTCCAGGTGCAGGGCGGGGTCCAGCCCGGATTCCACGGACCGCGCGAGAAACGCGAGAGCAGTCACGGTGGAGGTGGCCTCCGCCACCACGTGCCCCAGCACGCCCCCCGCCAGGACCACGAACAGCAGAGGAAGCCACGAACGCCGGCTGCGCCGGGTCACCCGCAGGCCTCCGCGGCGCCCCAGGGTCCGCTCAGCTGCCTCACCCGCGCCCGCGGCCTAGGTCTTGGCCGCCTCGTCGGTGTCCTCTTCCTTGACCGACTTGCGGAAGTCCCGGATGGCTTTGCCCAGGGAACTCCCGATGCCGGCGAGGCGGGACGGGCCGAAGATCAGCAGGGCGATGATGAGGATGATGACGAGTTCGGTGGTCCCGATCCCGAAGGGCATCCGCCACCTCCACGGGCATTGTATCAGCTCTTCCGGCGCCCGTCCGCCCACCGCTGCAGGGCGGCGCAGGCCACCACCACCGTCGCCACCAGCGCCGTGGCCAGGAGCACCGGCCCCGGCGGCAGCGCATGAGGCGCTCGGTGCTCCAGGAGGTGCGCCACCTTCAGGGCGACCCGGAGCCGGGTCGCCCGGAGCTCCGCACGGACGCGGTCAGCTCGCGGATCCACCGGACGTCCTCCTGCAACGCCTCCCGCACCCGGGCCAGCTTGGGCCTGCGCAACCGGCGCCAGCCCCACCACGCCGCCGCCGCCCCAGCCCCCGCCACGGCACCCCAGCTCACCAGACCCGCGGCCCAGGGCTCGAGCCACGCGGACAGCACCAGGGCCACCAGCACGGGCAGGAACAGCAGAGCACCTGCCACAGCCGCCACCCCCGCCACCAACCCTATGCCTCCCCGGAACAGGTCCTGGACCGCCTGCCGGCTCTCCAGCTCCACCAGCTCCGCGTGGGCCCGGGCCAGCCGGACCAGGTCCTCCAAAAGGTCCTCCCAAGTCTGTTGGCTGTCGGGCTCCCGCACTACAGCACCCCGTGGGCGGTGACGATGGCCCGGGCGATCTCCACCAGCTTCTTGTTCTCCTTCTGGCTCTGCACCTGCATGCGGCGGAAGGCCTCCGCCTCGCTGATGCCCAGCCGCTTCATCAGGATCCCCTTGGCCCGCTCGATGATCTTGCGGGCCTCCAGGGCCTCCCGCAGGTCCGCCACCTCCCGCTGGAGCAGGCGGAACTCCTCGAACCGGGCCCGCGCCAGGAGGATGGTGGGCAGCAGGTCCTCCTCGCTCACGGGCTTCACCAGGTACGCGAACACGCCCGCCTCGGTGGCCCGCTCTACCAGCTCCGGCTCGCTGTAGGCGGTGAGGAGGATCACGGGAATGGGCCGCCGCGCGGTGATCTGCCGGGCGGCCGCAATACCGTCCAGCTCCGGCATCTTGATGTCCAGGATGGCCAGGTCCGGCTCACACCGGGCCGCCAGCTCCACCGCCTCCCGGCCGTTGGTGGCTTCCGCCACCACCTCGAACCCCAGGGCCCGCAGCTGGGTCCTGAGGGTCATGACCCGGATGGCCTCGTCGTCCGCGATAAGGATGCGGAGCCGGTCCTTCACACCGTCACCTCCCCGCTCGTCCGCCGCACCTCCTGCCACCCTTCGCCCTCCGGGAGCCGGAACCTCACCTCCGCCACCGTCCCGCCCTCCGTGCGCAGCGCGAAGACCCCCTGCAGGTCCCGGGCCACCAGGTCCCGGACGATGCGCAGGCCCAGGTGGCCGTGCTGCTCCACGGAGAACCCCGGCGGCAGCCCCACCCCGTCGTCCTTCACCCGCACCCACACCTGCGGCCCCGCCCGCCCCAGCTCCACCTCCACCCGCCCCCGGCCGTCGGGGAAGGCGTGCTCCAGGGCGTTGTGCAGCAGCTCGCTGAGTACCAGGGCCAGGGCCGTGGCCTGCTTGCTCGGCAGCCAGACCTCCGGTCCCCGGACCTCCACCTGCACCGCCCGCCCGCCCCGCACCAGGTCCCGCCCCATGGTCTCCCCGATGCGCTCCGCCAGCCGCCGGACCTCCACGGCCTCGATGCGGTCCGCGGAGAGCATGTGGTGCACCGCGGCGATGCTCTTCACCCGGCCGATGCTGTCCAGCAGGCTCTTGCGGGCGGGCCCCTCCGCGTCCAGGGTCTCCAGGTACAGCAGGTCCGCCAGGGTCTGCAGATTGTTCTTGATCCGGTGGTGCATCTCCCGCAGCAGGGTCCGCAGCTTCTCGTTGCTCTCCTCCAGGTCCTGCTGCTTCTGCCGGATCACCCGGTCCCGGGCGTCCAGGTAGGCCTGCCCGATGGCCAGCATCTGCAGGTCGATGGCCTCGTGCACGCGCTCCGTGGCCCGCATCACATCCGGGGGGAACGCCACCCACAGGCGGCGGCTCAGCATCACCTGCACCTGCGCGGACAGGCTGCTGCGCAGCAGGCTGAGGGCCTGCAGGATCTCCTCCAGGCGGAACCCCAGCTCCAGCTGCTCCGCCGCCACCCGGTGGGCGTGGGCGAACACCTGGTCCCGGGCCTCCAGGCTCTGCGCCTCCCCCCACGCCCGCATGACCTGGACCAACAGGTCCACGGTCTGCTGGCCCCAGCGCTGCGCCAGCTCCTGGTGTTCCGCGTAGCGGGCCACCCGGCGGCGCAGGGCCGCACGCCAGCGGGCCAGCACCGCGTCCCGGTGACGCTCCAGGTGCCGGGAGGTGGTGGCCACCGCGAACCGCACCATGGCCTCCCGCACCCGCACCGCCAGCGCCCACACCAGTTCCGCCGCGCCCCGCACCGAGCCCACCGAGGGCAGTGTACCGGAGCGGGCAGGGCCGGGCTAGTTCGGAGCGCGTCCCACGAACGTCCCCGTGGACGGAGCGGGGTGGGTCAGTGCCTCCGGGACACCACGAACTCCGTGAGGGTGGTGAGGCTGTCCCGCTCGGGGCCGGGCGGCAGACCTTCCAGGATCTGCAGGGCGCGCTGGGCGTGCTGGCGGGCCACCTCCAGGGCGTACTGCAGCGACCCGGACGCCTGCAGGGCCTCCCGCAGGGGTTCCAGCTGCCCCGTGCGGATCCACCCCTCCAGCTTCCTGCGGCCCTCCTCGTCCGCCTGCCGCAGGGCGTGGATGAGGGGCAGGGTCACCTTGCCGCCCCGCACGTCGCTGCCGATGGGCTTGCCCAGCACCTCGGGGTCGCTGGTGAGGTCCAGGGTGTCGTCGGTGATCTGGAAGGCCACGCCCCAGTGGAGCCCGAACTCCCCCAGGCGCTCTGCCAGGTCGCCGTGCCCTCCGCCCACCAGGGCCCCGCCGGCACACGCGGACGACACCAGCTGCGCGGTCTTACCCTCCACGATGGCGAAGTACACGGTCTCGTCCGTGTGGGGAGCGTTGCCGTACTTGATCTGCAGCAGCTCCGCCTGGCTCATGCGCACCGTGGCGAAGGCCACCCGGCTGGCCACGTCGTCCCGGCCGATGCGGGCCAGCATGTGGAAGGCCTTGCTGAACAGGTAGTCGCCCAGCAGAACCGCCACGTGGTTGCCCCACCGCGCGTTGGGGGTCACCTGCCCCCGCCGGCGGTCCGCCTCGTCGATGACGTCGTCGTGGATCAGGCTGGCCACGTGGATCAGCTCCACGGCTCCGGCCACCAGGTCCCGGTGCGGGCCGCCCCCACCCGCCAGCCGGGCGCACAGGAACGCCAGGGCGGGCCGCACCATCTTCCCCCGCGTCCGCAGGACGTGGGAGACCAGCTCCATGAGGAAGGGGTCGTGGGCCGCCAGCTCCCGCCGCAGCAGGTGCTGGAGCCGTTCCAGGTCCTCCCGGACCGGCGCGTACGCCGCGGCCAGGGCTTGGTCCGCGGCCGCCTGAGCTTGCGGCTCCACCACGTCAGACCTCCTCAGGTCACACCGGTGGCGGGATCGCCAACGGCCACGGTCTTCCCGGACACAGTCTTAGCGGCCCAGCCGGCGCACGTACTCCACCAGGGCCCAGATCTGGTCGTCGGGCAGCTGGCCGAAGGCGGGCATGCCGCTGCGCCGCGGGGTGTTGCCGAGGCCGTTCTTGATCACCCAGTGGGTGGCGCCCACGGGCATGCGCTCCTGGAAGGACCGGTAGTGGAAGTTCATGGGCTTGGGGTTCAGCGCCGCGCCCGCGGGCCCGTCGCCCCGGCCCTCCGGACCGTGGCACACGGCGCACAGGGTGTCGTACTGGGTCTTGGCCTGGGCCAGCATGGCCTCGGTCATGGGCCGCGGCGGCCGGTCGTCCCGGGCGTCCTCGGGGACCACCGCCAGGATGCCCATGACGTGCTCGGGGTCGTCCACCACGGGCCCGGCTCCCACGGAGACCCCCTCCACGGTGCGGGCCACGGGCTGAACTTCCGGCTGCACCAGGCCTCCCGCCACGAACAGGTACGCCACGGCCCACAGGGGCAGCAGGACGTACAGGGCCAGCAGCCACCGAGAGGGACGGACGGTCTGGGCCTGCTCCGCCATGGTTCCTCCTAGACCGCCCCGAGAATCGCAGGCGCGATCCTCGGGGACCCCAATTCCGTCAACCGCGAACCTTTCTCGGACATGGTCCTAGCGCAGGCTTAACAGGTACGCCACCAGGTCCGACAGCTCGGACTCCGAAAGGTACCGGACCGGCGGCATCCCCACGCTGCCGGACCGCAGCAACGACCGCAGCTGGTTGGGGTCCTGGCTGCGGGCCCCCACGTGGGATAGGTCCGGGCCCAGCCGCAAGGACCCCAGCAGAACGGGGTTCTGTCCCGCGTACTGGGCGGGCCCGGAAGCTTCTCCCACGTCCCCTTGACCCCGCACCACCCCGAACCGGGCCTCCACCGCCCGCACCTGCTGGGTGTGGCAGGCCACACAGCCCTCACGGACGTACACCCACCGGCCCCGCTGGATCTGCGGCCCGAGGGGCGCAGCGCGGGCGGGTCGGACGGCGGGGTCCAGCCTCGGCAGCAGCACCGTGGCCAGAAAACCGCACAGCACCGCGGCCACCACGAACCGCACCACAGGGATCACAGGGTCCCTCACCCGACGCCTCCTAGCCCGCCACGGGCGCCAGCTCCTGCTCCGCCGCGGGCACCGGCTCCCCTGAGTCCGCGGTCAGGAACAGGTTCCACGCGAACACCGCCTGTCCGACCCACCCGAGCACTGCCCACGTCACGCCCGCCGCCAGCAGGGGCCGCGCGGCCTCCACGGAGTGGGCGAAGGGGACCGTGCCCGTGGCCCACACCGCTCCCTGGCTCAACCCCGCCAGCAGCAGCGCGGGAACGCCCACCGCCCAGCCACCCACCACGAGCCACAGGTGCCGCCACGCCAGGCTCCTGCTGGCCAGGGCCCGCCCCAGGACGTGCGGGGTCAGCAGGTACGTGCACCCCGCCGCCACCGCGCTCAGACCGCCCACCGTCAGGGCTCTGGTTCCCTCCAGCCAGGCGGAAAGGTGGATGACCCGGCTGGGGCCCGCCACGGAGGCGAGCGCAGAGGCGGCGGCGCCGCACAACACGGCCACAAGCCCCGCCAGCACCAGGGCCACCCCGGGGTGGTCACCGGGCCCGTGCCAGCTCCCCTCCAGGGACCGCACCGCACCGGTCAGCACGGTGGCCACCGGCAGCAGCAACAGGGCCTGCGCCACCGCACCCAGGGTCTGCACCCAGAAGAGGATCGGGCCCCACACGAAGGCCGAGGGGCCCGCGAGGGCGCCGAACCCCGCAAAACCCGTCACCGCGGCCATCCCCAGCCCCTCCGACAGCCCCGGACGTCCGCCCAAGGCTGCCAGGACGTACAGGGAAACCCCGCTGGCCAGGGGCGCCAGCCACAGCCACACCAAGCCCGCCCGCAGGAAGGCCTGCGCCAGGGCGTCCACGACCCCCCGGTACGGGTTGTCGAAGGGCCAGAACAGCCCCTTGCCGAGCACCAGCACCAAGGGGAAGGCGGTGAAGGCGACCGCGAGGAGGGCGAGCCCCGGCTCCCGGCGGGGATTGCGGGCGAGGGTCCTGCGGACCACCCACAGCAGCAGCAGCCCCGCCGCAAGCCGCAGCAGGTCCACCGGCCAGGGCGCTTCGGCCCCCGGCCGGCCCCGGGTCCAGCCCACGGACAACCACCACCAGCCCAACACCTGGGCCAGGTTCCACAGCCAGACGCTCAGGTTCGCCAGCGGCTCGCTCCACAGCCCCTCCCGGTCGCCCTGGCCCACCACCCGAAGGGCGGCTCCCACCAGCAAGCTCGAGAGGACCCCGTACACCCACAGGTCGTGGGCCGCCGCCACCGCCCGCCCGTGCGCAGCCCAGGGGACGTCCGCCAGCAGCTGGGGCCAGGCTCGCTGCAGGGCCACCAGGACCTCGTACGCCAGGGCCACGAGTCCCCACAGGGCGCCCGTGTACAGGAAGCGCCGGGCGGAACTCCACCGCTCGTCCGTGAACATCCACACCAGCATCCGTCCCTCCGGGCCTACGCCTCCGCCACCAGGCCGAAGGCCGCCACGAACAGCAACAGGGCGAAGAACAGGAGGTAGAACACCGCGTACCACAGGTACGTCCTCCACCGCTTGGGGCCAAACCGCGTCACCGCTTCCCTCCCGACCGCAGCCGCTCCACGAACTCCGCCACCGCTTGCAGGAAGGCTTCCCGGTCGTGCAGGCCGTAGGCGAAGAAGGCCACCCGATCGGGGTCCACCTTCTGACGGCTGAGCCGCTTGCGGAGCTGGTCGATGCGGTCCTCGATGATCCAGTTGCCCTCCCGGTTCAGGCAGTCCCCCATGGGGCAACCGCACACGAAGGTCCCCGCGGCGCCGCTGCGGAGGGCCAGCTCCAGCCAGCTGGGCTTCACGAACCCCGAACACGGCACCCGGATCACGGTCACGTGAGGCATGCCCACCAGGGTGTCGTCGGGGTTCAGCAATCCCTCGCTGCGCACCGCCCAGTCGCACAGGAAACCCACCACCCGGGGCGGGCTGTCAGGGCTGGGAGTTCGCTCCGGTACGGTGGCCATGGTCCTGCCTCACGGGGTGGCGGGGGCCGGTGCCTGGGCCCCCCGCCGGATGCGTTCCTGCACGTCCTTGTCCAACATCCTCGGAAGTTCCAGAGCCTCGAAGGGGCATGCGCCGATGCAGATGCCGCACTCCACGCACCGGGAGTCCACCACCACGGCCAGCAGCTTGCGGTTGGCCGCGGCCCGGCTCTTGCCCGGGTAGGGGCTGGGCACCATGTAGATGGCGTTGTACGGGCAGTCGTAGTAGCACAGATCGCAGCCGGTGCAGTTCTCCTCCACCACCACCGCCTGCCCCAGGGCCCGCACCTCCCGTTCCTCCGGGGTCTCCCGCAGGGTGTAGGGGATCACCATGCCGTACGCCACCAGGGCCGCCACCAGGGCCAGGGCCCAACCCGGGGCCATCCAACGGGCCAGCACGTACGGCCACAGGAAGAACCAGTCCACCGGGAACCCCTCGGGGGAAGCGCCGGGCTGCGCGGGCCGGCCGCTGGCCGCAGGCAGGGCGGACGCCAGGATGAACAGCAATCCCAGGCTGAACAGGACCCACACCGCGGGCGGCCAGATCTTGGGGTGGCGCAGCCGGACGTAGTGCCACCACAGGAGCACGTACAGGGTCATGGCCGGCCCGATGTGCAGGAAGAGGAAGCGCGGCAGGGTGGTGTCGCTCACCCCCGGGCCGCCCAGGAACACCTGGGCCAGCCAGGGCCCGACCAGGGGCACCGACCGCAGGGCCTGCACCGTGAGGCTACTCAGCAGCTGCGCCCGCTCGTCCCACACCAGTAGGTACCCGGTGAAGCCCGTGAAGGCCGACACCACCAGGAGGAACATCCCCGACAGCCACTGGCTGTCCCGGGCCTCCCGGTAGCGGTCGGTGAACCAGTTCCGGAACAGGTGCAGGAGGATGGCCACCAGGTAGGCGTCCGCGGCGTACCGGTGGATGCCGCGGAACACCACCCCGTAGGGCACGTCCCGGGTCAGGAACTCCACGGAGGCGTACGCCCCCTCCAGGCTGGGCTCGTAGTACAGGAAGATGAGGATCCCGGAGACCACCAGGATGGTCAGGAACAGGTTGCTCAGACCGCCCGTGTAGTACAGGGGGTTGAAATCCTGCGGCAGGACCCCGTTGATCCACACGTCCACCCGCAGGGTGGCGCTCTGCAGTCCCCTCAGGATCCGCCGGTACACCTCACTCCTCCGCGGTCAGGTGCGCCTTCCGGAACAGGACCACGATGGCCGCGTACAGCACCAGGAGCACGCCCACGGCGCCGGAGGCCACCAGGCGCCGGTCGGTCCACTCGCCGTACACCATGAGGGCCACGCACACCAGGCCCACCGCCGCCAGGAAGCCCGCCAGGGCCAGGTACCGGCCGGGTCCGTTCACGGCCACCTCCCTCCCCGCTGCGCCGCCATCCACCGTTCGTACAGAGCCACCCGGCGGCGGACGCGTCCGGACCGGCGGTCCGCCGCGTACACCACGTACCCCGCCCACAGCCCGGAGGCCGCTGCCAGGACCAGCCAGCCCGCCGCCAGCAGCCACCGATCGGGCGCCGGGTGCAGCCACGCCCCCCGGAGGGCCCGCACGGTCTCGTGCAGGCTCAGCACCGCGGCCAGAAAGGACGCAGCGAACCGGGCCACGTCCACCGCTTCACCCCGCCGTGGCCCGGGCCGGGGCGGGCCGCGGCGCGGGAGATGGAGCGGCGGCCTCCGCCAGCTTCCTGCGCTTCCGGTAGCGCAGCTCCAGCGCCAGGCCCAAGGTCAGGGTGGCCGCGGTGACCAGCAGCACCACGTGCGGGTCCCGGCCGATCACCGCGATGTTGAACATGATCAGGGCGGTAAACACCAGGAAGTAGGTGAGGGCCATCACGCCCACCACGGTGAAGAAGGGCCGCTCCGAGGGCCGGCGGCCCTTGCTGCGGTCCAGGAACGGGACCAGCATGCCGTACGCGATGAGCAGGCCCGGCCCCAGGCCCGCCCACAGGGGCGGGGTGTACTTCACGTACTGGTACAGGGCCAGGAAGTACCAGTCCGACAGGATGGGCAGCGGGGTGCGGTTGGGATCGGCGCGCCGGCCCATCTCCGCGGGGAACACGTAGCTGGTGACCACCAGCATGAGGGCGAGGATCACCAGGGCCGCAGGCGACAGCACGAACCGGCGCCTACGGGTGAAGTAGAAGTACACCTCCGTGGCCACCAGCAACAGGGCGGAGATGCCGAAGTGGATGGCGTAGAAGCGGGTGAGGGTCCCCTGCCCCTCCGCGGGCCCACCGAGGAAGGCGAAGGCGATGGCGCTGCCGAACCGCGTCTGGCCGACCAGGGGCAACTGGTCCAGGTACACCGCCACGGTGAGCACCACCTTGGCGGCCCAGAAGGCCCGCTGGTTCCAGATGAGCAGGTAGCCCGTGAGGCCGGAGATCATGGCCAGGACCAGGGACCCGAACAGGATCATCCACGACAGCTCGTGGGGCCGCTTGTACTCGCCGAGGAAGTACATCCGGTAGATGCGGAGGGTGATGGCCAGGATGAGCATGTCCGCGCCGTACTTGTGGACGCCGCGGATGAGCCAGCCGAAGGGGATCTCCCGCTGGATCCGGAGGATGGAGTTGTACGCGCCGTGGGCGGTGGGCTCGTACCAGATCATGAGCAGGATGCCGCTCACCACCACCGCGATCCAGGAGAAGTACACGATCTGCCCGAGGATGTAGAGGGGGTTGTCCTGCCGGTCCACGCGGGTCTCGTCGAACAGGTCCAGCTTCTCCTTGCGCTCCCGGAACCACTCCCGCAGCCGGTCCCACATCCCGAAGCCCCCTCAGGCGATCCCGCCGGGCTCCGCGCCGGTCACCACGATGACCCCGTCGCGGATCTCGTAGGTGAAGAACCGGGGCGGGCGGGGCGCGGGGCCCGACAGCACCCGACCGGGCAGTTCCCGGTCCGCGGGGTCATAGATGGACAGGTGGCACGGGCAGGCCATCAGCCCGTGGCGGCGGTCCTCCGGCGGCACGTACCCGCCGTAGCCCGCGGTCACCTCCCGCCAGTTGGGCACGTAGTTGAAGATGCAGCCCAGGTGCGGACAGATGCGGGAGAAGACCACGATGTCCGTGGGCTCCTTGCCCCCCTTGTAGCCCGGGAACGACAGCTTCCACGGCAGCTTGACGGCCACCCCGGGTACCGTAGCCGCCTTCGCCTGCTCGGGCGTGTACTGGGGGTACTTCTGCGTGAACACGAAGAACTTGCTGGACCACGGCTCCCGCAGCTCCTCCAGGGTGGCGATGGGCAGGGCTTCCCCCTTGGGGAGGTCGCCCTCGGCCAGGTCCGGCACCACCTTACCCTTGGGGACGCCCAAGCCGGCTTCCAGGTTCGGCTTGAGGTACCGCAGCACCGGGGCCAGGAACGCGCCCAGGGCCCCCAACGCGGGCACTGCGCTCAGGAGCTTGAGGAACGTCCTCCGGTTCACCCGTTCACCCTCGGCACGCCTACCGCATCTCCCGGGGAGGCGTGTACACGAACGTCCACAGGTACTCTACCACGGTCCAGATCTGGTCCGGGGTGAGCTTGTCCGCGTACGCGGGCATGAGCTCCAGCCCGCGGCGCCGGACCCCTTCGGCCACCTTCTGGTACAGCTCCGTGGGCTTACGGTACGCCATCCAGTCCCGGTCGGTGAAAATACCGGGGCCCACGCCCCGCGCCCACGTCCACACTTCCTCCCGGATCTTCGCGGCCTCCGGGCCGTTGCCGTCGCCGCGGACCCCATGGCAGCTGGCGCACATCTCGTTGTAGATCCGCCGCCCCTGTGCCAGGCGCTCACGGCTGGTGGTCCGGCTCCACTCCCAGAACAGCACGCCCCAGATCTCCTGGTCGGACAACCTCGGCTCGCCCCCGTCCACGGCCCCGTAGGCGGGGTGCTGGAACCCCGGCATGGCGGTGTGGGGCCGGCCCCGGGCGATGGTCTCGAACATGGCAAAGGGCGCGTTCAGCCGCATCTGGTCCAGGTTGTTGAACCGCGCGGGACGGCTCGGCAGGGGTTCCGTCTTCGGGTGGATCCGGAACAGGCTCAGAAAGTCCGTGTACGGGTTCTTCTCCGGCGCGGTGAGCTGCTGGGCCATGGGGCCGTCCCCGCGCCCTTCCGGCCCGTGGCAGACGGCGCAGCGGGCTTCGTAGATCTTCTTGCCCGCGTCCGCGTCGGGCTTACGGGGCATGAAGTTCATGCGCACCGCGAACCCCTCCAGGGGCTGGTAGGCCTCCCGGGCCGCAGTGCTGACGCGGACGTAGGGCTGGCAGCCCGCCAGGAACAGGACGGCCACCAGCAGCAACCCGCCGGGGCCCGCCGCGCGGGGCCGCCGGCCGCACAGGGGCCCGGCTTGGCGTCGGCGCAAGGTGCCTCCTGAAACCCGTGAACTCGGCGTGTGTTTTTGACTTCCGGGACCCGGACTCCTCTCTCGCGAGCCCGAAAAACGCGCAAGGGCCCCGCCGGGCCCCCGCCGTGAAGGTCCGGCCACGATTTTCCGCACCGGACTGCCCCCGCGTCAAGCCGCTAGCGCGGCGGCCGGTACTCCTCGGAGTGCTTGACCACCACCGTGTGGGCCCGTAAGGATCCGTCCGGGTCCAGCCGGCCCTCCACCACCGCACCCTGACCTTGGACCAACAGCCCCGCCACGTCCCCGCGGAACCGCACGGGCAGGGTGGTGCGGCCGTCGGAGAGGACGAAGCGCAGCTCCCCCGTGCCGCCGTCCCGGTGGAGGGACCCGGGTACCACCTGCCCTCCCACCCGCACGGGCCGACGCACGTCCACGCTGCCGGAGCGCAGCTCCGTGGGGGTGACGTAGTACACCACCGACTCCCGCAGGCCACCGGCCACCACGTAGCCCAGGGCGCCCACCACCACCGCCACCGCAGCCACCAGGCGCAGACGCTTCACCCCTCCACCTCCTGGTTCCCGCGCGAGGCGGCGCGGCGCAGCCTGCGCCGCAGCCACCACACGTATCCGCCCACCAGCAGGGCCGCGCACCCGTAAGCGGACGCCACCCACACCCATGGGCTCACGGTTGTGCCTCCGCCCGAGCGAGGCGGCTGCGCTCCACGAGCAGCCAGCTGAGCAGGCTCAGGTAGGCCACCACGTTCACCGAGAGCGGCAGGAGGAGTTCGGGCGCGATCCTCACACCCTGCAGGCTGATGGAAGGCCCCTGGTGCAGGGTGCGGAACCACACCACCGAGTAGTGCACCAGGGGGACGTCCAGGAACGCCACCACCGCCACCGCCGCGCCGAGCCTGCGCCCGCGGTCGGGGTCCTCCGCCAGCCCCCGCACCAGCAGCGACCCCACGTACAGGAAGAACAGCACCGCGGTGCTCACCAGGCGCGCGTCCCAGGCCCACCAGACCCCCCACACGGGCCTTCCCCACAGCATCCCCGTGAGCAACGTCAGCGCGCTGAACAACGCCGCTAGCTCCGCACCCGCGTGCGACACGAGGTCGTAGTCTACCCGCCGCCGCCACAGGTACAGGGCTCCGGTGGCGCACGCCACCGCCGCCGCGGCGTACGCGGCCAGGGCGGCGGGCACGTGCACGTACATGATCCGCACGTACTCTCCCTGGTACGCGTCCGGCGGGGACGCCCACAGGCCCAGGAACAGCCCCGCGCACAGCAGGGCCATGGTCCCGCCGGTCAGGAACGCTCTCACTTAGCCCTCCACCACCGCCTCGAACAGCGCGGGTCCCACCAGCAAGAACAGAAGGTCGAACGCGGCCAGCACCCCCAGCCAGGGGCCCGAGGGGGCCCCCAGCGACGCGGCCTCCGTGAGGCGCACGCCCGCCAGCAGCACCGGCAGCGCCGTGGGCAGGAACAACAGGGGCAGCAACAGGCGGGAAGCCCGCACGCTCCACAGCACCGCCGCCAGCAAGGTGCCCACCGCCCCCAGGCCCGACGCGGCCAGCAGGACGGTGAGGGCGAAGGGTCCCCACGCCCGCACGCCCGCGCCGAACAAGACCGCCTGCGCGCACCACAGGGCCGCGGCCAGCAGCGCCACCAGGCTCGCCAGGGCCATCCACTTGCCCCAGAACAGGTCTTCCCGGCTTCCCGGGTACAACAGCAGCGCCTCCAAGGTCCCCTCTTCCCCTTCCCGTTCGGTGGTGCGGCCCACGGCCAGCACCGCGGCCAAGGACACGGACACCCACAGCACGGGTGCCGCGGCCTCGGGGCCTCCGCCGGAGGCCAAGCCCAGCACCAGCAGCACCGCAAGGCCGAAGGTGCCCGCGGGCAGCAGGGCGTCCCGCACCCGCCACTCCAGCAGCAGATCCTTGCGGGCCAGGGCCACCGCCCGCCGCCACGCCCTCACCGCTCGGCCCTCACCGCGGCCAAACCCGCAAGGGCGGGTCGCAGACGGCCCGACTGCAGCTCCGCCACGGCCTCGCACAGTCCGAGGGCCCGGTCCCGGTCGTGGGTGGCCAGCACCACGGCGCCGCCACGGCGCTTTGTGTCTTCCACGAGTTCCCGCACCAGGCGCACGCCCGGGTCGTCCAGGCCCACGAAGGGCTCGTCCAGCAGCAGCACGCGGGCCTGCTGTAGGTACACCCGGGCCAGCGCCAGCCGCCGCCGCATTCCCAGGCTGTACGTCCCCACGGGCCTACCCGCCACCGACTCCATGCCGGCCCACGCCAGCGCGTCCCGGGCCGCGGCGCGGGGCCGGCCGCACAGGTCCGCGGCCAGGCAGAGGTTCTCCCACCCCGTGAGGGCCCCGTACAGGCCCGGGGAAGTACCCAGGTACGCGCAGACCTCCCGCACCCGGTGGCCCTCGGAAGTCACGTCGTACCCGCAGACCCACGCCCTTCCCGGGCTGGGCCGCAAGGCGGTGGCCAGCACCCGCAGCAGGGTGGTCTTGCCCGAGCCGTTGGGCCCCACCAGCAGCAAGCCCTGGCCCTGGTGGACCCGCAGCCACACGTTCTCGAGAGCCACCACGGGGCCGAAGCGACGTCCCAGGCCCTCCGTGACCACGGGGTCTACCGGCCGCACCGCACTCCCTCCGCCATCGCCACGGACGCCCGCACCTCCTCGGGCTCGAACAGGAAGAACGGGTAGCCGCGGTCGGTGGCCACCTGGTGCTCTTCCACCTCGCGGCGCAACGCCGCAAGCTCCGCTTCCGCCTCGCGGATCACGTCCTGGAGGTGCTGCCGGAGGCAATCGTTGATGGCCCGGATGCGCTGGGTGAGCTCCCGGCGGCTGCGGCGGGGCAGGTCCGGGGCGTTCAGGGCCTGGATGCACCGCCACTTTTCCTCCACCAATGCTGCCACCTCGCCGTCCCGGGGCAGGTAGCGGTCCGGGTTGTGGTGCAGATCCAGCCACTTCCGGTGGGCGGCAGCGTACTCCGCCTGGGGGTCCCGGTGGCGGGCCAGGGGCAGGTGGAAGGTGGCGGTGAGGACCGCGAAGGGGGGCGGCGGGGTGCCGAAAAACTCGTGCATGACCCGGTCCGTGACGCGGTCGTAGCGGGCGCCGCCCAGGCCGTGAACGAACAGGTCGCACACCACCAGCCGCAAGAACAGGGTGAGGGTCAGGGCCCGCGGCCTCAGCTCCCGGGGCAGGTCGTGAACCGTGCCCACAGGCCTTCCGTCGCACACCAGCACGGGGTCACCCCTCCCCGTCTGCGCCCACACCGGACGCCGGCGCCCGCCCCACACGAGCCAGAAGGGCAGCTCCACCAGGTCGCCCTCTTTCCGCAGGTTGGGGAAGGGCTGGGCGGCAGACCTCAGACCTTCCTCCCGGCGGTACTGGTCCAGGGCCCGGTTGTGGCACTCCCAGAAGCGCTCCGCGTGCTGCGCGATCCAGCCCGCGAAGTGGCGGAACGCGCCGGTGCCCGCCAGTTGCGACACGGTCACCTCCAGGTACCGCACGGACCCGCAGCCCAGTTCCAGCCGCCTGCGCAGCGCGGCTCCGAACTCGCCCAGGTTCCGAGCGCACCGTACGCTCTCCAGCCCCGCCCGTTCCGCCCGGGATAGACGCTCCACCAGCTCGGGCAGCCGCAGGGTTGCCAGGTCCTGGGACAGCTGGGCGCAGAACCCCCGCCAGGCCGCCTCCTCCGGCGGTGGAGCCGCCTCGAAGGGTACCTCGGCTCCGCAGGAGACCAGCACCCGCTCCGCCACCTGCAGGGAGCCGTCCCGCCGCGGGACCCGCACCGTCCACCGCTCGCACTCGTCAGAGTCCACCACCACGTACAGGCCCGTCGCCCCGCGGGCGCAGCACGCGTCCACGCCCCACGTCTTCACCCAGATGCCCGGGTGGAACGGGGTCGGCTGGTGGCCGGTGGCCACCCACGGTCCTGCGGACACCTCGGGCGCGGGCAGGCCCCAGCGGCCCAACAGCTGGCGGCTGCAGGCCACCAGTTCCTGGCGGGCCTGCGCCCGCACCGCCCCCAGGGGTTGGCCCCGGATCTGCGCCTGCTCCAGCCGCCGGGCGTTGGCTTCCGCCACCTCCAGCCACCGGCCCAGCTCCGGGACGCACGCCACCTCCCCGTGCCGCGTGGGGATTTGCAGGTCCGTCACACCAGCGCCTCCAGGCTGCGCACCCCCAGCTCCTCCCGCAGGAGGAAGGGCTCGCCGTACTGCACGCCCACCAGGCGGCCGAAGTAGCGGTTGGCGTCCCGCACCGCGTCCAGCACCCACGAGTTCCCCCGCTCCGGTCCGAACTGGCTCTGGTAGGCGCGCAGGCTCTCCATCTTGCGCTCCAGGGTGTCGCTGATGTCGAACACGAAGGACGGACGGCGGACCATGCGGTAGTGGGTGGAGAAGAAGTGCACCACCCGGCGTGGGTAGTGGGGGTCTCCGGGGATGTCGGTGTGGGTGAGCTTGGCGTAGAACCGAGCCGCCTCGCACAGGGACGCGGCCTGCACGTGGTCGGGGTGGGCGTCCTCCCAGTACGGCACGAACAGCCAGTCCGGCCGCACCTCCCGGATCACCGCGGCCACCTTCTTCCGCGCCTGTACCTCGTCCAGGAGGAACCGGTTGGGCAGGTCGAGGATGCGGCGCTCCACGCCCAGGATGCGGGCGGCCTGGGCGGCTTCCTGCCTACGGCGTTCGGGGGTGCCCACGGGCGTGGGCTCCCCGTCCGTGAGGTCGCACACCACCACCCGCCAGCCCTGGGCCACCAGCGCGGCCATGGTGCCGCCCATGGCGATCTCCGCGTCGTCGGGGTGGGGGGCGAGGACCAGGACCGACTTCACGGCCCTCCCTCCCCGGAGGGCGCCGCCCGCTGGAGCCAGCGGGCCGCCTCCCGCTCCAGCACGTCCAGGTAGTACCGGAGCCGCACCTCGGGGTCGTCCAGCCCGCCCCAGAAGCGGCGGTGGGGGTTCTTGTAGATGCGGCCGATGGGGATCTCCCGCACCCGCAAGCCCCAGCGCGCCGCCTGCAGCCACACCTGCAAGGGCATGCCGTACGACGGCTCGTCCAGCTGCAGCTTCCGCAGCGCCTCGGCCCGGTACGCCTTGAACCCGCAGAAGGCGTCGGTGAGCTGGTAGCCCGTGAGGGTGTTCACCCGCTGGGTCACCTCCCGGTTGATGCGCAGCCGGTCCGGAGGAGGTTCCTGGCCTCGAGAGGAGCCGGGCAGGTAGCGGCTCCCGGACACGATGTCCGCGCCCTCCAGGGCGCTCAGCAGGTCGGGGATGAGGTACGGTTCGTGCTGAGCGTCGCAGTCCATGGTCACCACCACGTCGTAGCCGTGCTCCAGGGCGTAGCGGAAGCCGTCGATCAGGGACGCCCCGTACCCCCGGTTTTCGGGGTGCCGGATCACCCGCACCTGCGGGAACCGGGCCAGGATCTCGGCGGACCGGTCCGTGGAGCCGTCGTCCACCACCAGCACGTCCGCACCGGGAGGTGCGTACCGCAGCACCGCTTCCAGCACCTCCTGCAGGGTGGCCTCCTCGTTGTACAGGGGCATGACCACCAGGACGCGGGTCATGCGGCCTCCCGGAAGGCCTCGCGGGCCGCCCGGAGGATCTGCTCGACTTCTTCCTCTCCGTGGGCCGCGGAAAGGAACCACGCCTCGAAGGGGGACGGGGGGAGGTAGGTGCCCCGGGCCAGCATGGCGTGGAAGAACCGCGCGAACGCCGCGGTGTCGCACCTCCTCGCGCTGTCGTAGTCCGTCACCCGCTCCACGCCGAAGAACACCGTGAGCATGGATCCCACCCGGTTCACGCACGCCGGGACTCCCGCCTGACGCGCCGCGTCCCGGAGCCCCTCTTCCAGAGCCTGACCCAATGCTTCCAACCGCCGGTACACGTCCCCGTCTTCCAGTGCCGCCAGGGTGGCGAGCCCCGCCCGCACCGCCACGGGGTTTCCGGACAGGGTGCCCGCCTGGTAGACGGGGCCGTCGGGGGCCACCAGGCGCATCAGGTCCTCCCGCCCTCCGTACGCGGCCAGGGGGAAGCCGCCGCCGATGACCTTCCCCAAGCACGTGAGGTCCGGCGGCACCCCGAACAGGTCTTGGGCCGCGCCGTAGTGGAAGCGGAACCCGGTGATGACCTCGTCGAACACCAGCAGGGCACCCCACCGCTCCGAAAGTTCCCGCAGCCCCTGCAGGAAGCCCGGCTCCGGGGCAACCGTGCCCATGTTGCCCGCCACGGGCTCCACCAGCACCGCCGCCACCTCCTCCCCCCGCGCCTGGAAGAAGCGGCGCACGGAGTCCAGGTCGTTGTACGGCAGGGAGAAGGTGGACCGCACCGCGGGAGGAGGCACTCCGGCGCTGTCGGGCAGGTCGAAGGTGGCAACCCCCGAGCCCGCCCGCACCAGGAGGCTGTCCACGTGGCCGTGGTAGCCGCCGTCGAACTTCACCACCCCTTCGCGGCCCGTGGCGGCCCGCGCCACCCGCAGGGCGCTCATCACCGCCTCCGTGCCCGAGCTCACCAGCCGCACCACCTCCACGGAGGGGACCGCGGCCCGAATCCGCTCGCAGAACTCCACCTCCCACGGGGTGGGCGCTCCGAAGCTGCTCCCCTCCGCCACCGCGTGCTGGGCCGCCTGCACCACCTGGGGGTGGGCGTGGCCCAGCAGCAGGGCGCCCCAGGACATGACGCAGTCCACGTACCGCCGGCCGTCCGCGTCGGTGACGTACGCGCCCTCGCCCCGGACCAAGAACGGCGGTGTGCCTCCCACCGCGCGGAACGCCCGCACGGGGCTGCTGACCCCGCCGGGCATCACGCGGCGCGCCCGCCGGAAGAGCTCCTCCGAACGGCTCATCCCCTCAGGAGCCTTGCGGCCTCCTTGGCGAAGTACGTGAGGATCCAATCCGCGCCCGCACGGCGGACGGACGTGAGCACCTCCAGCATGGCCGCGGGAAGGTCCAGCCAACCCCGCTGGGCGGCGGCGTGGACCATGGCGTACTCCCCGCTCACACAGTACGCCGCCACCGGCACGTCGAACCTCTGCCGGACCTCCCGCAGCACGTCCAGGTACGGGAGGGCCGGCTTCACCATCACCGCGTCCGCGCCCTCGGCCACGTCCTGCGCCACACGGCGCAGGGCGGCCCGCAAGCCCCCCGGGGGCAGCTGGTAGGCCCGCCGGTGGCCGAAGCGGGGCGCGGACTCCGCCGCTTCGCGGAAGGGGCCGTAGAAGGCGGAGGCGAACTTGGCCGCGTAGCTGAGGATGGCCACCTGATGGAACCCCGCCTCATCCAGGGCCCGCCGGATAGCCGCCACCTGGCCGTCCATGACCCCGCTGGGCGCGACCACGTCCGCACCCGCCCGGGCCTGGGTTACGGCCACCGTCCCGTACAGTTCCAGGGTGCGGTCGTTGTCCACGGTCTCGGGGCCGTCCGCCAGCACCCCGCAGTGGCCGTGGTCGGTGTACTCGCACAAGCACAGGTCGGCCACCAGCACCACGCGGTCCTCGAACTCCGACCGCAGGGCCCGCAGGGCCTGCTGTACGACCCCGCCGTCGTCCCACGCCCCGCTGCCCAGGGGGTCCTTGCGGGCGGGGATGCCGAACAGGATCACCGCGGCCACCCCTGCGTCCACCAGCTCGCCCACTTCCTCCACCACGCTGGACACCGTGTGCTGGACCTGGCCGGGCAACGACGGGATGGGGACGGGCTGCGAGATCCCCTCCTTGACGAACAGGGGTGCCACGAAGTGGCGGGGGAGCAGGTCCACCTCCTGGGACAGCCGCCGCAGCGCCTCCGTGCGCCGCAGGCGCCGGCTGCGGAACGCGGGAAAGCTCACCGTCCTCCCTCCCCTCCCGTCAGGGTGCGGACCACGGCTTCCACCAAACCCTGCTGGGTGAAGTCTTCCGCCACCGCCACCACCCGAAGGCCCAGGTGCTCCGCCGCCGCGGCGGTCACCGGGCCGATGCACGCCGCGGGGACGGCCCGCAGCACCTCCAGCTCCCCGCACAGCTGCACCGCCGCCCGCACCGCGGAGGGGCTGGCGAAGGTCGCCAGGTCCACGCCGCGGCGCAACACGTCCTGGAGCCGCTCGGCTTCATTGTACGCGGGCAGGGTGCGGTAGGCGGCCACCACGTCCACCCGCGCACCCCACGCCCGCAGCCCCTCCGGGAGGGTGTCGCGAGCTTCCTGCGCCCGCACCAGCAGCACCGCAGCCCCTTGGACCCCCGCCTCCCGGAAGGCGTCCACCAGGGCCTCCGCCACGTACGCCCGCGGCTGCAGGTGCACCGGCCAGCCCAGGAGCTGCCGGACTGCCCGCGCGGTGGCGGGCCCGATGCACGCGACCCGCGTGGAGCTGGGCAGGGCGGGCCTGCCCGCCGCGCGGGCGAAGGACTCAGCCCCGTTGCGGCTGGTGAACACCACCCACCGGTAGCTCTCCAGGCGACCCGCGGCCTGCTTCAGCGGCTCTGGGTCTTCGGGTGGCAGGATCTGGATCACGGGTACCGCGTACACCTCCGCCCCCAGGGCTTCCAGCCGCGCCCGAAGGTCCTCCGCCTGGTGGCGCGGGCGGGTCACCAGCACCCGCCGGCCCCGCAACGGCTGGCTCGCTACCCCCGCCACGGCCCGGCTCCCATGAGGGCCAGGAACGGGCGGACCTCCTCCGCCGCCTCCCGGCCGAGCCTTTCCGCGTCTACCAGCGGGCCTTCCCGCACCGCGGAAACCTGCCGGCTTCCGTCCTCGGACAGAACCCGCACCCGCAGGCGCAGCCGGTCTCCCTGCACCGTGCCCAGGGCCGCCGCGGGCACCGTGCACCCGCCCCCCAGGCCCCTCAGGAAGGCTCGCTCCGACTCCACCGCGGCCCGGGTGGGCGGGTGGTCCAGGACACCCACCAGCTCCACGAAGCTCCGGTCGCCCTCCCGCACCTGCACCGTCAGGGCCCCCTGCCCCGGGGCCGGCAGCAGGATGTCGGGGTCCACGTACTGCCGGATGTGGTCCCGCCACCCGCCCCGCAACAACCCCGCCGCGGCCACCACGGCCGCGTCCACCTCTCCCGCGGCGACTTTTTTGAGGCGCGTGTCCACGTTGCCGCGCAGAGGCAGGATCCGAAGGTCCCTGCGGTACGCCAGAAGCTGCGCCCTCCGCCGGGGGCTGGAGGTCCCCACCCTAGCCTCCGCGGGCAGCCGGTCCAGGCCCGGCCACGGACCCACCAGGGCGTCCCTGGGATCCTCCCGCACAGGCACCGCGGCCACCACCAGGCCCGGGGTTGGTGCCGTGGGCAGGTCCTTGAGGCTGTGCACCACCAGGTCCACCGCACCCCCCAGGAGGGCCCGCTCCAGCTCCTTGGTGAACCACCCGGTCCCGCCCAGCTGGGGGATGGGCCGACGGGATCGGTCGCCCGCGGTGCGGATGGGCAGCACCTCGAAGCGCAGGCGGGGGTCGTGCTCCCGCAGACGCTGCAGGACCCAATCCGTCTGCTGGCGGCTCAAGGAACTGGTCCGGGTCCCGACGCGGAGGGTCAACGGCCGGCTTCGGACTCCGCGGCCGCCTCGTCCACGCCGAGCAGGGAGCGGGCGGCCTCCACGTACACCGCCTCCTCGCGCCGTGCGATCTCCTTGAGGCGCACGATGGGGCCGTGCAAGAGCCGGTTCACCACGGCCTGCAGCACAGCCCGCACCACCTCCTGGTCCTCCTGCGGGAGGTGGCGCAGGCGCGGCAGGGCCCGCCGCCACTCTTCCTCCACCACCGCCTCCGCCCGAGAGCGGAGGGCGGTGATGAGGGGGACCACCCTCAGGGAGCGCAGCCAAGCGGAGAACCGCTCGGTCTCCTCCGCCACGATGGCCTCCGCCTGCGCGATCTCGGCCTGGCGCGCCTGGCGTGTGGCCTGGCTCACGGCCTCCAGGTCGTCCACGTTGAACAGCCGTACCCCCGGCAGCTCGCCCACCGCCGGGTGCACGTCCCGGGGCACCGCGATGTCCACGATCACCAACGGCTCCCGCCGCCCCGCCACCGCGGGCGCCACCAGCTCCGGCTCCACCACGGGGTGGGGGGCCGCGGTGGAGGTCACCAGGATGTCCGCTTCCCGCAGGGAGGCGGACAGCTCGTCGAACCGCACGGCCACCCCGCCCAGCCGCTGCGCCAGGGGGCGGGCGTGCTCCAGGGTGCGGTTACAGACCACCACCGTCCCGCAGCCCGCCTCCACGAGGTGACGGACGGTGAGCTCGGCCATCTCGCCCGCGCCCAGGACCAGCACCCGGCGGCCCGCGAGACCGCCCAGGAGCTGGCGGGCTAGGGTCACCGCGGCCGCGGGCACCGAAAGGGAACCGCGCTCGATGCCCGTGCGCTGCCGGACCCTCCGGCCCGTGGCGATGGCGTGGCGGAACAGGGCGTCCAGGAGGGGGCCCGTGGCGTGGGCGCTGCGGGCTGCGCTGAAGGCCTCCCGCACCTGTCCGAGGATCTGGGGCTCGCCTACCATCATGGAGTCCAACCCCGCGGCCACCCGGAACAGGTGCCGGACCGCGTCCGTACCCGACAGGTTGTACACGTACGGCTCCACCTCCGCGCCGTCCAGCCCGTGGTAGTCGCACCAGAACTCCAACACCGACCGTGCGCCCGCGGATGGGTCGGAGGCCACCACGTACGCCTCGGTGCGGTTGCAGGTGGACAGCAGGACGGCCTCGTGCAGCCCGTCCCGGGCCCGGAGCAGGGCGGACGCCGCCCCCACGCGGCCCGCCAGAAAGGCGACCCGCTCGCGAACCTGCACCGGCGCGGTGCGGTGGCTGGTGCCCACGCAGAGGATGTCCATGGCGGCTCCGGGTCGAGGATAGCCCCCTGGTCCGGCCCCGTCAAACCGCGCTTACAGGAACCGCACCCCGTTGATCTGCAGCTTGAAGGCGCAGCCCAGGTGCTCCGCAGCCCGGCGGCACATGACCATGCGGGACAGGAAGATCTCGAAGTACTCCATCACCGGTGCCTTCTCCGTATTGATGGTGAGCTCCAGGGTGATCTCCCGGGCCCGCTCGTCCACCCGGAGGAAGGAGTGCTCCACGGCGAAGTTCACCCGGTCGTGGATGTCGAAGGTGGCGGGGTCGGGGTTGCGGACCCGGCTGCGGTGGACGTCGGACTTGTCCGCCAAGATCACCGCGGCTCCCACCGCGCTCACGGGCTGCCCGTGGGACTCCTCGTGGTTGCCGATGGCGCTCATCACCACCGCCCGCTCCGCGGGGTCCATGCCCAGGCGCTGGAGGATGGCCCCGGCCAGGAGGGCCCCCGTGTGCTCGTGGTTCAGCCGGCTGACGAGGTTACCGATGTCGTGCAGGTAGGCCGCGATGGCCGCCAGCTCGCAGTCCCGTTCCGGGTAGCCCAGCCGGCGGAGGATGTTGTACGCGATGCGGCTGGTCAGGGAAGCGTGCCGGACCCCGTGCTCGGTGTAGCCCAGCACGCCCAAGGACTCGTTGGCCCGCTCCACGTACGCCACCACCTCGGGGTCGTGGCGGACCACCTCCACGGTGACCCGGGTGGGGACCAGGGCGGAGGTCTCCTCAGGCATACAGCCCCCGCAGCCGCCGCGCCTCCACGATCCGCTGGACGCCCAGGCAGTACGCGCCCGTGCGCAGGTCCACGCCCAGCTGCGTGGACAGCTCCAGCACGTCGTGGAAGGCTTGGCGCATCTTCCCCTCCAGGCGCGTGCGCACCTGGTCCTCCCGCCAGAAGTAGCCGTAGCGGTCCTGGACCCACTCGAAGTAGCTCACCACCACCCCGCCCGCGTTCGCCAGGATGTCCGGGACCACGAACACCCCCCGCTGGCGCAGGATCTCGTCCGCCTGGGGAGTGGTGGGGCCGTTGGCGCCCTCCACCACCACCTTGGCCTTGACCGCGGCGGCGTTGTGGCGGGTGATCTGGTTCTCGATGGCCGCGGGCACCAGGAGGTCGCAGTCTAGCTCCAACAGTTCCGCGTTGGTGATGGTCTGCGCGCCGGGGAAGCCCACCACGCTGCCCGTGCGGTCCCGGTGCTCCCGCACCGCCCGGGGCACCAAGCCCTCGGGGTGGTAGACCGCCCCGTGGGCGTCGCTCACCGCCACCACCCGGGCGCCCGCGTCGTGGAGGAGCCGCGCCGCGTGGTAGCCCACGTGGCCGAACCCCTGGACGGCCACCCGCGCCCCCTCCAAGGGGATGCCCAGGTGGGCGAAGGCCTCCCCGGCCACCACCAGGATCCCGCGCCCCGTGGCCTCCTCCCGGCCTCGGGACCCTCCCAGGGCCACGGGCTTGCCCGTCACGGTGCCGGGCTCCAGGTAGCCCCGCTTCATGGAGATGGTGTCCATGACCCACGCCATGACCTGGGTGTTGGTGCCCACGTCGGGGGCGGGGATGTCCTTGTCGGGCCCGATGATGTCGAAGATCTCCGCCACGTACCGCCGGGTGATGCGCTCCAGCTCCCGCTGGGACAGCCGCGCGGGGTCGCAGGCCACTCCGCCGTTGCCCCCGCCGAAGGGCACGTCCACCACCGCGCACTTCAGGGACATCCAGGCCGCCAGGGCCTTCATCTCGTCCAGGTTCACCTTGGGGTGGTAGCGCAGCCCGCCCTTGCACGGCCCACGGGCGGTGTCGTACTGCACCCGGTAGCCGGTGAACACCTCCACCCGGCCGTCGTCCATCTCCACGGGCAGGGACACGATGATGCACCGGCGCGGGTGCTTGAGGGGCTTGCTCGTGGACTCGTCGTACCCGAGGATGGAGGACGCGCGGTCGATCCACCGGCACACGCTCTCAAAGGGGTTCTCCCGCTCCGCCTCCAGCACCACCGACATCCCGCACCCCCTACACCGCCCGAAGCACCGCTCCCGCCGCGTTCGGGGACCCCGGCCACCGCGTCCGGCCCCGTTGCGTGGCCATCCTCACCACCCCCGCTGCTAGCCCGACTTCGCCTTGGCTTCCTTGGCCTCCCCCTCCGCACGCCGGCTGCGCACGGACGCCACGGCCGCGCGGTCCGCCCGCACGCGCACGTTGGGCGCGAGCTCCAGGGTCAGCATGTCGTCCTGGACGTCCGTGATGGTGGCGTGCAGCCCGCCTACGGTCACCACCCGGTCGCCCTTCCGCAGCTTGCTCAGCATCTCCTTGCGGCGCTTCTGCTGCTGCTGCTGGGGCCGGATGAGGAGGACGTAGAACATCACCAGCAACAGCGCCCACACGATCAGAGTGGGGACTAGGGTCGTCTGCCCCTGGGCACCCTGGGCCTGCAAGAAGATCATGGTGCCTCCTTCGCCCGTGGTCGGCCCCCCGCTCGCGCACTTCCCCCGGGTGCCCCGGGCCACGGACGCCGCGGGGAGGCCGGGTGCAGTATAGCACGGCGGGCCGGCCCGGCCGGCAGGGCACTGGTGGTGCCGTATAATGCGGGTTAGACCCAACCGGAAGCGGGAGGCGAGCGGTGGCGGAGGAACGTCCCCGGCGGGCAGCGGCGCAGGACCCGCAGAAGGAAGCGGAGCGCAAGCGCCTCATCGAGGAGGCCAAGGCCCGGTGGGCCGCCAAGAAGGCCGAAGGCGGTGGGGCAGTGCAGGCGGGGGCAGCCGGCAAGGCCGCAGAGGCAAAGCCCGCGGCGCAGGTTCCCAACGTCCCCGTGCCCGTGGCCTCCCACAACCCCGGCGCGAGCCCCTTGGCGCCTCTGTCCAACCCCAACCTCGTGGCGCTCGGGACCATCAACCAGGCCGTGGAGATCCGGGCGGAACCTTCAGAAGAGGCCAACCTGCGCAAGCTGCTGGGAGGGCTGGGCGCCTACCCCAACCCGCTCCGCCGGGGAGCGTGGCAGGTGGACTACCGGTACTGGAAGGAGGCCAAGCGACGGCTGGAGGCCGCGGGCTACAAGGTGGAGGGCCGCGACTACATGGGCCGCCCCCTGGACGAGTGGGACCCCACAACCCGAGGCTGGGTCCGCGCGGAGGCGTAGCCCTCTACCTTGGGGCTACCTGGACCCCCCCGTAGTAGTGCTGCAGGATGCGGGTGAAGTCCCAGCCCCGCTGGGCCATTCCGCGGGCGCCCCACTGGGACATGCCCACCCCGTGACCCCAGCCCCTGCCCTCGAACACCGCGGTGGTGCCCTCCACCCGCACGGTGAACAGCGTGCTGCGGAGCACCTCGGGCCCCAACAGCATCCGCAGCCGGTGTCCGGAAAGCTCCCAGCTCCCTCCCGGACCCGCAAAGCGCACCCGCAGGGCCCTGCCGGACTCGCTCGCCTCTGCCACCTCCACCGCCCTCACCTCACGAGCGGGTAGGCCGGCCCTGCGGAGGGTTTCCTCCAGCTGCGTCAGCGGGACGGCCAGAGTCCACCGCTCGTACGGAGAGCCGGACACGTAGGGGTCTTCCACCCCCCGCAGGTACGGGTACGCACGCCCCCACACGTACTCGCTGGACTCCGTCCTGCCCCCGGAGTCCGCGTGGTAGACGGCCAGGATGGGCTGGCCCGCGTACAGCATGACCAGGCCCCGGGTGGCGTCCACCGCCGCGGTGGCCCTGGGGTCCTCGAAGGTGGCCCCTCCGTACACCTGGGAGTCCGTGGTGTCCCGGACGTCGTAGCCTTCCCGGGCGAACCGACCGAGGCTGGCCACCGTCAGGGTCCTGGCCGCCACCGCCTGCGCCTTCACCGCCTCCACGGGCCAGGCCGGGTTGATCTCCAGCTTGAGGACCCCGTACAGGTACGCTTCCAGGTCCAGCTCGTTCACCACCGTCAAGCCCGCCTCGGTGCGGCGCAGTTCGACCACCCCTCGGTAGGCCCGCAGCTTCTCTTCCACCCGCACCGGCTGGTCGGCTTCCGCGGACACCCGGACAACCGTGCCGTACCGCACCACTCCCGGGATCTCGATGCCGCCGGGTCCGGCGCGGAACGTCCAAGCACCCACGGCTAGCTGGTCCTGACGGCCCAGCTGCGCGTCCAGGACCCGCAGGGGCACGTCCGCGCTCAGGGTCACCTCCGGTCGACCCACCAATAACCCCACCCGGACCAGCTGCACTCGCTGGCCCGCGGCAGGGCCGGAGGCTACCGCCAGGACCACAGCCCCCAGGGCCAGGAAGAACCTCACCGCCTTGCCCACCACAGGACGTTGAGGAGCAAGGTCAGGACCACGCTGACGACGATGCTGGTCACCACGGGGAAGTAGAAGGTGAAGCCGTCCCGCTGGATGAGGATGTCCCCGGGCAGGCGCGGCAGGCTGACCCGGGGGACCAGCAAGAGGAACAGGCCCACCAGCACCAGGACCACGCCGAACGCCACCAGCATCCGACCCAGCTCGGTCATGGCGCCCTCCTGCTAGAGGTGTTGCCTCGATCGGCCTCTCAGAAGAGGGTACCTTGAGTTCGGCCGTCGCCGGGAGGCCGCAGCCCCAGGTGGGCGTACGCCGCAGGGGTGATGCGCCGGCCCGCAGGGGTCCGGGTGAGGAAGCCGATCTTCAGGAGGTAGGGTTCCACCACCTCCACCAGGGTGTCCGCCTCCTCGTTCAGGGTGGCCGCCAGGGCTTCCACGCCCACGGGCCCGCCCCCGTACACCTCCGCGATCACCCGCAGCAGTTCCCGGTCGAAGGCGTCCAACCCAGCCTCGTCCACGCCCTCGAACTCCAGGGCCTCCCGGGCGACCTCCGCGGTGACCCGTCCGTCGCACCGGACCTGGGCGTAGTCCCGCACCCGGCGGAGCAGCCGGTTGGCCACCCGAGGGGTGCCGCGAGACCGGCGGGCGATCTCCCGGGCGCCGTCCTCGGTGATGGGGACACCGAGGATGCCCGCGGAGCGGCGCACCACCTGCACCAGCTCGTCCTCCGAGTAGAAGTCCAGGTGGTAGAACAACCCGAACCGCTCCCTTAGGGGCGAGGTGAGCAGGCCCGCCCGGGTGGTGGCGCCGATGAGGGTGAAGGGCTTCAGGGTGTACCGCAGGGTGCGGGCGTGCACGCCCCGGTCCAGGACGAAGTGCACGCAGAAGTCCTCCATGGCCGGGTACAGGAACTCCTCCACCGCGCGGGGCAGGCGGTGGATCTCGTCCACGAACAGGACGTCCCCGTACTCCAGGTTGGTGAGGATGCCCATGAGATCCCCGCCCCGCTCCAGGGCGGGCCCGGAGGTGTGGACCAGGTTGGTGCCCATCTCCGCCGCCACCACGTTGGCCAGGGTGGTCTTGCCCAGGCCCGGCGGCCCGTGCAGCAGGACGTGGTCCAGGGGTTCGCCCCGGGCCCGCGCGGCCTGGATGGCGATGCGCAGCCCCTCCCGCACCTTGGTCTGGCCCACGCACTCCTCGAGGCTGCGCGGCCGAAGCTGGCGCAGCAGGCTGGCCTCCTCCGGTGGCACCTGGGCGGTGCGGAACGGCTGCCGGCTCATGGAGCTTCCTCCTCACCCACGTTCTTCCGCTGCACCCGGTACACCTCCTGGAACAGCTCCTCCGCGCTGCCCACGTGGGGGTTGCGGCGCAGGGCCTCCTCCACCATACGCCTGGCCTCCGCAGGGCGGTGGCCCAGCTGGCGGGTGAGGACCTCCAGGACCTCCTCTCGGAAGTCCACCGCGGGAGCCGGTGCGGGCGGCCCCTCCCGCAGCAGGGCGTACTTGGCCACCTTGCCGTGCAGGGCGGCGACGACCTTCTGGGCGGTGCGCTCGCCCAACCCCGGCAGCCGCTTGAGGAAGTTCACGTCCCTGCGCTCGATGGCGTCCGCGATCTCGTGCACGGGCCGGGCCATGGCCCGCACGGCCCGGGTGGGTCCCATACCGTCCACGGTGATGAACCGCTCGAAGAACTCCTGCTCGGCCCGCCGGAGGAAGCCCACCAGAAGGGGCTTGGGGTGGTTGGCGCTGGCCTGGTACGACACGTGCAGCTCCACCGTCTCCCCTTCCTGCGGGCTCCACTGGGCGGCGAGGTACGCGGGCAGGGCCACCTCGTAGCCCACGCCCCCGCACTCCACCACCAGGCTTCCCTCCCCGCGCTGCACCACGCGGCCCCGCAGGTACGCGATCACCGGGCGGCCACCGGCCCTTTCAGCGGGAGCCCCGCCCGCACGAGAGCCGTGGCCGCCAGGGCTACGGCGTCCGCGGCGTGGGTATCCAGGTCGGACCGCAGACCCAGGGATGCCCGCACTGCCGCCTGTACCTGGAGCTTGGGAGCCCGGCCGTTCCCGCAGATGGCCCGCTTGACCTCCGCGGGCGCCAGGGACTCCACCCGCGCGCCCGCCTGGGCCGCGGCCAGGCACAGGACCCCGCGCACGTGGCCCAGGCGGACCGCGGTGGCCGGGTGCTGCGGGTGGCTGAAGAGATCCTCCAGCACCACCACGTCAGGCCCGCACTCCCGCAGCAGGGCCGCCGCCTCCCGGTACAGCTCGCACAGCCGCCCGGGCACGTCCGGCTGGGTCGCCCGCAGGACCCCCACCTCGCGCACCACCAGCCCTGCGCGGGAGCCCACCAGCACGGCGTAGCCCGTCTGCGTCCACCCTGGGTCCAAACCCACGGCCACCACGGTCGAACAGGGATTCTCCGCGGCCCGCGCGGATGCCTGCTGGGCGGGCCGTGCCTCGGAATCCGTCAGCCCACCCGCTGGAGGATCTCCTCGGGGATGTCGAAGTTGGCGTACACCTGCTGGACGTCGTCCAAGTCCTCCAGGGCATCCAGCAGCCTCAGGACCCGTTCCGCTTCCTGTCCCGACAGGGGCACGGTGGTCTTAGGCACCTGCTGGAGCTCCGCGCTGGTGACGGGGATCCCGGCCTTGGCCAACGTGTCCCGCACGCGGACGAGATCCTCGGGGGCGGTGATGACCTCGTAGGTGTCGCCCTCGGCCCGCACGTCCTCGGCTCCCGCCTCCAGGGCCTGAAGCATGAGCTCGTCCTCGGACACCCTGGACCGGTCCACCTGGATCACGCCCTTGAGGTCGAACATCCACGCCACCGCGCCGGCTTCCGCCAGGCTGCCCTCGTGGCGGTTGAACACGGCCCGCACCTCCGCCGCGGTGCGGTTGCGGTTGTCCGTGGCGGCCCGCACCAGGATGGCCACCCCTCCGGGGCCGTAGCCCTCGTAGGTCACCTCCTCGTAGTGCTCCCCGGCCACAGCGCCCGTGCCGCGGGCGATGGCGCGCTGGATGTTGTCGTTGGGCATCCCCGCGTCCCGGGCCCGGTCGATGGCGTTGCGCAGCCGCCCGTTGGTCTCCGGGTTGCCCCCGCCCTCCCGCGCGGCCACGATGATCTCCCGGGTCAGCTTGCTGAACAGCCGGCCCCGGACCTTGTCCATCTTCTCCTTCTTGATCCGGATGTTGTGCCACTTGGAGTGTCCCGCCATGGCCTTCCCTCCCAAACCTTCCTGGGGCTCAGCGCTCCTGCACCGTGACCGCCGCCGTGGCCGTCTGGCCTTCGGGCCCCGTGGCGGTGACCGTGACCCGGTACCGGGCACCGGAAAAGCGCAGGCTGGACTCCACGGTGTACCCGAAAGAGCCGTCCGGTCCCGCAGCGAGCTCCGCGTCCACCACCTTCACGGGCGCCGGCCCCCCTTCCATGATCACCGAAAGCCGCACCCGGGCACCAGGGCTCGTGCGTCCTTCCACCAGGAAGGGGGACGTCACCTCGGCCCCGTCGGGAGGCCGCAGGATCACCACCGGCGTGGTCCCGGGGGTGCTGTCCTCGGGGGCCGGGGAGGTGCGGGCCTCCGGCGTGGGCGAAGGGGAGGGTACGCTGCTCCGGAGCACGGCCCTCCACCCTTGGCGTTCGCAGGTCCCGTCCGGCGCGTACTTGACGCACACCGGCAGGTGGACCACGCCTTCGGGAACCGGAAACTCCGAAGGGGGTCTGCCCGCCAAGGCGCGCTTCACGAACCGGGCCCACAGCCGGGCCGGTACGGACCCTCCCACCACGCGGTTCGTGGGGCTGTTGTCGTCGTTGCCCACCCAAACGGCCACCGCCACCTCCGGGGTGTAGCCCACGAACCACGCGTTCCGGTAGTCGTCCGTGGTGCCCGTCTTGCCCGCCGCGGGACGGCCCACGTCCGCCGCCCGACCCGTGCCGCGCAGGATCACGCCCCGGAGCAGGTCCGTCATGAAATAGGCCACCTCGGGCCGCAGGGCCATCTGGCGCCGGGGGTGGAACTCGTCCAGGACCCTCCCCTTGCCGTCCAGCACCTTGGTGACGGCCACGGGCTCCGCGTACACTCCGCCCGCGGCCAGGGTGGCGAAGGCCGCGGCCATCTCCAGGGGTGTCACCTCGGACGTTCCCAGAGCCAAGGAGAGGTTGGGCTGCAAGGGGCTGCGGATGCCCATGCGGCGGGCGGTGTCGATCACCGCCTGCGGCCCCAGCTCGGCGAGCATACGGATGGCAGGGATGTTGCGGGAGTGCTCCAGGGCCACCCGCAGGGGGATCGGGCCCCAGTACGTGCCGTCGTAGTTCTTCGGCCGCCAGTACCCCCAGCCCGCGATGCGGTACTCCACGGGCGCGTCCAGGAGGACCCGGTCTGGAGAGACGCCGTGCTCCAGGGCCGCCGTATAGATGAACGGCTTAAAGGCGGACCCCGGCTGCCGGCGGGCCTGCCAGGCCCGGTTGAACTGGGAGCGCTGGAAGTCCACCCCGCCCACCATGGCCAGGATGCGGCCGGTGCGGGGTTCCGCCGCCACCAGGGCTCCCTGGGTCACCCGCAGCCCCGCGCGCCTGGCTTCCTCCACGCCCTGGGTGACCACCTGCTGGGCGAGGGCCTGGAGCCTGGGGTCCAGGGTGGTGTACACCTGCAGGCCCCCGCTGTACACCGCCTCCTCCCCGTAGCGCTCCACGAGGAAGGGAAGGATGTACGACACAAAGTACGGGGCCCGAACGCCCACCAGCCCGGCGTTCCTGGGCCCGGCGCTCAGCCGAAGGGGGGTCGCCTTGGCGGCTTCCGCCTGCGCGCGGCTGATGTAGCCCAGCTCCGCCATCCGATCCAGCACTACCTCTTGCCGGCGCTTGGCGCCCTGGAAGTTGTCGAAGGGCGAGTAGCGGGACGGCGCCTGGATCACGCCCGCCAGGAAGGCCGCCTCCGGCAGGATGAGGTCCCGGACGCCCTTCCCGAAGAACAGGCGGGATGCCATCTCCACCCCGTAGGCGCCGTTGCCGAAGTACACCTGGTTGAGGTAGCGCTCCAGGATCTCCTCCTTGGTCAGCCGGCGCTCGATCTCCACGGCCAGGACCATCTCCTGGAGCTTGCGGCCGAGGGTCCTGCGGGGGCTGAGGAACAACGTGCGGGCCAGCTGCTGGGTGATGGTGCTGCCGCCCTCCACCACCGACTGCCGGGTGAGGTTGCGCCACGCAGCCCGGAGGATCCCGCGGACGTCCACGCCCCGGTGCTGGTAGAACCGCTCGTCCTCGATGGCCACCACGGCCTGCTGGAGTACTTGGGGGATGTCCTGCAGCCGCACGTACGCCCGGTTCTCGCGGTACAGGCTGGCAATCAGCTCCCCGTTGGCCGCGTACACCCGGGTGGCCTGGCTCGGGGGGCGGTAAAGTGCGACCAGGTCCGGCAGGCTCGCGCGCACCGAGGTGACCACCACGGCCAGGGACGCAGCGCCCAGCGCGGCCAAGGCCACGAGGACCACCGCCGCCCGCACCAGCCACGCCGACCAGCGCGGGCTGCGGCGTCTCCGGCGCACGGTCCGGTAGCCCATCACGCTCCCCGGCCAGCCTGCTTCAGGGCCTCCAGGACCTCTT
>CAYTFH010000014.1:0-70089 GCA_964437095.1 uncultured bacterium | reverse complement strand
AAGTCCGGTGCGGTACCTGCACACCCTGTGGGTGCCGGCGGACTGGCGGGCGTCGTACCTGTTCGAGGCGCGCACCGCAGCCGCCGTGGAGGCCGTGTGCCGCGCCGCTCAGATCCCCTTCCTGCGGGTCGTGGAGGTCCGCGAGGTGGATTGACGAAGGCCGCCCGAGCCCTGTCCGGGCGGGCAAAAAGGAGGCTAAGGGATGGATGCATTACAGGGGTCGGCTTTGGAGGGATTGAGAAGGCGTCTGCGCGGGGAGGTGTTGGCCCTGGGCGAGCCGGGGTACGAGGAGGCGCGGGAGATCTGGAACGCCATGGTCGACCGCAGGCCGGCGGCCATCGCCCGGTGTGTGTCCGCGGAGGACGTGGTGCAGTGCGTGCGGTTCGCTCGGGAACACGGGGTGCTCGTGGCAGTCCGCGGGGGAGGGCACAACATCGCCGGGAACGCGCTGTGTGACGGGGGTCTCGTGATCGACCTCTCGCCCATGAAGCGGGTGGAGGTGGACGCGAGGGCGCGGAGGGCGACCGTGGAGCCGGGCTGTACCTTGGGTGACTTCGACGCCGCCGCCCAGGCCCACGGGCTCGCCACACCCCTGGGGATCAACTCCACCACGGGGGTGGCGGGCCTCACCCTGGGGGGCGGGTTCGGCTGGCTGAGTCGGAAGTACGGCATGACGGTGGACAACCTGCTCTCCGCGGACGTGGTGACCGCCGAAGGACAACGGGTGCGGGCCAGCGAGCGGGAGAACCCGGACCTGTTCTGGGGGCTGCGGGGTGGAGGCGGCAATTTCGGAGTGGTGACCCGCTTCGAGTTCCAGCTCCATCCCGTGGGGCCGGAGGTGCTCACGGGGCTCATCGTGTTCCCCTTCGAGCAGGGGAAGTCGGTGCTCACCCAGTTCGCCCGGTTCACCGAGGCCATGCCCGACGAGCTCAACGTGTGGATGGTGACCCGCAAGGCACCCCCGCTACCCTTCCTTCCGCCGGAGGTACACGGGAAGGAGGTGGTGGCCCTCGCCCTCTGCTACGCGGGGGACCCCCAGAGGGGGGAAAGACTGGTGCAACCCTTGCGCGGGTTCGGGAAGGCCTACGGGGAACACGTCGGGGTCCAGCCGTACGTCGCCTGGCAGCAGGCCTTCGACCCGCTCCTTGCTAAGGGTGCGCGCAACTACTGGAAGTCCCACAACTTCACCCAGCTGAGCGACGGCGCCCTGGACAGCATCCTGGAGTACGCGGGGAGGCTGCCGTCGGCTCAGTGCGAGATCTTCGTCGCGGCCCTCGGGGGCCAAGTCGGGCGGGTGGCGGCGGGCGCCACGGCGTACTCCAGCCGGGACGCCAACTACGTCATGAACGTCCACGGCCGTTGGGACTCGCCCGCGGAGGACGACCGGTGCGTGGCGTGGGCCAGGGAGTTCTTCGCGAGGTCACAGCCCTTCGCCAGCTCGGGCGCGTACGTGAACTTCCTGACGCAGGACGAGGCAGACCGCGTGGCGTCCGCGTACGGGGAGACCTACCGGAGGCTGGTGGAGCTCAAGAAGAAGTACGACCCGACCAACTTCTTCCGGGTGAACCAGAACATCCGGCCGGGTTAGACCCGGGTAGCGACCGGGCGGCAATAGACGGGCCGTCCAGCACCGTCTGAGACCATGGAAGTCCACCGCGGAAGGAGGGATCAAGATGAGCGGGACGAGTCCGCCATCGGTGAACGGGGTTGACGTCCAGCAGCTGGTCGGGACCATCGAGGCGGTCAAAGCGAACCCCGAGATCGCGCGGTTCCGTTTCCGGTCCGAGACGGACTGGATTTCGGGCGGGCACTGCCGCACGCGGATTCAGGGGTTCTACGGGGCCGGGCAGGAGGACACGTCGCGGGCTCGGCCGTTCGTCCTCGAAGGGGACGAGCCGCCCGTCCTCCTGGGCAGCAACGAGGGCCCCAACGCGGTGGAGGCCGTGCTGCATGCGCTGGCGTCGTGCTTGGCCGTGGGCTTCGTGTACAACGCGGCGGCCCGGGGGATCAACGTAGAAAGCCTCAGCTTCCGGCTGGAGGGCGACCTGGACCTGCACGGGTTCCTGGGGCTCTCTGACCGGGTCCGGCCGGGCTACCAGAACATCACGGTGGCGTACCGGGTGAAGGCCGACGCCCCGCGGGAGCAGATCGTGGAGCTCTGCGACTACGTGCAGAGAACCTCGCCCGTCCTGGACATCCTTCGGAACGGGGTTCCTGTGAAGGTCACCCTCGAGGGGTGAGGGTGCCGGAAGTCCACCGCGTGTGGTCGGGGGACTGGCTGCCTTCGTTGGGCGGCAGGGCGCCAGGAAGATGGAAGGGCAGGCACCCGGAGCCTCCCGGGCACGGAGTTGGCGGCGGGCGGCAGTCCTGGGCCGTTCCGCTCAATCCCGCCCGGGGGGGACGGGGCTGACGGTGTTCCTGCTGCCGGAGTCTCTGGGGTAGGTGTCGGACCGGGCCGCTCAACGCGGCGCGGACATTGCGTGCGGAGGGTGACGCATGGGAGTGAGCGACGAACAGGCCATCTTGGAGGAGATCGCGGCCTTCGCCGAGGCCTGGAACCGGAAAGACGCCAGGGCGGCTGCGTCCTTTTTTTGCGAGGACGCCGTCCGGGTCGGCGCCTTTGGGGACGTGCAACGCGGACGGGAGGAGGTCGAAGCCGGCTACCAGAGGCTTTTCCAGCAAGCGATGCGCGGGGCGGTGGCGAGGATCGAGCGGGGCACGGTCCGCACCCTCTCCCCGAACCTGGCGGTCTGGCAGGGAGGGCTCGAGATCACCCTGCCGGATGGCGGCCCTGCCCTTCGGGGCCACGTGGTCCAGGTGATGGAGAAGGTCGGGGAGCGCTGGCTGGTCCTGGAGTCGCACCCGAAGTTCTTCCCGCCTGCGCTGTAGCCGGCGAGGAGCCGGTACGGCGTAGGCGGTGTCCGACGCCTGCGCTTCGGGTTCGGGGCCACATCCGCCTTTTCACGGATGACGTCTGCTGCTCGGGGGGCGCTCGGCTTCTGGGCGTCAGGGAGATCGGTACCCTTGGGGGGCGGGATGGTTCGTGACCTGTGGTTCTTGGACACGCTGGTGCGCGTGCGTGTGGCTTGGTCGGAGGGGACGGACGGGATCTCGGTTCTCGAGCACCACGCACCGGAGGGCGACTCGCCGCCGCTGCACGTCCACCGCACCGAGGACGAGGTCTTCTGCGTCCTGGAGGGAACCCTGCGCCTGCGCGTGGGCGATCAGGACCGGAGGCTCGGGGCGGGGGAGACGGCGCTGGCGCCCAAGGGCGTGCCGCACACCTACCGGGTGGAATCGCCTGGTGGGGCGCGGTGGCTCACGGTGACCGTGCGGCGGGACTTCGAGGACTTCGTGCGGGCCCTGGGGCGGCCGGCGCCCCGTCCCGAGCTACCACCGCCCTCGGGGCCGCCGGCACCGGAGGCCCAGGCGGTGCTGGTGGAGGTGGCGGGCCGGTTCGGGATCGAGATGGTCGGCCCGCCCCTAGGGTAGCGGGACAGGGGGCGAGCTGTGGCAGGGTGGGCGGGACAGCGGGAGACGGGGGTTGAGTGAGTTGCGCGGTGGGCTGGGAGTGTCCGGTGTGCGGGCACGGCGAGGCTGAGTACGAGGGCATCCGAGAGCACGAGGGCTCGGTGTTCGTGGTGCTGGTCCGCGAGCTTTGCGGGTGGACGTGGCGGGAGATCACCGGACCGGCGAGCGTCAGAGTGGAATGAGGACCTTCCAGGTGTTTGCCTGCCACGCCCTGCAATAAACGTGCGGTGAGGATCCGTCTCCGCCTGAAGAACAGACGAGGAGGAGACGGGAAACGCAGGGGCGTTCCGGGCGGGCGACATCGTGTGGCTAGAGCAGTAGGAATACTGCAGTCGGGCTGTGGGGCTGCAGCTGGGTGTGGTGGCAGGAGAGCAGGCTGGTGGCCGACCTGGCACTTCTTTCCGGGGTCTCGTGCGTTCCGGGGCTTTGCGCGCCTGCGCGGGAGGGACCGGCCCAGGCTGTGGCTGACCCGCGTGCTCACCAACGTCCACCGCGATCGCGTGCGAGCGAGCCGTGGCCGCGAGCGGGTCGGTCTGCGAGCCGATGAGGAGTTCGACCTGTTCGACAAGATCGCCGAGGAGGATCCCTTCCCGTATTCGGACCGGGTGCACCTGGACTTCCTGGAGCTGTTCGACGACGAGAAGATCCTGGAGGTGCTCCAGGGGCCGCACCCGTCGTACCGCATGGCCCTGATCCTCGCGTACGTCTACGGGTTTACGGCACGGGAGATCGGGGAGGTCAGCGGCCGCCCCTTGGGGACGGTGCTGGCGTGGCTGGCCCGGGGCCGGAAGCGGCTGGAGCGGGAACTGTGGGAGTACGCGCGTTGCCACGGGCTTCTCAAGTCTGACCCGTGGGTGGGCGTACGGTGATGATCTCGTGCAAGCAGGCGGTCGCCCGGTTGTAGGCGTACCTGGACCGGAACGTGGGCCGGGTGGAGCGGCGGGAGCTGGAGGAACACCTGGGGTTGTGCCGCCACTGCTGCGGGGAGCTGGAGTTTGCCCGGCACCTGCGGGAACGGTTGAGGCGTTCAGGGGTGTCCACAGAAGTCCCGCGGGACGCGCAGGGCAAGTTCGAGGCGCTCCTCGAGCGGTTGCGACAGACGGAGGGGAGCAGGGAAGGGAGGAGGAGCAGGCGTGAGCCGTCGCGGAGAGCATCCACCAGCACCGGTCGGGACGACCTGCTCGGCCAGGAGGCGGTGCGCGAGGTGGGCCGGCAGGCTTACCGACAGGTGGTCGGCGCCGGCAGCGGCGTCGCTGAAACGCTCTACGATCCTGAACAGCTCGCACACCTGCCCCGGGGCGCCATCGAGCAGGCCCTGGGCGTCGGCAACCCGGTGCGGGTAGCGAGCCTGCGGCCGGGTGAGGTGGTCGTGGACCTGGGCTGCGGCGGTGGAATCGACACCCTCCTGGCCGCCCGGGCCGTAGCGCCGGTAGCAGGGCGATCGGGCTGGACATGCTTGCGGAGATGCTCGAGGTGGCCGCACGCCACGCCGTGGAGGCTGGCGTGCGCAACGTCGACTGGGGGCTCGGGCAGATCGAGGCGATTCCTTTCCCGGGCGCCAGCGTGGACGTGGTGATCAGCAACGGGGTGATCAATCTGTCCCCGCGCAAATCACGGGCCTTTTCCGAGATCTTCCGCATCCTGCGACCCGGTGGGCGGATGGTGGTCGCGGACCTCGTGGTGGACGACGACCTGCCGCCCGAGAGCCTGACCAACCCCGCGGCGTGGGCGGGGTGACTCTCGGGCGCCCTGGCGGAGCGTGTCTTCGTCGGCAAACTGAAGAACGTCGGGTTCACCGAGATCCGCCGTGGAGAGGAACGTCTCTTCGGAGTGGACGAGTGCGCGCAGTACCCGCTGTTCACACCGGAGCTCATCGCCCTGATGCGCGGGCTGATCCCGCAGGAGCGGCAAGCAAGGGTGGCCCGCTCCCTCGTCTTCACCGCGCGCAAGCCGGAGACCCCTGCCGGACGGTGAAGAGCCAGAACCTTCACGCGTGGTCCTGGAGGTGGCACGCACTTTTCCTTTTCCTCGTCGTTCACCAGCCAGGCGAGCGCTGCGTAGGCGTCAAGGACGTAGGCCCTCGAGCGTCCTCTCATGGGCTTGCTCTTCCTGGTGGATCTCGCGGATGATCTTTGCGGCGGGCGCCTCCAGGGGAATAGATCCCGGCCCTCTCTGAGAGGGTCTTCAGGAGGAAGGGACCAGGAGGATCTGCGAAGATGGCACGGGTGCCCGGCTGGTCTTTGGACCACCGGTAGAGGCGGCGGACGGCCGCGATGCGCCTGGCCCTGGTGGACAGCGGACAGCTCGGCCCGGTCCATGGCCGCACGAGGGCCCGGAGGTCGTCCGCGGAGGTTGGGGAACCCGGAAGGCCACCGCGTGTGGGGCGTGCGCGGTGATGGCATCATCGCCACCGCCACCGTGGACCGACTGCTACACCACGGCCTCGTCATCAGCATGCGGGCGAGAGCGACCGCGTGAGGGAGAAAAAGCCCGCGGCCTGTTCGGATCTCGCCTGCCCCAGAGGAGGGGACCGCGGGCAAGCACACCGATCCCCTACGTTAGGACCCAGGTGGGGCAAATGCAAGTTGGCGCTGCGGGTCAATTTTGAGCTAGGGTTGACAGTTTAGCGGGAGGATCCGGGGCCGACTCGGACGCGCTTTGTTGGCTGCGGAGACCTTAGGTGGCTCATACTGTCGGTGGTGCAGGCCGCGAGGTGGCCCCAGGGGCCCGGCTCTGGGGGAGTCCGTGGAGGCGTTGCTGCGGGCACTCCACGGGTCGGCCGGGTTGCGGGAACAAAGAGGAGGTGGAACCATGGCGTACTACCTGGTCCGCGGGCGCCTGAAGCCGGAGGTCGCGGAAGAACTGCTGGCACGGTTGCGGAGGGACGAGTTCCGGCCCCTGCGGCCTTTCGGGGACGCCCTCACCCGCGCACTGCGAAACGCCCGCCTGGACCCGAGCACGGGCGAGGCCGTGTGGGAGGAGGAGGACTACTGCTCCCCGCCCCTGGCCATGGAGCGGGCCGCGGTGCTGGACTCGTACTTCCACGACCTCCGGGTAGAACGGGTGCGGGAAGGGGAAGGCTGGCAGCGGGTCGCACACTTGCCTTCCCTCTGGACGTCCGCGCGGCCGACCTAGGTCCACCCACGGACCCGTAGGATCCCTCCGGGGTGTCCAGGGCTGCGAGGCCGGGTGGTCCAGAGGATCCCACCCGCCGGCGCGGTTCTCAAGGCCCCGGCGCACCGCGTCGGGGTAGCCTTCCGGGGATGTGCTCCCAGGAAGCGCTTGGCGTTCCGGCTCGAACGTCGGAGGATTATGGCAGGAGAGGTCGCGGAGGCACCGGGGACTCTCGAAGGGGGTCGGGTTTCGTGAGTCGGACGGACCAGTTCCGGGTGTACAGCGCAGTGCGCGGGGTGGCGGTGGCGCTGGCCCTGGCGCTGCTGGCCGGTCCGGCGGGTGCCCAGGCCGCCATCCCCGAGGACCAGGAGCTGGCCGTGGGCCGGGCGGTGGCCGCGCGGCTGATGGCCCAGTACGGCGTGGTGGTGGACGCGGAGTGGCTGGCGTTCCTGGAAGACCTGCGCGACCGGCTCGTGCCCTTTTCAGGGCGGTCGAACGTACCGTACCGGTTCGCCATCCTCGAGCACCAGGAACCCAACGCGGTGAGCACCCCGGGCTGGATCTTCGTCACCACGGGGCTCGTGCACCTCAACCTGGACCGGGACGCCTGGGCCTTCGTGGTGGCGCACGAGATGGCTCACACCGCGCGCCGCCACGTGGCGCAGCACGTGGCCCGGTACCAGGTCGGGCAGATCGCCAGCGTGCTGGTGGCCATCCTCACGGGCAGCCGCGCCGCGGGCGATCTGGTGCAGGTCCTGCTCCAGATCTCCACCCTGGGCTTTTCCCGGGAGCTGGAGGTGGAGGCGGACCGGGAAGCCCTGCGGATGCTGGTCCAGGCGGGGTTTGAGCCTCAGGCCGCGGTCCGCACGCTCAGCTGGTTCAACGAGGTCACAGGCCGGCGGCAGGAGAATACCCACTGGGCCGGCACCCACCCGGGGTTCGCGGATCGGGTACGGGCCGTACAGCGGGCGTACGAGGAGTTCCCCACCCGGAACCTGCCCCTGCGGGTCCGGCACTTCCGCGTGGCCCACCAGGTCGGCCCCGTGGTGCTGCGGCCCGTGAGGCTGGAGGAGCTGCGGGACTCCTGGGTCCTGTTTTTGAGTGCGGAGAACGCGGGCAGCCGCGCGGTGGGCCTGGGCGTCATGGAGGCGGCGCTGCACGGCCCGGACGGCGAGCTGGCCGTACGTTTCCTGCGGTCCACGCTGCCCGCGGAGGTACCCGCGCGAGGACGGGTGGAAGGGGTCCTGGTGTTCGAGAAGCGGGGTCCCGTGTGGCCCGCAGCACTCGCCATCCCCGTGGGTGCCGGGCCGGACCGGGTGGACGCGCGCGTGGACCTGACCTCAGGAGGTCCCTTCGCGCCACCTGTGCGGCCTCCGTCGCTGCCCAGACCGCCCGCCCTCCCGTGAGGGTCCTCCAGCAGGTGACGCAGCCCGGAGGTCGAAGGGCACAAGCATGCCCATCTCAGCTCAGCAGCGGCGGCGGAAGTTCCTGGAGGTGGCCCGGCGCCGGGCGAAGCCGGGTTCGGGCAGTCCGCGTGACCTGCTGTTGCGGAGGACCGCGCTGAGGCGGTGGCCGGACCTGACCCAAATCCTCGGAGGGATTCCCTGGGCGGTGGTGGGCGCGGTGGGGAGCCGCGCCTACATGCCGGAACGGGCCACCGCGGACCTGGACGTCCTCGTGCCGGCGGAGGAGTTGGCGGAGGTGCACCGGCGGCTGGTGGGAGGAGGCTTCACCGCAGGGCCGCCGCTGGCCATCGGAGGCCGAAGTTATATGAGCCCGGACGGGGTGCCGGTGGACGTCATTGCGTCGGACGCTCCGTGGACGCGGGAGGCTCTGTCCCACGTGCGGCATGACCCCCAGGGGCTCCCGGCCCTGGCGTTGCCGTACCTGGTGCTCATGAAGGTCCAGGCGGGCCGCACGCAGGACCTGGCGGACGCGGCTCGGATGCTGGGTGCGGCCTCCGAGGAAGACCGAGAGGCGGCCCGGCAGGTGTTCCGTCGGTGGCTACCCGACGCCCTGGAGGACCTGGAGAGCCTGATCCACCTCGGGGAGTTGGAGATGGGCAACCCGCAGGGGTAGCCCCGAGGCCGAGTGCGGCACGGGTGGGAGGTGCACGTTGAAGGACCGTGACGTACGCGCCCAATTCGCCCGCAGCGCGGAGCTGTACGCCACCAGCGCCGTCCACGCCCGAGGCCGCGACCTGGACGTGGTGGTGCGGTTCGCCCGTCCACAGCCCACGGACGTGGTCCTGGACGTGTCCACGGGGGCTGGCCACACGGCCCTGGCTTTGGCGCCGTACGTGGCCCGGGTGGTGGCCACGGACCTGACGCCGGAGATGCTGGCGGTGGCCCGGAGGCTCGCGGCGGAGCGCGGTGTGCGCAACGTGGAGTTCCAGGAGGCCGACGTGCGTGCGCTGCCGTTCGGAGACGCCACCTTCGACGTGGTGACCTGCCGGACCGCGGCCCACCACTACCCCGAGCTGGTGACCCCGGTGCGGGAGATGGGCCGGGTCCTGCGCCGCGGAGGCCGGCTGGTGGTCTCGGACACGGTGTCGCCCGCGGACGAGGTGGCGGACCGGTTCGTCAACGCGGTGGAGACGGTGCGGGACCGGACCCACGTCCGGGACTGGAGCGTGGCGGAGTGGGAGGAGGCGTTCGAAGCGGCCGGGCTCTCCCTGGAAGGCTATGAGGAGATGCCGGTGGACATCGAGTTCGGGTCGTGGGTGGAGCGCTCTGCCACGCCGCCCGAGCTGCGGGCGGTGCTGGTGACGATGCTCACACGAGCGCCCGAGCGGCTCCGGGAGCTCTTCGCGGTGCGGACGCAGCCCCTGCGGTTCTGCTTGCCCAAGGCGGTGTTCGTGGCGGTCCGGCGTTGAGCCGGGCCCGGGCGAGGGCGGGTGCCATCAAGGCCGGAACCGCCTAGGGGAGTTCCGGGACGGTGCGCTTGAGTCGGTCCCGGTACCGCCGGCGGAACTTCTCCAGCTTCGGCGCGATCACCGCGGCGCAGTACGCCTGGTCGGGGTGACGGCGGTAGTAGTCCCGGTGGTACTCCTCCGCGGGGTAGAAGTTGGTGAAGGGCACCACCTCCGTGACGATGGGGTCGGGCCACACGCGCTGGCGTTCCAGTTCTGCGATGACCTCCCGGGCCACCCGCTCCTGTTCCGGGCTGTGGGTGAAGATGGCGGAGCGGTACTGGTGACCCACGTCCGGCCCCTGGCGGTTGAGGGTGGTGGGGTCGTGCACGGAGAAGAAGACTTCCAGCAGCTCGCGGTACGAGACGCGGTCGGGGTCGAAGGTGATCTGCACGGTCTCCGCGTGGCCCGTGGTCCCGGTGCACACGTGCTCGTACGTGGGGTTGGGCACGTGGCCGCCCGCGTAACCCGGCACCACGTCCAGCACGCCCTCCAGCTCGTCGAAGGCGGCCTCGGTGCACCAGAAGCAGCCGCCCGCCAGGGTGGCCAGCTCAGTCCGGCCCGCCACGGTGCCCTCCCTTCGTGGAGTCCATTGTAGCCTGCTGCAGGGCTTCCCGCACCGCTCGGGCGAACTCCGCGGTGCCGGCCGTGCCCCCCAGGTCGGGGGTTCGGACGCCGCGGGCGAGGGCGAGCCGCACCGCGCGCTCCAGCAGGGAGGCCGCGTGGGTCGCGGCGGAGTCCCCGTAGCGTCGGCCCAGCCACTCGAACAGCATGGCCACGGACAGGATCTCCGCGGTGGGGTTGGCCACCCCGCGACCTGCGATGTCCGGGGCGGAGCCGTGCACCGCCTGGGCCATGGCGTGGTGGTCGCCGGCGTTCAGGGACGGGGCGACCCCCAGGCTGCCCACGAGCCCGGCGGCCAGGTCGCTGAGGACGTCCCCGAACAGGTTGGTGGTTACCAGGACGTCGTAGCGACCCGGGTCCCGGACCAGGAAGTACGCGGCCGCGTCCACGTGCACGTCGTCCAGCGCCACGTCGGGGTAGCCGCCGGCCACCTCCCGGCAGCACTCCAGGAACAGGCCGTCGCCGCGGCGGAGCACGTTGGCCTTGTGCACCGCGGTGACGCGGCCGGGGCGCTCCCGAACCGCGGCCCTGCGGCGGGCCAGCTGGAACGCGTAGTCCGCGATCCTCAGGCAGGCCCGGCGGGTCACCAACCGCAAGCTGACCACCACGTCCGGGGTGAGCTTCAGTTCCGCGTCGCCCTCCAGGACGTTGCGATCCGCGTAGAAGCCCTCGGTGTTCTCGCGGACCACCACCAGGTCGACCTGCGGGTAACGGCTGGGCACGCCCGGCAAGCTGCACGCAGGGCGCTCGTTGGCGTACAGGTCGAACCGCTTGCGGAGCACGGCACTGGGGTTGGGCATCTCCGGCCGGTGCACCTGGTACCGGTGGTGCTCCACCGGGCCCAGGAGCCAGCCGTGGCAGGCTTCCAGGGCGTCCACCGTGGCCTGGGGCAGCGTGGACCCGAACCGCTCGTACGCCGCCAGGCCCGCGGGCAGCTCCACCCACTCCACCCGAAGTCCCGCCTCGTGCGCCGCCGCCTCCGCTACCTCCACAGCCGCGGGCACCACCTCCGGACCGATCCCGTCCCCCTCCAGCACGCCGATGCGGTACGCGGGCACCCGAACCTCCGTCACGGAAGCTCCTCGAGGGGCTCGGAAAAGCCCAATTCTGCCGCGGCCCGCCGGACCTGGGTGAGCACCTCCTGGGGCAGTTCCACGGAGTCCCGCTGCGCGGCCCTTCGCCGGGCTTCCGGTTCCCCGGGCACCAGCACCTCCCGGAAGCCCGGGGCTAGGGCGGTGCCCTTGACCATGCGGACCAGGTGCTCCACGTCGTCCAGGAAGGCGTCCGGGTCGCGGAACTGGCCGACGTCCACGGCGAAGAAAGCGTGGCTGGCTGCGAACCGGCTCCCCCGTCGCGGCGAAACGCCCTTGCCGAAGGCCCCGCCGCTCAGCACGGCCACCAGGATTTCCACCATCAAGGCCAGGCCGTATCCTTTGTACCCGCCTACGGGGAGGAGGCTACCGGCCAGGGCCTGGTTGGGGTCGTCCGTGGGGTTGCCCTCGGGGTCGAGGGCCCAACCGGGTGGCAACCGTTCGCCCCGTTCCGCGGCGAGGCGCACCCAGCCCTGGGCCCCCACCGACAGAGCCATGTCCAGCACCACGGGTGGGTCGTGCCTGCGGGGGACGGCCACGGCCACGGGATTGTTGCCGAGGACCCGTTCCCGGCCGCCCCAGGGCGCGAGGCTCGGGGCCGCGTTGGCCATCGCCACGCCGATGAGGCCTCGCTGCGCGGCCAGCTCCGCGTAGTACCCCGCGCGGCCGAAGTGGCCCGCGGCGCGGACCCACGCGCCGGCCAGCCCGGCGTGGCGGGCTTTGTCCACGCAGCGGCCCATGGCGTCCACCGCGGCCACCGGCCCCACGCACCCTTCTCCGTCCAGGAGGACGAAGCCAGGGCCCTCGCGCACCACCCGTGGCCGCACCCCGGACCGCCACACGCCGGCCCGCACGAGGTCCGCGTACGCAGCCAGTCGCATCACGCCGTGGGAGTGGACGCCGACGCAGTCCGCGGCCACCAGCACGTCCGCCACCAGCTCCGACTCGTCGGGCGCGAGCCCCGCGGCCTGGAAGAAGCGGGTCACCCACCCGCGCAGCGCCGGCACGGGGAAGCGGGCCACCGCTACGGCTCCGTGGCGCCCACGGCGGGGACGGGAAGGCCGGGGACGGGTGCGGGGCGGGAGGCGGCGATGCGCATGCGGATCATCTGGGCCCTGGCCATGTGCTGGCGGGCCAGTTGCTCCGCCCGGTCAGCGTCGCCTTGCTGGATGGCCTCCAGCAGCGCGCGGTGCTCGTCCAGGGCCTCCCGGGCGCGCCCGGGGTAGCTCAAGGTGGTCACGGGCTGGCGGGTGATGAGCAACCAGATCCTCTGCAGCTCCCGGGCCAGGAACCGGTTGCGGGCCGCACGCCAGATCACCGCGTGGAACTCCGCGTTGAGCCGCGCCAGCTCCTGCAGGTGGTCCGCCTGCAGCGCCCGCTCCATGTCCCGGCACAGCTCCTCGAGGAAGTACACCTCGCTGGTGGTGATGCCGCGAGCCGCAAGACGCGCCGCCAGGCCCTCCAGGGTCTCCCGCACCACACACAGGTCCAGCAGCTCTTCCTGAGTGGGCGCGGCCACGGCCAGGCCCCGGCGGCGGCCGTGTTCCAAGTACCCCTCCGCCCGCAGCCGCTGCAGCGCCTCCCGGACGGGCGTCCGGCTACAGCGAAGCTGCCGGGCCAGCACCTCCTCCCGCAGGGGCTCCCCGGGGCGCAGGCGCCCCCCGCGGATGGCCGCCACCAGCCACTCGTAGACCGCCACGGACGTGGGGGCCGGCCTCCGGCCCGCCGTGGGCGCTGCTCTGCGTGACATCGGGCCTATTGTATACAAACGGCCACAACTTGACAAGAGAATGGCGCGGTGGTATGCGTGCTTGCGAGCCTGCCTGTGGAGGATCGAGGGGAACGGCGTGGAAGCTCTCCAGGGCGGAGGGGAGACCGTGGGCAACCAGCGGAGGATTCGGGCGGTGCTCATGCGCGGCGGCACCAGCCGCGGGGTGTTCTTCCTGCGGCCGGACCTGCCGGAGGACCCCGACCTGCGGGACCGGGTGATCCTCAAGGTGTTCGGGGGCGGGGACCCGTACGGCCGGCAGGTGGACGGGTTGGGCGGCGCGGTGTCCACCACCAGCAAGGTGGTGGTCGTGGGTCCGCCTTCCGTGCCGGACGCGGACGTGGACTACACCTTCGGCCAGGTCAGCGTGACCGAACCCCTCATCGACTACGGCGGCACGTGTGGGAACCTCACCGCCGCGGTGGGCCCCTTCGCCATGGAGGAGGGTCTGGTGCGGGGCACGGACCCCGTGACCACCGTGCGCATCTGGCAGACCAACACCCGCAAGCGCATCCACGCCCACGTGCCCACCCGCCACAACCTCCCCGAGGTGGAGGGCGACTACGCCATCGACGGCGTCCTGGGCACCGGGGCCCGCATCGCCTTGGACTTCCTGGACCCGGGTGGAGCGGTCACGGGGCGTCTTTTGCCCACCGGCAGGGCTTCTGAGGTCCTGGAGCTCCCCGGCGTGGGCGCGGTGACGGTCTCCTTGGTGGACGCGGTGAACCCCGTGGTGTTCGTGCGGCCCCAGGACGCCGGGTTGCGGGGCACGGAAGGGCCGGAGGAGGTGGACGGCGACCCCGCCTTGCTGCGGCGGCTGGAGCTGGTGCGGGCGCACGCGGCCGTGCGGATGGGGATCGCGGCGAGCCCCGAGGACGCCACCCGCCGCAGCCCGGGGATTCCCAAGCTGGCCTTCGTCTCGCCGCCTGCCTCCTACCGTTCCACGCGGGGGGCGGTGGTGGACGCGGACGCCGTGGACCTGGTGGGGCGCATGCTGTCCATGGGCAAGCTCCACCGGGCGTACGCCCTGAGCGGAGCGGCGTGCACCGCGGTGGCGGCGCAAGTGGAGGGAACCGTGGTGCACGAGGCGCTGGCAAGACCCGCACGGGAGGGGCAGGTCCGCATCGGGCACCCGGCGGGCGTCCTGGAGGTCGGCGCCTCCGTGGCCTGGCGGGACGGGCAGTGGGTGGCGGAGAAGGTCACCACCTACCGCACCGCGAGGCGGCTGATGGAAGGGTACGCCCTCGTGCCGTGGTCGGTGTGGCCGGCGTAGCCAGAGAGGGGAAAGGGGGTGCGAGCGTGAGGAAGCTACCGTGGGTCCTGGCGTTGGCGGTGGTGCTGGCTGCCCTCCCGGTGGGGGCGCAGCAGCCGTACTACGCGGGCAAGACCATCGAGATCATCGTGCCCTTCGCCCCGGGAGGGGGGAGCGACATCGACGCCAGGTTCTTCGCGCCGTTCTTCGAAAAATACGTGCCCGGCAACCCCAGGGTCATCGTCCGCAACATGCCCGGCGGGGGAAGCATCCTGGGAGCCAACTTCTTCGCGGAGAACGCGCGCCCGGACGGCACGCAGCTGTTGACCACCTCCGGGTCCACCATGATCCCGTACATCCTGGGCGTGCCCCAGGTCCGCTACGACCCCACCAAGTGGGAGCTCATCAAGGTGAACGGGGTGGGCGGGGTGCTGTACGTCTCGCCCCGCACGGGCGTCCGGAAGCCGGAGGACCTGGCCCGGCCCGCGGAGCGGCTGGTGTACGGCGGCATCAGCGCCACGGGGTTGGACCTGGTGACCCTGCTGCTGTTCGAGGTGCTGGGGCTGGACGTGCGGGTGGTGATGGGCTTCGAAGGTCGCGGCCCGGCGCGGCTGGCCTTCGAGCGCGGGGAGACCAACATCGACTACCAGACCACTCCCGCATACCTCTCGCAGGTGGTGTTCCTGGTGCGGGAAGGGAAGGCCATCCCCGTCCTCTCCATGGGGTTCGTGAACGAGAAGGGCGTGATGGTGCGGGACCCCAGCGTGCCCGACCTGCCCAGCGCGTACGAGGCGTACCAGGCCCTGTTCAAGCGCAAGCCGGACGGCCTGCTGCGGTGGAAAGCCTACCAGAGCATGGTGGCCGCGGCCTTCACCTTCCAGAAGGCCCTGTGGGCCCCCGCGGGCACGCCGCCGGAGGCCCTGCAAGCCCTGCGCACCGCCGTGGACCGCATGCGGAACGACCCACAGTTCCAGCAGCAGGGAAAGCAGGTCCTGGAGGGCTACGAGGTGCTGCGGGGGGACGTGGCCAAGGCGGCCGTCCTGCGGGCCACCCGCGTCACCCTGGACGTGAAGAAGTTCATCACGGACCTGCTCCGGAGCAAGTACCAGGTCCGGTTGTAGGAGGCGGCGCAGCTCCCCTTCGCGAGCCCCGCGCGGGGGCCGGGGGGAGCTGCGCCTGATCGAGGCGGGTCCATGGCGGAAGCACTCCGCGCGGCGGTTGAGCTGTTCGTGAACCCCGCGAGGCTGGGCATGCTCGCCCTCGGCAGCGCGGTGGGGCTGCTGGTCGGCATCCTGCCCGGCATGGGCGGGATCGTGGCCGTGGCCATCCTCCTCCCCTTCATGGTGAAGCTGGACCCCTTCCCGGCTCTCGCCATGGCGACGGGCGCCCTGGCGGTGGTGCACACCTCGGACACCATCACCTCCGTGCTCATCGGCGCTCCAGGGTCCGCGGCCGCGGTCCCCACCATGATGGAGGGTCACCCCATGGCGCGGCGGGGCGAGGCGGCCCGAGCCCTGGCCGCGGCCTACCTCTCCTCCCTGGTGGGCGGGATCATCGGCGCGGTGGGCCTGACCCTGTCCATCCCCATGGCCCGCCCCCTGGTGCTGTCCTTCGCCTCCCCCGAGCTGTTCATGCTCACCGTTCTGGGCGTGTCGTTCGCGGGAAGCCTCCTAGGCAAGGAGCCCCTCAAGGGGCTCGCGGCGGGCCTTCTGGGCCTGTTGCTGGGGACCGTGGGCCCAGCTCCCGCGGCCGCGGAGGTCCGGTTCGCCTTCGGGCAGGTCTACCTCACCGACGGGATCGACCTGGCCCTGGTGGCCCTGGGGATGTTCGGTCTGGCGGAAGTGGTGTCCCTGATGGCGCGCGGGGGTGCCGTGGCCCAGCGGGTGGAGCTGGGGCGGGGCTGGTGGGAGGGAGTCCTGGACGTGTGGCGCCATCGGTGGTTGGTCCTGCGGGGCGCCCTCATCGGGATGTGGGCAGGGGTGCTGCCCGCCATCGGGGCCACGGCGGGCACCCTCATGGCCTACGGCCACGCGGTGGCCACCAGCCGGGACCGGTCGCGCTTCGGCAAGGGAGACGTGCGGGGCATCATCGCCCCCGAGGCGGCCAACAACGCGGTGGAGGCAGGGGACCTGGTGCCCACCCTGCTGTTCGGTGTCCCCGGGGGCGCGCCCTCCGCCATGATCCTGGGCGCCCTGCTGGCGTACGGGATCCTGCCCGGGCCGCGCATCGTCACCGAGCACCTGGACCTCATCTACACCGTGGTGTGGTCCTTCGCCCTGGCCAACGTGCTGGGGGCGGGCGTGATGTTCGCCGCGAGCCCCCTCCTGGCTCGCCTCACGTACGTCCCCTTCCCCCGCATCGCCCCGCCCGTGGTCCTGGCCATGGTGCTGGCTGCGTACCAGGAGACCCAGCACTTCGGCGACCTGGTCACCCTGGTGGTCCTGGGCGTGGCGGGCTACGCCCTGAAGATCACGGGATGGCCTCGCGGCCCCATGCTCATCGGGTTCGTGTTGAGCAACCCCTTGGAGCGGTACTGCTTCCTCACGGTGAAGCTGTACCCGAGGACTGAGGAGTGGTTGCTGCGTCCCGGGGTGGTGATCATCGGGCTGCTGGTGGTGGCGCCTCTGGTGTGGAGCGCGGTGCGGTGGCTGCGGACCGGGCGGAAGCCGGAGGCGCGGGCACCCGCACGGGGGCCGGGCGCCGGTGGGGTGGCCACGGCCGTGGTCCTGGGGCTGTTCGCGTACGCGTGGTGGCAGGCCACGGGCTTCTTGCCGGACGCCGCCCTCATGCCCGTCTCCGTGGCGGCGGCGGGGACGGTCCTCACAGGCCTGCAGCTGGTGCGGGAGCTCCGCGGTCAGGCAAGCGCCCTCAGCGATGAGGACGAAGGGGAAGTGCCCGAAGACGTGGTGCGGGGACGGGTCCGCCGGGCGGTGGGCTACCTGGCGAGCCTGGCGCTGTACGTGGCCGTCACGTGGTTCTTCGGCCTCCGCGTGGCGTCGGCCCTGTGGAGCCTGTGGTTCCTCCGCGGAGTGGCCCGGTTGCGGTGGCCGGCGGCGGTGGCGTACACAGCGGGCTTGGTGGCTGGCCTGGAGCTTTTCGCCTCGCTGCTCGGTCTGCACCTGCCCGCCGGACGGCTGCGCTTTTGAGACCCCACGCTCGCACCCCACGGGCCCGGAGGTGGAGATGGAGCTGGCCTGGCACGAGTTCGACGCGGTGGTGGTGGGCGGTGGGGGCGCGGGGCTGTACGCGGCGTTGGAGCTGTCCCAGCACCCGGACCTGCGGGTGGCCGTGTTCAGCAAGCTGCACCCGCTGCGTTCCCACACGGGGGCGGCGCAGGGTGGCATGGGCGCGGCTTTGGGCCACGCGGAGGAGGACCACCCCGACTGGCACGCCTTCGACACCGTGAAGGGCGGCGACTACCTGGCGGACCAGGACGCGGTGGAGATCCTGTGCCACGAGGCCATCCGGGTGGTGTTCGAACTGGAGCACATGGGGTTCCCCTTCGACCGGGCGCCCGACGGCAGGATCGAGCAGCGGGTGCGGGCCGGCGGTCACACCCGCAACTTCGGTGAAGCACCCCTGGCCCGGTCGGTGTACGCCGCGGACCGCACGGGCCAGATGATCCTGCACACCCTCTACCAGCAGTGCCTGCGGCGCGGGGTGCTGTTCTTCGAGGAATTCCTGGTGGTGGACGTCTGGGTGGAGGACGGGTCGTGCGCGGGGCTGCTGGCGTGGGACGTACGGCGCGGCGGCCTCCACGGGGTTCGGGCCAAAGCGGTCCTGCTGGCCACGGGCGGCTGGGGCCAGATCTACCGCACCACCACCAACGCCGTGACCCTCACGGGCGACGGCCCCGCCCTGGTGTGGCGTCGGGGTATCCCCCTGGAGGACATGGAGTTCTACCAGTTCCACCCCACGGGTATCTACGGCCGCGGGATCCTGCTGTCGGAGGCGTCCCGGGGCGAGGGCGCCTACCTGGTCAACGGGTCCGGCGAGCGGTTCATGGAGCGGTACGCCCAGACCCTGCGGGAGCTGGCCCCCCGCGACGTGGTGAGCCGGTCCATCTTCCGGGAGATCCAGGCGGGCCGCGGAGGCGGGCCGCGGGGGGACTGCGTGTTCTTGGACTTCCGCCACCTGCCGGAGGACGTGCGGCGCACCAAGCTTCCGGAGGTCACCACCCTCATCCGCACGTACCTGGGCCTGGACCCGGCCCGGGACCTGGTGCCCGTGCGGCCCACCGCCCACTACGCGGTGGGCGGCATCCCCACGGACGTGTGGGGGCGGGTGCTGGCGGACGGCCTGAGGCAGCCGGTGGAGGGCCTGTACGCCGCGGGCGAGTGCGCGTGCGTGTCCGTGCACGGTGCCAACCGCCTCGGTACCAACTCCCTGGTGGACATCCTGGTGTTCGGTCGGCGCGCGGCGCAGGACATGGCACGCCTGGCCCGGTCCCGGCCGCTGCCGCCGCCTCCGCGGTCTCCTCTGGACGGTCCTGCGGAAGCGTTCGTGCGCCTGCTTGGGAGTTCCGGCCCCGAGTCGCACGCGGATGTGCGGCGGGAGCTGCAGGACCTGATGGAGCGCTACTGTTCCGTGTTCCGGACCGAAGCGGGGTTGCGTCACGCCCTGGAGGGGCTCCGGCAGCTACGGGAACGCTACCGCCGGCTGGGGCTGGTGGACCAGGGCCGCGTGTACAACCAGGAGCTGGTGGAGGCCTTCGAGACGGGCTGCCTCTTGGACGTGGCGGAGGCCACCGCGGCCAGCGCCCTGTACCGGACGGAGAGCCGCGGTACCCACTTCCGGGAGGACTACCCCGAGCGGGACGACGCGCGGTGGCTGAAGCACACGTTGGTGTGGCGCGAGGCTTTTGGGAAGTACCGGTGGGGGGACAAGCCCGTGGTGGTGACCCGGTTTCTGCCTCAAGAGCGCCGGTACTGAAAGCCGGACGGGGTCGGCCGGAGAGGAGGAATGGGAATGTTCGTGGTCATGAACCGCATCCCAGTACGCCCGGCGTTCCGGGAGGCCTTCGAGGACCGCTTCCGCTCGCGGGCTCGGGAGGTGGACCGGATGCCGGGCTTCGTGCGCAACTGGGTCCTCCGGCCCGTGGACCCGGGAGGCCCCTACGTGGTCCTGACGGTGTGGGAGTCGCAGCCTTCGAGGCGTGGACCCGCTCCGAGGCCTTCCCGCGCGGGCACGCGCGGTCCGGCAGCCTGCCCCTGGAGGCGTTCCGCGGGCCGTCGAGGCTCGAGCGCTACGAGCTGTTCCTGGACTCCGCGGCCGAGGTGCGGGTCGAGTAGCCCATCAGGACGCTGCGCGCCGGCCCCAGCCCAACGTTGCGTGCACGGACCACGAGCCCGGCCCGAGGAGGGCGAGGGTCACGGCCAGTGTACCACGGTGCTGTCTGGAGAGCCCTCCGGGCTGGCCCGGCGCCCAGCTTTTGCGTATGCTGGGGAGCAGGCGCCTGGGTCGGAGGTGTGGCGTGGGAGAGCCGGTGATCGTGGACGCGGTGCGGACCCCCATCGGGAAACGGGACGGGCTGTTGCGGGCGGTGCGTCCGGAAGTCCTGTACGCGGCCGTGTTGGACGCCCTGGTGGAGCGCAACCGTCTCGCCCCGGAGTGGGTGGACGACGTGATCACGGGGTGCGTGACCCAGGCGGGGGAGCAGGGCATGAACGTGGGCCGCCTGGCGGTGCTGTGCTCGTCCCTGGGCCAGGGGGTGCCGGCGGTGACCCTGAGCCGGATGTGCGGCAGCAGCCAGCAGGCGGTGCACTTCGCGGCCCAGGCCATCGCCGCAGGGGACGCCCGGCTGATCATCGCGGGCGGCGTGGAGTCCATGACCCGGGTCCCCATGTTCCTGGACGTGGGGGACCTAAAGAACTTGAGCCCCGTGGCCCGGGAAAAGTACGAGCTGGTGCACCAGGGCGAGTCCGCGGAACGCATCGCGGAGCGCTACGGGATCTCGCGGCGGGAGCTGGACGAGTTCGGGTACCGGAGCCACGTCCTGGCCGCCCGTGCCACACACGAAGGCCGCTTCCGCGGGCACCTGGTGCCCGTGCAGGGGCACGACCGCGAGGGCCGGCCGGTGCGGGTGGAGCACGACGAGGGGATCCGGTTCGAACCTTCCCTGGAGCGCATGCTGCAGCTACCCCCGGCCTTCCGCCCGGACGGCCGGGTGACCGCGGGCAACAGCTCCCAGATCTCCGACGGCGCCGCGGCGGTGCTGGTGGCCGACGCAGACTTCGCCCGCGCGCACGGGTTGCGGGTGCGGGCGCGGTTCCGGGCGCGGGTGGTGGTGGCGGGAGACCCGACCCTGCAGCTGATGGAAGTGGTGCCCGCCACCCGGGCGGCCCTGGCCCGGGCGGGGTTGACCCTCAAGGACGTGGACGTGATCGAGATCAACGAGGCGTTCGCCAGCGTGGTCCTGGGCTGGGCCCGGGAGCTGGAGCCGGACCTGGACCGGGTGAACCCCAACGGCGGAGCCATCGCCCACGGCCACCCCTTGGGTGCCACGGGTGCGGTGCTGATGGCCAAGCTGGTGGACGAGCTGGAGCGCCGAGGTGGGCAGTTCGGGCTCCAGGTGATGTGCATCGGCCACGGGATGGCCACGGCCACCGTCCTGGAACGGGTGAGCTGAACGCCCACCATGGGGAGCGGCTCGGCGCCGCAGGGACTGGACGCTTTCTTCGCGCCCCGGGGTGTGGCGGTGGTGGGCGCGTCCGCGGAGCCCGGCAGCCCCGGCCACCAGATCGTGGCGCAGCTGCAGCAGACGGGCTACCGGGGTGGGGTGTACCCCGTCAACCCCCGCGCGGAGTCGGTGCGGGGGCTTCCGTGCTTCCCCGGTGTGGTCCAGGTGCCGGGCCCGCTGGACCTGGCGGTGGTGGCGGTGCCGGCACCTGTGTGTCTGGTGGTGGCCGCGCAGCTGGCGTCGCGCCGGCAGCAGCGGGGGGACGCGGCGGCAGCCGTGGTGGTCTCGGGTGGGTTCGCGGAGACCGGTGCCGAGGGCCGGAGGCTGCAGGAGGCCCTGGTCCGGACCCTACAGACGGCCGGCATCCGGCTGGTGGGCCCCAACTGCCTCGGGGTGGCGGACGCCCATACGGGCCTGACCACCTGTTTTGACCTCGGGCCGTACCCGCGGGGTGGGGTCTCCCTGCTGAGCCAGAGCGGGGCCTTCGTCATGTCCTTCCTGCACTGGGCCCGTCCCCTGGAGATGGTGGGCCTGTGCAAGCTGGCGTCGGTGGGCAACATGGCGGACGTAACGCTCACGGAGCTGCTGGCCTACCTCGCCGACGACCCCTGCACCCGCGTGGTGGGCGTGTACCTGGAGGGGGTGGAGGACGCCAGGGCCTTCGTGCAGACCGCCGCCCGCGTGGCGGCCCGGAAGCCGGTGGTGGTGCTGAAGCCGGGCAGGACCGCCGAGGGATCCCGCGCGGCCCACAGCCATACGGGCTCCGTCGCCAGCCCCGACGCCATCTACCAGGGGGCCTTCCGCCAGGCGGGCGTGGTGCGGGCCCGGACGGTGTCGGAGTTCTACAACGTGGTGCGGGCTTTGGCTCGGTTGCCCCTGCCCCGCGGGAACCGGGTGGCGGTGCTCAGCGCGGTGGGCGGGCCCGGGACGGTGTGCGTGGACGAGGTGGCCTCCCAGCCCGCCCTGCGCTTCGCCCGGTTCGCCCCGCACACCCGGGCGGCCCTGCAGGAGGTGCTGTCGGACATCGCGGCCATCGGACGGCCGGAGGGGTACGTGGACATGACGGGCGCCCTCACGGCCCGCACCCACGGCGACGCCCTGAGGGTGTTGCTCGCCGACGAAGGTGTGGACGCCATCGTCCTCCTGACCCCGCCTCCCACCTTCCTGGACGAGGAGGAGGTGGCCCGGTGTGTGGTAGACGCGTACCTGGACCAGCCGGAGGAGGGGCGCAAGCCGGTGCTGGTGGTGCTCACCTTCGGGGACGCGGCCCTTCGAGCCCGCAGGGTGCTGGAGGCGGCGGGGCTGTGCACCTTCGAGTTCCCGGAGGAGGCAGTGCAGGTCCTGGCGCGCATGGTGGAGTACGCGGACGCCCGGGGGCGGGCGGAGGCATGGGTCACCCGGTAGTGGAACGGGCCTTGCAGGAGGGGCGGCGGAGCCTTCTAGAGTGGGAGGCCTACCAGCTGTGCTCCTCTTACCGCATCCCGCATCCCCCTTGGGAAGTGGTGCAGGACGAAGAAGGGGCGGTGGAAGCCGCGCGCCGCCTGGGCAACCCCGTGGTGCTCAAAGTGGTGTCCCCGGACGTGCTGCACAAGTCCGACGTGGGCGGGGTGCTGGTGGGCCTGCGGGGGGACGGAGCGGTGCGGGAGGGGTTCCGGAGCCTGCGGGCAAGGCTGGCCCACAGTGCGCCGCAGGCCCGGTGGGGCGGCGTGCTGGTGCAGCCCCTGGTGACGGGCTCCGTGGAAGTGGTGGTGGGAGGGCTGAGGGATCCCCAGTTCGGGCCGGTGGTGATGGTGGGCTCCGGAGGAATCCTGGTGGAGGTGTTGCAGGACGTGGCGTTCCGGCTGGCGCCCCTGGACCGCGAGGAGGCCTTGCGGCAGATCCAGGAGACGAGCTGCTACCGGCTGCTCCGGGGCGTGCGGGGGGCTCCTCCCGCGGACGTGGACGGCCTCGCGGAGGTGGTGGTGCGGGTGGGGGACCTGATGGTGGCCGAACCCGCGGTCCAGGAGCTGGACCTGAACCCTGTGCTGGTGGGGCCCCAGGGCTGCTGCGCCGTGGACGCCCGGGTGGTGCTCGGCCCCGGCCTCGGTCACACGTCGTAGTACAGGTAGAACTCCGAGGGGTGGGGCCGGAGCCGGATGTAGTCCACCTCCCGCTTGCGCTTGTAGGCGATCCACGTCTCGATCAGGTCCTCCGTGAACACCCCTCCCCGCAGGAGGAACTCGTGGTCCTCCTCCAGGGCCCGCAGCGACTCCTCCAGGGAGCCCGGTACCTGCCGCACGTGCTTGGCCTCCTCGGGAGGGAGCTCGTACAGGTCCACGTCCATGGGCGGGCCGGGGTCGATGCGGTTGAGGATGCCGTCCAGGCCCGCCATGAGCATGGCGGCGAAGGCCAGGTAGGGGTTGCAGCTGAAGTCCGGGGGCCGGTACTCGATGCGCTTGGCCCTGGGGTTGGTGGAGTACAGGGGGATGCGGATGGCCGCGCTGCGGTTGCGCTGGGAGTACACCAGGTTCACGGGCGCTTCATAGCCGGGCACCAGCCGCCGGTACGAGTTGGTGGTGGGCGCGCAGAAGGCCAGGAGGGCCGGGGAGTGGTGGAGCAGCCCCCCGATGTAGTACAGGGCCAGCTCGCTCAGCTGCGCGTAGCCCCGCGGGTCGAAGAACAGGTTGCGGCCCTCGTGCCACAAGCTCTGGTGGGTGTGCATCCCCGAGCCGTTGTTGCCGAACAGGGGCTTGGGCATGAAGGTGGCGGTCTTCAGGTGCTCCCGGGCGAAGGCCTTCACCAGGTACTTGTACATCTGCACCCGGTCCCCCATGTCCGTGAGGGTGGAAAAGCGCATGTCGATCTCGCACTGGCCCGCGGTGGCCACCTCGTGGTGGTGCACCTCCACCTCCACCCCCGCCTCCCGCATCTTCCGGACCAGCTGGGAGCGGAACTCCTGGAAGCTGTCCGTGGGCGGCACGGGGAAGTAGCCCTCCTTGTAGCGGGGCTTGTACCCCAGGTTGGGCCGTTCGTCCCGGCCGGTGTTCCACGCGCCCTCCGCGGAGTCCACGAAGTAGTACCCGCAGTGGACGTTCTGGTCGAACCGCACGTCGTGGAACACGAAGAACTCCGCTTCGGGCCCCCAGTAGCTGGTGGTGGCGATCCCCGTGCGGACCAGGAACTCCTCCGCCCGCTGCGCCACCCCCCGGGGGTCGCGGGTGTACCGCTCCCGGGTCACGGGGTCGTACACGTCGCAGACCAGGATCAGGGTGGGCGTCTTGCACATGGGGTCCACCCGGGCGGTGCGGGGGTCGGGGAGGGGATCATGTCGCTCTCGTGGATGTCCTGGGAACCCCGGATGCTGCTCCCGTCGAACCCCACGCCTTCCGTGAACAGGTCCTCCGACAGCTCCTCCACGGGCAGGGAGAAGTGCTGGCAGCCACCCACCAGGTCGGTGAACCGCAGGTCCACCATCTGGACGCCCTTGCGCTCTCACAGCTCCAGGACGTCCTCCGGGGTGGCGGCCGGCTGTTCTCGCACACGCTTTTGGACCACCGCCACGGCCATCCCTCCTCAGGTCTGGGCTGGGGTGGCGGGCTCCTCCGCGGCGCGAGCCTGCCCGAGTTCGGGGATACGCTGGAGGAGCTGTTCCAGCTTCACGCCCGTGAGCGACTCCACCACCGCGGGCAGCTGCGCCACCACCTTGGCCACGTCCGCGGGGATACGGGAAACCCCGGCGCCGGAGGAGTCGGCGTTCACCACCACGATCCGCTCCGTCTTCGCCAGGGGTTCGGACACCGCCCGGGCCAGCTCCGGCAGCACTCGCACGATGAGCTCCGTGATGGCGGCCTCGTTGTACTGGCTCCACGACTCCGCCTTCTTCCGCGTGGCCTCGGCTTCCGCCAGGCCCTTCAGGCGGATGACCTCCGCCTCCGCGGCACCTTGGGCCTTGATCTCCTCCGCCCGGCCCAGCCCCTCCGCCTCCAGGCGGTAGCGCTCCGCCTCCGCCAGCACCTCCGTGCGCTGGCGCTCCACCTGGGCGGGCTTGAGCACCGTGGCCAGCAGCTCCTTCTCCTTGCGGGCCACCTCCCGCTCCTCCAGCTCCGCCAGCTTCTCCCGCTCCACGATGCCCACCTGGATCTCCTCCGCCTTCACCCGCTGGGCGATCCGGTAGCGGTGCAGGTCGTAGCTGAGGTCCGCCTCGGCCCGCTTGGCCTTCACCTCCGCTTCGTACTCCGCCTTCTTCAGCTCCATGTCCCGCTGAGCCTGGGCGATGGCCGTCTCCGCCTGGAACCGGGCCTGCTGCGCCTCCTTCTCCGCCTCCGCCTCGCCCTTCACCGCGTCCCGCTTCACCTGGGCGATGCGGGGCCTGGCCAAGGCCTCCAGGTAGCCCTGGGTGTCCGTGACGTTGCGGATGGTCAGGGACAGGATCTCCATGCCCATCTTGTGCAGGTCCTCCGCGGCGGCCTCCCGCACCCGGCGCGCCAACTCCTGCCGTCCCCGGTAGATGTCCTCCACCGTGAGGGTGCCCAGCACCGCCCGCATGTGGCCCTCCAGGGTCTGCAGGACGGTCTTCATCACGTCCTCCCGGGACCGGGAGAGGAACTGCTCCGCGGCGATGGCGATGGACTCCTCGTCGCCCTTGATCTTCACCTGGGCCACCCCGTCCACGGTGACGGGAACCGCGTTCACCGTGTACACCTCGGGGGTGCGCACCTCCAGGGTCATGAGCTCCAGGGACATGCGCTGGACCTTCTCCTTGATGGGCCACACGAAGGTGCCGCCCCCGTGCACCAGCCGGTAGCCCACGGTCCTCCGCCGCCCGTCCGGGCCCGTGACCGTGCGGCGCCGTCCGGAGATGATCAGCACCTCGTTGGGGCCCACCTTGGTGTAGCGCACCGCCCACACCACCGCGGCGGCGGCTGCCACCAGTCCCGCGACCACCCACCACACCCAGGACACCGTCACCACCTCCTCACGCGGGCACCAACGCCTGCGCGCGCACCGCCTCCCGGGTGCCGGCGTGCGCCGCTTCCTCCTCCAACGTCACCTCCGGAACTCCCGCCACCACGCCGGCATCCAGGAGGTGGCGGGCCAAAAACTCCCGAAGGGTGTGCGGGTCGGGTGCTGCGTGCACGCAGCCCAGCTCCTCGCACCCCGCGAAGAACACGCCGCCCGCGCGGTACACGGGTAGGCTCACCTTCCTGGCGCCGGACGCCCCGAACCGCACGAAGCGCAGGGCGAGCCCCACCGGCCGGCTGGCCTGCAGCAGCTCCGCGCGGCAGGACGCGGACACCTCCTCCGCCCACACCGCGCAGGGGTGCGCAATCCGCCCGCTGGCGGCCAGCTGGGCGGCCACCCGCTCCCACAAGGTCGACGGCGCGGCCGGGCCCAGGGGGACCGACCAGGTGGCGTCCCCGGGGCCGAAGGCCACCAGCCACCCTTGACGGGCGAAGGCCGGGGCCCAGACGCCTGGGGCCACCAGAGCCGCCTGCGGGGCGTGCACGTCCAGGTCCGCAAGGGAGAACAGGGCCACGGTCACCGGACCGCACCCGCCGCCGTTGCAGGAGGCCAGGTAGTGGGCGTACCGGTCCCGCAGCTCCGCTAGGTCACGGCCCCAGAGGCGTGGGCCGTCCGTGAGGGCCTCGTAGGTCCCGCCGTTCCGGTACACGGGCACCGTGCGGCCTCCGTAGAGGAGCCAGAACTGGGGCGGGCCGCCCGCCGCCACCAGGGCGCCCACCGCCGCCCGCACCAGATCCCCCAGCACCTGCAGGTTGCCCGCTTGCAGGGTCTGGCCCGCCACCCGCACCCGGTAGGCCTCCCGGACCAGGAAGTCCTCGGAGGCGGGTGTGGGATCCCAGTACACGGGCAGGCGGGCTTCCTCCGACGTGCCGTTGAGCCGCACCAGGTAGAAGTAGCGGGGCAGGTGGGGGGAAGTGTGCGTGAAGGCCGGGTTGCGCACGAGCTTCAGCTCCACCACCCCCGACGCTCGGACGGCCGCAGGCCGGGGTACGGCGGCGGGCACAGTTGGCGCCGGCGCAGGGGCGCGGGGGACTTGCGCCTCCTTCTGCCTGCGTTTGAGGAACCGGCTGGGCAACAGCGACCACGCGGCGAACAGCACCACGAAGGCCACCACCGCTAGAATCGCTTCCACCGCCACGGACCTCACCTCCCCTTCCCCCGCTTCGGTCACAGCCCTCCTGCGAGGCCTGGGGACGCGGGCACCAGCTCCTCCGGGTAGCAGAGGGTGCCGTGCTCGGGCAGGTCCAGCCCGCTCAGCTCCTCCTCCCGCGGCGCCCGCAGGCCCACGGTCTTCTTCAGCGCCCAGAACATCAAGAACCCCGTGCCCAGGGACCAGACCGTGACGGCCACCACCGCCACCAGCTGGGCGGCCAGCTGCCCCCAACTGGCCGGTGATCACACCCGCCACGTTGCCGTACGTGCCGTCCGCGAAGATGCCCACCGCCACCATCCCCCACAGCCCGCCGCCCGCGTGCACCGCCACCGCGCCCACGGGGTCGCCCACCCGGAGGACCCGTTCCACGAAGGCCGCGGTGAGCATCATGACGAAGGCCGCCACCACCCCGATGACCACCGCGGCCCACGGGGCCACGTACGCGCACGGGGCGGTGATCCCCACGAGGCTTGCCAGGGCGCCGTTGCACGCCAGGGCCAGGTCCGCCTTGTCCGTGCGGGCCAGGCTGTAGTACACCGCCGCCACGGCGCCCGCGGCGCCCGCCAGCAGGGTGTTCACCGCGATGGCGGCGATGCGCAGGTCGGTGGCGGCCAGGGTGCTGCCGGGGTTGAACCCGAACCAGCCGAAGAACAGGATGAAGGTCCCCGCCACCACGTAGGCCATGTTGTGGCCCGGGATGGGGTTGGCCGTGCCGTCGGGGTTGAACTTGCCGATGCGGGGCCCCACCATGGCGGGCCCTGCAAGCCCCACGAGCCCTCCCACCGCGTGCACCACGCTGGAACCCGCGAAGTCCCTGGCGCCCACCCCCAGGGGCAGGTTCGCGAGCCAGCCGCCGCCCCACACCCAGTGTCCGTAGACCGGGTAGATGATGGCGCCCACCAGGAAGCTGTAGGCCAGGTAGGCGGTGATGCGCATGCGCTCGGCCACCGCGCCCGCCACGATGGTGGCCGCGGTGGCCGCGAACACCATCTGGAAGAACCAGAGCATCATGGTGCGGACGTCGTACGCCTCACCCGCGAGGAAGAACCCGGACCAGCCCACCCAAGGGTTGCCCTGGTCCAGACCCGGTGCGGCTCCGGAACCCCCGAACATGAGCGGGAACCCGAAGGCCCAGAAGGACAACGACGCCATGCAGGAGTCCATGAAGCTCTTGGTCAGGTAGTTGACGGTGTTCGTGGAACGGATGAGGCCTGCCCCGAGGAGGGCGAAGCCCGCCTGCAGGAAGAACACCAGGAAAGCGGCCACCAGGGTCCACGTGAAGTTCACGGGGGCGTGAGGGTCTGCCTTCAGGGTGGCCTGACCCGTAGGGTCCGCAGCCCAGGCGGGCAAGGCCCCCGCGAGCACCACCACCGCCGTGGCAATCCAGGCCCGCATCCCCAACGCCCCGAAAAAGCAAAGCCACGCCCGCCACCTGGCGGGCGTCGCGGCCCTGCCTGTAGCCACCGCTTCCTCCTACACTGTCAAGGGGGTAGGGACAGTGGGGCGGAGAGGTGAGCGGACTGGACCGGGCGGACGTGGTGGTGGTGGGAGCCGGAGCCGTGGGCCTGTGGTGCGCGTGCTGCCTGGCCCGGCGGGGCCTGCGGGTGGTGGTGCTGGAACGGAACCGGCCCGGGGCGGGGGCCTCGTGGGCCAACGCGGGGTGGGTGGTGCCCTCCCACAGCGTGCCCCTGGCGCACCCGGGTGCCCTGCGCCGCGGCCTGCGCTGGCTCGTGGACCCCGAAAGCCCCCTGTACGTCCCCCCGCGTGCGGACCGGCGGGTGTGGGGCTGGCTTTGGCGGTTCTCGAAGTCCAGTACCCCGGCGCACGTGCGCAGGGGCCTGCCCCTGTTGGTGCGGCTGCAGCGCCGTAGCCTGCAGCTGTACGAGGACCTGGCGCGCCAAGGGCTGGAGTTCGGCTTCCGCAAGGTGGGCTCCCTGTCCGTGTGCCTGGACGCCCGCGAACTGGACGGCTTGGCGGCGGAGGTGGAGTTGCTGCGAGGGGAGGGGATCCGGGCGCAGGTGCTGGACCGGGCGGGAGTCTCGGAGAGAGAGCCCCTGCTGCGGCCAGAGGTGGTGGGCGGAGTCTACTTTCCGGACGACGGCCACCTCGACCCCTCGCGGCTCGTGCAGGCGCTGGCAGAACGCGCCCACCGGCTCGGCGTGGAGGTGCGCGCGGGGACCGAGGCCGTGGCTCTGCACCGGGACGGCCACGCGGTGCGGGTGGAGGCCGCAGGGCGCGAGCTTCGGCCCGGGTGGGTGGTGGTGGCCGCCGGCGTCTGGAGTGCGGGGCTGCTGCGTGGCGCGGGGGTGGACCTGCCGGTCCTCCCGGCCAAGGGGTACAGCGTGACCTTTGAGGACCGCGCGACCCCCAAGAGCCCGGTGATGCTCAGCGAGGCGCGGGTGGCGGTGACCCCGCTTTTTGGCCCCCAGGGAACGCGGCTGCGGTTGGCGGGAACCCTGGAGCTGGGCGTGTGGACGGGTGGGGTGAACCCGCGCAGGGTGGAAGCCATCCGCAAAGCCGCCTCCCGCTACCTGAAGGTGGACGCAGAAGGGGGCGAGGTGTGGGCCGGCCTGCGTCCAGCCACCCCGGACGGGCTGCCGGTGGTCGGCAGGCCGAAGGACTTCCACAACCTCCTGGTGGCCACGGGCCACGGGACCCTCGGGATCTCCCTGGCGCCGGCCACGGGCGAGCTGGTGGCGGGCCTCGCGTGCGGCGAAGGGCGGCCGGAGGACCTGGACCTGTTGAGCCCCGACCGCTTCCGCTGAGCCCTGCTCACGAGCTCGCGAACCTGCCGCCCGCGGCCAGGGAAGCCACGGCCAGCTCCACCTCGCGGGGCATGGGGTGCAGCCCCGGCGGGTAGTGGTGGCCGTGGTCCACGAGGTGGGCGAGCCCGGCCACCAGCAGGGCCGAGGTCAGGTCGAAGGCGTCGTACGGGTCCCCGGGGCCCGCGGCCAGGTTGAACATGGCCCCGCCCGCCAGCAAATACACGCGCCCGCCGGGCAGCTGAACCTCCTCCACGTGGGGCCGCAGCGAACGGGTCGGATACCGCCGGAGGGCCTGCACGTCCAGCTCCTGGTTGGTGTGGCCCACGTTGAGGAGGAAGGCACCTTCCCGCAGCCGCAGGAAGTGCTCCTCCCGTACTACGCCTTGCCTGCCCGTGGCGGTGACCACCACGTCCGCACGGGGCAGGGCGTCCTCCAGGGAGGCCACCTGGCAGCCCGCGTGGCGGGCCAGCAGTTGCCGGTCGGGCCTGGGCTCCACCACCACCGGGACAGCACCCAGCAACCGGGCGTACTCCGCCACCCCCTGGCCCACCGGCCCGTACCCCACCACCACCACGCGCTTGCCGTACAGGGTCACGCGGGCCACCTGCAGGAACGTGGTCCACGTCACGAGCCCCACCAGGTACCGGTTGTGCAGGCCTTCCTTCAGGGGCAGGGCGTTCCAGTCCAGGACGGGGAACGGCAACGGCAGGCCCCGCAGGCGCTGGATCCCTGTGCCCGTGGCCTCCATGCCCGCCCGGACGGAGCTTGCCGCCTCGGGGTCTGCAGCGGCGCGGCTGGCCAGCTCCGCCCCCATCTCGCACAGGTACTGGGGCCGCTGGTGGAGGGCCCACCGGAAGCTTTCCTCCCACTCCTCCGGAGGCATCTGCGCCCGCGCCCGCACCTCCGCGCCGCGATCCCGGAGGTAGGCCACCACCTCGTCCCGGACCGTGGCGGGGTTGCAGGTCACCACCACCGTCCGCGCGCCGGCCTCCAGTACGGCTTCCAGGACGGGGACGGTCTTGATGTCCAGGTGGACGGAGAACGCCACGCACGCGCCGCGCAGGTCCCGACCGCGGAAGTCCTCCGCCACCCGCGCCGTGAGGGGTGTTTGCTGCCGCAGGTACTCCAGCTCGCGCAGGAACTCCATCGCTCGGCCTCCGTTCCCGCCCAGGATACCGCCCGGCAGGAGTTTCGCCCACCCGCAGCGTACCGATCCGGAAAAGACGCAAAAGGGGGTGGCATCCGTGTGCGGGCCGGTGGTGATGGAGGCGGTGGCGGAGGAGGTGAGCCGGAGGCGGTTCCTGAGGGCGGCCGCAGGGGTCGTGGCGGGGGTCGTGGGCGCGCAGCTGGTTGGCCCTCGGGAACTTTTGGCCGCTCCCCGGGTGGGCGGGTTCCGGAGGGTCCAGGATCTCACCCACACCCTCAAGCCCACCTTTCCGTCGTTTTCCGGCCAGCCCGTGTTCAAGAGCGAGGTGGCCGTGACCGTCCAGAAGGACGGCTACTACGGCCTGAACATCAGCTACTTCGAGCACATCGGGACCCACATGGACGCCCCCGCCCACTTCGGGGAGGGGGCCCGTACCGTGGAGCAGCTGTCGCCCGCGGTGCTGGTGGCGCCCGTGGCGGTGATCCACATCCACGAGCGGGCGGCCAAGGACCCCGACGCCCAGGTGACCCCCGACGACGTGCGCGCGTGGGAGCGGCGCTACGGCCGGCTGCCCAGGGGTGCGGCGGTGTTCATGCACAGCGGGTGGGAGTCCCGGGTGGGCAGCTCCCGGGCCTTCCGGAACCCCGATAGCGCGGGCGTGATGCACTTCCCGGGCTTCCGGCCGGACACCGTGGAGTTCCTCCTGCACGAGCGGGACGTGGTGGGCATCGGGGTGGACACCTTGAGCCTGGACTTCGGGCCCTCCAAGGACTTCAAGACCCACCGCACGTGGCTTCCCGCGAACCGCTGGGGCCTGGAGAACCTGGCGAACTTGAGCCGGATCCCCCCTGCGGGGGCGTGGGTGTTCGTGGGCGCCCCCAAGGTGGCGGGCGGGTCCGGCGGGCCGTGCCGGGTGTTCGCCCTGTGGTAAGCCCATCCTAGGGCCAGGAGAGGGGAGGGGGGACCGCGTAAGGGAATGTTCGAAGGCCCTGCGGGGAGGTGCCGGCCGTGAAGATCACGTATTTCGGGCACGCGTGCTTCCTCCTGGAGACCCGGGAAGGCAAGCGGATCCTCATCGACCCCTTCGACCCCCAGGTGGGCTACCCGGTGCCACGGGTGGCCGCGGATTTGGTGCTGGTGAGCCACGAGCACTTCGACCACAACTACGTGGCCATGGCCATCGGGTCGCCGCGGGTGATCCGCGGACTGCGGGACGGCGGCCGCGAGCACGCGGAGGTGCGGGAGACCGTGGACGGCGTGCGGGTGGTGGCCATCCCCACCTACCACGACGCCGCGCACGGGGCGCAGCGGGGGAAGAACGCCATATTCCGCATCGAGGTGGACGCGCTGAAGATCGTGCACTGCGGCGATTTGGGCCACGACCTGGAGGGCGCCAACTTCCACGAGGGGGCGTACAAGGGGGCCCTCAAGCCCGACATCCTCATGGTGCCCGTGGGCGGCCACTACACCATCGACGCCCGCACCGCGGAGCTGGTGGTCAACCGGCTCCAGCCCCGGGTGGTGATCCCCATGCACTACCGTACCGAGGCCAACCCCACCTGGCCCCTGGCCCCCGTGGAGGAGTTCGTGGCGGGCAAGCGCAACGTCACGCGGGTAGGGCACCTGGTGGAGGCCACGCCGCTGCCGAGCTACCGGGAGATCTGGGTGATGGACTGGAAGGAGAAGGCTTGACCGCCCGCAGCGTGCTGGCGCGGGTGGAGATCCCGCGGGGCAGCCGCAACAAGTACGAGTGGGACCCGCAGCGGGGGGTGCGGCTGGACCGGGTCCTGTACTCGCCCCTGCACTACCCCGCGGACTACGGCTTCCTGGAGGACACCCTGGCCGAGGACGGGGACCACCTGGACGTTTTGGTGTTCACCTTCGAGCCCACCTTCCCGGGGTGTCTGGTGGAGGTGCGGCCCATCGGCGTGCTGGACATGCGGGACGAGAAGGGCAGGGATCAGAAGATCCTCGCGGTGCCCGTGGCGGACCCGCGGTTCGACGGGGTGACGGACCTCAGCGGGGTGCCGGCCCACTTCCTCCGGGAGGTGGAGCACTTCTTCGCGGTGTACAAGGAGCTGGAGCGCAAGCCCGTGGAGATCTACGGGTGGCGGGGGGCGGAGGAGGCCTGGCGGCTGGTGGAGGAAGCCCAGCTCCGGGCCCGTCAAACCGGGTAGGTCGGCCAGGGGCTTGAGCCGCTGCGCCGTCTCGTCGGCCCTTGTCCCGTCACGTGAGCACCCTGGTGGCGGTTCCCCACGGTCCGGACTCAGGTCCAGCTCACCGCTGCGGGCGCCGGAGGTCCGGGACCCGCTGCGCGCCCGAAGGCTGCGGGCCGGAGGGGACACAGAGGACCCGAGCGTTCGTCCCCGCTTCGCCCGGCTGGGAACGGGGCTAGGGAGCCAGCTCTCCCTGGGCGGCTTCCTCGATGGCGGCGCGGTAGGTGGCGACGGGCACCGCCCCCTGGATCAGGCGCCGACCCACCCGCACCGTGGGCACCGCGTGGATGCCGAGGCGCGCCGCCTCCCGGCAGTCGGCCAGCACGGCCAGGAGGGTCCTCTCCCCGCCCAGGTCGGCGGCGAAGCGCCCCGCGTCAAATCCCAGCTCGCGCGCGAGGTCGAGGAGCACCTCCTCCTCGGCGATGTTCCGGCACTCGACGAGGTGCGCCTCCTGCACCCGGTCGAAGTAGCGCCAGTGACCCTCCTGGCCCGCTTGGAACTCGGCCGCCTTGCAGGCCCGGAGCCCCGGCAACGAGTAGGGATAGGGGAAGGGGCGCTCGCGCATGAGCTCCACGTTGATGCGGCTGCCCCGCCCCGCACCCGCGTGCCGGCGCGCGGCTTCCCAGTGGCGCATGATCTCCTCCTTGCCCGCCGCGGCACTCCCGAAGATGCGGGCGATGGCCCCCGGGTCGGGGGCCAGGGCGAAGCTCCGGTGGCTCACCGCAACCCGGTGGCGATAGGGCTCCACGGCCTCCCGCAGCCTCTCCGAGGCTATGAAGCACCAGGCTCAGAGCACGTCGTGGAAGAAGACGACCTCTACCGCCACGTTCGTCTGCCTCCTTGGGGTCCCGCCTGGGGGCGCGGCCTGCCTCCGTCCCGCAGGGCCGCTTCGTCTGTCAGTGTAGGCTTCCGCCCACAGGGCTTTCCACCGCGGGGGCAGGACCGCCCGGGGGGCGAGCACCGACCCACCGGGGCAGGGGTCGGACCGCGGAGGGGCGGCCCGCGGTGCCAGTGCGCTTGGAAGTGATGCCCTGTGGCTCGGTCCGTACCCCCCAGGGGCTGCTCCCCTGATCGCCCACTTCGGCACAGGTCCGAGCCTCGCTCGCGACGGATCACGGCGGGGGCGCGCGGCGTCCCGGCGGCGACCTACGATCCCCGCAGCCCCACCCGTTTTGAGGACGGGATGCATACCGCTATCCGCCGGGCCCTGACGGGCCTGGCGCCCTTGTTCTCCCACGTGGACGCGGCGGTGGTGTCCTACCGGACGGCGCGCGCTCCGCGGGTGGCGCCGTACAGGGCGATGGCGAGCCACACGGCGTTCACGAAGGCGGAGGGGACGGCCCCGTAGTACAGGCTGTTGATACCCAGCAGCACGCTGCCCGCGGCGTTCAGCCCGTGGTAGAACACGCTCCCGCCGTGGACGCGGCGGCTGGCCACCAGGAAGTACGCGAACAGCAACGCGGCCGCGCCGAGCCAGCCGGCCGCGTCCACCCAGGCGTTGCGGGCCACCCTACGCCTCCCGCAGCCACCGCAGGAGCGTCCGCACGCCGAAGCCCGTGGCGCCCTTGGGCAGGTGGGGCGCCTGGCCTTCCTGGCCGTCCAGGAACGCGACCCCCGCGATGTCCAGGTGGGCCCACGGACGGTCCTTCACGAACCGGCTGAGGAAGGCGGCCCCCTTCTGGGCTCCGCCGTACCGGCCTCCGGAGTTCTTCAGGTCCGCCACCTCGCTGCGCATGGCCTCCACGAACTCGTCGTACAGGGGCAGCTCCCACAGTCGTTCCCCGGACCGGGCCCCCGCGCGTACCAGGGCGTCCATGAGGGCGCGGTCGTTGCCCAGAACGGCCGCCGCGTGGAAGCCCAGGGCCACCATGGCCGCTCCCGTGAGGGTGGCGAGGTCCACCACCGCGTCCGGCCGGTAGCGCTGCGCGTACGCGAGACAGTCCGCCAGCACCACGCGGCCTTCCGCGTCCGTGTTGGTGATCTCCACGGTCTGGCCGTCCAGGGTGCGGAGGATGTCCCCGGGCTTGAAGGCCGCCTCCCCCAACAGGTTCTCCACCGCGCCCACCACCCCCACCACCCGGTGCGGGACCCCCAGGGCGGGCAGGGCGCGGAAGCACGCCAGCACCGCGGCCGCGCCCGCCATGTCCGACTTCATGGTCTGCATGCCCTCGTGGCTCTTGATGTCCAACCCGCCCGCGTCGAAGGTGACGCCCTTGCCCACCAGGGCGTACGTGCGCCGGGCCCGGGGCGGGCGGTAGTCCAGCACGATCATCTGCGGGGGCTGGCGGCTGCCCGCGCCCACGGCCAGGATGGCCCCGGCTCCCATGCGCCGGAGTTCGGCAGGGCCGAGCACGCGGACCCGCAGCCCGAGCTCCCTGGCCATGCGCCGTGCGGTGCGGGCCAAAAAGAGCGGGTGCACCTCGTTGGGCGGGCCGTTGACCAGGTCGCGGGCGAACCAGGTGGCCTGGGCCAGGAGCTGAGCCCGGGCCACCGCGGCGGCCGCCCCGGCCACCCCCAACACCTCCACCGACTCCAGGGCCGGGGTGTCCGGGGTCTTGTACCGGGTGTAGCGGTACGCGCCCAGCAGGGCGCCCTCGGCCAGGGCTTCTGCCACCTCCGCGGTGGCGGGCAGGGCGCCGGGCCAGAGGGCGAGCCGCCTAGCCCCCAGGCCCTGCGCGTGGCGGGCGGCCGCCGCGGCAGCCCGGCGGGCCGCCTGCAGGGGGTCCTGCTCGGTGCCCGTTCCCACCAGCAGCACCCGGGGCGTGGGAAGGCGCCCGTGGGTGAACACCTGCAGGACCGCCTCCCGCTTGCCCTGGAACCGGTCCAGCTGCGCTGCCTCCCGCAGCCAGCCGTCCAGGGCGCGGTCCAGGGCCTCTAGCCCCGCGAGAGGTTCAGGGGCGCGCACCGGCACCGCCAGGACGTCACACGCCACCTTGCTCCACGGCCGGTTGGAAACCGAAACGCGCACGGCCTTCCCTCCTTGTTCGGTGGATCGCCGACGGTCAAACCGCCTCCACCACAAAACACGTCCCCACCCCGTGGCAGCGGGAAGCGGTGAGCACGTTCGTGCGGCTGCCGGGCTTCGCTTGCTCAGCGAGGGCGCTCAGAGCTCGCTGCAGGTCCCGTACGGGCACGGTGCCCACCCCGAACACCCAGTGCAGGCACCGGAAGGCGAGCACGGGGATATGGGAGTACCGTTGCACCGTCCGGCCCAGGTCCCACGTGCGGGCGTGGCGGGTGGCGGGGCACACGTCCGGCTCCGGGCAGGTGGCCGGGCAGCGCCACGCCGCCTCGCTCACGTACCGGCGGTGCTGGACCGTGACGTCGTAGGGCAAGGGGTAGGAGCCGGACAGGGGCTCGCAGCGCACCCGCACGTCCGGGCGGAGCCGCTCCAGGGAGGCCACCAGCCACTCTGCGAGGACGTGGGGAGCGAAGGGCGCGGGCACCAGCTGCGCGTCCTCGGGCGCTGTGGGCACGTAGTCCACCAGGTAGTCCACCCACGGGGCGGTGACCAGCTCCACAAAGCCCCCGAGCTCCGCGCGCGCCCGGCAGTGGGGGTTTCGGTCTAGCACCACCAGCCGCCCGCACCGCAGACGACCCCGTTCCATGGCCTTGAGCAGCTGTCGGGCGTGGTAGCAGCCGTAGCACCCACCTCCGAGGACCACCACCTCGGACGCCTGCACTTCGTTCGCCACGCGGGACGTCACAAAACCGCCAGGTCGAGCTCGCGGCCCACACCCTGGGCCCGGGCGCGTTCGTACACCAGGCGTGCGGCCACCACGTCCTCCAGGGCCACCCCCTGGGAGCAGAACAGCGTGACCTCTTCGGCGGCGGTGCGGCCCGGGGCGTTGCCCGCCACCACGTCCGCCAGCTCCACCGCGCGGGACCAGTCGAACAGACCTTCCGCCGCAGCCTGGATCAAGTCCCCGCACTCCACCCTGGCCTGGGGTAAGTCGTCCACCACCACGCGGTCCGCGCGGGCCACCGCCTCCCCGTCCAGCTCCCGGCGGTGGGCCCAGTTGGACCCCGCGGCGTTCACGTGCACGCCCGGCCTCAGCCACCGGCCCAGCAGCACGGGCTCCCGGGACGTGGTGATGGTGCACACCGCGTCCGCGTCACGGACCGCCTCCTCCGCGGAGGAGGTGGCCCGCACGGCCACGTCCAGGGCGCGCTGCATCTCCTTTGCGAAGCGCTCCCGCCGCTCGGGCGTCCGGCTGTAGACCCGCGCCTCCTGGACCGGCCGCACCGCGCACACCGCTTCCAGCTGCGTGCGCGCCTGCCAGCCCGTACCCAACACCGCCACCGTGCGGGAGTCCGGCCGGCTCAGGTGCCGGGTCGCGAGTCCCGTGGCCGCGCCCGTGCGGCGCTGGCCCAGGGTGTCCGCCTGCATGAGGCTCAGCAACCTGCCTGCCTCGTCGTAGAGGAGGACCAGGAACCGGCCGCCCGCCCGGGTGGTGGTGTACGCCTTGAGGCCGAGGACGCCTGCGGACGCCCACGCCGCGGACATCACGTGCAGTACCGTGCCGGAAGGCAGGGCCGCGCGGGCCCGGGGGACGTTCACCGCCCGTCCCGCGGATTTGTCGCGGAAGGCGGCTTCCAGGGCGTCCACCAGCTCCGCCACCGTCACCAGGGACGCCACCTCAGACTCCGTGAGGAACAGGGTCACGGCTGCACCAGCTCCTCCACCACCGCCGCCAGCCGGGAGGCCGCGGGCCCCGTGACCTCCAGGTAGGCGTCCCACCGCCTCCGCAGCTCCTGCACCTCCGCGGTCCACACGCCCGGCAGCACGCCGGTCCACGGGGGGACGTCCGGGTCCAGAGCCGCCCGGTCCAGGTACGCCAGGGCGTCCTCCAAGAATGCCCGTACGTTCTGGGCGTCCAGCCCGGGTGCGTGGAAGGGCTGCCCGGACAGCTCCTCCGACAGGGCCACCAGCACCCGGGCGGTGGCCGCCAGCACCGCCAGGGACCGCACCTCCTGCCAGCGGGCCTGGATGTTGGTGGATGTGGGGTCGGCTTCCCGCTGCGCCCGCATCTCCGCCATCCACCCGTCGGCCACGCTCACCAGCTGTGCGGCGGCGCGGCGCAGCACCTCCCCGGGGTCGGGCCGTGCGAAGGCCGCCTTCCCCACGGCCACCACGGTTTCCTGGACCTTGGTGGCGTACGGCGGGGTGACGATGCGGGGCATGAGGACGTCCCGCTCGTAGACCCCTTGCGCCACCAGGGGCAGGTTGCCAGGCGTGACGCGGTCGGGGAAGTGGTCCCGGAAGGCCTGCCGCACCCGCTGCCCCTTGGCTCCGAGGAGTTCCGTAGCCAGCCGCAGCGGCGCGAACACCCCCGCCCCCCACAGCATGGCCCAGAAGAACCACCGGTCCCAGCCCAACAGCCCCCCGGTGGTGCCGAACCCCGCGGCGCACGCCAGCAGCAGGTACCGGCCGAACCGCCGGCGGCTATCCGCGGTGGCCAACCGCGCCAGCCAAACTGGACCCGCCATCACGCCACCAGGCGCTGCCACGTGGCCGCGTCCAGCCGCCGGATCACGGCGGTCACTAGGCGAACCGTGTTGTCGAAGTCGTCGCGGTGCAGCACCGCGTTGTGGCTGTGGATGTACCGCACGGGTGCCCCGATGACGATGGACGGCGCGCCCACCCCGAAGGTGTGGATGCGGCCCGCGTCCGTGCCACCCCGGGCCACCCGGTCGAACTGGTAGGGGATCCCCTCCGCCTCCGCGGTCTCCACCACCAGGTCCCGAAGGCGCACGTGGGGGATCATGGTGGCGTCGTACAGAAGGATCACGGGGCCCTTCCCGAGCTTGCCCTGCGCCTCGTCGGGCTTCACCCCCGGCGTGTCTCCCGCGATCCCCGTGTCCAGGGCGATGCCCACGTCCGGCTGCACCAGGTGGGAGGCGGTCTGGGCGCCCCGCAGCCCGACCTCCTCCTGAACGCTGGCCACCCCGTACACCGTGTTGGGGTGGGGCTCTTCCTGGAGCGCCCGCAGGATCTCCACCACCGCGGCGCACCCGAACCGGTTGTCCCAGGCCTTGGCCAGCAGGAGCTTGGGGTTGTGCAGGACGGTGAAGGGCGAGTCAGGGACCACGGGGTCGCCGGGCCGGGTGCCGAACCGCTCCGCTTCCTCGCGGCTTGCCGCCCCCACGTCGATGTACATGTCCTTGGGCTCCACGGGCTTCTTGCGCTCCTCCTCTTCCAGCAGGTGGGGCGGCTTGCTGCCGATCACCCCCAGCACGGGCCCCTGCCGGGTCCACACCCGTACCCGCTGCGCCAGCATCACCTGCGACCACCAGCCCCCCAGGGTCTGGAACTTCAGGTAGCCCTCCTCGGTGATGCGGGTGACCAGGAATCCGATCTCGTCCATGTGCCCAGCCACCATCACCTTGGGCTGGGGGCTGGTGCCTTCCTTGCGGGCCACCAGGCTGCCCAGCCGGTCCTGCAGGATCTCGCCCAGGGGGCTGAGGTACTTGCGCAGCACCGCCCGCACGGGCCCCTCGAAGCCCGGAACGCCCGGCGCTTCCGTGAGTTCCCGAAACATTTCCAACAGGCGGTCCATGTTTCCCCTCCGGCGTGGAGCTGGCCCGCCGAGCCCGCGCCGGGGCCAGCTGGAACCCATGATACCGCGGCCCGGCAGGGTTCCGGACCAGCAGGGTCGTACAGGTAGGTGGGTTGGGTGCGGCCCGGCCCCTACCTCCCCTCTGGAGGCTTCCGATGGAACGCGCCATGGCGTACGCCAGGGAGCGCCGTGCGGCCTTCCTGGAGGAACTCAAGGAGTGGCTGGCCATCCCCAGCGTGAGCACCCTGCCGGAACACGGGCCCGACTGCGAGAGGGCGGCCCGGTGGCTGGCGGACCGCATGCGCCAGGCGGGCCTGCAGCGTGTGGAGGTGATCCCGTCCCAGCGGCGACACCCCCTGGTGTACGGCGAGTGGGTGGGCCTGCCGTCCGCGCCCACGGTGCTGGTCTACGGGCACTACGACGTGCAGCCCGCGGACCCTCTGGAGTTGTGGGAGACCCCGCCCTTCCAGCCCACGGTGCGGGGCGACAACCTGTACGCCCGGGGGGCTTCGGACGACAAGGGGCACGTGTTCGCTACCCTGAAGGCCCTGGAGAGCCTGCTGGCCACGGACGGCCTGCCCGTGAACGTGAAGGTGCTGGTGGAGGGCGAGGAGGAGAGCAGCGGCGACGAGATCACCCGCTACGTGCCCCGCCACCGGCGGCGCCTGCGCGCGGACTGCGCCTTGGTGATGGACTCGGGGTTCGTCCAGCCCGGGGTTCCGTCCATCACCGTGGGGCTGCGGGGCATCCTGTACACGGAGGTGGAGATCCGCGGGCCGTCCAGCGACCTCCACTCCGGCACCTTCGGCGGTGCGGCCCCGAACCCGTTCCACGAGATGGTCCGGCTGCTGGCGTCCCTGCGGGACCGCCACGGCCGGGTGCGCATCCCCGGGTTCTACAAGCCGGTGCGGGAGCCCTCCGAGGAGGAGCGGGCCGCGTGGCGGTCTCTGCCCGTTCGGGAAGAGGACTTCGCCCGCAGCATCGGTGCGCGGGGGCTGGTGGGGGAAGAAGGGTACTCCCTCTTGGAGCGGCTGTGGGTCCGGCCCACCCTGGAGATCCACGGCATGGGGGGAGGTTTCAGCGGCCCCGGCGCCAAAACGGTGCTGCCCAGCCGGTGTGTGGCCAAGGTGAGCATGCGCCTGGTGCCGGACCAGAACCCGGACCGCGTGTACCGGGCCTTCGAGCGGTACCTGCTGCGCCACGCGCACCCGGCCTACGAGGTCACGGTCCGCAAGCTGCACACGGGCCGCCCGTGGGTGGTCTCCCCAACAGAGCCCGCGGTACAGGCCGCGGCGCGGGCGTGGAGCGCCACCTACGGAGCGCCCGCCCGGTTCGTGCGGGCGGGCGGGTCGGTGCCCGTGGTGGACCTCTTTAGCCGCGTGCTCGGCCAGCCCGTGGTGGTGACCGGGTTCGGGCTTCCCGACGACAACCTCCACGCGCCCAACGAGAAGGTGAGCTTGCCGCTGCTGTGGGGCGGGGTGGAGGCGGTGATCCGGTTCCTGCACGAGTTGCGGCAGGTCCGCTGACCCTTCCGCGCGGGCCACGGGGGCGGGATACTGGTATAAGGTACGCCCACCGAGCCGGTTGGACCGACCGGGGGTGTAGAGGATGCGGACCCTGCAGGTGGCCTTGGCCCAGATCAACCCCGTGGTGGGGGACCTGGAGGGGAACGTGCGCCGCGTGGTGGAGTACCTCCACCGGGCGCGCCAGGCGCAGGCCCACGTGGTGCTGTTCCCCGAGCTGGCCATCCCCGGCTACCCGCCGGAGGACCTGCTGCTCAAGCCGGACTTCGTGGAGGCCAACCTGGCCGCGGTGCAGGAGGTGGCACGGCACGCCACCGACGTAGTAGCGGTGGTGGGGTTCGCGGATCGCGCCAACTACCTGTACAACGCCGCCGCGGTGTGCGCGGGCGGGCGGGTCCAGGCCGTGTACCACAAGCGCCTGCTGCCCAACTACGGCGTGTTCGACGAGAAGCGCTACTTCGCCCCCGGCCAGCAGGCTCCCGTGTTCCTCCTGGGCGACGTGCCCGTGGCGGTGAACATCTGCGAGGACATCTGGTTCCCCGACGGGCCTTGTGCGGTGCAGGCCCGAGCCGGGGCCCTGGTGGTGTTCAACATCAACGGCTCGCCGTACCACCGGGGCAAGTGGCGGGAGCGGGAGGAGATGCTCCGAACCCGGGCCCGGGACTGCGGGGTGATGGTGTGCTACGTGAACCTGGTGGGCGGGCAGGACGAGCTGGTCTTCGACGGGGACAGCGTGGTGGTGGACCACAACGGGCGCATCCTGGCCCGGGCCCCGCAGTTCGAGGAGGCGCTGCTGGTGTGCGACCTGGACGTGGCCGCGGCCCGGCGCCAGCGGGCGCGGCGCACCGGGGTGGACGAGTCGGAGCGGTTCCCCGTGGGGGACGTGTCCCTGTGTCCCACCATCCCCGTGGAGGTGTCCCTGCGGGAGCCGTCCACGCCGGCCCCGCCCGTGGTGGCGGAGCCCCTGCCGGACCTGGAGGAGGTGTACCGGGCCCTGGTGGTGGGCACCCGGGACTACGTGCGCAAGAACGGGTTCCGGCAGGTGTTCGTGGGGCTGTCCGGAGGGGTGGACTCTTCTTTGGTGGCCACCGTGGCTGCGGACGCCCTGGGGCCGGAGGCGGTGGTGGGGGTGTCCATGCCGTCCCCGTACACCGCCCCCGAGAGCGTGCGGTACGCGGAGGAGCTGGCCCGGAACCTCAACATCCGCCTCCTGGTCCTGCCCATCCGCGGGCCCTTCGAAGCCTACCTGGAAGCCCTGCGGCCCGCCTTCGAGGGTCTTGCGCCCGACGTCACGGAGGAGAACCTGCAGGCGCGCATCCGGGGCAACTACCTCATGGCCCTCACCAACAAGCTGGGGGGGATCGTGCTCACCACGGGGAACAAGAGCGAGCTCAGCGTGGGATACGCCACCCTGTACGGCGACATGGCGGGCGGGTTCGCGGTCCTGAAGGACGTGCCCAAGACGTTGGTGTACGCCCTGGCGCGCTGGCGCAACGAGCGGCAGCCGGTGATCCCCGAGGGCGTGCTGACCCGACCGCCCACCGCGGAGCTGCGGCCGGGGCAGACGGACCAGGAGGCCCTGCCGCCCTACGAGGTCCTGGACCCCATCCTGGAGCTGTACGTGGAGCACGACACCCCGCCGGAAGACATCGTGCGCTTGGGCTTCGACCCCGACACGGTGGCCAAGGTGGTGCGCATGGTGGACCTCAGCGAGTACAAGCGCCGCCAGGCTCCGCCGGGGGTCAAGATCACGCCCAAGGCCTTCGGCCGCGACCGCCGGCTGCCCATCACCTCCTGGTACCGGGCCTGGGCGCGGGTGCCCTCCGCGGGCGCCGCGCGGGGCGGGTTCCCGTGAGCCCGGAGAGGCCCCCGGCGGTGCCGGCCGCAGCGCACTGCCCGTGATCCGCGCCTTTCGCGTGGCTGACACCCGCACGGAGACCGTGCACATGGTGTTCCCCGAGCACACCAACGACCGCGGTTCCCTGTACGGCGGCCGCATGATGAGCTGGATCGTCACCGTGGGCACCCTGGCTGGCTCGCGGCTGGCCCGCGGGATGGTGGTCCTGGGCTCCATGGACGCGCTGGACTTCTTCCAGCCCGTGCTGGCGGGCCAGATGCTGCACCTGGCGGCGGTGGTGCCCCTGGTGGGCCGGTCATCCATGGAGGTGGACGTGGAGGTACACGTGGAGGAGCCCGCCACGGGGACCACCGCCCTCGCCACCCGGGCGTCCCTGGCCTTCGTGGCGGTGGACGAAGCCGGCCGCCCGCGGCCCGTGGGGGCGCAGGTGGTGGCCCACGGGCCGGAGGAGGAGCGGATGCAGGAGCAGGCGCTGCAGCGCCGCAAGGTCCGCCACCAGCGCCTGGTCCAGCGCCGCCGGCCGGAGCCGGAGGACCCGCCGCCCCGGTGCCACCTGGAGACCTGCCGGCTGGTGCTCCCGGAGGACGCGGTGGCGGGCAACCTCATGTTCGCGGGCAGGCTGCTCATGGACCTGGACCAGGTAGCCTCCATCGTGGCCATGCGGTACGCGCGGGGTCCGGTGGTCACCGCCTCCGTGGACGACCTGGACTTCCTGCACCCGATCCACGTGGGGCAGGTGGTGCACTACCGGGCCGCCCTCAACCACGTGGGACGGACGTCCATGGAAGTGGGCGTGCGGGTCCTGGGTGAGGACCCGCGGTCCGGCCAGGTCCACCACACGTGCAGTACCTTCGTCACCATGGTCCACACGGACCTCCACGGGCGGCCCCAGCCGTTGCCGCCCTACCGGCCGGAAACCGAGGCGGAGCGGCGCCGGTGGGAGCAGGCGGAGCTGCGCCGGCGGGCCCGCCAGGCGCGGCTGCGGAGCGCGCGGTGAGCGGTCTCGTGTGGGCGGCGGGCCTCAGCCTGGTCCCGTGGGTGGAGCTCCGGGGCTCCATCCCCCTGGCCCTGGCGCTGGGCTACAGCCCTGCGGCGGCGTTCGCGGTGTGCACCGCGGCCAACCTCGTGGTGGTGCCCGTGGGGTGGCTGTTGTTGGACTGGTGCTACGCCCGCGGGCTGTCCCGGTGGCCGTGGGTGCGGGCCCGGGTGGACCGCTTGCGGCGGAGGGGAGAGGGGTACGTGCGGCGGTACCAGGTCGTGGGGCTCGCCCTGTTCGTGGCGGTGCCCCTGCCGGGCACGGGGGCGTACGCGGGGACATTGCTGGGCTGGCTGCTGGGGCTTCCGAAGCTGCGGGCGTGGGGCGCGGTGGCCGCGGGGGTGGTGGCCGCGGGGGTGGTGGTGACCGCCGTCTCCACGGGCGTGCTGGCCGGGGTGCGCTGGATCCTGCGGTAGACGGCGCCGAGGAAGGGCGTGGTGCGCGCCACAGCGTGGGGTGAGCCGTTAGGGGCGCACCGCCACGCCCCAGGGGCAGGTTCAGGCCGGTACTCAGTCCGACGATGGTCCGTAGCGGCGGGCTGTCCCCCGCCACTCCCGGCGGGTACACGGTCACCGAAGGGCCGCCCGCGTTCGCCACCACCAGGCTGCCGGCAGCGTCCACGGCCAGGCCGTGGGGGACGGCCAGAGCCGTGGAGGGGCCCGCCAGGCGGCGCTCTGGAGGGACGTTCCCGGAGGCGTCCGGGGGATACACGGTGACGGAGTTTCCGGCCGCGTTCGCCACGTAGAGCCTGCCGAAGCTGTCGATGGCTACCGCGGAGGGCTCAAGGAGTTGGGTGAGGCTCCCCGAAATCCGGCGCCGGGGCGGTACGTCGCCGGAGGCGGCGGCGTCGAACACGAGGATGCTGTGGGCCGCGGAGTTGGCCACGAACAGGTTTCCGCGCAGGTCCAGGGCCAGCCCGCGAGGTGCTGCGAGTTGGGTCAGAGGTCCTTCCAGGACACGGAGGGGCCTGGTGTTGCCGTGAGCGCCTGCGGGGTAGACGGTGATCCGCGACGGCGCAGCGTTCGCCACGTACAGCCGGCCCAAGGGATCCAGGGCGAGGCCGGACGGACCCGACAGCAGGGTCTCCGATCCTTCCAGGACCCGGATGGGGCCCGCGTTCCCGGCAGCCCCAGGGGGGTACACCGTCACCCGGTTGCCGGACACGTTGGCCACGTACAGCGCGTCGGACGCGTCCAGGAGCAGGGCCACGGGCACCAGGAGCCGGGTGTTGGGACCTACCAGGGCCCGGAGGGGCGGGGAGTCACCGGAGGCGTCGAGCCGGTAAACGGTCACGGAGTCTCCACCGGCGTTGGCCACGTACAGTCCTGAGAGGACCACCGGGGCGGTGCGGAACACCACCGTGCAGGCGGTGGCCAGCACCGCGGTGCTCAAGAGAACGCAGACGCCCACCCGCCGCACACCGCCAGCATAGCGCGGTCGTGTGACGGGCGGTTTTCGCGCATTTTCCTCAGGCTGAGGCCGGGTCCCTTGACCCGGGGGCCCAGGTGTCCTTAGCATGGTCGTGATCAAAACGAGCCGTCCCTGGGCGTGGCCTGCGTCACGCCCGGGGACGTGTGTGTTTGGGGGTCGAGAACGCGGGGACGCGACGGCAGGAGGGCGCCCATGGACACGGTGGGACACCACTACATCGTGGAAGCCTCGGGGTGCGACCCGGAGGTCATCAGCAAGGTGGAACGGGTGGAGCAGATCATGACCCGGGCCGCGGAGGTGGCGGGTGTACAGATCTGGGCCATCTCCTTCCACCGGTTCTCCCCCGTGGGCGTGAGCGGGGTGGTGGTCATCTCCGAGTCCCACCTCTCGGTGCACACGTGGCCGGAGACGGGGTACGTGGCCCTGGACATCTACACGTGCGGCGAGGACGCGAAACCCGAGGCGGCCGTGGAGTACGCCCTGGGGGAGTTCGGGGCCAAGAACGTCCACATCACGGAGGTCACCCGGGGGCTGGACGAAGGGGACCGCGTGTACTTCCACAGCATCGTCACGTGGGAGGAGGAGCGGCTCCCCAAGGCCGCGGCACCCGCGGCCAGCCCACGTCCCAAGCGGAAGGCGGCCGCGCGCCGGCCCTCCCCGCGCTGAGCGCTGCCCCCGGCTTGCGGGTCGGGGCCGTCCGGAGGACCCAGCGGAGCCGGCGGTGCTGCTGAACGTGGTCGGGCCCGTGGTCCTGCTGGTGCTCACGGGCTACCTGCTTGGCCGGTACCGGCCCGTGGAGGTCTCGAGCCTGGCGCCCGTGTCCATGTACCTGTTCGCGCCCGCCCTGGTCTTCCAGTCCCTGACCCGCTCGCCCCTGGCGGTGGACTACACCCCACGGCTGCTGGCCGCCACGGTGGCGCACCTGTTCGCTATGTTGGCCCTGGGGTTGGGCGCCTCGGAGGCCCTGGCACTGCGGGGCCGGCGCCGGGCTGCCTTCCTGCTGCCCGCCTTCCACTACAACGCGGGCAACTACGGCCTTCCGGTATCCCTCTTCGCCTTCGGGCAGCCGGGCTTCCAGGCCGCCACCCTGATCTTCGTGGTGAACGCCACCGTGGCCAACCTCACCGCGGGTCTGACCGCGGCCTGGGGCAGCGGAGGGGGCTTGGGCCGGGCGGTGCGGGACATGTTGCGCCTCCCTCTCGTCTACGCGGTGGTGGCGGCGCTGCTGGTGATGGCCACGGGGTGGAAGGTCCCCGAGTGGTTGGACCGCGCGGTGGGCACCCTGGCTTCGGGCGCGGTACCGCTCCTGGTGGTGACCCTGGGCATCCAGTTGGCCCAGGGGAGCGGGGTGGAGCCGTCCGTACCCTTGCTCGTGGCCGCGGCGTTGCGGCTGGCGGTCTCCCCTGCGGTGGCCGCGGGGGTGGCGTCGTTGGTGGGTCTGCAGGGGCTGGCGCGGGACGTGTTCGTGGTGGTGGCGGCCATGCCCGCGGCGGTGAACACCTTCCTGTTTGCCTCCGAGTTCGGCTGCGAGCCGGGGTTCGTGGCCAGCGCGGTGTTCGCCACCACCCTGGCGAGCTTCCTGTCGGTGAGCGCCCTGCTGTCCTGGCTGCTGTGACGGCCAGCGTGGGCACCGCAGCCGCCTGGAGGAGCTTTCAGCCGACCGTTCCCCCTGCTGGGAAAGCGAGGGGCCCCGCGTGGCGGGGCCCCTTGTGCCTTGCGCGGACCGGCGCTTACAGCGGGCGGACGTTGGCCGCCTGCGGGCCCTTCCGGCCGTCCACCACGTCGAACTGCACCCGCTGCCCCTCCTGGAGGGTGCGGTAGCCGTCCATGGCGATGGCGGTGTAGTGGACGAACACGTCCTTCCCACCGTCCACGGAGATGAAGCCGTAGCCCTTCTCCGCGTTGAACCACTTGACCGTGCCTTCTGCCATTCCCTTGCTCCTTTCGGCCTTGCCTTGGATTTTTGAGCATCCCGCCCGGGCGAGAACTCCGCCCGAGCGTAGCACGCCCCCACCCGTCTGTCAAACGGGTGACCCGGCGTCTCGGGGTCGTGGGACGGGACCTACCGAGGCGTCCAGCGCAGCACGCCCCGTTCCACGGTCCAGTCCACCCGTCCCGCCTCCAGCAGGTACGCCAGGTGGCCCATCACGGTCGACCGCAGGAGGAAGTACGTGGACGGGTTGGCGGGAGGGTTCCGCAGGCCCGCCGCCACCCGGTGCACCACCTCGTCCGAGGTGGCCCCCGGGCCCACCGCTTCCAGGACCCGCTCCGTGGTGCGGCGCACCGCCTGCTCGTTGGCGTCGACGACCCGGGGCAGCAGGTCGCGGGGCACGGGGCTGCCGTGGCCGGGAACGAACACCTCGTACGGCCACGTCCGCAGGCGCTGGAGGGTGGACAGCTGCCCGGCCACGTCGTGGGTGAAGGGGACCTCGTACTTGTCCAGGACCTCGGGCCCGAAGAAGGCGTCCGCAGCGTAGCACACGCCCCCGAAGCCCACCGCGGCCTGCCGCACCGCGTGTCCGTCCGCGCGGTGCACCCGCAGCACGAGCCCGGCCACCTCCAGCTCCCCGTCCACGGTGTCGTACACGTGGTGGACCGCGGAGGCCCTGGCCATGAGCCACTTGTTCTGCAAAGGCTCGGGGGGCCGGGCCCCGTACAGGGAGAAGGGTTCCAGGTACGGGTACCGCAGCACCGCCTCCTCCACCACGGGGGCCCACACCTCTAGGTCCGGCACCTGACGCAGGAGGTACTCGTTGCCGCCGTAGTGGTCCGCGTGGGAGTGGGTGTTCACCACCGCCACCAGCCGCAGGGAGCGGGCCTGCACCGCGCGCAGCAGGTGGCGGCCCGCGTCGCGGTCCCCGCCGGTGTCCACGGCCACCGCGCGGCCGTCAGGCCCCCACACCACCCCCACGTTCACCGCCCCGGGCAGGTAGCCGCAACCCTCACCCAGCAGCTCGATCTCCGACACCCGCACCCCCGGTGGTAGATGGCGTGCCCAGTTTTCCCCGAAGTGCGCCCCCTACCGCGCCCGGCAGGTGAGCACGGGCAGCCGGCTGCGCCGCAGCACGTACTCCGCCACGCTGCCCAGCAGCGCGTGGCCAAGCCCCCGGCGGCCCCGCGTGCCCATGCAGACCAGGTCCGCGCCCAACTCCTCCGCCGCCTGCACCACCCCGCTGCCCGCGGCGCCCAGGCGGACCTCCACCCGCTCGCCCTCCCGGACCACGGCCTTCAGGCGCCGGGTGGCGTGCTCCACCAGGTAGTCGCGGATCTGCTCGCCCACCGCGGGCGCCAGCACCTCCCGGGGGACGGAGGCAAACGTCTCCGGGTCCAGCTCCACCACGTGCAGGACCACCACCTCTGCCCCGCACGCCGCGGCCAAAGTCCTGGCGTACTCCACGGCCTCCTGAGCGGGCGGTGAAAAGTCCGTGGCCACCAGCACCCGGCCCACGCGAGGGGGATGTCCGGGCCGCACCGTGAGGACCGGTACGGGGCTGGTCCGGACCACTTGCTCGGCCACGCTGCCGAAGAACGCGCGGGCGAGCCCGCTCCGGCCGTGGGTGCCCATGCACACCAGGTCCGCCTGCAGTTCCCCACACACCTGGGGGATGACGTCCCGGGGAGAACCCTCCCGGAGCGCCCCCTCACCTCCGCCGAAGCGCTGGCTCCACCGCCCCAGCTCCTGTTCCGCCCACCGAGCCGCGGCCTGCCGGAGCTGTTGGATGGTGTTGCCGTGACCCGATACCTCCTCCGGCACCGCCCACCACTCCACTTCCAAAGCGTGGAGGAAGGTCACCCGGGCACCGAGACGCTGTGCCAGCCACGCGGCCCACTCGCTGGAGGACTCGGAGGCCTCAGAAAAGTCCGTGGGGGCGAGGATGTGGCTCACCTTGCGCGGCACGGTTCCCTCCTCGTTTGCACCGGACCCCTTCCCTGCCCGGGACCGGGTACCATGGGGGCGTGCGGCACGCCTCCGGAATCCCCGTTCCGGTGCAACAAGACACGGTCCCCTGGTACGCCCTGGCGCCGGAGGAGGTGGCCGTGCGCTTGGGCACCGACCTGGCTCGCGGGCTGGCACCCGAAGAGGCTGCGCGACGCGCCCGCGTCCTAGGCCCGAACGTGCTCCCGGAGAGGAGCGGGCCGAGCCCGGTGCGGCTGCTCGGGGCCCGGTTCAAGAGCGCCCTGGTGGGAGTGCTTCTCGCGGCCCTCGCGGTTTCCCTGCTGGGCAACGCGAAGGAGGCGGTGGCCATCGGCGCGGTGGTGGTGCTGAACGCGGCGCTGGGGTTCGTGCAGGAGTACCGGGCGGAGCGGGCCATGGCGGCTTTGAGGAAGCTCGCAGTGCCCAAGGCGCAAGTGCGCCGGGCCGGCCGGGTGCAGGAGCTGTCCAGCGCGCACCTGGTGCCCGGCGACGTGATCCTGCTGGAAGCGGGGGACAGGGTGCCCGCCGACGCGCGGGTGGTGGAGGCGGTGGGTTTGCGGGCCGACGAGTCGGCCCTCACGGGCGAGTCCGTGCCCGTGGACAAGGGCCCGGAGGCGGTGGCGGCTGACACCCCGGTGTCGGACCGACGGAGCCTGGTGTACATGGGGACGTTGGTAACCGCGGGGCGCGGGGCGGCGGTGATGGTGGCCACGGGGTCGCGCACGGAGCTGGGGCGGGTGGCGGGGCTGGTGGCGGCCACGCGGCCCGAGGCCACGCCACTCCAGCGGCGCCTGGAGCGGCCCGCGCGAACCCTGGGGGTGTTCGCCGCGGCCATCGTGCTGGTGGTGGCGGCCCTGGGCTTCGCCCGCGGGGAGGATCCGGCCCGGGTGTGGCTGATGGCGGCGAGCCTGGCGGTGGCCGCGGCACCGGAGGGCCTGCCCGTGGTCCTGACCCTGGCCCTGAGTCTGGGCGCCCAGCGCATGCTGAAGCGCCGGGCCCTGGTCCGGAAGCTCCCCGCGGTGGAGACCCTCGGCAGCGTCACGGTCATCTGCACCGACAAGACGGGCACGCTCACGGAGAACCGCCTGACCCTGGTGGAGGTGTGGACGCCTGACGGCCCCGCACGAACCCCGGACGGGAGCACGGGCGAAGTGAACTGGGCGCCCGTGGCCGCGTGCCTGTGCAACGGCGCGGAGGTGGACGAGGGAGGGGGCGCCGTGGGCGACCCGGTGGACGTGGCCCTGGCCCGGGGCGTGGCGTCCTGCGGGTACCGGCGGGACCACTGGCATCGGGTTCTGCCCCGCCGTGCGGAGTGGCCCTTCGACGGCGGGCGCACACGCATGACCACGGTCCACCGGGTGCTGGAGCCCGATCGGCTCCCCGAGGGGCTCGCCGACGGCTACCTGGTGCTGGTGAAGGGCGCTCCCGAGGTGGTGCTGTCGCGGTGCCGGTGGGTCTGGAAAGCCGGCCGGCGTGAGATGCTGGAAGGGGCGGAGCGCCACCGGGTGGACGAGAAGGTGGAAGAGCTGGCGCGCAGCGGGGCGCGGGTGCCGGCCCTGGTGTGCGGGGCGCGGGAGGCGCTGCCCTCCACGGAGCTGGAAGCGGAGGAGGATCTGGTGTTCCTGGGACTAGCGGGGCTTGTGGACCCCTTGCGGCCCGAGTTTCCGGAGGCGGTGCGCAAATGCCGCGCCGCGGCGTGCGGGTGGTGATGGTGACCGGAGACCACCCCGCCACCGCCCTGGCGGTGGCGCGGGAAGCCGGCATCGCAGACCCCGGGCCGCAACGCCTGGTCACGGGGCCGGAGCTGGAGGCCATGACGCGCGAGCAGGTGCTGGAGGCGGTGCGGCAGGCTTGTGTGTTCGCGCGAGTGGTCCCCGAGCAGAAGCTCGTGCTGGTGGAGGCCCTGCAGGCGCAGGGGGAGGTGGTGGCGGTGACGGGGGACGGGGTCAACGACGGCCCGGCCCTCCGCCGGGCGGAGGTGGGGGTGGCCATGGGCAGCGGCACGGAGGTGGCGCGGGAGGCCAGCGCGGTGGTGCTCCTGGACGACAACTTCGCCACCGTGGTGGCGGCCGTGGAGGAAGGGCGGGTGGTGTTCGACAACGTGCGCAAGTTCGTCCGGTACCTGTTCACCACCAACGTGGCGGAGCTGTGGACGGTCCTGGCCGCGAGCCTCGCCGGATTGCCCTTCCCCTTGTACCCCCTGCGGGTCCTGCGGATCAACCTGGTCACGGACGGGCCGCCGGCCCTGGCCCTGAGCGTGGAACCCCCCGAGGGCGACGTGATGCGCCGTCCGCCGCGCAGGCCACGGGAACCCCTCCTCACGCCCGGACACGCGGTGCACGTGGTGTGGGTGGGGTTGCTCATGGGGATCGCGACCCTGGCGGTGGGCGCGTACTTCTACCGGCGGGGGGGGCCAGCGTGGCAGACGTCGGTGTTCGCCGCCCTCACGGTGGCGCAGTTCTTCAACGTGTACGCGGTGCGCAGCTCCAAGCCCCTGTGGCGCGGGACCGCGACCAACCCCGCCCTCGCGGTTTCCGTATTTGCGGGCGCGGTGTTGCTGGCGGCGGTGGTGTACGTGCCGGCCCTCCCGCCGTACTTCCACACCCAGGCCCTGACGGCGGGGCAGGTGTTGGCGTGCCTGGCTCCGGGGCTCGCGGCCGCGGCGGCGGTGGAGGTGGTGGAACTGCGGCAGGCCCGCGGGGGAGCGGCGCCGTGAAGGTCGAGTACGTGTGCCAGTCGTGCGGCTACCGGTCCGCCCGGTGGCTAGGGCGGTGCCCCAGCTGCGAGGGGTGGAACACCTTGGTAGAGGAAGTGGCCGTGCCCCGACGGCTTGCGTCCCGCGCCGGAAAGCCCGTGCCGCTGCCGGAGGTCTCGCCCCTTCCCGAGGAGCGGTGGCCCACGGGGATCACCGAGCTGGACCGGGTGCTGGGCGGGGGCTTCGTGCCGGGCTCCCTGGTGCTGCTGGGCGGGGATCCGGGCATCGGCAAGAGCACCCTGGCCCTGCAGGCGGCCCACCGCCTGGCGGAGGTGGGCCGGCAGGTGCTGTACGTGGCGGGGGAGGAGTCGGCCCAGCAGACCCGGATGCGGGCGGAGCGCTTGGGCGCCCTCTCCCGGGGCGTGTGGGTGGTGGCGGAGACGGACCTGGACGCGGTGCTGGCCGCCTGCCGCAGGCTGCGGCCGGCCCTGGTGGTGGTGGACAGCGTCCAGACCGTGTACCGGCCCGACGTCCCCAGCGCGCCCGGGAGCGTGGGGCAGGTGCGGGAGTGCGCCGCCGCGCTGCTGCAGCTGGCCAAGTCGGAGGGGGTGGCGGTACTGCTGGTGGGCCACGTGACCAAGGAGGGGATGCTGGCGGGTCCGAAGGTCTTGGAGCACCTGGTGGACACCGTCCTGTACTTCGAGGGCGAGCGCCACCAGAGCTACCGCGTCCTGCGGGCCACCAAGAACCGGTTCGGGTCCACCAACGAGATCGGGGTGTTCGAGATGCGAGCCAACGGGCTGGAGGAAGTGCCCAACCCTTCCGCGGCCTTCTTGAGCGAGCGGCCCCCGGGAGCTTCCGGGGCCGCGGTGGTGTGCACCCTGGAGGGCAGCCGTCCGCTGCTGGTGGAGGTGCAGGCCCTGGTGAGCCCCTCCGCCTTCGGCACCCCGCGTCGCGCCACCTCAGGGGTGGACTACAACCGGCTGCTGCTGCTCCTGGCGGTGCTGGAAAAGCACGCGGGGCTTTCCTTCTCCCAGGCGGACGTGTACGCCAACGCCGCGGGCGGGGTGCGGGTGGAGGAGCCCGCCGCGGACCTGGGCGTGGCGCTGAGTCTGGCGTCCTCGTACCGCAGCACCGCGTTGGACTCCCACACGGTGTTCTGCGGGGAGCTGGGGCTTGCAGGGGAAGTGCGCCCCGTGCCCCAGCTGGGCCGGCGCCTGGCGGAGGCGAAGAAGCTGGGGTTCAGCCGGGCCCTGGTCCCGCGGGCCGGGCTTTCCGGAGCGGAGGACACGGGGCTGGAGGTGGTGCCCGTGACCACGGTCACCGAGGCCCTCGACCTGGCGCCCTGGCGCTAGGGCTCCGGCCAAACCGTCGCGGACCAAAGCACCGTAGCCTGCTTATACTGGGCTCGAAATGGCATCCGAGGGGAGGACGGTTCGAAGGATCGCGGCCTGGGGCGGTGTGCTGCTGGGTGCGGCCGTGGGGGCGCAGGTGGGCCTTTCCGTGGCCCCCTTCGTGCCCCTGTTCGGATGGATGCGCATGGGCGCGGGTGTGGCGGGGGCGGCCGTGGGCGCTCTGGCGGGCAGCGTGGTGGCCCCACCTCTGTGGAACCTGTTGGTCCGCCTCATGGGCCGGCTGCTGGCGTGGATGAACCGCATCCCTTCCCGGGACCTGGCTGTGGGAACGGCAGGGCTGCTGCTGGGCCTGCTGGTGGCCACCGCGGTGGGCTACCTCCTGTCCGGGGTTCCGGTGATCGGCGGTTACCTCAGGGTGGTGGCCCTGGTGGTGTTCGGCTACCTGGGCCTGCAGTTCGCCCTGCAGAGGCGGGAGGAGCTGGCAAGCCTCCTGGAGCGGGGCCGCCGGCCGAGGGGTCCGGCCAAGGTGCTGGACACCAGCGCCATCATCGACGGCCGCATCGCGGACGTGGTGCGGGCCGGGTTCCTGGAAGGTCCGTTCCTCATCCCCCGGTCGGTGCTGCGGGAGCTGCAGGCCATCGCGGACTCCACCGACCCCGTGCGGCGGGCCCGGGGCCGCCGGGGCCTGGACGTCCTCCACCGGCTTCAGGAGGAGTCCCACGGGGTGCAGGTGGTGGACGACGAGGGCGACGGCGGGGTGGACGAGCGGGTGGTGCGGGTGGCCCGGTCCGCGCGGGCGTGCGTGGTCACCACGGACTTCAACCTCAACCGCGTGGCGCAGCTGCAGGGGGTGCGGGTGCTGAACGTCCACGAGCTGGCCAACGCGGTGCGGCCCGTGGTCCTCCCGGGCGAGGAGGTGAGCGTGCAGCTGTTGCGGGAGGGCAAGGAGCCCGGGCAGGGCGTGGGCTACCTGGAGGACGGGACCATGATCGTGGTGGAGGGCGGCAAGCCCCTGGTGGGGACCACCGTGGACGCGGTGGTGACCAGCGTACTGCAGACCTCCGCGGGGCGCATGGTGTTCGCGCGGCCCAAGCAGGAAGCCACGGGCCGTCGGGGTGGGGCGGTGTCGCCCCGGTGAAGGGCAAGTCCAAGCGGCTGCGGGTGGCCGCGGTGGTGGCCGCGGCGGGCCGCAGCGCGCGCATGGGCCAGGGCACCCCCAAGGTCCTGCTGTCGCTGCACCAGGTCCCCGTCATCGTGCGATCCATCCTGCCCTTCCACCACAGCCCCCTGGTGGACGACATCGCGGTGGTGGCCACGGAGGCGTCCATCGACCGGGTCCGGGAGCTGGTGCACCGCTACGGGCTCGGCAAGGTGTCCGCGGTGGTGGCGGGGGGCCTCAAACGCCAGCAATCGGTGGCGTTGGGGCTGCAGGCGGTGGGCCGGTGCGACGTGGTGCTGGTCCACGACGGGGCGCGCCCCTTGGTCACCGCGGACATCATCGAGCGGGTGGTGGAGGCCACCGTGGAGCACGGAGCCGCGGTCCCCGCGGTCCCGGTGCGGGACACCGTCAAGCGGGTGGACGGGGACCGGGTGGTGGAGACCTTGAACCGGGACGAGCTGCGGGCGGTGCAGACCCCCCAGGGCTTCCGCTATGACCTCCTGGTGCAGGCCCACGAGCGCGCGCGGGCCGAGGGGTTCTACGGCACTGACGACGCCACCCTGGTGGAACGCATGGGCCACCCCGTGGCGGTGGTGGCGGGCAGCCCCGAGAACCTCAAGATCACCACCCCGGAGGACCTGCTCATGGCGGAGGCGCTCCTGCAGTGGCGGGAAGGGTGAGGGTGGGCATCGGCTACGACGTGCACCCCCTGAGCCCCGGACGCCGGCTGGTCCTGGGAGGCGTGGTGGTGCCGTACGAGTTGGGGCTCGCGGGGCACAGCGACGCGGACGCCCTCACCCACGCGGTCATGGACGCGGTCCTGGGCGCGTGCGGCCTGCCCGACATCGGCACCCTGTTCCCGCCCACGGACCCCGCCTACGAGGGCGCCGACAGCTTGAACCTGCTGGACCGGGTGCTGGACCGGGCGCGGCAGGCGGGCTGGCGGGTGGTCCAGGTAGACTGCGTGGTGGTGGCCCAGCAGCCCCGTCTGGCGGAGTACCTGCCCCGGATGCGGCAGACCCTGGCGGCCCGCCTGGGCCTGCCTCCTGAGGCGGTGGGGGTGAAGGCCACCACCCCCGAGGGGCTGGGAGCCCTGGGCCGCGGGGAAGGCATCGCGGCCCTGGCGGTGGCGCTGGTGGAGCCCGTGGGGACGAGTTGAAACGTCGGAGGTCCGCCTTGGCCCTGTACGTGACCAACACCCTGACCCGTCGCAAGGAACCCTTCGATCCGCACAACCCGCCCGAGGTGAGGATGTACGTGTGCGGGGTGAACCTGCACGGCCCTGCCCACGTGGGCCACGCCCGCAGCTACCTGTTCTTCGACGTGGTCCGCCGGCACCTGGAGTGGTCGGGGTACCGGGTGCGCCACGTGCAGAACTTCACCGACATCGAGGACAAGATCATCGCCCGGGCGCAGCGGGAGGGCCGCAGCCTGGAGTCCATCGCGCGGGAGTACATCGAACGGTTCCTGCGGGAGATGGACGCCCTGAACGTGCTGAGGGCCCACCACTACCCCCGCGCCACCGAGCACATCCCGCAGATGGTGCGGATCGTGGAGGGGCTGCTGGCCCGGGGCCACGCGTACGTGGTGGACGGGGACGTGTACTTCCGGGTCACCTCCGACCCCCACTACGGGAAGCTCTCCGGCCGCTCGTTGGACGAGCTGCAGGCGGGCGCCCGGGTGGAGGTGGACCCGCGTAAGGAGCACCCCATGGACTTCGCCCTGTGGAAGGCGGCCAAGCCGGGCGAGCCCTCCTGGCCGAGCCCGTGGGGGCCGGGCCGGCCCGGCTGGCACATCGAGTGCTCGGCCATGTCCATGGCGTACCTGGGAGAACAGCTGGACATCCACGGGGGCGGGGAGGACGTCATCTTCCCCCACCACGAGAACGAGATCGCCCAGAGCGAGTGCTACACGGGCAAGCCCTTCGTGAAGTACTGGCTGCACAACGCGCACCTCCGCATGGAGGGCCAGGAGGAGCGCATGACGCGTTCTCTGGGCAACGTGGTGTGGATCCAGGACGCCTTGAGTCGGTACCGCCCCGACGGCATCCGGCTGTTCCTGCTCAGCTCCCACTACCGCAGCCCCATGACGTGGCGGGAGGAGGCCGTGGCCTCCGCGGAGCGGGGCGCGGGCCACCTGCGGGCCGCGGTGGAGGCCGCGGACACCCTGCTGCGCCGCACCCGGCCCTCGGGGCGCAGTTCCGCGACGGCCCAGCGCCTGCGGGAGGAGGTGGCCAGGTTCCGGGAGGCCTTCCGCGCGGCGTTGGACGACGACTTCGACACCCCCTCGGCCATCGCGGCCCTGCACGGCCTTGCGGCGGAGGTCAACCGGCTCACCGACGCCCTGGCTAAGCGGCAGCCCGACGCGGGATCGCCGGAAGAGGCGGTGGAGGCGGTGGCGGAAGCGCGGGACGTCCTGCGGGAGCTGGCGGGTGTACTGGGCCTGCGGCTCACACAGCCCGTGCCCCCGTCCCTGGTGGCCGCCCTGCGGCGCCTGCTGCAAGAAGAGGAAGCTTTGCGGGAGGTGGACGGCGAGGGATCTCCCGAGGCGGTGCTGGACCGGGTCCTGGAGGTCCGGCAGAGGGCCCGGGAGCGCCGGGACTTCGCCACCGCGGACCGCATCCGGCAACGGTTGGCGGACCTGGGGGTGTCCGTGGAGGACTACCCCGGCGGCAGCCGCTGGCGCATCCGCAACGGGACCTGAAGCTCGAGTCGCGTGGCAGGACCGGAGGCTGGAGGCGGCAGGGAGGCGCGGGCAGGGTCACAACACGCCCTGGTGGAGGGCCGCAACCCCGTGCGGGAGGCCCTGCGCGCGGGATGGCCCATTCGCAAGCTGCAGGTGTCCCGCACCGCGCACCTCCGGGGCAGCCTGGCGGAGATCGTGCAGGAAGCCCGCCGGCGCGGGATCCCCGTGCAGTTCGTGAACCCTGGCCACCTGGACCGACTGTCCGGTACCGGCGCCCACCAGGGGGTGGTGGCCCTGGTGGGGGTGCGCCCTCTGTGGGAGCTGGAGGACCTCTTGCAGCGTGCCCGCAGCACCCCCGACCCCGTGCTGGTGCTGGCAGACGGGGTCCAGGACCCGCGCAACCTCGGCGCCATTTTGCGCACCGCGGAGGCCGCGGGTGCGGTGGGGGTGGTGATCCCCACCCGGCGTTCCGCGGGCCTTTCGCCCGCGGTGGCCAAGGCGTCCGCGGGCGCGGCCCTGCACCTCCCGGTGGCGGGGGTGGTGAACATGGGGAGGGCGGTGGAGGCGTGCAGGGAGGCCGGGTTCCGCGCGGTGGCCGCGGACCCGCGGGCCGAGGTGAGCTACGACGAGGCGGCCCTGGACCCGCCCCTGGCCCTGGTGGTGGGCGGGGAGGAGCGCGGCGTGCGGAGGCTGGTGCGGGAGCGCTGCGACCAGGCGGTGCGGATCCCCATGCGGGGCAAGGTGGAGTCCCTGAACGTGTCGGTGGCGGCGGCCATCCTGCTGTACGAGGTGGTGCGCAGGCTGCGCGCCCGCGAGAGGGGGGCTGCGGTCTGAAGAAGGCTGGGTGGGCTTTGGGTGTAGCGGTGGCCGTGTGCGCCGCCCTGGTGGCGTGGGACTCCTTCCGGCACGCGGGCCGGGTTCTGCCGGGAGTGTGGGTGGAAGGGCGGCCCGCCGCGGGCCTCACCCCGCGCCAACTGAGGGAGTTCCTGGAACCGCTGGCGCAGCGGGAGGTGCAACGCTACCTGGTGGTGCGCGCGGGACGCTCCCGCTGGACGGTGCGGGCCTGGGAGGCAGGGCTCCGGGTCCACGTGGAGGACGCGGTCCGGGAGGCGTACGGGCTGGGCCGCCACCCGCACCTGGGGACCCGGCTGGAGCAGCGCTGGCGGCTGCGCCGCGGGCGCGTAGATGTCCACCTCCGCAGGTCCGTGGACCCGGAGCGGCTGAGTGCTCTGTTGGACGCGGTGGCGAAGGTGGTGGACGTACCACCCCGCGACGGCCGGCTGGCGGTGGACTCTGGGCGCGTGGTGGTGGTCCCGAGCCGGTCGGGGCTGAGCCTGGACCGGCCCCGGGCGCGGCGGGCGCTGGAAGCCGCGCTGGTCTCCGGCGCGGCGGAGGCGGACCTGCCCACGAAGGTGGTGGAGCCCCGGTGGACCACCCAGCGCCTGGTGGGCCTGGGGATCGTGCGGCCGGTGGCCACCTTCTCCACGCGCCTTGCGCCCGACCCGGACCGGACCCACAACGTGGCCCTGGCGGCCTCGCGGCTGCGGGGTGTCCTGTTGCCCACGGGCTCTGAGCTGTCCTTCAACCGCCTGGTGGGACCCCGCACCCGGCGGGCCGGGTTCCGGGAAGCGCCCGTGCTGGTGGAGGACGAGCTGGTTCCCGGGGACGGGGGAGGAGTCTGTCAGGTTTCCACCACCCTGTTCAACGCCGCCCTGCTTGCGGACCTCACGGTCCTGAGCCGCGCCAACCACAGCCGTCCCGTGCCCTACGTACCGGTGGGCCGGGACGCCACGGTGGTGTACGGCGCCGTGGACCTGCGGGTCCGCAACCACGGACCGCCCCTGCTGCTGTGGACGGAGGTGGAGGGCTCCAGGCTCGTGGTGACGTTTTACGGCCCGCCGCGGCCCGGCCGCACCGTGCGGGTGCTGGTGGACGGGCTGGAGGTGCTCCCGCCCCCCGCAGGGCTCGTGGTGCGTACAGACCCCCGCCTGCGGGAAGGGGAAGTGCGGGTGGTGGAGGCGCAACCGGGCTACCGCGCCACCACGGTCCGGGAAGTGTGGGAGGGGAGGGTGCGGGTGCGTCGGGAAGTGGTGGCACGGTCCTGGTACCGGCCCGTGCCGCGCACGGTCAAGGTGGGAGCCCGGCGGGAGGCCGGGTGGGGCACCTCCGGGGCGTTCCGTCCTTGACCGGCGGATAGACCGTCTCTATAATCTGCTTAGTTTTCGGCGAATCGGAGTCCGGCGGGATCCCAAGCAGCGCGGAGGCGGTACCGGTGGCGGTGGCGCGGAAGCAAGCGGCGACTCCGTACCCCGAGATGCTCGACGAAGACCTGGTGGAGGCCGCCAAAGCCGGAGACGACCGAGCTTCCGAGTTCCTCATCCACAAGTACCGCAACTTCGTCCGGGTGAAGGCCAAGGCCTACTTCCTCGTGGGCGCCGACCGCGAGGACATCATCCAGGAGGGGATGATCGGCCTGTACAAGGCCATCCGCGACTTCCGGCGGGACAAGCTCAGCAGCTTCCGCGCCTTCGCGGAGCTGTGCATCACCCGTCAGATCATCACCGCCATCAAGACCGCCACCCGTCAGAAGCACATCCCCCTCAACTCCTACGTCTCCCTGAACAAGCCCATCTACGACGACGACTCCGACCGGACCCTGCTGGACGTCATCGGGGGGCTGCGGGTGGCGGACCCCGAGGAGATGGTGATCAACCGGGAGGCCTCCGCCCGCATGCGGCAGCGGATCCGCCAGAACCTGAGCGAGCTGGAGCACCGGGTCCTGAACCTGTACCTGGACGGCAAGTCCTACCAGGAGATGGCCAACGAGCTCCAGCGCCACGTGAAGTCCATCGACAACGCCCTGCAGCGGGTCAAGCGGAAGCTCGAGAAGAACCTCGAGCAGGACGACTAGCGCCGCCTCCGCAGGGCCCCGCGGGCTGGGGAACGGGGGAGCGCCGCAACATGGTCCACCTGACCTGCCCGCGCTGCGCCGCGGACATCCTCAGGCTGGCCCCCGCCGAACCCGGGGAGTCCGTGACCTGCCCCCGGTGCGGCCACCGGTTCGAGCCGGAAGAGGAGTCGTGGGTGGACCCCGAGGACGCCTGACCGCCCGGGCCCTTCAGCCCCCGATCTGGATCATCGCCCGCTGCTTGGGGTACAGCCGCTCCGCCAGGGCGTGGCCGAAGGGGCGCCGGTACGCCGCGGCCCGGAAGATCTCCCGCAGCTCTTCGTAGGAAGCCCCGGCCCGCAGGGGGGTCAGCAGGTCCTCCTCGTCGTCCCGCAGCAGACACAGCCGGAGCTTGCCGTCCGCGGTGAGGCGCAGGCGCCCGCACTTGGCGCAGAACGGCTGGCTGATGGGGCTGATGAACCCCAGGGTGCCCGCCGCACCCCGGATGCGGTAGGTGCGGGCGGGCTCGTCCCCGGACAGGTCCAGGGGCTCCAACGGCCCGAAGGCCGCCTCGATGCGCCTCATGGTCTCCTCGGTACGCACCACGCTGCCCTCCGCGAAGTCCGCTACCCCGCCGAAGGGCATCACCTCGATGAACCGCACCTCCCACGGACGGTCCAGGGTCAAAGCCGCCAGGGGGACCACCGCGTCCTCGTTGAACCCGCGGACCACCACGGTGTTCAGCTTGACCGGCCGCAGCCCCGCCTCCTCCGCGGCGCGGATGCCGTCCAGCACGTCCTGCAACCTCCCGCCCCGGGTGATCCGGCGGAACTGCTCGGGGTCCAGGGTGTCCAGGCTCACGTTCACCCTCCGCAGCCCCGCCTCCGCCAGGGGGCCCGCCAGGTCCCGCAGCCGGACCCCGTTGGTGGTGAGGGCCACGTCCCGGATCCCGGGAAGGGAGGCGATCCCGCGGACCAGGTCCACCAGTCCGGGGCGCACAGTGGGCTCCCCTCCCGTCAGCCGGACCTTGGAAACACCCAGCTCCGCGGCGATGCGGGTCAGGAGCAGGATCTCCTCGTCCTGCAACAGCTCTGCGGGGGGCCGGAACTGGATGCCCTCCGCGGGCATGCAGTAGACGCACCGGAGGTTGCACCGGTCGGTGAGGGAGATCCGTAGGTCGCGGATGGGACGACCGTACTGGTCCAGCAAGGCGGCCTCCGGTGGTCCGTCGAAGCCTATTATACCGGGAGGAGGTGCGGGATGGCGGGGATCGCGGTGGACCTGCACGGCAAGGTGGCTCTGGTGACCGGGGCAGGGAGCGGGATCGGCAGGTCCGTGGCCCTCACCCTGGCCCGGTCGGGTGCTGCGGTGTGCGTGGCGGACGTGGACCGGGCTCGCGCGGAGACGGTGGCGGCGGAGGCGGAAGGGCTGGGTGCCCGGGTCGTAGCGGTGGCGGCGGACGTCCGGGACCCACAAGCGGTCCGGCGCATGGTGGAAACCACGGTGCGCTCCCTGGGCAGCCTGGACGTGCTGGTGAACAACGCGGGGCTGCAGTACGTGTGTCCGGTGCACGACTTCCCGGAGGAGAAGTGGGACCTGCTAGTGGGGGTGATGCTCACGGGGACCTTCCTGTGCACCAAATACGCCCTGCCCCACATGATGGCCCGGCGGTGGGGGCGGGTGGTGAACATAGCCTCCGCCCACGGGCTGGTGGCTTCCCCCTTCAAGAGCGCATACGTGGCGGCCAAACACGGGGTGGTGGGGTTCACCAAGAGCGTGGCCCTGGAGGTGGCCGAGTACGGCATCACGGTGAACGCGGTGTGCCCCGCCTACGTGCGCACGCCCCTGGTGGAAGGGCAGATCGCGGATCAGGCGAGGGTCCACGGCATCCCCGAGGAGGAGGTGGTGGGGCGCATCCTGCTGCAGCCCGCGGCCATCAAGCGGTTGCTGGAGCCGGAGGAGGTGGCCGCCTTCGTCCTGTACCTGTGCTCGGAGTTGGCCTCAGGGCTAACGGGTGCCGCCTACCCCTTGGACCTCGGGTGGACCGCCAGATGAGCTCCGCGCCGTTTTACGTGGGGCAGAGGGCCGAGCTGCGGCGCACGGTGACGGAAGCGGACCTGGTGAACTTCGCGGGCGTTTCCGGGGACTTCAACCCCCTCCACACGGACGTGGTGTACGCGGCCCGCACCCGGTTCGGCCAGCGGGTGGCCCACGGCATGCTGCTGGGGGCGTGGGTGTCCGCGGTCCTGGGCACGCGGCTGCCCGGCCCCGGGGCCATCCTCCTGTCGTGCAGCCTGCGCTTTCTCAAGCCCACCCGGGTCGGGGACACCGTGACCGTGTGGGCGGAGGTGGCCGCGTTGCGCCAGGACAAGCCGGTGGTCACCCTCCGGGTGGGTGCTACCGACCTCCACGGGGAGGCCCTCGCGGAGGGGGAGGTGGTGTGCCTGTGGGAGCCGGCGGAGGGAGCGTGATGCCGCGCGCCGCGGTGGCCCTGGTTCTCTTCCTCGTCCTCGCGGGGCTCCCCGCCCCGGGCTCGGGCCAGCCCCTTCTGCTGCACGAGCTGCTCCCCAGCGGGCTGCGGGTGGTGGCCGCCGAGCAGCCCACCTCCCCCGCGGTGACCGTGGACGCGTGGGTCCGGGCCGGGTCCCGGGACGAGACGGACGAGCTGAGCGGGGCCGCTCACTTCGTGGAGCACATGCTGTTCAAGGGCACGCGGCGCCGCCCGGTGGGCCAAATCGCCCGCGAGGTGGAGGCCCTCGGCGGCTGGACCAACGCCTCCACCAGCTGGGACTACACCCATTCCTACGTGGTCGTCCCCGCGGGCGCGTGGCGGCAGGCCCTGGACATCCAGTCCGACGCCCTCACCAACCCCACCTTCGACCCGCAAGAGGTGGAACGCGAGCGCACCGTGGTCCTGCAGGAGCTGAGCCTGATCCACGACACGCCCGCGCGGTACGCGGTGTTCAAGCTGTACGAGACGGCCTACGCCGTGCACCCGTACCGCAGGCCCGTGGGCGGCTCCGTGGACGCCATCCGGCGCATGACCCGGGAGCAGCTGGTGGACTTCTACCGCCGGCACTACGGACCCGCCAACGTCACCGTGGTGGTGACGGGCGGCGTTCCCGCCCGCCTGGCCGTGGACGAAGTGCGCCGGCTGCTGGGCCGGTGGGCCCGCCCGGTGGCTCCCCGAGCTCCGGCACCCCAGGAGCCGCCGATGGACCGGGTGCGGCGGTGGGGGGAGGTCCGGGACGTGGGGGTGACCACCCTCGCCGTGGGGTGGCTGGGTCCCCACGTGCGGGACGAGGACCACTACGCGGTGGACGTCCTGACTTACGCCCTGGGGCGGGGCCGCGCGGCCAGGTGGGTCCGTGCCCTGCGGGACCGCAGGCGGGTGGTGCAGAGCGTGTCCGTCAGCTTCCCCACCGCCAAGGACCCGCCCCTCGTGTTGGTGGTGGCGGCCACCGCGGACCCCGATGAGTCCAGGGCGGAGCGGGCGTTGTTGGAGGAAGTGCGGGAGCTGCGGGAGCGGGGGTTGAGCGAGGAGGAGCTGCAACGGGCCAAGACGCTGCTGGAAGCGGAGGTCCGCACCGAGCAACACACCAGCCAAGGGCTAGCGGCCAGCCTCGGCTTCGCCGCCACGGTGGCGGGCCTGGAGTACTACAGGACGTACTTGGACTTCGTGAGGGCGGTAACGCGAGACGACGTGCTGCGGGTGGCGCGCCGCTACCTGGACCCCGAGCGCTACGCGGTGGTGGCGGTACGGCCCAGGAGGAGTCCGTGAGGCGGCTCTGCCTGGCGGTGGTGGTGGCGCTGGCGCTGTTTGCGGCGTCCGCGAGGGCGGAGGGAGAGGTCCCGCAGGCGGGCTTGCTGGAGCCCGTGTACTGGAGGCTGAACAGTGGCCTGCGGGTGCTTGCCCAGGAGCTGCCCGCCCACGGCCTGGTGGCCGTGGCGGTGCTGGTGGGAGCAGGGCCCCGGGTGGAGGAGCCCTCCCAGGCAGGGATTTCCATCCTCACCCGCGAGGTGATGCTGCAGGGCACCACGCGGCGGAGCGGCCAGGCCCTGGCGGAGGCCCTGGACTCCATGGGCGCGAGCCTGCGGGCCCTCACGGGGCCCGACCACACGGAGTGGACCCTGCTGGTTCCCGTGGAGCACACCGACGGCGCCCTGGAGCTCCTCGCGGAGGTGCTCACCGCGCCTAAGTTCGCGCCGGAGGACGTGGACGCTCAGCGTCGGGTGAGCCTGGCGCGGCTGCAGCAGCAGCGAGACCAGCCCCAGCAGCGGGCCGCGGAGCTGGCTCAGGCCCTGCTATACCCGTGGCACCCATACCGGAACCCCCTGCCGGGGACGCCGGAAAGCCTGGCCCGCCTCAGCCGGGAAGACCTGGTGCGCTACCACGCCACCTTCTACACCGCGCCCAACGTGGTGGTGTCCGTGGCCGGAGAGCTGCCCGCGGCCGTGGCGGTGGCCAAGGTCCAGCGGGCTTTTTCCGGGCTGCGGACTTCCGCACTGCCCGCCCGGGTCAGACTCCTGGACGCGGTGGAGCGCGCCCTGGCGGAGCAGCCCAGCCGGCGCCGGGAGGTCCGGGAGACCCGGCAGACAGCCGGGGCGTGGGTGGCGGTCAGCTACCTGGGGGTGTCCGTCCGGCACCCCGACTGGGCGGCCCTGCGGGTGGCCGCTGCGGTGCTGGGCGGGGGCATGGGCTCGCGGCTGTTCCAGTCCCTGCGGGAGCGGGAGGGCCTGGCGTACGCGGTGGGCGCCAGCTTCCCCACCCAACAGGGGCCCGCTCCGGTCACCGTCACCGCGGGCGTGGACCCGAATCACGTGGACCGCGCCCTCGCGGCCATTTTACGGGAAGTCCAACAGCTGCAGGCCCGTCCTCTACAGGAGGACGAAGTCGAGCGGGCGCGCAGCAGGCTGGTGGGCCTGCACCTGTTGGACCACGAGGACCTGCGCCGGCGCGCTTTCTACCCCGCCTGGTACGAGCTGCTGGGAGTCGGCTACCGGTTCGACGGGCGGGTGGGTGAGCTGATCTGGCGGGTCACCCCCGCGGACGTGCAGCGGGTGGCGCGCCGTTACCTGCAGCACCCCGCGGTGGCGGTGGTTGGGCCGGGGCCGCGCTAGAGGCATGCCCGGCAAACCTGCGCGGTTGGCGGGACCGGGGTCTTCGCAAAAACCGCGCCGGCGATCCTTGGCGAGGCGACCCCCAGTGGCGCTCACGCGGACCCAGTTGCTGCGGGTTTTGGACCGGGTGGAGGAGGAAGTCCCGGAAGCCCGGCGGCTGTGGGCCAGGCTGCGCGCCCGGCGCAGGGCGCCGCTGCTGTGGGTGCTGGTGCACACGGTGCTGTCCCACCAGAGCACGGGAGCCCGCACCTACCAGGCCAGCCGGCGGGTGTGGGCGCGCTACAGGTCCCTGGACGCCCTGACTCGGGCCCGCCCCGCCGAGTTGGAGCCCTTGGTGCGGGACGTGGGTCTGGGCCGGCTCAAGGCCCGGCGCTTGGTGGCCCTGGCGCGGGCCGTCCGCACCCGGTGGAAGAGCCTGCGGGCTCTGTCGTCCGTGCTGCGGTCCGCGCCCCTCGAAGCGGCCTGGCGAGCTCTCCTGGAGCTGCCCGGGATCGGCCCCAAGTCCGCGGCGGTGGTGCTGCTGTTCCGGTACGGGCGTCCCAAGTTCCCCGTGGACACCAACGTGCTGCGGGTAGCCCGCACCCTCGGGTGGGTGCAACGCGCAGACCCGGAGGAAGTCCGGGCGTTGGTGGAACGGGTGGCCGGGCCGGACCCCGAGCTGCTGCTGCGGGCCCACGCGTGCCTGCTGGCCCTGGGCCGGGCCACCCAGCGGGGCCGGGGCAACGCCCTGTGGGACCGGGTGACCTTGAAGCGGCCCGCCCGGGGCGGCTAACATTTAAACGAATTTCGAAACGCTGGAGGCGCGGGTGACGGAGCAGCAGGCGGTGCGGGTGTTCCGGGCCCTGGGGGACCCCACGCGCTACCGCATCGTGCAGCTCCTGGCGAAGCGGGAGGAGGTGGCCTGCCGGGAGCTGGCCAAGCGCTTCCGCCTCAGCGCTCCTGCCCTGTCCCACCATTTCCGCGTGCTGCAGGAGTGTGGCCTGCTGCGGGTCCGGAAGGACGGCCCGTACCACTACTTCCGGCTCAACCGGGCGGTGCTGCGCCGGGCGTTGAGCCGGTGGGGGAGGTGGGAGATGGACTGAGGGCGCGCGGGATCTCGTCGGCTTCATTTCTATGCTTCGCGAAGTCTCGAATGAAAGGAGGGAGAAGACGTGGACGCGCTGTTCCTGGTGGGCCGCATCGTGGTGGGCCTGTTCTACATCGTGAACGCCCTCAACCACTTCCGGAACGTGGAGATGATGAGCGGGTACGCCGCCAGCAAGGGGGTCCCCGCCCCGCGGGCCATGGTGGTGATCACGGGGCTGCTGCTCCTGGTGGGTGGGCTGTCCATCCTCCTGGGCGCGTACCCCACCGTGGGGGTGGCCGCGGTGGTGGTGTTCCTGGTGGTGGTGGCCTTCTGGATGCACAACTTCTGGACGGTGCAGGACCCCATGCAGCGCATGGGGGAGATGGTGAACTTCAACAAGAACCTGGCCTTGGCCGGTAGCGCCCTCATGTTCCTGGCCATCCCTCAGCCGTGGCCGCTCAGCGTGGGGTGGTGAAGGTGCCGCGGTCGCTGTCCGCGGGAGGGCTGGTCCGGGCTTGGTTCGTGGCCCTGGTGGGGTCCGTGGTGGTGAACGAGCTGCTGCGGTCCGCCCTGGCGAGGTGGCTGGCCGTGCCCGAGGCCTTCCTGCCCTTCACGCGGCAGGCGGTGGTGTTCTGGACTACGGTGGGGGTCACCACGGCCGCGGTGGCCTTTGCCCTGGTAGCCCGTTGGGCGGCGGAACCGGCGCGGGTGTACCGGCGGCTGGCGGCGGTGGCGCTGGTGGTGTCGTGGGTGCCGGACGCGTGGCTGCCGGGGTCGCCCCGGTTCCCCGAGGCCACGTGGGCCCTGGCCGCGGGCCTGGGGGCCCTGCACGTCGCGCCCGCGGTGGCGTGTGCGTGGCTGTACCCCCGCTGGGGCCTGCGGTCCGGCTAGACGGGTGGTAAGCTGCTGGCGGGAGCCGGCGTAGCTCAGCGGCAGAGCGGCGGATTTGTAATCCGCATGCCGGGGGTTCGAATCCCCCCGCCGGCTCCAGCAAAACCCGCACCGGACGAGGATGCTCGCCACCCCCGGCCCGGGCCTGCCTCACGGGAGGAGGTCTGCCACGGCGATGTGGGCCCGGGGAGAAAACAGAGGAGCCACCGCGTCGCCCGGCCCGTACACGAGGCAGCTGGTGTACCGTCCTTGCTCGGGCTCTCGGTACACCTCCAGCACCCGGGACTCGAGATGGACGACCCAGTACTCGGGGACCCGGGCCGCGGCATACACCTTCCCCTTGCGCTCCCGGTCGAAGCGCAAGCTGACGTCCGCCACTTCCACCACCAGGACGGCGTCCTGGCCGGTGGGGTGGTGGTCGCGGTAGTCACGCGGGCCGCCCCGCACCACGGCCACGTCCGGCTCCGGCTCCGAGTCTGGACCCAGGGCGAGGGGGCCCTGCACCCGCACGTCGAAGCCCGGCCCGAACGCTGCCCGCAGGGCCTCCTGCACGAGCCGGATGGCGGCCACGTGCGGCGCACTCTGCGGGCTCATCTCCAGGATCTCCCCTTCCACCAGCTGGACCCGCTCGTCCTCTCCCAGTAGCCCCAGAGCGATGAGCCGGTCGTACTCCGCCCGTGTCCACCTCCGCACCCGGACTGCCACTCAAGTCACCTCCCGCGGGCGTGCACCCCCGCCCAGGATACACCGCGGCCGCACGGTCGCGGGTTCGCTGTGGCCTCGGAAGCCGCCCTCAGCCGTCCCGGGGGCGGAGGTCGCTGGTTTGGTGCCCCGGGCCCGACAGTACAGCCCGGGCCAGGGCCTGCGCCCGGTTGCGGGCGCGCAGCTTGCGGTACAGCCGGCCCAGCTGGCTGCGCACGGTGGCGGTAGCAACCCGAAGCCGTCTGGCGATCTGGGCGTCGGTGAGCCCCTGGGCCACGAGCCCCAGCAGCACCCACTCCTGCTCGGAAAGCTCAACTGGCTTTTCTTCCGCCTTGTCCACCGCGGACAGGAGCTCCAGGGGCTTGTGCAGCGGCTGCGCGGAGGCGGTAACCACGAACGCGCCTCCCGAGGCTGCGGTGAGGATGGCGTGCACCAAGAGCTCCGGGGTAACCTGCTTGCAGACGAACCCGTGGGCGCCCGCGGCCAACAACCGCAAGAGGTGCGCCTCCATTGGCCGGTCCGAGAACACCACCACCGCAAGCCCCGGACAGGCTTCCCGCAGGGCCCGCACCGGTTCCGTCCCGTCAAGTAGTGTAAAAAGGGCGGCTTCCATCGGGATCATCGCTTAGACCGGTGGGAGAGCCAGGTGACGGGGTCGCCTTCACACACAGGGCCGTGTCTGAGCTTGGACACGGACGTCTGGCTGAAGTACCGCCGCTGGACCAGCCACTCGTCCTGCTGCTCCTCCAGCAGGGCACCCAGCAGGCGCAGCACCGCCGCCACGTTCGGGAAGATGCCCACCACGTCGCACCGCCGCGCCAGCTCGCGGTTCAGCCGCTCCAGGACGTTGGTGGAGTGGATCCCCTGCCGGTGCTCTGGGGGGAAGTCCATGTAAGCCAACACCTCCTCCGCCGCCTCCCGCAGGAGGCTCGCCACCTGGGGGAACCGCCGCTCCAGGCTGCTTGCCACCTGCTCCAGCTGCTGCCGGGCGGAGGCACGGTCCGGCTGGGCGAAAATGGTCCGCACCAGGGCCGCCGCCATGGACTGGGCGTGCCGGGGCACCCGCGCCAGCAGGTTCCGCATGAAGTGCACCCGGCACCGCTGCCACGATGGACCGCTTCAGCCCCTCGTGGGCGTCGGAGATCACCAGCCGCACGCCCTTCAGCCCCCGGGCCACCAGGCTGCGCAGAAACCCCAGCCAGAACTCATACGTCTCGGCCGCCCCCACGTCGAACCCCAGGACCTCCCGCTCCCCCGTCTCCCGCACGCCCACGGCCATCACCGCCGCACAATTCACCACCCGCCCGTCCTGCCGTACCTTCATCCCCTTGGCGTCCAGCCACACGTAGGGGTACTCGCCCTCCAGAGGCCGGTTCCGGAACCGCTCCATGTGCTCGTCCAGCTCCGCGCAGATCCGGGAGACCTCGCTCCTGCTCATGCCCACAACCCCCAGGGCCTGCACCAGCTCGTCCACCTTCCGTGTGCTCACCCCGTGCACGTACGCCTCCTGCACCACCGCCAGCAGCGCCCGCTCTGCCCGCCGCCGGGGCTCCAGTAAACTCGGGAAGTAGCTGCCCCGCCGCAGCTTAGGAATCTGCAGCTCCACGGTCCCCACCCGCGTGTCCCACCGCCGGGGCCGGTACCCGTTCCGGTACGTGGTGCGCGTAGGGGTGCGCTCGTACCGCCCTGCCCCCACCACCTCGCTGGCCTCCAGCTCCATCAGCTGCTGGGCTAGCCAGCGCAGCCCCTCCCGCAGGGCATCCACCTCCGGCTCCCCCTGGTATTGCCGGAGCAGCTCCAACAGTGCCATCCTGAACTCAGCGGTCACCGGTGGTCCAACCTCCCTTCGTTCTGGAGTTTCTCTCAACCCGAAGGGAAGCCGCCGGTGACCGCGGTCGTCAACGGCCACCTACCAGGCCCACACCCGGCTTGAAATTCCACCACTACCTGGG
>CAYTFH010000013.1:68278-70848 GCA_964437095.1 uncultured bacterium | reverse complement strand
GCTTCCATCCCGCGGGGCCGGGTGCTCACGTACGGAGACGTGGCCGCCCTCGCCGGCCGCCCGCACGCGGCGAGGGAAGTCGGGTGGATCGCCCACGCCAGCCGCGATGACCTCCCCTGGCACCGGGTGGTGAACCGCTTCGGCGGCCTGGCGTCCGGCTACGAGGGCGGGAAAGTCGCGCAGGCCCGCGCCCTGCGCCGGGAAGGGATCCGCGTGCGGCCCGACCTGACGGTGGACCTGGCCCGCTACCGCTGGGTGCCGGGCGAGGGAAAGAGCCCGCTTACAGGCGGCGCACCAGGCCCACGGCCTTGCCCTCGATGACCACGTCCCGGGCGTAGATGGGTTCCATGGTGGGGTTCTCCGGCTGCAGCCGGATACGGTCCCCCTCGCGGTAGAAGCGCTTGACGGTGGCCTCGTCGCCGATCCGGGCCACCACGATGTCGCCGTCCTCGGCGTGGGACTGCTTGCGGACCACCAAATAGTCCCCGTCGAAGATGCCCGCGGCCACCATGGAGTCCCCCCGCACCCGGAGCAGGAAGCACTCGCCGCCGCCCACGAAGTCCTCGGGAAGGCTGAAGGAGTCCTCAATGTTCTGCTCGGCCAGGATGGGGGCGCCCGCGGTCACCCGGCCGACCACGGGAAGCGCCACCACGCGCTTGTGGGGCAAGCTGGTGGGGTCCTTGAGGACCTCGATGGCGCGGGGCTTGCTGGGGTCCCGCCGGAGGTATCCTTTCTTTTCCAGGGCGCTCAGGTGGCTGTGTACCGTGGAGCTGCTGGTGAGGTGCAGGGCGTTCCCGATGTCCCGCACCGACGGAGGATAGCCGCGCCGACGGGTGTACTCGATCACGTAGTCCAGGATCTGCCGCTGCCGCCGCGTGAGCCCTCTGCTCATGGGTTCCCCTCCCTCGTTGGGATGCGTGGGAGTATCTTACCACACAGGTTTTCGATATGCAAACGTCTGTTCACACCCGTCCTTGACGCCTGGGCGGCGGGACAGTAGACTACCAAGAAGGCGAAAACGCAGCGCCCACGGGGAGGTGACCGAATACGAACGCCGCTGAACTCGCCGCGCTGTTGGGCGCGGTGGGTGCGGTGGCCTTCATCGGCGGGTACGTTCTCCGGAAGCTGATCGCGGAAGGCAAGATCCGTTCGGCGGAGCAGGAAGCCCGCCGGATCGTGGAAGAGGCACGGCGTGAGGCCGAGTCCAAGGTCAAAGAGGCCCTCCTGGAGGCCAAGGAAGAGGCGCTGCGGACCCGCCGCGAGGCGGAGCGGGAGATCCGCGAGCAGCGGGCGGACCTGCAGCGCCTGGAGCGGCGCCTCGTCCAGCGCGAGGAGGCCCTGGACCGCAGGGCGGACCAGCTCGAGCGTCGTGAGCGCGCGATCCAGCAGCAGGAGCAGGAACTGGCCCAACGAGCCGAGGAGGTCACCGCGCTCATCGGCGAGCAACGGCAGGCCCTCGAGCGCATCGCCGGCCTGACCGCGGAGGAGGCCCGCAAGCAGCTCCTCGAGCAGATCGAGGCGGACGTGCGGGAGGACGCCCTCGCCCGCATCCGCAAGATCGAGCGGGAGGCCCGGGAGGAGGCCCAGCGCAGGGCCCGGGAGATCCTGGCCCTGGCCATCCAGCGGACCGCCGCGGACCACACCGCGGAAGTTACGGTGTCGGTGGTGCCGCTCCCCTCCGACGAGATGAAGGGCCGGATCATCGGCCGGGAGGGCCGGAACATCCGGGCCCTGGAAGCCCTCACGGGGGTCGACCTGATCATCGACGACACCCCCGAGGCGGTGACCCTGTCGTCCTTCGACCCCGTGCGGAGGGAAGTGGCCAAGATCGCCCTGGAAAAACTCATGTCCGACGGCCGCATCCACCCGGCCCGCATCGAGGAGATGGTGGAGAAGGCCCAGCGGGAGCTGGAGGAGCGCATCGTCCAGGAAGGGGAGCGGGCGGCCCTGGAAGCCGGGGTGCACGGCCTGCACCCGGACCTGATCAAGCTTTTGGGGCGGCTGAAGTTCCGGACTTCCTACGGCCAGAACGTCCTCCAGCACTCCGTGGAGGTGGCCCTCCTGGCGGGGGAGCTGGCCGCGCAGGTGGGTGCGGACGTGGCTCTGGCCCGGCGGGCGGGCCTGCTGCACGACATCGGCAAGGCCCTGACCCACGAGGTGCAAGGGAGCCACACCCAGATCGGCGTGGACGTGGCGCGGCGCTACCACGAGCACCCCGCGGTGCTCAACGCCATCCTGTACCACCACGGGGAGGAGGAGGCGAAGTACGTGGAGGCGGTGCTGGTGGCGGCCGCGGACGCCATCTCGGGCTCGAGGCCCGGGGCCCGGAAGGAGTCCGTGGAGATGTACATCCAGCGCCTGCAGGCCCTGGAGCAGCTGGCCACCTCGTTCCCCGGGGTGGAGAAGGCGTACGCCATCCAGGCGGGCCGGGAGATCCGGGTGGTCGTGAGGCCCAACGAGATCGACGACCTGGCGGCCTACCGCCTGGCCCGGGACCTGGCGAGGAAGATCGAGGCGGACCTGGACTACCCCGGGCAGATCAAGGTCACGGTCTTGCGGGAGACCCGGGT
>CAYTFH010000013.1:0-68178 GCA_964437095.1 uncultured bacterium | reverse complement strand
CGGACCTGGACTACCCCGGGCAGATCAAGGTCACGGTCTTGCGGGAGACCCGGGTCGTGGAGTACGCCCGCTAGGAGCGTGTCCGGAAGACCGCCCGGGATCACGGAGACCCGGATGGTCTAGGAGGGCTTTCCGCGGGTGGGGGAGCCCAGGGCCCCGGCGGGCCTGTGGCGGTCGAGCGAGGGTCTGGTGGTCCACGTGGAGGCGTCGTACGCGGCCCAGGCCGTCCGCGTGCTGCCCGACAGCGTGAGCTTCGTGGCGGCGCTCCTGCTGGAGTTCCCGGAGTTCGCCTCCGCGGCCTTCGACCCCCGCTGGGGTACCCTACGCCTGAGCCTGCTGGTGGGCAAGAAACTTCCGGTGAAGGTACGGGCGGCCTTCCGCCGGAAGTTGGAGGACTCCATCGCGATCCTCCACGACCTGGAGGGCGGACCGCCGCCCCGGGTCCAGGTGAGCTGGCAGGCCGGTCCCAACTTCACCCGCTTCGAGGTGGTGCGGTCGGTGGACGACCTCACCCTGGAAGAGGTGCGGGTGGTGGCGCAGCTGGCGCGGGAGTCCTTCGGCGCCGACCTCCTGGCGGGGGAGGAAGACCCGGAGGAGGAGCGGGCCGAGCAGCTGCGCTACGCCCTGGAACACGCCCGGCGCCTGCGCCCCGCCCGGGCCGTGGTGGGCGTGCGGGAGGAGGGGAAGGTGCTGGTGTACTACGCCCCCCGGCCGGTCCGGCAGGGGCGGGAGCGGGGGTCTTGAGGATCCTGTTCGTGGGCGACGTGCACGGCAGGCCCGGACGGCGGGCGGTGGCTCGTCGCGTGCCCGTCCTACGCAAGCAGCTCGCGGTGGACTTCGTGGTGGCCAACGCGGAGAACAGCGCGGGAGGGGTGGGGCTCACGCCCAAGACGGCCGCGGAGCTGTTCGAGGCGGGGGTGGACGTCCTCACGGGCGGGAACCACACGTGGGCCAAGCGTGAGGCGTACGAGCTCCTGGACTCCGACCCCCGACTGGTGCGCCCCGCCAACTACCCCCCAGGCGTGCCCGGCCACGGCAGCACCGTGATCCGGAAGGGCGGTCTGGCGTTGGCGGTGCTGAACCTGCAGGGCCGGGTCTTCATGGAGCCCCTGGACGACCCCTTCCGGGTGGCGCGGGCGGAGGTGGACCGGCTGCGGGAGGTCACCCCGTTCGTGCTGGTGGACTTCCACGCGGAGGCCACCTCGGAAAAGCAGGCCATGGGCTATTACCTGGACGGCCGGGTCACCGCGGTGGTGGGGACCCACACGCACGTGCAGACCGCGGACGAGCGGGTGCTGCCCGGGGGCACCGGGTACATCACGGACGTGGGCATGACGGGCCCGCGGGACGGCGTGATCGGGGTGGACCGGGAGGCCATCCTGCAGCGGTTCCTCACGCAGCTGCCGGTACGGTTCGAGGTGGCCTCCGGAGCCGTCCAGTTCAACGCGGTGCTGGTGGAGGCGGACGGGGCGGGCCGCGCCACGTCCATCCGCCGCATCCACGAGGTGGAGTGAGGCGGCCGTGCGCGCGGACCTGCACACCCACACCACCGCCTCGGACGGCACGCTTTCGCCCGCGGAGCTGGTCCAGGAGGCCAAACAAGCGGGCCTGCAGGTCCTGGCCGTCACCGACCACGACACCGTGGACGGGGTCGGGCCCGCGGCGGAGGAGGCGGACCGCCTGGGCATCGAGCTGGTCCCGGGGGTGGAGCTGAGCACCGACGTCCCCGACGGGGAAGTCCACATCCTGGGCTACTTCGTGGACGGGCAGGACCGCCAGTTCCTGTCCCTGTTGCGGCGGCTGCGGGAAGGTCGGCTCGCGCGGGCCCGGGAGATGGTGCGCCGCCTGAACCAGCTGGGACTCCCCATCACCTTCGAAGAGGTGGCGCGCCAAGCGGATGGCGCGGTGGGCAGGCCCCACGTAGCCCGCGCCCTGGTGGCCGCGGGGTACGTGGGGAGCTTCGAGGAGGCCTTCGAGCGCTACCTGGCCCGGGGCAGGCCCGCGTACGTGGAGCGGGAGCGCTTTTCCCCCGAGGAGGCGGTCCAGGCGGTGCTACGGGCGGGCGGGGTCCCGGTGTTCGCCCACCCCTTGTGGGGCGGGGATCGGGACCGGATCGCGCGCCTGGTGGACTGCGGGCTGCGGGGCATCGAGGCGTACTACCCGGACCACTCGCCCCAGGACGTCCGGCGGTTCCTGGAGTGGGCCCGGGAGTTCGGGCTGGTGGCCACGGGCGGCAGCGACTACCATGGACCGGGACCCGCCAGCAAGGCTCCCCTGGGGAGTACGTACGTCCCTCCCCAGGCGGTGGAGGCGCTGAGGCGGGCCCGCGAGCGCTAGAGGGAGGCGCCCATGCGGTGTCCGAGGTGTGGGACGGAGAACCCCGAGCGGAAGATCGTGTGCAGGAAGTGCGGGGCGCGGCTGCGGGCCACCGCCGCCAGCCCGTCGCCCGTGACCCAGGAGACCCAAGGTGAGCTCATGTGGCGGCTGCGGTGGGACCTGATTCGCGTGGCGGGGACCTTCGCCCTGTCCGCGGCGGTGGCGGTGGGGCTGGGACTGTTCGTGCTGCGGTGACGTATAATCCTGGCAAAGGCGAGGAAGGGGAGGAGTAGCCGGTCGGGCCGGCGCAGAGAGGGCGGGAACGGTGGAAGCTGCCTGCCAGGTTGGCCGGTGAAGGTCGCCCCGAAGCCGCGGGAGGAAACCCAGTAGAGCCCGCCGGCCGGCGCCCGTGACCGCGCCCAGAAGAGCCGGGCCGGTGCGCCCGGAAGGAAGGTGGTACCGCGGAGCGCCGCTCCGTCCTTTCGGACGGGCGGCGCTTTTCGGTGAGGAGGTGAGCTCCCAGGATGCAGGACCTGCCCAAGGCGTACGACCCCTCCCAGGTGGAGGAGCGGTGGTACCGCACGTGGATGGAGCGCGGCTACTTCCGCGCCGTGCCGGACCCCTCCCGGACCCCGTGGGCGGTGATGATGCCCCTGCCCAACGTGACCGGGGAGCTGCACATCGGCCACGCCCTGAACAACACCCTGCAGGACGTCCAGACCCGGTTCTGGCGCATGCGGGGCCGCAACGCCCTGTACCAGCCGGGCACAGACCACGCGGGCATCGCCACCCAGAACGTGGTGGAGCGGGAGCTGGCCCGGGAGGGCCTGCGCCGGGAAGACCTGGGACGGGAAGGGTTCGAGCAGCGGGTGTGGCGGTGGGTGGAGAAGTACGGGCAGATCATCTACACCCAGCTGCAGCGGCTGGGGACATCCTGCGACTGGGACCGGAAGATCTTCACCCTGGACCCCGACTACTACGACGCGGTCCTGGAGGCCTTCGTCCGGCTGTACCAGCGGGGCAAGATCTACCGCAGCCGGGACTACATGGTGAACTGGTGCCCCCGGTGCGCCACCGCCATCTCCGACCTGGAAGTGGTGCACGAGGAGATGGACAGCTTCCTGTGGTACGTGCGCTACCCCGGGGTAGACGGCTCCGAGGGCATCGTGATCGCCACCCAGCGGCCGGAGACCATCCTGGCGGACGTGGCGGTGGCCGTGCACCCCGAGGACGAGCGGTACCGCCACCTGGTGGGCCAGCAGGTCACGGTGCCGCTGGTGGACCGCGTGGTACCGGTGATCGCGGACCGCCGGGTGGACCCGGAGTTCGGCACGGGCGCGGTGAAGATCACCCCGGGGCACGACCCCCTGGACTACGAGATCGGCAAGGACCACGGGTTGCCCGCCTTGGTGGTGGTGGGCGAGGACGGCCGCATGACGCAGGAAGCGGGCCGGTTCGCGGGCTTGGACCGGTTCGAGGCCCGGGAGGCGGTGGCACGGGCCCTGGAGCAGGCGGGGCTGGTGGTGCGGCGGGAGCCGTACCGCACCCGGGTGGGGCGGTGCGACCGCTGCCACACGGTCATCGAGCCCGCCCTCAGCGAGCAGTGGTTCTGCGACGTTCGGGAGATGGCGCAGAAGGCTGCGGAGGCCATCCGCACGGGGCGGGTGCGGTTCTTCCCCGAGCGGTGGGCCCGGGTGGCGGTGGACTGGCTGGACAACATCCGGCCCTGGTGTATCTCCCGGCAGCTGTGGTGGGGCCACCGCATCCCCGTGTGGTGGTGTGAGGGGTGCCGTCAGTTCGTGGTGTCCAGGTCGGCGCCGGAGGGCAGCTGCCCGGGGTGCGGGGCCCGGAGCTGGAGGCAGGACCCGGACGTGCTGGACACGTGGTTCAGCAGCGCCCTGTGGCCCTTCGCCACCCTGGGCTGGCCCAAGGACACCGAGGACCTGCGGTACTTTTACCCCACCAGCGTGCTCATCACCGACCGCGGCATCATCTTCCTCTGGGTTTGCCGCATGATCATGTTCGGCCTGGAGTTCATGGGCGAAGTCCCCTTCCACCACGTGTACATCAACCCCACCGTGATGGACCTGCAGGGCCGCCGCATGAGCAAGTCCCTGGGCACCGGGGTCGACCCCCTGCAGGCCATCCAGCGGTACGGGGCCGACGCCCTGCGGTTCGGCCTGGTGGTGCGTTGTTCCCAGGCGCAGCAGGACCTGCGGTTCGACGAGAAGATGGTGGCGGACACCCGCAACTTCGCCAACAAGATCTGGAACGCCACCCGGTACGTCCTCCGCAGCCTGGACGGCTGGGACCCGCGCACCGTGGACCCTTCTACCCTGCAGTACGGGGTGCCGGACGTGTGGATCACCAGCCGGCTGCACCGCACCGTGGAGGCAGCCACCGCGGCGTACGAGCAGTACGAGTTCGACCGGGCGGCGCGCAGCCTGTACCACTTCCTGTGGAGCGAGTTCTGCGACTGGTACCTGGAGATGAGCAAGGTCCTGCTGCTGGACCCCGACGCCCAGCCCGCCACCCGCTACACCCTGTGGCGGGCCCTGGAGACTGGGCTGCGGCTGCTGCACCCGGTCACGCCCTTCGTGACGGAGGCGGCCTGGCAGGCCCTGCCCCACGAGGGCGAGAGCATCATGGTGGCACCGTGGCCCGCCTTCGACGCCGGCCGGGTCCGCCCGGAGGTGGAGGCGGAGGTGGAGCTGGTGCAGGAGGTGGTGCGGGAGGTGCGCAGCGTTCGTGCGGACCTGCGGACACCTTCTCAGGAACGCGTGCCCGTGTACGTGGTGGCAGGGCCCCGGCGACCGTCCCTGGAAGGCCACCGCAGGCTGGTGGAGGCGCTCGCCCGGGCGCAGGTGCACTTCGTGGACGAGTCTCAGCGGCCCCGCCCCGCGGCCGGCGGGGTGGTGGGGCCCGTGGAGGTGTGGGTGCCCCTGGACCGGGCGCAGGCGGAGGCTTTGGCGGACCGGGCCCGGGCGGAGCTTTCGGAAGTGGAACGGGAGCTGGAGCGGGTGCGCTCGCGCCTGGAGAACCCCGACTTCCTCCAGCGGGCGCCCGCGGAGGTGGTGGAGGCGGAGCGGGAACGGTTGGCGCAGGCCCAGGCCCGGCGGGAGAAGCTGGTCCGCTACCTGGTGCCGGAAGCGGCCAGGGAATCCTAGAAGAGGCCGCGAAGGGGAACGGAGGACACGGACTGAGGAGGCGCCGATGGACTTCCAGAACATCCTGACCCAGGTGGACGGACACGTGGCCACCATCCGGCTCAACCGGCCCAAGGTCCTCAACGCCCTGAACGGCCAGACCATGGACGAGCTGTGCGCGGCCTTGGACCGGTTCGAACAGGATCCCGAGGTGCGGGTGGTGGTCCTCACGGGCGACGAGCGCGCCTTCGCCGCGGGGGCGGACATCGGGGAGTTCGCGGGCGTGACCCCCGTGGGGATGCTGGAGGGCCCCCGGGGCAAGCGGTGGGAGCGCATCCGGGCGTTCCCCAAACCCCTTATCGCCGCGGTGAGCGGCTATTGCCTGGGAGGCGGCTGCGAGCTGGCCATGGCGTGCGACATCATCGTGGCCTCGGAGACCGCGCGGTTCGGGCAGCCGGAGATCAACCTGGGCATCATCCCCGGCGCGGGAGGTACCCAGCGCTTGCCCCGGGCCGTGGGCAAGCACCGGGCTCTGGAGATGATCCTCACGGGCCGCCACATCACCGCGCAGCAGGCGTACGAGTGGGGCCTGGTGAACCGCGTGGTGCCCCCCGAGAGCCTGATGGACGAGGCGTACGCCCTGGCCCGGGAGATCGCCGGCAAGGCGCCCGTGGCGGTGCGGCTGGCGAAGGCCGCGGTGCTGCGGTCCTTGGACACGCCCCTGGAGGTAGGTCTGGACTACGAGCGCCGGCTGTTCGCCCTGGCCTTCGGCACCGAGGACAAGGAGGAGGGCGTGCGGGCGTTTTTGGAGAAGCGCAAGCCGGTCTTCCAGGGAAGGTAAAAAAGGAGGCCGCCGTGGAGTACCAGACGCTGCTGTGGGAGCTCGCGGACGGGGTGCTGACCCTGACCCTGAACCGCCCGGAGGTCCTGAACGCGGTGAACGACCGGATGGCCGAGGAGCTGCTGGACGCCCTCCGCAAGGCCGGACGGGACGAGGAGGTGCGTAGCGTGATCCTCACCGGCGCGGGCCGGGCCTTCTGCTCGGGCCAGGATCTCCGGGAGCGGGCTGCGGGCGACTTCTCGTACGCGCAGCACATCCGCAGCCGCTACGCGCCCATCATCCTGCAGCTGCAGGGCCTGGAAAAGCCCGTGGTGGCCGCGGTGAACGGGGTGGCCGCGGGGGCGGGCGCGAGTCTCGCCCTGGCGTGCGACCTGCGGGTGGCCTCTGAGGACGCCAGCTTCCTGCAAGCCTTCACCCGCATCGGGCTGGTGCCGGACTCGGGAGCCACCTACTTCCTCCCTCGGCTGGTGGGGCTGGGGAAGGCCTTCGAGATGTGCTACCTGGCTGAACGGGTGCCGGCCCAGGAGGCGCTGCGGCTGGGGCTGGTGAACTGGGTGGTGCCGAGTTCGGAGCTCATGGCCAAGGCCCGGGAAGTGGCGGGCCGGCTGGCCGCGGGGCCCACGCGGGCGTACGGGTTCACCAAGCGCGCCCTGCTGCGCAACCTGGAGGCGGACCTACCCAGCGCCCTGGACTACGAAGCCATGTTGCAGGACGCCGCGGGCCGCACGGAGGACCACCGGGAAGGGGTTTTGGCGTTTCTGGAGAAGCGGCCCCCGCGGTACTCGGGCCGGTGAGGGGCGGCATGCGGGACGTGGTGATCGTGGACGCGGTGCGGACGCCCATCGGGCGGTACGGGGGCGCCCTGCGGGACGTCCGCCCCGACGACCTAGCGGCTTTGGTCATCTCCGCCCTGGTGCGCAGGACGGGCATCGACCCGGCCCGCATCGAGGACGTGGTGTTCGGGTGCGCCAACCAGGCAGGGGAGGACAACCGCAACGTGGCGCGCATGGCCGCGCTGCTGGCGGGCCTGCCCGTGGAGGCCCCCGGGCAGACCGTGAACCGCCTGTGCGGGTCCGGCCTGCAGGCCGCCGTCACCGCCTACCACGCCATCCGCTGCGGGGACGGGGACGTGATGATCGCGGGCGGGGTGGAGAGCATGACCCGCGCGCCCTTCGTGGTGGCCAAGGCCGCGGAACCGTGGAGCCGGAAGCTAGAGGTGTACGACACCACCATCGGGTGGCGGTTCGCCAACCCGAAGCTGGCGGAGAAGTACCCGCCGTACTCCATGGGCGAGACTGCGGAGAACGTGGCGGAGCGGTACGGCATCACGCGGGAAGACCAGGACCGCTATGCGCTGCTGAGCCAGCAGCGGGCGGCCCGGGCCATCGAGGAAGGCCGGTTCCGGGACGAGCTGGTCCCCGTGGTGATCCCCCAGCCTTCGGGCGAGCCCCTGGTGGTGGACCACGACGAGCACCCCCGGCCCGGCACCACCCTGGAGGCGTTGAGCAAGCTGCGGCCGGCGTTCCGAGCGGGCGGTACGGTGACCGCGGGCAACAGCTCCGGGATCAACGACGGCGCCGCGGCGCTGCTGCTCGCAGAAGCCAACATCGCGCGCGAGCTGGGGCTGCGCCCCATGGCCCGCATCGTGTCCACCGCGGTGGCGGGCGTGGACCCCGCGGTCATGGGTGTGGGGCCCGTGCCCGCGGTCCGCAAGGCCCTGGTCCGGGCGGGGCTGGCGGTGGAGGACCTGGACCTGGTGGAGCTCAACGAGGCCTTCGCCAGCCAGGTGCTGGCGTGCGTGCGGGAGCTGGGGCTCGACCTGGAGCGGGTGAACGTCAACGGCGGGGCCATCGCCCTCGGCCACCCGCTGGGCGCTTCGGGAGCGCGGATCCTGGGCCACCTGGCCTGGGAGATGCAGCGCCGCCAGGCGCGGTGGGGCCTCGCCACCATGTGCATCGGGGTCGGGCAGGGCATCGCGGTGGTGGTGGAGCGGGTCGCCTGACATCCCGCGGGACCGCCCGCACGGCGTCCGCGGACGCGATTCCGGCCGGTCCGAGCTGCTATACTGGGACGGGTCCGGCCTGCCGGACCGAGCACGCGGGAAGGAGCCGGAGTTGAAGTCCCACACCCTTCGCGTCCTGGTGCTGTTGGTAATGGCGGCCGCTTCCTTCCAGGTGGCCTTCCAGCCGGTCCGCCTGGACGGGTGGCGGCCCTCGTGGCAGGCGCCCCATCCCCGGCTGCGCCTGGGGCTGGACCTGCAGGGCGGCACCCGCATCGTGCTGGAGGCGGAGCGCCGGCCCGGGGTGGAGGTCACCCCGGACAAGGTGGACGCAGCCATGCGGGTGATCCAAAACCGCATCGACGCCCTGGGCGTGGCCGAGCCCCTGCTGCAGCGGCAGGGGCAGGACCGCATCATCGTGGAGTTCCCCGGGCTGCAGGACCCGCAGCGGGCGAAGGACCTCATCGGCCGCACCGCGTTGCTGGAGTTCGTGGACACCGACCACCAGAGCCTGCCCCGGGGCGCGGAGTGGCTGCCGGACAACCGCCGGGTGCGGATGCCCGACGGGCAGGTGGTGATCCTGCCCAAGAAGGTGGTGGTGACGGGCGCCGACCTGCGGGACGCCCGGGCGGAGTTCGACCAGCAGTCGGTGCGGTGGCTGGTCCGCTTCCGGTTCGCAGGTGAGGGTGCGAAGAAGTTCGAGGAGCACACGGGCCGCAGCATCGGGGAGTACCTGACCATCGTGCTGGACAACCGGGTGCTGTCCTCCCCCGTGATCCGCGCCCGCATCCCGGGCGAGGGCGTCATCGAGGGCAGCTTCACCGCGGACGAGGCCCGGGATCTCGCCATCCTGCTGCGGGGCGGGGCTCTGCCCGTGCCCGTGCGGCCCGTGGAGGAGCGCACCGTGGGCCCCACCCTGGGTCGGGACTCCATCGACCGGAGCCTGCGGGCCGGCTGGATCGCCGCTGTGGCGGTGGTGCTGTTCATGACCGCGTACTACCGCCTGCCCGGGCTACTGGCGTCGGTGTCCCTGGGCCTGTACACGCTGCTGCTGTTGGGCTTGTCGGCAGCCTTGGGCGCGACCCTCACCCTCCCCGGGGTGGCGGGCGTGATCCTCAGTCTGGGCATCGGGGTGGACGGCAACGTGATCATCTTCGAGAAGCTCAAAGAGGAGCTGCGGGCGGGCAAGACCTTCCGGGCGGCGGTGGCCGCGGGCTGGAGGCGCGGCTTGGTGACCATTCTCGACTCCAACGTCACCACCCTCATCGGGGCCGCGGTGCTACTGTGGCTGGGCACCGGGCCCGTCCGGGGCTTCGCGGTGACCCTGACCTTGGGCGTGCTGGCGTCCATGTTCACCGCCATCGTGGCCACCCGCTGGCTGGTGGAGCTGTGCGCGGAAGTCGGGCTGGCCCGACACCTGGCGCGGGTGGCCGACCTGCCCCGCCGACAGGAGGTGGCGGCGTGAAGGCGTGGAACCTCATGGGCAACCGTCGGTGGCTGTACGTGATCTCCGCGGCCATCGTGCTGCTCAGCCTCGCCAGCATGGCGGTGCAGCCGGCGTTGGGCCGGCCGGTGCTGAACTGGGGAGTGGACTTCACCGGCGGCACGCTGCTCACCCTGCGCTTCCAGGACCGGTCCGTGTCCACCGGGCAGGTGCGCGCGGCCCTCCAGCCCCTGGGGCTGGGGGAGGCGGTCATCCAGAAGGTACAGGAGACCGGCGACATCTCCGTCCGCACCCGCCACCTGGAGCCGGAGGAGCGCCGCCGGGTGGAGCAGGCTCTGCGGGACCGGGTGGGGCCCTTCACGGTCCTCAGCGTGGACGACGTGGGCCCCAAGATCGGCCGGGAGCTGCGCAACATTGCCATCCTCGGGGTCGCCCTCGGCCTGGCACTGCAAGTGGTGTACGTCTCGGCGCGCTTCCGGTCCATCCGGTTCGCCCTGGCCGCGGATGCGGCCCTGCTGCACGACCTCCTGCTGGTGTTGGGGGTGTTCGCCCTAACCCGGGCCACGGTGGACAGCAGCTTCGTGGCGGTGCTGCTGACGGTGGTGGGCTACTCCATCAACGACACCATCGTGGTGTTCGACCGGGTGCGGGAGAACCTCCAGCTCCGCGCCCGCGAGGCGTTCGCAGACCTGGTGAACCGCAGCATCCTGGAAGCCCTGGTGCGGTCTCTGAACACGGCCCTTACCACCCTGCTGGCCATCGGCAGCGTGTACCTGTTCGGCGGGCCCACGGTGCGGGACTTCGCCCTGGGCCTGACCGTGGCGGTGCTCACGGGCGGCTGGTCGTCCATCGGGGTGGCGAGCCCCCTCCTGGTGGACATGACGGAGTGGGCGGAACGCCGGGCGGGGCGGATGGCTGTGCAGCCTGCACCGCAGCCCGCGCGGGCGGTGGCCGGCGGCCGGCGGGGAAAGGCCCGGACCTGAAGCGAGCCGGCCCGCCCCGGGTGCTACACTGCCGAGCGGGGGGACGGATGCGCTGGTTCTTCGCGGCCCTCGTGGTCCTGGCGCTGTTCAGCGTGGTGCTGCTCCTGAGCAACGCGGGCGCCGCGGACCGGTACGCCCTGAAGGTGGCGGGACGGGTGCTGGTGGAGGACACTCCCGCCACCCTGGTGGTGGTGGCTCTGTTCGCGGGCGCCGCCCTGGCGGGCCTTCCCCTGGCGCTGTCGGACTGGTGGTTGCGCCGGAAGGTGGGGCACCTGGAACGCAGGCTGAGGCTGGCGCAGGGCGTGCCGCAGGCCGCGCGGACGAGTAGCTCGGAAGAGCCGGCGCAAAGCACCGGTGGGTAGGCCCCGCACCCGCCCCTGGTCCGTCCACCCGCCTCACCCTCTCCGGGACGGGCTGGCGCGCGCGTTGGGGATTTTGCCGGCCACCGCACAGGTCCTCGCGGTGCGGGGCCACGGAGAGCCTGCTGCCGCGGACCGGTTCCTCCGCGCTCCCCTGGGCGCCCTTTCTTCCCCAAAGGAGCTGCCGGACCTGATGGAAGCCGCCGGCCGGATCTGGGAAGCCGCCCGCAGCGGCCGGCCGGTGACCGTGTACGGCGACTTCGACGCGGACGGCGTGTGCGCGGTGGCCATCCTCGTCCGCAGCCTGCGCGCCCTGGGGGTGGAGGCGAACTCCTACATTCCCCACCGGCTGCACGAGGGCTACGGCCTGAACCCGGAAGCCGTCCGCGCCCTCGCGGACGCCGGAACCCGGTGCCTGGTGACCGTGGACTGCGGGGTGGGGGCGGTAAGCGAGGTGGCCCTGGCCAAGCAGCTGGGGTTGGACGTGGTGGTGGTGGACCACCACGAGCCGCCTCCGGTCCTGCCGCCCGCGGACGTGGTGGTGGACCCCAAGATCGCGCACCGCCCATACCGGTTCCGCGGGTACTGCGCCGCGGGGTTGGCCTGGCTGCTGGCCGCGGCCCTGCGGCAGCTCGTGGGCGCGCCCGCCACGGAGGAGCTACTGGAGCTGGCGGCGGTGGGGACTGTGGCGGACGTAGTCCCGTTGATGGACGACAACCGGATCATCGCCCGTCACGGGCTTCGGCGGTTGCCCGACACACCCTTGGTGGGGCTGCGGGCCCTGGTGCGCTCCAGCGGCCTTGTGGTGCCGGTGCGCGCGGACGACGTGGCGTGGAGGGTGGCACCCAGGCTGAACGCCGCCGGCAGGGTGGACACCGCGCGCACCGCCCTGCAGCTGCTGCTCACCGACGACCCCCAAGAGGCCCAGCACCTGGCGTCCCAGCTGGAGGCCCACAACGCGCACCGCCAGCGGATGAGCGACCTGGCCCTGGGCCAGGCGGTGGCGAGCGTGGAGGCAGAGGGCTTGCAGGAACGGCCGGCCATCGTGGTCTGGGGAGAGGGTTGGCACCCCGGGGTGGTGGGGCTGGTGGCAGGGCGGCTGCGGGAGGCGTACTGGAGGCCGGCCGTCGCTTTAGCCGTGGAAGGTGAGGTAGCCCGCGGGTCCGCCCGGGGTGTGGAGGGCCTGGACTTGGTCGAGCTTCTGGCGGAGTGCGGTCACCTGCTGGACCGGTTCGGGGGTCACACCTCCGCCGCGGGCCTGTCCCTGCCCGCCCGCCACCTGGAGGAATTCCGGCGCCACTTCGAGCAAACCGTGGGATCGAGGGCCAGCCCGGAGCTGCTGGTGCCTCAAGTGGCGGTGGAAGCCGAGGTGAGCTTGGGCGAGGTCACGGAGCGGCTTGTGGACGAGCTGGCCCTGCTGGAGCCCTTCGGGGCGGGAAACCCCAAGCCCGTGCTGGCGGCCCGGGGTCTCGCGGTGGTGGAAGTGGGGTGCTGGGCCGAGGGCGAGCACCTGTGGTTGAAGGTGTGGGACGGCGGGTGTTTGCATGAGGCGGTGGGGTTCGGGTTGGGGGAGTGGGGCGAGCTGCTGGCGTTTGCCCAGCCTGAGGTGGACATCGCCGGGTGCCCCGAGCGGGACCGCTGGCAGGAAGGGGGCATCCGGTGGGTGTTGGAGGACCTCAGGACTCCCGGGCTGCAGCCCGAGCACGTGCTGGCGCACACTCCTTCCCTCCTGCGGCGCCTGCTGGAGCGGGCGGACGACTACCTGGGCGGGGCATACAGGAGCGTGGAAGTCCGGCCCGTCCTGTTCACCAAGGTGGTGGGCGTGACCTTCGAGGGGAGGCAGGAGGTGGTGGCCGCCCTCGCCCCCGGGGAGGAGGTGCTGCTGCGGCGGCAGCCGGACAACCCCGTAGACCCGCACGCGGTCCAGGTGGTGCGCGTGGACGGCGCGGTCGTGGGCTACCTCAGTTCACCCGTGGCAGGGCGGATCGCGCCCCAGCTGGACCGGGGCGCCCGCTACCGGGCCACGGTCACCGCGGTCACGGGTGGGGGGGACAAGAATTTCGGGGTGAACCTCAAGTTGGAGCAGGAAGCCCCACCCTCGCGGACAGCGTGGGTCCGCTCGGCCCTCGGGGCGTCCGCAGACGCGCAAGCCATGCTCAAGGCCCTGGCCGGCCGCAACGGGCTTTCCGAGGAGGCCCGTCCCGTGCTCGACCGGCTGCTGCGGGGGGATCGGGTCGCGGTGGCCTGCCCGCCGCAGCCGGGGTGGTGGCCGGTGCCCCTCCTGGCCGCGGCCGCCTGGGCCGTGCGCGGCCGCCGGGCGGTGTACGTCATGCCTCTGGCGGAGCTCGCGGAGAGCCGGTGGCAGTCCTGGAAGTCCGCCCTGGAGCGGCTGGGGCTCCGGGTCGCGCAGCTGCACGGGCTGGTGGCCAGGCGCGAGCTGGCGGAGGCCGAGGAAGCGTTGGAAGCGGGTGCCGTGGACGTGGTGTTCGCCACCACCGCGTACGTGAGCCGCAGGCCCGACGTGGTGGCTTCGGACGGGCTGGTGGTGGCCGAAGGTTGGCTTGTAGCCCAGCTACCCGGGCCCCTCGCGGACCACCAGGGGCCGTTCCTCTGGTGGCTTTGGGACCCCACCGCCCGCCCCCAAGGGTGGGAGGTGCAGGGCCCGGGGGCTGCGCGCACCGGGGTGCGGGTGGTGGACCGGCGGCAGGACCGGCAGCCCGTGGAGGGGTGGCTGGACCAGGGCGTGGTGCTGCTGGCCGCAGGCCCGCGGTCTTCCGTGGAACTTGCGCGGCGCCTGGAACCCTCCGCGCAAGTGGCGTACGACCACCCCGGGCTGCCAGCGGTGGTGCGGGAGACCCTGGTGCAGCTGTTCAACCAGGGGAAGTTGAAGGGTCTGGTTTGCGGCGGGCCCGCGCCGGAAGGTCTCCGGGCGCGGACCCTGGTGTGGCTGGCCCCCACGGCCCGGGAGGTTTTCCTGCAGCAAGCCGGGTGCGGCTCGGGCCCCCGGGACCAGGCGACCCTGGTGCTGGCCTTTGACCGGGATGGGCTTCGGGCCGCCCGGAGGGAGTGGGAGAGCCGCCACCCCTCCCGGCACACTCTGGCGGCCATCTACAGGCTCCTGCAGCAGAGGCACGGAGAGGTGCGCTGGCCGGACCCCGGCTTGGAAGCGGCGGTCCGGGAGGCCACGGGTCTGGACCCCGCGCTGGCCGTGCCCGCTAGCTTGCACGTGTTCGAAGCCGCAGGACTGTTGACCCGGGAGCGCGTCCCGGGCGGTTGGAAGGTGCAGCTGTGCGCGGTGGAGGACCGGAAGGACCTGGGCTCGGTGCCGCGTTTCGCGGAGGGGGAAGCCAGCCGGGCGGCCTTCGAGGCCGGAAGCCGTTGGATGATGTCGGCTCCCGCGGTGGACGTGCTGGAGCGGGTGGCTGGGGCCTCGCTTGCCGCCCGTCCGGGATCGGGTGCAGGATAGGGTATGACGTCCCGCACGGGCGCGGGAGCGCCGGAGCAGGTGGAGCTGCCCGAGGAGGTCCAGCGGCTGCTGGAGCGGGTCCGGGAGATCCAGCCCCATGCGGACCTGGACCTGCTGCGGCGGGCGTACGCCTTCGCGGCCAGGGCCCACGCGGGCCAAGCGCGGCGGTCCGGCGAGCCCTACGTGATGCACGCGGTGGCCGTGGCCCACATCCTGGCCGACCTTCGCATGGACGCCACCACCGTGGCCGCGGCGCTGCTGCACGACGTCCCCGAGGACACGCCCCAGACCCTGGAGCAGGTGCGCCAGGAGTTCGGCGACGAGATCGCCACCCTGGTGGACGGGGTGACCAAGCTGGGGCGGATCCAGTGGAGGAGCCAGGAGGAGAAGCAGGCGGAGAATTTGCGCAAGATGTTCCTGGCCATGGCCAGCGACGTCCGCATCATCCTCATCAAGCTGGCGGACCGCCTGCACAACCTCCGGACCATCCACGTGATGCCCCCGGACCACCAGCGGCGCAAGGCCCGGGAGACCCTGGAGATCTACGCGCCCCTGGCCAAGCGGCTGGGGATCGGCCAGCTCCAGAACGAGCTGGAGGACCGCGCCTTCGCCATCCTGGAGCCCGAAGCTTACCGGGAGATCACGGAGTCCCTGCAGGAGGCCCAGGCCCAGCAGGAGGAGGTCCTGCGCACCATCCAGGAGGAGCTGTATTGGGAGCTGAACCGGGCGGGCATCCGGGTGGAGCGCCAGCACATCACCGCGCGGCCCAAGCACGCGTACAGCATCTACCGGAAGATGCAGCGCCCGGAGTACCAGGGCCAGGGGATCGCCCGCATCTACGACCGGCTGGGGGTGCGGGTGATCGTGGACGACGTGAAGGACTGCTACGCGGCCCTGGGGGTGGTGCACTCCCTGTGGCGGCCCATCCCCGGGGAGTTCGACGACTACATCGCCAACCCCAAGCCCAGCGGGTACCAGTCCCTGCACACCACGGTGATCTACCGGGGCGTCCCCCTGGAGATCCAGATCCGGACCCACCGCATGCACCAGGAGGCGGAGTACGGCATCGCGGCCCACTGGCGGTACAAGGAGGGCAAGGCCGCGGCGCGGGACCGGGCCTTCGAGGAGAAGCTCTCCTGGCTGCGGCAGCTGTTGGAGTGGCACCAGGAGATGCAGGACGCCCAGGAGTTCATGCGGTCCGTCAAACTGGACCTGTTCCGCAACGAGGTGTTCGTGTTCACCCCCAAAGGCGACGTGGTGGACCTGCCCAACGGAGCCACCCCCGTGGACTTCGCGTACCGCATCCACACGGACGTGGGGCACCGGTGCGTGGGCGCCAAGGTCAACGGGCGGCTGGTGCCCCTCAGCTACCGCCTCCGGAGCGGGGACATCGTGGAGATCGTCACCTCCAAAACCTCCCCGGGCCCGAGCCGGGACTGGCTGGAGTTCGTGGTCACCAGCAACGCCCGCACCAAGATCCGGCAGTGGTTCCGCAAGCAGCAACGGGAAGAGAACGTGGCCCGGGGCAAGGAGATGCTGGAGCGGGAGCTGCGGCGCCTGGGCCTGCTGTCGAGCCTGCTGCGGGCGGACCGCATCAAGGAGGCGTGCGACAAGCTGCAGGTGGCCTCGGAGGAGGACCTGTACGCGGCGTTGGGCAACGGCGATCTCACCCTGCTGCAGGTGGTGCACGCCCTGGGCGGGCCTCCGGCCCCCGCCCCCGAGCCGTCCCCGCCCCAGGGCCAGCCCGCCACGCCGCCCGCCCGAGGCCTGCGGGTGCGGGGCGTGGACAACGTGCTCATGACCTTGGCCCGGTGCTGTACGCCCCTGCCCGGGGACGACGTGGTGGGCTACATCACCCGGGGCCGCGGGGTCACCATCCACCGACGGGACTGCCGCAACTTGGACTACCTGCGGCAGCACGGGGAGCGGCTGCTGGAGGTGGAGTGGGAGCCGTCCGCGGACGGGACCTACCCCGTGGAGATCCAGGTGGAGGCCCTGGACCGGGTGGGCCTGTTGAAGGACGTCCTCAGCGCGGTGGCGGACACCCGGACCAACGTCCTGTCCGTGAACGCCCACGTGCGCAAGGACAAGGTGGGCGTGATCCACCTGACGGTGGACATCCGCAACGTGGGCCAGCTGACCGCGGTGCTGCAGCGCATCGGGAAGGTGCCGGACGTGTACCGGGTGGAGCGGCTGACCGCGGGTGGCCGGTAGGTTCCCCGGTCCGCCGCCGCACCGTCCGGCAGGGTACCCCTTTCGTAAACCGTGCACGCCGAGCCGACGGCCGGCCTGGAGGAGGTGGAGATGGGACTGTTGGACGACCGCTGCGCCGTGGTGATGGGAGTGGCCAACCGGTGGAGCATCGCGTGGGGCATCGCCCGCGCCTTCCACCGCGAGGGCGCCCGCTGCGTGCTCACCTACCTGGGCGAGCGGGAGGAGGAGAACGTCCGCAAGCTGGCGGGCGAGCTACAAGACCCCATCCTCCTGCGGTGCGACGTCACCCGCCAGGAGGACCTGGACGCCCTGCGGGAGGCCCTCCGGGAGCGGGTGGGGCGGGTGGACGTCCTGGTCCACAGCATCGCGTACGCCCGCACCGAGGACCTGCGGGGCAAGTTCCTGGACACCAGCCGCGAGGGCTACCTGGTGGCGCAGGAGGTGAGCAGCTACTCCCTGGTGGCGGCCACCCGGGCCCTGTCCCCCCTGATGACGGAGGGTGGCTCCATCCTGACCCTCACCTATCTGGCCAGCGAGCGAGTGTTCCCCAACTACAACGTGATGGCGGTGTGCAAGGCAGCCCTGGAGGCGTGCGTCCGCTACCTAGCGTACGAGCTAGGCGAGCGCGGCATCCGGGTGAACGCCATCTCCGCGGGGCCCATCCGCACCGCCTCCGCCCGGGCGGTGGCGGGGCTTTCGGAGTTCATGGAAGCGTACAAGGAGCGGGCGCCCCTGCGCCGCACCGTGGACCAGGACGAGGTGGGGGACGCGGCGGTGTTCCTGGCCAGCCACCTGAGCCGCGGGGTGACGGGCCAGGTGCTGTTCGTGGACGCGGGCTACCACATTATGGGCGTGTAGGCAGCTCCAACCCCGGTGCCACGGGGAGTTCGGCGGCGGCGGGTTGCCCGCGCGGCCGAAAGCGGTCCACAATGGGGCGCTGGAACGCCACCTTCGGAGGATGCGAGGATGAAGCCACGCACCGCGCAGCGCGTGTCGTTGTTCCAGGAGTCCGTCATCCGGGAGATGACGCGCCTGGTGAACCAGTACGGCGGCATCAACCTGGCCCAGGGCTTCCCCGACTTCGACCCCCCGCGGGAACTGTTGGCCGCGGCACAGCAAGCCCTGGCGGACGGGTACAACCAGTACGCCATCACCTGGGGTGACCCCGAGCTGCGGGCGGCCTTGGCGGACAAGCTGGAACGCTACCACGGCGTCCGGTACGACCCCGACCGCCACCTCACCGTGACCTGCGGGGCCACGGAGGCCATGATGGCCACCATGCTGGCCACGGTGAACCCCGGGGAGGAGGTGGTGGTGTTCGAGCCCTTCTACGAGAACTACGGGCCGGACGCGGCCCTCTCGGGGGCGCGGCTGCGGTACGTGACCTTGGACCCCTCCCGGCCGGACTTCCCCTACGACCCCCGGGAGCTGGAGCGGGCTTTCAACCGCCACACCAAGGCCATCGTGGTGAACACCCCCCACAACCCCACGGGCAAGGTGTTCCGGAGGGACGAGCTGGAGCACATCGCGGACCTGTGCCGCCACTACGACGCCCTGGCCATCACCGACGAGGTGTACGAGCACATCCTGTACGACGGAGCGCAGCACACCAGCCTCGCGTCCCTGCCCGGGATGGCGCAACGCACCGTCACCATCAGCTCCACCAGCAAGACCTACAGCGTCACCGGCTGGCGGGTGGGGTGGGCCGCGGTGGCGGACGACCAGCTGGCGGGGGCCATCCGCAAGGCCCACGACTTCCTCACCGTGGGTGCGGCTGCTCCCCTGCAGCACGCCGCGGTGGTGGCCTTGCGCTTCTCGGACCGCTACTACCGAGAGCTGGCCAGCAGCTACCAGGCCAAGCGGGACCTGTTGCTGGCCGCGCTCCGGGAGGTGGGGTTCCGGCCCACGGTCCCCCAGGGTGCGTACTACATCATGGCGGACTTCTCCGACCTGGCGGACGACGACGACACCCGCTTCGCCCTGCGCCTGATCCAGGAGGTGGGCGTGGCCACGGTACCCGGCTCTTCCTTCTTCCACGACCCACACCTGGGCCGACGGTACGTGCGCTTTGCGTACCCCAAACGGGAGGAGACCCTTCGGGAAGCCGCGCGGCGCCTGGCGCGGCTGCGGGACGCCGCCGCGGGCACCGAAGCCTCCCGCGTCACCGGTGGGCGGAGGCCGTGAGGGCCCTGGTCCAGCGGGCACGGCGGGGCGCGGTCCGGGTGGACGGGCGGACGGTGGCGGAAGTGGGCTCGGGGCTGGTGGTCCTGGTGGGGGTGAAGGTGCAGGACACGGAGGAGGACGCGCGTTTTTTGGCCCGCAAGGTAGCGAACCTGCGGATCTTCCCGGACGAACAGGGCAAGCTGAACCGGTCCGTGCTGGAGGCCGGGGGCGAGGTGCTGTCCGTGTCCCAGTTCACCCTGTACGGGGACTGCCGCAAGGGGAACCGGCCCGGCTTCGTGGAGGCGGCGGGTCCCGAGCACGCCGCGCGCCTGTACGAGGAGTTCAACCGGTCCCTGGCCGGCTGCGGGGTACCCGTGCGGACCGGCGTGTTCGGGGCCGTGATGCTGGTGGAGATCCACAACGACGGGCCCGTGACCATCTGGCTGGACACGGAGGTGCTGCGCGGGTGAACCGGGAGGACCTGCAGGCGTGGATGAGGGCCGTCCTGGAAGCCCGCGGCGTGCGGACGGACGACCTCCCCGTAGAGCTCCTGCAGGCGGTGCTCCGGCGGCTGGAGGCCCTGGACAGCGTGGACGCTTCGGGAGAGGAGCCAGGCCCGCTGCGGTGGGAGACGTGAGGGTGCTGGAGCTGAGCCTGCGTCAGGTGGCGGAGGCCATCCGCACCGGCGAGGTCTCCCCCGTGGAGGTGGCGGAGGCGGCCATCCAACGGGCGCTGCAGGTCCAGCGCACCCTCAACGCCTTCTTGTGGCTGGACCCGCAGCGGACCCTGGATCAGGCCCGGCAGCGGGCCCGGGAGAGGGTCCAGGGACCCCTGCACGGGGTGCCCGTGACGCTGAAGGACCTCATCGCGGAGCAGGGCGCCCCGTTTTCCTGCGGGTCCAAGCTGCGGGCGCAGACCCGCGCGGAGGCCGACGCGGAGGTGACTCGCAGGCTGCGGCAGGCGGGGGCGGTGTTCTTGGGTCGGGCGCACCTGCACGAGTTCGCGTACGGGGTGACCAGCGAAAACCCCCACTACGGGCGGGCCCGCAACCCTTGGGACCCCGGCCGCAGCCCCGGCGGCAGCAGCGGAGGGAGCGCCGTGGCGGTGTCCACCCGGTGCGTGTTCGGCTCCGTGGGCACGGACACGGGCGGTTCGGTGCGGATCCCCGCGGCCCTGTGCGGGGTGGTGGGTCTCAAGCCCACCTACGAGCTGGTGCCCAGGGACGGAGTGTTCCCACTGTCGCCGTCCCTGGACCACGTAGGGCCCCTCGCACGCACGGTGGAGGACGTGGCCGTGCTGCTGGAGGTGCTCGCGGACCGACCCGGCCGTTACACGGCGGGGCTAGGGTCCGGGGTGCGGGGCCTGCGGCTGGGGGTGCCGGCAGGCCCGTACTGGGACGTGGTAGACCCCCAGGTGGCGGAGCGGGTGGAGGAGGCGGTGCGGGTGTTGGAGGGCGAAGGCGCCCGGCGGGTGACCGTGGAGTTCCCGTGGGAGGCGTGCTCTGCGGTGGCCACGGCACTCCTCATGGTGGAGGCCGCCTCCGTGCACGCCCATGCGGTGCGCGCGGCCCCGGAGGCCTTCGGGGCCGACGTGCGCGAGCGGCTGCTGGTGGGGTTGGTCCTACCCGCGGAGCGGTACGTCCAGGCCCTGCGGGTCCGCCGGGCCCTCGCGCGGCTGTGCGGGGACCTGTGGGCCTCCGCCGACCTGCTCGCCGTCCCCACCGTCCCGGTGCCCGCGCCCACGCTCGGGCAGTCGGTGACCGACCTGGGAAGCGGCACCTACGAGACCCGGGCTCTGCTGACCCGCTTCACCAACCCCTTCAACGCCCTGGGCTTGCCGGCCCTGTCGGTGCCCTGCGGCGTCGCGGACGACCTGCCCGTGGGGTTGCAGCTGGTGGGCCGGCCCGGGGACGAGGCCACGGTGCTGGCCGCGGGCGCGGCCTACGAGCTGGCCGCAGGCCCGTGGCCTGCGCCCCCGGGGATGCCCTGAGGGGGACAAGCCCAGCGGGCCTGTGGTACCGTGCCCGCGGGAGGCCCCCTCCGGAGGCTTGGGGTGTCCGTCTATGTCGTTCCCAAGGCCCTGCGCGACCGACTGGGGTAGGAAGCCACCGAAGCCTTGGTGGACCTCCTACGCCAGGTGAGCGAGCAGAACAGGGCCGACCTCCTCGCGCTGGCGGAGGAGCGCTTGGCGCGCCGCCTGGCTGAGGCCGCGGCTACCCTCCGTGCCGAGATCGCCCAGCTCAGGGCCGACCTCCGGGAGAAGATGGCGAGCCGCGATGCCAGGCTCCGGGATGAGATGGCCAGCCTCCGGGCCGAGCTGGCGGAGCGGATCGCGAACGTCCGGGCAGATCTCCTCCGGTGGATGTTCCTCTTCTGGGTCGGCCAGCTGGCCGCGCTCGTGGGGGTCCTCTTCGCGTGGTTCCGGAGGTAGGCGCGGTCACCCCAAGAACGCGGACAGCAGCCGCTGCTCCAGCTCCTTGGTGACCTCCGATAGGTCCTTGATGGTGTCCACCCCGCGCCAGTACGCCCGCGACCGGTAGGCACCCAGCCGCCCCTGCCGGGCCAGCTCGGGGAAGGTGGTGGTCTCGTGGTCCCCCTGATCCGGCAACAGGTCCCGCACCGCCCGGTGCATGACGTACACGCCCGCGTTGATCCAGTAGGGCAGCTCCGGCTTCTCGTGGAAGCCCGTGATGCGGTCCTCTTCGTCTACGTCCACGATGCCGTAGGGGCTAATGAAGGGGCTCAGGACCAGGGTGGCGAGGTAGCCGCGGCGGCGGTGGTGCTCCACCACCTCCCGGAGGGGCACGTTGGTGATGACGTCGCCGTTGGTGGCCACGCACAGGTCCCCGTCCACCAACGCCATGGCCTGCTTGAGAGCGCCGCCCCGCCCCAAGGGCTCCCGCTCCACCGAGTACCGGATCCGGACCCCCCACTTCCGGCCGTCGTCGAAGTACTCCTGGATGACCTCGTGGCGGTACCCGCACGCCACCACCACGTCCGTGACACCCTGGGTGCGCAACCACTCGATCTGGTAGCCGAGGATGGGGATGCCCAGGATCTCCACCATGGGCTTGGGCCGGTCCTGGGTGTACGGCCGCAGCCGCTCCCCCTTTCCGCCCGCGAGGACGATGGCGTGCACGCTCCCTCACCTCCTCGTGTGGTCGGTGGTCGTCACGGGCAGGTCCCGCAGGCCCACTTGGCGGGCCACGGGCCGAAACCCGCAGCCCGGGTGGAGCAGGGCCGCCAGGGTCTGCAGGCCCTCCACCAGCCGCGGGCCCGGCCGGCTGAAGTGGGCGTGGGCGTCCACCACGTACACGCGGCCCTCCCGCAGGGCCCGCAGCGTCAGGAAGTGCGGGTCGCCGGCCACTTCACTCAGCCTCCGCCACGCGCCGTCCGCAGAGAATCCGCACGGCATCAGCACCACCGCGTCCGGGTCCGCTTCCGCCACCGCAGCCCACGTGGTGCGCCACGAGGGCCTGCCGGCCTGCCCCAGCACGTCCACTCCGCCCGCCAGGGCCACCATCTGCGGGACCCAGTGGCCGGCCACGTAGGGCGGGTCCAGCCACTCCACGCACGCCACCCTCGGACGTCGCCGGCCGGACGTGGCCGCCACCACCCGGTCCACGCAGGCCCGCAGCCGCGCCACCAGAGCCTGGCCCCGCTCCGGTACCCTACACGCCTCCGCCACGCGCACCACGTCCTCCCACACACCTTCCAGGGACGTGGCCATCAACGAGACCACGCGGACGCCTGGAAGGGCTTCCTGCAACGGGACCACCTGGCGCGGGCCCACCGCGCACACCTCGCACACCGCCTGGCTGACCACCACGTCCGGCCGCAGGGCCCGGATGCGGTCCATGTCCACCAGGAACACGGGCGACCCGGACGCCAGCAGCTCCCGCACCTGCTGGTCCACCTCCCGGCTGTGCCCGTGGGGGTCCACCGCGGTGCGCACCACCCGGTCCCGGGTGCGCGCCTCGGGCGGGTAGTCGCACTCGTGGCTCACCCCCACCACCTGCGGGCCCAACCCCAAAGCCCACAGGATCTCCGTGGCGGCGGGCAGGAGGGAGACGACCCGCACGGTTAGCATTGTGCCACGCGGGCCGCGTGCTTCACCAGGCGCCCGGGGAGGGCGGCTCTTGGTACAATCGGGAAGAGCCGGTCCGGAGGAGCGCGCTCCGTCCCGTGGCGGAGTGCGTTCTTTCTATGGCCGGCGCCGCCAGGACCATCGAGGAGGGCCATGGTTAAGTACCAAGCGCCCCGCGGGATGCGGGACGTCCTGCCCCCGGAGTCGGACCGTTGGCAGTGGCTGGTGTCCCGCTGCCGGGAGATGGCGCACCGCTTCGGCTACCGGGAGATCCGCACGCCGGTTCTGGAACACACGGAGGTGTTCCTCAAGGGCGTGGGGGAAGGGACGGACATCGTGGAGCACGAGATGTACACCTTCCCCGACCGAGCGGGCCGCAGCCTGGCCTTGCGACCGGAGGGCACCGCGGGCGTGGTGCGGGCGTACATCGAGCACGGGATGCACACCTGGCCGCAGCCCGTGAAGCTGTACTACGTGGCGGAGATGTTCCGCTACGACCGACCTCAGGCGGGACGGTACCGCCAGCACACGCAGTTCGGGGCGGAGGTGCTGGGAGCCGCGGGCCCCGCGGCGGACGTGGACGTGCTCAGCCTCGCGGTGCGCACCCTGCAGAGCCTGGGGCTGCAGGACGTGCGGGTGCACCTCAACAGCGTGGGCGACAGCAAGTGCCGGCCCGGCTACCTGCAGGTGTTCCGGGAGTACTTCCAGGCCCACTACGACCGCCTGGACGAGGACAGCCGCCGCAGGTTGGTGACCAACCCCCTGCGCATTTTGGACTCCAAGGTGGAGCAGACCCGGCAGATCGCCCGCGGGGCGCCCCGCATGCTGGACTACCTGTGCCACGAGTGCAGGGTCCACTTCGACGCGGTGGTGCGGCGCCTGGAGGTGCTGGGTATGCCGGTGGAGATCGACCCCCTCATCGTGCGGGGCTTGGACTACTACACCCGCACCGCCGCGGAGGTCCACTACCCCAAGCTGGGGGCGCAGAGCACCCTGTTCGGCGGGGGCCGGTACGACGGCCTGGCGGAGATCCTGGGCGGCCCGCCCACCCCGGGGGTGGGGTTCGGCATGGGTTTGGAGCGGGTGCTGCTGGTCCTGCAAGAGGAGGGCCTGGTCCCGGACCTGCAAGTTGGAGTCCAGGTGTACGTGTGCAGCGACGGGGCGTCGGAGGACGCCTTGCGGGTCACGGACGCCCTGCGGGAGGCCGGGGTGTCCGCGGAGGCAGACCTGGTGGGCCGGAGCCTGCGGGCGCAACTGCGGGCGGCTTCGCGCTCGGGAGCGCGGTGGGCGGTGCTGGTGGGCGTGGGGGATGTTCCGCCGGGCCAGGTGGTGCTGCGGGACCTCCAGACGGGGGAGCAGCGGGTGGCTTCCCCCGAAGAGGTGGCGCGCTGGGTGGCAAAGGTGGAGGAGGGCGGATGCGCACGCACTGGTGCGGCGAGCTGAGGCCGGCCCACGCGGGCCAGCGGGTGGCCGTGTGCGGGTGGGTGCACCGGCGCCGGGACCTGGGGGGGCTGGTGTTCTTGGACCTGCGGGACCGGGAGGGCGTGGTGCAGGTGGTGTGCACACCGCAGCACCCTGCCCACGCCGCGGCGCAGGCCGTGCGGCCGGAGTACGTGGTGCGGGTGGTGGGCGAGGTGGCGCTAAGGCCGCCCCAGACCGTGAACCCCAAGATCGCCACGGGGGAGGTGGAGGTGCGGGCGGAGTCCCTGGAGGTCCTCAACCCCTCCCGTACCCCTCCCTTTGAGATCGCGGACGGCGCGGAGGTGGACGAGGCGGTACGCCTGCGCTACCGCTACCTGGACCTGAGGCGGGAGCGGATGCGGCGCAACCTGCGGCTGCGCCACCGCCTGGCCAAGGCAGCCCGCGACTTCCTGGACCGGGAGGGGTTCTGGGAGGTGGAGACGCCCCACCTGATCCGGGCCACCCCAGAGGGTGCCCGGGACTTCCTGGTGCCCAGCCGGCTGCACCCGGGCAAGTTCTACGTGCTGCCGCAGTCCCCGCAGCTCCTGAAGCAGATCCTCATGGTGGCCGGTGTGGAGCGCTACTTCCAGCTGGCCCGGTGCTTCCGGGACGAGGACCTGCGGGCGGACCGCCAGCCGGAGTTCACGCAGATCGACATCGAGATGTCCTTCGTGGACCGGGACCAGGTGCTCCAGTTGGTCGAGCGTCTGGTGCAGCACCTCATGCGGGAGGCCGCGGGAGTGGAGCTGAACCTACCCTTCCCCCGGCTGTCCTACCAGGAGGCCATGGTGCGGTACGGCACGGACAAACCCGACCTGCGCTACGGGCTTCCCATCGAGGACGTGACGGAGCTGGCCAAGGCGACCGAGCTGAGGCTGTTCCGGGAAGCGCAAGCGGTGCGGTGCCTGCGGGTGCCGGAGGCCGCGGGGGCCAGCCGGCGGGAGGTGGAGGAACTGGTGGCCGTGGCCGTGGAGGCGGGGGCTCCCGGCCTGCTGCACCTGGCCCTTTCCCCGGACGGGCCCAAGGGGCCGCTGAGCAGACACCTCAGGGACGGCCTGCTGGCGTCCGTGTGCCAAGCTACGGGGGCCCGGGAGGGCGACCTCCTCCTGTTTGTGGCCGGACCCGGCGACGCCGCGTCCGTGGCCCTGGGGAAGGTGCGCCAGCACGTGGCCGCGCGCCGCGGCTGGGTGCGGGAGGGCATGTTCGCGTACGCGTGGGTGGTGGACTTCCCCCTCCTGGAGTGGGACCCGGAGGAAGGGCGGTACGTGGCCGTGCACCACCCCTTCACCGCGCCCGTGGACGAGGACGTGGAGATTTTGGAGTCCGAGCCCCTTCGGGTCCGGGCCAAGGCGTACGACCTGGTGCTGAACGGGGTGGAGGTGGCGGGCGGCAGCGTCCGGATCCACCGCCGGGAGCTGCAGGAGCGGGTGTTCCGGCTGCTGGGCATCGGGCCCGAGCAGGCGCAGGAGCGGTTCGGATTCCTGCTGGAGGCGTTCCAGTACGGCGCCCCGCCCCACGGGGGAATCGCCTTCGGGTTCGACCGGCTGGTGATGGTGCTGGCGGGGGAGGACACCATCCGGGACGTCATCGCCTTTCCCAAGACCGCCAGCGCGGTGGACCTCATGATGGGAGCGCCCTCCGAGGTGGATGAGGCACAGCTGCGGGAAGCCCACATCGCGGTCCTCGGGACGGGGTCTCGGTGAGGAGGTCGGCATGGCGGAAGTCTGGGAGCTGACGGTACGGGAGCTGGCGGAGGCGGTGGCGAGCCGGCAGGTGTCCGCGCGGGAGGTCGTGCGGTCGCTGCTGGACCGCATCCACCAGGTGGAACCCGCGGTGCGGGCCTGGGCCCGGCTGTGCCCGGAGCAGGCGCTGGAGGAGGCGGCACGCCTGGACGAACGGCTGGCCGCCGGGCAGCACGTGGGCCCCCTGCACGGGGTGCCGGTAGGGGTGAAGGACATCGTGTACACGCAGGGCGTGGAAACCTCCGCGGGTTCGCCCATCCTGCAGGGGTTCATCCCCGCGTACGAGGCCACCGTGGTGGCCCGGCTGAGGCAGGCGGGCGCCGTGGTGCTGGGCAAGACCGTGACCACGCAGTTCGCCTTCCTCGACCCCGGACCCACCCGGAACCCGTGGGACCTGCAGCGCACCCCGGGAGGATCCAGCAGCGGGTCGGCGGCGGCGGTGGCGTGCGGCATGGTGCCTGCGGCGCTGGGGACTCAGACCATCGGGTCCATCCTGCGGCCCGCGGCGTACTGCGGGGTGGTGGGGCTCAAGCCCACCTACGGGAGGGTGAGCCGGTACGGCATCGTGCCTCTCGCGTGGACCCTAGACCACCCCGGACCCTTCGCCCGTAGTGTGGAGGACGTGGCCCTGCTGCTGGAAGTCCTGGCCGGGCCCGACGGCCGCGACCCGGCCTGCAGTCCCCAGCCGGTGGAGCGGTGGACGCAGTCCTGCAAGCTCCCTGCTTCCGGGCTTCGGGTGGGAGTCCCGGACCGGTTCTTCACGGAGCGTTCCAGCCCCGAGGTGAAGGACGCCTACGGTCGGGCGTTGGTGGCCCTGGAAGGCGCGGGCGCGGTGGTGCGGGAAGTCCGGCTGCCTGTGGAGTTCGAGGCAGGACTCGTGGCGCAGCGGGCCATCATGGCCGCGGAGGCCGCCACCTTCCACCGCGGGTGGTTCCAGCAGCGGCCGGACGACTACGGGCCCAAGCTGCGCGCCTTCTTGGAGGAGGGGATGCGGGTCCCGGCCACGGAGTACATCCGGGCCCGGCAGGTGCGCCGGGCCTGCCGCCGCAGCATGGCGGCCCTGTTCGAGGAGGTGGACGTGCTGGCCACTCCGGCCACCCCTGCTCCGGCACCGGAGGGCCTGGAGTCCACGGGGGACCCCACCTTCAACGGGCCCTTCAGCTTCGTGGGCTTCCCCTCGGTGGCGGTGCCGGTGGGGCTTTCGCCCGCAGGACTCCCTCTGGGGGTCCAGCTGGTGGCCAAGCCCTTCGCGGAAACCACCCTCCTGCGGGCCGCGGCAGCTCTGGAAGCATCTGTGGCCTGGGGCAGGCGGCTGGCGCAGCCTTTGACCGCGGCTCGTTCCGGTTAGGGCCGGGCCCCTGACGGCCGCGCAGGGCTCCGGGTCCGTTGCGCCGCCGGTCGGGCGGTGCGATGCTGGGCTCGGATGGAGCTGTTCGCACCCGAGCCCGCGTCCGCGCCCCTGGCCGCCCGCATGCGGCCCAGGACCCTGGAGGAGTTCGTGGGCCAGGAGCACCTGGTGGGGCCGGGCCGTATCCTCCGCAGGCTCGTGGACTCGGGAGAGTTGGCCTCCCTGGTGCTGTACGGACCACCGGGGACCGGGAAGACGACCCTGGCGCGCATCCTGGCCCGCAGCGCCCGGGCCCACTTCGAGACCCTCAACGCGGTGACCAGTGGCGCCGCGGACATCCGCCGGGTGGCCCAGGAGGCCGCGGACCGCCTGCGGTACCACGGCCAGCGCACCGTGGTGTTCGTGGACGAGATCCACCGTTTCAACCGCGCCCAGCAGGACCTCCTGCTCCCCCACGTGGAGGACGGCACCCTGGTCCTGATCGGCGCCACCACGGAGAACCCGTTCTTCGCCCTCACGGCCACCTTGGTGTCCCGGGTCCGCATCCTGCGGTTGGAGCCCCTGAGCCCTGAACACGTCCGCCGCATCCTCCGCCGCGCCCTGGAAGACCCCGAGCGGGGGTTGGGCCGGCTCCGGGTAGAGCTGACCCCACAGGCGGAAGAACACCTGGTGCAGTCCTGTGGGGGGGACGCCCGGGTAGCCCTGAACGCCCTGGAGGTAGCGGCCACCACCACGCCCCCGGGGTCGGACGGGGTCCGTCGGGTGGACGTGGGCGCGGTGGAGGAAGCGCTGCAGCGGCCCGTGCTGCGGTACGACCGAGCAGGCGACCAGCACTACGACACGGTCTCCGCCTTCATCAAGAGCCTGCGGGGTTCCGACCCCGACGCGGCGCTGTACTGGATGGTGCGCATGCTGGAGGCGGGCGAGGAGCCCCGGTTCGTGGCGCGACGCATGGTGATCCACGCCGCGGAGGACGTGGGGCTCGCAGATCCGACGGCGCTCCTGGTGGCCACCGCCGCGGCGCACGCGGTGGAGTACGTGGGCATGCCCGAAGCCCAGATCCCCCTGGCGGAAGCCGCGCTGTACATCGCGTGCGCTCCCAAGAGCAACGCGGTGGTGCGGGCCCTGGGCCGGGCGCAGCACGACGTCCGGACCCTGCCGCCCGAACCGGTCCCCCCGCACCTGCGGGACAGCTCGTATCCGGGTGCCGCGGCTTTGGGCCACGGCCAGGGCTACCGCTACCCCCACGACCACCCCGGAGGCTTCGTGGAGCAGGACTACCTGCCGCAGAGCCTGCGCGGCCGGGTGTACTACGAACCCACGGACAGGGGGCTGGAGGCGGAGATCCGCAGGCGGTTGGAGGCCCTACGGGGCCGGGTGCGCAGACCCTAACCGGACCCCACCGCCTTTTGCCTTCAGCGAGCGGGGAACTCCACCCACGCCGCAGGGGTCCCGGGCCGTGGCCTTGACAACCCCATCCGCGGTGGGGTGTTATCCACGTTAGGAGTCCAAATCAAATGGAGGTGGATCATGGCGATCCCTGGGTACACTTACGGCACCGCGGAGGTGGGGCGTAGCCCCGTGTCCGTAGACGACCTGCGCCGGCTCCAGCAGGCGGCGGCCATGACGGAGGAAGACGTGCGCTACCTGCGGATGGCGGGGGACGTGCTGGAGGACCAGGTGGAGCAGGTGCTGGACCTGTGGTACGGGTTCGTGGGCTCCACCCCGCACCTGGTGCACTACTTCTCGGGCCCGGACGGAAACCCCCTCGGGGACTACCTGGCGGCGGTGCGCCGGCGGTTCGGGCAGTGGATCCTGGACACCTGCCGCAGGGACTACGACCAGGCGTGGCTCGATTACCAGCACGAGATCGGGCTGCGCCACCACCGGTCCAAGAAGAACCGCACGGACGGGGTGCAGTCCGTGGACCACATCCCGCTCCGTTACCTGATCGCCCTCATCGCGCCCATCGCGCTCACCATCAAGCCCTTCCTGGCCCGCAAGGGCCACAGCCCCGAAGAGGTGGAGAAGATGCACGCGGCGTGGGTGAAGGCCGTGGTGGTGCAGGCGGCCCTGTGGAGCTACTCCTACGCCAACCCGGGGGACTGGTGAAGGCGATGCTTGCCGGCGCGGGCTCAGCCGGGGCCGGCGGTCGTGCGGGAACCCTGGCGGTTGTTCGGAATGTCCGGGCGTTCCGCTTGACAACGCGTGTTGCGGGTGGTAGCTGCTTGGGTACGGAATCATATCAAGGTGTTCGGATATCCGAACACCCAGATCCCAGGAGTCCTCCGTGAGCCAAGTCGAGATCCTGAACTGCGTGGGCGGGGAGTGGAGGCGGCCTTCGGGGGCGGATGAGCTGGTGGTGTACAACCCGGCCACCGGGGAGGTCCTGGCCCGAGGCCGGGGCAGCAGTCCTGCGGAGGTGGACGAGGCTACTCAGGTGGCGGCCCGGGCCTTCGTGGACTGGCGCCGGACCCCGGCCACGGAGCGGGTGCAGTACCTGTTCCGGCTGAAGAACCTTCTGGAGGAAAACCTGGACGACTTGGCCCGCACGGTGACGGAGGAGTGCGGGAAGACCTACACGGAGTCTGCGGGGGAGATCCGGCGGGGCATCGAGAACGTAGAAGTGGCCTGCGGCATCCCCAGCCTCATGCAGGGGTACAACAACGAGGACGTGGCCCGGGGCATCGACGAGCACCTGTACCGGCAGCCCTTGGGGGTGGTGGCGGCCATCACCCCGTTCAACTTCCCGGGCATGATCCTTCTGTGGTTCCTGCCGTACGCCATCGCGTGCGGGAACACCATATTGCTGAAGCCTTCGGACAAAACGCCCCTCACCATGCAGAAGATCATGCGCCTCGTGGAGCGCACAGGCCTGCCGCCCGGCGTGGTGAACGTGGTCAACGGGGCCAAGGAGACCGTGGACGCCATCCTGGACCACCCCGTGGTCCGGGCGGTGAGCTTCGTGGGTTCCAGCCCGGTGGCCAAGTACGTGTACACCCGCGCCACGGCCAACGGGAAGCGGGCGCAGTGTCAGGGGGGTGCCAAGAACCCCGTGATCGTGATGCCCGACGTGGATCTGGAGTTGGTCCCTCGGCTGGTGGCCGACTCCGCCTTCGGGTGCGCCGGGCAGCGGTGCCTAGCGAGTTCCCTGGCCGTGGTGGTGGGGGAGGCCCGCCAGCCCTTCCGGGAGGCGGTGGCGGAGCTGGCCCTGTCCCGCAAGGTGGGCTACGGGTTGGACCCCGGGGTGGAGATGGGGCCCGTGATCCGGCGGGAGAGCAGGGAGCGCGTGGAGGGGCTGATCGGCAAGGGTGAGGAGGAAGGCGCCCGGATCCTGGTGGACGGCCGGGGCGCCCGCGTCCCGGGATACGAGGGAGGGTTCTTCGTGCGCCCCACCGTGCTGGAGGACGTGCCCCCGGAGGGCGTGGTGGCCCGCACGGAGATCTTCGGCCCGGTGCTGGGCCTGGTGTACGTGCGGGACATCGACGAGGCCATCCAGCTGGTGAACCGCGGGAGCTACGGGAACATGGCGTGCCTGTTTACCCGCAGCGGGGCTGCGGCCCGGAAGTTCCGGTACGAGGTCCAGGCGGGGAACATCGGCATCAACGTGGGGGTGGCGCAACCCACCGCCTTCTACCCCTTCGCGGGGATGAAGGAGAGCTTCTTCGGCGACCTGCACGGCCAGGGCCGCGACGCCGTGGAGTTCTACACGGAGAAGAAGGTCGTGGTGGAGCGGTGGTAGGGAGGGCGCGGTGAAAGCCGCGGTGCTTCCGGAGGTCGGAGGGGGGCTGCGGGTGGAGGAGCTGCACGACCCTCGGCCCAAGGCTGGGGAGGTCCTGGTGCGGGTCCGGGCCTGCGGGGTGTGCCACACGGACCTCCACGTGATGAAGGGGGAAGTCAAGTTCCCCACCCCGTGCGTGCTGGGACACGAGATCAGCGGCATTGTGGAGGAGGTGGGGCCCGGGGTCGACCAGGTTCGGGCGGGCCAGGCGGTGGTCTGCGCCTTCGTGATGCCGTGCGGCACCTGCTTCTACTGCGTGCGGGGCGAGGAAGACCTGTGCGAGCGGTTCTTCGAGTACAACCGCCTCCGGGGGACCCTGTACGACGGCCAGACGCGCCTGTTCCGCTCAGACGGAACCCCCGTGTGGATGTACTCCATGGGAGGTCTGGCGGAGTACGCCGTGGTCCCCGCCACGGACGCGTTCCCGCTCCCGCAGGGAATCCCCCTGGAGCAGGCGGCGATCCTGGGCTGCGCGGTGTTCACCGCCTTCGGCGCCATTCGCAACGCCGCGGCCCTCCGGCCGGGGGAGTCCGTGGCGGTGTTCGCGGTGGGCGGGGTCGGTTCGGCCCTGGTGGAGCTGGCGAGGGTGTTCGGCGCGTACCCCATCGTGGCCGTGGACGTGCGCCCCGAGAAGCTGGAGGCGGCCCGGGCCCTGGGCGCGACCCACGTGGTGAACGCCGCGGAGGTCCGACCTCAGGATGCGGTGCGCGACGTCACGGGTGGGCGCGGCGTGGACGTGGCCTTCGAAGCCCTGGGCCGGCCTGAGACCTTCGTGCAGGCCGTGGAGTCCGTGCGGGACGGGGGACGGGCGGTGATGGTGGGCATCGCACCCGCGGGGGTCACCGCGCCGGTGGAGATCACCCGCGTGGTGCGCAGGAAGATCCAGATCCTGGGCTCCTACGGGGCGCGCACCCGCACGGATGTGCCCTTGATCCTCAACCTGGCGCAGCGGGGAGCCCTCCAGCTGGACCGCCTGGTAACGCGCCGGTTTACCCTCCACGAGGCGGACGAAGCCTACCGGCTGCTGGACCAGGGAGCCATCGTGGGCCGAGCGGTGGTGGTCCCTTAGGTGGGTCATGGCTCGACAGCGCGGAAGCCGGGCTCCCCCGCGCGAGCAGAAGTGCACAGGACAGGATTTGGTAGGAACAACGACGGAAAAGGGGGTGTTGTGGTGAGCAGCAAGCGGTGGCTGCGGAACGCCGTGGTGGGTGTTCTGGCCCTGGCCCTGGTGGTGGTGGGCGTCCAGACCTTCGGGCGGGCTCAACGCCCCGTGACGTTGAAGATCCAGTCCAGTTACCCCGCGGGAACCCAGGCCTGGATCTGGCTCACGGAGTACTACAAGCCGGCGGTGGAGGAGATGTCCGCAGGCCGCCTACGGATCGACGCCCTGCCTCCAGGGGCGGTGGTCCCCGCCTTCGAGGTGGCAGACGCGGTGAACAAGGGCGTGCTGGACGGCGGGGTGACCCAGGGCATGTACTACGTGGGCAAGCACCCCGCGGGCGCGCTGTTCTCCACGGTTCCCGGGGGCCCGTTCGGGATGACCTTCATCGACGTGATGGCGTGGTTCTTCTACGGCGGCGGATCTGAGCTCCACCTGCAGTACTACAACGAAGCGCTCCGGATGCCGAACATCGGCAAGGTGATCCCCGCCATCAACTGGGGCCCCCAGTGGTTCGGGTGGTTCAAGAAGCCCATCCGCTCCATGGCGGATATGCGGGGGCTGAAGTACCGCATCCCCGGGGTGGCGGGGGACGTGTGGAAGGAACTGGGTGTGAGCGTGGTGGTGTTACCCGGCGGCGAGATCCTGCCTGCGGGGGAGCGGGGCGTCATCGACGCCGCGGAGTGGGCGTTCCCCTACGACGATATCCGGCTGGGGTTCCACAACGTGTGGAAGTACTTCCACACGCCCGAGGCCCACTCGTACCGGGAGAACGCGGAGCTCATGTTCAACAAGCAGGTGTGGGACGGGCTGTCCGCGGACCTGAAGCGGATCCTGGAGGAGGCAGCTCACGCCTCGACCCTGCGGCTGTGGGCGCGGCACCTGGTGGATAACGCGCGCACGGCGCAGGAGCTGCGGACCAAGTATGGGGTGACCATCGTGCGGACGCCGGACGACGTGGGCAAGGGGTACCTGGAGGCTTGGGACAAGAAGGTCCTGCCGAAGTTCCTCCAGGATCCCTTCTTCCGCCGGGTGTGGCAGTCGCAGCAGAACTTCGCGCGGCTCATCGTCCCCTACCGCCGGGACACGGAGCCGGACTACCGGGTCTACGCGGACTGGTACTGGAAGGGGATCCGGGCCGCGCGGTGATCCAGGGCCCTTCGGGAGTTGGAGAGGGCGCAGTCCGGGCCGAAGCCGGGCCCGGCTGCGCCTTTCGGGAGGTGAAGCGCGTGATCGAGACGACCAAGGTGCTGTCCGGGGTGCGGGCGGGTGGAGCGGAAGATGTGCAGGCCGACCCCCTGAGGGCTCTCCCGGGGCCGCTGACGCAGCTAGCGCGCGGGATCGACCGGTTCACGGAGCGCGTAGGCCGTCTCGTGAGCTGGCTCACCATCCCCATGGTCTTCTCCCTTTGCTACGAGGTGGTGAGCCGGAAGTTCTTCGGCCGCGCCACGGTGTGGTCCTACGACGTCACGTACATGCTCTACGGCAGCCTGTTCATGCTGGCCGCGGGGTTCACCCTCCTTAGGAGGGAACACATCCGGACCGATTTCTTCTACGCCCGTTGGCCCGTCCGAACGCAGGCGCTCGTGGACGTGCTGGCGTATCTCCTGGTCTTCTTCCCGTCCATGGCCTTCTTCCTGTGGAAGGGTACGGAGATGGCCGTCCACTCATGGTTTTTGAGGGAGCTGTCGGAGGCGAGCCCGTGGAGGCCACCCCTTTATCCCTTCCGCGCCGTCCTGCCCGTGGGGTCCTTCCTGTTGCTCCTCCAGGGGATCTCTGAGTTCGTGAAAGCCTTGGCCGCGCTGCGCACGGGGAGGTGGCCGGAATGAGCCCGGAAACTCTGGGGTTCGTCCTCCTGGCTTCCTTGCTGGCCGGGATCTTCGGAGGGTTCCCCATCGCCTTTACCCTCGTGGTGCTCACCGCGGTATTCGGCTGGATCGGGATGGGCACGCGAGTGTTTGACCTGATGGCCTTCCAGGCCTGGGCCCTCATGAAGGAGGAGACCCTGGCAGCAGTGCCCCTGTTCCTGTTCATGGGCTACCTGCTGGAAGAGGCCGGCCTCATGGACCGCCTGTTCCGCGGCTTCCAGAAGCTGCTGGGCGGAGTGCGGGGCTCCCTCTACCTGGGCGTGCTGGTCACCGGCACCATCTTCGCCGCGGCCACGGGGATCATCGGGGCCTCCGTGACCCTCTTGGGGATCATGGCGGGGAGCGCCATGAAGAGGAGCGGGTACGACCCCTCCCTGTCCGCGGGGGTCATCACCGCCGCGGGGTGTCTGGGGATCCTGATCCCGCCCAGCGTGATGCTGGTCGCCATGGGGCCCGTGGTAGGAGTCTCCATCGTGAAGCTGTTCGCCGCCGCCATCTTCCCGGGCTTGCTGCTCAGTGGGCTATACACCGTTTATGCTCTGCTCAAGAGCTACCTCCGGCCTGACGTGGCCCCGCTAGTGCCCGAGGAGGAGCGGGCGGCCAGCGTGGCCGACGGCCTCCGGGAGTTGCTTGTGGGCATGATCCCCGTCACCACACTGATCCTGGCTGCTCTCGGTAGTATCCTCGCGGGGTGGGCTACGCCCACGGAGGCTGCAGCCATGGGGGCCGCGGGTGCCTGGATCCTGACCGTCGCCTACCGCCGGTTCACGGTGCGCGGGTTGCAACAGGCCCTCGTGCGCACCGCATCCACCTCCAGCATGATCCTGTTCCTCGCGGTGGCCTCCAACATGTACGGGGCGGTGTTCACGCGCCTGGGCACGGGCACGTGGATCGCGGAGACCGTGCTGAACTCGGGAGTGGCGCCCGCACTCATCATCGTCCTCATGATGCTGGTGATCTTCCTCCTGGGGTGGCCTCTGGAGTGGCCAGCCATCGTGTACATCTTCCTACCCATCTTCGTGCCCGTGGTGGAGGGGGTCCGTCTTGGGGGGATCGAGAACACCCCGGACAAGCTGCTGTGGTTCAGCACCCTGGTGGCGGTGAACCTGGAGACCGCTTTCCTGTCACCTCCGGTGGCCATGGCGGCCTACTACCTGAAGGCGGTGGTCCCGGAGTGGGAGCTCAGCCAGATCTACCGGGGCATGATGGAGTTCATGGTCCTTCAGGTGGTGGGACTGGTGGTGGTGCTCCTGTACCCGCCCATCGCCCTGTGGCTGCCCACGCGTCTTTTCGGAGGAGGGTAAGCGGCCGGAAGGGCGTCAGGGAGCTCGCTGACGGATGAGGTCCCACAGGACGGCGAGGTGCAGGCGCAGGCGGAGCTCGGGGTCGTCCAGGCTGGAGCCGAGCAGCTGCTCCATCCGGGCCACCCGGTGCCTCAGGGTGTTCCAGTGCACGTGGAGGGAGCGGGCCGCCGCCCTCTGATTGAAGCCGCAGCTCACGAGCACCTTCGCGGTGAGCTCCAGGACCGGGTGAGCGGCCCCCAGCCGTCCCAGGGTGGCTTCGTGCAGGGCTTCCAGGGCGTCGCGGTCCTGGCACCCGTAAAGGACCCGGAGGACCAGGGCGTCCTCGTACCACCACACGCCGGGTCCGCTGGCCACGGACAAGGCCGCACGCGCTTCCTCCGCGCTGGCGCGCAGCCGGCTGTGGTCGGACTGGGCCCGTCCGACCCCGAGGGCCGCGGGTGGGTCCACTTGGGCGCACAGCAGCTCGTGCAGGAGCCTGACCCGGTCGCGCCGGCGGCGGGCGGACGAGTCCGCGGGCAGGAGGAACACCACCTGGTTCAGCTCCAGGGCCAGGAACGCGGGGAGCTGGAGAGCGCGCAGGGCCTGCTCTACCGCCTCCGCCAGGCGGCGGCGGAGCTGGAACTCCTCCCGGGAGTCCAGGGGCCGGATGGACGGCCGCCCGCCTGCGTCTACGCACACCGCCACGGCCACGGCGTAGGTACCGCTCAAGTCGAACCCCAGCAGCTGCGCGCGCTCTCGCAGGGCCGGGTCGGAGCCCAGACGGCCTTGCAAAACCGCCTCGACGAAGGTGCTCCGGACCCTGAACTCCGCGTCCGCCACCGCCTGCTGGCGCAGGAAGTGTAGACCCATAACCAGAGCCGCGTGCTCCGCGGCGCGGACGTCCACGTCCCGGAAGGGTTCGCCAGGAGGTGCCACCAGAACCAGCTCTGCCACCGCACCACCCCCGGTCCGGATGGGGCGCCGCAGGACCGCGGTGCCGTCCGGCAGGACGCTGGCCCCGTCGGGCCTTGCGGGCTCCTCAGGAGGCCACAGCGCGTCCGCCAGCGAACGGCCCAGGGCTTCGTCGCCCGCCAGCAGGCGACCGCGGGGGTCCAACACCAGGGCCTTGCGCCCCAGCAGCTGCTCGAGACGCACCTGGATGTCCGACACCGCCTCCGCCTCCAGGGCGGCCTCCGTAAGCTCGCGGTGGATCCGCTCCGACCGTTCCAGGGACTCGAAGTGGGTCCGGATGATGGCCCGGTTGATGATCTCCGTGAGGTCCACGAAGGACACGTCCGCGGTGGCCTCCAGGACGGCCAGGCCGGCCCGGGAAGCTTCTTCGACCACTGCGGGCGGGGTGGCGGCGAAGAACTCGCCTCCGGCACGGAACAGGATGGCCGCGACCCCTGCCTGCGCCAGCTCCCGGACGATCCTCCGCTGCTCATCCGGGTCGGGCGGCCAGCTGTAGGCCGTGGTCAGAAGCAGCTCCCCGCCGTGCAGCCAAGGCAGCACCTCCGGCCACGTGTGGACCCACCGGATCTGCCGTTCCAGCCCCACCGGGGCCAGGGGCCGGACGCCCACCAGCTCCGGAAAGTCGAGGATGTCGATGACTCTGAGCGCCACCCGACAGCGGCCGATGTCGGCGGATTGACGCTATTACATTAACACAAAAAAGCCGGGCTTAGGTTGACAACCTGTGCCCTTGACTCGGCAGTAGGAGAGCTGGTGGGATGGGGTCCGTGCGGCACCGGGGGCGTCGCCGGGGTAGGCGGGACTCCATCACCGTGGGCTGTCTCTATCCGCTGACGGGGCGGGCGGCCCGCTACGGGCACGACTCCATCGTGGGCGCCGAGATGGCCGCGGACGAGGTCAACGCCGCGGGGGGCGTGTTGGGGAAGGAAATCCGCCTGCTGTTCGCGGACGACCGGTCCGACCCCACGTACGCGGTGAAGGTGGCCCAGCGGTACGTGCTGGAGGACCAGGTGGACTTCCTCATGGGCGTGGTGAGCAGCGCGGTGGCGTTGGCCGTGACCCAGGTCTCCCGCCATTTCCGGGTGGTGTTCGTGGGGACCGACCACGCTTCCGCGCGCCTGACCCTGGAGGCGTTCCAACCCTACTACTTCCGCGTGACCAACAACACCATGCAGTCCATGCGGGCGGGGGCCATCTACCTCAGCCGCCGGCCGTGGCGGCGGTTCTTCTACGTCGGCCCGGACTACGAGTACGGCCACCGGCAGTGGGCGGACTTCCGCGACTACCTGCGGTGCGTCCTGCCCGACGCGCAGATCCTGGGAGCCGCCTGGCCCAAGCTGTACGAGCGGGACTACCGGCCGTTCCTCCGGGCCGCTTTGGAGGCCGAACCCGAGGTGCTGGTGCACGGCTTCTGGGGCGGGGACACCATCGCGTTCCTCGAGCAGGGCCTGGAGCTGGACCTGTTCCGCCGGGTGCAGGTGGTGAGCTTCGACGCGGGCGGCAACTACGAGGTGTTCGAGGCCCTGGGGGAGCGGGTGCCGGAAGGGCTCATCCTGAGCGCCCGGCACCACAACAACTTCCCGGACACCGAAGCCAACCGTCGCTTCGTGGAGGGGTTCTGGTCGCGGGCCCGGCGCTACCCTTCCTACACCGCCCACGGGGCGTACGTGGGCGTGCACTTCATCGCCCGCGCCGTCCAGCGGGCGGGGAGCCTGGACCCCGACGACGTGGTCCGGGCTGGGGAGGGCTTGGCCCTGGCCGCGCCCCGCGACCGCGACGGCTTTCGGTCCTGGGTCCGGCCCGTGGACCACCAGGTGGTGCAGGAGATGTACGTGGGCTGTACCCAGCGGTGCGACCGGTTCCCGCCCGCGCGGGTCCTCCTAGGCCAGTGGGAGGTGATCCCCGCGGACGAGCTCCTCCCCACGGAGGAAGAAGTCCTGCGGGCACGGGCGGGCGAGGCGACCAGCGCAGGGAGTTGAGGATCTCGCAGACCACGACGAGAGGGGGTGCAAGATGAGCGGGACGCGCAGGTGGTTGGTGGTCGGCACGGCGGTGGCGGCCGTGCTCGGGCTGTTGGCGGGTGTGTCCGGCTGGGCCGGTCCGGCGCGGCCGGCGGAGGTGAAGGTGGGGATCGTCACCTTCCTGTCGGGTGCCGCCGCGGCGCCCTTCGGCATCCCCGCCCGCAACGCCGCGGAGGTCCTCATCGAGGAGCTGAACGCGGGCCGGGCCCCCGCTCCGTACAACACGCCCGGGATCGGCGGGGTCCCCATCCGCCCGGTCGTGATCGACGAGGCGGGAGGGGCGGAAAAGCAGGTGGCGGAGCTGCGTCGGTTGGTCCTGGAGGAGCGGGTGGACCTGGTGATCGGCTACATCTCCAGCGCGGACTGCCTGGCGGTAGCACCCGTGGCAGAGGAGCTGCGGGGGCTGCTGGTGATGTTCGACTGCGGCACCAACCAGATCTTCGAGGAGCGGACCTACCGGTACGTGTTCCGGACCCACGGCCACCAGATCCTGGACAACGTGGGCGCGGCCCGCTACATCCTCCGGATCAAGCCCGAGGTGAGCACCATCGCGGGCATCAACCAGAACTACGCCTGGGGCCAGGACTCCTGGAACACCTTCCGCGACTCCATGCGCAAGCTGAAGCCGGAGGTGCGCATCCTGGCGGAGCAGTTCCCGCGGCTGTTCGCGGGCGAGTACTCCGCGGAGCTGTCCGCCCTGCTGGCCGCGCGGCCGGACGTCGTCCACACCAGCTTCTGGGGTGGGGATCTGGAAAGCTTCCTCATCCAGGGGCTGCCGCGGCGCATCTACGAGCGCAGCACCCTGGTGCTGACCACGGGGGACACCGTGCTGCCGCGGCTGGGGCAGCAGATCCCGCCGGGGGTGGTGATCGGAGCCCGGGGGCCCCACGGCGCGCTGGCGCCCAACGTGCCGTTGAACCGCTGGTTCCGGGAGGTGTACACGCGGAAGTTCCAGGTGCGGCCCGTGTACCCCTCCTACCACATGTCCCAGGCCGTCCTCGGCGTGAAGTACGCGTATGAGCGGGCCCTCGCCCAGAGCCGAGGCGTGTGGCCCACCAAGGAACAGGTGGCCGCAGCCTTGCGGGGTGCCACCTTTGAAACCCCCAGCGGGACCATCCGGATGGCCTTGGGGAACGGTCACCAGGCGGTGGAGGGCGTGGCCTACGGGATCACGAGCCGGTACAACACCGCCACCAAGGAGATGGAGCTCACGCGGGTCGTGTCCTTCCCCGCGGAGTGCGTGAACCCACCTGAGGGGATGAAGAGCCAGGAGTGGATCGCCCGGGGCTTCCCCGAAGCCCGGTGCCCGTGAGCGAGGCCGCATGAGCCAGTTGCTCATCATCGGCATAGACGGCCTGGTCTTCGCCTCCTGGCTGTTCTTGGTCTCCGTGGGACTGTCGCTCATCTACGGCGTGCTGCGGATCCTCAACATCGCCCACGGGAGCCTGTTCGCCCTGGGGGCGTATGCGGGGGCGAGCCTCGTGGTGGTGTACAGCCAGGGCGGCCACTGGCCCCCGGGCACCCTGGGGGTGCTCCTCGTGGCCGCCCTGGCGGCCGGTTTGGCGGTCGGCCCCCTGGTGGAGCGGGGCGTGCTGCGGTGGACCCACGGGCGGGAGCCCGTGGTGCAGCTGCTGGTCACCTTCTCCGTGTTCCTGATCCTCGAGGACGTCACCAAGCTGGTGTGGGGGGTGAGCCCGTACTACGCGTACCAGCCCTACCAGCTGCTGGGTCAGGTGCGGATCGGCGGGATTGACTACCCGGGCTACAGCTTCCTCCTGCTGCTGGTGGCCGCCGGTACGGGCGTGGGCCTGTGGTGGTTCGTGCGCCGCACCCGGTTCGGCCGCGTGGTGGTGGCGGTGATCCACGACCCGGAGATCAGCGTCGCCATGGGGGTAAACCTGCCCCGGGTGTACGTGGCGACTTTCACCCTGGGCGCGGCCCTCGCGGCGGTGGGCGGCGCCTTCACCGCCCCCATGATCTCGGTGGTGCCGGGGATCGGGGTAGAGGTGATCGTGCTGGCCTTCGCCGTGGTGGTCATCGGGGGGCTGGGGAGCCTGGAAGGGGCTGCGGTGGGTTCGCTCCTCATCGGCCTGGTGCGGGCTGCGGCGGTGCACCTGTTGCCGGTGCTGGAGCTGTTCACCATCTACCTGGTGATGGCCGCGGTCCTCCTGTTCCGTCCCCTGGGGCTGTTCGGCCGAGTGGAGGTCCGCCGCATATGAGCCCCAGGCCTAGCTGGGTGGCGGTGGGAGCCGTGGCCGCCCTGGCCGCGGCGGGCGTGTTGCTGCCCCGGTGGCTGGTGTTCCTCCTCACCCTGGCTCTGGCCAAGGGTGTGGCGGTGGTGTCCGTGGTGGTGCTCATGCGAGCGGGTCTGGTGTCCTTCGGACAAGGGCTGTTTTTCGCGGCCGCGGCGTACGGAGCGGGGTTCGCCATGCGGGCTTGGGGGCTGCGGGAGGCGCTGGTGTTGGTCCCCGGGGCGGTGGCGGTGGCGGTGCTCCTGGGGGCACTGGTGGGCCTTCTGGTGGCCCGGTACCGCGACATCTTCTTCGCCATGCTGACCCTGGCCTTTTCCATGGTCCTGTACGGAATCCTGATCAAGGCGTACTCGGTCACGGGCGGCAGCGACGGTATCCGCATCCCCACCCCCACCCTCCTGGGCATCTCCCGGACGGGGGAGGAGGCGCGCCTGTTGGTGTACTACCTGGCCCTGGCGTGCACCGCCGCCGCCGCGTGGGTGGTGAGCCGGTACACTCAGGCCCCCGCCGGCTACCTGGGGTGGGCGGTGCGGGACAACGAGGTCCGGGTGGCGTACCTGGGCGCTCCCGTGAGCCGCATCGTGTACGGAGCGTTCCTGCTGGCCTCAGGGTTGGCGGGGCTGGGAGGTGTCCTCACCGCGCTCAACGTGGGCCACGTGGATCCGGGCCTCTCGTACTGGACCACCTCCGGGGAGCTGGTGTTCATCGCGGTGCTGGGCGGCAGCGGGAGCGTGGTGGGTGCCCTCGCCGGAGCCGTGGTGTACGAGGTCGTTCGCAGCTACGCCTTCAAGTACGCGCCCTACGCGTGGCAGATGATGCTGGGCGCGGTCATGTTGCTCATCATCCTGTTCCTGCCCGGCGGGCTGTGGTCTCCCGTGGAGAGGCTGTGGCGGAGGCAGCAGGCGTGAAGACTCCCATCCTGGAGGTGGAAGACCTGACCCTGCACTTCGGCAGCATCACCGCCGCGGAACGGGAGACGGTGATCGTGTACCCGGGAGAGTTCGTGGGGGTGGTGGGACCGAACGGCGCCGGCAAGACCACCTTCCTCAACCTCATCACCGGCTACCTCCGCCCCGAGCGCGGCAGGATCCGGTTCTGGGGGCAGGACGTGGCGGGCATGAAGCCGCACCAGATCACCGCCCTGGGGGTCGGGCGGTCCTTCCAGATCCCGCAGCTGTTCCTGACCCTCACCGTGCGGGAGAACGTGCTGGTGGCCCTGGCCACGCGGGAGGGGAGGTGGGGCGGGTTCTGGAGGCCGCTGCAGGAGCCCGCCCGGGTTCAGGCCGCGGACGAAGTCCTGCTGCAGTTTGGGCTATTGGCCCAGGCGGATCGGCCCGCGGGGGAGCTGCCGGAAGGGGGGCGAAAGCTGCTGGACGTGGCCATGGCCTTCGCGCTGCGGCCCCGCCTGCTCCTCATGGACGAACCCACCAGCGGCGTGAGCGTCCGCGAAAAGTTCCAGGTCATGGACACGTTGGTGGAAGCCCTGCGGGAGGCAGGGGTCACGGCCCTGTTCGTGGAGCACGACATGGACGTGGTGCGGCGCTACGCCACGCGGGTGCTGGTGCTGAACCAGGGCCGCATCCTCGCGGACGGCCCACCCGGGGAGGTGCTGGACGACCCGGAGATCCGCTTGGCGGTGACGGGGAGGCGCTGAGGTGTTGCGCCTGGAGGACGTCCACGTGGCGGTGCGACGGATCACCATCCTCCGGGGCGTGAGCCTGGGGGTACCGGAGGGGTCCGTGGTGGGGCTCGTGGGCCGGAACGGGGCCGGCAAGACCACCACCCTGCGCACTGTGATGGGGCTCATGCCTGCAGTCCGCGGCCGGGTCTGGTACGCGGGCACGGACCTCGCCACCGTGGCGGCCTACCGCCGGGCCTCGTTGGGGATCGGCTACATGCCCGAGGATCGGCGGCTGATCCCCACCCTCACGGTGCAGGAGAATTTGCTGCTGCCCGCTTGGGTGAACGGATTCCCGGACGCGGAAGCCCGGCTGGAGGTGGTGTACAGCTGGATGCCTGGCCTGCGGGCGTGGGCGCAGCGGCCCGCGGGGCAGCTCAGCGGTGGACAGCAGAAGCTGGTGGCCCTGGGGCGCGCGTTGGTGGTGGGCACGCGCCTGCTGCTGCTGGACGAGCCCTTCGAGGGCCTGGCGCCGGCGCTGGCGGACCAGATCGGCGACGCCTTGAGACAGGCCGTGGGGCAGGGCCGGTCGGTGCTCCTGGCGGAGTCGGAGCACCACCGGGTGGAGGCCCTGGCGGACCGGGTGTATGAGATCGAGCGAGGTGAGGTGGTTTGACATGGCGGGCGTGCGGTCGGAGGGGTTGTTCATCGGAGGCCGGTGGGTCGAGGGCGGTCCGCCCGTGGAGGTCCGCAACAAGTACTCCGGGGAAGTCATCGGGACAGTCCCCGAGGCCCGGCGGGAGGATGTGGAGGCCGCGGTGGAGGCGGCCCGGCGGGTGGCGGAGGTCATGGCGGACCTCTCCGCCCACCGCCGCGGCGAGATCCTCCGGAGGACCGCGGACCTCATCCGCCAGCGCCGGGAGGAGTTCGCCCGGACCATCGCCGCGGAAGCGGGCAAGGCCCTGAAGTTCGCCCGCATCGAGGTGGACCGCGCGGTGTCCACCTTCACCGTGGCCTCGGAGGAGGCCAAGCGCATCCACGGGGAGACCGTGCCCATGGACGCAGTCCCCGCGGGTGAGGGCTACTTCGGGTTCTGGGTGCGGCGGCCCGTGGGCGTGGTGGCGGCCATCACACCGTTTAACTTCCCCCTGAACCTGGTGGCCCACAAGGTGGCTCCTGCCCTGGCCGCGGGGAACGCCGTGGTCCTCAAGCCGGCCAGCACCACCCCGCTCACGGCGGTGCTCCTGTGTCAGGTGCTGCAGGAGGCCGGCCTGCCCGCGGGGGCGGTGAACCTGGTGGTGGGGCCAGGGTCCACGGTGGGCGAGTGGCTGGTGACCGACCCCAGGGTGGCCAAGGTGAGCTTCACGGGCAGCCCGCCCGTGGGCCGGCGGATCACGGAGATCGCGGGGATCAAAAAGGTCACCCTGGAGCTGGGCAATACCTCCCCGGTGGTGGTGGCCCCCGACGTGGATTTGGACTTCGTGGCCCGGCGGTGCGCGGTGGGCGCGTACTACAACTCCGGCCAGGTGTGCATCTCGGTGCAGCGCATCTACGCCGCGGGGGGCGCCTACGAGCCGTTCCTGGACCGGTTCGTGCGCGCCAGTGAAGACATGGTGGTGGGAGACCCGTTGGACGAACGGGTGGACGTGGGCCCCATGATCGACGAGCGGGAGGCCCGGCGGATCGAAGCGTGGGTGGAGGAGGCCCTGGCGGGGGGTGCCCGGGCCCTCACGGGCCACCGTCGGGAAGGGGCGGTCTACTGGCCCACGGTGCTGGTGGACGTGAAGCCGGACATGAAGGTGGTGGCCCAGGAGGCCTTCGCGCCCGTGGCCTCGGTGATCCGCGCGGACGACTTCGAGCGGGCCCTGGAGCAGGCCAACGCCACGGAGTACGGGCTGCAGGCCGCGGTCTTCACCCGCGACGTGGACCGGGTGTTCCGTGCCGTCCGAAAGCTGAACTTCGGCGGCGTGATCATCAACGACACCCCTGCATACCGGGCCGACCACATGCCGTACGGCGGGATGCGGGGAAGCGGGATCGGGCGTGAGGGAGTGCGCTACGCCATCGAGGAGATGACCAACATCCAGATGGTGGTGGTCCGCTTGGGAGGGTAGCCGTGCGCACATCTGCCGCGGTGCTGTACGACATGGGGCGGCCGCGCCCGTACCGGGAATCTGTCCCCCTTCGCGTGGAGGAAGTGGAGCTGGTAGAACCTGAGGCCGGGGAGGTCCTGGTGAAGGTGGAGGCCGCCGGCTTGTGTCACTCGGACCTCTCGGTGATCGACGGGACCCGTCCCCGGGTGATGCCCATGGTCCTGGGACACGAGGCCGCGGGCGTGGTGGAGGCGGTGGGCCCGGGCGTGACCGAGGTGCGGGAGGGCGACCGGGTGGTGTTCAGCTTCGTGCCCGCGTGCGGCCGGTGCCGGTTCTGCGCGGTGGGCCGGCCCGCCCTGTGCGAGCGGGGCAACGCCGCCAACGCCGCGGGGTGCCTGCTGGACGGGTCGTGCCACTTCCGGTCCGGAGAACATCATTTGCACCACCACCTCGGGGCCTCCGCCTTCTCGCGGTTCACCGTGGCCGCCCAGGAAAGCCTGGTGCGCGTGGACCCGGACGTCCCGCCGGAGGTGGCGGCCCTGTTCGGCTGTGCGGTGATCACCGGGGTGGGCGCGGTGCTCAACACGGCCCGGGTGGAGCCCGGTAGCTCCGTGGCGGTGTTCGGGTTGGGCGGGGTGGGCCTCAGCGCCCTGCTGGGAGCCCGGGCCGCGGGGGCCCACCCCATCGCGGCCGTGGACGTGCGCGAGGAGAAGCTCGCCCTGGCCCGGACGCTCGGCGCCACGTACGCGGTGCACGCGGGGGAGGAAGACGCGGTGGCCAGGGTGCGGGAGCTGACCGGCGGCGGCGCAGCGTACGTGTTCGAGTGTGCGGGGAGCGAGCGGGTCCTGGAGCAGGCCTACCTGGCCACCGCGCGGGGGGGCACCACGGTCACCGTGAGCCTGCCGGACCCCAGCCGGACCCTACGGCTGCCCGCGGTGACCCTGGTGACCGAGGAGCGCACGCTGCGGGGGTCCTACATGGGCTCTGCGGTGCCCCGGCGGGACATCCCACGGTTCCTGGGCATGTACAAGGCCGGCCTGCTGCCCGTGGACCGGCTGCTCAGCCGCGTGATCCGGCTCGAGGAGATCAACGAGGCTTTCGACGCCCTCGCGGAGGGAACCGTGGTGCGGCAGGTGATACGGTTCTCGGGATCTGCGGAGAGCGCGTGATGCGACCGGAAGCCGTCTACTGGCGAGGCAGGATCTACACTCTGGACCCCGACCGGCCTCAGGCCGAGGCGGTGGCCGTGTGGGGCGGTCGAGTGGTGGCGGTGGGAGACGACGTGGAGATTCGCCACCTGGCCGGTCCGGGGACCGCTGTGGTGGACCTGGAGGGAGCCACCGTGTTGCCCGGATTCCACGACGCCCACTGCCACGTGCTGCTCTTCGGACTGAGTTTGGTGGAAGTCAACGTGCGGCAGGCGGCGTCCGTGGCGGAGGTGGTCACCGCGGTCGCCTCCCGCGCCCAGCAGACCCCGCGGGGCGGATGGATCCGGGGAGGCGGCTACGACGACAACAAGTTGGCCGAGCGGCGGCACCCGGACCGCCACGACTTGGATCCGGTTTCCCCCCACCACCCCGTGTGGCTTTTCCACGTGTCCGGCCACATGGGGGTGGCCAACAGCCTTGCGCTGCAGGCCGCCGGGATCACCCGCGACACCCCGGACCCTCCGGGCGGGCGCATCGTGCGAGACGAGGCGGGCGAGCCCACGGGGTTACTGCTGGAAACGGCCCAGGACTTGGTCAAGCGGGTGCTGCCGCCGTACACCCTCGAGGAGACCAAGTCCGCCTTGGCCGCGGCAGGCCGGCAGATGGCGCAGGAGGGGATTACCGCAGCCCAGGACGCATGGGCGGGCTGGATCGCGCCCGAGGAGTTCCGAGCGTATCAAGAGGCGGTGGAGGAAGACTTGCTGCCCCAGCGGGTGTGGCTCATGGTGGACGTGAACCTGCTGCCGGTCCGCCACGGCCGGTTCGAGTTCGCCTTCGGGCTGCGCACGGGGTTCGGGAGCGACCGGCTGCGCCTGGGCGCGGTGAAGATCTTCACCGACGGTTCCCTCATCGGCCGTACCGCGGCGCTGCGCGAGCCCTACGCGGACCGTCCGGACCGGGGGATGCTGGTGAAAGACCCGCAAGCCCTGGTGGAGCTGGTGCGGTACGCGCACGCGGGAGGGTGGCAGGTGGCCATGCACGCCATCGGGGATCGGGCGGTGGAGGGGGCCCTGGACGCGGTGCAGCAGGTCATGGGGCCGGAGGCCGCCAAGTACCGCCCCCGGATCGAGCACTGCGGGCTGGTGCCCCCGGACCTGCTCGGGCGGCTGCAGCAACTCCGGCCGGTGGTGGTCACCCAGCCGCGCTTCGTGTACGAGCTGGCCGACGGCTACACCGCGGCCCTCGGCGAAGGGCGCTTGCGGTGGCTGCTGCCTGCGGCGTCCCTGCGGGGCATCCCCCTGGCCTTCAGCTCGGACCGGCCCGTGGTGGACGGCTCACCCTTGAAGGGCATCCACGCCGCGGTCACCCGTAGGACCGCGGGGGGCTGGCCGTTGGCTCCGGAGGAGGCGGTGTCCGTGGAGGAAGCGGTGCGGGCGTACACCCTGGGGGCGGCGTACGCGGCCTTCGCGGAGGGCGAGCTGGGCAGCCTGTCACCCGGCAAGTGGGCGGACTTCGTGGTACTGGACCGCGACCCCTTCCAGGTCGATCCAGACGAACTCCCGCACATCCGTGTCCTGCGCGCCGTGGTGGGCGGGAGGACGGTCTACGAGGCTTCCTAGCGGCCGGCACCGTCCGATTTTCCAGAAGGCGTCCTCTCCCGGTAGACTCCCTGTAGCGTGTCCACCGCTGGCTCTCGTGGGCGCGCCGCGCACCTCGGGCCCGCGCACTGCTATCATGGGAGCGGAGGTGATGGGATGGCGCGCGTGGCCGTCGCCATGAGCGGCGGTGTAGATAGCTCGGTGGCCGCGGCTCTTCTGGTGCAGGCGGGCCACCAGGTGGTGGGGTTTACCCTGAACCTCTGGCCCGCGTGGCTGCCGGAGGAGGGCAACCCGCACGCCTGCTGTGGAGTGGGTGCGGTGGAGGATGCGCGGGCGGTGGCCCAGCAGTTGGGCATCCGCCACTACGTGCTCAACCTCCGGGAAGCCTTCGAGGAGGCGGTGATCCGGCCCTTCGCGCAGGAGTACGCCCGGGGCCGCACCCCCAACCCCTGCGTGGCGTGCAACCGCTCCGTGAAGTTCTCCGTCCTCCTGGACCGGGCCCGCGCCCTGGGCATGGACTTCCTGGCCACGGGCCACTACGCCCGCGTCCGTGGGGACGGAGGGGTGGTGCGCCTGCTCCGGGCCGCGGACTCCCGCAAGGACCAGTCGTACGTTCTGTACGGCCTTACCCAAAAGGAGCTGCCCTATGTGCTGTTCCCCGTGGGGGAGCTGTCCAAGGACCAGGTGCGGTCCGTGGCCCGCCAGCTGGGCTTGGTGGTGGCGGCCAAGCCCGAAAGCCAGGAGATCTGCTTCGTGCCCCGCGGCCACTACGCGGAGCTCGTGGCCCGGTTCGCCCCGCAGGCTCTGCGGCCAGGCCCCATCTACGACCTGCAGGGCAGGCGGCTGGGCACCCACCGAGGTCTAGCTCGGTACACCGTGGGCCAGCGCCGGGGCTTGGGGATTGCGGCCGGGCGCCCCCTCTACGTGCTGGCCCTGGACCCCGAGCACAACGCGGTGTTCGTGGGCACAGAGGAGGAAGTGAAGGCTACGGAGCTGGTGGTGGAGGAGCCCACGTGGACCGTGCAGCCGCCGGAGGAGCCCCGGGTCCGCGCGCAGGTACGGGTGCGGCACGGAGGGCAAGCGGTGCCCGCGTGGCTGGAGGTGGGCCGTACGGTCCGGGTGCGGTTCGACTCGGCGCAGTGGGCCCCCAGCCCCGGGCAGGTGGCGTGCTTCTACCGTGGGGAGGAGGTGTTGGGTGGAGGGGTCATCGCGGAGGTGGTGACCCCCGCCGCGGAACGGGTGAGGGAGCTGGTGGCGGTATAGGGCCGACGCAGTCGGCGGAGAGGAGGGGAGCTCAAGTGAGTGAGGAACGCACGAACCTGCTGACGGGGCTGGTCGTGGGCGTGTTGCTGGGGGCCGGGATCGGCGTGGGGCTGGGGTTCTTGTTCGCGCCCAGGCCCGGTCGGGAGACCCGGGAGCTGGTGCGGAAGAAGGCTTCCGAGGTGGGCGAGCGGGTCCGGGAGCGGGCCCACGAGGCCACCGAGCGGGTCCGGTCCGCAGCTGCGGGGGCGGCGGAGAAGGCAAAGGAGGCGGCCTCGGAGGTGGCGGAGAAGGGCCGCGAGGTGCTGCAGGAAGGCCTCCAGCGGGTCCGGACCGCTTACCAGCACGGAGTGGAAGCGGCGCAGGAGAAGCGGGAAGAGCTCTTGGGCCGGCTGGAGGAGTTGGGGGAAAGCTGAGGTCTCCTCGGGCTCTGGAGCTGCCCGCTGACCCCCGAGCAGAGGCGGCCCTGGCTGTCGTCTGTCGGCTGAGGGAAGCTGGGTTCGAGGCGTACCTGGCGGGGGGGTGCGTGCGGGACCTGCTGGTGGGCCGCACTCCCAAGGACTACGACGTGGTCACCTCCGCCCAGCCTCACCAGGTCCAGTCGCTGTTCGAACGCACCGTAGCCGTAGGCGCGGCCTTTGGGGTGGTGCGCGTCCTGATCCCAACCCCGGACGGCCCCGTGGCGGTGGAGGTCGCCACCTTCCGCACGGAGGGACCCTACGAGGACGGCCGCCGGCCCTCCCGCGTGCAGTTCGCGGACGCCGCCTCCGACGTCCGTCGGCGCGACTTCACTGTAAACGGCCTCCTCCTGGACCCGCAGACCGGACGCGTGCTGGACTGGGTCGGGGGGCTCCAGGACCTGGAGGCGCGTACGGTGCGCACCATCGGGGACCCTCACCAACGGTTCGCGGAGGACCGGCTGCGGATGCTCCGAGCCGTGCGCCTGGCCGCGGAGCTGGGTTTTCGAGTTCACCCGGATACCCTGCAGGCCATCCAGCGCCATGCCCAGGCGATCCGACAGGTCAGCGCCGAGCGGGTGCGGGACGAGCTGAGCCGGCTTTTGGTGTCTCCCGGCCGCGGAGAGGGCCTGCGCCTGTTGGAGGCTACGGGCTTGCTCCAGCACGTCCTGCCCGAGGTGGCGGCCCTCCGTGGAGTCCCGCAGCCCGAGGAGTTCCACCCTGAGGGCGACGTGTTCGAACACACGGTCCTGACTCTGGAGTTCCTTCAGGATCCCACCGTCACCCTGGCCCTGGGTGCGCTGCTGCATGACGTGGGCAAGCCCCTCACCCTGGAAGTCCGCGACCGCGTCCGCTTCCCCCGGCACGACGAGGTGGGAGCCCAGGTGGCCGAGGGAGTCATGCGGCGGCTGCGGTTCAGCAACGGGGAGGTGGAACGGGTGGTGGCCTTGGTGCGCGGCCACATGCGCATCAAGGACTTTCCCCACATGCGGGAAGCCAAGCGGCGCAGGCTGGCGGCCCAGCCGGAGTTCGACGAGCTGGTGGAGCTCTTGCGGGCGGACTGCCTGGCCTCCCACGGGGACCTGAGCGTGTACCGGTGGATCCAGCAGTGGAGGCTGGAACGCGCCGGAGAGCCCGTGCGGCCCCCGCGCCTGGTGACCGGCCACGACCTCATCGCCCTGGGCCTGCGGCCCGGGCCCATCTTCCGGGACATCCTAGAGGCGGTGTACAACGCCCAGCTGGAGGGGGAGGTCAGGACCCGGGAGGAGGCCCTGGCCCGGCTGCGCCTGGAGGTGGCGCGCCGGGGGACCGGAGGAGAACCCTCCGCCGGGGTCGAACCCCACGCATGATACACGGCCAGCGGGAGCCCAAGGTGATCGCCCTGGTGAACCAGAAGGGCGGGTGCGGGAAAACCACCACCGCCGTCAACCTGGCCGCCTGCCTGGCCGCGCTGGGGCACGAGGTGCTGCTGGTAGACATGGACCCGCAGGCCAACGCCACCGTGAGCCTGGGCCTCGACCCCGCGGCGCTGTCCCACACCATGTACCACGTGCTGGTGGACGCCCCCGCGGACGGTGGGGGGCCGGTGCAGCTCGTGGACATCCTGCGGCCCAGCACGGTGGACCGGCTGGTGGTGGCCCCGTCCTCCATCGACCTGGCGGGCGCGGAGCTGGAGCTGGTGGCCCGCATGGGGCGGGAGCACGCCCTGCGGCGCAAGCTGGCCCCGGTGCGGGACCGCTATGACTTCGTCCTGGTGGACACCCCACCGTCTTTGGGCCTGCTGACCCTCAACGCCCTGGTGGCCTGCGACCAGGTGATCATCCCCATCCAGACCCACTACTACGCCCTGTTGGGGATGCGGCAGCTGATGCGGACCCTGCAGATGGTGCGGGACGAAGTGGGCCACACGGTGGAGATCCTGGGCGTGGTGGCCACCATGTACGACGCCCGCAACAACATCAGCAAGGAGATCGTGCGGGGGATCTACGAGTTCTTCGGGGACCGGGTGTTCCACACCACCATCCACTTCAGCATCAAGCTGGTGGAGTCCGCCATGGTGGGGGTCCCCATCTTCCTGCACCAGCCCCAGTCCCGGGGCGCGCAGGAGTACATGGCCCTGGCGAAAGAGGTGATCGCCCGTGAGCAGGTCGCGGGAAGAGCTGCGGCGCGGAATTAGGGCCCTCATCCAGGACACCCGGCGGCGCATGGAGGAGCTGGAGTCCGGCGCGGCGAGTTCGCCGGCCAGGCCCCTGCTGCCCCGGCCGGAGGACCTCCAACCCCAGCCCGCGGCGGAGGAGGGGGCCGAGGAGCCCCGCCGGGCCAGCGTCCGGTACCTGAGGCCGGAAGCCGAAAGCCGGGAGGAGCCGCGGTGGGCGGAGCTGAGCCACTACGACCCCCGTAAGGGCGTCTGCCAAGCCTACTTCCTCAACCGCCGGTGCTGGGAAGTGCCCGACGCCTACTGCAACCACGCCCTGCACGTGTGCATGCTCCGCAACTGCCCCGTCTACCACCTCCACCGGGAGGAGCTGGAAAAACGCTTCAGCTCCCGGTTCAAGTACCTGTGGTAGGAGCAAGCCCCACCACGTGCCCGTACCGCCTCCGGAACTCCTCGGGGGTGGTCTTGGCCGCCTCCGCCAGCCTGCGGAGCTGCTCGGGGTCCTCGAAGTCCTGGGGCTCCAGCCGGATCATGTACTTCCGCGCCACCTGGTAGGACGTGGAGTTCACGTCCACCAGCCGGGTCCGGGGCCGGCCCGTCTGAGGGTCCAGCAGCTCCCGGAAGTCAAGGAAGCGCAGCCTCCCCGCCTCCAGGCACACCAGAGCCCCCGGCCCGGGGTAGTCACCCAGGAGGTACTCCACGGCTCCGTAGCCCAGGTCCCGCACGTACTCGGAGTCGGAGGCCACGGGCGGGGCGCAGCGCAGCTCGTAGCCCAGGCTCTTGTGCACGATGGTCACGGGGTTCCCGCGCCGGGCGAACCGCGCCTCCACCATGGTTTTGAGGATGTAGGCCAGGTCCAACTCCGCCAGGCGGATGTGGCCGTAGGGGTCCCGCACGATGCGCACGCCCTCCAGGGAGCCCAACTCCTCCTCCGGAACCCGTTCCAGGATCCCCTCCGCGATCACCGCCACGCCGTCCTCCCGGCCCATGAGCCGGCGCTTCAGCATGGCCCCTTCCAGCACGTCGCACACCCTCTCCAGGGACACCCGCTCCCCGAACTCCTCCGGGATCAAAACCAGGGTGGCTCCCGCGGCCTTCCCGATCCCCAGGGCCAGGTGGCCCGCGGACCGGCCCATGACGGCCACGAAGTACCACCGGTTCATGCTCCGGGAGTCCTCCATGATGTTCTGGAGGAGCTGGAAGCCCAGGTGCCGGGCGGTGTTGAACCCGAAGGTGGGTGCCCCTCCGGGTAGGGGAAGGTCGTTGTCGATGGTCTTGGGGACGTGGGCGAACCGCACGGCCCCCGCGGCCCGCTCCGCCACCCGCCCCGCGGCGAAGGCGGTGTCGTCGCCGCCGATGGTCACCAGGTAGCGGATTCCCAGCTCCTTCAGGTTGCGCACCACCCGGTCCAGGTCCTCCGGCTTGCGCGTGGGGTTGGCACGGGAGGTCCGGAGGATGGACCCGCCGTCGAAGTGAATGCGGGAGACGTCCTCGATGCGCAGCTCCCGCACCAGGCCCTGGGCGCGCAGGAACTCCAGGTCGTGGCGCATGAGGCCCTGCCAGCCGTCGTAGATCCCCCACACCCGGACCCCGCGGTTGCGGGCCTCGATGGTCACCGCGCTGATGACCCCGTTGATGCCCGGGGCTGGCCCTCCGCCCACCAGGATGCCGAGATCACCCGACATGCTGCACCTCCTGTAGCCAGGTGGCTACAACCTACAGGGTAGCAGCTGCCGGGGACCTTCGCGTGCACGGGCGGCTGGCCGGTGGAGAAGGCGGGCCCGGTTTCCCGCGCCGGTCCCGTGGGCCAGGCGTCCAGGTCATGGCTCCGAACTCCGCCACGGGACAGGAACGTTACAGCTGACGAGCCACGCTCCCGTGGTTTCGCACTCGGCCGGCAGCCTCTCATGCCACCGCCGCGGCTCTCTCGGCTGTGGCAGCAATGCAGGTTTCATCCGCAGCCCCGGCGGCGGTACTGGGTGGTGCCTTCGGCCGGCCTCCGCTTGGGCGTTTCCCGGGCTGCCGGGTGGGCCGCGGGGGCGGCTCCTGGGTTCGGCCGGCACCGCCGGAGGACGAGCCACGGGGCGTGCGCGTTCGCCGTTGAGCTTAATGCAAGCTGGGTGGGGTCCGGCAGCGCGGCGCTCCGTGGTAGACAGCCCCGCCGCTGCTGGCAGAGCCGGGCAGCAGATGTTCGCCTCATCGGGGTGGACTAGGTCCCATCTCCGGGTGGCGTACTCCCGGTAGCTGGACCACGGATAGGCCTGGGGGTGGTCGCACAGCCCGGCCTGGACCGGGCTGTCGTGGATGTGCCGGACCACCGCCCACAGGTACTCTTCCTCTTCACACAGCGTTGCCGCGTAACGGTCTTCGAACACGTGGCCCCGCAAGCCCAGGCGCCGGTTGTGGCGGACGGCAAAGCGCCGCTGGACGTGGTACATCACCTTCGCCAGGGGGACGCTGCCGCGGCGGCACAGGAGGTGGACCTGGTTGGGGAGCAGCGCATACGCCAGAACCCGCAAGTCGAACCGCTCCACGGCCTCCATGAGCAACTCCCGGTAAGCTTGGTAGTCCGCGCGAGTGTAGAAGAGGCGCTGCTGGCGGTGGCCTCGGGCCACCACGTAGTAGGCGGCACCGGGTAGGTCCACTCGTCGCTTGCGGGCCATGGGGCACCTCCCGTTCCAACTCCCGACACAGTAAACGCTGCGGGACGGGATTTTGGACGCCCACCAGTCCTCGAGCGCGCGGTCACCGGGGCCACGTGCCGAGGAGGCCGCGAGTGGAGTCCCCTCCAAGTCCCGCGGCGCGAGTGGGGTCCCAGGGCTCCGGGAACAGGGGACGGGGCAGCAGACGTGGAACCGGTTCCTGGAACCGGTTCCAGGAACCGTTGGAGGGAGACCAGGCTAGGTGTCGGAGCCCGGAGCTGCGGTCTGGGTGGTTCTGCCGGCGTACAACGAGGAGGAGAACCTGCCGGGCCTTTTGGGCCAGCTGCAGGAACTGCGGTGCGACCGGCTGCGGGTGGTGGTCGTGGACGACGGGAGCACCGACCGGACCGCGCACGTGGCGGGCGCCTGGCAGGGCGAGCTGGACGTGCGGCTGGTCCGCCACGACAGGAACCTGGGGCTGGGACAGGCCATCGCCACGGGCCTGGGCTACGTTCTGGACCGGGCGGACCCGCAGGACGTCCTGGTCACCCTTGACGCGGACGGTAGCCACCTACCGGCCCAGATCCCGGACCTGGTGGCGGCCGTGCGAGAGGGCGCGGACGTGGCCATCGCGTCCCGCTACCGGCCGGGCGCTCGCGTGCAAGGTGTTCCCGCGGTCCGCCGGTTGCTGAGCTTCGGGGCCAGGGCCTTACTCACGGTGCTCTTCCCCACCCGGGGCGTGCGGGACTACACCTGCGGGTTCCGTGCCTACAGGGTCCAGCGCCTGCAGGCGGCCCGGGCCCGCTACGGCGACCGGCTGGTGGAGTCCCAGGGCTTCTCGGTGATGGCCGAGCTCCTGTTGAAACTGCGGCCGCTGCGCCCGCGGATCCGGGAGATCCCCATCGTCCTCCGATACGACCTCAAGAGGGGCCGCAGCAAGCTCCCGCCCCTGCGGACCGTACGACAGTACCTACGGATGGTTGTAACCCTGCTCCGCCCCCGAGCCCGCTGAACCCCCGCGGCGGCTCAACCTCCGCGGACCGGCTGCCGCACGACCCGCACCAGGTCAGTGTGCAAAACCGCGCCGTTGGAACGTTCTTTCCACGGAAGCCTCGAAGGGGAGGGCGCGGCGATGGAGGGGATCCGTTCCACATACGGTGCGAGCCTAGTGGAAGTGCTGGTCTCCGTGCAGCTGGTCGCGGTGGTCATGGTCATGGTCTGGCCGGTCCACCGGCTGGTGGCCTCTGCCGCCGAGGGAGGCGGTGGGTGGAGCGGCGTGCGGTTGCCGGCCCTGCGGTACGTGCAGGCGGAGGTGGAGTACCTCCGGAGCTTGAGCTACGCGCGCTTTCGCGACCCCGCCACGTGCGACTTGGACGGGCCCGCGCCGTTCCCGGCCGTGCGCGTCCTCCCCGAGGGGGCGGAGCCGGGGGAGCCGGCGCTGCCGCCGCCCTTGCAGCGCGCGGAGGTCCGAATCGCGGACGAACCCGCGCTCGGCCCGGCAGCCGACGGCTGTGGCCCGCGCAGGGTGTCGGTGGTGGTCTACGGGCCGGATCCGCAACGGCCCGTGGGGCGCGGCGAGCTCCTTCGCGTCCGGAGGTGAGGAGGTGGAGGATGCGGGACGCACGCGGGCTCACGTTGGTGGAGCTCGTGGTCTCTGTGGCCTTGTTCGGGCTTGTGGCGGCGGCGGGTGCTGCGGTGGTCGGCAGTGCCGTGCGGCTCGCGGCGGCGGCCAAGCGGTGGTCGGAGGCCGAGCACCACGCCCGCGCCGTGGTGGAGCGGGTGGCGACGCTGCTGCGGTCTGCGGGGTACGGTGGGGCCGGGCAGCGCCTGACGGTGGCGGACCGGACCCGCGTGGAGTTCCTGGCGGACCTGTCCGACAGCACGGCAGGCCCGGAAGTGCACGGCGTCTACCTTTCTTCGGGCGGGGTGCTGCAGGAGGTGTCCGGCGGGGGCGTGTTCCCGTTGAGCACGCAGGACGAGGGCGTGCGGGCGGTGTCCTTCACCCTTGCGTACTTCGACGCGGCCGGGCAGGAGCTGGGCCCGCTGCCCCTGAACGCGGAGCAGCGAGATCGGGTGGCACGGGTGCGGGTCCGCGCGGCCTTCCGCTTTCTCGGGCTGAAGGACGCAGCCCGCGACGTAACGGTGGAAGAGCACGTGGCGATCCGCCTGGGAGGGGAGTGAGCCTTATGGGAGCGAGACAGGTCTTGAGCGAGCAAGCGGGTGTGGGGTTGGTGTTCGCCCTGGCGGTCATGCTGCTCGTGGCCGTGGCCGCGCAGGCAGCCCTGGCGGTGGTGGTCTACGAGCTCAAGGCCACGGCCCAGTCCCGTGACGCTTCATGGGCTCTTCAAGTAGCGGAAGCAGGTGCGGAGCGGGTGGTGTTCGAGCTGCGGCGTGACCCCGACTGGACCGATTCGGCCGGAGCCACCGCGCTACTCGGCCAGGCGGAGGACGGCTGGGTGCCCTTGTGCCTGAGCGCAGGCTCCGAGGGCGCCTGTCCTAGCCCCACGGTTTCCGTGCCGTTTCCCGCGACAGAGCCCCTGGGTACGTTCACCGTGCTGATGAAGCCCGGCGCGGGTCAGGAGTGCGGGCCCGAGGGCTGCCTGTGCGTGCGATCCACGGGCTCGGCGGGCACGGCGGTCCGGCGCGTGGAGGTGGGGCTGGCCCGCGCAGAGCCGGGGAAACCCGTGCGGGTGGTGTCCTGGCGTGAGGTCTTGGGTGAGCACGCCGCGGGGCCGTGCAGTGCGAGCTGAGGAGGTGCGCCATGGGGAGCTGGTGTCCGCGCGACTTACGGCTCGACAAGGCCCGGGAGCGAGAGGTCGCGGGAGGCGGATACACCCTGCTTGAGGCCGTGCTGACCCTTTCCATCCTCGCCGCCCTGGTGGCCATGGCGCTTCCGAGCTTCCAGGGGACCCTAACCGAGCGCCGGGCGAGCTACACGGCCGCGGAGGTCCAGAGGGTCCTGCGCGCGGCCCAGCAGCTGGCCACGGCGCAGGGGGGCCGGTTCCGACGGGTGGAAGCTAGGTTTTCCCACGGGGAGGGGCCCAGGGTGGAGCTTTGGGGCGTGCCGTGGCAAGAAACGGCGCTGCCCGCCGTGCCCCTCGGGTCAGCCACCCTCGGCCAGGGGAGGACCACGGTGCGCAGGTCGGGGGTTCCGGAGTTCACCGTCGCGTTTGCCGCGAGCGGGTCACCGCTGCCCGGCAGCCAGGGAACGCTGGAGGTGCGGGACGGTGTGGCGGTCCGCTACGTGCTGGTCTCCGCCGTGACCGGCCGCGTGCGGATCTCGTCTAGCCCTCCGAACTGAACTCAGAGGAGGGAAGCCGGAGGACTGCCGGACCAGCGGGTCGAAGGTCGCTCCTGAAAACTGGAGCCGCGTGTTGCCGGTGGCGTGGTGGCGCTGGGCGGCTGGCGGAGGGGGGCGATGGGGGGCGCTTTCCCCAAGCCAGATCGGCGTTGCCCGCGGAGCAGGCTTGAGGCAGGAGCCGGAGCTACCCGGGGATTCGAAGCGCAGAGGCTTAGAGCCACCGCACCCCTAGCCCCATCGCCTCCGCACGGCCCGCTGCTTTCATCTGCTGTGGCGAACACGAGGGTGGATGTGGCCTCCTGAAAGAAGAAGTGCGGAGGCGATGTGGATGGCATCCGCCGCCCGTGCGAGCGTCCGCCGGATCACCTCGTCGGCCCGAGCCAGAACGACGGGGTCGGTTCGACGATCGTCACGAGCGGCGTTCTTCCCTACATCCAGCGAGCGCGGTGGCCAGTTTCCGTACAGGGAGAGTACCGCTTCTGTGCTTCGCGTACGGAGCCGAGACGACCTCGACGCTGGCCAACGCGGAAGTCACGACGCGGTACCCGGACGTAAGGCGGGCCGCCCCTCTGCGAACCCCGGCTCGCGCACGTAGCGCTTGACGGGCACACTGGTGCTCGTGTCGGCCCAACCTGTGCCATCAGGGCTCGTCCCTCTGTTCGGCAAGGAATCAGGACGCAGGCTTCCCTCTCGCCGCAACCGGGCGTGCTGCGGGCATTGAAGATGGGGTTGCGCGAGGCGAACCAGAGTTGTCGAAGGCCATCAAGGCCGTGCGGGCCGGAGAAGAGGTCCTCCTTACTGAAAGAGCGAAGCCCATCGCCGCCATCATGGCGGCACCCTACGCCTTGTACTGTCCTATCCGTGCGTCATGACCGCTCTGGGTCCGAACGCAAGGTTGCGACCCGCCGGCTCTGCGGCGAGGAAGGGTCCCGCCGTGTGGAGCGGCAGGAGGGGAGGGAGTCACGACCGGCCGGCGGCGGGGGCCAGCAGGACCCCGGGAGTTCCGATAGGGATCGGGACTGGTCCGCCGAAGGGGCACGCCACACTTCCGCCGGAAAGCCTCCGCAACCGCCGGGGCGTCCCTGGGCGACTTCCGTGGCGCCCTCCACGAGGTCTGCCGGTCGCACTGGGCCAGGGTCGGCGGAATGCAGCCCTCGGCATCAGGGCCGAACCGACCCTGCCGGCCCCGCGGGTCGACCAGTAGCTCCCCCAAGCTGGTGGGGGGAGATGACTAATGGCACGTCAGTTGCGCCGCGGTCTCTGGGGCCCGTGCGGCCAGGGCGTAGCAGCGAAGCCCCACGGGCGTCGCCGGGCACGGAACTTGCTCGGCGGCCTTGGAGCCGTGAAGGTGCCAATGTCTTGCCTGGCGCGGGTGTTGTGGACAAAATTTGTTTGGCGGCCACGAAAGGGCAAACCCGCGGCGACGCGGGGGCGCAAAGCCACGGGGCTCGCGAGGGCGAGCCGGCCGGGCTGCCGAAGGCCGGGACGAGGACCACCGGGAGACTGGGGCCCGTGTTCCGGTGGTCCTCGAGCCTTTTGGGACGGTGGCAGGGGGAGGTTGCGTGAGGGGACGGCGCCGGGCGGGGTGCTGGCACGAGCAGGCGGGGTTCTCGCTGCTGGAGGCGCTTTTTGTGGCGGCCATCCTCGGCATCCTGCTGGCGCTGGCCATGCCCAGCTACCACCGGGTGCTGATGGAGCGCCGGGTGCAGAACGTGACCCGGGAGGTCGCCGCGGACCTCCGGGTCGCCCAGCAGGCGGCGGTGGCCGAGTCCGCGGAGGCGAAGTGCGTGGTGGTGGCATTCGAAAACCGCCGGCTTGCGGTCTACGTCATTCCCGACGACGAGCAGCATGCGTCGTTCGACTGCGCGGATCCGGACCCACCGGGCGGCGTAGCGCTCCTGAGCTCTCACGAGTATCCCGTGGGGGTGACGGTGACCAGCCCCCGGGAGGCGGTCGCCTTCCTCCCCAGCGGTGAGCTGCAGCCGCCCGGGTTCTCCGTGACGGTAGCGGGCGGCGGGCACACCCGAGCGGTATGCGTGAACGCGGCGGGGCTCGTGTCCGTGCCGCCGCCAGGGGGGAGTTGCCAGTGAACACGCGCCTGTTCGGCACGGAGGGCCGCCAGGCGGGCCTCGGCATGCTGGAGGTGCTGGTGGCCACGTCCCTGGTCATCTTAGTCCTCCTGGCCAGCGTGCAGGTGGTGACCCGGACGGTGGCGCAGATCGGGTACGCTAGGACCCCGCAGGCCGAACGGGCTGCCCGGGCGAAGTCCGTGGCATTGCACTGGCTCCAGGCGGAGCTGGAGTACCTGCGCTCCCGCGGCTACGGCTACCTCACCGAGGCCTATCTGCGGCCTTCCGGCGCGTGGGTCTCGGTGGACGGAGGGGCCGCGGTGGAGCGGACGATCACGCCGACCGAGAAGGAGCCGGGGGAAAGCGCTCTGCCCCGTGACTTCGCCAAGGCGGTGGTGCGGGTCGAGGTGGAGGGGGTGGAGGGCTGTCCGAACAGCTGTGTCATCTCAGTGATGCGGGTGTGGGTGCGCCTGTACCGATCGGAAAGCGACTCTGAGCCCTTTGTGGTAGGGGCGACCAGCGTGGTGCGGCGATGAGGAGAGTCTGGGAACGTATCCGAAGCGACCAGGGGGGCCTGACCCTGGTGGAGCTGCTCGTGGCCCTGGTCATGCTGGCGGTGGTGTTCGGCGGCATGTTCGCATCCACGGGTGCCATGGCCAGGTCCTGGGCCGTGGGACAGCACCGGGTGGGTGTGCAGCAGATGGGCCGGGCCTCGCTGGACTGGATGCTGCGGCGGATCCGCCTGGCCGGTCAGGGGTACGACCGCGCGTGGGTGAGCTGTCTGCCCTTCTACCGCGAGGCCACGCCGACGCGTTTCACCTTTCGTGCGGATCTCGCTCCTGGCGGGGTGTGTGGCCCGTTCGAAGAGCTCACGTACACCATCGAGAACGGTCGGCTGGTCGAGAAGTTGAGGACGTCTCAGGGATCCGAGGAAGAACGGCCGCTTACGGTCGTCGAAGAGGTCGGCATTATCACCGTGACCGAGCTCAACTTCTGCAACTACGACGTCTTCGACCAGCTGGTGGACCAGACCCTTTCGCTGGTGGACGGCCGGGAGACCTGTGCCGGGAGCGTGAGCGACGGGCGGCTTTCGGAGATCTACCGGGTGAAGGTGAGAGTCCGCATCGTCAGCGGGCGATCGGGTGAAGCGCCGTTCGACGTTGCCGGGCAGGCGGTGCGCAGGTTGGAGGTGCTGCCGTGAGGAGCGTTCCTTTTCCGGTGCTGCGGGGCGTGCTTCCCAACCAGACGGGTGCCGCTATGGTGGTGGCGCTGCTCACAGTTTTGATCATGGTTCTCCTCACCGCGGCACTTGTGGTGGCTAGCCTGACGGAGACGTTCAGCGCGCAAACCGCAGAGGACTCGGCCCGGGCGTTCGCGGTGGCAGACGCCGCGGCCGCGCGGGCCGTGGCGTTCCTCCGGCAGGACCCGGACTGGAGCGACAACGCGCAGGGGAGTTCTTTTGCGTGTGCCACCGGGCCAGCAGACTCCTTCACCGAGGAGTGCAGACTACACTGGCAGAACGTTCCGTATCCTCACTACGGTGCGGTCGCAGTCAGCGTGGCAAGCCCATCCCCCGGGAGGGCGCAGGAGCCGGTGTGTGCGGCGGCGCCGGTAACGGCTCCGGTTTCCTCACCCTCCCCGCTACCCCAGGACGGAGCGTTCGCGAGGTGGGGGACCTACACGGTGACCGCGGTCGGCCAGCCTGAGTCGGGACGGATTACCCTTCGGGCGGTGGGGCGTGTGAACCGCGCCACCCGTGGGTTCGAATTCACCGTTCAGCGGGTGACCCCTGCGGACTTCGTGTCGTACTCTGCGCTCCGGGTGGACGCCACGCGGGTGGGGAACGGAACGTTCCGGATCCACGGGTCGGTGTATGTCCGGGGGGACTGGGAGTTTCACGGCAACTCTCGCCAGGTAAACGACCGGCTCGTCTCCGAAACGGACGCGCAGGATCCGATCTTCGACAACCAGACATTCGTATGTGGCGACCTGGTTCTGATCGGAAACGTGCAGATCGGGGACCCCGATAAGCCCATGCTGGGCGTCCACATCGCCGGCTCTACGCGGGCCGGAGGGGGTGCGTACGAGATCCACGCCCTGCTCCAGGACAAGGTGGTGCCGGACATCCGCCTCGCAAGTGTAACCGACGCGGTCGCGTGCATCCGAGGCGGGGGCGGTTTTGGTCTCACGCCTCCGAGGGACCAGACGTACTGCGAGCAGAACTTCCCCGGGCTGTGGGCCGGCTATACCAACGAGCTCGACCTGTCCGGGGGGACGGCCAGGTTGGTGGTGCTGAACCGTAACGGGACAGAGTGGAGCAGGACCCCCACCCCGGATCTGGCCCTGTCGGGCACCGCTTGGCGGATCCCCAAGAAGGGGCGGCAGGCGGCTTGTCAGGCCCACGCGGCGGACGCTCCGCTGAACGCGGTCCTCGGGGACTGTGCCGCGTACTACGACGGCGCTGGCCGCCTCTACGTGGCGGCGGGGCAGACCATTTACGTCCCGGGTTCCCTGTCGGTCACGCGCGACGTGGATTACCGGGTGGACAATGATCCTACTCTGCCGTGCAACCCAGAGGCGGGGGAGGACGCGGACCCTTGCAAGAAAGGCGATGCGTCCATGTTCGTGGTGGCCTGCGAGCCAGGGACGTCCTGCAACCCGGGCACTCCTTCACCCGCCTACGGGTTTGATGCCCGGGAGATGTTGCGGGCGCACAGGTGGGCGTCGAACGGGCCTCGGTATCCGGTGACCACGTTCCCCAGCCGCGACCTGCTGGCGGTGCTCGTGAACGGCAGGGTGCGGTTCGGTCTGAGCGGGAGTCCGGCAAACCAGGAGATCAACCTCGCGGTGGTGAGCGGCTGCGTTCCCACCTTGCCTGCCGAGCGCTGTGACCTCACCATGCAGAAGAATCTGCAGCTGTACGGGTCGGTGATCTCGCGGCTGCTCGTGTTCGAACAGAACGTGGACCTCTACCAGGTGCCGAGTTTGCGGGACTACTTACCCATCGTCCTAGACAACTTCCTGAATGCGCCGGGCAGTTCCGCGGTGGTGGTGACCTCGTGGCGGGAGATCGGGTTCTAGACCACCCCAAAAATCGCGCCAGCGATTTTTGGGGACCCCGCTCCCTCTCTCTCCGCGAGGGTTTGTCGGACGTGCTCCTGGGCGGGGCGTGGCAGGCTCGGCCACCTGGGCCTGGCACATAAGTTGCTCCGAACGCGCGGCGCATTGGGCGCGCAGGAACCGCGAGAGTCAGCAGGAACTAAAGCAGGAGAACGGGCGGGCGGCAGCGAACGGCGTCCGACGAGGGGGAAACTGAGCTTTAGGACGGACTGCAGACGGGAGTGACATGGGCGGGACCCTGGTCGGGCTGGACGTCGGTAGTCACAGCATCAAGGTGGTGGAGCTGGCCCGCGCCGGGGGTCGGTTCCGGCTGGCCCGGTCCGCAGTCGTGCCCACCCCACCCGGGGGCCTCGTGGAGGGCGCTCCGGGCGATCCCAAGGTCCTCGGTCCTGCCATCCGCCGCGCTTTCGAACAGGCCGGAGTGCGCAACCGCCGGGTGAACACCGCCCTGAGCGGCCGGGCGGTGGTGGTCCGGGAGATCCGGCTGCCCAACATGCCGGACGAGGAGCTGGCGCAGGCGGTGCGGTTCGAGGCGGAGCGCTACCTCCCCGCCGGGACCAGGGACGCGGCGGTGGACTTCCAGGTGCTGGAACGGGCGCAGGAGGGCCAGACCACGCGCCTGGACGTCCTGTTCGTGGCGGCCCGCCGGGAGCTGGTGGACGGGTTCACCGCCGCCCTCCAAGAGGCAGGGGTGACCCCCGAGGTGCTGGAGGTGACGTCCTTCGCCCTGATGCGGCTGTTCCAGGACGAAGCCCGGGACGGGGCGGTGGTCCTGGCGGACCTCGGGGCGGAGTCGTCGGACATTCTGGTGGTCCACGAGGGCAGGCTGAGGCTCGCCCGCACGGTCCCCGTGGCCGGCAACGCCCTGACCCGCGCGGTGGCGGGGCTGCTTGGGCTAGAGCCCGCCGCAGCACAGGCGGCCAAGGAGGAAAGGGGGGTGGCGGTGACCAGTCCCGGGGCCCTCACAGACCCCACCGCCGCCCGTATCGCGGACGCCATCGTGCCCGTCCTGGGGGACATCCTGACCGAGGTGCGCAGGTCCATGGACTACTTCTACTCCCGGTGGGCGGGGGAACCGGTGCGCAAGGTCATCCTGACGGGTGGTACGGCGCGGTTGCAGAACATCGCGACGGTGTTCGCGGACGAGCTGAACGTCCCCACGGAGGTGGGCGACACCTTCCGTGTGGTGGCCGGGGACGGCCGGGACCCAGCTTTGGCTCCCGTCCTGGCCACCGCTGTGGGTCTGGCGCTGAGGGGGGCTGAGACGTGAGCATCCGCATCAACCTCCTGGCACCCGAAAGGCGGCGGGCCCGCCGGCGGCCCAGCGTCCTGGTGGTCGGGCTGGTCCTGCTCGTCGCCCTGGTGGTGGTGCTGGCGGTGTGGACTGCCCAGCTTCAGGGCCGGGTGGCGGCCCTGCGGGGCGAGGTGGCGGCGGTCCAGGCTGACGTGGACCGCCTCCGGCCCCAGGCCGCGGAGGTGGAGCGCATGCGGGCCCAGCTCGCGGCCGTGGAGCGGCGCGAGAGCCTGTTGCGACAGCTGTTCGCGGGCCAGATCCCCGCCGCGGAGACCATCAACGAACTGGCGGCCCTGATCCCCCGGGACTCGTGGCTCACGGAGTTCGCGGTGCAGGGCGGCCGGACCGTCCAACTGGCGGGGGTGACCACGGCGTCCAACGTGTCGTTGGCCGCCTTCATGGTCAACTTGGAGCGATCTACGTTCTTCCGCAACGTGGACCTGTCCGTGAGCGAGCGCCAGCGGATCGGTGACCGCGAGGTGGTCCGCTTCAACCTGACGGCCGAGCTCGAGACGGCTCCCGCGCCGCAGGCACCAGCGCCGGGAGGGACGCGATGAGACCCCGGGAGCAGGCGCTGCTGGTGGTCCTCCTCGCGGTCCTCGCAGGGGTGGGCTTCTACTACCTGGTCTACCGGCCGCGCACGGAGGAACTAAGGAGGCTAGAAGCCCAGCGCCAGCAACTCGTACTGGAACGGCAGCGGCTGGAGGCCCTGGTGGCGTCCAGGCCCGAGGTAGAGCGCCGGCTGGAGGAGGTCCGCAGTCGGATCGCGGAGCTGGAGACGAAGCTCCCGTCCGCCCGGGACATCCCCGTGCTGCTGGTGCAGCTGGACGAGGCGGTGCGCCAGTCCCGAGCCAAGATCACCCTGGTCCGGCCGGGCCCCTTGCAGGCCCCGACCCCGCAGGCGCCTCCGCAGAGGGGCGGACAACAGCCGGCGCAGCCCGAGCAGCCCCAGTATCAGACCTTCACCGTGGAGCTCGGAGCGGAAGGTGACTACGTGGCGCTGGTGGACTTCCTGCAGCGGCTGGAGAACTTCCCCCGGCTGCTGGTGCTGTCGGACTTCCGCATGACGCCGGTCCAGCAGGAAGGTCGCCCGCCGGGCAGCTTCCTCGCTCTGAGCGTGCGGGCGACCACCTACGTGTTGCCGGAGACGGGGGAGGCCCCGCGATGACCTCCGGGACAAACAGGCAGCAGAGCCGCCTGCTCCCCTACCTGTTGGTGGTGCTCGTGGCGCTGCTGGCGTACGTGGTGTACACCCGGGTGCTGCAGCGGCCGGCCCCACCCACGGCGGTCACCGTGGGGCCTCCGGCGGTGGCCACTCCGGCACCCTCACCGAGACCAGCGGCGACACCGACCACGGTAGCTCAGCCCTCGCCCACCCCCACGGTAACGCCCGTGGTGCCTGCGAGGCCCGCGGGACGTGCGAACCCCTTCGCGGCGCTGGTGGCCGAGCGGGCGGCCACGCCTCCACCGGCGCCTCCGGTCCCCCCGCCGTTCTTCCCAGAGAGACCGGGTGCAGGGGAAGGGGCGGGCGGCGCCAAGCTTGCTGGCGTCCTGATGAAGGACGGGGAGGCGCTGGCCATCGTGCAGCTGGGCCAAGCGACCCACATCGTCGCTGAGGGAGACGTGGTCGAGCAGTTCCGTGTGGTCCGGATCGAGCCGGAGCACGTGGTCCTGCGGTCCGCCACCCAGGAGCTTTCCCTGGAGCTAGGGGGTGAGCAGAAGTGAACCGTATCAGGAGGGAGAGGAAGTTGAAGGCCGCCGCGGTGGTCGTCTCGGTGCTGGTGGCCGTGCTCACCTGGTCGGTGCCGCGAGCGAGCGCGGCCCTGGTCACCGTCACCGACGTCCGAGTGAAGGAGTTTCCCGGGAAGGTGCAGGTAACCGCGGTGGCCAGCGGCGCCTTCCGGCACCGGGTGACGGAGTGGGCGGGCAAGCCGAAGGAACTGGTCGTCGTGGACCTCCTGGGTGCGCAGTTGGCCGCACCTGCCGGGGAACTGGCGTACCGGAGCCCACACGTCAAGTCCCTCCGGGTGGGCCAGTTCAATGAGACGACGGTCCGCCTGGTGGTGGAACTGGCGCGCGAGGTCTCCTACGCGGTCCACAGCGTCCCGGGAGCGTACGCCGTAGCCGTCACCCTTGCCGTCGACGACAGGGCGCCGGGTAGCCCGGCGCCGCCGGAGACCGCACAGCCTCCGGGAGGCCAGAGCGGCCCCAGGCTGCAGGCCCAGCGACAGGTGCGGGTGCCCCGCTACACCCTGGTGTTCAGGGACGCCAAGGTCTCCGACGTGATGGCGGCGCTGGCGCGGCTCGCGGGCGTGAACATCGTCGTGTCTCCCGAGGCAGGGCGAAAGACGGTGACCCTGCGGCTGGTGGACGTGACCCTGGACGAGGCCCTGAACTTCATCACCCAACCTTTGGAACTCGGATGGACTCGTAGCGGGAACAACGTCCTGGTGGCGCTAAAAGAGAAACTCCCCGGTGAGCCGTTGGAGATTCGGTACTACAGGTTACAGTACGCGAGCGCTGAAGAGGTGGGCGCCCAGATTCGTGAACTCATCTTCGGTACGCAGGTGGTCGTCCCAGCGGCTCCCGCGGCGCCGGTCGGTCAGGTTCCTCCCGCCGCCCCGGCGCCGACCGCAGCTCCCGCTCCGGGGCCGACGCCAGCAGTCGTCACGGTCAAGTCCAACGTGACGGTGGACAAAAGGACGAACACGCTGGTCATCCTGGCCTCGGCCACCGACCACCGGAGGATCGAGGACTTCATCCGGCGCGTGGACGTCCCTCCCGCGGTGGAAGTCCAACGCTACGCGCTCCGGCACGCCAACCCCGAGGACGTGGCGAAGCAGATCGAAGCTCTCGGGGTCAAGTCGGACCAAATTCGCGTGGACAAGCGCACCAACTCCCTCCTGGTCGTGGCGTTGAGGTCCGACCAGGAGCGGGTGGCTCAAATCATCCGTCAGCTGGACGTCCCCATCCCCGTGGCGAACGTCTCGACGAAAGTCTACCCGCTCAAGTGGCTCAACGTCGACCCTGCAACTGCGGAACGGCCGGGGGCCGAGCGCGACGTGGGTGCGGACATCGTCCGGCTCCTGCAGGAGCACCTGAAGCCGTCGACTCCCACCATCACGTTCGACTACCGGAACAACACCGTGGTGGTCACGGGCAGTGAGGGAGACCACGAGCGCGTGGCCGCGCTCCTGGCTCAGATCGACACCCCTGTGCCGCAGGTGATCATCGAGGCGACGGTCCTGGACGTGAACCTGGACCGGTTCCGCGACATCGGGATTAGCTGGCAGTGGAGTCCTTTTGGATTCCAGGAGGAGCCCACCAGCCCGGGACAGATCCTGTTGAGCCCCATTACCCGGCAGCCCGTCAACTTCTCCGCCATCATCGGCGCTCTGGTGAGGGAAGGACGGGTGCGGCTCCTGGCGAACCCCCGGGTGTCCACTCGGGACGGACAGCCGGCGATCATCGACGTCACCGACCAGGTCCCCTTCGTGGCGGGGATCAGCCCGCAGGGGGTGCCCATCATCCAGTTCGTGAGCGCAGGCGTCACTCTGAACATTACCCCGAAGATCAACCCGGACGGCATGATCAGCACGCGGATCCTGGCCACCGTGGGAGCGGTGCGAGGCGCGGGACAGAACGTCGCGGTCTCACAGCGCCGGGCCTTGACGAGCCTCACGGTGCGCGAGGGAACGCCCATCGTGCTGGCGGGACTCATCCGGGACGAGGAGCGGACCCAGACGGTAAAGGTTCCATTGCTGGGTGACATCCCGGTTCTCGGGTGGCTGTTCCGGCGGGAGGAACGGACGCGGACGAACTCGGAGGTCGTGTTCGTGCTCACGCCACGGGTTCTAAGCAGGTCGGCCGACAGCAGACCGTGAGTCAGGCTTCGGACAGGGCGAGGTGACCGCGTATGAAACGGACCCTCAGGAACCTCCTCATCGCGACGGCCCTGGGCTTGCTGGTGGTCGGCTGCCAGGGGCCGGTCGGGCTCGTGTCGAGAATCGAGGCTCCGAGGCTTGTCTCGCCATTCAACGGAGCCTGGCTCGCCTGCCAGGCTGCCGCGCCGCCTCCGTCGCCGCCACCGTCGCCCGCTCCCAGCCCCTCGCCCAGCCCGGCGCCCTACGAACTGAGCTGGACGAAGGTTCGGGGCGTAGCGTTCTACCATGTCGAGATCTACCGGAGGCCCGACAACATCCTGGTCGTGACACGCCGGGTGGATCCGGACGAGGTCCAAGACATTCAGGTGGACTGCGCCACGGAGTACCTGTGGCGCGTGGCGGCTGTGGCGGAGTACCCGGCTGATCCCGCCTGGAGCGACCTCTGGTGGTTCGCTCTAACGGAGCCCGTGGGGACCACGACCCTTAGGGCGCGGGCGAAGTGAGTCGGTGACACTACTGGCCCTTGCCCTCGGGTCAGTCGTCGGATCGTTCAACAACGTCCTCATCCACCGGCTGCCTCGGGGGGAGTCCGTGGTGTGGCCCGGGTCGCGGTGCCCGGCATGTGGCCATACCC
>CAYTFH010000012.1:0-72054 GCA_964437095.1 uncultured bacterium | reverse complement strand
GGTAGATGTAACGGGCGAAATCCTCGACGAGCTGCCGGATCTCCACGTGGTCGCCGCGCCAGAGGGGGATCCGGTCGAGCTCCATGCGCAGCACGGTAGCCCCAAGCTGCACGTATAGGAGCGCCTCAGCGACGAGCTTGCGGCTCGCCCGAACGGCCAGGGAATCACCCCCCTGGAGTCGGATCGCCTTCCACGTGACCTCAGCACTGGGGTCCGACCGACCGGTCGCCGGGTCCTCCTGGACCGGGACGAGCAACCACTGGAACGCTTCCGGGATGCGAGCCTTTACAGCTGCGTCCGCCTCTTCCCGTTGCTGCTCTGCGGTCCGGGTCTGGTGAGGATCCAGGTTCAGAGCCTCGCGCTCGCGCAGGATGGACTCCCAAGCGAGGTACCGGCGTACCGCGTCGTCTAGGTCCTGCAGCCGAGTCCGGTCTACGGCCAGGAACACCAGAGCATTCTTGTAGACCCGGGGCTGGCTCCCGCGCCAATCGAGGATCTCCCTTGCCGCCGCTACGGCAGGGCTGTCGCCTTCCCGCACGTGCGGGTCACTGACCTTCAGAATCACGAGCCGCGCTTCCAGCTCGTCCGGCACGTCCTGGCTGGACTGCGGGAACGCGTGCACACCCGGAAACTCGCCGGGCTGCTGACGCACCTCCTCCCGTACCCGCCGCTCGATCTCCTGAACGACCCGGTCCGGCTGACTCTCGAGCTGCTCGGCCCGGTCCTCCGCGAGGCTCGTGACGTTGGGCTGGGGGGCGTACCAGTAGCGGGCTCCGTCCGAGTACAGGTATGTGGCTTCCCGAGCGAGCCTGCGCAGCGCATCGCCAAACACGGCCGGCGACTCTCCCGGCATCACACACCCGAGCTTCATCCGCCGGTCCTCGATCCCCCGGTGCGCCGCGGTGTAGGTCGGCGCCGACCCGAGATAGATCGTCCGCGCCACCCGCCGGGACGCGGAGGCGCGCCCCAGGGTCGGCACCTCCGCGTCCAACCGTGCCGGCAGCGAGCCCGGGCCATCCACATCCCGCTCGATGACCGGCATCCAGTTGTCGGTCAGGTACCGGGTGAGCTCGAACTGCACGCGCGGGTCGTCGATGGGAATGCTCGAGGGCATGATCAGCGGACTGCGGTCGCCTTGCTGCCACAAGCTGTGGATCACCGCCGCCATGAGCCGCAGCACGCCCCGGGTGCGCTGGAAGGTCACCAGGGTGGCCCAGTCTCCGTACAGGCGGTCGAACACCTCCGGGTGGATGGGATAGGCCGCCTTGATCCGCCGCTCGTACTCGGCCTCCCGACATTCCGACGGGAACTCTCCCGGCTGAGTCCGGTAGAGTTCGGCAAACGCACGGGCCACCACGTCGCGCGCCTTGAACTGCTCCGGGTCGGTCATCGGCTGGAAGAGCCGACGGCGGACGATCTCGAAGCTCTCCTCGGCCGTGGCCGCCCGCCAGGCAGCACTCAAGCGGCCGATCACGTTGCGCAGCCCCTCTAATGCTTCCCGTCCCCGGACGCCACCGACCTCTACATCCTCCGCGGCGGCGTGGGGCGAGACCGGGCTTTCGGAAGCCGGAAGGCTCACGACCACGACACTCCTCGGGGCGGCTCGAGCCGCTTCCACAAGGACCTGCGCGAAGGTGAACTGGGTCGCGAAGGTCCCGCCGGGCACGTCCTGGGTTTCGTGGAGCTGGCGGGCGTACGCCACCCACTCGTCGATGAGGATGAGGCAGGGCCCGTACTCGTTGAACAGCTGCCGCAAGGTGTCGCCGGGGCTGGTGGCCCGCTCGTCGTCGGCGCGGACTCGCTCATAGGCCTCACGGCCACCCAGCTGCCAGGCCAGCTCGCCCCACAGGGTCCGGACGAAGGTACCGTCGGGTTTATCGGACGGACTGCCCGGTGAGATTCGGTTGCCGACCAAGACCACCCGCCGTGCGGCGGGGAGCGACGTGACGCCTGCCGCATTCATGACGTCCTCGATGCCCGGAAGCTCGGTGGGCGGCCTGCCGGAGAAGAGGTGGTACAGGGCGATCATGGCGTGGGTCTTGCCGCCCCCGAAGTTCGTCTGGAGCAGCACGACCGGCTCCCCCCCGGCCCCGGAAAGCCGCTGGACCGCGTTGGCCAATAGCCACTTCAGGCTATCCGTGAGATAGGTTCGACGGAAGAACTCCACGGGATCCCGGTACTCGTCGCTGCCCTCCCCCAGGTACACCTGCCAGAGGTCCGCGGCGAACTCCGCCTGCTGGTAGCGGCCGCTGGCCACGTCGGGGTGGGGGCTGATGACCTCCCGCCAGGGCTTGAGCCCCGCGCTGGCGGCCACCTCTATGAGGGAGCCTCCGGCCTTGCGCTTCTCGCTCCGCACCTGCTCGTCGAACCGGACCCGCAGGAGCTCCATCTTCATGCGCTCGACCTCAGCCGCCTGCGGCGCCGAAATAGACGCGAGCAGGCGTGCTACGGAATCCAGGACCCGGTAGGCGTCATCGCTGGTAAAGGGTTCCTGGTGCGCCCACTTGTTCCGCCACTCCCGGAGCTCACTGATCAGGGTGCGCTCCGTCTGCCCTAACGTCTTGCGGAACACTTCGTTCCACCCTTCCCACATCACGCGCAGGAGTGCAGCGGCGTCCCACTGCGCGATGGGTTTCTTGGCATTCATCCGGTCGTCCCCGAGAAGGCGGGCCGCCTCCGCGCCCGCCCGGTCCCGGTACGTGGACCGGAGCTCGCGCTCCACGAAGGGGGCGAGCCCCTCCCGCAGGAGCTCCAGCGCCCTGCCGACCCGTTCGTGGTTGGTCACCGCCATACAACCACCTCCCCGGAGCGCTCCCCGAATCCGCCCTCGCCTACTTCACAGCGCCTGGAGGAACTCGTCCGCCCTCAACCCCGCCTGCCGAAGGACGGCCCGCAGCGTCCCGCGGTCCAGCTCGTCGTGATCCGGGACGACGACCCGGGCGAATGACTCGTCTCTGCGCGTCACGACGTGACTCCCCGCTTCCTAGAGCCCCAGCCCTCCAGAGCCCCCATGCAGTCGCGGCCCGAGATGCCCGGGAGCTTACTCACCGCCTTCCTCCGTCGCCCCTGCGAACAGCGGGCCCACCACCCGCCGTTGCTCTCGGGCGAGGCGGGCGATCTCGGGCCAGCCGAGCACGAGGGCGTTATAAGCCTGAGCGTCCTGGGACCGACCACGCCTGTCGGCGATGGCGAAGAGACGGTACGCCAGTTCTCTCGCCAGGTCCGCCCGGGAGCCCAGTTTGCGCACCAGGTCCGCCGTGGCCGCATCCCCCCTCTTCTCGTGGTAGTAGACCCGAAGCAAGTGGTGGACCACCGCCCAGACCGTGGGCCGGCGGTCGTCGTCCGGGTCCCAGTCTTTGGACAGCTCCTCGGGCCGCAAGAGGCGCACCCGGCCGCCCCGCGCCTGCACGATCCCCGCCTCCTGCAGGCCCGATACGGTGGTCACCTTGGCCTTGGAGAGCAGCTCGGCCTGGCCGAACTCCCCCTCCTCGAACCCGTGCTGGTCGTACCAGGCGATGGCCCAGCGGGTCTCGTTGTCGAACTCGTCCTCCTGCTCGGCAAGAACCTCCGTGAGAACCTGATTGATGAGCCCGAGCGCCGTCCGCACGGTCATGGGCCGGCCGCTGGGCTCAAGCACCCGGCTGTAGCGGGAGAAGATGGCCATGCCGGGACCGATGGCCGCCTGGGCGAAGTCCACCGGCGCGATGTTGCCCTGCTGGAGCCGCCGGAGCGCCACCGGCAGTTCCCGCTTGAGCTCTGCCACGAACCCCCGCCGGTCGGTCTGCGGCGCGTTCTCGGGGCGGGGCCGGCAGGCCAGGACGATGTAGGAGGCGAGCGCGTTGGAACCCATAGCTCGCATTCGCCACTTGTACGACGCCCGTACCGGCCACGTGGCGGTGATCTGGAAGCCCGTCTCGATCAGTGCGGTGAGCATGGTCTCCCAGCCGGTGGTGCGGTCCACCCGGTTGTTCGCTGGACTCACTTCCTCGTTTTCCCAATCTTCGCCGGTCTCGACGTCGTCCTGCTTGAAGGCGTAGTAGACGGTGAAAGGGAACCGCGGGTCCATCTTTTCGCGCAGTTGAGTGAAGGCCCGGCGCAGGCCCTGCTCGAAGTGCTCGGTGGCCTTGCGCTTGTCGCCGCCGAACCGCTCCGGCGCCGCCACGAGTTCCGGCTCCTTCGGCACCAGGATGGTGGCGAACAGGTCGGGGTAGAGGTCGCCGATGGTGCGCCGCAGCCAGACGTAAAAGAAGTCCGAAAGGGCCGCGTAGCCGATGTTATCGTAGTACGGCGGGTCGGTGGAGACGAGGACGTTCCGGAGGCCGTCCCAAGGACTCGTGGCGTCGATGAGCTGGGCGTGGCCCTGACTCGTCACCAGGTTATCTATCGCAATCGCTTCGATGCACTCCGCTGTCCGAAGCACGCATCTCCCCCAAGAGCCCACCGTGTCTCCCATAATGTCTGTTTCCGCGAAATCCCAAACCATGGGGATCGCTTGGCGCCCGAACAAACCCTCTGACTTTTGAGCGATGGCAACCCACCGACATAGCGCGTTGTTATCGTCCGCGCACCGGTCCAGCGCCAGGGCCAGGAATGTGGTGACGGCGCGGGCGTACTTCTCGGCGTCGGCCTCCGAGAGCCCGACGGCGAGGGCGTCCCGCCGCACGTCCGCCCGCACCTCCCGCACCAGGTCCGACAGCGTCACCATCGCCATGAGCTGCCGGGGGGTGAACATCTGCCAGTGTTTCCGAATTCCATAGTTCTGGATACGGAAGCCAAGAGCGTTCTCGGGCAGATCGGTATCGGGACAGTCGGATGGGACCGCCGACTTGGCGACGCTGGCCTGTTCTGGAGTTGCGGGGAGGTAAAGCCTTCCTCTCGGCGCTTCCGCCACAATCGCCACCATGGCAACATCCACCCGTCCGTCTGATGCCTGTTCCCGAACGTAGTCAAATCCAATGGGCTCTCCCGTCAGGACGCAGCGAAATCCTGATCCCGCCAGTTTCGTCCCCGCGTTAACTGCCGCCCGGTCCTTCGGCGCACCCGTGCGCACGAGGAAGCGCCAGGTCCCTGCCGCCCGGTCCACCACGGGCTCCAGGTACGCCTCGCTCCCCTTTTTGCTCGAAAGCCAGAAGGTGCTCATCAGCGGCACGTGGGCGCCCCGGGCCGCCGGGTTGGGGCTCGGGACGGTTCGCGCCCAGATCCAGGCGATCACGGGGAGTTCCTTGCCCACATAGGGCTTCAGGTGCGGGTGCTCGGCGGCCATCTCCCGCGTGACCCTCACCGGCGGGTAGAGGTGGCCGATCTTCTCCCGCGCCCGCTCCAGGATGAGGCGGCCGTAGTAGCGGACGTCGGCCGCGAGGCCCGCCGCTCCCCGCCAACCGTGCGCGCCGCCGATCTTCCTCCGGTCCTCCGGGTTCACCGGCGGGTGGTCGGCCCACCGGGGCACGATCTCCAAGTTGCATTTGTTGAGGAGGACGGCCACCGGGTTGATCTCGCCGGCATAGGCTTCGAAGCCGAGCCGTGCCGCCTCCAGGGGGATGGAGCCACCGCCCGCAAAGGGATCGAGCACCGGCGGCAGTTTCCCGTCGCAGTACTTCAGCATCTCGGCCCGCGCCTCGGCGTAGACCTCCGGGTGTTTGTGGAGTTGCTTCTGCATCAGCCTGCGGATGATCCCGAACAGGCGCTCCCGCTCCCGAGCTTGGGCCTCTTCCGTCGGGAACCGCTCGGGGTGGCTGGAGGGGTCGTCTACCACCGAGGCGAAGAGCACCGCCCGGGCCGCCGGCAGAGGGAGCCGCGCCCACCAGTGGTGGATCCCCTTCGGATGCGCCCCGATCCCCGGCATCTTGTCGTAGGCCGAGGCGTCATTGATCTCGGGAAGGGGCAGAGCCACTTCCACCAGCTTCATCCGTATCACCTATCCCACACACTTCTAGGCATATGGACAAACTCGGCAAAGCTATTCAGCGACAACACCCGCGTGTTCTCACTTAAACCGCGCTGTACTGTCGTGCGAATCCGCCTTCGGGCCTCCTGGTCAGGATTAGCAACGATCAGCGCTTTCAGGCGCTGGCCCCCAACCGCTGCCCGAAATAACGCCGTTGCATGCGCATCTGTCGCGGGTAAAGAATAGCCAACAAACACGAAGTTTTGAGCTCTCGCTACGGCTCGGAACCCCTTATCCCAGATGTCCCGAAACAAACCCTGCTCAAATCGCTTAACGTACTCTGGCGGTATGATCGTGAATTTCATCCCCCTGCCCTGGTACGTATATGGCCTCGCTTTAAGAGCAACTCTGTATTCCCCATCGTCAGGATTGTCCGACCGAAAGTGCAAGGACCCATGAAGCTTGAAAAGCGAGACTGTCTTCTCCCTGGTCGCGGGCTTGCTCGGTTGCCATTCCTTATCTCCCGTCAGCCTCCTCCCTCTCGGTCCAAGCCGAAAACCGTACCCATACCTTGGATTCCATTTTCCGTCCCCGAACTCTTTAAGGTGCCAGTCAAGAACGCAGTCGTAGTTGAACGTCAATATAGCATCGCGCTCGCGCAGTATTTCGGTAACAAACCGTTTCATATGCTTGCACTCCTTCACGGAACGCCTTTTCCTGGGATGCTCCTCCGTGAGTGCCTCTTCGAGTACTGCGGCAACCGACAAAAGCAGCCGCCTTCTGATCTGCCGCAGGTCAGCAATAGTGAAGCCGGGTCTTTCCCTCGTCGCAGCAACCATTCGTATTATCTGCTCAACCGCAGCGAAGGCGGTCTCCAAAGTCACATCGAAGTTTGTACCGAAAAGCCTCACGATATCCTTGATAACGGCTTCTATAAGAGCTTGATGTTTCGCGCGCTGCACCCGCTGGAGTTGTGTAAAGAAATCGCGATCTAGCGGAGGCAGACAGGCGCCGCTATCCGGATTTACGAAACTACACCCTCTTGTAGCGCCCGCCCCAAAGACAAAAACCGTATTCCCCATAATCACTCCAGCTGTTCCGCGAAAATCAGCAGCTCAGCCCGCATTTACGCTCACGCCGCAAAGCCCGTCTCCGGCTCGGACGGGCGGTGGACGCAGTAGAATCCGGCAGTTGCTACGGCCCACAACGATTGCGATATCTTTCTCGCGACCTTTCGGTACATGGACAAGCCGGCACCCCGCACGATCTGCTTCGTTGGACTTCGTGGTCGAGGCTGGCGGCCAACTGCTGCTGGTCGAGGTCAGGGCCACCGCACTTCCCGGCCGGCCGCCCTGCGGCAGTAGTAACCCCCGCACGCGCCAAACATGGGTTGACAAGCTTTCACGGAATGAATGATAACTATTCACCGCATGAATAATTATCTTCACGCCGGTACCTCCGCCCGGGCGAGCAGCCCGGCCAGGTCGTAGTTGACGCTGGTCACCCCGAAGTCCGGCTCCCGCCGGAAGGGCCGCCGCACGTAGTGCACCCGATGGTCCCCATTGTCGAGGAACTCCACGATGGCCAGGATGTAGTCGTCGGGCTTGTTCAAGGCGGTGAGGACCTCGTTGCGAGTGACGGTGATCACGTCCGCGCCGCTTTCCCGACCCTTCACCTCGATGAACCGGAGCCGGCCCGTGCGGGGATCGCGGCTTTCGATGTCGTAGCCCACCTGATCCGCCTCCCGGTCCACGGGCTCGTACCCGAGGCGGCGCTCCACCTCCATGACGATGGCCCGGGCCCGGGCGGCTGCGGCCTGGCGGTCGGCCGCCCCCCTGGCGTCGGGGGCCGGCTGACCGGTCATTCTTGCCAACAGGCCCGCCGGAACCACCACGAACCCACCCACCACCACGGGCGGGGCGGCCGAGATCTGGGCTTCGCGGTCTAGCTGCTCCATCCGCCTCTGCAGGCGGGCGGCGAGTTCGTCCGCCCGGCGGCGTGCCTCCTGGGAGTTCAGGCGAGCGTTGGGCCTACCCGCCTCCTCCTGCAGCCGCAGTTCCTCGGCCCGGTGGTCCCAGTAGGCGATCTCCTTGGTGAGGCGGTCCTTCACCGCGGCCCGGGTCTTCTCGATCCACTCCAGCCGGCGTGCCCGGACCTCCTCCAGGTGCTCGGGCACGAGCCGCGTGACAGCGTACTCCAGGGCGCGGGCCTCCAGCCCTTCGCCGATCCACCCACACTCCGGCCGGGCCAGGATCGCCTCCGGCGTCGGGTCGTCGTCCCGCAGGGGCCGGTAGTCCAGGTAGGGCGCGTAGCCCAGGTTCCGGACGTTCCCTTGGCGGTCCACGTCCACGTAGAGCATCCGGCGGGAGACCACCCGCCGCTCACCGGAGGATGTGAGGCTCGCGTCCTGGACGGCGTGCTCCAGGTAAAAGACGACCCGGGGGCTATCTCCTGGGTCGCGGTCGTCCACGAGGACTGTGCCCCGGCGGAGGAGGTCGCGGTGGCGCTCCAGGGTGAGGTCGATTACCGCGTCCAGCAGAGGGTGACCGGGGCAGATGAAGGCCGCCATGGGCTGGCCCGGGGGCGCGATGAGGTCCTTCTCGAAGGTGATCCGCTCGTAGCGGGACAGGACCGGTTCCCGGCCGCCGATCTGCCGGTCGCGCTGGCGCACCACCGCGGGCACGTGGGTCACCTCGTAGCGCCTCGGCTCCCGCGGCCGGACGCTCCCGCCCAGGCGCCGGAACGCCTCGAGGAAGAACGACTCGATGTAGTGGGGCTGAAGCCGCCGAGCTTCGGCCCGCTGCATGTCCTCCCGGATCCGGTGCAGGCGTGGCTCGTCCATGACCTCGTGGGCGAGGGCGCGCTCCTCCACGAGTTCCTGCAGCCGCCGCACGTCCAGGGCCCCTTCCACGGCCCGCGTGAGGCGCTCGCGGACCTCCGGGCGCTCGCCGTACCGGATGGCCTCGATGAGGAGCTCCTTGAGGGGCCGGCCCTCAAACTGCAGCTTGCCGAGCACGTCGAACACCCGGCCGCCAAGGGCTTGGCGGGCTTCCTCCAGCTTCTTCAGGAGCGTCATGTAGACGTCGCCCTCTCGGGTCTCCATGGCCACCAAATTCCACAGGTGGCACACCTCGGTCTGGCCGATGCGGTGGATGCGGCCGAACCGCTGCTCGATGCGGTTGGGGTTCCACGGGAGGTCGTAGTTCACCATGAGGTGGGCCCGCTGCAGGTTGATTCCCTCACCGGCAGCGTCGGTGGCCACGAGGACGCGGACGGCGGGGTCGTAGAGGAACGCCTCCTGGGCTTTCCGCCGCTCCTCGCGCCCCATGCCGCCGTGCATGAACACCGCGGCCTGCGCCCGGCCCATCAGGGTCCGGATGCGTTCCACCAGGTAGTTCAGGGTGTCCCGGTGCTCGGTGAAGATGACGAGCTTCTGGTGGGGCGATGGTACGGGACGGGGCGCCTCGCGGTAGGGCGCGGGCTCTTCGCGAACGCGGCCGGCAAGGGCCGCGGGGGTGAAGATGGCGGCCAGCAGGTCTGACAGTTCCCGCCACTTGCGGTCCTCGCCGCTGCGCCGAACGACCTCTGCGAGCGCTTCCAGGCGGTGGAGGGTGGCGATCTCCGCCCGCAGCTCCTCGATGGTCCTGGCCGCCGTCGCCTGGTCCAGGACCTCTTCTTCGGCCCGCTCCAGGTCCGGCTCAGGCGCGTCCTCCAGATCTTCGATCTCTTCGGGGTCCAGCGCCGGCGCCGGCACCGCGGCGCCCCGCTGAAGAAGCTCCAGCTCCCGCAGGCGCTTTTCCAGCCGCTCCCGACGCCGTCGGAGAGACTGGTGGATGGCCTCGGGCGAAGACGCGAGCCGGCGCTGGAGGATGGTGAGGGCGAACCCCACGGTGCCAGCTCGCCGCTCATCCTCCAGGGCGTCGGCCCGGTTGAACTCCTCCCGAACGTAATCCGTGACCTCCTTGTACAGGCGCGCTTCGAGGTCGGAAAGACGGAACGGCACGGTGTGGGCGACCCGCTCGGGAAAGAGGGGCGTCCCGTCAAACTTCACGAGCTCTTCCTTGAGCATCCGGCGCATGAGGTCTGACACGTCCACCTGGTGCACACCGTCCCGGAAGCGGCCCTCGAACCGGTCGCCGTCCAGCAGCGCCAGAAAGAGCTGGAAGTCCTCCTCCTTGCCGTTGTGGGGCGTTGCGGTTAGCAATAGGAAGTGCCGGGTGAGCCCGGACAGGAGCTGGCCAAGCTTGTAGCGCTTGGTGTACTTGACCTCACCGCCGAAGAAGGTGGCGGACATCTTGTGGGCCTCGTCCACCACCACCAGGTCCCACCGACACTCCGGGGCGGCGAGCTTCGCCTGGACCGACTCGTCGCGGGCGGACTTATCCAGCCGCGCGATCACCAGGTCGTTCTCCAGGAACCAGTTGCCGGTGCGGGCGGCCTCCAGCTTGTCGTTGGTGGCGATCTCGAAGGGAAGCTGGAACCGCCGGTACAGCTCGTCCTGCCACTGCTCCACCAGGCTGCCCGGGCACACCACGAGGCACCGGTGCACGTCGCCCCGCACCAGCAGCTCTTTGATGAGGAGCCCCGCCATGATCGTCTTGCCCGACCCCGGGTCGTCGGCCAGCAAAAACCGGAGCGGCTGGCGTGGGAGCATGGCTTCGTAGACGGCAGTGATCTGATGCGGGAGGGGCTCAATGAGGGAGGTGTGGACGGCCAGCACTGGGTCAAAAAGGTAAGCAAGACGAATGCGGTGGGCTTCGGAGACCAACCGGAACAGCGCCCCGTCCCCGTCGAAGCTCCATGGGCGCCCTGCCTCCACCACCTCCAGGCGGGGTTCGTCGTCCCGGTAGAGGAGGACGTTGCCCACCCGGCCGGTGGGGTCCTTGTAGGTGAGCTCCACGGCCTGGGTCCCGAACCACTGGACGCTCACCACGGTGACCGTGCCGTTGGGCAGGATGCCGCGTACCGCGGCGTGGGGTCTGAGGTCCTCCAGCCTGGCCAAGCCGGTCCCCCGAAGGCCTCCTCTTTGCTCCGTATTATACCCGGCCGGGCGTTCGGTAGACCCGGGCGCAGGTGGCCTCCGTGGCCCGCGCCGCCCACTGCATCTTCGCGAGCCCCCGGGGGTCGGGGAGACCCCGAAGGGGGGTCCTGGGCGTCAAGGCTTTGAACTCAGGCTAGGGTTTTGGTGCTAACCTCACCGCTCCCGTACCCCACCTTCCCCTCCTGGCGCAGCGTGGCAGAAACGGGACGTTACCACCCGGGCCCCGCGTTCGAACGCGGAGTTATCTGGGACGACCACGTGCACCCCAATACCGGTGCGCTGGAGGCCCTCACTCCTCCCACACCGCCCCTTCGCCCAGGAGCATCTCTAGCTCCCGGGGGAAGTGGCTGTCCGCGGGCACGCCCTTGCGCAGCCGGTGCACGGACTCGCCCTGCAGGGTCACCACGTGGGCGTACGCCTCCCGGGGGCCGCTCCGGCCCTGGAGGAAGTCCGCCAGCTGGTACAGCTCCTCGGAGGTGGTGACCCGCACGTGCAGGGGACGCAGCCCGTTCTTCGCGGCACCGTTCCCGGCCCCGTTGCCGCCCGACCCCAACCCTTCCACGGGCACCACCTCGTCCGCCAGCACCCGGGGCTTGGACTCCGTGGCGTCCAGCCGGCCCCGGACCACCACCACCGCGTCCACGTACAACACCTCCGCGCACCGCTCGTAGGTCTTCGGCCACACCACCACCTCCACCGCCCCCGTGAGGTCCTCCAGGGTGGCCACGGCGAACCGGCTGCCGTCCTTCTTGGAGGTCATGGGCCGCACGTGGGACAGCACCCCGCCCAAAGCCACCGGCTCCCGGTCGGGTAGCTCCCCCAGCTCCGCCACCCGGTGGCGCACGTGCGGCCTCAGCCGATCCTCCCACGCCCGCACGGGGTGGTCGGTGACGTACAGGCCCAGCATCTCCCGCTCCATGCGCAGCAGCTCCCGGCGGTCCAGGGGAGCCACCTGCGGGAGGGCGGGGGGCTGCTCGAACTCCGCAGCGTCCCCGAACAGGCCCGTCTGGGCCGCGGCCTGCTGGCGCTGTCGGCGAGCACCGTACTCCAGCGCGTCGTCCAGCGCCGCCAGCAGGGCCGCCCGGTCGCCCAGGGAGTCCATGGCCCCGGCCTTGATGAGGCTCTCCACCACCCGCTTGGTCACCACCCGGCCGTCCACCCGGGCGCAGAAGTCGAACAGCGACCGGAAGGGGCCGCCCTGCTGGCGAGCCCGCACGATCTGCTCGGTGGCAGAGGTCCCCACGTTCTTGATGGTGCCCAGCCCGAACCGGACGGTCCGGTCGTCCACCACGGTGAACTCCGCCTCGGACTCCTTCACGTCCGGGGGCAGCACCGCGATCCCCATGCGCCGGCACTCCTCCACGTCCAGGGCGATGCGCTCCAGGTTGCCGCTGTCCGCGCACAGCACCGCGGTCATGTACTCCGCGGGGTAGTTGGCCTTGAGGTACGCCGTGTAGTAGGCGATGAGGCCGTAGCAGGCCGCGTGGGCGCGGTTGAACCCGTAGCGGGCGAAGGGCTCGAACTGCTCGAAGACCTTGTCCACCACCTCCTTGGGGACGCCTCGCTCCAAGGCCTTGCGCTCGAACTTCTCCCGCTGGCTCAGCAGCTTGTCCTTGACCTTCTTCCGGATGGCGTAGCACAGCACGTCCGCTTCCGCCAGGGTGTAGCCCGCCAGGGCCTGGGCCACGGTCATGATGTCCTCCTGGTACACCATGACCCCGTAGGTGTCCCGCAGCACGGGCTCCAAGCTGGGGTGCAGGTACGTGACCGGCTCCAGGCCGTGCTTGCGCCGGATGTACGCGGGGATGTTGGCCATGGGGCCCGGCCGGAACAGGGCCACCATGGCCATGATGTCCTCGATGCGGCTGGGCTTGAGCTCCTGCAGGTAGCGGCGCATCCCCGCGGACTCCAGCTGGAAGACGCCCGTGGTCTCCCCGCGGCCCAACAGGGCGTAGGTCTTGGCATCGTCCAGGGGGATCCGCTGGAGGTCCAACCGCTCGCCCCGCCGGCGCTCCACGATCCTCAACGCGGAATCCAAAATGGTGAGGTTGGTGAGCCCCAGGAAGTCGAACTTCACCAGGCCGATGCTGGCCACGCTGTCCATGTCGTACTGGGTCATGACCACGTCGTCCTTGCCCCGGGTGAGGGGCACGTGGTCCGTGAGGGGGTCGCGGGAGATGATCACCCCCGCGGCGTGGGTGCTGGCGTTGCGGGCCACCCCCTCCAGCTTGCGGGCCAGCTCCACGAGCTGCCGTACCCGCTCGTCCTGCTCCACCCGGTCCCGCAGCTCCGGGTCCTGCTCCAGGGCCTGGTCCAGGGTGGCATGAGGCGGGATGCGCTTGGCGATGCGGTCCACCTCCCCGTAGCTCATGCCCAGCACCCGGCCCACGTCCCGCACCGCCTGCCGGGCCTTCATGGTGCCGAAGGTGATGATCTGGGCCACCCGGTCGTGGCCGTACTTGTCCATGACGTACCGGATCACCTCGTCCCGCCGGGTGTCCATGAAGTCCACGTCAATGTCGGGGAGGGTGTAGCGCTCCAGGTTCAGGAACCGGTCGAAGGGCAGGTGGTAGGCGATGGGATCCACGTCCGTGACCCCGCACGCGTACAGAACCAGGGAACCCGCCGCCGACCCCCGGACGGTGGTGAGGATGCCCCGGGAGCGGGCGAAGTTCACGAAGTCCTGCACGATGAGGAAGTACGGGGCGTAGCCCATCTGCTCGATCACCGAAAGCTCGTAGTCCAGGCGCTGCCGCAGCTCCGGGGTGATCTCGCCGTAGATGCGCCGCAGCCCCTGCTCGCACAGGTGGCGGAGGTAGCTCTGGGGGGTGAAGCCCTCGGGCACGGGGAAGTCCGGGAGCTTGGGCCGGTCCAGCTCGATGTGGACAGAGCAGCGCTGGGCGATCTCCACGGTGTTGCGCAGGGCCTCCGGGAAGTCCCGGAACAGGGCCGCCATCTCCTCCCGGCCCTTCAGGTAGAAGTGGGGGACGTCCCCCATCCGGGGTCGGTCGGGGTCGTGGGCGGTCTTGTTCATCTGCACGCACATCAGCACGTCCTGGGCCCGGGCGTCCTCGGGCACCACGTAGTGCACGTCGTTGGTGGCCACGATGGGTAAGCCGAGGTCGCGGGCGATGCGCACCAGTTCAGGGATGAGGACCCGCTGCTCCGGCAGACCCTGGTCCTGCAGCTCGATGAAGAACTGGCCGGGTTCGAACAGGTCCCGGAACTGGGCGGCGGCCTCCCGGGCTCCCTGTAGGTCACCCTGGAGGATCCGCTGGCAGACCTCGCTGTGCAGACACCCGGAAAGCCCCAAAAGACCCCTGCGGTGCTGCCACAGGAGCTCCTTGTCGATGCGCGGCCGGTAGTAGAAGCCCTCCAGGTGGGCCTTGGTGCTCAGCTGGATGAGGTTGCGGTAGCCCTCCTCGTTGCGGGCCAGCAGGGTCAGGTGGTAGCTGGTGGCGTCCCGCTTGGGGTCGCGGTCCGTGTACCCCCGGGCCGCCTGGTACGCCTCCATGCCCAGGATGGGCCGCAGGCCCAGGGCGGTGGCCTCCTTGTAGAACTCGATGACCCCGTACAGGGCCCCGTGGTCGGTGATGGCCAAGGCCTCCATGCCCAGTTCCCGGGCCCGCTGCAGCAGAGGCCGAATTTTGGCGTGCCCATCCAGGAGGCTGTACTCAGTGTGGACGTGCAGGTGTACGAAGTCCGACATGTTGAGCTCCACTTCCGCGGAACTACCACATATTGTGGATCGGTCCCGGCGGCTGCGTCACCCCCGGCCGGGCCCGGTGCGGACCGGTCTGCGCCCGCGGGCGGGCCCTGCCGAACCCACACGCCCTTTGCCGGAGCGTTTCAGGCCCGCAGCCGGCAGGCTTCCCGCAGGGTCTCCGCCAGCACGCGGCAGGCTCTCTCAAGCTCTCCGTCCCGGATCACGAAGGGCGGGAGGAGCCGCAGCACGTTGCGGTACGCCCCGGCCCTGAGAGCCAACACCCCCTGTTCGGCTGCCCGGCGCAGGACGAACTCCGTGTGGTCGGGCGCGGGGGTCTTGGCCTCCCGGTCGGTCACCAGCTCCACCCCCACCATGGCCCCTAGACCCCGGACCTCGCCCACCAGCTCGCACCGGTCCGCGACCTCGGACAGCTCCCGGATCAGGTACTCCCCCACCACCCGCGCGCGGTCCACCAGCCCCTCTTCCTCGAAGACCTGGAACACCGCCAGGGCCGCGGCGCAGCTCACGGGGTTGCCCACGTACGTGCCGCCGATCCCCGCCTCTCCGACCGCCTCCACCACCTCCGCCCGCCCCACCACCGCGGAAAGCGGTAGACCCGCGGCCAGGGACTTGCCCACCACCATGAGGTCGGGCTGGATCCCGGTGTGCTCGCACGCCCACATGCGGCCCGTGCGGCCCATGCCCGTCTGCACCTCGTCCACCACCAGGAGGATGCCGTGCCTGCGGCACAGCTCCTGTACCCGCGGAAGGAAGGAAGGCGGAGGCACCACCACACCCCCCTCGCCCAGGACGGGCTCCACCACCACCGCGGCCACGTCCTCGGGGTCCACGTGCAGGGTGAACAGCTCCTCCAGCTTGCACACGCAGAAGTCCACGGTCTGTTGGTGGGAAGCGAAGGGGCTGCGGTACGGGTACGGGTACGGGGCCCGGTACACCTCCGGGGCGAAGGGCCCGAACCCGGCCTTGTACGGCCGCACGCGGCTCGTGAGCGACAGGGCCATGTAGGTACGGCCGTGGAAGGCACCCTCGAAGGCCACCACCGCGCGGCGGCGGGTGTACGCCCGGGCCATCTTCACCGCGTTCTCCACCGCCTCGGCCCCGGAGTTGAACAGGGCCGCCTTCTTCGCAAACCCGCCGGGGGCCAGCTGGCACAGCCGCTCGCACACCGCCACGAACCCCTCGTAGGGCGCCACCGCGTAGTCCGTGTGCAGGAATCGCGCGGCCTGCTCCTGCACCGCCCGCACCACCTTCGGGTGGGCATGGCCCACCGCCAGGCACCCCACCCCACCCGCGAGGTCCACGTACGCGCGGCCGTCCACGTCGAAGAGGACAGCACCCTCCGCCCGGGCCACGAAGGCGGGCAGCTGCGGGGCGAAGGCCCGAGCCACCGCCGCCCGGGCCCGGCTCTGCAGGGCCTGGCTTGCGGGGCCCGGCCAAGTCTGGGGGCTCGTCACGGGGGCTCCTCAGGACCAGGTCGGTAGGCCAAGCAGCTCCCGCAGCAGCCGCTGCACCACCGCGGGGTTGGCCCTGCCCTGGGTCCTCCGCATGACCTGTCCCACCAAAAACGCGATGGCCTTCTCCTTCCCCGCCTGCACGTCCCGCACGGGCTCAGGGTGGTCCCGGATCACCGCCTCCACCGTCTCCCGCAGGGCCGCCTCGTCCGCGATCTGCACCAGCCCCCGCCGGTCCACGATGCTGCGGGCGCTGTCCCCGGTCTGGAGCATCTCCGCGATGACGTCCTTGGCGATGCGGCCGCTGATGGTGCCGTCCTCCACCAGCCGGACCAGCTCCGCCAGCTGCTCGGGGCGGATCTTGAGCTGCTCGATCTCCAGGTTGTGCTCGTTGAGGTACGCGCTCACCTCGCCCAGCATCCAGTTGGCGATGGCCTTGGGGCTGGGGTGGCTGGCCACCGCGGCCTCGAAGAAGTCCGCGGTGGCCCGGGTCTGCACCAGTAGCTCCGCGTCGTACCGGCTCAGGCCGTACTGCGCCATGAGCCGGTCCCGACGGGCGTCCGGCAGCTCCGGGAGCGTCCGGCGGATCTCCTCCAGCCACTCCGCCGTCACCTCCACGGGTACCAGGTCCGGCTCGGGGAAGTACCGGTAGTCCTCCGCCTCCTCCTTGGACCGGGACGCGAAGGTCACCCCGCGCCGCTCGTCCCAGTGCCGGGTCTCCTGCACCACCGCCTCTCCCCGCTCCAGGAGCTCCCGCTGCCTTGCCACCTCGTACGCCAAAGCCCGCTCCACGGACCGGATGGAGTTCATGTTCTTGACCTCCGTCCGGGTGCCCAGGGGTTCCCCGGGACGGCGCAGGGACACGTTGGCGTCGCACCGCAGGGTGCCCTCCTCCATGCGGCCGGTGCTCACCTCCGCGTACTGCAGCACCTGCCGCAGCTTGAGCAGGAACGCCCGCGCCTCCTGAGGGGACCGCAGGTCCGGGTAGGTGACGATCTCCATGAGGGGCACGCCGGACCGGTTGTAGTCCACCCAGCTCACGGACCCGTCCTCGGGGTGCACCAGCTTGCCCGTGTCCTCCTCCAGGTGCACCCGCCGGATGCCCACCCGGCGCCGCACCCCGTCCACCTCGATGTCGAGGTAGCCGTCCGTGGCGAGCGGCGGGTGCTCCAGGTACTGGTACTGGGAGATCTGGTAGTTCTTGGGGAGGTCCGGGTAGTAGTAGTTCTTCCGGTGGAACTGGGAGGTGGGGTGCACGGTGCAGTTGAGCACCAGGGCGGCCCGCAGGCCCAGCTCCACCGCCCGCCGGTTGATCACGGGCAGCGCCCCCGGCAGTCCCAGGCACACGGGGCACGTCTGGGTGTTGGGCGGCGCTCCGAACCGGGTGCTGCACCCGCAGAACATCTTGGACTGCGTGAGCAGCTGTACGTGGATCTCCAGGCCGATGACGGTCTCGTACTCCATGGCCTCCTACCCGCTCAGCAACGGGCACCGGCGCCGGTGCCAGTCCGTGGCCTGCTGGTACGCGTGCGCCACCCGCAGCACCGTGGCCTCGTCGAAGGGCCGGCCCACCAGCTGCAGCCCCACGGGGAGCCCGTCCGCGAACCCGCACGGCACCGAGATCCCCGGCAGGCCCGCCAGGTTCACGGGGATGGTGTACACGTCCGCCAGGTACATCTGCAGGGGGTCCTGGGTGCGCTCGCCCAGGCGGAAGCCCGCCACGGGGGAGGTGGGTGTGGCCAGGACGTCCACCCGTTGGAAGCACCGGTCGAAGTCGCGCCGGACCAAAGTGCGCACCTGCTGGGCCTTCTTGTAGAAGCCCTCGTAGTAGCCCGCGGACAGGGCGAAGGTGCCCAGCATGATTCGGCGCTTGACCTCCGCTCCGAAGCCCTCCGCCCGGGTGCGGCTGTACAGGGTGTACAGGTCGTGGCCGCGGGGGCTGCGGTAGCCGTACGCCACCCCGTCGTAGCGGGCCAGGTTGCTGCTGGCCTCCGCGCACGCGATGAGGTAGTAGGTGGGCAACGCGTACTCCAGGGTGGGCAACGCCACCTCCTCCACCACCGCACCCAGGCTCTCCAGGACCCGGACCGCCTGCAGCACCGCGTCCCGCACCTCGGGCTGCAACCCCTCCCCGAAGAACTCCGTGGGCAGCCCCACCCGCAGCCCTTCCACCCCGCCCTCCAGGGCTGCCACGAAGTCCGGCACGGGGACGTCCACGGAGGTGGAGTCCTGGGCGTCGTGGCCACTGATGGCCTGCAGGACCAGGGCACAGTCGCGCACGTCCAGGGCCATGGGCCCGATCTGGTCCAAGGACGAGGCGAAGGCCACCAGGCCGTAGCGGGACACCCTGCCGTAGGTGGGTTTGAGGCCCACGATGCCGCACACGGACGCGGGCTGGCGAATCGAGCCCCCGGTATCCGAGCCCAGGGCCGCCAGGGCCTCGCCCGCAGCCACCGCGGCCGCGGACCCTCCGCTGCTGCCGCCCGGCACGAACTCCAGATTCCACGGGTTGCGGGTGGGGAAGAAGCCGGAGTTCTCCGTGGACGAGCCCATGGCGAACTCGTCCAGGTTGGTCTTGCCCAGCACCACCGCCCCCGCGTCCCGGAGGCGGCGCACCGCGGTGGCATCGTACGGGGGGACGAAGGGCTCCAGGATCCTGGAAGCGCACGTGGTTCGCACCCCGCGGGTGCACAGGTTGTCCTTCAGCGCCACGGGCATGCCCGCCAGGGGCGGCAACTCCTCGCCCGCGGCCAGGCGGTCGTCCAGCTCCTTGGCCTGCCGGCGAGCCTGGTCCGCGGTGACGGTGAGGTACGCCCGCACCCGTCCGTCCAGGGCTTCGATGGCCGCGAGGTAGGCTTCCACCAGCTCTGTGCACGACAGGTCCTGGCCCAGGCGCGGGCGCAGCTCGTGGTAGGGGCGGCCCAACAGTTCGTTCATCCCTCCGCCTCCAGGACCCTGGGCACCACCACGAAGCCCTCGTGGGCCTGCGGCGCCATGGCCACCACCTCCTCCACGGGCAGGGACGGCCTGACCTCGTCGGGCCGGAACACGTTGGCCACCCGCACCGCGTGGGAGGTGGGCTCCACCCCTTCCGTGGGCAGGCGGTCCAGGCGCGCGAAGTACTCCAGGATGCTGGTGAGCTGCGCCGCGAAGGTGGCGCGTTCGGCCTCCGTGAGCTCCAGGCGGCTGAGCCGCGCCACCCGCTCCACCACCTCGGGCGTGATCCGCATACCGACCTCCTGGGAAGCCGTGGCTATGGTAGCACGGCCATGAGGGATCGCCAGGGCCTACCGGGGCTCGAAGTGCTCCCGCAGCGCCCGCGCCACCTCCGGCACGATGGCCTCCCAGTCCGCGTCGGGGTGGCGGGTGACCGTGACGAAGTCGTTGAGCAGGAACACCATGCGCACCCCGGGGATGGCCAGCAGCCGCTGCGCCAGGGGGGAGGAGGCGGCCTGCTCTTCGGACGTGTAGGTCTCGCTGCGGCCCTCCGTCACCCGCCGGTCCAGGGTGAACTTCAGGGCGTGCACGTTGGGGGTGGGCTGGACCTCGATGCGCACGGCCCCTCCTCAGGCCAGGCCCCACAGCGCCGCCCGCCCGCCCTCGGCCAGGTCCCGGCGCAGGCGCCGCACGGAGCTGGGCGGGATGCCCACCTCCTCCCGGTACTTGGCCGCGGTGCGTCGGGCGATGTGGAACCCCCCCCGCCGCAGCCGCAGGGCGATCTCCCGGTCGGTGAGGGGACGTTCGGGGTCTTCCTCCTGGATCAGCTGGCGGATGCGCTCCTTGATGGGCAGGGAGGCGTCGAAGAACACCTCGCACGACACCACCCGGCCGTTGGGCAGCAGCACGTACTTGCCGTCCAGGGCGCGGCTCACCGTGGACTCGCTGAGCCCCACCCGGGCGGCCACCGTGGCCATGGTGAGGGGCTTCAGGTGGCCGGGGCCGCGGTCCAGGAACTCCTTCTGCACCTCCACGAGGGTCTCCAGGATGGCCTTGAGGGTCCAGCTGCGGCGCTTGACGGTCTCGATGAACAGCTTCGCCCGGGTGACGTACTCGTGGATGTGCTGGGCGGCGTTGGGGCCGAACTCCTCCGGGTGCTTGCGGGCCCGCAGGTACAGCTCCCGGTACAGCTCGTTCACCCGCAGGCCCATGGTGGGGGAGCCCATCACCTCCACCGCGTAGCCCCGGGGGGTCCGCACGATGGCCGCGTCCGGCCGCGGGACCTCCTGGGGCCGCAGCCGCCCCCCTCCCGTGCGCTCCGCCTCGTAGCGGTCCGCGGGGTACGGGTACAGGGTCCTGCGGATGTACTCGTGGACCTCCCGTGCCTCCTGCGCGGTGATGCCCAGGCGTTGGGCGAGCCTCGCGTACTGCCCCCGGGCCAGCTCCGCCAGCAGCCCCTCGGTGACCAGCCGCTGCGCCAGGCGGTTGTGGGGCGTGGGCTCCAGGGCGCGCAGCTGCAGCAGCAGGCACTCCTCCACGGACCGAGCCGCCACCCCCACGGGCTCGAAGCTTTGGATGGTGGCCAGGACCTCCTCCGCCACCCGCACGGAGAGCCGGAACCGGGAGGCGGCCTCCTGCAGGTCGCACGTGAGGTAGCCCCGGTGGTCCACGCAGCCCACCAGGTACTCCGCCAGCTGCCACCGCCGGCCCTTGAGGTTCTGGGCCGCCAGCTGCAGCAGGAGGAACTCCTGCAGCGACACGTCCGCGGCCACGTGGGCCACGGGGTCGAACTCCTCGTCCGGGTGGGCCCGGGGCGCGGGGATGGTCTCCTCCCCAAAGGGCTCCCCGGGGACATGGCCGCAGTTGGCGCACACCCCGCCCGTTACCTCGGCCCCGCACCGGCCGCAGAACACCTCGTCCCGCTCCAGGGCGGGGTTGCTGTGCAGCTCCTCCTCGATGCGGGCCTCCAGCTGGGGCAGCGGCAGCACCAGCACCGCGCTCACCGCCATGAGCTTGGGGACCATCCGCTGCTGGGGCAGCGGGGTGAGTTCCAGTCCGGGTCGGATCTCCACGGTCAGCTCACCGCCCCCCGCGGCCGGGGGTGGCGGGCAGCTGCACCCCGTGCTGGTCCAGCTTCCGGCGCAGCTGCGCCACGGACAGCCCCAGGGTCCGGGCCGCCTCCTCCAGGTCCCAGTCCGTGTGCTGCAGCACGTGCACCACGTGCTGCCGCTCCACCTCCGCCAGGGTGGGCAGCCGCTCCTGGGGTGCCTCGGGCCCCACCCCGCCCAGCCACAGGTCCTCCGCCCAGATCTCCGGCGTGCGGCACAGGATGACCGCCCGCTCCACCGCGAACTCCAGCTCCCGCACGTTGCCCGGCCACGGGTACCGCCGCATCTTGCGCATGGCTTGCGGGGTGAACCCGGTGACGGCCTTTCCGTACTTGGTGCGGTACTTCTCCAGGAAGTGCTGCGCCAGCAGGGGGATGTCCTCCTGGCGCTCCCGCAGGGGCGGGAGTTCGATGGGCACCACGCTGAGGCGGTAGAACAGGTCCTCGCGGAAGCGACCCTCCCGGACCAGCTGGCGCAGGTCCTTGTTGGTGGCGGCGATGACCCGCACGTCCACCCGGATGGGCTTGTTGCTGCCCACCCGCTCGAAGGTCCGCTCCTGCAGCACCCGCAGCAGCTTCACCTGCATGGCGGGGCTCATGTCCCCCACCTCGTCGAGGAAGATGGTGCCGCCGTCCGCGGCCTCGAACTTGCCGATGCGGGTGCCCGTGGCGCTGGTGAAGGCGCCCTTCTCGTGCCCGAACAGCTCCGTCTCCAGCAGGGTCTCCGGGATGGCGCCGCAGTTGATGGCCACGAAGGGACCTTCCGCCCTGCGGCTCTGGTCGTGGATGGACCGAGCCAGGATCTCCTTGCCCGTCCCGGTTTCCCCGTAGATGAGGACGGTGGCGTCCGTGGAGGCCACCGCCTCGGCCACCCGCAGGACCTCCTGCATGCGGGGGGAGCTGCCCACGATCCCCTCGAACTTGAAGCGGGTGCGCAGCTCCTCCAGGAGCTTGCGGTTCTCTTCCCGTAGCTGCTCGTGCTCCAGGGCCCGGCGGACCTTCAGCAGCAGCTCGTCCTTCTTGAAGGGCTTGGAGATGTAGTCGAAGGCGCCCTCCCGTATGGCCTCCACGGCCATCTCCAGGGTGGCGTAGCCGGTGACGATCATCACCACCGCGCCGGGGTCCTCCTGACGGATCTCCCGCAGCACTTCCATGCCGTCCTTTTCGGGGATCCGCACGTCCAGCAGCACCAGGTCGAACTCTCCCGAGCTGGCCTTGCGCAACGCGGTGGCCCCGTCGGAGGCGGTGTCCACCTCGAACCCCTCCTGGCGCAGGATCTGGCTCAGGAGGTTCCGGATGTTCTCCTCGTCGTCCACCACGAGGACCCGGCGCCGTGCCAACGTCCGCTCCCGTCCCGGTTGGTTTGTCCCCTATCTATGATTCGGCCGATCTGGCCGAACTCCTGTGCGCGGCGGAACGGATTCCCCCGGATGCGAACAGATGTCCGCTCAGTGCAGCCGGGCCGCCTCCCCCACCGCGGGCATCTCGGTGACCCAGCTGGCCACCCGGGCGAACTGCAGCAGGGCGTGCAGGTAGGTGCGCAGGAGCAGCAAGGCCCGCTCGGGGCTCGTGATGGACTCCGCGGTCATGAGGTTCCACCGGGTCTCCACCACCGCGGCCAACCACAGGGCGTGCTCCGTGGTCACGAGACCCAGGTCCGCCAGGGGCAGGAACACCTGCCACCGCCGCGGAGGGCGTTCCCGCTCGTACGTGGTGAGCATGGCCTTGGCGATGCCCGTGGCCGCGCCCGCGCCGTTGCTGAACCAGCCCACCACCTGGCTCACCCGCTCCGGATCCTTGGCGGTCTCCTCCACGTCCCGGGTGGCCACCTCGATCACCGCCACGGAGGCCAGCAGCCGGCCCAGCCGCCACCCCACCCGCAGGGGGTCCAGCAGGCGCAGGGGCTGGCCCGGCCGCGGCCGGAACTGGGGGATCCCCTCCCCCAAGCGCCGCGCCTGCTGCAGTACCTCCCGGGCTTCCTCCAGCATCTTGTCCCGGGCCGCGTCGATGCGCGCCTGGCTCTCCCGCAGGAACCGCGCGTGGGCGTCCCGGTCGTTCTCCACCAGCAGCTGGCCCCACCCCAGCATCTCGTACACCACGGGCAGCACGTGCTGGTTGAGCACCGAGGGCATCAGCACCCCTTGGGCGGGTCCCAGGGGGTTATCTTCCCCGAGGCGCTCCATGAAGGCGGACACCTCCTCTTCGGGCGTCTCCGGCGGGAACACCAGGCCCAGCTCGATGTCCGTGTCGGGGTAGGTGGCGCCCGCGGGGTAACGGCCGTACAGGTACACCGCGCACACCTCCAAGGTGCGGGAGAAGTACGCGCGCAGCTCCTCGAAGGCCCCCATCTCGCCCCTATGCTACTGCCCCACCCCCGCCGCCGGAAGGCCGCAGCCTGCCATAGAGGGAATCTATGCCACGCGGAGAACCCTTCCCGTGTGGAGCTGCAGAACCTCGAGGCGTTCCTGCAGGTGGCCCGGGAGCGGAGCTTCACCCGGGCGGCGGCGGCTTTGTTCCTCACCCAGCCGTCCGTCACCGCCCGCATCCAGGCCCTGGAGCAGGAGATCGGCCGGCCGCTGTTCGAGCGCAGGGGGCGCACGGTCCGCCTCACGGAAGCGGGCGAGGCCTTCCTGCCCTACGCCGAACGGGCCCTGGAGCTGATCCAGGAGGGAGCGTCCGCGGCCCGAGAGACCGAGGGCCGGGGGACCGTGCTGGTGGGCGCCACGGTGTCCGCGGCCATCGCCGTCCTCCCCGACCTGCTGGAGGCGTTCCGGCGGGAGCGGCCGGGCGCGCGGGTGGTGGTGCGCTACGGCCACTCCAACGAGGTGATGGAGATGCTGCGGGACGGGCTGGCGGACGTGGGGTTCGTGGTGCGGCCCCTGCACGAACCCCTCATCACCGTGGAGCCGCTGCTCTCGGACGACATCGTGCTCCTGACCCCGCCCCACCACCCCCTGGCGTCGCGCCGGCGTCTGCTGCCCCGAGACGTGGTGGGCCACACCCTCATCTCCATGCAGTGGGGGGAGGGCTTCGAGGAGTTCGAGCGGTGGCTGCAGGAAGAACTGGGCGTGCGGTCCAGCATCGAGGTGGACGGCATCCCCCTGGGCGTGATCCTGGTGTCCCGGGGCATGGGCGTGGGGTTCGCCCCTCACCGGTCGGTGGCCCCGTACGTGCGGGCGGGCTTGGTGCGGGTGCGCACCGTCCGGGACCTGCCCACGCCCAAGCGGGAGATCTTCCTGGCGTTGCGGCGGGCCGGGCGGCTCTCGGGCACGGTGCAGGCCTTCGTGGAGCTGGTCCGGCGGCAGTACAAGCGCCAGGCGGCCTCCGCGGGATGAAAGGCCGCGGATGTGAGCGCAGCCTCATCACCTCACCGAGCCCGTAGCGGTCCACGTCCTTCATGGTGAACACTACCACCCCGCTGGAGCGCAGCAGCTCCCGCTCCCCGGGGTCCAGCTGGCGCACGCCCACGACAGTCACCCCGCCCGGCTCCACCTTGGGTCCGAACCCTCCCACCCGCACCAGGTTCGCGGGTCCCAGCCCGACCAAGCACGCCAGCACCATCCCGTGCACGTTGCCGGACGGCGTGGTCTGCGGGGTGTTGAAGTCGCCGTGGGCGTCCAGCCAGACCAGACCCACATCCGGCCGGTGCCGGACCGCGGCCGCCACGCTGCCCAGGCTCAGACTGTGGTCGCCGCCCACCACCACGGGAAGGGCACCCTGCCGGAGGGCGGACGTAGCCGCCCGGTCCACTTCCTCGGCCACCCTTGCGATGGCCTCCGCGTACTTCGCTTGCGGGTCGCCCTCCTCCAGCCGCTCCGCCACGGGGAAGCTCACGTTGCCCAGGTCCAGGACCTGGTGACCCAGGGCCTCCAGCTCCGCCTGGAGCCGGGCGTAACGGACCGCGCTGGGGCCCATGTCCGTTCCCCGCCGGCCCGCCCCCAGGTCCAGGGGGACGCCCAGGAGGGCCACGCGGCTCACGTCCGCCCCCGCGCCACCGCGGCAGCGGGCCGCCCAGCCGCCCTGCGGCGCCGCAGAAGTTGCGCCGCCGCCACCAGCCCCACGGCCGCCAGACCCAAAGCGTCGAGCAAGGGATTGTGGAGGACCATCACCACCGCCGCCCCCGCGAGCAGAAGCCGCTCCACCAGGTGGGCGGGCGCCAGGAAGTACCCGCTCACCGCCGCGGACAGGAACACGATCCCCGCCACGGCGGTGACCGCGGCCACCACCCGGTCCGTCCACGACCCGCTGAGCAGCAACAGCTCGGGGGAGTACACGAAGGCGAACGGGACCAGGATGGCCGCCAGGGCGTGCCGCGTGGCCTCCAGGCTCACGGGGAAGGGAGCGGTGCGGGCGATGCCCGCGGCGGCGTAGGCGGCCAAGGCATCCGGTGGGGTGAGGTCCGCGATCACGCCGTAGTAGAAGATGAACAGGTGCCCCGCCAGGCGGCTGACCGTGACTCCCGGCGCGATCTCCGGCCCCTGAGCGGGGAGCAGCGCCTCGATGGCGGGCACGGCCAGAGCCGCCAGGATGATGTACGTGGCCGTGGTGGGGATCCCCGAGCCGATGATGGTACACGCCACCATCACCAGCACCAGGGTCAGGAACAGGTTGTGCTGGCCCAGGGTGGTGGTGACGGTCACCAGGGCGTTGCCGATCCCCGTGAGGGTGACCACGCCGATGATGACACCCACCACCGCACACGCCAGGGCCACGGTGAGGGCGTTGCGGGCCCCGTACTCCAGCATGCCCCACAGGTCCCGGGGGTAGTCGCGCAGCCGGCGCTCCAGGGCACAGGTCACCAGGTGCACCGCGGCTGCGAGGGCGATGGCCATGAAGGCGGCCCGGGCCGGCGAAAACCCCCGCACCAGGTACAGGACCATCACTAGCAAAGGCACCACCAGGTACCACTTGCGCACCACCGTGCGGCGCAAGTTCGGGAGTTCGTCCCGCCGCAGACCGCGCAGATCCAGGCGGCGCGCCTCGAAGTGGATCACGAAGAACAGGGAGGTGAAGTACAGGAGGGCGGGGACCAAAGCCGCCTGCACGATGGTGAGGTAGGGAACTCCCAGGAACTCCGCCATGACGAAGGCCGCGGCTCCCATCACCGGGGGCATGATCTGGCCGCCCACGGAAGTGGCTGCCTCCGCGGCGGCGGCGAACCGGGGGTGGTAGCCCAGGCGCTTCATGAGGGGGATGTTGAACACCCCGTCGGCCACCACGTTGGCCACCGACGACCCGGACACCGTGCCCAGGAGAGCGCTGCTGAACACCGACACCTTGGCGGGGCCGCCGTGCATCCACCCCGCGATGGCCATGGCTAGTTCCACGAACAGCTGGCCCAGTCCTGTACGCTCCAGGAAGGCGCCCAGGAGGACGAACAGGAACACGTAGGTGGCGGAGACCCCCAAGGGGATCCCGAACACGCCCTCCGTGGTGTACCACATGTGCTCGATGACCCGGTCCAGGGGGAACTGGCGGACCGCGAACAGCCCGGGGACGTGCTCGCCCACGAAGGGGTACACCAGCAGGGCGGCGGCGATGTACGGCAGCACCCCCATCACGCGCCGGCCCGCTTCCAGCACCAGCAGCAGCCCCAGGGCGCCCACCCAAAGGTCGGTGGGAGCGAGCTGGCCCGCCTGCAGCATCAGGCGGTTGTGGTGCCACAGCAGGTAGCCCACGCAGAACACGCCCGCGGCCGCGAAGCCCACGTCTACCCAACCGAAGGAGGCCTGCCCCGCGTGCCGCCGCCGCATCGGGTACAGGAGGAAGACCAGGGTGAACACGAACCCCAGGTGCACCGCCCGCTGCTTGAGGGCCAGGAGGCTGCCGAACCCCGCGGTGTACAGGTGGAACAGAGACATGGCCACGGCCACCGCCGCCACCGCCGCGGCGAAGGGGCCGGCCAGCCGGCGGTACCCGAACTCCGGGTCCGCCCCCGCCAGCAACCGCTCCACGTCCTCGGGTCGGGTGTGGTCCTCGGCCATGGTCCCTCCGTCCGCTCCTGGTTTCGCTTCCCCGGACCCGGATCTCCTCCTGGGTTCAAGGAAGCTTCGGGGGTGCCGATCCGTATATTGAAGGTGGAGGGATTGGGTCCATGGCACAAGCTTACGGGGAAGCCGACCTTCGCTTCATCGCCACCACCCTGGCGGAGCGGCCCGACCAGGTACCCGTGCTGCTGGAACAGCTCCGGCGGCCCGAGTTCCCGGAGGTGGCCCTGGAGGACGGCCGCCTGGTGGAGCGGATCCGCACGGACCCGGACATCACCCTCAAGATCTCCCCGCGGCTGCTGTTCGCCGTCCTCCTGCGGCAGGTGGCCCGGGACGTCCGGCACGCCCGGTACACCCTGGAGCGGGTGGGCCTGCGGGAGTCCGTGCCCATCTTCGATACCCCCCGGGTGAACCAGCTGCTGGACGACGAGGAGGTCCTGGACTACCTGGCGGCCATGCTGGCGTCCTTCGTGCGCACCGAGACGTACGTGCTGCACGTGTGGTACCGGGGCCGCCTGCAGCGGCTGCGCTTCTCCGACCTGAACATGGACGACATGGCCCGCCTGGCGGACCTGGTGGACGAGCCCTACCGGTTCCCCCTCCTGCGGCGGGTGGCAGACATCGCCCTGTTCCTCACGGGTGTGTTCCCCGGCTACGTGCTGTCCCGGGGAGGCTACGCCCGCTCCATGAGGCCGGGGCGCGCGGTGGGGACGGAGTGGCGCAGCCTGGAGGAGTACGAGCAGCAGGGCGCCACCTTCTACCGGTTGGCCGCGGAGCACCGGGACGCGGAGGAGTACGGACTGCGGAGGGTCCTGGGACGGCTGTCGGAGGAGTTCTCCGCGGCCCGCAAGCCCCTGTCTTTGCTGGCCGACCGGTACCTGCGCTGGCAGCACCTGCGGCTGTTCTGGCAGCTGCAGTAACGCATGCGCATCTACGCCACCGCGGACCTGCACGGCCGGCCCGACCGCATCCAGGCGGTGCGGGAGGCCGTACGACGCCTGCGGCCGGACGTGCTGGTGCTGGCGGGAGACCTGACCCACTCCGGGCGCGGCCGGGAGGCTCTGGAGCTGCTGGACCTGCCCGACCTGCTGGTGCTGGCCATCCCCGGCAACATGGACCCCTTCGACGTGGACGAGGCCATCGTCCGCAGCCGCGCCCGCAGCCCCCAGCGGGCGGCGGTGGAGCACGGGGGCGTGCGGTTCGGGGGACTGGCGGAGGCACCGTGTGACGTGCTGGTGGTGCACGAGCCCCCGCGGGGCGTGCTGGACCGGGCGTGGAACGGAGCCCACATCGGCTCGCAGGCGGTGCGGGACTACGTGGAGCGGCACCGTCCCCGCGTGGTGGTGTGCGGGCACGTGCACGAGTCCCCGGGGGTGGAGAAGCTGGGCTCCACCACGGTGGTGAACTGCACCATGGGGAACGACCGCTACCTGGGAGCCCTCATCACGTGGTCGGAGCCGGAACCACAGGTGGAACTCTTGCCCCGGTAGGCCGCCCGCGAGCCGTTCCGCGGGCCTGCCGCTATCTTAGAGCAAAAGCCCGAGGAGGTTTGGGTTGACCGGCGGTATCCACCCCGCGGACGCGTACGAGTACCTGGTGCGGGCCCGTTCCAAGCTGCTGGACTGGGTCCGCCAGCTGTCGGACGAGCAGTACACCCGCGAGTTCCCCATCGGCCACCGCAGCGTCCGGGCCACGCTGGTGCACGTGGCCTCCGCGGAGTGGGGCTACGTGCGGCGGCTGCGGGGCGAACCCGCCCCGCCCATCCACGAGCGCCCCTTCGCCCGCTTCAACACGGAGCCCTTCGCGCCCTTGGAGGGCGCGTGGGCCCAGCAGGCGCAGCAGACCCGCGCGGCCCTGCGGGAGGTCCAGGACTGGTCGCGGCCGGTGGAGTACGTGACCCCCTTCGGGGGAAGGCCGCGCCGGTTCCGGACCACGGCGGCGGGCGTGGCCACGCAGCTGCTGTTCCACGAGGTGCACCACCGGGCCCAGGTGATGTTCATGCTGAAGCAGATGGGCTTGCCCGCGGAGAACTTGGACTACTCCGTGCTGGCCTTCCAGGTGGAGGACGTGGAGTAGTCCCGGGCCCTGGGCACAGCGTGGAGGGCCGCCGGGGCGAGGTGGAAGGGAGTCGGTCAGGTGCCGGGGTGTACGGCTGGGGGCTCCGTGCGGCCGTCCAGGACCCGCCACACGTACGCTGCCTCCGCCCGGGTGTGGGGATCCTCCGCCAGCGCCTCCCCCGCCACCGCGGGCAGGGCCGGCTTTCCCACCGCCCGCTGCAGCACCTGGGCCCTGCGCCGAGCCCGCTCGGCGTCCTCTGCACTCACCGTGCCGGACACCTCCACCACCAGGTACACCTCCCGGCCGTCCCGCAGCCCCGCCACCACCACGTCCACCTCCAGCACGTCCGCCCGCTCCTCCGGCGTAATCCGCCCGGCCTCCAGGGCGTCGTCCAGGAGCAGTCCGAGCTGCTGGTGGTCCACCACCCGGATTCGGCGCAGGATCCGCTGGAAGTAGCTCGCGGCCCGCTCCCGGTAGCGCCGCTCCAGGCTCTCCCCCTTCAGCGCCCCCACCTCCCGCACCAGCACCCGCACGGTCTCCTCGGTGCGCCTTTGCGCGTCCACGAGCTGTGCGACTGCGTCCTCCAGGCGCTCAACACGTCCCTCGGTGCGGCGCTGGGCCTCCGTGAGGGCCGCCAGCTGCTCGTCGGTCCGCCGCTGGGCCTCCGTGAGGGCCGCCAGCTGCTCGCCGGTCCGCCGCTGGGCTTCCGACAACCGGCGCAGCTCTTCCTCGGTCCGGCGCTGGGCCTCCACCAGCTCGCGGACCGCGGCCGGCAGCTGCAGGAACTCCTCGCCCAGCAGGGTGGCCCTGAGGGCACTCTTCCAGTGGGGCTGCTGTTCCAGCAGCCGCAACAGATCCTGGAAATCCTCGACCGTGAAGGGCATCGTGGCACCATTGTACCGCACCGGGCTTCCCGCCCCGTTGCGGGCCGTGGCCAGTGAAGCACGTGGAGTGCTTCGGGCTGGCGGCGCCGGGTTCCGCACCAGCGCGGCGGGCAAGCACGCAGCCGACCTTTCAGGCGGACGACGTGGGGTCGTCTCGGGGCCCGAGCAGGGCGTCTAGGGTCACTTGGGCGCACAGGGAGCCCTGCCCGGCGGCCTCCCGGAGGTCGGCGGGCAGCCCCCAGCGCCAGGCCACGTAGTAGGTGGCGCCGTCCGTCCCCGCCTCGGGCAGGCGGGGAGCGGAAAGCTCCAGCTCCGCCTCGTAGACCGTCATCTCCAGCCGGTACCCGGGGCGGTCCTGGGTCCCGCGCCCCAGCACCCCGAGCAGCCGCACGCCGCAGCCCAGCTTCTGCCGGCCCACCCGGTGCGCGGCCTGTTCCTCGCTCTCCCCGGGCTTCAAGGACACCGCGGGTACCCCCCACACGCCCGGGAGCTCCTCGCCCGCCGCCTCCGGCCTCTGCACCAGCACGAAGCGCTGCCGGTCGCCGGGAGGACGGGCCACGAGCGCCACCGCCTGTTTGGTCTGGGCCTTCACGGCGCCAGTATACTGAGCGCAGGACCCTGGAGGCTCGGAAGCGCGGTGCTCCGCGTCACGTTCCTGTACTGGGAAGACTGCCTGTCCCACGAGGAGGCGCTGGCCCGGCTCCGGCAGGCCCTCTACGAGGAGGGGGTGGAGGCCTCCGTGGAGGTGGTGCGGGTGGACACGGAGGAGCAAGCGCAGCAGCTGCGGTTCGTGGGCTCGCCCACCATCCTGGTGGACGGCGAGGACGTGGCTCCCGCAGAGGGGCTTCCGTACCGGCTCACGTGTCGCGCGTACGTGCTGGAGGACGGACGCGTCTCGCCCCTGCCCAGCGTCCAGCAGATCCGATGGGCCCTGAGGCGCGCCGCCGAGAGAACGCCAAACCGGTGAAGGAGGTGCGGCTGTGGCGAACCTGAAGACCGGAGACGCCATCCTCCCCTTCCGGCTGCCCGGGGTGGACGGCCGGGAGCACGCGGTGGAGGACTACGCGGACCGCGCGGCGCTGGTGGTGATCTTCAGCTGCAACCACTGCCCCTACGTGCGGGCCTGGGAGGACCGCATGGTGGCCATCCAGCGGGACTACGCCCCGCGCGGCGTGCAGTTCCTGGTGATCAGCAGCAACGACCCGGAGCAGTACCCCGAGGACAGCTTCGACCGCATGAAGGAGCGGGCGCGGGAGAAGGGGTACAACTTCCCGTACCTGTACGACGAGACCCAGGAGGTGGCGCGAGCCTACGGCGCGGAGCGCACGCCGGAGGTGTTCGTGTTCGACCGGGACCGGCGCCTGCGCTACCACGGGGCCATCGACGACCACTACGAAGACCCGCGCAAGGTCCGGCGGCACTACCTGCGGGAAGCCCTGGACGCGGTCCTGGCGGGCCGCCCCCCGGAGATCACGGAGACCCCGCCCGTGGGGTGCACCATCAAGTGGAAAAAGCAGCCCGCATCCCGCGCCTCGTCGTAGGCCCCTAACCGAGGAGGGCCTCCAGCCCCTCCACCGCCCCCGCGCGCAGGGACAGGTGCGCCAGGGGCGTGAGGGGCGTTTCTTGGGGGTTCACCTCCACGAGGTACGCCCCGGACGCCCGCGCCAGCCTCCCGAGGGAGGCCGCGGGCTCTACCACCGCGCTGGTGCCCACCACCACGGCCACCTCCGCAGCCCGAAAGGCTTCCTCGGCCAGCCGGTAGGCGTGGGCGGGCACCAGTTCGCCGAACCACACCACGTCCGGGCGCCCCTTGCCTCTGCACTCCGGGCAGCGGGGCGGCGGCACGAACTCCTCCGGCGGCGGCAGCGGGAAGGTGTGGCGGCAGACCTCGCACCGGGCCCGGTGCAGGCTCCCGTGCAGTTCCACCAGGCGCCGGGAGCCCGCCCGGGCGTGCAGGCCGTCCACGTTCTGGGTCACGAGGAGGAACCCGTCCTCCCTGGTGCGCTCCAGCTCCACCAGGAGCCGGTGGGCGCGGTTGGGCTCCGCCCGGCACGCCAGCCGGTACCGCCACGCGTACCACTCCCACACCCTGAGCGGGTCCCGGGCGTACGCCTCGGGCGTGGCCAGGTCTTCCGGCCGGAAGCCCTGCCACAGGCCTTCCGGCCCCCGGAAGGTGGGGATCCCCGAAGCGGCGGAGATCCCCGCGCCCGTGAGCACGGCCACCCGCCGGGCGCGGGCCAGGAGCTCTTTCGCCCTGCGGAGTTCTGTTCCCGAGCGGTCGCTGCCGTGCAACGCGGTCACGTCCTCCCGGGCAGCCACACCCGGAACTCGCTGCCCTCGCCCGGGGTGCTGCGTACGTCCACGCGGCCTCCGTGGGCCTCCACCAACTCCCGCACCAGGGCTAGACCCAGCCCGCTGCCCTCCGGTCCCCGGACCCGGGTCGGGACACGATAGAACCGGTCGAACACGTGCGGCAGGTGTTCGGGGGCGATGCCCACCCCCGTATCCCGGACGGCCACCTCCACTCCGCCCTGAGATGGACCGGCGCGCAGGACCACGCGGCCGCCCTCTGGGGTGTGCTTGATGGCGTTGTCCAGCAGGTTGCGCACCACCAGGCGCACGTGTTCCGTGTCGGCCAGCACCTCCGGGAGGTGTGGCGGCACGTCCACCTCGAGGGTCAACCCCGCCTGCGCGGCCACGGGCCCCAGCTCGTCCGCGAGCTCGTACAGAACCGGCGCCAGGTCCACCGGCTCCCGGCGCGGCACACCGCCCTCCTGCACCACCCACAGGGCCAGCAGGTGGTCCACCAGCCTCTGCAGGCGGTCCACCCCGCGCAGGGCGTCTTGGGCCAGCTTGGCGACAGAGGCCTCCGCGGCCTTCCCCTCCAGCACCTCCAGGCGGACCCGCAGGCTGGCCAGGGGTGAGCGCAGCTCGTGGGCCGCGTGGGCCGCGAAGCTCCGCTGGCGCTCCACCATGGCCTGCACCTGCTCCGCCATGCGGTTGAAGCTGGCCGCGAGCCGGCGCAGCTCTTCCGCCCCTTCCAAGGGGACTTGCTGCGCCAGGTTCCCGGAGGCGACCCCGTCCGCGGCATCCGTGAGGCGGCGCAAGGGACGCGTGACCCAGCTCGCCAGCAGCCCGCTCACCACGCCCACCGCGGCCACCACCGCGGCTCCCCCTCCCGCGAAAGCGAGCCAGTCGCGCCGCACCGGTCCCAGTACCACGGCGGCGGGTACCGACAGCTCCACAGCCCCGCGGGGCCCACCGCGCTCCTCCACCACGGGGACCGTGGCGTACAGGCGGAGTTCCGACCCCTCGCGGTCCCACCCCTGGCGGGGCACGCGGGGAGGCACCACGGCTCCCTCGGAGCTGGCCACCGGCCGCAGGTGGCGGTCTAGCACCAGCACCCGGGCTCCCACGGTCCGCGCGTAGCCCGCCAGCACCGGCTCGGGCACCCAGCCGTGCTCCACGGGTTCGTGCAGCACCGTGGCCAGCACCAACGCCTTTGCCACCAGTTCGTGGTACGACCGCTCCACCGCGGCCTGCTGAAGGCGGTAGCCGGACCACACCACCAGCCCTCCCGCCCCCAGGGCCACCAGGCCCACGGTCAGGCCCACCACCTGTACGCGAAGGCTAGTCCGCACCCGCGTCGTCGAACCGGTACCCGTACCCGCGCACCGTGTGGATGTACCGGGGGCGGGACGGGTCGTCCTCCAGCTTCTCCCGCAGCCACCGGATGTGCACGTCCAGGGTCCGCGGGTCGCCCACCCAGTCCGTCCCCCACACGCAGTCCAGCAGCTCCCGACGGGAAAGCGCCCGGCCCGCGTGGGAGATGAGAACCTCCAGGAGTTGGAACTCCCGCTGCCGCAGCTCCACCACCCTGCCCGCCCGCCACACCCGCCGCGCCAGGCGGTCCACGGTGATCTCGCCCACGGTGATGCGGTCGCCCGGGTCGGGCGCGGCTCCGCGGTCCAGCTGCCTCCTCCGCAGCATCGCCCGCAGGCGCGCCACCAGCTCCCGGAAGCTGAAGGGCTTGGTGACGTAGTCGTCCGCCCCCACCTCCAGGCCCGTGACCCGGTCCAGCTCGTGGCCCCTCGCGGTGAGCATCAGGATGGGCACGTCCGACCGAGCCCTCATCTCCCGGCACACGCTGAAGCCGTCCACGTCGGGGAGCATGACGTCCAACACCACCACGTCCACCAGTTCCCGCTGCAGGAGTTGGAGCCCCTCCCTGCCCGTACGGGCGTGCAGCACCGAGAAGCCCCCCTGGGACAGCCCCTCCCGCAAGGGCTCCGCGAGGTCCAGGTCGTCCTCCACCAACAGCACCCGCGGCCGCTCGCCGGGAGCTGCCTGCGTCACGCGCCCGTCACCTCTCCCCTCGGCGCCTTCACTCCCTCCCACCACCGGAGCCACGCGAGGGCGCACACCGCCGCCGTCGAGGCCAGCACCGCGGCTCCCGCGGTCGGTCCCACGTCGGTACCCGCGCCCAGTAGGTGCACGGTGGCCAGGGCGTACGCTCCGAAGCCAGCATAGTGCAGCGCCCTCCAGAACCGGTACCCCGTGTACCGTCGTGCGAACACGCTGAGGTACACTGCCGCCGCGGTGTAGGCCGCCAGCTGGCCGAGGCCCACCCAGCCCGGCCGGTAGGGGAACCAGAAGGGGACCACCACCTCAAGGACGGTGGGGTTCACGTAGCGGTCCCAGAGCAACACCAGTCCGTGGAATGCGGAGAACCCCAGGGCCAGGGCCGCGGCGAACCGGTGGAGCTCCGCCACCACCCCGACAGCGGCGCCCCGCGCCACCCGCCCCGAGGTGGACAGCCCCAGCACCGTGGATGTCCACAGGAGGCCGTAGCTCACCCACCCGGTGCTGCGGCTGAAAAACCAAGAGGCCTTGGGGACCACGGCGGACACACCGCCCCAAACATCCGCCTTCCACGCCACCAGCGCCGCCACGGCCAGGGCCGCGGCAGCGATCACCTTGGGGTACCGTCCCACTTCAGCAACCCTCCTTCAGGCAGGATGTCAGGGTCTGGCGGCTCCAGCTCCAGCCCGAAAGACCTCACCGCGCCGTCGTGGGTGGTGAGCAACGCCCGCAGCCCGGGGTGGTTGTGTACGTACTCCGGGGCTCCGCCCGAACCGACCACCACCAGGGCCAGGGCGTGGGCGTTGGCCTCCGCCGCGTGGGGCGCCCACACGGTGGCCGTGGCCACGTCGGTGCTCACGGGCAGTCCCGTGCGCGGGTCCACGATGTGGCAGACGGGCTGGCCCGCCACCCGCCACCTGCGCACCGTGGTGCCGGAGGTGGCGAGGCTTCCGCGGCGCAGCCACAGGCTCCCCACAACACCGTGGCTGCCTTCCACCGCCACCGGCCATCCCGGCCACCCCGGCGTGCAGTCCCGTACCGCCACGTCACCCCCTGCGTCCACCAGGCACGGCCCGAAGGCCCGCACCGCGGATGCGATCCACTCCGCCGCCAAAGCCTTGCCGACCCCTCCCAGGTCCAGGCGCAGCCCGGCGGGCAGCCGCACCAAGGACCTGTGCGGGTGCACCTTCACCCCCGTCCAGCGGCCGAACACGGTGGGGTCGGAAGCCGGCAGAGAGTCGCATTGCACGTGCGGGAAGCTTTGCGTGTACCCCGCCGCCTCCACCCGGTCCAGGACCGTGGGGTCGTACAGGCCCCCCGTCTGCTGGGCAGCCCACAGGGCCCAGCGGACCGCCCGCCACAGCACGGGGTGCACGCGCCGCCACCCTCCACCGTCGCGGTTCAACCGGACCAGGTGGCTGTCTTCCCGGAAGCGGCTCAGCACCGCCTCCAGCTGCTCGGCCACAGACCGTGCGGTCGCCAACGCCCGGCGTGCCTGCTCCGGGCCGTCCGCGGCCACGCACACCCGGAAGGTGCACCCCATGGCGTTGAAGGTCCCACAGAAGGCCCGCACGGTCACCGGGAAGGCCGGGAGGTGGCGACCGGGCGCCGTAGGGACGGAACCGGCGGCAGGGGCTCCAGCTGCAGTTCCTCGGCTACGTCCAGTTCCGCTTGCACCGAGGGCTGCGGGGCGCCGGGCTCGCGCCGGACATCGTGCACCGCCAGCCACGCCCAGCCCACCACGCTGGCGAGCACGGAGTTGACGAGCAACAGGGCCTTCCACGGCCGCGCGCGGTCCCGAGGGAGGTCAGTCATCGTCATGCTCCCACCACTCCTCCCGTTCCCGCCGGGTGCGGCCGTCCCAACGGTCCCAGGGCTCTTCCCGAGGGCGCGCGCTCAGCCGCTCCACCAGACGGTTGGCCTCCTCCAGGCGCTGCCGGTACACGGCCTCCCGGTCCCGGTACGCGGCAACCAGCCTCCTCAGCCGGGCCACCTCCACCTGCGCCTGCTGGAGTTGCGCCGCGCAGGCCGCACCGGAACCGCGGTCGCCTGGCTGGGCGCCCACCAGCCGCGCTCCCAGGACCATGCCCGCGGCTGCGAGGAAGGCCGCGGACAGCCCGGTGGCGATCCACACCCAAGACCTGGACATCGCGCACCTCCTACCCCTTGAGCTCGACACCCGCAGGTTTAACCCGTTCCGTGGGCCCTGTGGTGAAGGCGAAGGCAAGGGAACGTTAACGCTGTGTGAAACCGCAGGCGGTTGCCAGCTCCCTCCGGGTCCCCTACCCTGCCGTTGGGATGCCGGCCTTCTTCAAGGGGCAGGAGCTGGAGCTGCGCGTGGACCGCCTGTCCTACGGCGGCCGGGGCGTGGCCCGCGCGGACGGGTACGTGGTGTTCGTGCCCTACACCGCCCCCGGCGACCGGGTGCGGGCCCGGCTGGTGCGGGTCAAGCGGTCCTTCGGGGAGGCGGAGCCCGTGGAGGTGCTGGAGCCCTCGCCGGACCGTACGGACCCTCCCTGCCCGTACTTCGGCCGGTGCGGGGGCTGCACGTGGCAGCACCTGCGCTACGAGACGCAGCTGGCGGCCAAGGCGCAGATCGTGCGGGAGAGCCTCGAGCGCCTGGGCGGGCTGCGGGACGTCCCCCTGCGGCCCATCCTCCCCGCCCTGCAGCCCTTCCGCTACCGCAACAAGATGGAGTTCGCCTTCCACCCGGAGGCCACCCTGGGCCTCCACCTGCGCGGCCACTTCGACCGCGTCCTGGAGATCGAGGAGTGCCTGCTGCCCTCGCCCGTGGCCAGTGCCATCCTGCGGGACGTGAAGGCCTTCGTCCGGGAGCGCGGGCTGCCGTGCTACAACCCCCGCACGCGCCAGGGGCTGCTGCGCCACCTGGTGTACCGCGAGGGGGTGCGCACGGGACAGGTGATGGTGGCCGTGGTCACCGCCCCGGCGGACTTCCCGGAAGGCCCCGAGCTGGCGCGGCGCCTGGCGGAGCGCCACCCGCAGGTGCGGGGTGTGCTGTGGGCGCAGTCGGGTTCGCTTTCGGACGCGGTGGTGGTGGACCGGCTGGAGGTGCTCTGGGGAGAAGCCGCCATCGAGGAGGAGCTGGGCGGGCTGCACTTCCGCATCGGGCTGGAGACCTTCTTCCAGACCAACACGGCCCAGGCCGACCGCATGCTGCAGGTGGCGCTGGAGCTGGCCGAGCTGGCCTCCCACCACCGGGTGGTGGACCTGTACTGCGGGGTGGGGACCTTCGCCCTGGCCCTGGCCCGGCACGCGGGGCTCGTGTGGGGGGTGGAGGTGGTGCCCGAGGCGGTGCAGGCGGCCCGGGACAACGCCGCGCGGGCGCGTGTCACCAACGTGGAGTTCGTGCAGGGTGAGGTCCGGACGGTGCTGCCCGAACTGGTGGCCCGCACGGGGCCGCCGGACCTGGTGGTGCTGGACCCTCCGCGGTCCGGGGCGGGCGGAAAGGTCATGCGCAAGGTGGGGCGGGCCTCGCCCGCGCGGGTGCTGTACGTGTCGTGCAACCCCACCACCCTGGCACCGGACCTCAGGGAGCTCTTACCCTTCGGCTACGCGGTCCGCGCGGTCCAGCCCGTGGACCTGTTCCCGCAGACGTACCACGTGGAGACCCTGGTACTGCTGGACCGCACGTAGCCCGCTACAATCGGACGGGAGGTTGCCGCGTGCGGGAGGAAGCGCGCCGCTGGCTCGCGCAGGGGGACGCGGACCTGGCCCACGCCCAGGCCAGCCGCCAGGCGGGTTTCTACTTCGCCACCGCCTTCGGCTGTCACCAGGCGGCGGAGAAGTGGCTGAAGGCGGCGGTGATCGAGCTGCGCCGCACCTTACCGCCCAAGACGCACAACCTGGTGGAGCTCGGCAGGCTGCTGGAGGTCCCCGAGGAGGTCATGAGCGACCTGCGCCTGCTGAACCCGGAGTACGCGGCCTCCCGCTACCCGGACGCGGCCAACGGAGTACCCGCGGAGAACTACGACGACCGGAAGGCGCGTCTGCTCCTGGAGGCGGCGGAGCGGGTGCACCGATGGGTCACCTCGGCGTTGACCGGGCGCGGCTAGAAAGGTTCCTCCACCGGGTGGCAGAACGGTTCCCCCTGGAGCGCGCGCTGCTGTTCGGGTCGCGGGCCCGCGGCACGGAGCTCGTGGAGAGCGACTACGACCTGGTGCTGGTCTCCCCCGCCTTCGAAGGGATGCCCTGGCAGGAACGGATCCGCGCCGTCATGGACCTTTGGGACCTGGAGGTGGACCTCCAGCCCCTGTGCTACGCGCCCGAGGAGTTCCGCCGGAAGGCGCAGGAGATCTCCACGGTGGCGGAGGCCGTGCGAGAGGGCGTGGACGTCTACCGCCCGTACAGCCAGCGGTAGACCCCGTACGACTCCAGGACCCGCTTCACGTAGGCTCGCGTCTCCGCGTACGGGATGCGCTCCACGAACTCGTCCCGGTCCGACGCGGGCAGCTGCAGGAACCGGCGGGCCGCACCGGGCCCCGCGTTGTACGCCACCAGGGCCAGCACCACGTCGCCTCCGAACTCCCGCAGCCGCCCCGCCAGGTACGCGGTGCCCAGCCGGACGTTGGTGGACGGGTCCGTAAGGTCCAGGATCCCCACGCCGGGGTCGATGCCGCGCGCCGCGGACGGAAGCAGTTGCATGAGGCCCACGGCCCCCGCCGGGGACACCGCTCCGGGGTCGAACCGGCTCTCCTCGCGCATCACGGCCAGCAGCAGGTAAGGATCGACTCCGTACAAGGCAGCCCAGCGCTGCACCGCGGGGAGGTGCGCCAAGGGGTAAGCGAGCTCCCACAGGCCCCGCTCCGTGGAGGTCGGGTCCTGCGCCCACGGCCCCGCCAGGGACTCCGCCGCGGCCACCGAGCCCGGCAGGTCTGCCGCCCTCGCCCGCGCCCACGCCAAGATCCGCCGGGCGAAGCGCGAGGGGCCACGGCGCACGACCTCCACCGCCTCCTCCACGGCTTCCCGGAAGAACCCCAAAGCCGCCAGCTCCACCTCCGCCCGCGCGAACCGGTCCCGCGGCAAGCTCAAGACGGGTCCGCGTGACGGAGCTGGGAGTGCCGCCACCCCAAGCCGCTGCCGCGCCCGCTGGCCGTAGTACGAAAGGGGCCAGCGGGCGGCCTGCTCCAGGAGCGGCCGTCCATCCAGGCCGCGGCGCAGGCGGCTTTGCGCCGCCCAGTACGCGGCCGCCGCGTGTAGCCCCGGGGGGCCTGCCGCGGCGGCCTCGCGCCACAGGCGTTCTGCGTCTTCGTACCGGCCAGCCAGGTACCGGAGCCAGCCCCTCTGCCAGCGGGCCTGCGCCCCCAGCACGCTACGGGGGAAGCGCGCTGAGAGCACGCGCAACCACCGGTCCGCGGCTTCCACCCGTCCCGCCCGCTGAGCGTGCACCGCCAGGGCCCACAGGGCGCGGGCGGCCCACGGGGCGGTTGGGAAGCGGGCGACCAGTTCCTCCCACGTGCGGGCCGCGGCGGCAGCTTGCCCCCGCCTGGACAGCGCCACGCCCAGCCAGTACCGGGCCTGCGCCGCGTAGGGGGGGAAACTGAGCCGCACGGCGCAGGCTTTCCACCGACTCCGCACTGCCCAGCTGCAAGATCCCCACCCGTAGCCAAGCCTCCCCCGCGAGGGGCTCCGGAAGGCCTTGACGCAAGGCCGCCTTCCACTCCCGCGGGTCTTGGAGCCTGCGGGCCCGCTCCACCCGCGCGAGTGCGGGTGGAGCAGGGAGGCGGCCCACCAAGCTGCGCAGCCGGGACTCGGCCAGGCGTGAGCCCGCCGTGCCGGGGAACCCCCACCACGCCACCCCGTAGCGGTAGAGGGCCCGCTGCCGGCGGCCCGCAGCCTCCGCCGCCCGGCCCAGCAGCTCCCACGCAGCCGCGCGCTGACCATCGTCCCCGGCCCGGGCCAGCGCTTCCCGGGCGTGGCGCTCCGCACCGCGCGCGTCCCGGAGCTTGAGGCTCACCTCCGCCAGCAGCAGGTGGGCTTTGACCCTCAGCGCGGACGAGGAAGCCTCCCCCACAGCCCGCGCCAGGCGCCGGCGGGCACCTTCCGCGTCGCCCGTGGCGAGGGCCGCTTGGGCCGCCCAAAGCAGCGCGTACGCCGCCAGGGAGGGGTGTGAGGCCGCCCGGTCCAAAAGCTGCGCCGCGTCCTCCGGCCGCGCCTCCCGGAGCCGGCACCAGCCCAGGAGCAGGGAAGCCCGCACGCCCTCCGGCCCCGGAGCACGGGCCAGCCACTCCAGGGCGGGCTGCGCCGAGCAGCCGCCCTCGAACCCAGGAGGGGGTTGCACCGCGGCTTGCGCGGGCGCGGCCAGCACCAGGGTCGCCAGCAGCGCCGTCAGGGGACGGGCAGCTCCTGGGCTCGGGCCAGGATATCCCGCCATGGGTCTCCCCGCTCCCGCAGACGGCCGGGCACGGTGCTGGCGGTCCACTGCAGGGGGTCGAAGCCGGCCCGCAGCTCGTCCCACGTCACCGGCACGCTCACCGTGGCCTGGGGCGTGGGGCGCAGGCTGTAGGCCACGGCCAGGGTCTTCCCCCGCACGTTCTGGTTGTAGTCCAAAAACACCTTGCCCACCCGGTCCCGCACCCGCCACGCCACGGTAAGCAGGTCGGGGTGGTGCTGGCTCAGCCACGTGCACACGGTCTTGGCGAAGGCGTGGGTCTCCCAGTAGGTGTAGCGCCGGTGCACGGGCACGAACACGTGCAGCCCGGTCTTGCCGGAGGTCTTGACGAAGGCCTCCAGGCCGAGTTGGCGCAGGGCGTCGTGCAGCCACAGGGCCGCCTGCCGCGCGGCGTCGAACCCGCGCCGGGAGTAGTCGGGGTCGTACTCCCTGCCCCGCCGGCGCAGCCCTTCGCCCTCCGGCAGCAGGAAGGGGTCCAGGTCGAACACCACGAAGTCCGGGTAGTTCAGCACGCTGCCCTCCAGGGCTTCCTCCGACCCCGAGAACTCTAAGGAAGCGCGTGACTGCGGGATGGGCGAGATGCGGGAGAACCAGGCGTGGACCTCCACGCACCCCATCTGCACCAGCCACAGCAGGGTGGCCTCGTGGTCGCACACCACCGCGGTGATGTCCCGGCCGCCCTGGTCGGACCACAGCTTCACGGTACGCACGAAGGGCGGGGCATCGGGTACGTCCTTCTGGAAGAAGTCCGTCCCCTCCACACCCTCAGGGAAGCGGCGCAGGGTCAGGGGACGGTCCCGCAGGTGGGGCAGGATCCACGGCGCCACGGCCCGGTAGTACTCCACCACGTCGCCCTTGGTGAGGCGGGCCTGGGGGAAGTACACCTTGTCCAGGTTGGTGAAGGAAATGGGTAGCTGCGGCGCCGGAGCAGCCACGTCCTCGGGGGTCCGGTCCTCGCGCACCCGCACGAACACCGGGAAGCGGAGCTTGCCGTCCGGCGTGCGGCCCCCGTGCTCCACCTCCACCACCACCTGCGGCCGCACCCACGTCACCCCCCGCGGGAGGTCCCCCGCGGCGTGCAGGGGACAGTCCCGCACCGCCAGGCCCTCCAGGGCCGCCCGCAGCCGCCGCACGTCCGCGTCCGAAAAGCCCCCGCCCACCTGCCCCACGTGGACCCAGCGGCCCGCCGCGTCCCGCTGGGCGAGGACCAGGGCCCCGAAGCTGGCCCGCCGGTGGCCCCGGCCCCGGGTGAAGCCCACCACCACCGCCTCCTCCGTGTGCTTGACCTTGACCTTCCGCCACCGGTCGCTGCGCACTCCCGGCAGGTACGGCGAGTCCGCCCGCTTGGCCACGATCCCCTCGAGACCGTGCGCGCGTACCGCGGCGAACAGGGCCACCCCGTCCCCCCGCACCGCTTCCCCCCGCAGCAGCGGCACGTCCAGGGGGATGGTCTCCAGCAGGCGGCGCCGCTCCTCGAAGGGCCGGGACCGCAGGTCCCGTCCGGCCCAGTACAGCACGTCGAACACCACGTACCGCACGGGGATTTCCTGCGCTGCCCGCAGGACCTCCGCGGGGTCTGTAAGGTGCATCCGCTGCTGGAGCCGGCCGAAGTCCGGCCGGCCGTCTGGGTCCGGCGCGATCACCTCGCCGTCCAGCACGCACGTGGGCAGCTTCCCCAGAGCCTCCACCAGCTCCGGGTACCGGTCGTCCACGCGCCGCAGGGACCGGCTCACGAGCCGCACGCCCCCTGCCCGGACGAAGGCCAGGGCCCGCACGCCGTCCCACTTGGGCTCGAAGTACCACCCCGGGTCGTCGAAGGGCTCTGGGGCGGTCTCGGCCAGCATGGGCGGGAAGGGCTCGGAAAACGGGTCCTCTTCCGGCGGGTCGTGGCGGTCCGCCTCGGCCCGGATCTCCTCCACGGTCCTGCCCGTGAGCACCGACCGCGTGCCGGAGGGGTCGTAGTCCGGGACCGCGTACGCGTCCCGGCCCTTGAACAGCAGCCAGTCCCTTCCGCCGTGCCGGGCAGTGCGGACCAGGTGGAACTCGCCCCGCAGCTTGTGTCCGTGCAGGACCAAGGTCAGCTTGCCCTTCCGGAAAGCCTCCGCGGGGTCGCCCTCATGGCACTCGTAGGTCCCCCGGTCCCACACCATCACGGTGCCCGCCCCGTAGTTGCCCGGGGGGATGACGCCTTCGAACTCCGCGTACTCCAAGGGGTGGTCTTCCACCAGCACCGCCAGCCGCTTCACGGAAGGATCCAGGGAGGGACCCTTGGGCACCGCCCACGAACGGAGCACGCCCTCCATCTCCAGCCGGAAGTCCCAGTGCACGGTGCGGGCGTGGTGCTCCTGCACCACGAAGCGCAGGTGCGCGCCCCGCTTGCCCCGGCGGCCTCGAGGTTCCGGGGTGCTCGTGAAGTTCCGCTTGGTGCGGTAAGCCTGCAGGGCGCGCTCGGGCTGCACGGGCCGAAGGACTACCCCATCAGCTCCGGACGGGCTCGGCAGCCGGCGGGTACCGGAGGGGCGGGAGCTGTGCCTCGATGCGGCCCCGGTAGGGCTCCAGCCACGGCGGCAGCACCAGGGTGGTCCCCAGCCGCTCAACAGGCTCGTCCACCGCGAACCCCGGACCGTCCGTGGCCAGCTCGAACAACACCCCGCCCGGCTCCCGGAAGTACACGGATTTGAACCAGAAGCGGTCGATCACCGGGGTTGGCTGAGCCCCAGCCCACACCACCCGCTGCCGCACCTCCCGCTGGTGGGCGTCGTCCCGCACGCGCCACGCCAGGTGGTGCACCCCGCCTACTCCCCAGCTCCCCTCCGGGGCCAGGGGCCGTTCCTTCACGTCCAGGAAACAACCCGACCCTCCGGGTCCCGCGGCGAACCGCACCCAGCCGTCTTCCTCCGCCACCCGCCGGAAGCCCAACACGTCCACCAGGAACTGCTCCGTCCGCGCCAAGGACTCCTCCCACACCCGAGCCCCGTGAAGGCCGCACACCTGGTGCTCGGGGGGGACAGGGCCTTCCGCCCACGGGGCCCAGGACCACACCTCCACCTCCTTCAGGGCCAGCGGAAGTCCGTGCGGGTCGCTCACCAGCAGGCACCGCTCACCGAACCGTACCTCCACCCCGCGCACGTCCGTGCCGTACCGACTCAGGCGGTCCTGCCAGTATGCGAGGCTCCCCGCGGGCACGGCCAGCTGGACTTCTACCGCGGTCCCCACGCCCTCGCGGGCGGGCGGAAGGTGCGGCCACGGGAAGAAGGTGAGGTCGGTGCCGGGGCTTCCCAGGCCGTCCGCGTAGAAGAGGTGATACGTGCCCGGGTCGTCCTGGTTCACGCTGCGCTTGACCAGGCGCATCCCCAGGACTCCCGCGTAGAAGTCCACGTTCTCCTGCGGGTCACCCGCGATGCACGTCACGTGGTGCAGGCCCGTCACCCCGCCCATGGTCGCCTCCCTTCTCCGAACGAACCACCTGCCCCGGGCCTTCCCGGGCCCCGCAAAGGTCCATGAGGGACCGGGCGAAGGCCACGGCCTGCGGGCCCGTGTCGTGGGTGAAGTAGCAGAACACCTCTCCCACGGGCGCCTGCCGGACCCGCGCCGCCCACCCTTCTAGTTCCGCCCGGGTGTAGTGCAGCCGGTGCAACCGGAGATAGCCGAAACCCGCGGTCCACACCACGGGGTCGCACGACTCGTCGTCCTCCGCGGCGCACAACGCCACCCGGTACCGACGCAACAGGTGCTCGGTGTCCTCGCAAAACCAGCTGGGGTGGCGGAACTCCACGGCCACCTGGGGGAAGGGCGGCAACGAGGCAAGGAAGTCCTCCAGCAGGGGGAGGTCGCACTTCAAAGAGGGCGGGCACTGGAACAGCACGGGGCCCAGCCGCCCGCCCAGCACCGCCAGGCGTTCTGCGGTCCACCGCAGTTCGGCTTCTGTGTCCTGTAGCCGTTTCACGTGGGTGATGCGGCGGTGGGCCTTGAAGGCGAACCGGAAATCCTCGGGCGTCTGCTCCGCCCACGTGCGCAGGGTCGCCTCCGACGGCATGCGGTAGAAGGACGCGTTGACCTCCACCGTGGGCAGCTCCGCGGCGTAGTGGGACAGGAACCGGCGCACGGGAAGCTCGGGCGGGTAGAAGGCACCCCGCCACTCCTCGAAGGCGAACCCCGAGGTCCCCGCCAGCACCCGGGGCCGCGGGCTGTCCTTCATCACGGCCTGCGGGGCGGGCGGCTCACTTGTGCCGCTCCCGCATGGCCGCCACCCGCTTGGCGGGCGCGGCCGCCGGCCGCCGCACCCGCTGCTGCTTGGCCATCTCCAGGCTGCGACGCAGGGCCTCCATGAGGTCCACCACCTTCTCCTCCCGGGGGGCAGCGGCCTCGGGGGGCGGCGCCCCCTGCACCTTGGCCTGGATCACCCGCAGGAGCGCCTCCCGGTACTCGTCCCGGTACTCCTCCGGGCGGAACTCCATGGTCATCCCTTCCACCAGCTGGACGGCCATCTTGCGCTCGTTGGGGTGCACCTTCACGTCCAGGGGGAACTCTGGCAGCTCGGAGGCGGCGCGGATCTCGTCCGGGTAGTACAGGACCTCCATCACCAGGGTGTCGCCGTACGGCCGCAGGGCCACCAGGTGTTCCTTCTCCCGCAGCACCACCTTCCCGATGCCCACCCGGCCCGCGGACGCCAGGGCCTCCTGCAGCAGCTTGAAGGCCTTGGCGCCGCCCGTGTCGGGGGCCAGGTAGTAGGCGCGCTCGTAGTACAGGGGGTCGATCTCCTGCAGCTGGACGAACCCGTACAGGTTCACCGCGCCCTTGGTGGGCAGGGGCACGGCCTGCACGTCCTCGTCGGTGACGGCCACGAACCGGCCCTTCTCGTACTCGTAGCCGCGGACGATCTCTTCCCACTCCACGTCCCGGTTGCACTTGGGGCAGCGCCGCACCTGCTTGATGGGGGTGTTGCACGCCGCGTGCAGCTGCCGGAACCGCACGTCCTTGGACTCCTGGGTCACGTACACCCGCACGGGGATGGTCACCAGGCCGAAGGCGATGTGGCCTTTCCAGATGGGGCGCATGCTCCGCTCCCGGAACCGGTTTCCTGCACGTCTATGGTACGTCCCGCCGTCCACCCCACGCGCGGGTGCGGAAGAACTCCACCGTGCGGGCGATGCCCTCCTCCAGCTCCACCCGTGGCCTCCACCCGAGCACCCGTTCGGCCCGGCTGGCGTCCAAGCAGATGCGGTGGACGTCGCCGGGCCGGGGCGGCCCGTACCGGGGCTCCCCGCGGTACCCGGTGGCGGCCTGGAGCAGGCGGAAGATCTGCAGGGTGGAGGTCTCCATCCCGGTGCCCACGTTGAACACGCCTTCGGCCTCGCCCTCCACAGCCAGCACGTTGGCCCGGGCCACGTCCTGCACGTACACGTAGTCCCGGGTGTGGGTGCCATCCCCGAACACCACGGGCTGGCGGCCCTCCAGCATGGCGGCGCAGAAGATGGCCACCACGCCCGCTTCCCCGTACGGGTCCTGCCGCGGGCCGTACACGTTGCCGTACCGAAGGGCTACCCAGCGCAGGCCGTGCAGCCGGCCGTAGGCCGCCAGGTGGTGTTCGGCGCACAGCTTGTGGATCCCGTACGGGCTTACGGGTCTTGCGGGGTGGTCCTCGGAGACGGGAAGGCGCTCCGGCTCCCCGTAGATGGCACCGCCGGTGCTGGCGAACACCACCCGCCGGACCCCGTGCCGCACGCAGCACTCCAGCAGGTTCAGGGTTCCCAGAACGTTGGTGCGGGCGTCCCGCAGGGGGTCCTTCACGGACACCGCCACGGACGCCTGCGCCGCGTGGTGGCTCACCGCGTCCGGCCGCTCCTGCTCGAACACCTCGCCCAGGGCCGGGCTGGCCACGTCCACCCGGTACAGGCGCACTCCCGGCGGCACGAACTCCTCCCGGCCGCCGTCCAGCACGTCCACCACCGCCACGTGGTGCCCCGCGGCCCGCAGGGCCTCCACCACGTGGGAGCCCACGAACCCCGCGCCTCCCGTCACCAGGATCCTCATCGAGCCTCCCCAAAGGACTCCGCCGTCCTCCGCCAGAATACTCCTTTCGACCTCCCGCCGGGTGCGCGGGAGGGCGTTCGCTGCCCGCGCTGGTTTCGGGGCGCTTCCGCGACGGCATGGAACGGGAAGAACAGGTGTACCGCCTGTTCCGGCAGGCCCTAGTGGGCAGGGACCCGGAGGCCTGGCGGGTGCTGTACCGCCGGTACGAGAATCTGGTGGCGGCGTGGGTCCGCCGGCACCCCGCCTTCCCGCAGACCGGGGAGGACCCCGCGTACTTCGTCAACCGCGCCTTCGACAAGCTGTTCTCCGCGGTGGACGCGGACAAGTTCAGCAAATTCCCCGACGCTGCCAGCCTCCTCCGCTACCTCAAGATGTGCACCCACAGCGCGGTGGTGGACGTGGCCCGCCAGCGGGAACAGTTGGCCCTGGACAACCCGGGCCGGGTGGCCGAGGTGTCCGACCCCGAGGCGCAGGCGGTGGCGAACCTGGAGGGGCAGGAGCTGTGGGCGGTGGTGGAGTCCCTGATCCAGGACCACCGGGAGCGGGTCCTGGTGTACGAGTCCTTCGTGTGCGGCACCACGCCCCAGCAGCTGCACCGCCGCCGGCCCGACCTGTTCCCCTCGGTGGAGAGCGTGTACGTGGCCAAGCGCAACTTCCTGGTGCGCCTACGGCGGCACCCCCGCATCCAGGCCCTGCGGCCGAGCTAACCGGACGCACAGAAAGCCAGCGGCGGCCGCGAGGGCCGCCGCTGGTGGGGGGTGGGGCATCACCCTCGGCCGGGGGAGCCGAGGGGTGGGGTGGCCTAGGTTTGGGCAACCGCGGGCTGCACCGCCACGGGCCTCACGTTCTGCGCGGCCTCGGCGCGAGCCCGGGCGCGCTGGGCCCGCATCTGCTGGACGCGCTCGTAGAGCGCCACCAGCTTCAGCAACCAGGCGTTCTCCTGGAGGGCCTTCCGGTGGGCATCCAGCCCTTCCCGCGCCATGCGCTTGGCGCCCTCCAGCACCGCCCGGTGCTCCCCGCGGTAGGCGGTGTGGGCGGAGGCGTAGCGCGCCAGCTCCTGGCGCACCCGGGACCGACGGCGGCGCTCACCGTCCAGCACCTTCCGGTAGTCCTGCCGGTACGCCACCGTCTCCCTCCGGACTTCCCACAACACCTCGCGGTGCACGCGCCGCATCTGCGAACCCCCGAACCAAACATCGACGCGGCCCCGGCGAGCTCCGTGCCCGTCGGGCACCGCGTCCGAGCTCATGGTAGCAGACCTGCACGCGAGGTCAACCCTTGTGGGCTAGAACCTTTCGATGGATTGGGCCGGGTGATCTCTATGGCAGGGACAGGGCGTTGGTCGCGCACACCTGCGCGTACACGGACGCCGAGGGCCGCACCTCCCGCCGCTGGGAGGCGGGGTCCACCGCCACCAGGCCGAACTTCATGCGCCAGCCGTCCGTCCACTCGAAGTTGTCCACCAGGGACCAGTGGTAGTAGCCGCACACGGGCACGCCCTGCGAGACCACCCGGTGCAGCGCGGCCAGATGCTCCCGCAGGAAGCCGGGGCGGTGGCGGTCCTCTGCGTCGGGGAGCCCGTTCTCCGTGACGAACAGGGGCTTGCGGTAGCGCCGCCACGCCTCCTCCAGCACCCGCTGGAGTCCCTCCGGGTAGATCTCGCCGTACTGGAAGTCGCTGGTGGGAGCCCCGCGGGTCGGCCGGTGGAATCCGAAGGCCACGTGCACCGCCCACGGCGCGAACCGCACCCGGTCCCGGGTGTAGTAGTTGACTCCCAGGAAGTCCACCGTCCCCGCGCACTCCTCCAGCCTCTCCGGCCGCAGGGTGCCCCGAGCGCGCCCGGTGTGCAGGACGTCCAGCCACATCCAGTTGAACCACTCGCTGTGCCACCGGGCCACCCACCGGTCCAGGGGGTGGCGGGGCCGTTCCGGGTCCATGGGCCGCAGGTGGTGGGCCACGCCCACCTGGGCGTGGGGCTGGACCTCGTGCACCGCGTGGTAGGCGGCCGCGTGGGCCAGGAGGAGGTGGCGCGCCGCCCGCCGTGCCCGCTGGGGGTTGCGGACCCCGGGTGGGTGGCGTCCCTGCAGGTAGCCCAGGACCACCACCAGGTTGGGCTCGTTCACCGTCACCCACAGGTCCACCAGGTCGCCGAACCACTCCGCGCACCGGCGGGCGTGCATCCGAAAGCCCTGCACCACCTCCGGGTTCTCCCACCCGCCTCGTCGCGCCACCCACAGGGGCAGGGTGAAGTGGTGCAACGTCACCATGGGCTCCACCCCGCGCTCCCGCAGGCCCCTCAGCATCTGCCGGTAGCGGCGTACCGCGGCCTCGTCCACGCGGCCCGGCTCCGGCTCCAGCCGGCTCCACTCCACGGAGAGGCGGTGGGCGTTGAGGTGCAGCTGCACCATGCGGTCGAAGTCCGCCTCCGCGTTGCGCCACCAGTCACACGCCCGGCCAGAACGGTGGCCGCCGTAGATCCTGCCCGGGAGCTGCTCGAAGGCCCACCAGTCGTTGTTGCGGTTGCAGCCCTCCACCTGGTGGGCGCTGGTGGCCGTCCCCCACCGGAAGCCTTCGGGGAACCGAGCGGTCACGCCCGACCTACGAGCCGCTCACTCCTCCTCGATGTGGGGGCGGTGCTCGAAGGTCACGCAGCCGGCCAGGGTCTGCGCCACCGGGCACCGCCGCTCGAACACCGCCAGGGCCCGCTCTGCCTCCGGCCGCTTGCCCGCGGGGATCTTCAGGTGGTAGGTCACCCGGATGTGGGTGACCTTCATGACGCCTTCGAAGGCCGCGATGGTGCCCTCCGCCTCCGCCCACAGCTTGTCCGGGAAAGTCGGGATCCCGCGCGCTTCCAGCGCGCCCGCCAGCGTCCCCACCAGTCAACCTGCCGCCGCGGCCACCAGGTAGTCCAGGGTAGCCGGCAAGGGCTCTTCCGGCTGGATCCCGTAGAAGGCCGCCAGGCCGGAGTGCACCCCGAACAGGATGGGCGCCTCGAAGCCCTCCACGTACGCCCGCCGCTTGGGCCGCCGATCCTGGTACACCCGCACCCTCGACACGTGCACCGGCTCGCTCACCCTGCACCTCCTCCTCAGGGCGGCAGGGGCACCCGCAGGATGCGGTCGTCCGCTTCCGCGGGTCGTCCCCGGCCGTCCCGGTTGCTGGTCAGCACGTACAGCGCGCCGTCCGGACCGACCACCACGTCCCGCAGCCGGCCGAAGCCGGACAGCACCACCTCCTGCCGCTCCACCCGGGTCCCGTCCGGGCTCAGCACGAAGGCCCGCAGGTGGGCGCCCCGCAGGTTGGCCACCAGCAGCCGGCCCCGCCACGCACCCCGGGCGACGAACTCCGCCCCCGAGGGAGCCCACGTGTCGGACCCGCTGCAGGCCACCGCGTCCACGAACTCCGGCCGGCTCGCCTGCCCGCACAACACCTCCGGCCACCCGTAGTTGCCGCCGGGCCGGACGAGGTTCACCTCGTCGTGAGCGAACCCGCGCTCGCCGGAAGGCCCGTGCTCCGTGGCGAACAACGCGCGGGTCTGAGGGTGCCAGGCCAGGCCCTGGACGTTCCGGTGGCCCAGCGAGTACACCGGCGAGCCCGGGAAGGGGTTGTCCGGGGGGACTTCGCCGTCCGGCGTGACCCGCAGGATCCTGCCGGCCAGCGACCGCGGGTCCTGCGCCAGGTCGGGCTGCCGGGCGTCGCCGGTGCCCACGTACAGCATGCCGTCCGGGCCGAACCGGATGCGTCCGCCGTCGTGCACGAAGGCCCCCGGGATGTCGTCCAGGACAACCCGGTCGCGCACCAGGCGGCCACCCTGCTCCCGCAGGCGCTCCACCCGGTTGCGCAGCCCGTCCCGCTGGTACGTGTAGTACACGTACACGTACGGCGGGTTGGGGAAGCGCGGGTGCAACGCGAGGCCCAGCAACCCTCCCTCACCCACGTGGGCCACGGGCAGGGTGGCCACGGGCTGCGGGTCCAGCCGTCCCGCGCGCACCAACCGCACCCGGCCCGGCCGCTCCGTCACGAAGGCCCGACCGTCGGGCGCAAATGCCAGCGCCCACGGGATCTCCAGCTCCCTCACCCACTCGGTGACCTGCACCCGCACCGGCGGGGTCGCCAACAGGACCACCGCTGCGACCGCAACAAGCCACCGCAACCGCCCACCTCCCGTGGACCACCCCCACGAACCGCTGTCGCGATCTCTGGGGGCCCGATCCTTAAGCAACTACGGTTTTCCCGGACGTGCTCCTAACCGGATGGTTCGACGCCGGCACCCGAGTTCCCTTTCGAGGCAGGGACCCGAGCGGTCCTCGGCCAACGTCTCAGGGAGGGGGTGTTCCGGTGGAGCTGTTCTCTTCCCGGCTGATGCCGTACCTGGACCCCTTGGTCCCACGGCGCCACCCGGTGCTGGAGGAGATGGAGGCGCGGGCCCGGCGCACGGGGTTCCCCATCGTGGGGCCTTCGGTGGGGCAGCTGTTCTACGTGCTCACGCGCCTTTCCGAAGCACGCGCGGTGTTCGAGATGGGCTCCGGGTTCGGGTACTCCACCGCGTGGTTCGCCATGGCGGTGCGCGACAACGGAGGCGGGGTCGTGCACCACGTGGTGTGGGACGCGGAGCTGTCCCGCCAGGCCCGCGAGTACCTGGGCCGCATGGGGTTGCTGCCCTTGGTGCGGTTCCACGTGGCGGAGGCGGTGGCGCACCTGCGGTCCACCCGCGAGACCTTCGACGTGGTGTTCAACGACATCGAAAAGCCCGCCTACCCCGAGGCCTTGCCCGTGATCAAGGCGCACCTGCGCCCCGGGGGACTGCTGCTGGCGGACAACGTCCTGTGGTACGGACGGGTGCTGGACCGGCGGGTGCGGGATGAAGCCACGGAGGCCATCCGCACCTTCACCCGTGCGGTGTTCGAAGACCCCGACTTCGCGGCCACCGTGATCCCCCTCCGGGACGGAGTCCTGGTGGCGTACCGACGCTAACCGAGGAGGTCCCGGAAGCGCAGGGCGTCGTCCCACATGCTCACGTTGTTGAACATCACGTACGCGGGCGGGGTGGTCAGGCTGCACAGTTCCCGCAGGTCCTGGTCCGTGTACCGGTAGCGGTAGCCGCCCCGGCCGTGCAGCCGGTAGTAGCGGAAGGCGCCATAGGCGCTGGCCGCCGCGAAGGGGTCCACGCAGTGCACCAGGTCCAGCTCCTGGCACAAGCTTCGCACCAGCTCCGCTGGCCACCGGCCCCGGGGCTCCCACACGAACCGCAGTCCGTCCCGCGGCACGGTGCGGAAGAACCGCTCCAGCTGGGACACGTTCTGTGGGGTGGGGTCGAAACTCGCGGGGCACTGGAACACCACCACCTTGGCCCGCAAGGCCCGCGCCACCTCCAGGGTCCGGTGCCAAGCCTCTTGGACTTCCTCCGTGGGCGCGAAAAAACCGTAGCGGTCGTGCCGCGACGCGGGGATGGGCTGGCCCAGCCGCCGGTAGGTGGGGCTGGTGGGCGGGTGGGTGATGAGCTGCCAGGCCTTCAGGGTGAACACGAAGTCCTCGGGCACCCGCCTGCGCCAGCCTTCCGCGGTCTTCACCTGGGGAGGCCGGTAGAAGGTCTGTTGGACTTCCACCGCGGGCAGGAAGCGGGCGTACTCCTCCAGCTTCCGCGCGAACCCGCAGCACCCGACCCAAACCCGGTCTTCCATGGCCCGACCACCCCGGAACTGCCCGCGGATCCAGTTCCGCAAGCCCGGACCTTGACTCCTGCAGGGGACTTGTGGGGTGCCGCGAACACGGCGTGCGTGGGCTCCTCCCGCTGGCCCGAAAGCCGCCAGGCGCTCGTGCGGGAGCAGGAGCGCCTAGCGGGCTTGCGGCCCGCGCCGTGGACCCCGGAGGGGGAGTGGACCGCGGGCGGGTGTTTCGTCGCTTACCCGCGGGGCCGACCCGGGGCAGGACGGGCGGGAGAGCCTGCCTGGGCCGCGGCGGTGCTGTGGACGCCGTCTTGCCAGCTCGCGCAGGTGGTGTCGGGGTTCGCGGGCCCGGCCTACGAGCCCGGCCTGCTGGCCCTGAGGGAGGGACCGCTCCTGGAAGCCGCGGTCCGGGGCCTCCCGCGGCTGCCGGACGTGCTGCTGGTGGACGCCACGGGCCGAGACCACCCCCGCCGCGCGGGGCTGGCCCTCCACTTGGGCGCGGTGCTGGACGTGCCCACCGTGGGGGTCACGGACCGGCCCCTGGTGGCCTCGGGCCCGCTCCCGGAGGACCGCCGGGGAGCCCGAAGCCCCCTGTGGCTAGGCGGCGAGGTGGTGGGGCACTGGCTGCGGACGCGGCAGGGGGTGCGGCCCGTGTGCGTGCACGCGGCGTGGCGGACCGACCCCGACACCGCGGTGGAGGTGGTGCTGCGGCTGGTGACCCGCTACCGGACCCCGGAACCGTTGCGCCTGGCCCGCGCGGCGGCGCGCGAGGCGCGCGCCGCCACCCGCTAGCCCACCCAGAATCGCTCGCCGTCATGGCTTCGGGCGGTTTTCGGACACGCCCCAAGTCCCTGGCGCGACTCACCTGCCCCGCAGCTGCTTGTGGGCGGCCTCCACGAACCGCGTCTCGTAGGTCTTGCTGAGGTCGATGCGCGCCCGGCTCACGTTGGGGTCGAACTGGGACAGGACCCGCAGGACGTTGGGCGGCCCCGCCTCCAGCATGCGGCCGTCGGGGGAGTAGGACTGCAGCATGTTCCGCACCGCCCGGGTGTACACTTCGCGGTTCCCCTGGTAGTACTCGGGGGGCATTAGGTTCACGATGTCCTCCACGGAGTGCCGGGTCCGGATCCACTGCAGCGCCTTGACCATGGCCACGGTGAGGGCCTGCACCGTGTTGGGGTTGCGCTCGATGAACTCCCCCGTGGCGTACAGGCACGCGGCCGGGTACGGGCCTCCGAAGATCCGGAGGGTACCGGTGGTGGTCCGGGTGTCCGCCAGCACCACGATGTCGCCGTTGGCGTCCAACAGCGAGATCACCGGGTCCACGTTCACGAGGGCATCCACCTGACGGTTGCGCACCGCGGCCACCGCCGTGGCCCCCGCACCCACCCCGATGACGGAGAAGTCGGTCAGCGAGCCGCCGGCCCTGGTCATGAGGAAGTTCATGAAGAAGTGGGTGCTGGACCCCGGCGCGGTGACCCCGATCTTCTTCCCCCGCAGGTCCAGGACCGTGCGAACCCCCGCGTCGTAGGCGGCCTTGGTCACCGCCAGCACCAGGCCGGGGTAGCGCTGCTGCAGCACGAAGGCCCGGATGTCCCGGCCCTGGGCCTGCATCTGGATGGTGTGGTCGTAGAACCCGCTCACCACGTCCGCGCTGCCGCCCACCAGGGCCCGCAGGGCCTGCCCACCGCCCGCGAAGTTCTGGATGTCGATCTGGATGCCCGTCTCCCGCAGGTAGCCCAGGCGCTCCGCCACCGTGAGGGGCAGGTACACCAGGGCCTCCTTGCCGCCCACGGCCAGCACCACCCGGCTGCGCTCCGGACGGGCCTGCTGGCCCGCCGCGGGCAGCGCCAGGACGGCCACCACCAGCGCCAACCACCACCACGCGTTCCTGCGCACACCATCACCCCCTTTACACGGGTTCTTCGACGTGGGAGGGCGGCTTCCATCTCAGCAGCCGCCGCTCCACGGACGTCACCAACAGATCCACGGCCAGCACGAACCCCGCCAGCACCACCAGCCCCGCGAACACCCCCGTGGTGTCGAACAGGGCCTCCGCCTGCTGGATCAGGTAGCCCAGGCCCCGAGCGGAGCCCAGGTACTCGCCCACCACCGCCCCGACCAGGGCCAGCCCCACGCTGGTGTGCAGGCTGCTCAGGATCCACACCAGGGCCGAGGGCAGCAGCACGTGCCGCACCAGGTCCCGGTCCGTGGCGCCCAGCATGCGGGCGTTGTTGAGCACGTTCCGGTCCACCTCCCGCACGCCCTGGTACGTGTTGAAGAACACCACGAAGAACACCAGGGTGACCCCGAAGGCCACCTTGGAGAGGATGCCCAGCCCGAACCACAGGGTGAAGATGGGTGCGAGCACGATGCGGGGCATGGCGTTGGCCACCTTCACGTAGGGGTCGAACACCCGGGACAGGCCGGGAGACATGGCGAAGGCGAACCCCACCACCACCCCCAGGAGCGAACCTGCGAGGAAGGCCAGCAGGGTCTCCACGGACGTGACGTAAATGTGCACGTACACCTCCCCCGAGGCGAACCAGCGGCCCACCCGTTCCGCCACGCTGGACGGCCTGCTGAAGAAGAACGGGTCCAGCCACCGAAGGCGGCTGCCCACCTCCCAGGCGGCCACCAGGCCCACCAGGACCGCGGCCTGCACCACCCATAGGCCCCACCGGGCCTCACGGACTGATCCGGAACGCACGCAGAACCTCCCCCCGCAGGAGCTCCCAGATCCTGCGGAACAGGTCCCCAAACGCGGGTTGTAGCCGGACCTCCGTGACGTCCCGCGGCCGTGGCAGGTCCACCCGGAACTCGCCCACGGGCCGGGCCGCAGGCCCCGCGGACAGTACCACCACCCGGTCGCTCAGGGCGATGGCCTCCTCCAGGTCGTGGGTGACGAACAGCACGGTCTTGCGTTCCTCCTGCCAGATGCGCAACAGGTCGTTCTCCATGAGCTGGCGGGTCTGCACGTCCAGAGCCGCGAAGGGCTCGTCCATGAGCAGGATCTCGGGGTTCACGATGAGGTTCTGGGCCAAAGCCACCCGCTTGCGCATGCCGCCCGACAGCTGGTGGGGGTAGCGGTCCTCGAAACCCCGCAGGCCCACCCGCTCCAGCCACGCCCTGGCCTGCCGCCGGGCCTCCTCCCGGGGCACCCTGCGGAACACCAGGCCCAGCATGACGTTCTCCTCCGCGGTCTTCCACGGGAGCAGCACGTCCTGCTGGAACAGGTAGGCCGCCCGGCGGTTCACTCCCTCCAGGGGCGTTCCAAAGATTTCCACCTGGCCGGTGTCCGGCTGAAGGAGGCCGGCCACCAAGTTCAGAAGGGTTGACTTGCCGGACCCCGTGGGCCCCACCAGGGCCACGAACTCGCCGGCTCGTACCTCCAGGTCCACCCCATCCAGAGCCACGTACACCCCTCCGTCCGGGGTGCGGAAGGACCGGCGGCAGCCCTGTAGGCGCACCGCGCACGTGCCGGGAGGGGAAACGAGCTTCACACCACGCCCGCCTCCCGCAGCCTGCGGATCTCCTCCGGCGACAGCCTCAACAGCTCCCTCAAAACCTGGTCCGTATGCTCGCCCAGCTCCGGCGCCGGGCCCGGGCGGGGTAGGGGCGTGGCTTCCAGGCGCGGTACCGGCGCCTGCATGGTGACGCGACCCACCACGGGGTTGTCCACCTCCACCAGGGATCCCCGGGCGCGGAAGTGGGGGTCCTGGAGCACGTCCCGGGCGGTGTACAAGGGACCGTACGGCACCTCGTACCGGTCCAGCACAGCCGCCAGCTCCTCCGCGGACAAAGACCGTACCCACTCCCCGACGGCTGCGTCCAGCTCCGCCTGGTGGGCGCCCCGGGCCTCGTGGGTGGCGTACCGGGGGTCGGTCTTCCACTCGGGGCGTCCCATGGCATCGCACAGCCTGCGGAACACTCCATCCGCATTGGCCGCCACCACCACCCACCGGCCGTCCCGGGTCTGGTACAGGTTGCTGGGGGCCACGCCCGGCAGCACCGACCCGCTGCGCTCCCGCACCGCCCCGGTGACGCTGCACTCCGCCACCACGCTCTCCAGTACCGCCAGCACCGCGTCCGTGATGGCCACGTCCACCACCTGACCTCTCCCGCCCCGCACCTCCCGCTCCCGCAGGGCCAGGAGGGCTCCCAGGGCGCCGAACATACCCGCCAGGGTGTCCCCGATGCTCACCCCGAACCGTGGAGGGGGCTGGTCCGGGTAGCCCACCAAGTACCGCAGGCCGGCCATGGCCTCCGCCGCGGACCCGAAGCCGGGGCGCTCCCGGTACGGCCCGGCCTGTCCGAAGGCGGAGATGCGCACGTACACCAGGCCGGGGTTCAGCTCCAGCAGGACTTCCGGCCCGAGCCCCCACGCCTCCATGGTCCCCGGCCGGAAGTTCTCCACCAGCACGTCGCACCGCGCGGCCAGGCGCCTGACCAGCTCCTGACCGGCTTCCGCGCGGAGGTCGATGGTGACGCTCTTCTTCCCGCGGGCGATGACCGGCCACCACAGGGACCGCCCCCGGTGCAGGACCACGCCCCACCGCCGCATGGCGTCCCCGGCCCGCGGGGGTTCCACCTTGAGGACCTCCGCGCCGTAGTCCGCCAGCAGCTGGCCGCAGTACGGCCCCGCGATGAAGCTGCCGAGCTCCAGCACCCGGATCCCGTGCAGGGGCGCACGCGTTTCCATGGTCCGTACCTGCAGGAGAAACTTCGCAACCGCGGCCCGGAATCCTCTACCTTCCCGACAGCCGCGGGCGCTTTGCAGGCGGACCCGCCTGCGCGCCACCGGACGGGGACGGCCTTGTGCCGGCTCAGACCGCCGTGGCCCCTCCGTCCACGGCCACCACCTGGCCCGTGACGTAGCGGGCGGCCTCCGAGGCCAAGAACACCACCACGCCCTTGAGGTCCCCCTCTCCTCCCAGGCGGCCCATGGGCACGGTGGCCACCACCCGGTCGCCTATCCGCTCCAGGAGCTTCCCGCTCATCCGCGTGGGGAAGAACCCGGGTGCTACCGCGTTCACCGTGATCCCGAAGCGCGCCAGCTTCACCGCTAGATCCCGGGTGAGGGCGATGAGTCCGCCCTTGCTGGCGGCGTACCCCACCGTGTCCATGATCTCCGGCGGACTGCCCACCATGCCCGCCACGGAGGCCACGTTCACGATGCGGCCCCACCCCGCGGCCTTCATCACGGGGACCGCCGCCTGCGTCACCAGGAACGCCCCCGTGAGGTTCACGTCCAGCACCTGCCGCCACCGTTCCAGGGGCATCTCCTCCACGGGTGCTGCCCAGGTAACCCCCGCGTTGTTCACCAGCACATCTAGCCGGCCGAAGCGGTCCACCGCGGCCTGCACCAGCTGCCGGGCCTGATTCGGGTCCGACACGTCGCAGGTGAGCGCGGCCACCTCGATCCCGCGGCTGCGCAGGTGCTCTTCCGCGGGCCCCAGCCACTCCGCCCGCCGGGCGGCCACCACCACCCGAGCCCCGGCTTCCCCCAACCCTTCCGCGATCTCCAGCCCCAGGCCCCGAGAGCCGCCGGTGACCACCGCCACCCGTCCCGAAAGGTCGAACAGCTCCCGCACGTGCGGCATCGTCACTCCTCCAGCCCGCAGGCCCGCACCGCCAGGCGCTTGGTCCGGTCCAGGTCGTAGTCCATGAGCACGGTGAGCTTCTGCGCTTCCAAGGACCCCTCCGCGTGGATGGCCAGCACCTCCAGGTAGCCGCCCAGGTCCGAGGCCGTGAGATCCCGGATGAGGTTCATCATGCGCAGCCGCGTCTCCCCGGACACACCCGCCCGGCCCTGCAGGTACGGCTCGATGAGCCCCCACAGCTCCGGGTTCCTCCGGTCCTCCTCCGCGGGCCCGGTGACCACCAGGCCTCCCGCGATGTCCTGCACGTCCCTCACCGCGCCGTGGTAGCCGCGGGCGAAGAAGTACTTGGCGGCGTTGGTCAGCACCACGTTCGGAACGAATACTCCTTCCTCCTGCCGCCCCTCCACCGCCGCCGCGCTGGACAGACCCCGCACGGTCTCCGCGTACATCACCAACCGCGCCAGCTTGTCCCGCACGTGGCCGGCTGCGGCGATCCCCTGGGCCTCCGCCATCCACGCCGCCGCCCCCACCAGCAGCTCCAGGAGGGGCGTCTTGTACGACACCGCGGTGAACCGGTGGAACTCCACGAAGGTCTTAGCTAAAAGCCCCGCGTACTGCCACTGCCCGCACAAGAACACCCGCTCCCAGGGTACGAACACGTCGTCGAACACCGTCAGGGACTCGGTGATGCCGTACCGGCTGCTGAGGGGGTTGTCGACGGCGCTGGTGGCGCTGAAGCCCCGGGGGCTCGCGACCATGGTCAAGCCCGGGGTGTCCGCGGGCACCGCGAAGGCCACCGCGTACGGCGCGTCCCGCTCCGTCATGGCCCGGGTGGGCAGCACCAGGATCTCGTTGCTGTACACCGCGTTGGTGGTGTGCGCCTTCGCCCCCCGCACCACGATCCCGTCTGAGGTCTCGCGGACGCACCGCACGTACAGGTCTGGGTGAGGCTGGTCCGCGGGCCGCTTGCCCCGATCTCCCTTCACGTCCGTCTGGGCCACCGCCATGGCCAGGTCCCCGTCCCGGCACCGCCGGTAGAAGTCCTGCACCCGGGGCAGGAAGGACGTGCCCAGCTCCCGGTCCATGCGGGCGCACACCATCTGCAGGCTGAAGAGGGCGTCGGTGCCGATCTCCTTGATGAGGGGCACGAAGGAACGAGCCTCCCGGGTCACCTGTTCGATCAGGTCCCGCCGGCGCAGCAGGTCCTCCGGCCCCCGCGGTACGTGGAAGTACCGGCTGTAGCGCTGCCCGGTGTCGGGATCGTGGACCACGAAGGTGGGGTCGTGGGCGCGCTCGTGGGCCAGGCGGAAGTCCAGGGCGCACACCCCCGCCCCCTTGCGCAGGTGGGGGTGGGTGGTGACGTCGTCCACCCGCTCGCCCCGGTAGTACACGCGGCGTCCGTCCCGCAGGCTCTGCAGGTACTCCTCAGGGGTACGCACCCTCACACCTCCCCTCGGGTTCCGCTTGGGGCCAGGCTGCCGGATCCGGGTCTTGAGGCAGGCGACGAGAGCCACGGACGGCAGACCCGCGGAACGCAGCACGCGCTGCGGGACGAGGCCCCGGGTCTCTCCGTGCCGCGGTGCAGGACCGGCTCCACTCCGCCCCTATGATACGGCCTTGGGCTGCCTCCCATGACCTGCCGCGCCGCTCCGCGCCGGCCCGCCCGGAATCCGCGCCGTGTTCCCCTTGCGCCCGTGGGGAACCTCAGGGGGCGTGCGGGGGTCTACTGCGTCTGTCCCAGGGCCGCCTGGACGGCGTCCACCAGCTGCCGGAGGGTGTAGGGCTTGCGCAGGAAACCAGCCACTCCCCGGCGCAGGATGCTGGCCGCAGTACCCTCGTCCATGTACCCGCTGCTCACCAGGACCCGCACCCCGGGGTCGATGGCCTGAAGGGCGTCGAACACCGCCTTGCCGTCCATCCCGGGCATGACCATGTCCAGGATCACCAGCTGTACCTCGGCCGCGCGCTCCCGATACAGGCGCACCCCCTCCACCCCGCTGGTGGCCACTAGGACCGTATAGCCCCGACGGGCCAGAGCGTCCCGGATCAGGTTGCACAGGGCCTCCTCGTCGTCCACCACCAGGACGGTGGGGCCCGCGGAGCCAGCCTCGTGCGCCGTCCCCTGCCCGGGCCACGGCCCCCACCCGGGACCTCCGGCTCCCTCCCAGCGGCGGGCTGCGGACACCCGTACGCGGCCCCTGCCCGGGCCGTGGGTCCCCAGCGGCGGGCTGTGGTAGCGGTGCGGCATACGCACAGATCCAGAGCAACATTCTTGCCACCCTCGGCTCCGGTCCGTACAATCTTGCCCGCCTTTGGCAAAGAACTTGCTTGGCACCAGTTGGACGTGAGTTCCGCAGCTCCGCAACTCGCGCGACCCCGAGGTCCCGCACCCTCCGAGCGCCTGGGGGAGATGCTGGTGGCCCGCGGCCTTCTGACCCCCGAGCAGCTCCAAGCAGCTCTGGAGGTGCAGTCCCGCACGGGTGACCGCCTGGGCCGCATCCTCACCGCCACGGGCGCGGTTCGCCGGCAGGACCTGTACCGGGTCCTCGCGGAGCAGTGGGGGTTGGAGTTCGCGGACCTGGTGCGGGACCCGCCGCGCCCCGACCCTGCTCGACGGTTCGACCCCGAGCTGCTCGCCCGCCAGCGGTTCGTGCCGGTGGGCTGGGAAGGGGCCGAGCTGGTGGTGGCCACCGCGGAGCCGCCCGGCCCGGCGCTGCTGGAGGCGGTCCGCCGGGTGGTCGGTCCCGTGGCCGTGCGGTGGGTGGCCACCACGGACTGGGACGTGGACTACGCTCTGCGACGCCTGTTCCCGGACGTGATCGCAGACCGGGCCGCCCTCCAACTGTACTACCGTTCCCCCGAGGAGAGCGCCCGGCGGGTCCTGGTCCCGTGGCAGGGGATGGCCCTGGCCGGATCGGTAGCTTTGGTGGCCGTGGGCCTCGCGTGGTGGCCCCTGGCTACCGCCCGACTCCTGATGGCCCTGGTGAACCTGGGGTTCTTCGCCCACGTAGCCTTCCGCTTCCTCGCGTCCCTGGCCGGTGCGTGGTGGGAACACCTGGAGCCGGTGACGGAGGAGGAGGTGCGCGCCCTCCGGGACGCAGACCTGCCCACGTACACCGTCCTGGTGCCTCTGTACCGCGAGGCACGGGTAATCCCGGACCTGCTGGCGCACCTGGCCGCCCTGGACTACCCGCCCTCCAAGCTCGAGGCGCTGGTGCTCGTGGAGGAGGACGACCACGAGACCCTGGTTGCGGTGCGGCAGGCCCGTCCTCCCGCGCACTTCACCGTGGTCACCCTCCCGCCGGGCGGGCCGCGGACCAAGCCCAGGGCCCTGAACGTGGGCTTGCTGTTCGCCCGGGGCGAGTACCTGGTGGTGTACGACGCGGAGGACCGTCCTGAGCCCGACCAGCTGAAGAAGGCGGTGGCCGCCTTCCGCAAGGGCCCGGACGGCTTGGTGTGCGTGCAGGCCGCCCTCAACTACTACAACCGGGACGAGAACACCCTGACCCGGCTGTTCGCCACGGAGTACGCCCAGTGGTTCGACTACCTGCTGCCGGGGTTGTTCCAGCTGCGGCTGCCCATCCCCCTGGGCGGCACCAGCAACCACTTCCGCACCCACCGTCTCCGGGAGCTGGGCGGCTGGGACCCCTTCAACGTCACCGAGGACGCGGACCTGGGGCTGCGCATGGCCGGACGAGGCCTCACCGTGGGCGTCCTGAACTCCACCACCTATGAGGAGGCACCGCACCGGGTGAGGGCGTGGGTCCGGCAGCGCTCCCGCTGGATCAAAGGCTACATGCAGACCGCCCTGGTACACGGCCGCCACCCGGGTCGGCTGTGGCGCGCGGCCGGGGTGCGGGGTCTTTTGGGCTGGGCCCTGCTAGTGGCGGGTGCTCCTGTGGCCTTCCTGGCCGCTCCGATCCTGTGGGCCCTGTACCTGGCGTGGCTGGCCACCGGCACCAAGGCCCTGGACCCCCTGTTCCCCGCGCCCGTGCTGTACGTGAGCCTGTTCAACCTGCTGCTGGGCAACGGGCTGCTCGTGTACCTGAACATGCTGGCGGTGTTCAAGCGTCAGTGGTACCGGCTGCTCCCGTGCACCCTGCTGACACCCCTGTACTGGATGCTGCACTCCGTGGCCGCGTACCGGGCCCTGTGGGAACTAGTGCGTCGGCCCTTCCACTGGGAGAAGACCGAGCATGGCACCAGCCGCGTCTACCAGCCGAGCCCGCACCCTTAGGGTCCTCGACCTGGAGCCGGTCCACCACCTGCGCGGCACCTTCCTCGCCAGCGTGCCGTTCTGGGTGCTGGGCGCGTGGGCCCTGCGGGCGGGCTGGCTCAGCGACCAGCACGCGCACGTGGTGGCCAAGGCGCTGCTGGCCGCAGACCGAGGCCGGCTGGAATCCATCGGCTTCGTGTACCCGCCGGTCCCCTTCCTCCTCGCCTTGCCCTGGCCGTCCCCGGAGGTGGTGGTGTTCTGGTGCGGGCTGGCCGCGGGGGCCACCGCGTGGCTGGTGGCCTACGAGCTGCGGCGCCGGGGTTTGGTTCCCGCCACGGTACTCGCCCTGGTCGTGGCCACCTTCGCGTCCCCGGCGGTCCTGCACCTCGTCACCAGCTCCCTCACCGAGCTCCTGGCGAGCCTCGCGGTCCTCTTAGCCTGGCTCCACTACTTGAACTTCGTCCGCGCCCGACACACGTGGAGCGGCTTCGTATCCGGTTTGATCCTCGGGGCCGCGTTCTTCGTCCACTTCCACACCCTCCTGTACGCCCTGGCTTTGGCCCTGCTGGTCCCCCTGTTCGCACGGGAGTCCCTGAACCCGTGGGAGGGTGCAGCGCGGCTGTGGGTGGTGGTGTTCCCCGCCCTGTGGGGCGTGGTCACCTGGAGCTACCTCAGTTGGGTCTTCCAGGGTGACCCCTTCTCCTTCGTGCGGTCCGCAGAAGCCGTGGTGCTGGGCTGGGCTCCCGTCGGTGGCGCGTGGGGCGCCCGGTGGGGAGAAGCCCTGCGCCTCGCGGCGGTGGAGCTCGTCCAGGTACCCCTGGCCGTAGCGGTGGCCCTGCTGGTCCTCCGCGCAGCGCCGCGTCAGGCCCTGCCCTTTCTCGCCCTGTTGGCGGTACCCGCCGTGGCCCGCACCCTGGGGTTGCGCTTCCCGTCGGAGCTCGCGGTGTTCACCTACGCCCTCATCGCCGTTATGGCCGTGCCCAGTTCCCTGCCCCGAGCCTCCCAGCAGCGGTGGCTGGCGGTCCTCGCGGCCCTGCAGGTGGCCGCCAGCGCGGCGGGCAGCGCCTGGCCGTGGGAGCGGCTGGGACCGGCCGCATCCCAAGAGGCGGCCTTCGCCCGCCAGCTCGCCGCCTACCCCGCCCGGTCCATCCTAGCGGACGACCGCAGCGCCTACCGCCTGGTGGCCCGAGCTCGCACGGCTCGCCCATTCCTCCTACCTCCGGATCCGGAGTTCGCCGCGGCCGTGGAGCACCCGGAAGGCCGTGTTCAGTTCGTCCTGGTCACGGCCCAGCCCGCTCCCGGGGACCAGGTGAGCCCGCGTTTCCTCGCGCGCTTCGCGGGCAGCCTTCCCGTGGCCACCTGGGGCCCCTGGCGGCTGTACGCGGCCCGCGGCGCTCCGTGAAGTGAGGCCTGGGAAGATCCAGCCCTTCTCGCGGTCCGCGAGCGGACCGCCCCACGAATGGAGCGGCCGCCCGCTCCGGTGGCGCTGCGTGTCCCGAGCCCGGAGTCGCGCCCCACACGAGATCCACATCACCCAGCCGAGCTGCTCTTAGCTCACCGCACGCCTCCGTGCCCGAACCACGCTGGAGGAGCCGCTCGGCTCCCTGAGGGTCCGTCGGCCGCCCGTCAGCTCCCGAGTCCTCGCGTTCCCCGCACTACGGCGAGGTCAGAACGGCCCCCCCGACCCCCACCGCCACGAAGCGGTCGCTCCCGTACGCGACCCCCAAGAGTTGCCGGCCCGTCCTCGAGCCCTGCCGCCTCCAGCTCTTCCCGTCGCGGGACGTGACCACAGCGCCGTTCCCGCCCACCGCGACGAACAGCCCGCCCCCGTACGCGCAGCCGAACAGCCACTCCCGGGTTCCCGACGGCCTCGAAGCCCACTCCACTCCGTCCGGGGACGTCCGCACAGCACCGTCCAGTTCGCCCACCACCACGAACGTCCCGGCCCCGTACGTGGCACAGTGCAGGGTGCGCGCGGTCCCCGGACCCGTCACAGCCCAGGTGGCCGCGCCGCCGGCAGAGGTGGCGACCGTCCCACCTTCCCCCACCGCCACGAGGACGCCCTTCCCGTGGGCGACTCCCCGGAGCGTCCGCTTGAGTCCCGTCTCCCGCGGCGTCCAGGAGTTCCCGTCAGACGAGGCCAGGACCGTCCCCCTTTCCCCCACGGCCACGAAGCCGCTGCTCGTGTACTCGACGCTGAAAAGGCTGAGTGTGGTGCCGGCGTCCTGCGGGCTCCAGGTCTTTCCGTCGGTGGAGGTGAGGACCGTACCGCTCGCTCCCACCGCCACGAACCGCCGGAGGCCGTAGGCTACGTCCCGGAGTGCACGGGTGGTGCTCGACCTCCTCGCCGTCCACCTTATCCCGTCGGGGGACGTCAAGACGGTGCCCTCCTCGCCCACCGCGACGTAAAAACCGCCGCCGTACGCGACGCCGTACAAGATCCGGTCCGCCCCTGTGCGGCGGGGCGTCCACTGCACTCCCAACGGGGGCTCCCGTACCAGCCCCGTGGCCGCGAGCGACAGGATCACCCCGAGCCAGCCCAGTCGGCCGAGCACCACTGCTCTCCACCCACCTCCTTTCCCGCGGGGCGACCGCCCCGACGTGTGCCGTACCGAGGACTTCGGGTTCCACACGAAGCGCGGCTGTCCTCCCGCCCGCCCTCCGCAGCCTTAGCTACTCCGCCAGGTACTCCGCCTCCGCAGCGCTGCGCCCGCGCCTAACGCACCGGCCCGCCGGGGTCCTGGCCGCCCGCGTCCGCCGGAACCGGTCCCTGCGCGAGCGTTCTGATCCACCCGGGGAACTCCCGGTGAGTCACGGTGACCTCGCACCCGCCACGCGACCAGACTTGCTGCGCCTGCGGGCCCTGCGCCCACGCCGACGCGAGCATCGCCATGGCCGCTCTCTGCGAAGGTCCGCACTCTTCGGCCCAAGCCTGCGCCAGGACAGCGCGCCCGCTCCAGACGAGGATCCTGATCCGCACCCCCGTCGGCCTGTCGTCTGCCCCTGACAACTCGCCGGCCCAAGCCTCAAGGGGCAGACGTGGCCCACTCCCAGGAATCGCACGGCCCATGACCGTCGGGCAGCTTACTACCTGCCACCAGTTGGCTCCCGTGCAGTAGTACCCGCCGTCCGCGTGAACGTATACCCACATCTCGCAGGTTGCCCCCTGCCACCGAATGCACGACTTCTGCTTGACACACTGGCCATTCGACCACTGCACACAAATCCAGTACCCCTGCGGCTGGGAAGACGGTGCCTCAACGGCGAGGACCGGGGGCCGCTCGGCCGCGCTCACGCCGTGCGAACCCAAAATCCAATGCGTCGTCACGCCGACCACCAGCAGGACTACCACAGCCCTCAGGACCCTTCTGCACATCCCGCACACCTCCTCTCTGCGTGATCTCCGAGCCAAAAGGACCCGCCTTTTCCCATCTGAGTCCGTGGCCTTTTGGCAAACACGTGCACGTTCCATGCCACGCCGCTGACGGGCCAGAACGGCTTCACCTGGGGCCGTGACCTTGCGGTCACGGAAACCTGTCGGAATCTGAGCACGTGTATGTGTTTCGGCTAGCTTCAATGGGGCAGGGGCAGAGCGCGTGCTAGGCGGCAGCTGGGGGGAGGCGGTAAGCCGGCGCCTCGAGGAGTGGCTGCAGGACCCGCCTGCAGGTGTCGAGGTCGCAGCCGGCGCGGGCCAGCCCAGCGGTAATGGCTCGGAGGATTCGCCACGGCGAGGGCGGCCACTCAAGAACGCCCTCGTTGACGTGCCGCCCCCACGGTGTGGCGTGGAATCGACCCGCCAAGAGGCGAATCTCGATGGCGGTGCTCACGGCAAAGCCTCCCCTCGCGACACGGTCTGGCGGCGCACGACCACGGTTATTCCTCGTCCTCCTCCGCACCCGCACGGCGCCCTCCACCGGCTCGCTCGGGCACGAAGGTGGCGAACTCGGTGACCGGCGGATCGGTGAAGAGGCCAGCCTGCTGGCATGCTTCGATGGCCTCGCGGACTGCCCGGTCGAGCTCGCCGGCGTCCGGGAGGTGCTCGCCCTCCGGGCGCGTCACCCGCACCTCCTTGCAGTCCAGGTCGCAGGCGGTCCGCAGGCGCAGGTGCCCGTCGAGCAGGCGGCGCACCTTCCAGAGGGCGAGGGCGCGGACCAGGCGCTCCCCCTCAGGCGGGAGGCCGTACGAGGCGACCAGGGCGGCGTCGTAGTTGAAGTAGGCGGTGATGCGCTCCGCGACGAACTCGGTGCGGGCGAAGGGGACGTTCGTGAACCCCTCCTGGCTGCGGATCCCTCGGTCCCGGTCCTGCTCGGGGAAGACCCGGTCGAACTTCACCCCGCCCGACTCCGCGGGCTCGACTCCGGACGCCTCGATGAAGGCCGAGAGGGCCCGCGGGAGCCGGAACCGCCCCGCCACCTTCTCCAGGAACACGCCGTGGACGATGGAGTTGGGGTCGTAGCGGAGGCAGAGGGTCGCCAGCTTGCGGACGTCGACCACGCCGGGCACCTCCCTGCCCTCCTCGGCCGTCTCCTCCTCCGCCCCCCCACGGCGGCGCGGACGGCGGCCGGCCACCCCTAGCTCCTGGTAGATCTTCTCCTGGAACCGCTTCCGCCTGTCGTCGCCATCGAGCTCCCAGATGTAGGGCGAGTTCAGGCGGTGGAACTCAAGGATCGAGCTGGTGACGCCGAACCGGCCGAGGTTGATCCGCACGTAGGGCAGGCCCCGCAGCTCGGGCACCAGGTCGTCGCGGGCCTGGTCCCAGCAGACGGCCTCCAGCCGGTTGGCCATGGACTGGGGCGACTCGACGAGGAGCTTGGTCGTCCCGTCGGGGAGCCGGTACACTGCCGGCCCGAGGTCCGGGAACCCCGTCGGCTGGAACCGCTCGCCCTGGACCGGCCACAGGTCGGCCTCGATGAGGATGCGGGGCTCTTTGGTCTCCAAAAGGCTCATGCCGCTTCCACCTCCATTGTCCTGTCTGCATCTCCCTCCATGCCCTCCGGCAACTCCACAACCTGTGACACCAGCGGTGGCTCGAACACGGGCACGAGTAGAGCAGCCAGCAGGCGGCGCCCCAGCTCAGGCTCGGGGCGGAGGGGGGTTACACCCGGGTGGCGGGCCACCCCGCGCGCCGTCAGGCCGGCTGCCCTCAGGCGCGCTGCCGCCCGCACCGTCGCCTCCCAGACCCTCCCTGCCCGGAGGAGGGCTACGATGGCGAGGTCTGGCGTGACGTTCACCTCCTGGTTGCCCACCCGCAAGGGCCGCCCGAGGAGGGCGAGTTTCAGGACGGCGTAGGCATCAGGTGGCACGCTCGAGCTCCGCGGCCCAGAGGGAGCCAGGACTACATCCCGATCCCAGTCGATCAGAGCCAGCGCCTCGACGAGGCGACCGAGTCGTTCCAGATCCACCTCACCCTCGATGAGGCAGGCGATTTCGCTGGGTCTTGCTCGCACGCGGCCGTCCAGGGGCGGAACCACACCTTCTCTTTGGGCGTCGACGAGCCGCCTCTCAAGGACCGCCGCCAGGCCCGCCAGGGGTTCCCTGCCGTGCCACACGACGTCGTGCGTTTTCTCGTCCTTGCGCCAGCTCCAGGCCCGTCCCTTCCGTTGCACGGGCTCGAGGTGCTCGCGGAACCAGCCCGGGCCCCGGCCCGCTGTCCCCGGCTGCAGCGAAGCGACGGCCGCGGCTAGCGCGAACTCGACGGTCCCGTCGTCACACTCCCTGACCCACCGTGGTGACAGGCTCCTGAGCGGCCCCGCCGCCTTCCAGAGCTTCGGGCGGCGAGCGAGCACGAGCTCCACCGCGGCCAGACGGAGCAAAACTTCGAGGAGCCGCTCGCTGCCTCCCCGGGCGGTGTACTCGAGGATGGCGGCTTCTAGGCGGCGGAACGCATCCACGAGCGACCGTGGCGTATCCGTCCGCCGCGCCAGCGCGCGGACGCGGTCCATGAACTCGTCAACCTCTGCCAGGATTTCGACCTCGGGCCGCCACACTACCGGCCAGCGCCCCAAGCACGCGACGAGGTGGCTCCGGCCACTTCTGCCCTGAACTCCGAAGCGCCAGAAGGCACTCAGACCTCGATCCACACCCAGACCTACGATGGCCCGCGCCATGTCCGCCGCGCTCGTGGCTGGGCGTCCTCGCCACTCGGCCCTTGCCTCCCGGAACAGGTGGAGGAGCTCGGGGAGACCCATAGGCCTGTGCCAGACCGGCAGCCACAACTCTCCCCGACTGGTCTCGTCGCCGGCGCTGGGGTGCCCGGCGCTGGCGCCGGCCACGGTGAAGGGGAACGCCGCACCCGGGAACCAGTTCTGCCGCCCCGGCGCCCCGTAGCGCCGCGAGACCGCCCCGGCCAGGAGCAGGCTCCCCTCCATGGCCAGCACATAGTCCCAGGGATTCACGCGCTTATCTCCCTTGAACCCCGTCGTGGCGTTGGGCGCCTCCGTGGACTCGGGCAGAAGCGCGCCCGCGGTCGCCTCCACCGCGGCCCCGCCCTCCGCCTCGCCCATGAGAGCCGCCCGGACGCCGACGCCCGCCGTCCGCTTGCGCCCCCTCGGCTGCCGCCCGAGACCGAGCGCCGCCAGCAACATCTCGGCGAAGACCCCGGTGAACTCGAGCTGTCCGTCCGCCCCTCCAGCGATGAAGAGTGGCGCCCACACGGGGTCCTCGGCCCTGAGGACGCCGATGGCGTCGAGCCACCTCACGGCTGCATCGGGGAGACGGGACCGAAGGGCTGCAATGAAGGCCCCCTTCTCCCCTTTGGCGGGCTCCTTTTCCCAGCTGAACTCCTGCATCACCTGGCGGGCCACTTCGATGGCCCGGCGGTACTCCGCCAGCCGGGGCTCGTTCGAGCTTGCGATTAGGTCGATGTCCGACCTCCGCTTCCAGAACCCACTGTTCTTGTTCCAGGGAGCGATGATGGGGGTGGGTCCGTACCGCTGGGCGAAGAACTCCACCAACCCCTCCTCCGACAGGGCGCTCCGGAGGACGAAGTGGTCCTCCGCCCACCACCCCAGGGCCTCCGGGTCCTCCTGCTCGGCCACGAGCCGCAGGACCCCGAGCGCCTTGAGGTACCCCGCCAGCAGGTCCGGCCGGCACCCGAAGAGGTGGACCTCAGTCATCGCCCGCCTCCTCAGCGCTCACCGCCCAGTCCGCCGCCCTGAGGAGGGCCTCCAGGAAGCCCAGGCGGAAGGGCCCGAGGAGGAGCGCGTCCCGCAGCCTCACGGTCCGCTCCACCCACGATGGACGGCCGTCGGGCCCCCTCCCAGCCTCCATCACCGAGAGGTCAAGGGCGACGCGAGGCACGATGATGCCGTCGAGCGGGACGGGACCGAGCTCGTCCCCGTCCCAGACGCCGCGGGCGTAGCGCCTGGCAGGATCGTCGGGCACCTTCTCGCCCGGCAGGGACCGGATGGCCATCCGCACCTTGCCGTGGTGGGCCGCGACCAGGTAGGCCGCGAGGTCGAGGGCGGCTGGGGCGAGCCCGTGCACCTCGCACGGCGCCGCGAGGAGCGCCAGGGCACTGGCCAGCTCGTGGCGGAACATGGGCCTCTCATACCGCGGCCGGCCCCCGGCCGGTGCCTTAGCCCAGAGACCGTCGCTCGGAGCCGGGGCATGCGAGGCGATGGCCTTCTGGAAGACCCAGTGGGCCTTACCCACGTCGTGCCAGAGGGCGGCGGTGAGGAGAGCGTCCCTCACCCACGCGTCGAGGTCCAGCCCGAGTGCCGCGAGCAGGTCCTCGACCCGGCCGCGGCAGTGGCGGAGGTGGTCCTTGAGGGGAACCCACGCCCCGGTGGTCTCCTCGGGGGGATCGTCCGGCAGCCCCTCCTCTGTGCCAACGAGCTCACGGGCGGCAGCGGCCTCGGGCACCCGGGCGCGGGCGTTGGGATCCCAGCCGACCTCCGGGTCGTAGCCGCCAGCGGTTGCGTGAAGCAGGACGACCATCCCCGGGCGGAGCTCCCCCTGCTCCACCGGTCGCCACCGCCGCTCGAGGTGATCCCAGACGAAGCCAGAGGCCTTGCGCTTCTTCAGGAACTGCGCTACCTCCCCGGCCGGGACGGGGCACAGCTCCTCCCTGGTGGGCCGGGCCAGGTCCCGTGGCGGCTCGTCGCCATCCCACTCGCGCCAGAGCACCTCCACGTCCACGTCGGCGTCGTCGCGGATGAACCGGCTCACGTCCACGTCGTTGCCCGCCAGGTCGGGCTCGGTGTCGAACAGGTCCAGCAGGTCGATCCGCCGCAGGACGTGCGTGGTCCGCGGCGGGCGCCCGGGCCCGACGGTCTCGAGGGCCTGGGGGGAGACCGACGCGCCCTCGAGGTCCCGGAGGCGCCGGCGCGCCTCGTCGAGCTCCTCGGACGTGTACGGCGCCGCCTCCTTGCACGAGAGGTCGACCCAGCGCACGGAGGCCTGCCGGAGCTCGCCAAACCGGTTGCAGCGCCCGAGGCGCTGGACGAGGGATCCCCAGGGGGCAAGCTCCGTGACCAGGGTGGCGGCCGAGACGTCCACCCCAGCCTCCACCACCTGGGTCGCCACCACGATCCGGCCGGCATCAGGCACACGCGACGAGATCGCCGCCTCCACGGCGGCCCGGCGGTCGGGAGGCCGGAAGCGGGAGTGGAGGAGCCGAACCTCCGCCTCCGGTCGCGCCCGTCGGAGGGCTTCAAACAGGGTCCGCGCTCGCCTGACTGTGTTGCAGATGACGAGCGTGAGCGTCCTGGGGCGGTGGAGGTCGAGCAGGGTTCGCACCGCGTCTTCCGGCCAACCTTGTCTTCCGAGCTCCCGGAGCTCTTTGGCAGCGGTCAGCCGCGGGGCCAGCCGGGGGTCGTTGCGATCACCGTCGGTGAGCTGGTGCGTCCTCACCGGACCGGGGTGGTCCACCGTCTCGACCCACGACGGCTCCACCGTGGCCGACATCCAGAGCGACGGGCACGGAGCAGCCGTCCCGAGGGCCCTCCGGAGTCCCGCGAGCTGGGCGGAGGCCGCGAGCCCGTTGCCCATGAGCTGCACCTCGTCCAGGACCCACAGGCAGTCGTTGTTGAGGAGGCCAAACTCCACGGGCCAGCGGAATCGGCTGGCTGCGAACCCTCGGTTCAGGGCGCGGGAGAGAAGCATGTCCATCGTTCCGACAAGTACCGCGTCCTGATCCGGCCTTCGCACCCAGTCCTCCTCCAGGACGCCACCCATGAGCTGGTAGACGCGGACCTTCTCGCTCAAGCCCAGGTTGGCCAGCCACCCCCTGATGGCCTCAAGGGTCTGCTCCACCAGCACCCGCATGGGGAGGCAGTAGACCAGACGTCGGGGGGTGCCCCGGCGGATCGTTTCGTCCGGGTGAAACTGCCGCCGGTACAGCCACCCGAGGACGGCCGCGGCGGTCTTCCCTGCTCCCTTCGGTGCGCGCAACAGCTGGGGCAGCCCTTCCTGAGCCAGCCGCACTTGGTAGGGGAAGGGCTGGCTACCCGTCGCGATTGCGAACATGCGTCCGTACTCCACCACTATCCCTCCCAACTGCGGCCTTTCCGTTTCCAACAAACCCCGCGTTGCGCACCCCGATCCGGCGGCGCAGCTCCACGCCTTTCATCTCCCTGCAGCAAGCTCACTCCTCCGCGGCCTCCTCGCGCTCCTGCCCGCCGCCCTCTGCCCCTGCCAGCTCCGGGGCGGTCAGGGCGCGGGGCAGGGCGTCCACGGGGCGGAGGTCG
>CAYTFH010000011.1:72565-75147 GCA_964437095.1 uncultured bacterium | reverse complement strand
CGTTGTTGACGGCGTGCATGAGGACCGGAGCCGCCAGCGACCGGTAGCGCAGGTACAGCCCAGCGGGCAGGAAGGACCAGAAGAAGACGTACAGCATCACGCCGGGGCCGACCGCCACGTGGTAGAGGGCGAAGAGAAGGGAGTGCAGGACCAAGCCCCGAGCGTGCCCGAGCCTGTCCACCAGGACCTGCAGAATGTAACCGCGGAACATGAGCTCCTCGGCGGGCGGGGCCAGGACCACGCCCGCGGCGGCGGCCAGGGCGAACTCCACGGGGGTGCGCGGGACCACGAAGCCGGTGCGGTGGGGGTCCCAGTAGGCAGGGACGCCGGCCGCGCGGCGCAGTGCGTCCACGGGCAGCCACAGCGTTGCGGCTGTCACCGCGGCCAGGAGGGCGGCTCCGAGTTCGGCTGAAGAAGGCCCACCCCGCCAGCCGAGATCGGCGGCGGAAAAACCACGGCGGCGGAGGAACACGGCCAGGGCTACCGCCACGACCACCGCGCAGGGGGCGTAGAGCGCCACCCGCAGCACCCCCGGGTCGGCCACCGCGCAGCCGCGCACCGCTGCCGCAAGGTCGAACCCCACGGCGCGCAACGCCCCCGTCACCAGAGACGTCGCCAGCGGGGCGAGGAAAGGCACGGGGAGGAAAGCTGCCGGAAGAGGGGCCGCTCGAGTCCGGTCGTAGCCTGCAGGCCACCGGGGCCACACGCCGTTGTGCGCCTCCCTCCGCCGGTATTCTACCCGGACGCCGAACCTGCGGCCGGCGGAAAAAGCGGCGCCGCGGCCGCACGGCACGCGTCGGCCGGCCTACGGAACTCCGTGCCTCAGGGGGGCGAGGGCGCAGGCGAGGGCCAACAGGGGCAGCGCCCAGGAAAGGGACCTCAACGCGGCTTCCAGGGGCTCCCGCAGTCGAGCCGGGGTGAGCGGTTCGGTGCGGCCGTCCGCGTAGCGCACCTCGCCGGAGACCCGCTCCACCCGGCGGCGCAGGTCCCGGGCGGGCCGGCTCAAAAAGCGCTGGGTGCGGCTCATCAGGTACGCCGCCGCCACCACCAGCACCCCTGCAAGTTCCACCCGGAGACCCTGGGACCAGTGGCCCACCAGCGCCGGGAAAGCACCCCACGCCAGCGCGAACCACCGGTCCGTGTGCAGCCTCCCGTCCCACCACTCCAGGTTGTACGCCAGCACCAAGAACACCCCGGCCGCGGCGAAGGCCAGCACCCACCAGGAGACGGTGGCCGCCGCGTGCACGGCCACGGTCCCCGCAGCCGCGAGGGAGCCCGCTGCGAGCCCTACCAGCACCCGGTCCGGGATGCGGGTGCGTAGCGGACGTCCCCGGTACTCGTCCAAAGCGTGGGCCGCCACCCCGAGCCCCAGGGCGAACGCCACCAGGACTCGAGCCAGCCGGTCCGGGTGGAACTCCGAGGCGGTACACGCCCCCAGGACCACGTAGCTCAGATGCCAGGCGGTGTACGGCAGGTGCAGCAGCGTGACGTAGTCGCGCCAGCCTCCCGGCGGCAGGGCGTAGAAGCTCGGCCGGTCCGTCACCCTTTGCGCCCCCAGACCACCTCCGCGGCACCCAGGCTGAGCCGGCGGCGGTGGACTTCCGCGAACCCCGCTTCCTCCCACCACCGGCGTACCTCCGGGAACGGGTGGGCCGTACAGAATGCCTCGATGCTGGGCCCCAAAAACCGGCCCACCCGATGCCACCCCGGCGAGAAGATCCGGCCGCCCGCAGGCAGCACCAACCGGGTGTGCAGCCACCAGCCCCACCGCCACGGAGGGTCGGGCAAGCCGAACTCCAAGGACGCCATCCACCCGCCCGGCCTGAGCACCCGCGCGAGCTCCCGGACCGTGGCGGCGGGGTCCGCCACGTACCGCAACAGGAAGGTGAACGTCACCGCGTCGAAGGCCGCGTCCGCAAAGGGCAGGGCGTCTGCGGCAGCACGGACCAGTTGCACGCGGCTCGTCAGGCCCAGGTGGAGCAGGCGGCGACGAGCGCGGACCAGCATGGGCTCCGTGAGGTCCAAGCCCACCACCCGGTGGCCCCTTCGCGCCAGCAGGAGCGCCACAGCACCCGTGCCGGTGGCCACGTCCAGCACCAACCAGCAGCTCGGGGGCACGCGGGAGACGAGGAAGCGGTGCCACCGTGGGTACTGGCCGTAGCTCAGCCACCACGCGGCCTCGTCGTACCGGTGCGCGGCCCAGGTGAACAACCGCTGTGCCCACACCCGCGGATCAACCGTGACCATCCCGCCGCGAGGGTAGCGCGGCCGGTTATCCTGTGCGTCACGTCCGGTAAACACGAACAAAACTCCGCCCGCGGCTTCCCACGGCCCACAAGGGACTGGTACTCTCAAGGTGGAGCGCGGCGAGCGTTCGCTAATTCCGAACACATCGGAGTCGACGTGCGGGTTCTGGTGGTGGGTTCCGGCGGCAGGGAGCACGCCCTGGTGTGGGCCCTGCGCCGCAGCCCCTCGGTCAAGGACGTGTACTGCGCCCCGGGCAACCCGGGGATGAAGGAGGCCCACAGGCTACCCGTACCCGCCGCGGACGTCCCCGCGCTGGTGGCCGCGTGCAGGGAACT
>CAYTFH010000011.1:67399-72465 GCA_964437095.1 uncultured bacterium | reverse complement strand
GAGCACGCGGTGCGGTCCCTGATGGTAGAAGGCCGGTTCGGGGAGGCCGGCCGGCGGGTGGTGGTGGAGGAGTTCTTGGAAGGAGAGGAGGTTTCGGCCCTGGCGTTCGTGGACGGGGAGTGCGTGGTCCCCATGGTCCTGGCCCAGGACCACAAGAGGCTCCTGGACGGAGACCGCGGCCCCAACACCGGGGGCATGGGCGCGGTCGCACCCCTGCCGCACCTGCCCGCGGACCTCGTGGACCGCATCGCCCGCGAGATCCTCCAGCCCACCGCCACGGCGTTGTGCGAGGACGGCTATCCCTTCCGCGGGGTCCTGTACGCGGGGCTCATGCTGACCCGGGAAGGGCCCAAGGTGCTGGAATTCAACGCGCGGTTCGGAGACCCCGAGGCCCAGGTGCTGTTGCCCCTGCTGGACGTGGACCTGTTCGAGGTGCTGTGGGCGGCCTGCTCCGGGCGGCTGGGCGACGTGACCCTGCGGTGGAAGCCCGGCGCCGCGGTGTGCGTGGTGGCTGCCGCAGAAGGCTACCCGGACAACCCCGTGAAGGGCAAGCCCATCCGGGGCTTGGATCACCCCCCAGAACCCGACCAGCTGGTGTTCTGCGCGGGCGTGGCGGAGCAGGACGGCCAGCTGGTGACCGCGGGCGGCCGGGTGCTGAACGCGGTGGGGTTGGGGCGGGACGTGGGCGCGGCGCAGCAGGCGGCCTACCGGGTGTTCCAGCGCGTGGGGTTCGAGGGCATGCACTACCGCACGGACATCGGGCGGCGGGTGCTCCAGGCCGCGGGAGCGCAGAGCTGATGCCCGTCACCGCGGTGGTGGGCCTGCACTGGGGCGACGAGGGCAAGGGCAAGGTCATCGACGCCCTGAGCCAGCACGCGCGTCTCGTGGTGCGGTTCAACGGCGGGGCCAACGCGGGCCACACCATCGTCAACGAATGGGGAACCTTCCGGCTGCACCTGGTGCCCTCCGGCATCTTCCACCCCGGCTGTCGGAACCTCATCGGGCCCGGCTGCGTGGTGAACCCCGACCTGCTCCTGCACGAGATCGACGACCTGGCCCGCCGAGGGCTGGCCCGGGGGGAGCTGTTGGTGTCCGACCGCGCCCACCTCACCCTGCCCCACCACGTGCAGCTGGACGTGCTGGAGGAGGAAGCCCGGGGCGCTGCGGCGCACGGCACCACCCGGCAGGGGATCTGGCCCTCGTACACGGACAAGGTGGCGCGGGTGGGGCTCCGGGTGGCGGACCTGTACCACCCGGAGATGCTGGAGGCCCAGCTGGAAGCGTCCCTGCGGCGGCACAACGCGTACCTGGAGCGGGTCCACCGGCAGCCCGTGCTGGACCCCGCCGCGGTGCGCCGGGCGTGTCAAGCGTGGGCGGAACGGCTGCGGCCGTACGTGGCGGACGGGTTTGAGGTGGTGCAGCGCGCCCTGGACTCGGACGAGCCCGTGCTCCTGGAAGGCCACCTGGGTGCCATGCGGGACGTGGACTGGGGGATTTACCCCTACGTCACCTCCTCCACCACCCTGGCGGGCGGGGCCTGCTCGGGCGCGGGAATCCCGCCCCACCGCATCACCCGGGTGGTGGGCGTGGTGAAGGCGTACACCACCGCGGTGGGCTCCGGGCCCATGCCCACGGAGGACCGGGGCCCGGACGGGGCCCGGCTGCGGGAGGTGGGGCAGGAGTACGGCGCCACCACGGGCCGGCCCCGGCGGTGCGGGTGGTTCGACGGGGTGGCCGCGCGGTTCGCCTCCCGTCTCAACGGCTGCACGGAGATCGCCCTCATGAAGCTGGACGTGCTGGACGGCTTCGACCCCGTGCGGGTGTGCGTGGCGTACGAGTACCGCGGCCGGCGGCTGAACACGGTCCCACCCACACCCGTGCTGGAGCAGGCCAAGCCGGTGTACGAGGAACTCCCCGGGTGGAAGTCCTCCACCCACGGGGTCACCCGGTACGGGGACCTGCCCGAGCAGGCCCGGCGGTTCGTGGAGCGGGTGCAGGAGCTGTGCGGGGCGCCCGTGACCATGATCGGGACCGGGCCCAGGCGGGAGCACACCGTGTACACCCCCGGAGGCGTGCTGTGATCCCCCGCTACACGACCCCGGAGATGGCGGAGCTGTGGAGCGAGCGGACCAGGCTGGCCACCTGGCTGGAGGTGGAGCTTTTGGCCGCGGAGGCCCAGGCCGAGCTGGGGTGGATCCCCAAGGAGGCGGCCCGGCGGCTGCGGGAGCGGGCGCGAGTCCCGGACCCCGAGCGGGTCCGGGAGGTGGAGGAGCGGCAGACCCACCACGACGTGGTGGCCTTCCTGAGGGTGGTGTCCGAGGGGCTCGGGGACGAGGCCCGGTACCTGCACCGGGGCCTGGGCTCCTCCGACGTGGTGGACACCGCCACCGCGGTGCTGCTGGTCCGGGCCGCGGACCTGCTCCTCGTGGAGCTGGACGGGCTGCTGGAAGACCTCCGACAGCTGGCGGACCGGCACCGCCACACCCTGATGGCGGGCAGGACCCACGGGGTCCAGGCGGAGCCCATCACCTTCGGGTGCAAGGTGGCCACGTGGATCGCGGAGCTCCAGCGGGCTCGGCGGCGGCTGGAGGGAGCCCGGGAGGCCGTACGGGTGGGCAAGCTCTCGGGAGAGGTGGGCAACTACGCCCACCTGCCGCCGGAAGTGGAGGCGTACGTGTGCCAACGCCTGGGCCTGCAGCCCGACCCTGCTTCTTCCCAGGTGGTGCAGCGGGACCGGCACGCCCACTACGTGGCGGCCCTGGCCGTGGTGGGTGGGACGCTGGAGCGCATCGCCACGGAGATCCGGTCCCTGCAGCGCACGGAGATCCGGGAGCTGGAGGAGCCCTTCGCCGCGGGCCAGACGGGGTCGTCCGCCATGCCCCACAAGCGCAACCCCATCCTCAGCGAGCGGGTGGTGGGCCTGAGCCGCATGCTGCGGGGCTGCGCGGTGACGGCCCTGGAGAACCAGGCCCTGTGGGGCGAACGGGACATCACCCACTCCTCCAACGAGCGCATCGTGCTGTCGGGAGCCACCACCCTCCTGCACTACATGCTGCGCAAGGTGCGCCAGGTGGTGCGGGGGCTGCGGGTGGACGCAGAGCGCATGCGCCGCAACCTGGAGGCCACGGGGGGGCTGGTGTACTCCCACCGGGTGCTGGTGCGCCTGGTGGACCTGGGCCTGTCCCGGGAGGAGGCGTACGCCGCAGTACAGCAGGCCGCGGCGGCGGTGTGGGAGGACCCCTCCCCGGCTCCCGACGCCCTGGTGCGGAGGCTGCTGGAAAACCCCGCGGTGCGGCGGGTGGCGGACGAAGCCCAGCTGCGGAGCTGTCTGGACCCGGCTCCGTACCTGCGCTACGCGGACTACATCCTCGAGCGGGTGGGCGTGCCGCGCCGGCAGGAGGTGAGGCCGTGACCGCACAAGCCCTGGGCCTCCCCCTGTTCTGCCGCGGGAAGGTGCGGGACGTGTACGACCTGGGAGACCTTCTGCTGGTGGTGGCCACGGACCGCGTCAGCGCCTTCGACGTGGTGCTGCCCACGCCCGTACCCGACCGGGGCAAGGTGCTCACGCAGCTGTCCGCCTTCTGGTTCCAGCGCACCCGCCACATGGTGCCCAACCACCTGGTGACCACGGACCTAGAAGAGATCGCCCGCGCCGCGGGCCTGCGGCCCGAGGAAGCCGAGCCCCTGCGGGGCCGCAGCATGCTGGTCCGCCGGGCCCGGAGGGTGGACTTCGAGTGCGTGGTCCGGGGGTACCTGGCGGGCTCGGCGTGGAAGGAGTACCGGGCCACCGGTGCGGTGTGCGGCGTGCGGCTGCCCGAGGGGCTGCAGGGGGGTGCGAAGCTGGCGGAGCCTTTGTTCACGCCGGCTACCAAGAGTACTACTGGGCACGACGAGAACGTGCCCTTTGGGGTGGTGGAAGCTTCCGTGGGAGCGGAGCTCGCCGGGCGCCTGCGGGACGCCAGCGTGCGGCTGTACCGGTTCATGGCGGAGTGGGTGGAAGCCCGGGGGCTCGTCCTGGCGGACACCAAGTTCGAGTTCGGGCTCGCCGACGGCGAGCTTCTGCTCATCGACGAAGTCGGCACCCCGGACTCCTCGCGGTACTGGGACCTAGAGGCGTACCGGCGCGGGGAGCTGGAGCCCTTCGACAAGCAGCTGCTGCGGGACTACCTCGAACGGCTGGGGTGGGACAAGACCCCTCCCGGGCCGGCCCTGCCGGAGGACCTGGTGATGGAGCTGCGGGCCCGGTACCTGGAGGCGTTCCGCCGGATCACGGGCCGGGAGGTGGAGCTGTGAGCAAGCGGGTGAGGGTGGTGGTGTTCCTCAAACCGGGCGTGCTGGACGCGCAGGGGCAGGCGGTGCGCACGGGACTGGAGGCCCTGGGCATGGAGGCGTCCGAAGTGCGGGTGGGCAAGGCCTTCGAGCTCGTGGTCCCCGAGGAGGGCTGGCGGGAGCGGGTGCGGGAGATGTGCGAGCGGTTCCTCACCAACCCCCTCATCGAGGACTACGAGGTGTACGAGCTGGAGGCGATTCGGCCGTGACCGACGTGAAGTTCGCGGTGGTGGTGTTCCCCGGGTCCAACTGCGACCGGGACTGCCTGCACGTGCTGCGGGACGTGCTCGGGTGCTCCGCGGAGTTCGTGTGGTACCAGGAGGAGGACCTGTCGGGTTTCCACGTGGTGGTGCTGCCAGGCGGGTTCTCCTACGGCGACTACCTGCGGCCCGGAGCGGTGGCGGCCACCAGCCCCGTGCTGCGGGCGGTGCGGCGGTTTGCGGCCGCGGGAGGGCTGGTGCTGGGGATCTGCAACGGGTTCCAGGTCCTCCTGGAGGCGGGCCTGCTGCCCGGAGCCCTGGTGCGCAACGCGGGGGCGGCCTTCCGGTGCGAGTGGGTCCACCTGCGGGTGGAGCGCACGGACACCCCCTTCACGCGCCTGTACGCGCCGGGGGAGGTGGTGCGGATGCCCATCGCCCACGGAGACGGCCGCTACTACGCGCCCCCCGAGGTGCTTGAGGAGGTGGAGGCGGCCGGGCAGGTGGTGTTCCGGTACGTGGACGCCCACGGGCAGCTGG
>CAYTFH010000011.1:0-67299 GCA_964437095.1 uncultured bacterium | reverse complement strand
GAGGCGGGGCTGCGGCGGGAGGAGTACGACCGCATCTGCCAGCTTTTGGGCCGCACGCCCAACCCCACGGAGCTGCGCATGTTCGGCGTGATGTGGTCCGAACACTGCGCGTACAAGCACTCCAAGCCGTACCTGAAGCGCCTGCCCACCGCCGGGCCCGGCGTGCTGCGGGGACCGGGGGACAACGCGGGCGTGGTGGAGGTGGCCCCGGGCCTGGCCGCGGCCCTCAAGGTGGAGAGCCACAACCACCCCAGCGCCGTGGACCCCTTCCACGGGGCCGCCACGGGGGTGGGCGGCATCCTGCGGGACGTGCTGAGCATGGGCGCCCGCCCGGTGGCCCTGCTGGACAGCCTGCGGTTCGGCCCGCCCGAGGACCCCGAGTCGCGTCGCCTGCGGGACGGGGTGGTGGCGGGGATCAGCCACTACGGGAACTGCGTGGGCGTCCCCGTGGTGGGCGGGGAGATCCTGTACGACGACTGTTACCTGGCCAACCCCCTGGTGAACGTGGCGTGCGTGGGGCTGGTTCCTACGGACCGCATCTGCCGGGCGGTGGCCTCCGGCCCCGGCAACCCGGTGGTGTACGCGGGCGCCCGCACGGGTCGGGACGGCATCGGGGGAGCCGCGTTTGCGTCCGAGGAGCTGGACAGTTCCTCCGCAGACAGGGGCCGCAGCGCGGTGCAGATCGGCGATCCCTTCGCGGGCAAGCTCCTCATCGAGGCCACCCTGGAAGCCCTGGAAACCGGCGCGGTGTTGGCCCTGCAGGACATGGGGGCCGGGGGGATTACCTGCGCCGCGGCGGAGATGAGCGCGCGGGGCGGGGTCGGCATGGTCCTTCACCTGGAACGGGTGCCCCGGCGGGAGGCCGGGATGACGCCTGTGGAGGTGCTGCTGTCGGAGTCGCAGGAGCGCATGCTCCTGGTGGTGCAGCGGGGCCGGGAGGAGGAAGTCCTGCGGGCGTACCGGAGGTGGGGCCTGCTGGCGGAGGTGGTGGGCGAGGTGGTGGCAGAACCCGTGCTGCGGGTCTACGACGGGCAGCAGCTGGTGGTGGAGCTGCCTCCCGCGGCGTTGACGGAGGCGCCCACCTACCGGGTGCCTGAGGAGGAGCCTCCGTCGCGCAGGGCCCTGCGGGAGGCGGACCTACACGACCTCCCTCCAGTGGACGTGCGGCAGGCCCTGCTGCAGCTGCTGCGGTCACCCTCGGTGGTCAGCAAGCGGCCCGTGTACACCCAGTACGACCACACGGTGCAGGTGCGCACGGTGGTGGCGCCTGGCGAGGACGCGGCGGTCCTACGCCTGCTGGAGGTCCCTCCCCGGGGGATCGCGCTGAGCGCGGACGGCAACGGACGGATGGCGTACCTGGACCCGTGGGCGGGTGGGGCGGGGGCGGTGTGCGAGGCGACGTTGAACGTGGCGTGCGTGGGCGCGCGGCCCGTGGCGGTCACCGACGGGCTCAACCTGGCCAACCCCGAGCGGCCGGAGGTGGCGTGGGAGCTCAGCGGGGTGGTGGACGGGATCGCGGACGCCTGCCGGGCTTTGGGAGTTCCCGTGGTGGGCGGCAACGTGAGCCTGTACAACGAGTCCCACCGCGGCGCGGTGTACCCCACGCCCGTGGTGGTGGCCCTGGGCGTGCTGGAGGACGTGGGGCGGGCGGTCCGGGCGGGGTTCCGGGCAGCAGGGGACTTGGTGGTCCTGGTGGGATCCGACGCCGTCTCCCTGGGCGGCAGCGAGTACCTGAAGGTACTCCACGGCAGGGTGGCCGGAGCCCCCGTGCGGCCGGATTTGGACCTGCACCGGCGGTTGATCGACGTGGTGGTCCGGGCGGCGGAGGAAGGGCTTTTGCACTCCGCCCACGACGTGAGCGAAGGGGGGCTAGCGGTGGCCCTGGCGGAGGCCTGCGTGCTGGGCGGGCTGGGAGCCCGCTGCACCCTGAGCCCGGAGTTCTTCGGGACCCGCGCGGACGCGGCCCTGTTCGGGGAAGGGCCTTCCCGGGTGGTGGTGTCCGTGCCGCCCGAGCGGTACGAGGAGTTCGCGGGGCTGTGCGCGCACCACCGCGTGCCCATCCGCCTGCTGGGGACCACGGGCGGCGAGCGCCTGTCCCTGCGGCTGGATCACGTGGAGTTGGAGGTACCGGTGGTGGAGCTGCGCTCCGCGTGGGAGGCGTACCGATGAGGAGTCCGTGGGACTCTAGCCCCCGGGAACACTGCGGGGTGTTCGGGGTTTCGTGGCCCGGCCGCACCGTAGCACCCGTGGTGTACCTGGGCCTGCTGGCTTTGCAGCACCGGGGCCAGGAGAGCGCGGGGATCGCCACCTGGAACGAAGAGGGCCTGCACCTGCACAAGGGCATGGGCCTGGTGAGCCGGGTGTTCGACGACCGGCTGTCCGCGTTGCCGGGCAGCGTGGGGATCGGGCACGTGCGATACTCCACCATGGGCTCCGCGGTGCTGGAGAACGCCCAGCCCGTGGCCGTCCCGTCCCCCTGGGGGACTCTGGCGCTGGCCCACAACGGCAACCTCACCAACGCCCCGGAGCTGCGGTGGGAGCTGGAGCGGCTCGGGGTGCGCTTCCGCGGGTCTTCCGACACCGAGGTGCTGGCGTGGTGCATCGCCGCAAGCCCCCACGAGACCCCCGAGGGAGCCATCCGGGCCGCCATGGCGCGGCTGGAGGGCGCCTACACGGTGGTGTGCGTGGCCGCGGGCCGGCTGTTCGCCTTCCGCGACCCCTTCGCCATCCGGCCCCTGGTCCTGGGCCGCATGGACGGCGGGTGGGTGGTGGCCTCGGAGACCTGCGCCTTCGACCAGGTGGGTGCCGTCTTCGTGCGGGACGTGGAGCCGGGCGAGCTGGTGGTGGTGGAGGGTTCGCAGCTGCGGGGGGAGGTGGTGCTGCCTTCCCCGAGGCGGGCCCACTGCGTGTTCGAGTACATCTACTTCGCGCGACCGGACACCGTGCTGGGGGGCCGCAACGTGCACCGCGCCCGTCGCGCCATGGGCCGGGTGCTGGCCCGGGAGCACCCCGCGGACGCGGACGTGGTGGTGCCGGTGCCGGACTCGGGTACGTCCGCGGCCCTGGGCTTCGCGGAGGAGAGCGGGCTTCCCTTCGAACTGGCCCTGGTGAAGAACCGGTACGTGGGCAGGACCTTCATCGAGCCGGACCCGGAGCGACGGGACCTGGGCGTGCGGGTGAAGCTGAACCCCGTGCGGGAGCTGGTGGCGGGCCGGCGGGTGGTGCTGGTGGACGATAGCATCGTGCGGGGGACCACCAGCGGCAAGATCGTCCGCATGCTGCGGGAAGCCGGCGCCCGGGAGGTGCACGTGCGCATCTCTTCCCCGCCCATCCGGTGGCCGTGCTTCTACGGGGTGGACACCAGCAGCCGCCGGCAGCTGGTGGCCGCGGAGCTCGACCCGGAGCAGATCCGGCAGCGCATCGGCGCCGACTCTTTGGGCTACCTGAGCCAGGAGGGGCTGGTGGAGGCCATCGGGCTTGCGCGCCAGGATTTGTGCATGGCGTGCCTGGACGGCCAGTACCCCACGGGCGAGCCCCTGGAGGAGCGGGCGGGTCGGCAGGCCCTGGAGGTGGCGCGTTGACCCGGACCCTCACCTACCGCGAGGCGGGGGTGGACGAGGAGGCGGCGCAGTCGGTGCTGCGCCGGCTGGAAGCCCGGGTGCAGGCCACCTTCAGCGGGCAGGGGGTAGGCCCGTGGGGCCTGTTCGGCGGCATGGTGAGGGTACCACCCCTGCGGGAGCCGGTGCTGGTGGCGTCCGTGGACGGGGTGGGCACCAAGGCTTTGCTCGCTCGCCGGCCCGAGGACTTCCGCACCCTGGGCCACGACGCGGTGGCCCACGGGCTGAACGACGTGGTCTGCCAGGGCGCGCGTCCCCTGTTCTTCTTGGACTACGTGGCCACCGGCCGGCTGCGGCCGGAGTTCCTGGGGGCGGTGCTGGAGGGTGTTGTGGACGCGTGCACCCGGTACGGCGTCCCCTTGGTCGGCGGGGAGACCGCACAGATGCCGGGCGTGTACGCGGAGGGTGCGTGGGACGTGGTGGGCTGTGCCGTGGGGGTGGTGGAAGCCGGCGCGGCCGTCGACGGTAGCGCCATCCGGCCCGGGGACGTGCTGTTGGGTCTGGCTTCTCAAGGGCTGCACACCAACGGCTACACCCTGGCGCGGGCGGTGCTGGTGCAAAAGCCTGGTGACCTGGACCGGTACGAGCCGGAGCTGGGCTGCACCCGTGGGGACGCGCTGTTGCGGCCGCACCGGTGCTACGCCCCCAGCGTCCTGCGCCTGCTGCAAGAGGTGGGGGGAGGCGTCACGGGCATCGCCCACGTGACGGGCGGGGGAATCCCGGGCAACCTGGTGCGGGTGCTCCCGGAGGGCTGCGCGGCGGAGGTTCACGTCACCTGGAAGGTCCCCCCCATCTTCGAGCTGCTGGCGCGCCGGGGTCCGGTGGACCAACGGGAGATGTTCCGGGTGTTCAACATGGGCGTGGGGCTCGTGGTGGTGGTGAGGCCCGAGGTCGCCTCCCGGGCGGAGGAAGTCCTGCGGGGTTGCGGGGAGACCGTGCACCGGGTGGGCCAGGTGGTGGAGGGCGCCCGTCAGGTGCGGGTGGTGGTGGAGGGATGAAGCGGGCGCGGCTAGCTGTGCTGGTCTCCGGCCGCGGCACCAACCTGCAGGCCATCCTGGACGCCACCCAGGACCCGGACTACCCCGCGGAGGTGGTGGTGGTGGCGTCCGACCGGCCCGCCTACGCCCTGGAGAGGGCCAAGCGGGCGGGGGTGCCGGCCTACGTGGTGCCGTGGCGCAAGGACCCCCACGAGTTCGGGCGGCGGCTGGCGGAGATCCTGGACCGGCACGGGGCGGAGTGGGTGTGCCTCGCGGGGTTCCTCCGGATCCTCGACCCGGAGTTCGTGGACCGCTACCGGGGCCGGATCCTGAACATCCACCCCTCCCTGCTGCCCGCCTTCGGAGGTCGGGGCATGTACGGGGAGCGGGTGCACAAGGCGGTGCTGGAGGCGGGGGTCTCGGAGAGCGGGTGCACCGTGCACTTCGTGACCGCGGAGGTGGACGCGGGGCCCGTGGTGGCGCAGGCCCGGGTGCCCGTGTTCCCGAACGACACGGTGGAAAGCCTCGCAGCGAGGGTGGCGGAGCAGGAGCACCGGCTGTACCCGGAGGCCATCCGGCGGGTGGTAACCGGGCAGGTGCGGTTCGAGGACCTGGTGGCGGAAAGCGGGAGGTGACCGTGGCACGACGGGCGCTGCTGAGCGTGACGGACAAAACCGGGGTGGTGGAGTTCGCCCGGGGTCTGGTGGAGCTGGGTTGGGAGCTGGTGTCCACGGGCGGCACCGCGCGGGTGCTGCAGGAGGCCGGGCTCCCCGTCATCCCCGTGCAGGAGCTCACGGGGTTCCCGGAGCTGCTGGACGGCCGGGTGAAGACCCTGCACCCCGCCGTGCACGCGGCCATCCTGGCGCGGCCCAGCCCGGAGGATCGGCAGGAGCTGGAGCGGTGGGGGATCCAGCCCATCCACCTCGTGGCGTGCAACCTGTACCGGTTTGAGGACGCCGCCCAAAGGTCCTTGGGCTGGGACGAGCTGGCGGAGCACGTGGACATCGGGGGCGTGACCTTGCTGCGGGCCGCGGCCAAAAACGCCTCCCGGGTCGCGGTCCTCACGGAGCCCTCCCAGTACCCGGAAGCCCTGGCGCTGCTGCGGGAGCGGGGGGAAGTACCGGAGGAGGTCCGCAGGCGGTGGGCGGCCCTGGCCTTCCTCCACACCGCGTATTACGACGCGGTCATCGCCCAGGTGCTGTGCGGCCGAGCGGGGTTGGACCGCTTCCAGGACCGCGTGGTGCGGGCGTGGCGCAAGGTGCGGGAGCTGCGGTACGGGGAGAACCCCCACCAGCGGGCCGCGGTGTACCGGGATCCCCTGGGACCCGAGGGGAGCCTGGCCGCGGTGGACCCCATGGCGGGAAAGGAGCTTTCGTACAACAACCTCCTGGACGCCCACGCGGCGTGGGCCCTGGCGTGCGAGTTCGCGGAGCCCGCGGCGGTGGTGGTGAAGCACACCAACCCCTGTGGGTGCGCCACCGCCCCGTCGCTTGCGGAAGCGGTGGCCGGAGCCCTGCGGGGAGACCCCACCTCCGCCTTCGGGGGCATCGTGGCGTGCAACCGGCCCGTGGACCCGGACGCCGCGGCCGCCCTGCGGGAGATCTTCCTGGAGGTGGTGGTGGCGCCGGGGTTCGAGCCGGAGGCGCTGGAGGTGCTGAAGAAGAAGCGCAACCTGAGGCTGCTGAGCCCCACTTCGGACGGGACGGACCTGGAGCTGCGGACGGTGCCCGGCGGGGTGCTGGTGCAGGAGCCGGACCGGGCGGGCTGGGACCCTCAGAGGCTGCGGGTGGTGACCCGCCGCAGCCCCACGGAGGAGGAGTGGCGTTCTTTGCAGTTCGCGTGGACGGTGTGCAAGCACGTCAAGTCCAACGCCATCGTCCTGGCCCGGGGCACGGAGGTGGTGGGGGTGGGCGCGGGCCAGATGAGCCGGGTGGACAGCGTGCGGATGGCGGTGTGGAAGGCGGGGCAGCGCGCCCGGGGGGCGGTGCTGGCCTCCGACGCCTTCTTCCCCTTCCCGGACGGGGTGGAGGAAGCCGCCCGCGCCGGGGTGGTGGCCCTGGTGCAGCCGGGCGGCTCGGTGCGGGACGAAGAAGTGGTGGCCGCCGCGGACCGGGCGGGGTGCGCCATGGTGTTCACGGGCGTGCGCCACTTCCGCCACTAGGCGGCCCGCCCCGTGAGCTCGACGGGGGAGGACGCGTTCCGGTCCCTGTGCGGTACGATAGAAAAGTTGGGGGAGCGACGGAGATGGCGTACGTGTTGCCCTTTGACGGTCAGAGGACGTACGAGCTGGAGATCGCGGGCACCAAGCGGTCCTTACCCCTCATCCAGGTGGCGCCCGACACGTGGATCGCCTACTACTACAGCCTGGGCGACACCGAGGTCATCGACCGCGCCGCCCGGGTGCTGAGCCAGCGGCTGGACGGCTGCGAGCTGTTCGTCACCACGGAGACCAAGGGCATCCCCCTGGCCCACGCCATCGCCACGTACCTGGGGCTGCGGCCGTACGTAGTGTGCCGGAAGGAGATCCGGCCCTTCATGCTGAGCCCCCTGTCGGTGCGCTACAAGCCCATCACCGCCAAGACCGAGCAGGAGCTGTTCCTGGACGGCCGGGACGCGCTGAAGCTGCGGGGCCGCGCCGTGGGGCTGGTGGACGACATCGTCAGCACCGGCGAGACCCTGCAGGCCATGGCGGAGCTGGTGCAGCGCGCGGGCGGGCGGGTGGTGGCCAAGGCCGCCCTGCTCCTGGAGGGTCAGGAGTGGCCCGACGTGCACCACATGGGGATCCTGCCCGTGTTCAAGAGCTCGGCCGGATAGAGGTCTGTGCCGCGGGCCCCGGGGCCTGAGGGGAGTCCAAGGGCGTGGCGAACTCCACCCGGTTCTTCCCCCGCGCCTTGGCCCGGTACAGCGCGTCGTCCGCCCGGCGCAACAGCTCGTGCGCGGTGGCCCCGTCGTGGGGGTAGCACGCGGCGCCCACGCTCACGGTGATGGCCCTCCACGGCAGCACCTCCGTGCCGGGCATGGGAAGGGCGGCCACGGAGCTGCGGATGCGCTCCAACACCCGGCGGGCGTCCTCCGGCTGGGTGTCCACGAGGACCACGGTGAACTCCTCGCCCCCGTAGCGGGCCACCAGGTCGCTGCGCCGCACGCACCACCGCATGGCCTCCGCGGTCCTGCGCAGCACCTCGTCCCCCGCCAGGTGGCCCTGGGTGTCGTTGTACAGCTTGAAGTCGTCCAGGTCGGCCATGGCCACCACCACGGGCCGGCCCGTGCGGTGGGCCCGCGCCACCTCCTGCTCCAGGAACTCTTCCAGGTACCGGCGGTTGTAGGCTCCCGTGAGGGGGTCCCGGAGCGCCATGTCCGCCAGCCGCTGGTTGGCTTCCTGGAGCTGCCGGGCCAGCCTCTTGGCTTCCTCCCGCTGCCTGCGGAAGCGCTCGGAGGCCACGCTGCACATCACCGAGGTGAAGGCCACGGCGAACACCACCACCAGCTCCTGCCGCAGGTAGAACCCGGGGCTGTACCAGGCCACCCAGAGGTAGGTGGCCAGCCACAGGGCGGAAAGACCCAGCAGGGGCCAGAAAGCGCCGAAACCGGCCACCAGGCCCAGGGACGCCACCCACCCGTGCACCAGCACCCACCGGGTCTCCGGTGCCGCCCGCATGTACAGGGCCAGGATGGCCACAGTGGCCAGCAGGGGGAAGTACACGAAATGGGGATCCCACGACCTCACCCAGCGGGTGGCGCCGGTGACGGCCATCACGTACAGGCCGCCCACCGTACCCGCCGTGACCGCCACCAGTTCCGCCAGGGTCCGGGGGTGCACCGGCGAGCCCCAAAGCCGGGCTGACAGGACCACCACGCCCAAGGCCGTGGCGTACCCCAGGGCGGAGACCAGGATGCCCCGGGCCTGGGCCCCGCGGCGCCGGGCTTCACGTGGGTCCGGATGGCGCGCCTCGCGCATCGCGAGGCGTCGTTGCAAGAGCCGTGCCACCCCGCACTGGGGTGCGGGACTCCCGCGGCGGATCTTTCCGCCGCGCCCCCTTTCGGAGTGCCGGCCCGGCGAAGGAGTCCGCTCGGCTGGGTGGCGGGCTACTGCGCCACGAGCTTCATCAGCTCCGCCACCCCTCGGGCGGCGGCTTTGGCCTGGTCCAGGTTCTGGGCCTTCAGGCCGGCCACCGCCAGGTCGTCCGCGGCCTGGACCACCAACAGCCACCGGGCTCCCTGGGGGTCACCGCGCAGGTCCGCCAGCACGCCGGCTCCCATCCCCTGGCAGGGGTTGTCCCAGGCGGGGTTGACGTTCTTTCCCCGGGGCCCCTCGATGCACGCCAGGGCGTGGCCCAGGTGCTCGCGGACGGAGCTCAACGAGGCACTGTCCGAGGCGAAGGACGCGTGGGTGGCGGCGGCGCGGGCTTGCCCTTTGTAGCCTGCGGGGGCCGGTCCGCTCTGCTGGGGCGCGGTCTGGGTGTGGTACGGCGCGTAGGCAACTGCAGCCAGCCCCGCCACCATGACCGCAACCACGAGGACGGCCAGGGCAGTGCGCGACACGGTGATCACCTCCCCACCGCCGAGCGTGGTGCGGCACGGTCACGGCCGTGTCACAGCAGACCGGGCCCCGCTGCCTACAGGGGCTCCACGTCGTGGGGCAGGCTCTCCCGCAGCCCCGCGGGGGTGATGCGCACGAACCGCGCGTGGTCCCACAGCTCCGGGATGGTGCGGGCGCCGCAGTAGCTCATCCCCGACCGCAGCCCGCCCACCAGCTGGCGCAGCACGTCCGCCACCTTCCCCCGATAGGGCACCAGGGCCTCGATCCCTTCCGCCACGATCTGCCCGATCTCGTCCTCGTCCACGGGGCTTTCCAGGGACCTGCGCCGGGCCGTGGCCCACAGGCTGGCCATGCCCCGGTAGGTCTTGTACTGCCGGCCGTTGCGGATCACCGTGGCCCCGGGGCTTTCCTCCGTGCCCGCCAGCAGGTTTCCGAGCATCACCGCGCTGGCGCCCGCGGCCAGCGCCTTGGTGATGTCCCCCGAACTGCGGATGCCGCCGTCCGCGATGATGGGCACGCCCCGCTCCCGGGCCACCCGGGCGCAGTCCAGGATGGCCGACAGCTGCGGGACCCCGGCGCCCGTGACCACCCGGGTGGTGCAGGTGGACCCGGGGCCGACCCCGACCTTCACCGCGTCCGCGCCCGCCTCGATGAGGTCCAGGGTCCCCTCCGAGGTGGCCACGTTGCCGGCCACGATGGGGACGTCCGGGAAATGCCGACGCAGCGTGCGCACCGCCCGCAGCACCGCGTCCGCGTGCCCGTGGGCCACGTCCACCACCAGCAGGTCCACGCCTTCCTCCACCAGTGCCTCCGCCCGCTCCAGGTAGTCGCCCCGTACGCCCACCGCGGCCCCCACCCGTAGCCGGCCCCGGGTGTCCTTGGTGGCGTGGGGGTGCTGCATGCGGCTGCGGATGTCCCGGCTGGTCACCAGCCCCACCAGCCGGCCCTGGGAGTCCACCAGGGGCAGCTTCTCGATGCGGTGGGCGTGCAGGATGCGCTTGGCCTCCTCCATGGTGATCCCCGGCGGCGCGGTCACCAGGCGTTCCCTGGGCGTCATCACCTCCCGCACAGGCCGGTCCAGGTCGTCCTCGAACAGCAGGTCCCGGGCGGTGACGATGCCCACCAGCTTTCCGTCCTCCACCACCAACAGCCCCGCGGACCCGTGCTCTTCCAGGAAGGCCACCGCCTCCCGCAGGGTCTGGTGGGGCGCGATAGTGTACGGCTGCTCGATGACGATGCTCTCCGCGCGCTTGACCCGCCGCACTTCCGCCACCTGCTGTTCGGTGGGAAGGAACCGGTGGACGATGCCGATCCCGCCTTCCCGGGCCATGGCGATGGCCATCTCGCTCTCCGTCACTGCGTCCATGTTGGCGCTCACGATGGGGATGGCCAGCTCCACGTCCCGGGCCAGGCGCGTACGGGTATCCACGTGGGCCCGGCTCTCCACGGGCGACCGCCGCGGCACCAGCAGCACGTCGTCGAAGGTCAGCCCCAAGGGAACCCGGTCGGGTTGCATCCGCGTCCTCCCTCCTTCACATCCCTGCACCATGGTACGCCGCCCACAGGCCCACGAACCCCGCGGCACCCGTGGCCCCCAGGTTGGTCCAGTGGTTGTCCCAGCCAGCCAGCCCCCGTACCCGCTGGCCCCGGCCTCCGCACTCACAGTTCGGGTCCTCGGACGTTCGGCCGCACCGCGCACACCGGAACTCCGCCTGCACCGTGGCGCCCAGCAGGGAGTCCGCCAGCATCCCCACGGTACCGGCCAGGGTGGTGCCGGCCGCGGGTGCCAGCCCCAGCGCCTGGGCCGCAAGCCCGCAGCAGACCGCCGCGAACAGACCCGCAGCGGTGCCGACGACGGTCACGCCTCCCGAGGTCCCGCGCTCGACGGGGCGCAGGTCCACGAGCCTGCGGGGCCTTCCCCCGAACCGAACTCCGAACTCCGTGGCCCAGGTGTCCGCCCAGGCCGCACACACCGCAGCCGCGAAGGCTGCTTCCAACCCTGCAACGCCCAAGCCATGGGCCAACGCCGCCAGGCACGCTACGCCGCCGTTGGCCACCACCTGGCGGGCGGACCGGCGGGGCGGGTGCGGCCGGGGCGGCAGGGCGCTGGCCAGGGAAGCCGCGGCCACGAACAGGACCAGCAGGGCCGCCCAGCTCCAGCCCCCGGCCCCCGCCACCGCGGTACCCACCACCACCGCGGCCGCCGCCCCGTCCGTGGACAGGGCTCCCAGCCTCCAGGCGACGAAGGAGGCGGCCACGCTCGCGGCCAGAGCAGCGGACCAGCCGTCCACAGGTACCCCGAAACCTCTGGCTCCACGCGCTGACAAGAAAAGCTTCCGGATGCGGGGCGAAGACCGGCGGAAGCCCGCTCGCAGAGGTTCAGCCCGTCCCGCCCTCCAGCCTGCCGTCCCACCGACGGGCGCGCTTCCAGCTCCAGCCGAACTGATCCAGGACCCGCGCCACCACGTGGTCCACCACGTCGTCCACGCTGCGGGGGTGGGTGTAGAAGGCGGGCACGGGGGGAAGGATGACCACCCCGAGGTTCGAGAGCTTCAGCATGTTCTCCAGGTGGATGCTGCTCAGGGGTGCCTCCCGGGGCACCAGCACCAGCCGCCGCCGTTCCTTGAGGGTGACGTCCGCAACCCGGTGGATGAGGTCGTCCGCGAACCCGCAGGCGATGGCCGCAAGGGTCTTCATGCTGCACGGCACCACCGCCATCCCCCGGGTGGGAAACGATCCGCTGGAGATGACCGCGGCCTGGTCGTCCCGGCGGTGCACCACGCTGGCTAGGTCCATCACCTGTTCCACCCGGTAGCCGGTCTCGTGCCGGATGGTCCGCTCCGCCCACTCGCTGACCACCAGGTGGGTTTCGATCTCCAGCTCGCGGGCGGCCTCCAGCAGCCGGATCCCCAGGATGGCGCCGCTGGCGCCCGTCATGGCCACCACCAACCGCCTTAACCCTTCTCCCTCCACAGCCCCCTCCTGCCACGCCGGACCCATCATGGCCACAGCCCCGCCCCGTGTCAACGGCGTCGGGTCCACACCCGAGTTGGGTCGGGTGCGGACCCGATGGCGGCTGCGTTTGGGTCTGAACGATCTTACCTTTCGCATGGGACAGCTGCCGGTGATCCGCGTGCCCGCCGACCCGCCCAGGCCGCCCAGGGCGTCCGAGGTGGTGGTGCAGCACATCAAGGGGATGGTGCTGGGCGGGCAGCTGCGGGACGGCCAGCGCCTGCCCTCCGAGAAGGAACTGGCCCGGCAGTTCGGCCTGAGCCGGGTCACCATCCGGGACGCCCTGCGGGTGCTGGAGTCCGAAGGGTTCGTCCGCATCAAGCTCGGCGCCCGGGGTGGGGTGTTCGCGTCCGTTCCGGGCCCGCAGCACGTCACCGCGTCCTTGGCCAACCTCCTGCGGGTGAACCGGGCCTCCCTGAGGGCCCTGGCGGAGGCACGGCTGCTGCTGGAGCCCGAGGTGGCGGCTCTGGCGGCCCAGCGGGCCCGACTTCGGGACCTGGACGCCATGCGCAGGGCCGTAGAGGAGGCTCGGGCGGCCCGCCAGCGCCAGGACCCGTACTTCATCCCCTACAGCGTGGGGTTCCACACCGCGCTGGCGGAGGCGTCCGGAAACCCCGTGCTGGTGTGCGCCCTGGGCTCGTTCCGGGCGTTGTTCCACGAGGTCCTGGCCCGTCTGCTCCCGGACGACAGCATGGCCGCGCGGGCGGTGGACGACCACCAGGCCATCCTGGACGCGGTGGCCGCCCGGGACCCGGACCGGGCGCGGCAGCTCATGCGGGAGCACCTGGCCTACTTCGCGCAGCGGGTGGAGCGGCTGGTGCGGCGTCGGAAGGTGGGAGCGGTATGGTGACCGGACAGGCGGTGCTGGCCAGCTACCGCGTGCTGGACTTGACCGACGAGAGCGGCTGGTTCTGCGGCCGGGTGCTGGGGGACCTGGGAGCCGACGTGGTGAAGGTGGAGCCGCCTGGGGGCGATCCGGGGCGGTGGCGCGGGCCCTTCTATGGGGGACAGCCGCACCCAGAGCGGGGGCTGGCATGGCTGGCGTACAACGCCAACAAGCGGGGCGTCACCCTGAACCTGCAGCACCCCCGGGGCCGGGAGCTGTTCGGCGAGCTGGTGGCGCGCGCGGACTTCGTGGTGGAGTCCTTCCCGCCGGAATTCTTGGACGAGCTGGGGGTCGGCTACGGACAGCTGCGGGACCGGAACCCGCGGGTGGTGTGGGTGTCCATCACGCCCTTCGGCGGGACGGGGCCCCGCAGCCGGTGGCTGGGCCCGGACCTGGTGGTGATGGCCTCGAGCGGGCTCATGCACCTGGTGGGCCGGCCCGACGGCCCGCCCCTGCGGGTTTCGGTCCCGCAATCACCCCTGTGGGGCAGCCTGTACGGGGCTGCGGGCGCGCTGGTGGCGCACCACCACCGCCAGCGCACGGGACGAGGCCAGCACGTGGACGTGTCCACGCAGGCGAGCCTGCTGAGCGCCCTGGCCAACGCCCCCGCTTACTACAGCCTCTCAAGAGGCGACCTGCGGCGGGCGGGCAACCACATGGTGGGCCGCAACGTGCACGGAGCCCGGTTGCGGGCGGTGTACCGGTGCCGGGACGGGTACGTGAACTTCATCCTGTACTCCGGCGAGGCGGGGCGCCGGAGTAACGCCGCCATGGTGCGGTGGATGGAGGAGTGCGGGGAACTGCCGGATTCCCTGCGGGGCCGTGACTGGGAAGCCTTCGACGTGGTGACGGCCACCCAGGAGGAGATCCACCGGCTGGAGGCGGCCATCGCCGCGTTCCTCGCCCGCAGGACCAAGGCGGAGTTCGTGCAGGAGTCCCTGCGCCGGGGCATCCTCGGCTACCCCGTGGCGGACGCCCGGGACATCCGGGAGGACCCGCAGCTGGAGGCCCGAGGGTTCTGGGAGCGCGTGTACCACCCGCAGCTGGACGCCACCGTGACCTTCCCCGGCTGCTTCGCGCGGTTCTCCGTGGGAGCACGGTGCGTGCGGCGTCCCGCACCGCGGCTGGGGGAGCACAACGAGGAAGTGTACGGGGAGCTGGAACTTTCGCCCGCGGAGCTGGACCGGCTGCGGGCGGAGGGGGTGGCGTAGGCGTGGCCGCGCCGCTGGAGGGGCTCCGGGTGGTGGAGTTCGGCGCGTTCGCGGCGGGGCCCATGGTGGGCAAGTACCTGGCCAACTTCGGGGCCACGGTGGTGCACGTGGAGTCCCGCACCCGACCGGACGGACTGCGGTTGAACTACCCGCCCTTCAAGGACAACCGGCCGGACCCCGACGGCGCGGGCTGGTTCGCCTTCTGCAACGACACCAAGTGCTCCGTGACCCTCAACCTAAAACGCCCCAGGGCTCGGGAGGTGGCGCGGCGCCTGGTGCGGTGGGCGGACGTGGTCATCGAGAACTACGCCCCCGGGGTCATGGGCCGCCTGGGGCTGGGGTACGAAGACGTTCGCCGCGAGAACCCCGCCGTGGTGTACCTGAGCTCCTGCAACATGGGGCAGACCGGTCCGCGGGCGGCGCAGAAGGGCTTTGGGTCCCAGCTCACCTCGCAGGCGGGCTTCACCCACCTCACGGGTTTCCCGGGCGACGAGCCCATGCTGCTGTTCGGGCCGTACATCGACTTCGTGGCCGTGGGGTTCGGGTTGGTGGCCGTATTGGCGGCACTGGATCACCGGCGCCGCACCGGCCAGGGGGTGTACGTGGACCTCTCGCAGTACGAGGCAGGGGTGCAGTTCGTGCTGCCGAGCCTGCTGGACTACGAAGCCCACGGTCGGGTGCCCGGCCCGGCCGGCAACCGGGCCGACCACGCATCACCCCACGGTGTGTTCCCCTGTCGGGGGGAGGACCGCTGGTGCGCCATCGCGGTGGAGACGGACGCCCAGTGGCAGGCGTTGTGTCGGGTGGCCGGGCACCCGGAATGGGCGGAGGATCCCAGGTTTTCCACCCTCGATGCGCGGAAGCAGCACGAGGACGAGCTGGAGGCGCTGGTGGCGGGGTGGACCCGGGAGCACGAGGCGGCCTGGCTGGCCGAGGCCCTCCAAGCGGCGGGGGTTCCCGCTTGCCCGGTGCAGCGCACTTCGGACCTGTTCGCGGACCCGCAGCTGCGGGAGCGGGCGGTGTGGAGGGAGCTGGCCCACCCCGTGCTGGGTCGGTTCCACTACGTGGCGCCTCCGTTCCGCCTGTCGGAGAGCCCCGCGGAGGTGCGCAGGAGCCCCCTGCTGGGCGAGCACAACGGGTGGTTCTACCGGGAGGTGCTGGGGCTGTCGGAGGCGGAGTACCGGGAGCTCGAAGCGGAGGGCGTGTTCGACTGATCTGGGAAAGGAGGGGAAGGACGTGGAGACCCGCGTGAAGGCACCCAGCCGGCTGCAGTCCCTGCGGGACGCGGTGGACTGGCTGCGGCAAGAGGGCCTGCTGTTGGAGACGGAGGTGGAGGTGGACCCGGACCTGGAGATCACCGGTGTCCAGAAGCACCTGGACGGCAGCTACCCCATCCTGTTCCGAAGGGTGAAGGGCTACCCCGACTACGAGGTGGTCACCAACCTGTTCGCCAACATGGACGTGGTGGACCGCCTGTTCGGCTGGGACGGCCCCCGGGACCGCACCCGGAAGCTGGCCTACGCCCTCACCCACCCCATCCCGCCCGTGGAAGTCCCCCAGGACGAAGCGCCGTGCCAGGAGGAGGTGATCACCACCGACCTGGAGGTCAACCGGTACGTGGTGGCCATCCGGCACACGGAGCTGGAGAGCGAGCGGACCATCGGCAGCGGGAACAGCGTGGTGGTGGGGCCGTACTTCCGCGGCGGCAGCCACATCGGCTACAACCGGATGAACGCCCGGTGGGGGAACGTGTGCACCTTCCAGGCGGCGCCGGGCTCCCACATGTGGCAGATCATCACCGAGCACTACCACGACGACCGCCCCATCCCCCTGACCATGTGCTTCGGGGTCCCGCCCGCGGCCACCCTGGTGGCGGGCAGCGGGTTCGACTACGTGATCCTGCCCATGGGTGCGGACGAGTTGGGCGTGGCGGGGGCGGTGCAGGGCGCGCCCTTGCGCATCGTCCGGGCCCGCACCGTGGACGCCTGGGCCCTGGCCGATTGCGACCTGGTCCTGGAGGGCACCCTGCACCCTCGGGACAAGCGGTTTGAGACCGCGGAGGCGGAGGCCGCGGGAGTGCAGGGCAAGTTCCCCTTCCACCCGGAGTGGGCGGGCTACATGGGGAAGGCCTACCGAGCCCCCACCTTCCACGTCACGGCCATCACCCGCCGGCGGCGGACCAAGCCCCTCTTCTACGTCTTGGGCGTCCACACCCTGGACGACAACAACATCGACACCACGGTGCGGGAGGCGGCCATCTTCGAGCTATGCGAGCGGCTGCAGCCCGGCCTCATCCACGACGTGCACATCCCCTACTGCATGACGGACTGGGGCGGGTGCATCCTGCAGGTGAAGAAGCGGAACCGGCTGGACGACGGCTTCGTCCGCAACTTCCTGGCGGCTGCCATGGCCACCAGCTTCGGCATGCGCCTGGCCATCGCGGTGGACGCGGACGTGGACATCTACTGCATGGACGAGATCCTGTGGGCCCTGACCACCCGCGTCAACCCCCGCAGCGACATCTTCCACCCCGTGCCCGGGGGCGCGGGGCAGACCTTCGTGCCCGCGGAGCGCCTGACCGCAGGGGAGCAAGCGTGGACCGCCATGAACATCCGGTTCGAGGGTGGCCTGGCCATCGACGCCACCGTGCCCTACGGGTACGAGAAGGACTTCCAACGGCCCGTCTACCCCGTGCACCGGGTGGACCTGCGGAAGTTCTTCTCGGAGGAGCAGATCGCCCGGGGCAAGTCCGTGATGCGGGGCTGGGTGGAGCTGCTGAGCCGTACGGGGCGGTAGGGAGGCAACATGCAGCGTCCCGTCCCCCAGGATCTACGGGAGTGGCTGGCCCGGGTGGCCGAGGCCGGCGAGCTGGTGGTGGTGGACGCGGAGGTGGACTGGGACCAGGAGATGGCCGCCATCACCTACCTTTGGGCGCGCCGTCCCGGGGCTCCCGCGCTGCTGTTCCGGAGGGTCCGGGGTTACGGGGACCGGGCCAGCTGCCTGTGGAACGTGCTGGGCAGCAGCCTTCGGCGCTTGGCCATCACCCTGGGGGCGCCGGAGGATGCTACCGCCCTGGACCTGGTGCGGCACGCCCGCGGGCTGTTCCGGCGCAAGATCCCGCCCGCGTGGGTGGACCCCGAGCGCGCGGCCGTGTACGAGAACCGCCGGTTCGGGGACGCGGTGGACGTGCTGGAGCTGCCCGTTCCCAAACACTGGCCCCGTGACGGCGGCCGCTACGGCGGCACCTTCGACGTGGTCCTGACCCGGGATCCGGACGCCGGGTGGATCAACGTGGGCACCTACCGCATGATGGTGCACGACCGCAACCACGTGGGCCTGTACGTCTCCCCGGGTAAGGACGCCCGGTTGCACATCGAGCGCGCGTGGGCCCGGGGGCAACCCGTGGAGGTGGTGGCGTGCTGGGGGGTTCCGCCCGCGTGGCTGGTGGTCTCCTCCCAGGGGTTCCCCAAAACGGAGTCCGAGCTGGACTACCTGGGCGGGGTGCTGGGGCAGCCGGTGGAGCTGGTGCGGGGCCTCACCACCTCCCTCCCCGTGCCTGCACGCGCGGAGGTGGCTCTGGAGGGCGTCCTGCGGCCCGGCGCCACGAAGCGGGAAGGTCCCTTCGGGGAGTTCACGGGTTACTACGGGAGGCCCGAGGACGAGGCCTTCCTGGTGGAGGTGACGGCGCTGTACCACCGGGACCGGCCCATCCTCACCAACGCCCTCATGGCCGACTACCCCTCCAACGAGCAGGCCATGCTGTTCGCGGTGGCCCGGTCCGCGCGCATCTGGGAGGACCTGGACCGCCTGGGGGTCCCGGGGATCCGGGGCGTGTGGGCTCACCCCGCGGCCGCGGGCGGGTTCGGCGTCACCGTGGTGTCGTTGGAGCAGCGGTACGCGGGCCACGCCCCGCAGGTGCTGGCCCTGGCCGCCCAGTGCCCGGGAGGCGCGTACTACACCAAGTGGATCATCGCGGTGGACGAGGACGTGGACCCCAGCGACACCGACCAGGTGCTGTGGGCCCTGTCTACCCGGTGCAACCCGGCGGAGGACATCGACATCCTGCGGCAGACCTGGTCCACGTGGCTGGACCCCACCCAGAACCCGCCGGAGGAGCGGCCGTACGGTTCCAAGGCCCTCATCAACGCGTGCAAGGAACACCGCTACCTGCAGCAGTTCGCCCCCCGGACCAAGCTGGCCCGCAGCGTGTACGAGCGGGTGCGCCGCCGGTGGTCGGAGCTGGGGCTGGGCATTGAACCGCCTACCCTGACCATGCTGGAGGAGGACCGGTGAAGGGGCGGGGGACCCTTTGGGACCGGGTGCGGGCGTACCTGGAGGCGCACCGGGTGCTGGTGCTGTGTACCCACGGTCCCGAGGGCCCGTGGGCCAGCCCCGTGTACTACGCCAGCGACGGTGAGCTGCGCCTACACTTCTTCTCCGACCCCGAGAGCCGGCACGGCCGCAACCTCGCCCTGCAGCCGTGGGCCAGCGGCGCGGTCACGGAGGAGTACGAGCGGTGGGAAGACATCCAGGGCCTGCAGCTGGAGGGCCCCGTGGACGTCCTGTCCGGCACCCCTCGGGAGAAAGCCGTGGGGCTGTACCTGGCCAAGTACCCGTGGGCCGCGGCCTTCCTCACGCCCACGGGCCCGTACTTCGCCACGGTAGGGCAAAAAGTGGCCCTGTACCGGCTGCGGCCCGTCCGGATCGGGTTTACCGACAACCGCCTCGGGTTCGGCCACCGGGAGTGGCTGGAGCTGCGGGCGGTGGCGACACCTCCAGGAGAGGAGTGAGGGGCATGGCGAGCACCCTTCCGTACACCACGCCTTCTCTGGACTGCCGGGTGTGGATGCAGCGGGTCCAGGAACTGGGGGAGCTGCGGGTGATCCGCGGGGCCTCCTGGGACCTGGAGATCGGGGCCCTGACCGAGGAGGTCCAACGGCGGCGGAACCCGCCCGGCCCTGCGGTGGTGTTCGACGAGATCCCGGGTTACCCTCCCGGGTACCGGGTCCTGGTGAACACCCTGGGGTCCGCCCGCCGCTTGGCCCTGACCCTGGGTTTGCCCACGGAGGTCACGGACCGGGACCTGGTGCGGCTGTGGCGGCAGCGCAGCCGCGAGATCCGGCCCATCCCTCCCGTAGAAGTCTCCCACGGCCCGGTGATGGACAACGTGCTGGAGGGCGAGGCGGTGGACCTGCTGCGCTTCCCCGCGCCCCGCTGGCACGAGGGCGACGGCGGCCGGTACATCGGCACGGGCAGCGTGAACATCACCCGTGACCCGGACGACGAGACCTTGAACGCGGGCACGTACCGGGTGATGGTGCGGGACGCCCGGAGCGCGTTCTTCTACGTGTCGCCCGGAAAGCACGGCCGCATGCACCGGGACAAGCACTTCAGCCGGAACCAACCGTGTCCGGTGGTGGTGTGCGCGGGCCACCACCCCCTGGTGTTCCTGGCGGGCAGCCTGGAGCTGCCGTACGGGCTGAACGAGCTGGCCTGGGTGGGCGGGGTGTTGGGGGAGCCCGTGAAGGTGGTGCGGGGCCGGTACACGGGCCTCCCCTTCCCCGCGGAAGCGGAGATCGCCTTCGAGGGGTTCGCGTACCCCGACCGGTTCGAGTCGGAGGGGCCCTTCGGGGAGTGGACCGGGTACTACGCGTCCAGCGCGCGGCCGGAGCCGTGGATCGAGGTGAAAGCTGTCTACCACCGGAACGACCCCATCCTGCTGGGGTCCCCACCCGGCAAGCCGCCCACGGAGCTCAGCTACTACCGGGCGGTGTTGCGTTCCGCCCTCATCGAGGAAGCCCTAGAGCGGGCGGGGGTGCCGGACGTGACGGGCGTGTGGTGCCACGAGGCGGGCGGCTCTCGGCTGCTGGTGGTGGTGGGCGTCCGGCAGCGGTACGCGGGCCACGCCAAGCAGGCAGCCCTAGCAGCCCTGAGTTCCCACCCGGGCAACTACCTGGGCCGGTATGTGGTGGTGGTGGACGAGGACGTCGACGTGACCGACCTCCAGGAGGTCATGTGGGCGGTGTGCACCCGGTCGGACCCCGAGGAGTCCATCGACATCGTCCGCCGGTGCTGGAGCGGGCCCCTGGACCCCCGGATCCCGCCGGACCGCAAGGGGTTCAACTCCCGGGCGGTGATCGACGCCACCCGCCCCTTCGAGTGGAAGGACCAGTTCCCGCCCGTGGCCACCTCCAGCCCCGAGCTTCGGGAACGGGTGCTGGCGCGGTGGGGGAACGCGCTGTAGGAGGCCGGCCGTGCCCGCGGACATGCGCACGTGGATCGCCCAGCTGGAGAAGGCCGGGGAGCTGGTGCGGGTGCGCAAGCCCGTGGACCCCCGCACGGAGATGGGCGCCCTCCTGTATCAGTCCCGGGAGAAGGCTCTGCTGTTCGAGAACCTGGTGGGCCACCCGGGCTGGCGGGTCCTGGGCCAGGCCCCTGCCAACCTGCGCCACGCGGCCCTGGCCTTCGGCACCACCGTGCGGGACCTGGTCCCCACCGCGGCGGAACGGTCGCAACGCCGCCTGCCCACCCGCACAGTGGCTTCCGGTCCGGTGAAGGAGGTGGTGTGGAAGGGACCTCAGGTGGACGTGACGCGCCTGCCCGTGCACGTGGCGGGCAGCGAGGAGCCGCCGTACATCGCCTCCGGGCTGGTGATCTGCCGCGACCGGACCACGGGCAAGCGCAACGTGGCCTTCCACCGCCTGCAGGTGAAGGGGCCACGGAAGCTCGGGATCCTCATGGTCCCCCGGCACAGCCGGCGGATCTTCGACGCGTACGAAGCCGCGGGGGAGGCCATGCCCGTGGCCATCTACATCGGCCACCACCCGTTGCACTACATGGCCGCGGCCACCACGGGCCCCTTCGAGATGGACGAGCTGGAGCTGGCCGGGGGCTTTTTGGGGGAGCCCGTGCCCGTGGTCCGGTGCGAGACCAACGACCTGGAAGTCCCCTGCGACGCGGAGATCGTGCTGGAGGGCAGGGTGCTGCCCCACGTGCGGGAGCCGGAGGGGCCGTTCTCGGAGTTCCACGACTACTACGTGGCGGGCATGGGCCTCAACCCCGTGGTGGAGTTGGACTGCATCACCCACCGGGCGGACGCCATCTACAAGGCCATCCAGAACGGCTCGGAGGTGGAGGGGTGCGTGTTCCACAAGGTGCCCCTGGCGGTGGCCATCTACAACCACATCCGGGCCATCGCGGGCCACGTGGAGCTGCACAACGTGGTGGTGCTGCCCGGGATCTTCGGCGTGGTGGTGCAGATGACCCCGCGGTTCTGGGGGGAGGCCAAGCAGGTCCTCATGGGGGTCCTGAGCAGCCCCGTGTTGCACCCCAAGGTGGCCATCGCGGTGGACGAGGACGTGGACGCCTTCCAGCCGTGGGAGGTGCTGTGGGCCATCAACACCCGGTGCAACCCGGAAACCGATGTGGTGGTGATCCCGAACGTGCGCGCCCACCCCATGGACCCCTCCGCGCGGGAGCTGGTGCCCCCGGGCGGTCCCTACTGGAACCGGGTGGGCGGCAAGGTCCTCATCGACGCCACCAAGCCACCCCTGTGCGCGGGGGAGGAGGCTCGGAAACCCTTCGAGCGCCTGCGTCCTATGGGCTGGGATCGGGTGCGGCTGGAGGACTTCCTGGAGGCGGCTCGGTCGTAGGACCTAGGTCATCAGGTCTGAGCCGGATTGCATACGGGCCAGGTGGAGGCTTACGAGGGAACTAGTCTGACCGGTCAGTTGAAGGGGTGGGAGATGGAGCGCGCGGTGCACCTCAAGGTGAACGGGCAGGAGCACCGGGTGCTGATCCCTGCCCACCGCACCCTGCTGGAAGTCCTGCGGGAGGACCTGGGACTGGTGGGGACCAAGCACGGCTGCGAGTTGGGGGAGTGCGGCGTGTGCACGGTGCTGGTGGACGGTGAGCCCGCCCTGTCGTGCCTGCTGCTGGCCCAGGAGCTGGAGGGCAGGGACATCACCACCATCGAGGGGCTGGCCCGGGATGGTGAATTCCATCCTCTCCAGCGGGCCTTCGTAGAGCACGGCGCGCTGCAGTGCGGGTACTGTACCCCGGCCATGGTCCTGGTGGCGAAGGCGCTGCTGGACCGGGTCCCCCAGCCCACCCACGAGGAAATCCGGGAAGCCGTGGCGGGGGTCTTCTGCCGGTGCACGGGGTACGTGAAGATCCTGGAGGCCGTGCAGGCGGCCGCTCGGAGTGTAGCCCAGCCGGGGAGGGCTTGAGCCGTGAAGGTGGTGGAGGAGCGGGAACAGGTCCTGAACTTGGTGGGCCAGCGTCTGCCCCGGGTGGACGGCTGGGCCAAGGTAGCTGGCCGGGCCCAGTACGCGGACGACCTGAGCCTGCCGGGCATGCTGTTCGGGAAGCTGGTGCGCAGCACCCAAGCCCACGCCCTCATCCGGGAGGTGCGGCTGGACAAAGCCCTGGCCCTTCCGGGGGTGGTGACGGCCATCACCGGCCGGGACGTGCCGGTGCGGTACAGCGTGTTCCCGGTGGGCCAGGACGAAACCGCCCTGGCGGTGGACAAGGTGCGGTACGTGGGTGAACCCGTGGCCGCGGTGGCCGCGGTGGACCCGTACACCGCGGAGGAGGCCGCGCGGTTGGTGGAGGTGGACTACGAGCCCCTTCCCGCCCGCATGAGCATCGAGGACGCCCTGGCCCACCCCGAGCCCCGCATCCACGACTACGGGCCCTTCGGCAACGTGCACCGGCTCGCCTCCCTGGAGTTCGGCGACGTGGAAGCGGGGTTCGCGGAAGCGGACCGCGTCCGCGAGGACCTGTTCTTCTACGAGGGCAGCACCCACGCGCCCCTGGAACCCCACAGCGCCCTGGCGTGGTGGGATCCCGGGGCGAAGAAGCTGACCCTGTGGGCCTCCCACCAGGGGCCTCACTACCTGCACCGGGGGCTGGCGAAGGCCTTGGGGTTGGAGGAGCACCAGGTGCGGGTGGTGGTCCCCGCGGTGGGCGGGGGGTTCGGGGGCAAGCTGGACATCTTCCACCACGAGGTGTGCGCAGCCAAGCTCAGCATGCTCACGGGCCGGCCCGTGAAGATCACCCTCACCCGGGAGGAGGTGTTCTACGCCCACCGCGGCCGCCACCCGGAGCTCCTGCGGATCCGCACGGGTGTGAAGCGGGACGGCCGCATCACCGCCATGCACGTGGAAGCCTACCTGGATGGCGGCGCCTACTGCTCCTTCGGCCCCGCCACCCTCCTGTACGCGGGAACCCAGCAGCCCGTGACCTACCGCATCCCCCACTACCGCTTCCAGGGGGTCCGGGTGTTCACCAACAAACCGCCGTGCGGGCCCAAGCGCGGCCACGGCACCCCTCAAGCCCGCTGCGCCCTGGAGGTGCACCTGGACAAGCTCGCCCAGGACCTGGGCATGGACCCGGTGGAGCTGCGGGTGCGCAACCTCACGGGTCCAGGCGAGCTCACCGTGAACTGGCTGGAGATCACCAGCAACGGCCTGCGGGAGTGCATCGAGAAGGTGGTGGAGGCCAGCGGGTGGTATGAGCGCCGGGGCCGGCTGCCTCGGGGCCACGGGCTGGGGTTCGCGTGCAGTGCCTACCTCACGGGCGCCGGGGTGTCCATCTACTTCAGCGACATGCCCCACTCCGAGGTGCACCTGCGGGTGGACCGCACGGGTGTGGTCACGGCGTACACCATGGCCACGGAGATCGGGCAGGGCTCGGCCACCGCGGTGGCCACCATCGTGGCGGAGGTGCTGGGCCTGCAGCCCCAGGACGTGAGCCTGGTCACCTCCGACACCGACCTCACCCCCATCGACCTGGGCAGCTACTCCAGCCGGGTGACCCTCATGGTGGGCAACGCCGCCTACCAGGCGGCCATCCGGGCCCGGGACATGCTGTTCGAGGCGGTGGCCGACCGGCTCCAGGTGCCCCGTCACCGCCTGGTGGCCCGCGGCCGCCGCATCTACGACGAGGTCAACCCGGAGGCGGGCTGCTCCTTCAGCCAGGCGGTGCAGTGGGCGGAGGCCAAGTTCGGCTGCGTGAGCACCTCCGGCAGCTACCGGCCGCCGCAGAAGCTGGGGACGTACAAGGGGTCCGGCGTGGGGCCGTCTCCTGCCTACACCTTCTCCGCGTGCGTGGCCGAGGTGCGCTGCGACCCCGAAACGGGGGAGGTCAAGGTGGAGCGGGTGTGGGTGGCCCACGACATCGGGCGAGCCCTCAACCCCACCCTGGTAGAAGGGCAGGTGGAGGGCAGCGTCCACATGGCCCTGGGCGAGGTCCTCATGGAGGAGCAGGCCTTCCGCAGGGAGCTGCACCGGGGCCCCTCGTGGCTGGACTACAAAGTGCCCAGCGTGTACGAGATGCCCGAGGTCACCACCCTGCTGGTGGAGACCCACGAGCCCCGGGCTCCCTTCAGCGCTAAGGAGGTAGGCCAGGGGCCGCTTTTGTGCGTGGTCCCCGCCGTCCTCAACGCTATCGCGGACGCCCTGAACGTCCGGATCGACGAAGTCCCGGCCACCCCGGAGAAGGTGCTGAAGGCCCTGGAGGAGGTGCGCAAGGGCCGGCCGGGCCGGGTGGGACCTGTCAAGGTACCTGCCTTCACCTTCCCAGCCCCGGAGCGGGTGCCCCGGCCCCAGAGCTGGGAGGAAGAACCCGTGCGGTCCGCGTGAGGAGGTCCGTGTGCTGCGCCTGCCCAGCTTCCAGCTGCTGAAGCCGCAAGACCTTCAGGAGGCTGTCCGTCTTTTGGAGGAGCTGGGGCCCCAGGCGGCGCCGCTGGCGGGGGGCACGGACCTGATCCCGAAGATGAAGCGCCGGCAGCTCCTCCCCAAGTACCTCGTGAGCCTGCGGGCCCTCCGGGAGCTGGCCGGCCGGGCCGGGCGCCCGGAGGAAGGCGTGCGGCTGGGGGCAGGGATGACGCTCGGGGAGGTGGCCCGGGACCCCGCGGTCCGTTCCGGCTACCGGGCCCTGGCGGAGGCGGTGGCGGTGTGCTCCAACCCCATCCTCCACCGCATGGGCACCCTCGGGGGCAACCTTTGCCTGGACACCCGGTGCACGTACTACGACCAGACGGAGCACTGGCGGCAGGCCCTGGGCTGGTGCATGAAGGCTCCGGGCGACCGCAGCCCCGAGGAAGTACCCTGCCGCGTGGCTCCCGGGGGCGGCCGGTGCTGGGCGGTGCACGCCAGCGACGGAGCTCCGGCCCTCATCGCCCTGGGGGCCAAGGTGCGGCTGGTGGGCCGCCACGGGGAGCGGGTGATCCCCCTGGAGGCCCTGTACCGCGACGACGGGATCCACTTCCTGGACAAGTCCCACGACGAGCTCGTGACGGAGGTGTACCTACCGCCCGTGGACGGGCTGCGGAGCACCTACCGCAAGGTGCGACGCCGGGGGGCTTTGGATTTCGCGGCGTTGGGCGTGGCGGCCAGCGTGCGGGTGGACTCCGACGGCACGGTGCGGGAGTGCCGCATCGTGTTGGGCGGGGTGGCCTCGCGGCCCCTGGTCCTGGAAAAGGCCGCGTCTTTGCTGGTGGGGCAGCGCCTGGAGCCCGAGGTGCTGCAGCGCGCCTCGGAGGCGGTGTACCGCGCGGTGCACCCCATGGACAACACCGACTTCTCCGTGCTGTACCGGCGGCGCGTGGCCCCCGTGCACGTGCGCCGCGCCCTGGAAAGCCTGGCGGGCTGAGGAGGCAAACAGCGTGGTGTCCCGCCACCCGACCGCTCCGGCCCTGGATGTGCCGGACGTCACCTCCTGCCAGCTGCTGGAGCGGTGGGCGCGGGCGGACCCCCACCGGCCCGTCCTCATTTGGGGCCCCACGAACCGGGTGACCACGTACGGGGACCTGTGGACGCGCAGCGGCAAGTTCGCCCGGGCCTTGCAGGAGCTGGGCTTGGAAAAGGGCGACCGGGTGGTGTTCCTTTCCGCCACGTGTCCCCAGCTGCCCGTGGGTTTCTACGGAGTCTGGAGGGCAGGAGGGGTGGCAGTCCCCCTGAACCCCTTGTCCAAGGTGGCGGAAGTCCAGCGGTGCGTGGCGGACACCGAAGCCCAGGTGGTGCTGGCGTCCCGGGAGTGGGTGGGCAGGCTGCGGGAGGCGGGGCTTTCGGGCTCGCTGCGGTACCTCCTGAGCCTGGACGAGCTGGAGGAGGCTTCGGAGGGCTGGCAGGGGCCGGAGCCGGTGAAGCTGGACCCGCACCAGGACCTGGCCTGCATCCTGTACTCCAGCGGAACCACGGGCCTGCCCAAGGGTGCCGCCCTCACCCACCGCAACGTGGTGGCGGACCTGCTCGCCAGCGGCGCTGCGGGCCTCATCACCGAACGGTCGCGCTACGTCCACTTCCTGCCTCTCTGCCACTGCGCGGGCCTGCTGGCCCTGCTCAACGCGGGGGTGTGCCTGGGAGCCTGCCAGGTCCTGGTGCCCCGGTTCGACGCCCAGGAGGTCCTGCGGCTGGTGCAGGCCCACGGAGCGCGCGAGCTGTTCGCGGTCCCCCCGGCCCTGCGGGAGCTGGTGGACGCCGCGGAGCGGACGTCGTTCGGCTACCGGAGCCTGCGGTTCTTGAACACCGCAGCCCTCCCCCTGGACCGGGAGCTGGCGCGCCGGGCGGAGGCGGTGTTCGGCTGCCCGGCCACGGAACACATCGGTATGACGGAGACCGCGGGCCCCATGAACGTGGCCGTCCCTCCCCAGCCCGTGAAGCTGGGGTCCGTGGGGCCTCCGGTGCCGGGCCTGGAACAGAAGGTGGTGGACCCGGATACGGGCCGCGAACTAGGTCCGGGTGCGGTGGGGGAGCTGCTGGTGCGGGGCCCCATGGTCACCGTGGGCTACTGGAACAACCTCCAGGCCAACGAGGAAGCCTTCGTGGACGGCTGGTTCCGCACGGGGGACCTGGTGCGGTTCGACGAGGATGGCTACCTGTGGTGGGTGGACCGCCGCAAGGAGATGATCAAGTACAAGGGCTACTCCATCGCTCCCGCGGAGCTGGAGGAAGTCCTGCGCCAGCACCCTTCGGTGCGGGAGGCCTGCGTGGTGCCCAAACCCCACCCGGAACTAGGGGAAGTGCCCAAGGCCTTCGTGGTCCGCAAGGGCGAGGTGACCGCGGAGGAGCTGCTGCGCTTCGCGGAGGAGCGTCTGGCGCCGTACAAGCGGGTCCGGGAAGTGGAGTTCGTGGACGAGCTGCCCAAGTCCGCGGTGGGCAAGGTCCTGCGGCGGGTGCTGGCGGACCTGGAGCGGTCAAGAGGAGGACGCTAGAGGGTGGAGGACCGTCCTTTGCGCGGGCGGCACGCGGTGGTCACGGGCGCCAGCCGGGGCATCGGCGCGGCGGTGGCGCGCAAGCTGGCGGAGCTGGGCGCTTCCCTGAGCCTCCTGGCCCGGGACGCGGAGCGTCTGGAGCAGCGGCGCCGGGAGCTGGAGGCCCTGGGGGTCACGGCGGCGGCAGTACCCGCGGATGTCACCGTGCCGGAGGACGTGCAGCGGGCGTTCGCGGCCGCCCGCAAGGCCTGCGGACCGGTGCACGTGCTGGTGAACAACGTGGGCGTTGCAGACAGCGCCCCCTTCCACAAGACGGGGCTGGAGACGTGGGAGCGGATGCTGGCCACCAACCTCACCGCCACCTTCCTGTGCACCCAGCAGGTGGTGGAGGAGATGGTGGAGGCGGGCTGGGGAAGGGTGGTGAACGTGGCCAGCACCGCGGGGCTGCGGGGCTACCCGTACAGCGCCGCGTACTGCGCGGCCAAGCACGGGGTGGTGGGGTTGACCCGGGCCCTGGCGTTGGAGCTGGCCCGCACGGGGGTCACGGTGAACGCGGTGTGCCCGGGGTTCGTGGACACGGACCTGTTCCAGCAGGCGGTGGAGCGGGTGGTCCGCGCCACGGGCAAGGCCCCGGAGGAGGCCCGGGAGGCCCTGGTCCGGTACAACCCCCAGGGCCGCCTGGTGCGGCCCGAGGAGGTGGCGGAAGCGGTGGCGTGGCTGTGTCTGCCGGGCTCCAGTTCCGTCACCGGCCAGTGCGTGGTGGTGGCCGGCGGCGAGGTCATGTGAGGAGGGACCATGCGGGCTTCAGACATCCGACTCCAGCACTTCCTGTGGGACTTCCGGGACGGGGTGGCCACCATCACCTTCCACCGGCCCGAGCGCAAGAACCCCTTCACGTTTGAGAGCTACGCGGAGCTGCGGGACACCTTCGAGCGGCTGCGCCGGGTGGAGGACGTGAAGGCGGTGGTGGTCACCGGGGCGGGCGGCAACTTCTGCTCGGGGGGTGACGTGCACGAGATCATCCGGCCCCTGTTGGACATGGACGTGCGCGGCAAGCTGGCCTTCACCCGCATGACGGGGGAGCTGGTGGTGGCCATGCGGCACTGCCCGCAGCCCTTGATCGCCGCGGTGGACGGGGTGTGCGTGGGGGCGGGGGCCGTGGTGGCCGCGGCCTGCGACCTGCGTCTGGGGACCCCCCGCGCCCGGGTGGCCTTCCTGTTCAACCGGGTGGGGCTGGCGGGCTCGGACATGGGCGCGTGTGCCCTGCTCCCGCGCATCGTGGGCCTGGGGCGGGCCGCGGAGCTTCTGTACACGGGCCGGGAGATGTCGGGCGAGGAGGCGGAGCGGTGGGGTTTCTTCAACCGCCTGTGCCCGCCGGAGACCCTGTTGCAGGAGGCCCAGGAGCTGGCCCGGCAGCTGGCCCAGGGCCCCACCTTCGCCCACGCCATGACCAAGCGGATGCTGCACAAGGAGTGGGACATGTCCTTGGACGAGGCCGTGGAGTCGGAGGCCCAGGCGCAGGCCCTGTGCATGCTCACCCAGGACTTCGCCCGCGGCTACGACGCCTTCGCCCAGCGTCGAACTCCGGAGTTCCGGGGGGACTAAGGTGGACCTGCAGCACCTCAGCTGGCCGTTCTTCGAGCCCGCCCACCGGGAGCTGGCGGAAGGCCTGCGGGCGTGGGCGGAGCGGGAGCTGGTGGACTTGTGGGAGCGGGAGGAAGGCGACCCCGACGGCGTGACCCGGGAGCTGGTGGCGGAGCTGGGGCGGGCAGGGTGGCTGCGGTACTGCGTGCCCGCTCCGTACGGCGGGGTCTTCTCCCGCCTGGACGCCCGCAGCCTGTGCTTGGCCCGGGAAGTCCTGGCCTACCACAGCGCCCTGGCGGACTTCGCCTTCGCCATGCAGGGTCTGGGGAGCGCGCCCATCTCCCTGTTCGGCACTGAAGCGCTGCGGGCCCGGTACCTGCCCGAGGTGGCTTCCGGCCACCGCCTGGCGGCCTTCGCCCTGTCGGAGCCGCAGGCGGGCTCGGACGTGGCCGCCATCCAGACCACGGCGCGGCGGGACGCCGGAGGCTACGTGCTCAACGGGGTGAAGACGTGGATCTCCAACGCGGGGCTGGCCCACCACTACGTGGTGTTCGCCCGCACCGGGCCGGGCAAGGAGGGGCTGTCCGCCTTCGTGGTGGACAGCCACACGCCCGGGCTGGAGGTCACCGCCCGCATCCGCACCCTGAGCCCGCACCCCCTGGGCACCTTGACCTTGGACGGCTGCTGGGTGCCGGAGAACCAGCGGCTGGGCGAGGAGGGGGACGGGTACGCCATCGCCATGCAGACCCTGGACGTGTTCCGGGCCACGGTGGGGGCGGCGGCGGTGGGCTTTAGCCGCCGGGCGGTGGACGAGGCGGCGGAGTACGTCCGGCGCCGGGTGGCCTTCGGGAAGGCCCTGAGCGACTTCCAGCTGGTGCGGTGGAAGCTGGCGTGGATGGCCACGGAGGTGGACGCCAGCTGCCTGATGGTGTACCGGGCCGCCTGGGCCCACGACCGGGGCCTGCGCCGGGGCCCCCAGGACGCGTCCATGGCCAAGCTGTTCGCTACAGAGGCCGCCCAGCGGGTGGTGGACCAGGCCGTGCAGCTGCACGGCGCGTGGGGTGTGGTGTCTGGAAGCGTGGTGGAGCGGCTGTACCGGGACGTGCGGGCCCTCCGCATCTACGAGGGCACGTCGGAGATCCAGGCCCTGGTGGTGGGCCGCCACACGGTCCGGGGAGGTCTGGAGGAGGTGGTGCGGTGACGAGCCAGCAGGTGTCGGTACGCAGGGAGGACGGCGCGTGGTGGGTCACCTTGAACCGGCCGCCACACAACGTCCTGACCGTCGCCATGATGCGGGAGCTGCGCGCGGCCCTGCAGGAGGCGTTCCGGGATCCCACGGCCCGGGCGGTGGTGTTGGCCGCGGAGGGCCGGTCCTTCTGCGCGGGTGTGGACGTGGCGGAGCACACCGCGGAGCACGTGGGCGAGATGCTGGAGGTGTTCCACGGGCTGTGCCGGGCGCTGGTGGACTCGGACGTCCCCACGGTGGCCGCGGTAGGCGGCCCGGCCCTGGGCGGTGGGTGTGAGCTGGTGGCGCTGTGCGACGTGGTGGTGGCCAGCCAGGCCGCCACCTTCGGCCAGCCGGAGGTCCGGGTGGGGGTGTTCCCGCCCGTGGCCGCGGCCAGCTTCGTTGCCCTGCTGGGCAAGCAGGGGCTGGTGCCGCTGCTCACGGGGGAGGTCCTCAGCGCGGAGCAGGCACACCGGCTGGGGCTGGTGACGGAGGTGGTGGCCCCGGAGGCCCTGGAGGAGGCGGTGCGCCGGAGGGTGGACCAGCTGGCGGCCCACAGCGCGGTGGTGTTGCGCCTGGCCAAGCGGGCTGCCCTGGGCCCCTTCCGCCGCCAGTTCGCGCAGGCGCTGGAGGAGGCCGAGCGCGTGTACGCCGGCGAGCTCATGAAGACCGAGGACGCCCACGAGGGGCTTCGGGCGTTCCTGGAAAAGCGCAAGCCGGCTTGGCAACACCGGTAGGAGGAGGCGGTGGCCATGGGTGTGGGGCGAGCACACGAAGTGGCGGGCGCGCGGGCGCCGGCGGAGGTGGCCCGGGTGTTGAGAGAGGCCCTGGAGCGCGCGGGGGAGGCCGTCATGGTGGTGGACGGCCGGCAGCGGGTGGTGCTGTGGAACGAGGCCGCGGAGAAGCTGTTGGGCTGGCGCAAGGACGAGGTGGTGGGCCGTCCGTGCTACCGGGTGGTCACCGGCCACGACCGCAGCGGCCACCTGGTGTGCTGCCCGGGCTGCCCGGAGTTCGTCATGGCCCGCACGGGTGAGCCCATCCCGCCCAGGGACGTGTGCTACCGGAGCCGGGACGGCCGGTACGTGTGGGTGAACCAGAGCACCGTGGTGGTGCGGCTGGGGCCCGGGGAGGACGAGCACTGGGTGGTCCACCTCTTCCGGGACATCAGCCACCAGCGCCGGGTGGAGGAGCTGGTGGACCTGTTGACCCAGCGGGAAGGGTTCGGCGCGGGAGGCTCCCCCAGCCAGCCCCTGACCCGGCGGGAGCGGGAGGTCCTGGGCATGCTGGCCCAGGGCATGGACACCCAGGCCATCGCCCGGGCCCTGTTCCTTTCCACGGCCACGGTGCGCAACCACGTGCAGAACCTGATGCGCAAGCTGGGCGCCCACACCCGGGCGGAGGCGGTGGCCAAGGCCCTCAAGGACGGGCTGTTCCCCCGCAACGCCCTGGTGGGGCAGCCGGACCAGAAAAAATGAAGCATCCGACGCATGGCAGGCTGCGCCAAGGCGCGATAGGGTTTGACTGACCGGTCGGACAAGAGGGAAGGGGTCATGGAGCTCGAACGGATCTTCGACGACCTGAGGGCCCTGGTGGAGGACCCTTCCTTCCCCGCGGTGCGGCGCTGGCTGGAGGCGAACCCCCAGGGGAAGGTGGTGGGCCACTTCCAGGTGTTCTTCCCCGAGGAGATCGCGCACGCGGCAGGGGCCCTGCCGGTGAAGATCGCGGGGGCCGGGGGGACGGTGCAGGTCCGGCAGGCAGACGCCCGGATCGCGGCCTTCGTGTGCTCCATCGTGCGCAGCTCCCTGGAGCTGGCCCTCTCGGGCCGGCTGGACTTCGTGAGCCTCATGGTCATGCCCAACATCTGCGACGCCATCCGCAACGGCTGTGGGGTGTGGGTGCGCAGCTTCCCCCACATGCGGGTGGAGGCCCTCTACCACCCCCACAACGCCGCTAGCGCCCACGCGGTGGCGTACCTGGCGGGCGAGTACCGGCGCATGGGCCGGGTGGTGGAGGAGGTCACGGGGCGGGCCATCACGGACGACGCCCTGCGGGCCAGCATCGCCGTGTTCAACGAGAACCGGCGGCTGCTCCGGGAGGTGTACCGCATCAAGCGGGAGACCCCGTGGCTGTTGAGCGCGGTGGAGAGCTACCTGCTGGTGCGGTCCGCGGGCCTGATGCCCCGGGAGGAGCACAACGCCCTGCTGCGCCGGGTCCTGGACCTGTTGCCCCAGCGGCCGGCCAAGAAGCAGGACCGCATCCGGGTGGTGTTCGAAGGGGGGTTCTGCGAGCAGCCTCCCCTGGACATGCTGGCGGTGATCCAGAACGCCTGCTACATCGTGGACGACGACCTGATGATCGGCCTCCGGTGGATCACCGAGGACGTGCCCCTGGAGGGAGACCCCTGGTGGAACCTGGCGGACAGCTACCTGAACCGCAGCAGCTACAGCCCCGTCCAGCGGGACCCCCGCAAGCCCAAGGCGGAGATGCTCCTGCGGCGCATCCGGGAGTCGGGCGCGGAGGCGGCCATCGTGGCCGCGGCCAAGATGTGCGAGCCCGGCCTGGAGGAGCAGGTGAACTACAGCCGGGCCCTGGACGCGGCCGGGATCCCCCACCTGGTGCTGGAGTTCGAGGAGACCATGACGGTGTTCGAGCAGGTGGGGATGGAAGTGGAGACCTTCACGGAGTCTTTGCTGTTCCAGTTCGCGTGAGGGGGTGGTGCGGATGAGCGCGGCGGCGCAGGAGATCCTGGGCTTCAGCCGTCGGGAGGGCCGGCGGCTCATGGACCTGTGGTGGCAGCAGATGACGGAGGCGGCTCAGACGGGCCGGCCGTGCGCGTACGTGTTCGTCATGGCGCCCATCTCGGAGCTGCTGCTGACCTTCGACTTCGTCATCAACATGCCGGAGATCACCTCCCTCCAGACCGCCATCCGGGGCCAGTCCCAGGCGTACATCCAGATGGCCGAGGACTACGGGTACTCCCCGGACATCTGCGGGTACGTGAAGGCGGACGTGGGGGTCCAGCTCAAGCAGGGGGAACACCCCTACGGCCGGGTGCCCAGGCCGGCCCTGGTGGTGACCAACAACGTGTGCAACACCTACATCAAGTGGTCGGAGATCTGGGAGCACCTGTACGGCTGCCCCGTGTTCACCCTGGACCTGCCGGGCTGGCGGGGGCGGGAGTCCCTCCAGCCGGGCAGCCGGGAGTTCCAGGAGACCTTCGAGAACGACTGCCGCTACGTGCTGGGCCAGCTGCACGAGCTCGTCGGCCTGTGCGAGCAGGTGACGGGCAAGCGCTTCGACGTCGACCGCTTCCGGCAGCACCTGGACGAGACCAACCGCATGGCGGCCCTGTACGACGCGGTGTGCGACACCAACCGGCACGTGCCCGCGCCCTTCAACGCCCCCTTGGAGGGCGTCACCTACCAGGGCATCGCCAACCTGTACCGGGGCACCCCGGAGGGCACGCGGTACTTCCAGCTGGCCCTGGAGGAGATGCGGGAGCGGGTCCGGCTGAACATGGCCGCGGTGCCCGACGAGCGGTTCCGCCTGGTGCTGGTGGGCACGGCCTGCTACAGCCACTTCCGGCGGTTCGTGGAGCTCTTCAGCTCCTGGGGTGGGGTGTTCGTGCACAGCACGTACATGGTGTTCGCGGGGGGCGGGTTCGTGCCGGGCTTCGGCTACGACCTCCGGCAGCCCCTGGAGAGCTTCGCGGAGCAGATGGTGCGGGCCACCTACTGGGGCTGGACCGGCGCCATGTTCTACCAGCAGGAGTGGCTGGACCGGGTGGTGCGGGAGTGGAAGGTGGACGGCATCTGCTTCCACGGGGTGAAGAGTTGCCGCACCACCAGCACGGGGTTGCCGGACGTGCGGGAGTGGATGCGGGTGCAGCGGAACGTGCCGGGGCTGTTCATCCAGTCCGACCTGGTGGACCCCCGGCTGTGGTCGGACGCGCAGATCAAGAACCGCGTGGACGCCTTCTTCGAAGCTCTGGCGGCCCACAAAGCCGCCGCGGGGAGGTGAGAGGAGTTATGTGGGGGGCCAGGAAGGTCGTGGCGGGGGTGGACGTGGGGTCCACCCAGACCAAGGCCGTCATCCTCAGCCCGGAACGCCAGATCCTGGGCCGGGCCCTGGTGGATACGGGGGCCCGGCTGAACGAGGCCGCCCGGGCCGCCTTCCAGGCGGCCCTGCAGGAGGCGGGCCTGTCCGAGGAGGACGTGGAGTACACCGTGGGGACCGGCTACGGCCGGTTCAAGGTGGAGTTCGGCGACGCCCAGGTCACGGAGATCAGCTGCCACGCCCGGGGCGCCGCCTTCCTGTTCCCGGGCACCCGCACGGTGCTGGACATCGGGGGCCAGGACACCAAGGCCATCCGGGTGGGGCCCGGCGGGGAGGTGCTGGACTTCTGCATGAACGACAAGTGCTCCGCGGGCACGGGCCGCTTCCTGGGCGCGGCCTCCGCGGCCCTGGAGATCCCCCTGGGCGAGCTGGGGCCCCTGGCCCTCACCGCCCGCAACCCCGTCACCATCACCACCACGTGCACGGTGTTCGCGGAGTCGGAGATCCTGGGCTGGCTGGCCCGGGGCCGCAAGGTGGAGGACATCCTCATGGGGGTCCACGCTTCCATCGCCTCCCGCAGCCTGTCCCTGCTGCGGCGGGTGGGCATCGAGGCGGAGCTGACCTTCACCGGCGGGGTGGCGCGGAACGTGGCCATGGTGCACCTCATCCGGGAGATGAGCGGGGTCCCGGTGAACGTGAGCGAGGAGTCCCACTTCTGCGGGGCCATCGGCGCCGCCCTGTTCGCCCTGGACCACGTGCTGCTGGGCGAGCGGGCGGAGGTGGGCGCGGCCGCGGGAGGGCAGTAGCCATGCTGGTGGCAGGCATCGACGTGGGCGCCACCTACACCAAGGTGGTGCTGTGCGAGGACGGCAAGATCCTGGGCCGCAGCCTGCTGCCCACGGGGTTCAACTTCGCCCGGGCCGCGGAGCGGGGCCTGCAGCAGGCCCTGGAGGCCGCGGGGCTGTCCCGGGACCAGGTGGGCTACGTGGCGGCCACGGGTTACGGCCGGCACATGGTCCCCTTCCGGGACCTGGCGGTCACCGACCTCACCGCGCAGGCGTGGGCCATCCACCAGCTGTACCCCAAGGCCCGGACCATCCTGGACATCGGAGGCCAGAACGTGAAGGCCATCCGGGTGGACGACCTGGGCCGGGTGCGGGCCTTCCGCCTCAACGACAAGTGCGCCGCGGGCAGCGGGGCCTTCCTGGAGAAGACCATGCGGTACATGGGCTACACCGCCGCGGACATCGCTCGGCTGGCGGAGGCGGCGCAGGACCCCGCGGTGGTGAGCAGCGTGTGCGCGGTGTTCGCGGAGAGCGAAGTCATCAACCACCTGGTGGCGGGCCGCAGCGCGGAGGACGTGTGCGCGGGCGCCATCGCGGCCCTGGCGGGCCGGGCGGGCCAGCTGGTGAAGCGGCTCCGGGGCGAGCCCGAGTACGTGCTCACGGGCGGGCTCACCCGGGTGCCCCTCATGCGCCGGTGCCTGGAGCAGGACCTGAAGGTGACCTTCGTGGTCCCCCCGGAGGAGGAGGGGGTGTACGCCGCCGCCCTGGGCGCGGCGCAGCTGGCCCAAGAGCGGCTGCGCAGGACGGCCCAGCGGGCCAGCGCGTAGGAGGTGGCGGATGATGGAGGACGTGAAGGCCATCGACTTCATGTACTACGTGGCCACCCCGGAGTTCATCGACCGGTGGAACAAGGCCAAGGAGGGGGAGCTGGTGTGCCGCATGGAGCGGGCCCTGGGGGGTAGCCTGCCCAGCTTCCCCAGCCTGGAGGCCATGGTGGCGGCCATGAACGAGGCCGGGGTGGAGAAGGTGTTCATCACCCAGTGCAAGATGTGGTCCTACCGCAACCACTGGATGTACATGGACACCCAGCTGGAGGAGGTGCTGCAGTACACCACCCGCTACCCCGACCGGTTCGTGGGGCTGGCGGGCTACAACCCCTACCGCATCACGGAGAGCCTGCAGGAGATCGAGCGGGCGGTCCGCCAGCACGGCTTCCGGGGCGTGTACGTGCACATCTACGGGTTCGACGTCCCCCTGCACGACCGGCGCATGTACCCCCTGTACGCCAAGTGCGTGGAGCTGGACGTGCCCGTGTCCATGCAGGTGGGCCACGTGCTGGAGGGGCAGCCCTCCGAGCACGGCCGGCCCATCTACCTGGACCGGATCCTGTGCGACTTCCCCACCCTGAAGGTGGTGGGGGCCCACACGGGGTGGCCGTGGGTGGAGGAGCTCATGTCCGTGTGCTACAAGTGGGAGACGGTGTGGATCGGCATCGACGCGTGGATGCCCAAGTACCTGAAGCCGGAGCTGGTGCAGTTCATGAACAGCCGGCTGGGCCAGGACCGGGTCCTGTGGGGCACCAATGGCCTGCCGTGGAAGCAGAGCCTGGAGCAGCTGCGGGCTTTGGGCCTGAAACCGGAGGTGTACCGGAAGGTGGTCCGGGACAACGCCGTCGAACTGTTCAGGTTGTCGGTCCCCGCAGGCGTGGGTTAAGGAGGTGTCCATGGACTTCCAGGGACGCGTGGCGCTGGTAACGGGAGGGGCCAGCGGCATCGGCCGGGCCACCAGTCTGGCCCTGGCGGGCCGGGGGGCCCGGGTGGCGGTGGCGGACATCAACGTGGAGGGCGCCCAGCAGGTGGCGGAGGAGATCGGGCGCCAGGGGGGTGAGGCACGGGCGGTGCGGATGGACGTCACCCACCGGGCCCAGGTGGCCGCGGCGGTGCAGGAGGTCCTGGGACGGTTCGGCCAGGTGGACGTGTTGGTGAACGCCGCGGGCTGGGACCGGATCGTGCCCTTCCTGGAGAGCACGGAGGACCTCTGGGACCGGGTCATCGCCATAAACTTCCGGGGCGTGCTGAACACCTGCCACGTGGTCCTGCCCCACATGGTGCAGCGGGGGAGTGGGGTGGTGGTGAACATCGCCTCGGACGCGGGCCGGGTGGGCTCTTCCGGGGAGACGGTGTACTCCGGGGCCAAGGGGGCGGTGATCGCCTTCAGCAAGGCCCTGGCGCGGGAGGTGGCCCGGCACAACATCCGGGTCAACGTGGTGGCGCCGGGCATCACCGACACCCCCCTGCTGCAGCAGATCATCCAGGCGGGCAACGAGAAGCTCATCGACGCCATCGTGCGATCCACCCCCCTGCGCCGGATGGCGCGGCCGGAGGAGGTGGCGGAGGCGGTGGTGTTCCTGGCGTCCGATCGGGCGTCCTTCATCACGGGCCAGACCCTGAGCGTGTCGGGCGGCCTCACCATGGTGTGACATGCGGTCCACGGAGGAGCTGGTCCGGGAGCACGAGGTCATCCTGGGGGTCCTGGACGGGCTGGAGGCGCACCTGGAGGCCTTCCGGGCGGGAAATTCCCTGGACGTGGCCTACCTCCGGGACGCGGTGAGCTTCAGCCAGGGGTTCGTGGACCGCTGCCATCACGGCAAGGAGGAGCACTGCCTGTTCCCGTGCCTGGAGCGGCGGGGTGTAGCCCGGGAGGGCGGGCCCATCGGGGTGATGCTGGCGGAGCACGAGCAGGGCCGCCAGCTGGTCCGGCGCATCTCGGAGCTGGTGAGCCGGTACGAGTCCGGCCAGGCCGAGGCCTCGGAGATCGCGGAGGTGGCGCGGGAGTACGTCGAGCTGTTGCGGGCTCACATCGCCAAGGAGAACGGGGTGCTGTTCCCCCTGGGGGAGGCGGTGCTGGGAGACTCCGATGACGCGGACGTGGGCCGTTGTTATGATGGGGTGGAACACCAGCAGGGGAGAGGGGAGCACCAACGGCTGACGCAGCTGGCCGCACGCCTGAGCAGACCCTCGTAGGAGCCGCCCCCGCCGGCCTGAGGCCGCAGGTGGCGGCCCTGGAGGAGGAGCTGTCGCCGAAACGGGAACACCTCCTCCGGTGCACGTACCAGGTGCTGGCGGAAGGAGGGTTGCGCCACCTGTCCCTGCAGAAGGTGGCGGACCGGGCGGGCGTGAGCAAGGGGATCCTCCTGTACTACTTCGGGACCAAGGAGAACCTGGTGCTGGCCACCCTGCGGTGGGTGCTGGCCCGGGTGGCCCGGCGCATCTACGGCGCGGTGCGCAGGGCCCGCAGCGCGGAGGACAAGATCCGGGCCACCATCGACGCCATCTTCGTGGACCCCAAGGCCAACCGGGACTTCTACCTGGTCTACACCGACCTCCTGAGCAGCGCCGCGCGGCAGCACCGGTTCCAGGAGCTCAGCAGCACCTTCCGGGGCATCGTGGACGCGGTGTACGGGCAGATCATCCAGGAGGGGGTTCGGGAAGGCGCCTTCCGCGTGCGGGACGTGCAGGAGGCGGCGGCGGTGATGCGGGCGGTGGTGGACGGGCTGTTCCTGCAGTGGCTGCAGGAGCCCGACCCGGAGGCCACCTACGCCCAGACCCGGGAGCGCTGCAAGCACGCGGTGTTCACCTACCTCCGCAGCGGGGAAGCCGGGAGCTGACCGGAGCACCGGTGCATCCGCACCGGTTCGGTCACACCACGAGAACCCGCCCTCCACCCGATGGCGCAAGCCTCGAAGGCTCTTTAACATCGCCGTAAATGCTCGCCACGGTGTTGCGCACGGGCCAGGTGCTGTCCCTGTTCGGGCCCCAACGCCCCGAGTGCACCCTCACCGAGGTGGCGGAAGCCCTGGGCCTACCCCGGTCCACGGTGCACGCCCTGCTCAAGACCCTGTGCGCGGTGGGGTTGCTGCGCAGAACGCCGTCCCGGCGGTACGCCCTGGGCCCCAAGCTGCACGCCCTGGCCGTGCCCTTGGCCGCCACCGACCCCGCGGTGCGGGCGGCCCAGGGCGCGGCAGAAGAGCTGGCCCGTCGGTGGGGTGGGGTGGCCCGGGTTCTGGTGGCGGGCTTTGGGTGGGCTCCGGTGGAGGTGTTCCGCGCGGAGGGGGCGGAGGCCCGCTTGCGGACTGACGCCCCGCCCCACCGGTGTTTCGCCGTGGCCGCGGCAGCCAAGGCTCGGGCCGGGGACGGGCCGTGGTGCGACGTGGAGCGCACCCGGCCCGGGTGTTGCTGCGTGGCGGTGTGCGCGGCGGACTGCGACGCTGCCCGGCTGGTGGTGGACCTGTGCCTGCCTGCGGCGCGGTTCTACCCGCACGCGGAGACGATCCAGGCTTCCGTGCTGCCCGCCTGCGGGAAACCCAACCGGCCCTTGGCCCGGGCGGAGGCCCTGGTCCCGAAGCCCTTGGTGCGGCGTCAGCTAGCCCGGTAGCGGCCGTCCTCCCCGCGCACCAGGCGGCCCCGGCGCTCCAGGTAGGCCAGGTGGCTCAGGGTCTCCACCATGGCGAACCGCTCGTTGTGGCTGTCCAAGTCCCTCCCGAACAGCGCCACGCACACCTCGTACGCGGTCCGCGGGCCCTCCCGCACCACCTCCAGCAGCGCCTGCAGACGCTCGCGGTGGTGGTGCACCAACTCCTGGACCCTCTCCGCGAACCGGTCGTAGGGGTCGCCGTGTCCCGGGAGCACCCGCCGCACGGGGAGTGGTTTGAGGTCCGCCAGGCTGCGCAGGAAGTCGTCCAAGGGGTCGGGGCTACCGGCTGGCCACCGGCCGATGTTCGGGGTGATCTTGGGCAGCAGGTGGTCGCCGGCCACCAGGGTGTGCGCCTCCGGGTCGTACAGGCAGACGTGCGCGGGCGCGTGCCCCGGGGTCACCAGGACCCGCCAGGTGCGTCCCACCCGCAGCTCTTCCCCCGCAACAAGAAAATGCTGCACCCCGGGCGGGGGCGTCCGTTCCCAGATGCGCTGGCCCGACTCCACCGTGGCGCGGACCCGCTCCGCGGGCATCCCCTCCGAGGCCAGCACCCGCGCGAGCTCGTCCCACGCGGGCGTTCCCGGCTGGTAGGTGCGGGCCGCCTCCAGCTCCTGGCGGGCCATCCACACCGGGCAACCGAAACGTTCCTGCAGCTCCGCGGCCATGCCGAAGTGGTCGGGGTGGGCGTGGGTGACCACCAGCACCTGCGGCCGCAGCCCCGCCCGGCCCAGGGCCTCCAGCAACAGGGCCCGGGCCTCGGGGATCGGGTAGCCCGCGTCCACCAGGACGGGTCCTGCGCCGTCCTGGAGGACGTACAGGTTCACCCAGCGCATGGGGAAGGGCACGAGCACCCGCAGCCGCAGGACCCCTGGGGCCACGGGCTCCAGCTCGGGCAAAAAGTCCGTCATGCCCGGCCGAAGGCCTCGTGCCCGGTGATCTCCCGGCCCACGATGAGGGTGTGGATGTCGTAGGTGCCCTCGTAGGTGTCCACGGACTCCAGGTTGGCCGCGTGCCGCATGGCGTGGTACTCCGTGGTGATCCCGTAGGCTCCGAGGATTAGGCGCGCCTCCCGGGCCACCTCCAGGGCGGCCCGCACGTTGTGGCGCTTGGCCAAAGAGACCTGGGCGTAGTGCATGCGGCCCGCGTCCTTCAGCTGGCCCAGGCGGTACGCCAAGAGCTGGCTGGTGGTGATCTTGGTGAGCATGTCCACCAGCCGCTCCTGGATGATCTGGGTGGCCGCGATGGGCCGTCCGAAGGCCACCCGGTCCCGGGCGTAGCTCAGGGCTTCCTCGAAGCACGCCACCGCGGCCCCCACGGCACCCCACGCGATGCCGTAACGGGCCTGGGTCAGACAGCCCAGAGCCTTGCCCAGCCCCACCCCGTCGGACAGGGCCAAGTCCTCGGGGATCTCCACGTCCTCCAGCACCAGCTCGCTGGTCACGGAGGCCCGCATGGAGACCTTGGTGTGGATGTCGTGGGCGGAAAAGCCCGGGGTGTCCGTGGGCACGATGAAGCCCCGGACCACACCGGCCTCGTCCTTGGCCCACACGATGGCCACGTGGGCGATGGACCCGTTGGTGATCCACATCTTGGTGCCCGACAGCACCCACCCGCGAGCGGTGCGCCGGGCGCGGGTGTTCATGGCAGCCGGGTCGCTGCCCGCGGTGGGCTCCGTGAGGCCGAAGCAGCCCACCAGCTCTCCCCGGGCGAGGCGCGGGAGGAAGTGGCGCCGCTGCTCCTCGGAGCCGTACGCGTAGATGGGGTACATGACCAAGGCCCCCTGCACGCTGGCGAAGGACCGGATGCCCGAATCACCCCGCTCCAGCTCCTGCATGAGCAGCCCGTAGGCCACGTTGTCCAGCCCCGCGCAGCCGTACTCCTCCGGCAGGTTGGCTCCCAGCACGCCCAGCTCCCCCAGCCTGGGCACCAGCTCCGTGGGGAAACGGCCCTCCAGCCACCAGCGGCCGATGTAGGGCAGCACCTCCCGGTCCACGAACCGCCGGACGGTGTCGCGGCTGGACCGCTGCACTTCCGTGAGCAGCTCGTCCAGGGCGTAGAAGTCCGACGGAGCTCGGTACGCGATCTGTTGGGCCATGACCCTCCCTCCTCCTCTGCCCTACGGCCACCGGCCGATCCAGCACGCTCGGCGCAGCCTCGGGGCGGTCCGGTACCGCTCCTCTCCATAGTAGTCCCGCAGCCCTTCCAGCACACCTGCCACCGCCCGCACCCCCACCCGCTCCGCCCACGCGAACGGCCCGTACGGGTGGTTCACGCCCAGCCGCATGGCCAGATCCACGTCCTGCGGGCTCGCCACGCCCTCCGCCACCGCGAAGGCCGCCTCGTTCACCACCGCGGCCAGCAGCCTGGGGAACACCCCTCCGGGCGCATCCCCCACCCTGAGGAGGGGTAGGCCCAGGGCTGCCAGGTACGGAGTGGGGTCCACCTGGGTGTGTTCGTGGGACGTCCACTCCAAAAGCTTCCTGTCCGCCAGGGGCGGCAAGGTCACGTACCCCGCCACCCGGTGGGGCCGCTCGGTCCAGCTGGCGCAGTCCCCGCAGCTGGCGTTGGTACACGCCACCAGCAACACCGACCCCTCCGGAAGGCAGCCGTCCAGGGCCTGCACCAAGGACCGCTTGCGGCCCCGGTGGTCCACCTCCGCCTCGAAGGCTGCGGCCACCCGGAGCTGTCGGTCGGGAGGTCCCGCGAGCTCCACCACCTCGAAGCCCCGCTGTCGCAGCTTCTCCGCCACGTCCCGGGCCAGGGGTGTGGTCCCCGCCACCGCGTACGGCCCGGGCTGGGGCTGGGGCAAGGGCAGAGGAGCTGGCTCCGGGGCCGGTCCTCCGTAGTCGTAGAACCCCCGGCCCGTCTTGCGACCCAGGCGTCCCGCGAGCACCATCTGCCGCTGCAGGGGGTGGGGCCGGAAGCGCGCCTCGCCGAAGAAGGCTTGATAGAAGGACTGGGACACCGCGTAGCCCACGTCCACGCCCACCAGGTCCATGAGCTCGAAGGGGCCCATGCGGAACCCGCCCGCGTCCCGGGCTGCCCGGTCCACGGTGGCGCAGTCCGCCAGCCCCTCGGCCACCAGGCGCAGCCCCTCGCTGTAAAAGGGCCGGTTCACGCGGTTGACCACGAACCCCGGGCTGTCCTGGGCCACGATGGGGGTCTTGCCCAACGCGCGGGCGAAGGCCACCAGCCGGTCCACCACCTCCGGGGACGTCCGGGGAGCCCGGACCACCTCCACCAGCTGCATCACCGGCGCGGGGTTGAAGAAGTGCAGCCCCGCCACCCGCTCCGGCCTGGACGTGGCGGACGCGATCTCCGCCACCGACAGGGACGAGGTGTTGGTGGCCAGCAGGGCCTGAGGGGCCGCGGCCGCGAGCTTGGCGAACAGGTCCTTCTTCAGGGCCAGGTCTTCGGGTGCCGCTTCCACCACCAACTCACAGCTCCCGAGGTCCGCCAGATCCTGGGTGGTGCGCAGGCGGGCCAGGGCTTCCGACCGTTGCTGCGGGTCCAGCCTTCCCCGCTGCACCGCCCGCTCGGTGTCCTGCTGGATGCGACGGAGCGCCCTGGGCAGGGCCTCGGGGAAGGCGTCGTACAGCACCACGGTGAAACCTGACGCCGCGCAGGCCTGGGCGATCCCGGCACCCATGGTCCCCGCCCCGCACACCCCCACCGTGCGGATCCCGTGCTCGGTGTGCACCTCCACCTCCTCCGCCGGGACCGGCGTCCCAAAACCGCGCCGGCGGTTCGTGGGCCGGCCTACCGGCCCTTGAAAACAGGCTTGCGCTTCTCCAAGAAGGCCTGAACCCCCTCCTGCCGGTCCTCCGTGCCGAACACGAGGGCCGACAGCTTTCGCTCGTAGTCCAGGCCCACCTCCAGGGGGGTGTCCATGGACCGCAACACCGCCTCCTTCGCCAGGCGCGCGGCCACGGGTGCCTTCTGCGCCATCTCCCGGGCCAACGCGAGGGCCTCCTGCAGGTACGCCTCCGCGGGCACCACGCGGTTCACCGCCCCCCACGCGTACGCCTCCCGTGCCGTGAGGTGGCGGCCGGTGAGGATGAGCTCCATGGCCCGGTGCTTGCCCACCAGCCGCGGGAGCCGCTGGGTCCCGCCGGCGCCCGGGATGATGCCCAGGTTGATCTCGGGCTGTCCGAAGCGCGCGGTCTCCGAGGCCACCACCACGTCACACAGCATGGCCAGCTCCCACCCGCCGCCCAGGCAGTACCCGCTCACCGCGGCCACCAGGGGCTTGGGGAACCGGCGGATGCGCTCCCACGCCCCAGCCCGGTGGCCCGGGATGGCGTCCACCAGGGAGAGGGCCGTGAACTCCTGGATGTCCGCGCCGGCGGCGAAGGCCCGGTCGTTGCCCGTGATGACCACCACGCGGCAGGCGGGGTCCTGCTCGAACTGGTCCAGGGCGCGCACCAGCTCGTCCAGCAGCCGACTGCTGAGGGCGTTGAGCACCTGGGGCCGGTTCAGCCGCACCAGCCCCACGTGGGGTTCGGGGGACTCCACCACGATGTCCTGGTACGACACGGGTCACCTCCCCACGGGGATGTTTCGCTGGACGCTCGCGCGGGACGGCGACGCCCCGGAGCTCCACCGGGCTCACGAAGTTGCCGCGGGCCGGAGCCGCAGAGCCTCCCGCAGCCGGTACCGCTGCAGCTTGCCCGTGGTGGTCCGGGGCAGCTCCGAGGCGAAGTGCACCCACCGGGGGCACTTGTACGAGGGCAGGTGCTGCCGGACGAAGGCCAGAAGCTCCTCCTCCAGCTGTCGGCTAGGCTGGAAGCCCTCCCGCAACACCACGAAGCCCGCGGGCTTCTCCAGGCCCGCTTCGTCCAGGGCGCCCACCACCGCCGCCTCCCGCACCGCCGGGTGCTGCAGCAGCACGCCCTCCACCTCCAGGGGGGAGACCCACAGCCCGGAGGGCTTCAGGAGGTCGTCCGCCCGGCCCTGGTACCAGAAAAAGCCGTCCTCGTCCTGGGTGAACAGGTCTCCCGTGACGAACCACTCGCCCAGCAGGCACGCCTGGGTTCGGTGGTGGTCGTTCCAGTAGCCCGCGAACACGCCGTCGTTCTTCACCCACAGCACCCCGGCTTCTCCCGGCTTTGCGTCCCGTCCGTCCTCGGTGACCAGGCGGGCCTCGAAGCCCTGCAGGATCTTGCCGCTGGAGCCCGGGCGCAGGCAGCCCGGCCGGTTGGAGAGGTAGATGGCGCCCACCTCCGTGGACCCCACGCCGTCCAGGATGGGAAGGCCGAACCGCTCCTGCCAGCGCTCGAACACCGCCTTGGGCAGGGCCTCGCCCGCGGAGACGCAGCACCGCAGGAAGGAGAGCCGTACCCGACGGCCCGTGCGGTGGACGTAGTCCAGGATGGCGGCGTAGAAGGTGGGCACGCTGTAGAAAACCGTGGGGCGGTGCTCCTCCAGCAGGTCCAGCACCGCCCCCGGCTCGGGCCGGTCCGGGTGCAGGACCACCTGCGCGCCGTACAGGAAGGGGCCGTCCAGGGAGTTGTTGCGGCCGTAGGAGAAGAACAGCTTGGAGGTGGAGAACACCTTATCCTGGGCGGAAAGCCCCACCACCTGCTGGCAGTGGGGAGGGATGAAGTGCAGCAGGTCGTGGTGCAGGTGTACTACGGCCTTGGGCCGGCCCGTGGTCCCGGAGCTGTACATCCAGAAGGCCATGTCGTCCGGGCTGGTGGGGGCGGGTTCCGGCACCTTTGGGGAAGACCGGAGCAGATCCTCGTAGGCGTAGACCCCCTCCACGCACGGCGCCGGCACGGCAAACAGGGCCTGGTCCGTGGGCTCGACCACCACCACGTGCCGTAGCCAGGTCAGGCGCTGGGCCACCTCGCACACCTTCGGGAGCACGCCGGAGTGCACCACCAGGACCTTGGCCCGGCTGTGGTTCAGGTAGTACGCGTAGTCCTCGGGCCGGGCGTACGTGTTCACCAGCACGGGCACGGCGCCCACCCGCAGGGCTCCGAAGTACGTGGCGAGGAACGCGGGGCAGTCGGGCAAGCACACCACCACCCGGTTCTCCGGCTCCACCCCAAGCCGGGTCAGGGCGGCGGCCACGGCGTGGGCTTGCGCTTGCAGCTCCGCGTAGGTCAGGGCGGACGACCGGTAGTACACCGCCACCCCGTCCCCGCGCCCCTCGGCCACGTGCCGGTCCAGCAGATGCGTCCCCAGGTTGAACGTGGCGTCCACCGCCCCTATGGCATCCGGCTGTTGACCGTGCAGTCAATGCGCCCGTTGCACCGGATCCACCCCTGCAAACGGCTGAACCACCGGGCTCCGGCCTCTTGACCCGCCGGTCAAAGCGCGCTAGGATTTGACCAGTCGGTTAAGCAGGAGGTGGGGGATGGCGGCCACCGCGGACCAAGCCCTGGTGCAGCGGATCCGGGAAGGCCGGCTGGTGGAGGGTCCGGAGCACGCCACGGAGCGTTACCTGGAGGGGCTCAAGCGGACCCTGATCGTCTCCGCGGACACGGAACTCATCAGCGCGCCCGCCTACCTTCGGGCGGCGCGCTGCGCGCCCACGTTGAATGCCTACGTCTCCGCCCTGGGCATCATCCAGGACGAGCTGGGCCACGCCCACATCGCCTACCGCCTCCTGGAGGACCTGGGGGTGGACACGGACGCCCTGGTGTACGAGCGGGACCCCAAGGACTTCAAGTACCCGTACGCCTTCGACGTGCCCCTGGACAGCTGGACGGAGCTGGTGGTGGCCAACGCCTTCTACGACCGGGCGGGGTTCGTGCTGCTGGGCGACATCTTCCGCCACACCAGCTACGGGCCGTGGAAGCGGGCTCTGGTGAAGGTGGACCGGGAGGAGAACTTCCACCTCCGCCACGGGGAGCGGTGGATGGAGATCCTGGCCTCGGAGCCGGCCACCCGGGCGGAGCTGCAGCGGGCGGTGGACTGGATGTTCGTCATGACGTTGGAGTGGTTCGGGCTGCCGGACCACCTCAAGCGCCACACGGACCAGATCGAGTACGGGCTGAAGGGGTCCACCAACGACCAGCTGCGGCAGCAGTGGATGTCCACCGCGGTACCCCTGTGCCAGCGGCTGGGCCTGCGGGTTCCGGCCCACTACGAGCTCGACCGCGGCGAGTACGTCATCGACTGCCCGTTCCCCGCGGACTTCGACGAGCAGGACAAGCGGTGGCGGTTCGAGGACGGGCCGGTGTCCTGGGACCGGGTGCTGGAGCGGTGGCGCCGGCGGGGGCCGGCCAACGAGGAGTTCGTGGCCCAGCTGCAGCGCGGCTACCGAGAGCTGCAGCAGCTCGCGGCGTAGGAGGAAGCCGTGCCCACCCGAGAACAGGTCCTGGACGCCCTGCGGGCGGTGCTGGACCCGGAGTACCCCGTGAGCGTGGTGGACCTGGGGCTGGTCCGCGGGGTGGAGGTGGACGGCGGCACGGTGCGGGTGCGCCTGACCCTCACGTCTTTGGGCTGTCCCTGCGTGGAGCTGATCCAGGAGGACGTGCGCGACGCCGTCCTGCGGCTGGAGGGGGTGCGGGAGGTGGTGGTGGAGCAGGTCTTCGAGCCATGGTCCGCGGACCACATCTCGCCCGAAGGGCGGCGCCGGCTGCGGGAAGTGGGGGTGGTGTAGGTGCGGGAGGGGCAGGCCGCGGTGTACGAGGTGTTCGCCCGGCACGGTCCGGAGCCCCTGCGGCACGTGGGGAGCGTACGGGCACAGAGCCCCGAGGAAGCCGGGGTGTTCGCCTACACCCTGTACGACGAGCGCGGCTGGTCCGAGATGTTCGTGGTGCGGCGCGACCGGATGGTGCGCGTGGTGACCCCCCGGTGATGCGCACCTACCTGGTTTTCGGCCGCACCGCGTACCCGCAGCCCCTGGAGCAGCAGGGGACCCTAGAAGCTCCCGACCCGGACTCCGCGGTGGAGCAGGCCCGGAGCCGGTTCGGGGAGGGCTGGGTGGAGGTGGTGCTGGTGCCCGCAGACGAGGCGTACTGGGTCCTGCGGCCGCGGGAGGAGCGCGTTGCAGGCGCCGTGGACTGAACCCGGACGCGTGGCCGTTGCCCTCGGGACCCTCCTGGTGTCCGTGGCGGACAGCAAGTACTTCCTGGGGCGGCGGGTGGCGGAGTGGTCCGTGGGCGCTCCGGAACTGGAGAGCGCGGTGGCCTGCGCCGCGGTGGCGCAGGAGGAGCTGGGGCACGCCCGGGTGCTGTACCCCCTGCTGGCGGACCTGCCCCTGCCGCGCCCGTGGAGGGGCCTGGAGCGGGAGGAGGACCGCGCGGAGCACTTCTGTCCGGGCTTCCTCCGTCGGAGTTGGGAGACCTGGCCGGAGGCGGTGGTGGCCCTGGCGGTGACGGACACCGCCCTCACCACGGTCCTGGAGAGCACCACCGGCTCCGTGCACGAAGAGCTCGCCCGCAGGGCGTGCCGCATCGTGGAAGAGGAACGCTTCCACGCGGTGTTCGCGTGGGGAAGGTTGAGGGTGCTGCTGGAGGGCGCCTGCCGGGCAGCCGCGGAGGCGCTGCTGGGAGCGCGGTTGAGGGAGGTGCGGGAGTGGCTCGGGGCGGCCACGGAAGGGCTGGAGGCCCTGCGCGCCGCGGGCCTGGTGGACGCGGACGCAGCCCGGTTGCGCGGGCGGTTCGTGGAACGGGTGCAGGCGGAGCTGGGGCCGTTCCGGGCGCGGGTCCCGGAGGCGGTAGGGTAGCGGTGCGTCCGCGTTCGGGGAGCGGCCGCGCGGCCGAAGGACCGGCTGGTCCTGAGCGCGTCCGGTGCCCGTGGTGCGGCTCCGCCAGGGTCCAGCGGGTGGGCCAGTTCGGGCCGCAGCTGCTGACCCACTCCTACCTGTGCCTGGATTGCCGCAGCCCCTTCGAGGTGATCCGCCGGCTGTAGCCGGATCGGGAGGAGGTGTCGGCCATGGCCAAGATGCTGGTCGCCGGGGAGTGGGTGGACAGCGCCTCGCGGGCGCAGGTGGAAGTGGTGAACCCGGCCACGGAGGAGGTGGTGGACACCGTGCCCCAGGCCACCCGGGAGGACGTGGACCGGGCGGTGGCCGCGGCCAAGGCCGCCTTCGCCGAGTGGTCCCGGACCGACCCGGAGGCCCGGGCGCAGCTGCTGCGCAGGGGCGTGGAGCGGGTGCGGGCGCACCAGGACGAGGTGGCGGACCTGCTGGTCCGGGAGCAGGGGAAGCCCACCCACGAGGCCCTGGCGGAACTCAACCACCTGCTCCACGGCCTGGAGTACTACGCGGACCTGGCCAGCAAGCTCCGGGGCAGCTACGTGCCGCTGCCGTCCCACCTGGGCAGCTCCTTCGGGCTGGTGGTGCGCCGGCCCTTGGGGGTGGTGGCGGCCATCGTCCCGTGGAACTACCCCTTGACCTTGATGGGCACCAAGATCGGGCCCGCCCTCATCGCGGGCAACACCGTGGTGGTCAAACCCGCCAGCACCACGCCCCTGGCGGCCACCCGGGTGGTGGGGCTGCTGCAGGAGGCCGGCCTGCCCCCCGGTGTCCTGAACGTGGTCACCGGGCCGGGCCGCGTGGTGGGGGAGTATCTGGTAGCGCACCCGGAGGTGGTGCGGGTGGCCTTTACGGGCGAGACCGCCACCGGACGGCGGGTGATGGAGATCGCGGGGCCCGCCTTCAAGCGGGTCACCCTGGAGCTGGGCGGTTCCGACCCGGTCATCGTGTGCTCGGACGCGGACCTGGACCAGGCGGTGCGGGGCGTGCTGGTGGGCCGGTACTGGAACTGCGGGCAGAGCTGTCTGGCGGCCAAGCGGGTGTACGTGTTCGAGGACGTGTACGAAGCGTTCCTGGAGAAGCTGCTGGCTGGGGTCAGCCGTTACGAGCCCGGGGAAGGGTGGGTGAAGCCGCAGCGTCCCAAGATCCGCGTGGGTCCCCTGCACACCGCGCGGCAGCGGGAGGAGGTGCTGGACCAGATGCGGGACGCCTTGCGCCGCGGGGCCCGGGTGGCCTACGGGGGCAGGATCCCGGAGGGCCGGGACCGGGGACACTTCCTGGAGCCCACGGTGCTGGTGGACGTACCGCACGACTCCCGGGTGGTGCAGGAGGAGGTGTTCGGACCGGTGCTGCCCGTGTTCCGGGTGCGGGACATGGACGAGGCCATCCGCCTCGCCAACGACTCCCCCTACGGCCTGGGCTCGTCCATCTGGACCTTCAACGTGCGGTGGATCCACAAGGCCATCCAGGAACTCCAGGCGGGGATGACCTGGGTGAACCAGGTGCACTACGGCTACGACGAGCTGCCCTTCGGCGGCACCAAGCAGAGTGGCTTCGGCAAGGAGCACGGGGCGGAGGCGGTGGACTACTACGTGGAGCTCAAGTCCGTGGTGGTGGCCGGGCTCGGCTGACCACGAGGAGGGAGGTCCCATGGCGGTGGAGTTCGCGCGGGAGGGCAGGATCGGGTACGTGACCCTGAACCGGCCGCCGGCCAACAGCTACGACGCGGCCTTCGTGGAGGAGCTGGACCGGGCCATCCAGGCGGCGGAACAGGACCCCCAGGTGCAGGCGGTGGTGGTGCGCAGTGCCCTGGATCGGTTCTTCTCCGCGGGCGCGGACGTGCGGGCGTTCTCCGAGAACCCGCCCGAGCGCAACATGGACCTGGTCCGCCACGCCCACCGGGTCCTAGGCCGCATCGCCCACATCCCCAAGGTGTTCGTGGCGCAGATCGCCGGGCACGCCCTGGGAGGCGGGCTGGAGATCGCCCTGGCGTGCGACCTGCGGTTCGGCGCGGAGGGAGAGTACCGTTTGGGCCTCCCGGAGGTCACCCTGGGGCTGCTGCCCGGCAACGGCGGCACCCAGCGGCTGCCGCGTCTGGTGGGCTGGAGCCGCGCTTTGGACCTCATGGTCACCGGCCGCACCCTGTCCCCGCAGGAGGCGTACGCGTACGGGATCCTGGACCGCCTGGTGCCAGCCGACCAGCTGGCGGAGCAGACCGCGGAGTTCGCCCGCAGGCTCAGCGAGGGACCTGTGCGGGCCACAGGCGCCATCAAGCTGGCGGTGCGCCTGGGGCTGGACCGCCCCCTGGAGGACGGCCTGCGGCTGGAGCGGGAGCTGGTGGACGGCCTGTTCCGCAGCCAGGACGCGCAGGAGGGGATCCGGGCGTTCTTGGAGAAGCGGGCACCGCAGTTCCGCGGGGCGTAGCGCGCGAGGGAGGGGTGCCGTCGTGGAGCTGTTCGTGGGTGGCGAGTTCGTCCGCCCCCGCTGCGACCGCCTTCCGGTGGTGGACCCTGCCACGGAGGAGGTCCTGGACACCGTACCCCGGGCGGGGGCGGAGGAGGTGGACCTGGCGGTCCGCAACGCCGCGGAGGCCTTCCGGACGTGGTCGGCCACCCCGGCCGCCCGGCGCGGCGACCTGATGCTGCGGGCCGCCCACCACGTCCTGGACCACCTGGACGAACTGAGCCGCACCCTGACGCGGGAGCAGGGCAAGCCGCTGCGGGAGTCGAGGCTGGAGATCCGGCGGTTCGTGGAGACGCTGGTGCACTACGCGGGCCTGGGCCGCAACCTGCGGGGCGGGTACGTGCCCAACCTGGACGAGGGGGCGTACGGTCTCGTGCTGAAGCGGCCCATGGGGGTGGTGGCGGCCATCGTCCCGTGGAACTTCCCCACCACCCTGTTGGGCAACAAGCTGGGCCCGGCTTTGGTGGCGGGCAACACCGTGGTGGCCAAGCCCGCGGAGACCACGCCCCTGACGACCCTGCGCATCGCGCAGCTGTTGCACGAAGCAGGACTTCCCGCGGGCGTGTTCAACGTGGTCACGGGCACCGGGCCGGAGGCGGGCGAGGCCCTGGTCCGCCACCCCTTGGTGCGGAAGGTGGCCTTCACCGGGAGCACGGAGGTGGGCAAGCGCATCATGGCCCTGGCCGCGGAGGGCGTGAAGCGGGTCACGCTGGAGCTGGGCGGGTCGGACCCCATGATCGTGTGCGACGACGCGGACCTGGACGAGGCCGCCAGCGCCGCCAGCGTGGGCCGGTTCTTCAACTGCGGGCAGGCGTGCGTGGCGGTGAAGCGGCTGTACGTGTTCGAGTCCGTGGCCGAGCCGTTCGTCGAGAAGCTCCTGGCCAAGGTCCGGCGGCTGCGGCTGGGGCCGGGGCTGGAGGAGGGGGTGCACATGGGGCCCCTGCACACCGCCCGGCAGCGCCAGCGCATCGAAGAGCAGGTGCAGGACGCCGTGGACCGGGGGGCCCGGGTCCTTTCCGGCGGGCGGCGGCCCGAGGACCCGCGGTTGCGCCGGGGCTACTTCTACGAGCCCACGGTCCTCCTGGACCCCGACCCTCACTCCCGGGTGGCCCGGGAGGAGGTGTTCGGGCCGGTGCTGCCCGTGTGGAGGGTCTCTGGCCTCGAGGAGGCCATCCAGAGGGCCAACGACTCCCCGTACGGCCTGGGCTCGTCCATCTGGACCCGCAGCCTCCACCGGGCCTCGGAGGCCGCGGAGCGGCTGGAGGTAGGGTACACCTGGGTGAACTCCGTCAACCGCATCTACGACGAGCTGCCCTTCGGCGGGACCAAGCAGAGCGGGTTCGGGAAGGAACACGGGCTGGAGGCGCTAGACTATTACATGGAGACCAAGTCCGTGGTGGTACGGGCGCTCGGGGGGCAACCGGGTTGACGGTACAGGTGGACGTGCCGGAACGGTACAACGCCAGCACCCTGCTGGACCGCAACCTCGAACGGGGACTTTCCGGCAAGGTCTGTATCCGGTGGCAGGACGAACAGGTCACCTACGGGGAGCTGTTCGGTCGGGCGTGCGCCTTCGCCCGGGCCCTGCGGGCCCTGGGGGTGAGGCGGGAGGAGCGGGTGCTGCTGGTGCTGGACGACAGCCCCGCCTTCCCCGTGGCCTTCCTGGGCGCCATCCGCATGGGCGCGGTGCCCATCCCCACCAACCCCATGCTGCGGGCCGACGACTACGCGTACTTCCTGCAGGACAGCTCCGCGCGGGCGGTGGTCACCGACCCGGGTCTGGTGGCCACGGTCCAGGAAGCGGTGGCCGGTGTGGGGGAGCCGCCCCACGTGGTGGTCTCCCGGGGCCGCGTGGAGGGGACCCTGAGCCTGGAGGAGCTGGTGGCGTCCTACCCGGGGGAGCTACCCCCCGCGGACACCCACCGGGACGACATGGCGTTCTGGCTGTACAGCTCGGGGTCCACGGGCAGGCCGAAGGGCGTGGTGCACCTGCAGCACGACCTCCTGTACACCTGCGAGACGTACGCTCGGCACGTGCTGCGCATCACCCAGGAGGACGTGACCTTTTCCGCCTCCAAGCTGTTCCACGCGTACGGTCTGGGGAACAACCTGAGCTTCCCGTACTGGGCGGGTGCCAGCACGGTCCTGCGGTCGGGGCGGCCCACGCCCGAGGGGGTACTGGAGACCATCCAGCGGTACCGGCCCACCCTGTTCTTCGGCGTCCCCACCCTGTACAACGCCATCCTGAACTTCCCGGAGGCGGACCGCTACGACTTATCGAGCGTGCGGCTGTGCGTGTCCGCGGCGGAGGCCCTGCCCGCGGAGATCTTCCACCGGTGGAAGGAGCGGTTCGGGCTGGTGATCCTGGACGGGGTGGGGTCCACGGAGATGCTCCACATCTACTGCTCCAACACCCCGGAGGCGCTCAAACCAGGCTCTTCGGGCAAGCCCGTGCCCGGCTACGAGCTGAAGATCCTGTCCCCCGACACCGGGCAGCCCGTAGCCCCCGGGGAGGTGGGGGACCTGTACGTGAAGGGCGACAGCGAGCTGGCCCTGTACTGGCACCAGCACGAGAAGACCAAGCGCAGCCTGCACGGGGGCTGGTTCTACAGCGGCGACCGGTACCGGGCGGACGAGGACGGTTTCTACTGGTACGAGGGCCGCAGCGACGACATGATCAAGGTGGGCGGGCTGTGGGTGTCGCCCGTGGAGATCGAGAACACCCTCATCGAGCACCCGGCGGTCCAGGAGGCGGCGGTGGTGGGGGTCGCCGTGGAGGGGCTGACCCGCATCCGGGCGTACGTGGTGCTCAAGGCCGGGGCGAGCCCCACGGAGGACCTGGCGCGGGAGCTGCAGGAGTGGTGCAAGCAGCGCCTGGCCCGCTACAAGTACCCCCACACCGTCACCTTCACCCAGGACCTCCCCAAGACCGTCACGGGCAAGATCCAGCGCTTCAGGCTGCGAGAGGCGGAACACAAAGCTGGATAGGCGGGCTAGGGCGGTAGGTTGCACTAGAATTTCTGCTCCACCTGGCTCATGACGGGTGGGTTGACCGGGTGGTAAGGTACGGCTCAGCGTTCGCGAGAACGGCAGAAGGAGGTGGTGGCAGGTGCGGGGTCGAGTGGTGTCCGTGGTCTCGGTGGTACTGGCGGTGGGGCTGTTGGCGACCCTGGGAGGCGCCCAGCCCAGGCCCCTCAAGGTGGCGTTCCTGAGCTCCCTCAGCGGTCCGTTCGCCTTCTGGGGCGTCAGCGCCAGGGACGGCATGCGCATGGCGGTGGCGGAGCTCAACGAGGCGGGCGGGGTCCTGGGCCGGCCCGTGGAGTTCGTGGAGCGGGACGACCGCAACAACCCCGCGGAGGCCATCAGCGCCTTCCGGGCCCTGGTGGAGCGGGAGGGCATTTCCGCCGCGGGAGGGGTCATCAGCAGCGACGTGGCCCTGGCCGCCTCTCGAGAGGCGGAGACGCTGCGGGTACCGCTGTTCCTGACCATGGCGGGGTCGCACGCCATCCTGCGGAAGAGCAGCCGGTACACCTTCCGCACGTGTCTTGCGGCCGCGCCCATGTACGTGCAGGCCATCGCGGCCATGGTGCAGCACGCCAAGCACACCCGCATCGGCCAGATCATCGCGGACTACGCGTGGGGCCACTCCATCCGGGAGTCCGTGGAGCGGTACGTGGCGTCCCTGCCCGGGGTCCGGGTGCAGACGGAGGTGGCGCCCGTGACCGCCGCGGACTTCACCCCGTACCTGCGGCGTCTGCAGGCCTTCGACCCGCAGCTGCTGGTGATCGCGGGCCACCCGCCCGGAAACCCCACCATCGTGCGGCAGGCCGCGGAGCTGGGCATGCGCCAGCAGCTCATCGGCTCGGTGCTGCCGCCGGAGCTGATGGTGCAGCGCGGCGGGGAGGCGGTGTTCGGCCGGTTTTTGGACTACTCCTGCGTGGACTTCACCACGCCGGCCTTCCGCCAGCTGGCGGCCAAGTACTTCAGCCTGTACAAGCGCTACTTCGACAACAGCGGCTTTTCCGGCTACGTGATGGTGAAGATGGTGGCCGAGGCCGCCAAGAAGGCGGGCAGCACCGACCCCCGGGCCATCGCGGGCCAGATCCGCAAGGGCCGGTTCGTGCAGCCGGGCTACGCGTGGCCCCTGTCGTACACCGAGTGGGGCGAGATGAAGGAAGTGCGGATCGTGTTCTTCACCATCGAGCGGGGTGAGGCGGCAGGCGGCGTCTGCCTCGGCTGCGGTTGGGCGCAGAAGTACCAGTTCCGCAGCACCCCGATCCCGCCGTACGTGCCCGCGGAGTGAGAGCTTGCTGCGCTGCCGCGGGGTCACCAAACGGTTCGGCGGGCTGCTGGCCCTCCGGGACGTGAGCCTGGAGGTGCAACCCGCAGCCTTGGTGGGCCTCATCGGCCCCAACGGCGCGGGCAAGAGCACCCTGCTGAACGTGATCTGCGGCCTGATGCGGGCCGACCGAGGGGTGGTGGAGCTGGATGGGCAGCGCATCTCCGACCTGCCCGCCCACGCGGTGGTGCGCCGGGGCGTGGGCCGGGTGCTGCAGATCCCGCGCCTGTTCCCCAACCTCACGGTGGAGCAGACGGTGCAGGTGGGGGCCCTGTTCGGGTTGCAGGACTCCCTGACTCCCGTCCAGGCCCGGCGGCGGGTGGCGGAGGCGCTGGAGCTGGTGGGCCTGCAGGATCGCCGGGGGGAGCCCGTGGGCCGGCTGAACACCCAGGAAAAGCGCCTGGTGGACCTGGCCCGGGCCCTGGCGGGCCAGCCCAGGGTGCTGCTGGTGGACGAGCTGATGAGCGGGCTCAACCCCGTGGAGATCCAGCGGTGCACCGCCCTCCTGCGCCAGGTCCGGGACCAGCGCGGGGTGGCCATCCTGTGGGTCGAGCACGTCATGGACGCCCTCCTGGGTACGGTGGAGTGGGTGGTGGTCCTGGACCACGGGGCGGTCATCGCCCAGGGCCCTCCCGCGCAGGTGGCCAAGGACCCCGCGGTGGTGGAGGCGTATTTGGGCGTGGAGTTCCGGTCCGCGGAGGTGGCGGGCTGATGCTGGAAGTCCGGGACCTGTGGGCGGGCTACGGCGACGTGGCCGTGGTGCGCGGGGTGAGCCTTCGGGTGGCGGACGGCGAGGCCACCGCGGTCCTGGGGCCCAACGGCGCGGGCAAGACCACCCTGTTCCGGGCCCTGGTGGGCTTGCTGCGGCCCCAGCGCGGCTCGGTGCGGTTCGAGGGCAGGCCCCTGGAGGGCCTGCGGCCCCACCAGGTGGTGCGGCAGGGCGTGGCCTACGTGGCCGCGGAGCGGGAGCTGTTCCCCCAGCTGACGGTGCTGGAGAACCTGGAGCTGGGCGCGTACGCGCGCCCGGACGGGCTCAAGGAGCGGCTGGAAGCGGTGTTCGCCCTGTTCCCCCGGCTCGCGGAGCGGAAGGGGCAGCGGGCGGGTACGTTGTCCGGGGGTGAGCAGCAGATGCTGGCCATCGCCCGCGCCCTCATGGCGAGGCCCAAGCTGCTGTTGCTGGACGAGCCGTCCACGGGGCTGGCTCCGCGCCTGGTGGCGGAGCTGTACCGGCGCCTGAGCGTCCTGCGGGACCAGGGGGTGACCATCCTGCTGGCCGAGCAGCAGGTGGGCGCGGCCCTGCAGCTCTGTTCCCGGGTGTACGTGCTGAAGAACGGCACCTTGGCCTTCGAGGGCGAGGCTTCCGAGCTGCGCGGCAGCACACAGCTCCACAGCGCGTACCTGGGGGGAGGGTAGCCCGTGGGTGTGGTGGTGGACGGGCTGGTGCTGGGGCTGCAGCTGGCCCTGCTGTCCGTGGGCATCGTGTTCGTGTACGGCCTGGGCGGCGTGCTGAACCTAGCCCACGGACAGGTGGCGGTGTTGGGAGGGCTGGCGGCGGCCCTGCTCCTGCAGGCCGGGGTCCAGCCGGTGCTGGCCGTGCTGGGAGGGGTTCTGGCCGCGGGGCTGCTGGCGTTGCTCCTGGACCGGACCCTCCTGCAGCCCGCCTACCGCAGGAGGGGCGAGGAGCGCCTGCTGTTGGCCTTGATCCTGACCCTGGGGACCTCCTTCATCCTAGACGGCTTCTACACCCTGCGCTACCCCAACGTGGCCCTGAGCCTGCGCCTGGCCACGCCTTCCGTGGAGGTGCTGGGGATCACCGTGCGCACCGCCAGCCTCGCGGTGGGCGGCCTGAGCCTGGTGACCTTCGGGCTGCTGCTGGCCTTCCTGAAGGGCACGCGGCTGGGAAAGGCCATCCGGTGCGTGATCCAGAACGAAGCCGGGGCGTGGCTGTGCGGGGTGGACGTGGACCGGGCCCGGACCGCGACCCTGTTCCTGAGCGGGCTGCTGGCGGGGGTGGCGGCCGTGGGGCAGGGGTTCTTCTCCTTCCTGGGGCCGGACATGGGGACCGAGTTCACCATCTTGAGCCTCATCGTGGCGGTGGTGGGCGGGGTGCGCAGCCTCACGGGGACCTTCCTGGCGAGCCTGTTGCTGGGCGTGGTGAACGCGGCGTTGAGCTACTGGGTGGGGACTTACCTCACGTGGATCGCCCTGCTGGCCGTGGCGGTGGCGACCTTGCTGGTGCGGCCCGAGGGGCTGCTGGCGTACTGGCCGTGACGCTGTCGTTTTTCCGCAGGGTGCTCGCCGTGGCCTTGGCCGCCGCGGTCCTGGCCGCGCTGCCCGCGGTGGTGGGCGACAGCCCCTACCAGATGCGTCTGGCCGCTCTGATGCTGGTCCTGGCCAGCTACGCGGTGGCCTTCAACCTCCTCTTCGGCCACACCAACCAGCTGTTCCTGTGCGTGGGGGCCCTGGCGAGCCTGGGCGGGTACGCCTCGGTGATCCTGGTCCGCGACCTGAAGCTGGCGCCGCTGGCAGCCATTGCGGTGGCTACGGTGGCCGCGGGAGCGCTGGGAGGGTTTTTGAGCTACGTGAGCGTACGGCGAGGGTTCGGGGTGCTGTTCGTGGGCATCGTGACCCTGGCCGTGTCGTTGATCCTGCACAACCTGCTGCTGGGCCTGCGGGACCTCACCAACGGGGAGACGGGCATCGTGACCCGCGGGCTGGGGATGGGGCTGGGGGACGACCCGCGTCGGGCGTACTACGCGGTGTGGGCGGTGCTGGTGGCCGCCCTGGCCGGCTACCGGTGGCTGTTCAGCTCCGCCCACGGAGCGGCGCTGCACGCCCTCAGCGAGGACGAGGTGAGCGCGGAGCTGTCCGGGGTGGACGTGACCCGCTACAAGGTGGCGGTGGCCACGGGCGCTTCCGCCCTTGTGGGGCTGGTGGGGGCCGTGTACGCGGACCTCAACGGGTTCATCAGCCCCTCGGTGTACGCGGTGGGGCACGTGGACATCCCGGTGCTCATCGCCCTGCTGTTGGGCGGCATGCGCACGCTGTTGGGGCCCGTGGTGGGAGCCGCCCTGTTCAGCGCCGTGGACGAGCTGGTGCGGCCCTTCGGGCAGCTCACCGTGCTGGCCTACGGGGCGCTGCTGGTGGTGCTCTTCCTCGTGTTCCGGCAGGGCGTCGTGCCCCTCGTGGAGGCCTTGGCCTCCCGCTGGCTCCGGCCGGCCCCGCGGCCGCAGCCGCTGGCGAGGGCAAAGGAGGAAGTGGCGGGTGGGACCGAGGCGGGACGGTAAGCTGCTGTCCTTGTCCGAGGCCGTGGCCCGCTTCGTCCCCGACGGCGCCACCGTGGTGATGGGGACGTGCCTGGAGAGCCTCATCCCCTTCGCCGCGGGCCACGAGATCATCCGCCAGGGCCGGCGCGACCTCACCTTGGTGGGCCCCATCTCGGATGTGTTGTTCGACCAGCTCATCGGCGCGGGCTGCGTGGCCCGGGTGATGGCCGCGTGGGTGGGCAACGTGTCCGCGGGGTTGGGACACGCCTACCGCCGTGCCACGGAATACGGCGTGCCCCGGCGGGTGGAGGTCTGGGACTACTCCAACTTCGCGGTGGCGTTGGGCCTGCTGGCCGGTGCCCTGGGCGTGCCGTACCTGCCCACCCGTTCCCTCCTGGGGAGCGACGTCCCCCGGCACCCCCAGGCGTTCCGGACCTCCGAGGACCCGTGGACCGGCCAACCCCTGCTCCTGGTGCGGGCCATCCAGCCGGACGTGGCCATCCTGGCCGTGCAGCGTTCCGACCCGGAGGGCAACGCGCACGTGTGGGGGAACCTCGGCGTCACGGAGGAGGCGGCGTTGGCTTCCCGCCACGTGGTGTTGCTGGCCGAGGAGGTGGTGGAGCCCGAGGTGATCCGCAGCGACCCCAACCGGGTCCTGGTCCCCGGCTTCAAGGTGTCCGCGGTGGTGCACTGCCCCGGCGGGTGCCACCCTTCTCCCGTGCCCGGCTACTACCGCCGGGACCACGCCTTCTACGAGGAGTACCACCAGCGCACGCGGACAGAGGAAGGCTTCCGGGACTGGCTGCGGGAGTGGGTGCTGGATGTGCCCGACCACCACAGCTACCTGCGACGGCTGGGGCCGCGGTGGGAAGCGCTGCGGCGCCTCCAGCCGGCCCCCGCGGCGCCCGTGGACTACGCGTGGTAGGTCATGGCGGACTGGAGCGTGGGCGAGCTCATGGTGGTGGCCGCGGCCCGGGAGATCCGGGACGGGGAAGTGGTGTTCGTGGGGATGCGCCTGCCCCTGCTGGCGTACTGCGTGGCCAAGCGCCTGCACGCGCCCCGTTCGGTGGGAGTGTTCGAGAACGGGATCGTGCGGGACGTGCCCACCCCGGAGCTGTTGTACACCATGTCCGACACCCCCAACATCGTGGGCGCGGTGTGGTGTACCCGGATGGTCAACGTCATGGGCCTGCTGCAGCGGGGCGAGGTGGACGTGGGCTTCATCGGCGGCGCCCAGGTGGATCGGTTCGGCAACGTGAACAGTTCGTACATCGGAGACCCGGACCGGCCCCGGGTCAAGCTGCCGGGCAGCGGCGGTGGCGCGGACATCGCGTCGCTCGCGAGGCGGCTCGTGGTCATCCTGCCCCACGGACGGCACCGGCTGGTGGAGCGGGTGGACTTCCGGACCTCGCCGGGCTACGGCGACGGCCCGGGGTGGCGGCAGCGGGTGGGCCTGCCCCGGGGAGGCCCCAGCGCGGTGATCACCGACCGTGCGGTGTTCCGGTTCGACCCGCTCAGCTGCGAGGCCGTGCTGCGCCACTGGCACCCCGGCCAAACCCTGGAGGAGGTCCTGGAGCACACGGGCTGGCCCGTGCGGGTAGCCCCGGAGGCCTGTCCCACTCCGGAGCCGTCCGCGGAGGAGCTGCGGGTGCTGAGGGAGTACGACCCCCAAGGGGTGTGGACCGGCCGCAACCGCGGTTCCAACGCCCCCGCAGGCGGCTGACGGGAGACGGGAGTACGGCCACAAACCCTTAACGAGGGGAGGTGAGGCGCGCGATGCGCGGGAACGTACGGTGGGCGGTCCTCGTGGTGGCCTTGCTGGCGGCCGTGGCCCCTTTCAGGGTTGGGGCGGCGCCCGCGGAGCCCGTGGTGCTGGGAGTGCCCACAGCCCTGGGGTCCATCGAGGGAGCGGATTCCCTACGGGTTGTGCAGCTGGCGGTGGACGAGATCAACGCGAAAGGCGGGGTTCGGGTGGGGGCGGTGCGCAGACCCCTGCAGGTGGTGTCCATCGACACCCGGGAGCACGAACCCGGGATCCCCATCCACGACGCCCTGGCGGCGGTGGAGAAGCTCATCACGGAGCGGCGGCCCCACGCCATCGTGGTGGGGGCCTTCCGTTCCGAGGTGCTCCTGGCGGCCATGGACCTGGTGGCCCGCTACCGGGTCCCCTACATCGTCACCATCGCCATGACCCCGGCCTTCGAGGCCCGCATCGCCAGCGACCGCGCCAAGTACCGGCACCTGTTCCGCATGGGGCTGCAGAGTGAGTACTTCGCGGGCAACCTGGCGCGGGTGTTGGGGTTCGTGAAGTCCCGCTACGGGCTGTCCCGCATCCAGTTCGTGCACCAGGACGTGCTTTGGGCCAAGGCCACCGTCTCCTTCCTGGAGACGTGGGCGAGGCAGGCGGGCTGGACCGTGGTCTCCACGGACGCCTACCCCACGGGCGCCGCGGACTTCTCCAGCAGCGTCCTGCGGGCGCGCACCGGCCGGACCCAGGTGCTGGTGCCCGTGTTCGACATGCCCCAGTCGGGCGTGCTGCTGAAGCAGGTGAAGGGCGCGCAGCTACCCGTGCTGGTCCTGGGGTTCATCAGCCCCGCGGTCCCCGCCACCGCCTGGCAGGCCTTCGAGGGAGCGGTGGACGGCATGGTGCAGTTCGTGGCGGAGCCCGGGCCCTTGCCCGTCCGGGTTCTCCCGAAGTCTGTGCACTTCAACCGCGCCTACGGGCAGAAGTACGGAGAGGAAGCGCGTCTGAAGCTCAGCGGCCACGGTCCAGGCCCCTCGTACGACGCGGTGTACGTGGTGGCCGCGGCCATCGAGCGGGCCGGCACCCTGGACCCGGACCGGGTGGCGGAGGAGATCCGCAAGACGGACATGGAGGGGGTCATCGGCCGCATCCGGTTCAACGACAACCACCAGGTGGCCTACGGAGGCCTGCCGTCGCAGACCGCCATCAGCCTGGCCTTCCAGTGGCGGGCTCCCGGGCGGCGGGTGGTGGTGTTCCCGGAGGTGGCGGCGGAGGACGAGATCCGGTTGCCCGCGGGGGTCGCCCGCTAGTTCCTGAGCCGTGGCGGAGCTCCTCGGGGTTGCGGTGTACGGCCTGGTGCAGGCGGCCACCCTGTTCCTGGTGGCCCTGGGGTTCAGCGTGACCTTCGGGCTTTCGGGGATTCCCAACTTCGCCCACGGGGGCACGTACATCCTGTCCGGGTTCGTGTGCTGGTACCTGCTTCGGGCGCTGGGGTGGCCCCACCTCCTGGCGGCCGCGGGCGCGGTGGCCTCCGCGGCCCTGGTGGGTGTGGTGCTGTACTGGCTGGTGATCCGGCCGGTGCGGCGGCTGGTGCTGGCGGAGGTGATCGCCACCTTCGCGGCCGGGGTGGCCATGCTGGAGCTGTTCCGCTGGGCGGGCCTGGTGACCTATGAGTTCAACCTGCCGCCGGTGGTGGGCGGCTCGGTGAACCTGGCCGGGGTCACGGTGGACGCCCACCGGGTGGCGGTCCTGGGCGCGGCGGCGGGGCTGGGTTTGGCCCTGTGGTGGTTCGGCCGGGCCACCCGTACCGGCCTGGCCCTCCGCGCCATGGCCCAGGAGGAGTTCACGGCCCTGGCCGTGGGAGTCCGGGAGGACGCCATGGCCACGGTGAGCGTGGCCCTAGGTAGCGCCCTGGCCGCGGCGGCCGCGGTGCTGGTCCTGCCCCTGGGACTCATCTCCATCAACCTGGGCTACGACGCCATGCTGGTCGCCCTGGCGGTCACCGTGGTGGGCGGGACCGAACGCACCGCGGGGCTGGTGCTGGCCGCGCTCTTGTTGGGCGCGGCCACCGTGGTGGCCAGCGTGGTGGTCGGGCCCCACTGGAGCGAGGTCATCTACCTGGGGGCCATCGTGGCGGTCCTCGCCGTGCGTCCCTCGGGCATCCTGGGACGTCTGAAGGAGCTGGAGGAGCGGGTGTGAGCCACGCCCCCACCGCGTACCGGCGGGAGCGCCTGGACCGGGGCATCAAGGTCCGGTCCGACGACGTGTTCGCCCTGGCGGGCTGGCGCGAGCTGCTGTACCGCGCCGGGCCTCGTCTGGTGGCCGTGGCGGGGCTCGTGGCGTTCCCCCTCCTGCGGCCCTGGACCGGAGAGTACTGGCAGACGGTGTTCCTGGTGGCGGTGGCCATGATGCTGGCCGCGGTGAGCTGGGCCTTCTTGGAGAACGTGGGGCTGATCTCCCTGGGCCACAGCCTCTTCTTAGGAACCGGCGGGTACCTCACCGCCCTGGCCGGGCTGGAGCTGCGCTTGCCCCCCGTGTTGGCGGTGCTGCTGGGCGCGGCGGTAGGATCCGGGCTGTGCGCGGTGTTGCTGGTTCCCGTGCTCCGGCTGCGGGGCGTGTACTTCAGCCTGGTGACCTTCGCCCTACCCCTGCTGTTCTCCCGCATCATCGAGGCCACCAAGGTCCTGGGCGGCACCGAGGGGCTGGGAGGGATCCCCGCCCTGGGCTCCCTGGCCGTCCGTCAGTACGTGCTGGTGGCTGCGCTCCTGGCCACGGTGTTCGGGCTGCAGCGCTTGCTGGACAGCGACTACGGGCTGGTCCTCCACGCCATCCGGGACAACGACCTGGCCGTGCGCGCCTCGGGGATCCCCGTGGGCCGGTGGAAGTTTGTCGCCACCCTCCTGGGTGGCCTGCCCACGGGCCTCGCGGGAGGGGTGCTGGCCACGCACTACCACGTGGTGGGGATGTCCAGCTTCGCCCTGGACTACTCCGTGCTCCCCCTCACCGCGGCGGTGCTGGGAGGTCCCGGCACCATGGCCGGCGCCGCGGTGGGCGCCGCGCTGCTGGTGCCCCTTTCCGAGATCCTGCGGGCCTTCGGGACGTTACGGGTGGTGGCGTACTGCGCGGTGCTCATCCTGGCCCTCGTGGCGGTGCCCGAGGGCCTGTTCTCCCTGGCCCGGCGGCGCTACCACCAGTTCGAGCGGTGGGTGCCCATGTGAGGGGTGCGGTGGAAGCCATCCTGTCGGTAGACCGGGTCAGCAAGCGCTTCGGAGGCGTCCGGGCTCTGGAGGGCGTCAGCCTGGACGTGGGGTCCGGGGAGGCGCTGGGGGTGATCGGGCCCAACGGGTCCGGCAAGACCACCCTCATCAACGTGATCACCGGCTTCGTCCGCCCTGACGCGGGGCGGGTGTCCTACCGGGGCACGGACATGACCCGCCTCTCCGTGGAGGCCCGGGTCCGGCTGGGGGTGGTGCGCAGCTTCCAGACCCCCAGGCCCTTCTACCGGCTGCCCGCCTACCGCAACGTGGTGATTCCCCTGTGCTCCGCCCGGGCCCGGGAGCGCCTGGGGACGGGTTGGGGACGGCGGGAGGAAGCCGCCCTGGACCTCCTGGAGGAGGTCGGCTTCGAGCGGGACGCGCCCGTGGTGGCCAAGCCCGCTTCCGAACTTCCCCACGGGTACTTGAAGCGGCTGGAGCTGGCGCGCTGCCTGGCTCTGGACCCGCACGTGCTCCTTCTGGACGAGCTGTTCTCCGGGATGAGCCCCGCGGAGAGCGCGAGCCTCATCCCCCTGTTGCTCCGGCTCCGAGAGGAGGGGCGGTCTTTGGTGTTGGTGGAGCACCGGCTGTCGGAGCTGTTCCAGGTGGTGGACCGTGTGGTGGTGCTGGACTTCGGACGGAAGATCGCGGAGGGGCGCCCCGCGGAGGTGATGGGCAGGGAGGAGGTCCAGCGGGCGTACCTGGGCACGGAGGTGGCCGCCCTTGCTTGAGGTGGACGGGCTGGTGGTGTACTACGAGAACGCCCTGGCCCTGAACGAGGTGAGCCTCCGGGTGGCACCCGGGGAGGTGGTCGGGGTGTTCGGGTCCAACGGGGCGGGCAAGACCACCCTGCTGAACACCTTGGCGGGCCTCACCCTGGTCTACGCCCGGAGGGAGGCCCGGCGCGGCGGCATCCGCGTCACGGTCCAGGGGAGGATCCGGCTCCACGGAGTGGACATCAGCCGGTGGGACGTGCCGGAACGCGTGCGACGAGGCCTGGTGCTGTGTCGGGAGCGCCACGCGGTCTTTCGGGACCTCACCGTATCGGAGAACCTGCGCCTCGGTGGCTACCTGCGCCCCCGCAGGGAGGTGGAGGACAGCATCGCCTTTGCCTGCGAGCTCATCCCGCCCTTGCGCAGGCTGTGGAAGAAGCCCGCGGGCATGCTGAGCGGGGGCGAACAGCAAATGGTGGCCATCGGCATGGCCCTGGCCGCCCGGCCCGCCTGGCTGCTCCTGGACGAACCCCTGTTGGGGCTGAGCCCGGCCCTGCAGGCGGAGATCGTACGCATCCTCCACGGGATCCGCAGCCGTGGGGTGGCCGTGGTGGTGGCCGAGCAGTACGCGCGGGTGGTGCTTCCGGTGGTGGACCGCGGCTACGTCATCGAGAGTGGCGCCCTGGTGCTGGAGGGCAGCCGGGACGAGCTGGCGCACCGGCCCGAGGTGCAGGCCGCGTACCTGGGAGGGAGCTGGGCCTGGCTCCAGGAGGTGCGGCGGTGACGGGCAGCCTGCTGGACCAAGCGTTCCAGAAGGCGGTGGGCCGAGCACGGGACCGGGTGGCCCTGTTCTACCTGGGGGAAGCCTACCGGTACGGTGAGGTCGCCGACCTCGTGGAGCGCGTGGCGAAAGGGCTTTCCCGGCTGGGGGTCGCCTCCGGGGAACGGGTACTCCTGTACCTTCCCCACTGCCCCCAGTGGTTGGTGGTGTGGTGGGCCTTGCGGAGGCTGGGTGCGGCGGCCGTGCCCGTTTCGCCGCAGTACGGCCCCCAGGCGGTGGCGTACATCGCCCGGAACTCCGAAGCGTCGTGGATGGTGTGCGCGGACACCCTCTTCGGGTACGCCCTGCGTGTCCATCGGGAAGTGGGCCTGAGGGGGCTCGTGGTGACGGGCCTGGGGGACCTCCTGCCGTGGTGGAAGCGGGCGGTCGGGTGGGTTCTGGACTGCCTGCCCACCGGCCGCGTGGCTCGCGCTCCGGACGTGTGGACCTTCCGGGACCTGCTGCGCGGGGGATGGAAGGTGACGCCGCCTGCGCGGGAAGACACCGGACCCTGCCAGCTGCTCTACACCGGGGGTACCCTGGGGAACCCCAAGGGCGTCCCCATCTCGGAGGCCGCCCTGCTGGAGAGCGTGCAGATCCAGCGGGAGGCGAGCGTGGAGGCGGTCCCCGTGGGGGCCGACGTGGTGGTGCAGGGCGCACCCCTCTACCACATCCTCGGGCAGGCCATGGCCCTGGGCGCGCTCCTCCACGGGGAGACCGTCGTCCTGCTCCCCCGCATGAACTGGGACGCGCTGCTGGAGCACATCCAGCGCTACCGGGCCACCACCTTGTTCGGAACCCCCACCCTGTACCGGAGCATCCTGGAGCACGACCGGCTGGACCTGTACGACCTGTCCTCCCTTCGGTACTGCTTCTCCGCAGGGGACGCCCTGCCCGTGGAGGTGGCCAGGAGGTGGAAGGAGCGCGTGGGGTACCCCCTGTACCAGGGCTACGGGGCCACGGAGGCGTGCGGTGCCATCACCCTGACCCCCGCGGGGTCCGCCTACCCGGAGGGTACCGTGGGCAAGGTGGTCCGTTGCCGGGAGGTCCGCCTGGTGGACCCGCAGTCCCTGCAGCCCGTCTTCCCGGGACAGCCCGGCGAGTTGTGGGTTTCGGGGCCCAACCTGCCGAAGGGGTACTGGAACAATCCTCGGGAGACCGAGCAGGCGTTCGTCCACCACGCGGGCAAGGTGTGGTACCGGACAGGGGACATCCTGAGGGCGGACGAGCAGGGGTGGCTGTTCTTCCTTGACCGGTCCGCGGACCTCATCAAGAAACGCGGCTACCGGGTGGCCGCGGCCCGCGTGGAGTCCACGCTCCAGGAGCACCCGGCCGTGGTGGCAGCCTGTGTGGTGGGCGTACCGGACCCCGACGTGGGGGAGCGCATCAAGGCGTTCGTGGTCCTCAAGGAGGGGCTCAGGGGGGTGTCCGCCTACGAACTCCTGCGGTGGTGCCGGGACCGGCTCGCCCCCTACGAAGTCCCCGACTACGTGGAGTTTCGGGACATGCTCCCCAAGTCCAAGGTGGGCAAGCTGCTGCGGCGGGAGTTGCGGGAGGAAGAGAGGAGGAAGCTGGCGCAGTCCGAGAAAGCCGGCGGCCGCGGGCACGACGCGCCGCCCGTCTCCGCTTCCCTGGCCAGCACCGCGGGCACCGGATCGGTTCCTCCGCCGCTTGACAGCCCCTGACCGGCTGGTAGGATTACGGTTGGCTGCGCGGCGTGCCCCGTGGCAAAGGCTCTGGCCGCCGGGGACCGACCCACTCCGGGTTTCGCGAATCCGGCCGGTACCCGGCGGGTGTCGTTGACAGCGGTGGTGCCGCGTGGTATTCTAATCATCCGCCGGCAGGGCCGGCGCGGACCTTGAAAACCGAATCGTGGCAGGAACCACGCGGCCGCAACTTCCCAATCCCCCGGGCCGAGGACACGGCCCGAGGTGAGCCAAGGATTGAGCTTTCCGACGGAGAGTTTGATCCTGGCTCAGGGCGAACGCTGGCGGCGTGCCTAAAACATGCAAGTCGAGCGGGGGTTGGCCGCGGGGCAACCCGCGGTTTCAGCTCTAGCGGCGAACGGGTGAGTAACACGTGGGTAACCTGCCCCGAAGACGGGGATAACCTCGGGAAACCGGGGCTAATACCCGATGCCCTCCTCCGGGGGCATCCCTGGGGGAGGAAAGGGTTGGGCGCAAGCTCTTCCGCTTCGGGATGGGCCCGCGGCCTATCAGCTGGTTGGTGGGGTAACGGCCCACCAAGGCGATGACGGGTAGCTGGCCTGAGAGGGTGGTCAGCCACACTGGGACTGAGACACGGCCCAGACTCCTACGGGAGGCAGCAGTTGGGAATCTTGGGCAATGGGCGCAAGCCTGACCCAGCGACGCCGCGTGGGGGATGAAGGCCTTCGGGTTGTAAACCCC
>CAYTFH010000010.1:0-77236 GCA_964437095.1 uncultured bacterium | reverse complement strand
GGCCTCCGCGGACGCCGCAGCCAGGCCCGAACCAGTTCCCGGGTGGTCTCCCAGGCGTGCCAGGCCGCGTTGCGGGCGATCCCGTACGCCGCGTCCTCCAGGGCCGGGGGAAGCTTCCTCGCCCGCAGGGCTCCCCGCACGTCCAGGGGCAGGTTGGGGAGCACGTCCCGCTCGAAGTCCATGGAGTCCAGAAAGCGCGCCACCTCCTCGGGAGGCAGGCAGCCGCTCACCTCCGCGGGCAACTGCTCCAGGCGGTGCAGCAGCTCCAGGTGCCGCTGCTGCATCCGCTGCTCCAGCCGCTCCAGAGCTTGAAGCGGGTCGTCGTCCCGGGGTGGTTCCGTGTAGCCCTCCAGGAAGAAGGCAGGGGGTTTGTTGAGGACCTCACACAGCCGGAGGAAGGTCTCGAACTTGGGGAAGGCCTTGCCCCGCTCCCAGTCCCCCACTGCCACCGCGCTGCGCAGGCCCAGGGCCCGGGCCAGTTCCCTCTGGGACAGGCCGGAGGCCGTGCGCGCCTCGTGCACGCGCAGCCCGAAGCTCTTCCGGACTTCCGCCACCAGCCGGCCCATGGCTAAACTGATTCTACCCAGACCGTTCGGCTCAGTCTACTCGTAGTTCGTCTGATTCTATCGATAGGTTCGATCCATTCTTTTTCAGCACGAACACATGGGTGCATCCTTCTGTGGCCGAAAAATCCTGCGGAAAACCGAGGTCGAAAAGTCCGCGCAGCCGCGTTTGTTTAGCGGAGGACATGTGCGAAAAACATGTGGGAGGGGAGGGCACGGATTCCCGGAGCTCCCCGCCCTTCGAGGCAGCCCGGGAAGGAGGCGACGCTGATGGATCCCGAGGACGACGCCCTGGAACGCGCGGTGACCCGGCAACTGTACCGCCTTCACTGCCCGGACCCCCAGGTCCTCGGAGACTTCTACCTCGGTACCCTGGACGCAGGCCGGGAGGAGGTGGAGGCGCACCTCCAGGAGTGCAGCCGCTGTCGGGACGAGCTCGCCACCCTGGAGCGGTTCCTGCGCATCCGCGACCGTCCCGACGTCAGGGTGCTGGTGGCCCAGTGGTGGCCGGCTTTGAGGGTGGCGGAGGCCGCCCCGGCTTACGCGGTGCGCGGTAGCCCCCAGCTGGCGTCCGCCACGTACCGCGCGGGCGAGCTCACCCTCCACGTGTCCATCACGGAAGACCCGCAGGACCGCTCCGTGCGCACCGTGGTCGGCATCCTTTCCTCCGACGCGGGGTCTGTGCTGGAAGCCCGAGCGAGGCTCGTGGGTGCCTCCTACCACGGAGAGGCGGAGGTGGACGCCGTGGGCCAGTTCGTGTTCGACGCCGTCCCCCCGGGACGCTACACCCTGGAGGTGGAGACGGACGAGACCACGGTCCAGGTTTACCCGCTGGACGTGGGCTGAGGAGCGCTCACGAGCCACCCGGGCTGCGGCGGGGGCTTCCCAGCAGCCGGCAGTTTCCGGAGTCGGGTCACACCCGCGTGGGCTGGGCCCTCAGGTCGGGCTGCAGGGCGACCAGGGTCTCCGCGATCTGCACCGCGTTCAGCGCCGCGCCCTTGCGCAGGTTGTCCGCCACCACGAAGAACGCCAGGTTGCCGGCCCCGTCGAACCGGATGCGGCCCACGTAGGCGGGGTCCCGGCCCGCGGCCCAAAGCGGCGTCGGGTATCGGCCCGAGCGCGGGTCGTCCACCACCTCCACCCCCGGGGCGGTCCGGAGCAGCTCCCGCACCTCCTCCAGGTCCGGGGTACGGTCGAAGCTCGCGTGCACCGCCACCCCGTGCCCCACCAGGGTGGGCACCCGCACGCACGTGATACCCACCTCCAGGGTGGGGTGCTCGAGGATCTTCCGGCTCTCCACAAGGGCTTTGACCTCCTCGCTGGTGTGGCCGCCGTCGCGCCACGAGCCGATGGCGGGGATGAGGTTGAAGGCGATGGGCTGAGGGAAGGCGCTGCCCAGGGACTCCTGCAGGGGCTCGCCCCGCTCCGCGGCGGCTTTCACCTCCCGCCACAGCTGCTCCACCCCGGCCTGGCCCGCGCCGGAGACCGACTGGTACGAGCACGCCACCACCCTGCGCAGACCGTAGCGACGGTGCAGGGGCGCCAGCGGCATCAGGAAGGTGGCGGTGGTGCAGTTGGGGTTGGCGATGATGCCCCGGGGTCTGTCCAGCACCCGGGCCCCGTTGATCTCCGGGATCACCAGGGGCACGTCGGGCTCCAGGCGGAAGGTGGCGGCGTTGTCGATGACCACCGCGCCCCGTGCCGCGGCCCTGGGCGCCCACTCCCTGGACACCTCGTCCGGCACGTCGAAGATGGCGATGTCGCAGCCCTCGAAGACCTCCTCGGACAGCGCCACCACGGGGTGCCCGTCCACCCGCTTGCCCGCAGAACGGGGGGAGGCGGCCAGCCGCAGCTCCCGCACCGGGAAACCCCGCGCCTCCAGCAGCGCCACCGCCTGCCGCCCCACGGCCCCCGTGGCTCCCACCACCGCGACCACGTAGCCGTTCCGCACGTTGCACCTCGCTCCGGAGATCTCGTCCTTCAACCGAGGATGTGTTCCAAGCCCACCACGAGCTCTGAGAGGTCCAGCACCCGCTGGACCGCCAGCAGAACCCCGGGCAGGAACGACTCCTCGCTGTACGCGTCGTGCCTCAAGGTGAGCACCTGCCCGGGCCCGCCGAACAGCACCTCCTGGTGGGCCACCAGGCCCGGAAGCCGCACGCTGTGCACCCGCACCCCCTCGTGCACCCCGCCCCGAACGCCCGCCACCTTCTCCTCCTCGGTCACCGCGGGAGGAGGCGTTTGGGACCGCGCCTGCGCGATGAGCTGGGCGGTCCGCAGGGCTGTCCCGCTGGGCGCGTCCCGCTTGCGGTCGTGGTGCAGCTCCACGATCTCCGCGTGGGGGAAGTACACCGCCGCCTGCTGGCAGAACCGCATGAGCAGGACCGCGCCCAGAGCGAAGTTGGGAGCCACGAGTCCTCCCAGCCGGCGCTGCGCGCAGGCCTGCCGCAGCCCCTCCAGGGCCTGTGGGCTGTACCCCGTGGCCCCCACCACGGGGCGGACCCCCGCCTCCGCGGCGCGGGTGGCGTTCTCCACGGCCCCCTCACCCACGCTGAACTCCACCAGCACGTCCGCCTTCCCGGCCAGTTCCGGGATCCTGCTGGCGGGCTCCACCGCCACGCCCACCGCGCCGACCCCCGCCACCAACCCGGCGTCCTCGCCGAGGTGCCGCTGCCGCCCGAAGGCGGCCACCAGCTGCAGGTCAGGTTGTCCGCACACCGCGCGCACCACCGCACGGCCCATGCGGCCCGCGGCGCCGCTCACCGCCACCCGCACCGGCCGGCTCACACCGCCGCCTCCAGGGCCGCCCGCGTGGTGGCCTCCGCGTCCGCGGGGCCCACCGCGGCCAGGGCGGGTCGCTCCCCCAGAAACCGCTGCGCCAAGGACTGCACCCGCTCCGGGGTGACCGCCTCCAGCTCCTGCAGCACCTCGTCCGGGCTGATGCGCCGGCCGAAGTACAGCTCGGCGCGGGACAGGAAGAACATGCGGCTGGCGGTACTCTCCAGGGACAGCATCAGACTCGCCTTCAGGGACTCCTTGGCGCGGCGCAGCTCCTCCTCCGGCACGGGCTCCTGGCGCAGCCGGTCCAGCTCCCGCAAGGACAGCTCCAGCACCTCCCGGGCGCGCTCTGGGCTGGTGCCCGCGTACACCGCGAAGGCTCCCGCGTCCCGGTACATGACGGAGAAGGTCCCGATGCTGTACACCAGGCCCCGCTTCTCCCGGACCTCCTGGAACAGCCGGGAGGACATCCCGCCCCCCGCCACGTGGTCCAGCACCGACTGCACGTAGCGGTCCGGGTGGCCCTGGGGCAGCCCGGGGTAGCCGAAGCACAGGTGCACCTGCTCCGTGTCCTTGGCCCGGTACGTGGAGTCCAGGGACACGGAAGGCGCGGAGGCGCCCCTGGGGGAGGCCTCCGCGGCCAGCGGGCTCAACAGCTCCGCGGCCTGCTCCACCACCTGGTCGTGGTCCACGTCCCCCGCGGCCGCCACCAGGACCCGCGGGGACCGGTACTCCCGGGCCACGAACTCCAGAAAGTCCGGCCGGCGCAAAGACTCCACGGTCTCGCGGAACCCGATCACGGGCCGACCCAAGGGGTCGTGGGCCCACACGGTCTCCAGGAACAGGTCCTGCACGAGGTCGTCGGGGCTGTCCTCGTACATCTTGATCTCTTCCAGGATCACCTGCCGCTCCCGCTCCACCGCCTCCTCCTCGAAGAGGGAGCCGGTGAGCATGTCCGCCAGCAGGTCCGCCACCTTGGGCAGGTGCTCGGACAGAACCCGCACGTAGTAGCAGGTGTGCTCCCGGTCCGTGAAGGCGTTCAGCTGGGCTCCCAAGGCGTCCGCCTCCTCCGCGATGCGCTGGGCGGTGCGCCGGCGGGTGCCCTTGAACATCATGTGCTCGGTGAAGTGAGCGATCCCGCTCCAGCTCACCGGCTCGAACCGGGAGCCGGTCTCCACCCAGATCCCCAGGGCCACGGTGCGCACCCCGGGCAGGGCTTCCGTGACCACCCGGATGCCGGAGGGGAGCACGGTCTTACGGTAGTCGGTGTCGCGGGCGTGCACGGGACCCTCCACGGGTCAGCGCTGCCGTCGAAATCCAGGCCTGCGCGGCGGCCCCCCGGACCGGTCCTCCCGGGGCCGGCCCGCGGGCACCGGGGGAGCTTCCTCGCCGCCGTCCTGGCCGGCAAGCCCACGGCGGGTGAGGTTGATCCGGCCCAGGGAGTCGATCTCCTTGACCCGCACCAGGATCTCGTCGCCCACCTTTACCACGTCCTCCACCTTGTCCACGCGCCGGTCCGAGAGCTCGGAGATGTGCACCAGCCCTTCCTTGCCGGGCAGGACCTCCACGAAGGCGCCGAAGTTCACCAGGCGGGTGACCCGACCCAGGTAGGTCTGCCCCACCTCCACCTCCCGCACGATGTCCTGGATCATGCGCACCGCCTTCTGGGCCGCCTGCGGGTCCGTGGACGCGATGATCACGCGGCCGTCCTGCTCGATGTCGATCTTGACCCCGGTCTCGGAGGTGATCTTGTTGATCACCTTTCCGCCGGGGCCGATGACCTCCCGGATCTTCTCCGGGTTGATGTGGATGGTCACCAGCCTCGGGGCGTACGGGGACAGGTCGGGCCGCGGAGCCGGCAGCACCCGCAGCATGGCGTCCAGGATGGCCAGGCGGGCCTGCCGGGCCTGTTCCAGGGCCCGGGCCAGGACCTCCCGGGTCAGCCCGGGGACCTTGATGTCCATCTGCAAAGCGGTGATGCCCTCCCGGGTCCCCGCCACCTTGAAGTCCATGTCGCCCATGGCGTCCTCGATCCCCTGGATGTCCGTGAGGATGGCCATGCGGCCGTCCTGCCCCGTGATCAGGCCCATGGCGATGCCCGCCACGGGCGCCTTGATGGGCACCCCCGCGTCCATGAGGGCCAGGGTGCTGCCGCACACGGACGCCATGGACGTGGACCCGTTGGACTCCAGGACTTCCGACACCAGCCGGATGGTGTACGGGAAGGCCTCCTCGGGCGGGATCATGTGGGCCAGGGCCCGCTCCGCCAGGGCCCCGTGGCCGATCTCCCGCCGTCCGGGGCCCCGCAGGGGCCGGACCTCCCCGGTGCTGTAGGGCGGGAACACGTAGTGGTGCATGAACCGCTTGCTCTCCACGATGCCCAGGTCGTCCAGGATCTGCTCGTCCTCCCCGGTGCCCAGGGTGCACAGGGTCAGGACCTGGGTCTGTCCCCTCTGGAACAGGGCGCTGCCGTGGGTCCGGGGCATGAGCCCCACCTCGATGTACAGGGGCCGGATCTGGGTCGGGGTCCTGCCGTCCGGACGGACTCCTTCCTCCAGGATCATCCGGCGCACCAGTTCCTTCTGCAGGTCCAGGAGGAGGTTGCCGACCTCCTGAGCGCGGTCGGGGTAGCGCTCCGCCAGCTGCTGGGTGACCTCCTGCACCAGCCGCTGGGTTTGCTCCTCGCGGCTCAGCTTGTCGGGGTGGCGCAAAGCCGCGTTCAACCTGGCCTCCGCCAGCTCCCGGACCTCCCGCGCCAGCTCCGGGTCCGGGGTGAACAGGGGCACTTCCCGCTTGGGCTTTCCGGCCCGGGCCACCAGGTCCCGGATGGCGGCCACCACCTTGCGGCACTCCGCGTGGGCCAGCTCCAACGCCTCCAGCATCCGGTCCTCGGGCACCTCGTCCGCGCCGCACTCCACCATGATGATGGCGTCGTCGCTGGCGGCCACCACCAGGTCCAGCTGGCTTGTGGTCTCGATCTGCTGCAGGGTGGGGTTCACCACCAGCTGCCCGTCCACCAGGCCGATGCGCACGCACCCGATGGGGCCCGCCCACGGGATGTCCGACAGGCTCAGGGCCGTGGAGGCTCCCACCACCGCGGCCACGTCCGGCGGGTGGATCTGGTCCGCGGACAGGGTGGTGGCGATGACCTGCACGTCGTTGCGGAACCCCTTGGGGAACAGAGGCCGGATGGGGCGGTCCATGAGGCGCGCGGTCAGGATGGCCTTCTCCCCCGGCCGGCCCTCCCGCTTGAAGAAGCCCCCGGGGATCTTGCCCGCGGCGTACAACCGCTCCTCGAAGTCGCACGTGAGGGGGAAGAAGTCGATGCCCTCCCGGGGCTGGTCGGAGGCGGTGGCCGTCACCAGCACCACCGTCTCCCCGTAGCGGACGGTCACCGCGGCGTTGGCCTGTTTGGCCAGCTTACCGGTCTCGACGACCCATTCCTCGCCTCCGACCTCGAAGCGCACGCTCCGGACGTCGGGTACACTCCACTCCACGCTCATGGTCTCCCTCTCCTCCTTCGTCCTCGGCCGCCGGCCGCCACGGCAGGAGGAGGGGATCGATCACCGGGAACCACACTCCCGCGGGAGTGTGCGTCTCGATGATCGAAGGACCCCCGCTTCCTGGCCGGGGCGTCCCGGCGCCGGCACTTCTCACTTCCGCAGTCCGAGCCGCTCCACCACTTCCCGGTAGCGCTGCGGGTCCTCCCGCTGCAGGTACCGAAGCAGCCTGCGCCGCTGCCCCACCATGAGCATCAGCCCCCGGCGGGAGTGCAGGTCCTTCCGGTGGACCTTCAGGTGCTCCGACAGGCTGTTGATGCGGTCCGTGAGCAGGGCGATCTGTACCTCCGGAGACCCGGTGTCCTGCTCCCACCTCCGGAACTCCGCGATCCGCTGCTGCTTGGCCTCCTTCGTCAGCGCCACCGCCTTCCTCCCAGCACGAAAGTCGCCCGCAGCCCGGGCGGCCAGGGGCCAGCTCCGGGCCAGGGCTCAGTCCGATGGTAGCACGGCCGTTCGGCGGGGGCAAACGGCCTAAGCACCCCTTAGGGCCAGCTCCACCACCCTGCGGTGGGGCTCCTCCAAGCTTTCCGCCCGGGCGTCCACCCACCTGCCCGGGGCTTTCGCCCGCAAGGGGTTCGCCTGCAGGGCGTACGCGGACCACACCTCCAGGGTCTCGGGGACCGGCATCCTGGCCAACCAGCGCAGCTCCGCCCCTCCGCGCCCGACGTCCGCCACCTCCTCCACGGCCCGCCAGGCCGCTTCCTCCGGGTTCTCTCCCGCGAGCACCGCGGCCTTCGGCAGCCCCATCCGGCCCCCGCGGTCCACGGCCAGCACCTTGCCCGCCTGGAATGCGCACACCACCGCCTCCGGGTGGGACAAGAGCTCGCACGCTTCCTGCCGCCGGCCCTCGCGCAGCAAGGTCCGGATCCGGGAGCTGCTCACGCGTTCCCCGCCCGCCACCACGGGAGGGCACACCTCCACCCGGAAGCCCAGCTCCTCGCCCAGGGAGCGCAGCAGGTCGGGGTCGCCCCGCCGCTCCCGTCCGAACCGGAAGTCCGGGCCGCACACCACGGCCTTCGCCCCCAGCCCCTCCACCAGCACGCGCCGGACGAACTCCTCGGGCTCGGTCCTGCGCAGCCGGTGGTCGAACCGCAGCACCAAGGCCGCGTCCAGCCCCAGGGTCGCGATCCTGCGGAGCCGCTCCTCCAGGGGAAGGATGAGGAAGGGCTCGGAAACCTTTCCGATGACCTGCTGGGGGTGTGGGTCAAAGGTCAAGGCCACGCTGCGCCAGCCGTGCTGGCGACCCCACCGCACCGCCCGGCCGAGGACCTCCCGGTGTCCCAGGTGGACCCCGTCGAACACCCCCAGGGCCACGCAACTCCCCTGGGGGTGCGGGGGGATTTCTCCGAGGCTCCGGTACACCCTCATGGGGCCGTCGGGGGCCGGAAGACCTTCACGGGCTTCAGCTTGCCGCCTTCCGCGCGGCCCAGGGCCAGCAGCCGTCCGTCCTCGTCCAGCACCTTGACCAGGGATCGGGGCGGGACCTGGAGGTGGGGCGCCACCTTCCACAGGGGGACCGCCTGGCCGTGCACGATGGCCGCCCGCAAAGTCCCCGCTACCTCCACGTCCGGCAGGCCCGGCAGCGCCTCCGCACCCGGGGTGAGGACGCGGTCCACCCGGCCCGCGGCCACCTCCTCCTGCAGCTCCTCCAGGGTCACGCTATCCTCCAGGCTGTAGGCACCCACCCGGGTCCGCACCATGAAGCCCGCGTGAGCGCCGCAACCCAGCTTCTCGCCCGCGTCGTGGCACAGCTGCCGGACGTACGTGCCCTTGGAGCACGTAATGTCGAACAGCACCCGGGGAGGCTCGCACCGCAGGACCCGCAGCTCGTACACCGTCACCTCCCGGGGCGTGCGGGGAACTTCGACCCCCTTGCGGGCCAGCTCGTACAGCCTGCGCCCCTCGTGGTGCACCGCGGATACCATGGGCGGCAACTGCTGGAGGCGGCCCACGAAGCCCTCCAACACCTCGCGGATGCGGCCGCAGTCCCGCTCCGGCTCCCGGCGCTGCAGGACCTCCCCGTAGGCGTCCCCCGTGTGGGTGCTCACCCCCAGCACCAGCTCCACCCGGTAGCTCTTGTCGGACTCCATCAGGAACTCGCTCAGGCGGGTGGCAGCGCCCACGCACAGCACCAACACGCCCGCGGCACCCGGGTCCAGGGTGCCCGTGTGGCCCACCCGGCGGCTGCGCAGGATCCGCCGGACCGCGTCCACGCAGTCGTGGGACGTCATCCCGGGAGGCTTGAGCAGGTTGATGACGCCGTCCAACACCGCCTCCTCACCCGGACGCCCGGACCTCCGCGTACGCCGCCTCCAGGGTCTGCGGGATCACGTCCTCCAACGACCCCTGGGCCACGAACCCCGCGGCCCCCAGGTGGCCCCCGCCGCCGAACCGGGCGGCCACCCGGTTGGCCCGCGCGCCGTCGCGGGCCCGGAGACTCACCTTGACGCGGGCCGGCTCCACCTTGAACAGGAGGGCGAGGCGTACCCCCGCGATGGAGCGCAGGGTCTCCACGATGTTCTCCGTGTCCTCCCAGCGGGCACCGGCCCGGGCCAGCATGTCCTCGTCCACCGTGGTCCACGCCACCTGCCCGTCTGCGGACAGCTGCAGGCGCGAGAGGGCCAGACCCAGGAGCTTCACGGCTCCCGCGGGCCGGGACTCGTAGACCCGCTCGTAGATGTGGTGGGGCCGGGCGCCGCGTCGGACCAGCTCCGCGGCCAGCTGGAACGTCTCGGGCCGCACGGAGCTGTACCGGAAGGACCCCGTGTCCGTGAGCAACCCCGTCATCAGGCACGTGGCCACCGGCTCGTCCACCTCCGCGCCCAGCTCCCCCAGCAGCTCGTACACCATCTCGCACACCGCGGCCGCGTCCGGGTCCCTCCACACCACGTGGCCGTAGCCGGTGTTGTCCCGGTGGTGGTCCAGGTTCACCAGCACGGGCGCGGAGGCCAGCACGCCCGCGAACCGGCCCGCCCGGTCCAGGTCCCCGCACTCCAGCGCCACCGCGACGTCGAACTCCCCCAGCCCTTCCGGCCGGTCCACCACGGACTCCCAGCCCGGCAGGAACCGGTACACCACGGGCACTCCGTCGGTGCTGGCCACCACCGCCTCCCCGCCCCGGCGTCTCAACGCCAGGGCGAGGGCCAGGGACCCGCCCAGGCAGTCGCCGTCGGGGCTCTCGTGCACCGCCACCAGCACCCGGCGGGCCGACCGCAGGGCGCTAGCCACCGCCGCCTTCACCCTTGCCTCCCTCGGAGGCGCCCAGCTCCCGCAGAAGCTGCAGCACGCGGGTTCCCCGCTCGATGGAGGTGTCCAGCCGGAACTGGATCTCGGGGGTGTGGTAGGTCCGCAGCCGCTTGGCCAGCTCGGTGCGGACGAAGCCCACCGCGCGCTGCAGGGCCTCCATGGTCCGCGCCCGGTCCTCCTCGGAGCCCAACACGCTCACGTACACCTTCGCGTGGCGCAGGTCGTTGCTCAGCTCCACGTCCGTCACCGACACGAACCCGATGCGGGGGTCCTTGGTGGCGCGGTGCAGGATGTCGCTGACCTCCTCCCGGATGAACTCCCGGAGCTTCTGAACCCGCTGCGCAGACGCCATGGCCCGTCCCTCCTCGCGCACCGGCCAGCCGCGGTCACCGGATCTCCACCTCGTAGTCCACCACGTACAGCTCCCGCTCCCGCTCCAGGTACCGGACCACCTGGGCGAGCACCCGGTCTGCGTGGCGGCCGTCGTTGCTCACGTACGCCACGCCCAGGGTGGCGCGGGTCCACACGTCCTGATCGTCCACCTCCGACACCGACACGGGGAAGGCGTGGTGCAGGCGTTGGACCAGGCTCTGGACGATCCGGCGCTTGTCCTTCAGGCTCTGGGCGCCGTCCAGGCTCAGGGTGATGCGCAGCGTCCCCACCACCATGGCCAGGCCCCCTGGGGCGCACGCGGCAAGCCAGCCCGCGGTCAGCCGGCCTGCTCCTGCACCGCGTACGCCTCGATCACGTCCCCTTCCTTGATGTCCTGGAAGTTCTCCAGCACCATGCCGCACTCGAACCCCGCGGCCACCTCCCGGACGTCGTCCTTGAACCGGCGCAGGGAGCTCAAGCGGCCCTCGTACACCACCGTGCCGTCCCGCACCAGCCGCACCTGCGCGGAGCGGGGGATACGGCCGTCCACCACGTAGCACCCGGCCACGGTCCCCACCCGGGAGATGTGGAAGATCCTCCGGACCTCCGCACGGCCCAGCACCACCTCGGTGAGCTTGGGCGCCGCCAGGCCCTTGATGAGGGCCTGCACGTCGTCCAGGGCCTCGTAGATGATGCGGTACAGGCGCACGTCCACGCCCTCCTGCTCCGCCAGCTTGCGGGCCGCGGGGTCGGGACGCACGTTGAAGCCCACCACCACCGCGCGGCTGGCCACGGCCAGCATCACGTCGGACTCCGTCACGGCCCCCACCGCCGCGTGGAGGATGTTCACCTTGACCTCCTCCGTCTGCAGCCGCTGCAGGGCGCCGGTGATGGCCTCCAAGGACCCGTGCACGTCCGCCTTCACCACCAGCCGCAGCTCCCGGACCTCCACCAGCTCCTCCAGGCTGCCCTTCCGGGCCTGGGTGAGCTCCGCGGCCCTGCGGCGCTCCCGGCGCTCCTCCGCGATGGCCTTGGCCCGCCGCTCGTCCGGCACCACCTCCAGCAGGTCGCCCGCGGTGGGCACGTCCGACAGCCCCACCACCTCCACGGGAGTGGACGGTCCGGCCTCCTGCACGCGCTGGCCGCGGTCGTCGGTCATGGCGCGCACCTTGCCGTACACCTCGCCCACCACCACCGCGTCGCCCGTCCGCAGGGTCCCCTCCTGCACCAGCACCGTGGCCACGGGCCCGCGGCCCCGGTCCAGGCGGGCCTCCAGCACCGTACCCCGGGCGGGCTTGCGGGGGTCCGCCCGCAGGTCGTGCAGCTCCGCCACCAGCAGGATCATCTCCAGCAGGTCCTCGATGCCCTGTCCCGTGCGGGCGCTCACGGGCACCATGACCACGTCCCCGCCCCACTCCTCGGGCACCAGGCCCAGCTCCGCCAGCTGCTGCTTCACCCGCTCCGGGTTCGCCTGGGGCAGATCCACCTTGTTGATGGCCACCACGATGGGGACCTGGGCCGCCTTCGCGTGGTTGATGGCCTCCACCGTCTGCGGCATCACGCCGTCGTCCGCGGCCACCACCAGCACCGCGATGTCCGTCACCTGGGCGCCCCGGGCCCGCAGGGCGGTGAAGGCCTCGTGGCCGGGGGTGTCGATGAAGGTGATGCGCCGGCCCCCGCGCTCCACCTGGTAGGCGCCGATGTGCTGCGTGATCCCGCCGAACTCACCCGCGGCCACGTTGGTGTGCCGGATGGTGTCCAGCAGGGTGGTCTTGCCGTGGTCCACGTGTCCCAGGACCGTCACCACGGGCGGCCTGGGTTCCCCTTCCTGGGCCACCCACAGCCGCTGCACGGGGGCGGGGGCCTTGGGCGGTTCGGTCACCACCTTCGCGCCCATGGCCTCCGCCACCGCCTTGGCGGTCTCCAGGGGGATCTGCTGGTTCACCCCCGCCAGGACACCCACCTCGATGAGCCGCCGCACCACCTCCGCCGCGGGCACGCCCAGCCGCTGGGCCAGCTCGCCCACCGTGAGCGAGCCCTCCAGCCGTACCTCCGCGGCCACCGCGGGCGTGGCCGGGGCGGCCTCGGGCTGCACCGGCTGGCGGACCCGGGGTGCCGGGGGCGGCGGCGAAGGCTTGCGCACCTGCCGCAGGGAAGGAGGCGGAGGCGGGGGTTTGCGCACCTCCGGCCTGGGCTGGCTGACCTTCTTGAGCACCTCCGGGGAGATGGTCACCGCGGGCTCCGCGTGGCGCTCCGGTAGTGGAACGGTGGGAGCCCGGGGCGGCTCGGGGGATACGGGCGCAGCGGGGGCGGGCGCGGGCTCCGCCGCCGCAGCCGGTGCGGGTGCGGCTGCGGAGCCCGCCGCCTGCCGGGCGCGCTCCGCCGCCAGGCGCGCGGCCTCCTCCGCGGCCTTCCGGGCCGCCTCCGCGGCCAGCCGCTCCTGCTCCTCGCGCTCCCGGGCCACCTCCTCCGCCCGCTTGATGATCCGCCGCTTGGGTCCCGAAGGCTCCGGGGGTGGGGGCGGAGCCGCGGGCTTCTTGGCCTTCGCCGTCGGCTTGGCCGCGGGTCTCGCGCCTCCGTCCAGCTTCAGGTCCGGGTGCTGCTCCCGCAGCGCCCGCAGCGCCGCGTCGGGCACCGCGGCCTGGGGGTTGGCCTTCACCTCGTGGCCCAAGGCCGCCAGCCGCTCGGCCGCCTCCTTGGTGCTGACCCCCAGCGCCTTGGCGAGTTCGAACAGTCGCATCCAACCCTCCAGACTACCCCCGGCGTCGCTCCCGCGACCTCCGGGAGCTTCCTCAGCGGATTCCGAATCCTCCTCACGGGCGGGCGGCCTGCGCCGCGCGCCGCCGCACCTCCTGCTCCAGCTCCTGCAGCACCTCCTCGGGCACCGGGCACTCCAGGGCGTGGTCCAGCTTCCGGCCCTTGCGTGCCGCCTGCAGGCATTCCTCCCGGGGCTCCACGTACGCCCCGCGGCCGGCCATCTTCGCACTGCGGGTGGTGTCCACCTTCACCTCGCCCTGGGGCGTGCGCACCACCCGCACCATCTCCATCTTGGGCCGCATGGCGCCGCAGCCCACGCACATGCGCATGGGGACCTTCCGCGCCTTCGGCACCGCTACGCCCCTAACCCTGCGCCGGATTGCCCGAGGAGCCCTCCGCCACCTCCGCGGGCTTCGACTCGCCGTCCGCGCCGGGGTTCTGGTACTGCGCCAGCTCCTCGGGGGACAGGTCCACGAACAGCTTCGCGGCTTCCTGCTCGCGCACCTGGCTCTCGCTCTTGATGTCGATGCGCCAGCCCGTGAGCTTGGCCGCCAGCCGGGCGTTCTGGCCTTCCCGGCCGATGGCCAGGGACAGCTGGTTGTCGGGCACCACCACCCGGGCGGTCTTGGTCTCCTCGTCGATCTCCACCCGCACCACTTTGGCGGGTTGGAGGGCGGACGCCACGAACTGGGCGGGGTCCGGGCTCCAGGGCACGATGTCCACCTTCTCGCCCCTCAGCTCGTCCACCACCGCCTGCACCCGGGTGCCCTTGGGCCCCACGCACGCACCCACGGGGTCCACGTTGCGGTCCCGGGAGTACACCGCGATCTTCGTCCGCGCCCCGGGCTCCCGGGCCACGTTCTGGATCACCACGATCCCCTCCCGGATTTCGGGGACCTCCTGCTCGAACAGGGCCCGCACCAGCCCGGGGTGAGCCCGAGAAACGTGGATCTGGGGCCCCCGGGGCGTGTCCCGCACCTCCATCACGTACACCTTGATCCGCTCCCCCTGACGGTAGGACTCCCGGGGGATCTGCTCCGTCTTGCTCAACACCCCTTCGATGCGGCCCAGGTCCACGTACACGGTGCCCTTCTCCACCCGCTGCACCGTGCCCGTGACCACCTGCTTCTCCCGCTCCTCGAACTCCCGCTTGATCATCTCCCGCTCGGCCTCTCGGATGCGCTGGACCACCACCTGCTTGGCCGCCTGGGCCGCGATGCGGCCGAAGTCCCGGGGCGTGATCTCCTCCTCCACCACGTCCCCCACCTCCGCGGTGGGGTCCTCCTTGCGCATCTCCTCCAGGGACAGCTCCGTGGCGGGGTCCCGTACCTGCTCCACCACCGTCTTCACGCTGTACACCCGGATCTCCCCCGTCTTGGGGTCCACCTCCACCCGCAGGTTCTGGCCGGTGCCGCCGAAGTTCTTCTTGTACGCGGACACCAAGGCGGACTCCACCGCCTCCAGGAGCACGGCCTTGGAGATCCCGCGCTCCTCCTCCAGCTGTTCCAGTGCCCGGATCAGCTCGCCGTTCATCGATCCACCCCTCTCGGTCGCCGCTTCCTCCTCAAGTCCCGGAGGATCTCCTCCGGGTCCACCCTCAGCCTGGCCTCCGCCACCTCCCCCAGGGGCACCCTGAGGTCCCGACCATCGGGCAGGCGCAGCACCACCCGGCCGCCTTCCAGCCCGCCCAGCCGGCCCACGAACCTGCGCTGCCCCTCCACGGGCTGCGCGGTGACCACCTCCGCCATCCGCCCCGCGAAGCGGTCGAAGTCGCCCGCCCGCTTCAGGGGCCGGTCCAGGCCCGGGGAGGACACCTCCAGGGTGTAGCGGTGCTGGAACGGGTCTTCCAGGTCCAGCTGCCGCGACAGCGCCTCGCTGACCCGCGCGCACTCCTCCACGCTCACCCCGCCCTCGCGGTCCACCAGGACCCGGACCACGGTCCGCACGCCCTCACCCGTGACCTCCACGTCCACCAGCTCCACGCCCAGCCGGTCGGTGATGGCCAGGGCCAGCTGGTGGACCCGCCGGGCCACGTCCTCCCGCCGCACAGCCCGCTCCTCGGCCGCAAAACGAAGGAGTGGGCAGCCACCCACTCCTGTCCGCCTGCGGTAGGTTCCAGCAAAAATGGGCCTTTCGGCCCGACGGCCTCAGTATACACCCCCACCCCGCCCCGCGCAACAGCCGCCCCGAAGCCCCGAAAACACGTCACGGACACGCGGACTCCCCGCGGTCGAGGACAGCGCCTGAAGTGCTCACGAAGGTCCACGAGTAGCGGCCCGGCAGAAGGCGCAGGCGCAGGACCCCGAACTGGTCGTCGCGCACCAGCTCCGGTGAGGCCGCGCCCAGGTGGCGGGCCCGGTACAGGTTGCGGCCGCCGGTGCCCACCACGAACTGCTGCACGCCCCGAGGGTCCGGCTGGCCCTGCGGGCCCAGGGGCGGGAAGCGCTGGTAGTTGTGGTCGTGGCCCACCAGGACCAAAGCCGCGCGGCCCTGGGCCAGCAGCCGCCACCACGGCCGCAGCTCCGGCTGGCCCGTGTAGCGGCCGGCGGAGAACACGGGGTGATGCCAGAAGGCCAGCACGCACGCCCCGGGGCGCTCCGCCAGCCGCTGGGCCAGCCACCGGTACTGGGGGGAATCCGGGCCGCATCCCCCCACCGCCCAGCAGTTGGAGTTCAACGCCAAAAGCCGCCACGGCCCCAGGTCCACGGCGTAGTAGCCCAGTCCCGGGGGCCCCGCGAGGTCTCCGAAGTACGCGAAGTAGCCGTGTGCTCCGGGGGTGCCGTAGTCGTGGTTGCCCGGCACCGGCCGGGTGCGGTCCCGGAAGCGGCCCCAGGTGCGGGCGTAGCCCCGGCGGTAGCGGTCCCACGCACCGTCGGGGTACTGGCCGTCCCCAAGCATCAGGACCAGGTCGGCCCCCTCCAGCAGTTCCGCGGTCTTCCCGTCCGCGCACTCGCCGGGCCGAGGGGTGCGGTCCGGGTCGCAGGCCACCTCGCCCGCGGCGGCCACCTCCAGCGCGGGCTCTTCCGGGAGAGGCACCGCTGCCACGAGCCACGCGGTACCCAGCCACGCCAGCGCGACCGCCCGCCAAAAACGCACCACTCCGCCTGCCTCCGCCGCGCCCAGAGAGAGGGAGCTGCGCACCCGTGGCAGTATCCTACAGGACGGGACCCCAAGACAGGAGGTGAGCCATGAAGCTGCCCCAGGGCCTCAGCATTACCTACCTCGGGCACGCCAGCTTCAAGATCGGCACGCCCGGAGGCAAGGTCGTGTTCATCGACCCGTGGCTGGAGGGCAACCCCCGGTGCCCGGACGCCCACAAGAAACAGGACCGGGCCGACCTCATTTTGATCACCCACGGGCACTTCGACCACCTGTCCGCGGACGTGGCTCCCCTGGCCAAGGCCACGGGCGCCACGGTGGTGGCCATGCCGGAGGTGTGCGCCTTCCTCGGCCGCCAGGGGGTGGATCGGTTCGAGCAGATGAACAAGGGCGGGACCATCCAGGTCCAGGGCCTGAAGGTCACCATGACCAACGCCTTCCACAGCTCGGGGGCCCAGGCGGAGGACGGCTCGGTGGTGTACGCGGGCGACCCCGCGGGCTTCGTGCTGGAGACGGAGGACGGGTTCCGCATCTACCACGCGGGCGACACGTGCGTGTTCGGGGACATGAAGATCATCGGCGAGCTGTACCGGCCCCAGGTGGCCATGCTGCCCATCGGCGACCGGTTCACCATGGGGCCGGTGGAGGCCGCCTACGCCATCCGGCTCCTCGGGGTGAAGTGCGTGATCCCCATGCACTACGCCACCTTCCCCCTGCTCACGGGCACGCCTCAAGCCTTGAAGGAAGCCACACGGGACATCGAGGGGCTGGAGATCGTGGTGATGGAGCCCGGGCAGACCTGGGCCGGCTGAGTCTTCGGGCGGGCGGCCGGCATCGGCGGCCGCCCGCCGGTCACCGCCCCCCCCCCCCCCCCCCCCCCGCCGGTCACCGCGACCTTTTGGACCTGGCCCACAGGGCCGCGCCCACCACCGCCAACCCCAGGCCCGCCACGGACGCCCCGTAGCTCACCAGGGCCAGGGCCAGGTCCGCAGGCAGAACCCGCAGCACCATCAGGAACACCACGAGCCAGCTGCTGGCCAGGAGCCCAAACCCGACCCCCATCAAGCGCAGCGGGTTCACCGAGCTTCCGCCCCCTGGACGGCGGGGGCCGCCGCCACAGGTGCCCCCTCGTACAGCCAGCAAGCCGCCAGGTGGTCGGCCTGCACCTCGAAGTCCGGGGGCTCGCGGCGGTCGCACACCCCGGGGATGGACACCGGACACCTAGGGTGGAACCGGCAACCGGAGGGCGGACGCACGAGGCTGGGAGGCTCCCCCGCGGGCACGGGCCGCAGCCGGCGCGCGTTTTCCGGGTCGGGGTCTGGGATGGCGGCGAGAAGCGCCCGGGTGTACGGGTGCTTGGGGTCGCGCAACAGTTGCTGCACGGGAGCCTGCTCCACCAGCTTCCCCGCGTACATCACCAGGACCCGGTCGCAGAAGTGGCGGACCGTGGACAGGTCGTGGGTGATGTACACCACCGCCAGCTGGTAGCGCTGCTGCAGGCCCCGCAGCAGCTGCAGGATCTCCACCCGCACGGAGGCATCCAGCATGGACACGGGCTCGTCCGCCACCAGCAGGCGGGGCTGCAGGATCACCGCCCGCGCCACCACCAGCCTCTGCTGCTGGCCGCCGCTGAGCATGTGCGGGAACCTGGGCAAAAACTCCTCGGGTGGGACCAGCTGGACGGCCTCCAACGCCTCCACCACCCGGCCCCTCCGCTCCTGCCCCGAGGTCACCCCGTTCACCACCAGCGGTTCTTCCAGGATCCGGCGGACGGTCATGAAGGGCGGGAGCGCGCCGTAGGGGTCCTGCTGGACGTAGCCCACGCGCCGGCGGTACGCGCGCCAGTCCTGCGGGCTTTCCAGGCGCCGGCCCTCAAACCACACCTCTCCTCGTACGGGCCGGACCAGCCCCAGCAGGGTCTTGGCCAACGTACTCTTCCCGCACCCGCTCTCCCCCACCACCGCCACCGCCTCGCCCGCCTGGAGCTGGAAGCTCACGCCGTCCGTGGCCCGCACCCACCCTTGGTGGACGAAGCCGAACCGCCTGAGCTCGTACCACGTGGCCAGCTGCCGGACTTCCAGGACCGCTTCAGCGGACACGGTTTGGCTCCTCCGCGTACAACCAACACATCACCCGGCCGCCTCCGTCCGCGGCCACCCAGGGGGGTGGGTCCCCGCAGGGCTCGAACCGGGCGGGACACCGGTCCGCGAACCGGCATCCCTCGGGCGGGTGGAGCAAGCTCGGGGGCCGGCCGGGGAGAGCCTGCGGGGCGCGGTCGTCCCGCAGGCTCACCACGCTGGCCCGCAGGGCCTGGGCGTAGGGGTGCAGGGGCCGGCGCAGGAAACGCTCCGCGGGACCGAACTCCACGATCTGGCCCGCGTACATCACCGCCACGTCGTCCGCCAGCTCGCTGGCGGTGGCGAGGTCGTGGGTGATGAGCAGGAAGCTCGTGCCGAGCTCCCACCGCAACGTCTTCAGCAGGTTCAGCAGGTTGGCCTGGGTGAGCACGTCCAGGGCGGAGGTGGGTTCGTCCAGGATCACCAGGTCGGGCCGCAGGATCAACGCCATGGCGATGGCCACCCGCTGCCGCATGCCGCCCGAAAGCTCGAAGGGGTAGCGGTCCGCGAAGTCCGCGGGGACCCCCACGCGCCTCAGGGCGGCCTCCACCTGCTCCCTGGCTTCCTCCGCCCTGCGCACCCGGCCGTGCAGCCAGAGCGGTTCGGCCACCTGCTCCGCCACCCGCAGCACGGGGTTGAGGGAGTTCATGGCCGCCTGCGGGACCAAGGCCATGCGGACCCACCGCACCTCCTGCCGGAACCGCTCGTCGGACAGGGTCATGAGGTCCTGGCCGTTCAGCCACACCCGGCCGCTGTAGCACGCCACGTTCCGCGGCAGCAGCCGCAGGATGCCCCGGGCCAGGGAGGTCTTGCCGCACCCGCTCTCCCCCAGCACGGCCACGGTGCGGCCCCGGCCCACTTCCAGGTGGACCCCGTCCACCGCCCGCACCGCCCCGGAGGCGGTGCGGAAGTGCAACCGCAGGTCCTCCACGCGCAGCAGGGGGTCCACGGCTACAGCTCCCTCAGCCGCGGGTTGAACACGCGGTCCAGGGCGAACCCCAACAGGGTGAAGCTCAGGCCGCTCAACATGAGCATGAAGGCGGGCTCCAGGACCCAGTACGCGTGGCCCACGTACAGGGCGCCGGCCCGGTAGGCGTCCTCGATGACCTTGCCCCACGTGGGGAGCACGGGGTCGCCCAGGCCCAGCAGCGCCAGGGTGGCCTCCAGGAACACGAAGCCGGGGATCAAGGTGACGAACTGGGGCAGCAGCACCGGCACCGCCCGAGGGACCAGGTAGAGGGCCACGATGCGCAGGTTGCCGGCTCCGTACGCGCGGGCGGCCTCCACGTAGGGCGCTTCCTTCACCTGCAGGAACAGGGCCCGGTAGGTCTTGATCCCGCCCCCGAACACGCCCAGGAGCACCACCGCGCCTAGGATGACCCACAGGCTTCGGGAATACAGGGTCCCGATCATGATGAGGATGGGCAGCCCCGGCAGGATCAGGTTCACCTCCGTGACCCTCTGGATGAGCCCGTCCACCCACCCGCCGTACCACGCGCCCACCGCGGCGATGACCAGGGTGCTCAAGGACGAACCCACCGCAGCCAGCAGCCCGAAGGCCAGGGCGATGGGAGTCCCCCACAGCAACGGCAGGGTGAGGTCACGGCGCAGGTGGTCGGTGCCCGCCAGCCCGTGCACCTCCCCGTACACCACCAGCTCCACGGTCACCGTAGAGCCGGGCTCGAAGGTGTACGCGCGCACTTCCAGCGTGTACCGGCCCGGTGTCGCTTCCCCGGGGCGCTGCTCGGCCGAGAACAACACCACCTCCGGGGCTCCTCCCAGAGCCTGGCGCAGGTCCCGGTCCGCGGACAGGCGGTACACGTCCTGGCGGCGCGGGCTGAGGTCGGCCAGGGGGAGTTGCGACCCGTCCGGCTTCCTCCACGCGAGCTGCACCTGGGGCGCCTGCTCCCGGTACTCGGCCTGGAAGAACACCGCCAGCTCCGTGGGGAAGCGGCGGTACGGGTAGTCGAAGACGAGGTCCCACTGGACTTCCCGGACGACGCCGCCGAGCGGCCGCTCCCGCGCCGGCGTCCGTGGGCTGCCCACCACCACGGTGCGGGCGAGCTTGCCCCCCGCAAGCCAGCTCACCCACTCGGGCCGGGCGTTGCGCGGGTTGCGGGGCCAACTGGCCTCCCCACCGCTCCACAGCTGGATGGCCTCCCCGTACGGCACGGCCACCACCGCGTACACGGACAACGCCACCAGGAACCCGAGGATGGCCAGCCCCGCCACCGCGGACGGGTACCGCAGCAGCTCCCGCAGGCTACCCCTCACCCTTCCCCTCCCGCGCCCACCTTCACCCGGGGGTCCACCACGGCGTACACGATGTCCAGGGCGAACACCGTCACCGCCAGCAGGTACGCGTACAGGATGGTGCTGCCCACGATCACGGGGGTGTCGTACAGGCCCACCGCCTGGTACAGGGCGCGGCCCAGGCCCGGCCAGTTGAACACCGTCTCCAGGACGATGGCCCCCGTCCACGCGCCGATCAGACCCAAGGCGAGGGAGGTGATCAGGGTGGGGAGGGCGGGCCGCAGGATGTACCGGCGCTCCACCAGCCGGCCCGGTAGCCCCTTGGCCCGCGCCAGCTCCACGTAGTCCTCGCTGCTGAAGATCAGGAAGAAGGTCCGCCACGCGTACACGGACAGGAAGATGGAGCTCAGGGCCAGGCTGGCCAGGGGCAGCACCATGTGCTTGAGCACGCTGGCCGCGTAGACCAGCGTGCCCTCCGGCGGCGGGGCGTCCACCATACCCCCGAAGGGCAGCCACCGCAGCCCCGCGGCGAACACCAGGATGAGGAAGATCCCGTAGAACCACGCGGGCGCCGCGGAGGTGGGCGCCAGGGCCACCACCAACCGATCCGCGAAGCTCCCGTACCGGCGGGAGAGGCTCAAGGCGGCGGCCACGGAGGCGAAGAACAACAGCAGCTGCGCGCTGAGGAACAGCAGCAGGGTGGCGGGCAGCCGGTCCAGGATGATCTGGCGGACCAGGCGGGAGCCGGTGTCGCTGGTCATGCGCTCCGCGAAGCCCAGCCGCAGGAGCAGGGCGTCCCGCAGGTAGGCCACGGACCGGGCCAGGAACGGGCGGTCCAGGCCCAGGCGGCGTTCCTCGTTGCGGATCATCTCCTCCACGATGCGCTCCCGCACGTCCGCGGGCAGCCGGCGCATCTGCTCGTTGAAGGACACCGCCAGGGCCACCTGCTCGCGGATCTCCGCCCGCTTGATCTGGTCCACGTACCCACCCATGTTGGCCACCAGGATGGTCAGGTACACGCCCACCACCACCGCGCCGAACAGCGCCACCAGGCGTGTGGCCGCGTAGAGGAGCACCCGCACCGCGGGGTGCCGGTACACCCGCCCGCGGGGTGGGCTCACCGCCAGGGCCTCCGCCATGGCGGGCCGCTCACCGGGAGGGCAGGGAGGTGAAGGTGGCGGAGGCGAAGCTCGGCACGCTCACCACCCTGGAGATCACCACCACCTCCAGCCGGTTGGCTCCGGGTCGCAGCCGGCGGGTGGTCTCGGGGGTGAGCACTACCCGCCAGCTGTCTCCGGCCCGCTGTACGGGCCCTCGAGCCACCAGCTCGTGCCGGGAGTCGAACAGCAGGTACTTGACCTCCTGCAGGTCCTGGGCCGGGTAGGGCTTGTCCCCCTCAGTGACCCTCACCTGGAACACCGCCTCTGCGCCCACGGGCACCTGTCTAGGGCCGGAGACGCTCACGGAGGCCAGCCGCGGCTCGCCGAACCGCAGCCACTTGGTGGCGGGGTCAGGGAACCGACCGAACCGGCGCAGCTCCACGATCTTCTCCACGGGCGAGACGCGCTGGAGCAAAAACGGGCCCATGCCCACCCAGTAGTGGCCGCGGCCCGCCCTCCACGCCGCCAGCAGCCGCCACCGCTGCCGGGCCTCCTCCGGCTTGATCCAACGGCTGAGGGCCCGCTCGAAGGGGATGTAGTTCTCCCGCTGGGCCGTCTCCAGCTCCCGGTCCAGGATGGCCAGGGTCGGCCCCGCCACGTAGTTGAGCCGCTCCACCTTCTTCTCCGTGGCCTTGGCGGCGGTAAACGCCGCCCGGCCCGCGGCCTCCGCGCGGACGCCCAGGGCCACCGTGTGCCACGGCCCGGGGCCGAACCCGTACAGCGGCCAGAAGCTGCCCGCCCCGGTCATCAACTCCGCGTCCATGGTCCACGAGGTGGTGTACAACTCCGCCACCAGCGGGTCCTCGCTCACGATGCGGAAGCCCCGGAAGGTCTCCATGAAGGACTGGAAGGCCGGGACGTAGGACCGGTCGAACAGGGGGCTGGATTCGTCCGCCCGCTCGAAGGTGAGGATCCAGCCGAGCAGGATGTCCCCCAGACTCAGGCGGTTGCCGTCGTGCCACTGGACCTTGCGGAACAGGTCCCGGTCGAAGTACACGGTGCTCTTCACCAGCGCCTCCAGGCCCTGCGGGTGCTTCTCGCGGACGGTGACGAACCGCTGGGCCCGGGAGTCCCACCCGATGATGGCGTCCCCGGGGACCCGGATGGACGGGGCGAAGCGCAACCGCACCCACTCCGAACTCTTGGTCACGGGTAGCCCCTGCTTCACCGTGACCTCCACCTGCTCCACCCGCTGCGGCTCCGGCAGGCCCGTGTGCGGGTTGGGGATCAGGGGGTAGTCCTGGGTCGCCCGGTACAACGTGGTGTCGAAGATCCAGTTGGACCCGCCGATGGGGTTCCACGGCTCGGGCAGGATGCTGGGGACGCCGACGCGGACCACCCCGCCCGCGCGGCCCTTGAAGCGCACGGTGTAGGGCCAGAGGAACGAGCCCGACAGTCCCCCCGCCAGGTCGCTCACCAGCTCCAGCTCCGCCCGCCAGGGCCACACAGACTGGCGCTCCACCAGCCACACCCGCACGGAGTCCTGCAGGGCCAGCTCCAGGGCCCGGGCCATGAGCCGCGTGCGCTCCGCCAGGGTCCGGAAGTCGCGCTTGGCCAGGCGGTCGCTCAGCCGGTCGAACTCCGGGCTGGGCCGGTACGCCTGCCAGAGCGGCCGCGCCAGGCCCCGCTTGGTGTAGAAGAAGTCGAAGTTGTCCGCCTGGTCGCGGTCGATGACGGTGCTGATCCAGCCGCCGGTGTACACGTGCCACCGGCCTTCCGCAGGGTTCTGGACGATCCACAGGGGGTTCAGGTCCGCGGCCCGGCCGTACCGGCGCTCCACCACGAAGCCCACCTGCTCCAGCAGCCCGGCCACGTAGTCCCCGATCTGCCGGCGCTCGTCCTCCACCCGGATGAGGAAGGTCACGCTGACCGGCCGACCCCGGAACTGCCACCGGCCCCCCACCAGGATCGCCCCCAGCTTCTGCATCTCCTCCGTGATCACCGCCCGGGCGCGCTCCGGGTCGTGGCCGTAGCGGATCTCCAGCTTGCGGGCCACGTCCGCCAGCCGCGCGTAGTCGGGGAAGGCGGTGTTGATGGGCAGCCACCGCGGGACGCCCATCCCGCCCATGATCTCCTGCGCGATGTGCCGGCGGCCCACCAGCCAGTTCAACGCCTCCCGGATGCGGGGCACCGCGAACGGGTTGAGCCGGTCGGTACCCGGGAACACCGGCCCCACGGGGTTGAAGGTCAGCTCGTTCACCTGGCCGAGGGACACCGCGGCCCGGAGGGCTTTCGACCGACGGACCCGCTCTGCCAGCTCCGGGTTGGCGGTGGAGCTGAACCACGCGTGCAGGTCCTGTGCTTCCAGCCGGCGCACCGCGGCGGCGTCGCTGGGCTCCTCCACGGCCACCACTGCGTCCACCCACGCCCCCACCCTCCGGCCCTGCGCCTCCGCGCCGGCCGCAAGCCCCGCGGTCAGGGCCAGCGCCAGCAGCCCCACCAGCCACCGAGCGGTCCGCACGCACGACACCCCCTTTCCTGAAGTGCGCGCCGCCCGCGGCCCGGGCGACGAGCCGTGTTCCAAGCGGGAAATCCCTCAGGACAGGGCCGACCGGGCCCGGTCCAGGTCGCTCACCGCCAGCACCAGGCGGGTGCGCGTGGCGAGGTAGGCCCAGTCGATGTTGACCGCTGCGTCCGCCAGCTTCCGCGCCACGGAACCCAGCGTCCCGGGCTGGTCCACCACGTCCACCACCAGCACGTCCCGCTCGCCCACCACTCGGATACCCGCGGCCTCCAGCGCCCGCCGGGCGGAGGCGGCGTCCTCCACCAGGAGGTGGATCCGCCCCTTGCCCTGGACGGGCACCGCGCAGAAGCCGTCGATGTTCACCCCGGCCTTGCCCAGGGTCTCGCCCAGCTGGGCCAGGGTTCCCGGTCGGTCCTCCAGCTCCACCTGCAGGTCCTTGGCCACCTCGCATCCCCCCTTCCCTACCAGAGTACGAAGTGCGGTCCACGCCGCCAGCGAGAATCGATCCGCCACAGCCCCGCTTCCCGGGCGAAGCGCACCGCGGCCTCGTACTCCCGGGACGTGATGGGTCGGCCGATCTCCGCGTACTTGGCCTCCGTCCTGGCCTTCCACGCGGGGCGGTACTGGTCCATGACGTTGACGTAGGTGTCCGGCGACAGCTCCGCCAGCCACCGGAGGATCTCCCGGGTGTCCTCCAGCAGGCCCGGCATCACCAGGTGGCGGACCAGCACGCCCCGCCGCGCCAGCCCGTCCTCGTTCACCCGCAGCACCCCCACCTGCTGGTGCATGGCCCGGATAACCTCCCGGGCCACCTCCGGGTAGTCGGGGGCCAGCAGGTACTTGCGGGCGTGCTCCCGGTGCCACAGCTTGAAGTCGGGCATGTACACGTCCACCACGCCGTCCATGAGCCGGATGCTATGGAGGCTGTCGTAGCTGCTGGTGTTGTACACCAAGGGCACCCGCAGCCCCCCTTCGATGGCGTACGGCAGCGCCTCCAGGATCTGGGGCACCACGTGCTCTGGGGTCACGAAGTTGATGTTGTGGCAGCCCAGCTCCTGCAGCCGCAACATCATGGCGGCCAGGTCCCGCGGCGTCACCTCCACCCCTTCGCCCATCTGGCTGGTCTCGTAGTTCTGACAGTTGCCCACCGCCACCAAGGGGGCCAGGTACGAGTGGTCGGGGTCGTCCACCTCGAGGTTGAATACCGGACCCTCGTACGGAACCCGCTCCACGCGGTGGATGGGCACCAGGTGGTAGTCCTCCGCAGCCCTCCACCTTCCCGGGGCAGGCTTCGCCTCGCGTTCCTCCAGGAGCTGGGCCGGCCTAGACCCGGCGTCCGCACCCCGCATCCGCCGGACGTGTCCCGGATGGGATCCGGTGAGGACGGCCAACTCGAGGGACGTGGTGCTCCGAGCGAACACGCCTTCCAGTGCCTCGGCTGGAGTGCGGCGAGGTGGGGACATCTGAAGCGGGGGATCCCTTCTCGGGAGCAGGTCTCGAACCGCAGGCAGTTGGAAGACCCTCCGGGGGACCAGGAGCAAGTCCCCCGGGGTGAGGACATCTGCCCGCACCCGGCGAGGCGCTCCGGTCTCGCCGTTCCGTACCGCGAACACCTCGTGGTCCGGGGTCAGCAGCATGGGCGGGCAGTTGTACGGTTCGATCCGGACCAACGCACCCACGAAACGGTGGCGGAATACTTTGGTCACGGGTGCCCACGTGCCGTTGCGGGTCACCACCCGGACCTTCCCGTCCACGAGCCGCACGCACTCCTCGAGGGGCTTGCCTCCGGCCCGTGCCCGTTCGAAGAGGTGGGCGATCCGCACCAGGCCCTGGTCGGTGAGGACCCGCGTGTCGGGATGGAGGCAGAACACGCAGCGCAGGTTGCACCACGCGAAGAAGATGGTGCCCGAACCCGCCCAGCCCCGCAGCACGTCCTCCTCCCCGAAGTGGGGGAAGAAGGACGACACCCGCGCGTACCGGCCCACCTTGCACACCGCGAACCGGTCCGCCAGCCGGTCCACGTGGCAGTTCCGGGGGCACAGGGTGCAGTCCCGCAGCGCCTCCAGGGCCTCCTCCACCTTGTCCCGCAGCCGCCCCTCCTCGTACGTGCGCAGGTACGCGGGGGCGAAGTCCCGGTCGGGGATCACGAACCGGCCGCCGCCGTGGACTTCGAAGGGGATGTCCCTGGAGGCCAGCAGCACCGAACCCCACCCCTCACGCGAACCGAAGGAGGACCCCCACGCCCCCGTAGGGCCTGAGGGTGCCGTCCTGCAGCAGCACCAGCTCCGCGCGGTTGCGGTGCGCCAGGACCGGCAGGACCTGTGTCACGTCCGCGCCCGCGAGGTGCCCGCCGCAGGTGGGGCAGCGGTCCAGGGCACGGGAGGTGGCGAACTCGCACGCCCCGCACACCCTCACCCGGCCCTGCACGTCCCGGTCCGCGGCCACGGTGAGCGCCTGCCGGCGGCTCAGGGCCTGCAGGCTCGACTCCAGGTCCAACACCGATCCCCCCGGCCCCCCGTTGCCCAGGAGGGCCTGGACCACCTCTTCCTGCCGACGCCGGCGGTCCTCCCGAGCCACGGCCAGGACCCGGTCCCGTATCCGGTGCCAGTCCTCCGTGGGCGGAGCCGCCACGCTGCCCGCCACGTACCGCCGGGCGGGCTCCGGCAGCAGGTCCTGGACGGCCGCGATTCCCTCCTCCGGGCCTCCCAGGATGATGCGGTGCACCCCCAACTCCTCCAGGGCCCGCGCGGTGGCGGAACCCACCTGCGCCCAGAACCGGCGCACGTGGTCGTCCACCCGGGCGTCGTACACGTCCCGCTGGGACCCGCGGCTGCTGGACATCCCCATCCCCTTGGCGAAGGACGGGGGCTTGCCCGCGGTGAACCGCCACTGGCTGGTGTCCAGGTGGAACTCCTCGTCCTCCACCACCGCGGCCTCGCCCAGGTGCGTCACCAGCAGGCGCGCGTGGTCGCGGTGGATCAGCAGCACTGCGTACGGCACGTACGTCTCCCGCGCCCACAGCAGCGGCCAGACGTCCACCAGCCCGTAGGACACCCGGTTCTCCAGAGGGACGGGCAGCGCCACCTCCTTCCACACACCGTCCGCGGCGTACACGCTGAGCCCCCGCCCGCGCGGCCGCTCCTCCCTCAACCTCGCCTCCACGCGCTCCACCAGCTCCCCCGCCCGCCGCCGTGCCTCCTTGGGCAGCCCGTCCAGCAGCCCCTGCAGGGCGCGCCGCGCCCAGATGCGGTAGGCGGGCTCGGTGCGCTGGTTCTCGGGCCTCGTGGGGTCGGTGTCCAGGTGCAGGCTCAGCACGTCCGTCCGTTCCAGGGACAACAGATCCCCCACGTCCGCGGCCTGCATGAGCTGCGAGATCCGCGCCTTCGTGTGTTCCTGAGCCACGTCCTCACCTCCTCCCGTGGGCCCCGTTTCCAGGGTAGCGCAACGGCCGGTGGCTGCGGGTCTAGCCCTGGACCACCACCACCGCGCTGCCCACCACACGCCCCGCCCGCAGATCCTCCAGGGCCTGCCCCGTGCTCCCCAGGGGATAGGGGGTAGCGCGCACCCGCAGGGGCGCCCGGGCGGCCAGGGCCAGAAACTCCTGCGCGTCCTGCCGGGTCAGGTTCGCCACGGACCGGATGACCCGTTCTTCCCAAAGCAGCCGGTACGGGAAGGAGGGGACGTCGGTCATGTGGATGCCGCCGCACACCACCACGCCCGCGGGGGCCGTGGCACGCAGGGCCTGCACCACCAGCTCCCCCACGGGTGCCAGCACGATGGCCGCGTCCAGGGGTTCGGGGGGCAGCTGGTCGGAGCCTCCCGCCCACGCCACCCCCAGCTCCCGGGCGAAGGCCTGGGCTTCCACGTCGCCGGGACGGGTGAAGGCGAACACCCTGCGCCCCTGAACGGCGGCCACCTGGGCGATGAGGTGCGCGGCGGCTCCGAAGCCGTACAGCCCCAGCCGTTCGGCCTCCCCCGCCATGCGCAAACACCGGTACCCGATCAGGCCGGCGCACAGCAGGGGTGCGGCGTGCACGTCGTCGTAGCCCTCGGGCAGGGGGAAGGTGTAGCGGGCGTCGGCCACGGTGTACTCCGCGAATCCCCCGTCGCGGTGGTACCCTGTGAACTGCGCGCGCCGGCACAAGTTCTCTAGCCCCCTGCGGCAGTACCCGCACTGCCCGCAGGTCCAGCCCAGCCACGGCACCCCCACCCGCTGGCCCTCCCGCAGGTGCTCCACACCGGGCCCGCGGCCTTCCACCACGCCCACCACCTGGTGTCCCAGCACCAGGGGCAGCTTGGGCTCGGGGAGCTCGCCGTCGGCGATGTGGAGGTCGGTCCGGCACACCGCGCAGGCCTTCACCCGCACCCGCACCTCACCCGGCCCGGGGCTGGGGACCGGACGCTCCTCCACCACCAGGGGATGGCGAGGCCGGACCAAGACGGCGGCCCGCATGGCGCGCGGCTGGGTCAGGAGACCCGGTGCAGCCAGAGTACCGAAACCGCCAGGGAAGACACCAGCAGCACGGCGGCGGCGGCGGCCGCCACGGAGGACACCTCCGTGGGCTTGCGCTCCCACCCGATGGTCCGGCCCAGGTGCCGGTACACCCGACGCAGCTCGTGGGCGGAGGAGGCGTGGAAGTACGTGCCGTCGGTGATGGCCGCCACCTCCTTCAACGTCTCCTCGTCCAGCCGCACCCAGATGGGCCGGCCGCCGATGTTCAGGAAGGTGCCCTCGGGAGTTCCCACGCCCACGGTGTACACCTTCACCTGCTGGTCCCGCGCCACCCGGGCCGCCTCCGCGGGAGGTACACCCCGGTTGCTCTGCCCGTCCGACATGAGGACCACGATGCCCGGCGGCACCTTGCCCGCGGGTGGCTGCGGTGCGGCGGTGGGCGAGGTGGGACGCACGCGGCTTGGAAGAGCCCACACCGCCTCCAGCAGTCCGTCCCCGATGGCGGTGGCGAACTCTGCCTGCAGGGACTCGATGGCCTCGATCACCCGCCGGTGGTCCGTGGTGGGGGCCACCACCAGGGTGGCGTACGAGCTGAAGGTCACCAGTCCCACCCGGGCGCTTCCCGGCAGGGCCCGCACGAAGTCCACGGCCGCGGCCTTGGTGGCCTCCAGGCGGTTGGGCTTCACGTCCTCCGCCAGCATGCTACGGCTCACGTCCACGCTCAGCACCACGTTCACGTTGGCCGCGGGCACCGGCAACGGCGCCACGGGCCGCGCCAGGGCCAGGATCACGGCGGCCAGGGCGAGGCCGAACAGGGCTGCCGGCAGGTGAGCGCGCCACGGCCGCGCGGCCCGGGAAGCTTCCGCCAGCAGCGGCACCCGGGAGTGCAGGACGGTGCTGCGGCTGCGACCGCGCAGCAGGCGCACGTACAGCCACGCCAGCACCGGTAGGGCGGCCAGCCCCCACAGCAGCCCGGGCCAGAGGAACTCGTACCCCATCCCCTCCCCTTCAGGGTACCCTGCGGAACCAAACCAAGGACAGGACCCCGCCTGCGAGCATGAGCAGCCCCGCGGCCGCGGTGACCAGGGAGGTGAGCTCCATGCGCTGCCGTTGCCAGGTCACCGACCGCCCCAGCTCCCTCCCGATGGCCCGGAAGTCGTCCACCGTGGGCGGGTAGAAGTACCGGCCGCCCGTCAGCAGGGCCACCTGCTGCAGGCCCTGGGGGTCAAAGGGGATGAACACCATCTGGCCGTCCACGGTCTGCACCTGGCCCGTGGGCGAGCCCACCCCCACGGTGTGCACCCGCACGCGGTACTGCCGCGCCACCTGCACGGCTTCCATGGGGTCGATCCCGAAGTTGGAGACCCCGTCGCTGAACAGCACCAACGCCCCCGGGGGCAGGTCCGCGGGGTTCGGGGGCGGACTCGGGGGCGTGGTGGGGAAAATCCCCTGTTGCCTTCGGAGGAGCTCTTCACCCGCTCGCTCCCGCCCGGGCAGCGCCCGCACGCCCATGAGGATGGCGGACCCGATGGACGTGGCCTGCTGCAGCTGAAGTCGCTCCACGGCCTCCAGGACCTCGTGTCGGTCGGTGGTGGGGGGCACCAGGATCTGCGCGTAGTCGCTGAAGGCCACCAGCCCCACGCGGACGGACTTCGGCACCGCCAGCACCAGCTCCCGCGCCATGCGCTTGGCCGCGTCCAGCCGGCTGGGGGAGATGTCCGCGGCCACCATGCTCTTGCTGGTGTCGATGCCCACCACCAGGGCCGCCCGGTTGGTGGGGAAGGGAATGGCCGCCACGGGCCGCGCGGAGGCCAGGACCAGCAGGCCGACAGCCGCCAGGTAGCACGCGAACGGCAGCCACGGCGCCCTCAGGCGGGGCCCGGACCGGAGCAGGGGCAGCAGGTGGGGGTCCGCGAAGGCCTGCGCCGCCCGTGCCTGGTGCCGGCGCACCGCCCCGTAGGCCAGCAGGAGCAGCGGCACCGCCGCCAGGCCCAACAACATCACCGGCCAGGTGAACTCCACCGCCGCCTCCTGCGGAAGGTCACGAACCTCACCAAGGGCTCCACGATGGACGTGTGGGTGGAAAGGGGGAGCACGTCCACCCGGGCCTGCCGGAGGGCCCGCTGCAGCCGGGCCTCCCACTGCGCTACCCGTTCCCGGTACGCCCGCCGGACCGCGGGGTCTGAAGTGTCCACCCGTACCTGCTCGCCCGTCTCCGGGTCCTGGAGGGTCAAAACCCCCACGTCGGGCAGCTCGGACTCCGCGGGGTCGGTGATCCGCACCGCCACCACGTCGTGCCGGTGGCCCAGCTGCCGCAACGGGACCTCCCACCCTTCCTGGGACAGGAAGTCGGAGACCACGAACACCAGGGACCGGCGCCGCAGCATACGGTACAGGTCCCGCAGCACCCCGCCGAGGTCGGTCCGGCCCGAAGGGGGTGGGGTGTCCAGGCGCTGGAGGGCGTGCAGCACCCGCAGAACCTGCGGGCGTCCCGTGCGGGGCGGGATGAGGTACCGGTGCGGGAAGAACACCGCCCCCACCTTGTCCCCGTGGCGGGTGACGATGTAGCTGGCGGCCCCGCAGAACTCCGCGGCCAGCTGCCGCTTGAGCACCCTCCGGGTGCCGAAGGCCATGGAGGGGGACAGGTCCACCACCAGCCAGGCGGTGAGCTCCTTTTCTTCCAGGTACTGGCGGACGTGCAGCCGGGTGGTGCGGGCGGTGACGTTCCAGTCGATCCTCCGGACCTCGTCGCCCGGCACGTACTCCCGGACCTCCGCCAGGTCCAGGCTCGGCCCGTAGAACAGCCCCGTGTAGTCGCCGAACAGGAAGCCGTCCAGCCTCCGGACGACGCTAAACTCGAGGCGCCTCAAGATCCGCTCGGGCGTCTCCATGCGGGTCCCCGATGTGCACCTTGGGGAGCGGCACCCGCTCCAGGATCCGTTCGATGATGTGGTCGGGCTGCACGTCCTCCGCCAGCGCCTCGTAGGACAGCACGAACCGGTGGCGCAGGACCTCGTACGCCAGGTCCCGCACGTCCTCGGGCAGGGCGTACTCCCGGCCCCGGATCACCGCCAGCGCCTTGGCTCCCAGGACGAGGTTCAACGGCGCCCGGGGGCTGGCCCCGAACTGGATGTACCGCCGCAGCTCGGGAAGGCCCACGGTGGCCGGGTCCCGGGTGGCCACCGCCAGCTGCACCGCGTACTCCATGACCCGGGGCGCCACGTACACGGTGTCCGCCACCTTCTGCAGCTCCAGCAGCTGCTCCGCGGTGAGGACTTGCTCGGCCACGGGACGGGTCTCCCCTGTCCCCCGCTCCACCACCTCGATCTCCTCGTGCACCGACGGGTACGTGATGACCACCTTGAACATGAACCGGTCCACCTGGGCTTCCGGCAGGGGGTAGGTCCCCTCGCTCTCGATGGGGTTCTGGGTGGCCAGCACCAGGAAGGGTTCCGGGAGACGGAAGGTCTGCTTCCCGATGGTCACCTGCCGTTCCTGCATGGCCTCCAGGAGGGCGGACTGCACCTTGGCGGGGGCCCGGTTGATCTCGTCCGCCAGCACCAGGTTGGCGAAGATGGGCCCCAGCTCCACCTCGAAGGTGCCCCGCTGCTGGTTGTAGATGCGGGTGCCCACCAGGTCCGCGGGGACCAGGTCCGGGGTGAACTGGATCCTCTTGAACTCCCCCCCTACCACCTGCGCCGTGGTCTTCACCGCCAGGGTCTTGGCCAGGCCGGGCACCCCCTCGATGAGGATGTGGCCCCGGGCCAGGAGGGCCACCAGGATGCGCTCCAGCATCAGGTCCTGGCCCACGATGACCTTCTTGATCTCGAACAGCACCCTCCGCAGGGTGCTGGCGGCCTGGACGTACACGTCCGTGGCGAGCGGCATGGGATCCCTCCCCGGCGGCGTCGTCTCCTCGATGCTACCCCCGGGTGCGCGGCAGGGTCAAACCGCGCCGTTCACGGCGCCGTGACAGGGCGGCGAAGGTCGGCTACCCCTTCACCGCGCCCGCGGTGAGGCCCGCGATGAAGCGGTCGATGAAGGAGCTGTACAGCACCGCGATGGGCAAGCTGGTGATGAGGCAGGCGGCCATGAGGGAGCCCCAGTAGAACACGTCCCCCCGCACCAGGGCCACGGGCACCCCCAGGCTCAGGGTCATGCGCTCCACCTGGCTGATGAAGGTGAGGGCGTACACGAACTCCTGCAGGACCAGGGTGAAGGAGAAGATCACCACCGTGAGCATCCCCGGCACCGCCAGGGGCAGCACCACCTTGCCGATCACGGCCAGGCGGCTGTACCCGTCGATCATGGCCTGCTCCTCCAGGTCCCGGGGCACGGACCGGAAGAACCCCATCATCAGCCACGTGCAGAAGGGGACGGTGAAGGTGGGGTACACCAGGACCAGGGCTCCCAGCTGGTTCTGCAGGCCCAGGAGGGAGATCACCCGTGCGAAGGGGATGAACAGCAGGGTGGGAGGCACCAGGTAGGTGAGGAAGATGCCGATGCCCAAGCGCTCGCCCCACCGGCCGGCCAGACGGGCCAGGCTGTAGCCCGCGGGTACCGCCACCACCAGGGTGATGGCCACCACCGCCAACCCCACCAGGGCAGTGTTCTTCACCCACACCAGGTACGGGGTGCCGAAGAACAGCAGGCGCACGTGGTCCAGGGTGGGCGGGTCGTTGAAGATCCACGGCACGTGCTGGAGGTTGGTGGCCCCCACGTACAGGTCCCGGTTCTGCTTGAAGGCGGTGAGGAACATCCAGTAGAAGGGGAACACCGCGAACACGGTGAAGGCCAGAGCCACCGCGTACAGGGCCACCCGACGGAGGACCCGCACGGCCACCCGGGCGGTCACGTGCCTACCTCCGCGCGCCGGGCCAGCCGCAGCATGACCACCGCGGCCACCAGCAGCACGGGCAGCAGGAACAGCGCCACCGCGGCGCCCTCGCCCAGGTTGGCCCCCAGGATGCCGCGCTGGAAGGCCAAGGTGGACAGCACGTGGGTGCTGTTGTACGGGCCGCCCCGGGTCAACAGCCACACCACGCTGAAGTCGGTGGCGGTGAACACCACCCCGAACAGCACCGCCACGGTCACCACGGGCAGCAACATGGGGAGGTTCACGTGGAACAGCCTGCGGAAGAACCCCGCCCCATCCACCACCGCGGCCTCCCGGATGTCCTGGGGGATGGCGCTCATCCCCGCCAGCACGATGACCGTGGCGAAGGGGAACATCCGCCACACGTGCACGGTGATGATGGCCACCGTGGCCAGCCCCGGCTCGCCGAACCAGTACAGCCAACCGGGCAGCAGACCCAAGGCCTTCAACGTCCAGTTCACCACGCTGAAGGTGGAGTCGAAGATCCACACCCACGCCATGGAGGCCAACGCCACGGGCGCCGCCCACGGCAGCAGCAGCAAGGAGCGCACCACCCGCTTGCCCACGAAGGCCGCGTCCAGCACGTGCGCCGCGGTGACGGCCAGGACCATGACCAGCACCTGGGAGACCAGCATGAACCGGAGGGTGTTGCCCAGGGCCCGGTGGAACTGGGGGTCGGCCAACAGCCGGGCGAAGTTCCGCAGGCCCACCCACGAGAAGTCCAGGCTGCCCGCGGTGGCGGAGGAAAAGCTGAGGAGGATGGCCAGGAGGAAGGGCACCCCCACCAGGACGGTGACGTACACCAGGGCCGGCGCCAGCATGAGGGTGCCCAGCACGGACTCCCGGTCCGCCAGGGTCCGCCGGCTGAACACCGGTGCGGGAGGAGCCAGGGTCGCCTGAACCCGGGGTCCCGTGGTCATCCACCCCACCCCCGTGGCCCGACCCGCGAACCCCGCCCACACACGGTCCTAGCGGGCGGGCTTGCGCAGCCCGGTGCGGGCGTCGAAGTACCGCAGGTCGCGGCGGCGCACCGCGAACTCGTACACCTCGCCCTCCGCCACGGGCAGGCTGATGGTGATGGGGATGGCTGCGATCACCGGCTGGTCGCTGCGCCGCTCCTCCTCCAGGTAACCGTACGCCAGCCGGTCCGACCCCAGGTACTCCACCTCCCGCACCCGGAGCCGGTAGGTGACGAGATCCGGCTCGTCCCCGAAGGCCTGGCGGGGCAGGAAGTGCTCGGGCCGGAATCCCACCAGGGTCCGCTCGTCGTGCTCCACCAGGTTCATGGGCGGGGAGCCCAGGAAGGTGGCCACGAAGGTGTCCGCGGGGTTGTCGTACACGTCCCGCGGCGTGCCGATCTGTCGGATCTTCCCCTTGTCCATGACCGCGATGCGATCCCCCAGCCCCATGGCCTCCACCTGGTCGTGGGTCACGTAGATGGTGGTGGTGCCCAGCTGCCGCTGCAGCTGCTTCAGCTCGAACCGAGCCACCGCCCGCAGCTTGGCGTCCAGGTTGCTCAGGGGCTCGTCCAGCAGGAAGACCTTGGGGTCCCGGACCACGGCCCGGGCCAGGGCTACCCGTTGCCGTTCACCGCCCGACAGCTGGCGTGGGTGTCGGCCCAACAGCCGCTCCAGCCCGAACAGGGCCGCGGCCCACTCCACCTTCCGGCGCAGGGTGGAGCGGTCCAGCCGCGCGGCCTCCAGGGGGAAGGCGATGTTCTGGAAGGCGGTCTTGTGGGGGTACAGGGCGTAGCTCTGGAACACCATGGCGATGCCCCGGGCCCGGGGTGGGACGTCGTCGTCGATGCGCTGGCCCGCGATGTAGATCTCGCCCGCGGTGGGCTTCTCCAGGCCCGCGATCATGCGCATCAGGGTGGTCTTGCCGCACCCGCTGGGCCCCAGCAGCACCACGAACTCGCCCTCCAGCACGCACAGGTCCACCCCGTCCACCGCGCGCACGTCCCCGAAGGTCTTACACAGACCCCGGGTCTCCACGTAGCCGAGGGCGGTGGGTCCCTGCGTGACCAAGGGCTCTGCTACCGTCGCCAAGGAACTCCCCCCTTAGTGCGGGGCCGGGGCGCTGCCGCCCCGGCCCCGCCTGTTCCCTACCGGTCTCGCCCGCCTCCCACCAGGCCCTGCTGGCGCCACTTCCGGAAGATCTCCACGCACCTCCGGTGGGTCTGCTGCACCGCCTCCCGCACGCTCAGCCGGCCCGTGGCCGCTTGGGCGAACATGTCCGGGATCAGGTAGGTGTCGAAGATCTCGCCCTCCGCGGGGTTGGCGGGACCCGGGTGGCCGATGTTGGTGGACCACTGCTCCGCGTCCGCCAGCACCCGCAGCTTGTCGGGCGGGTTGCTGCCGAAGGGGTCCCGGATGCACGCCGCCCGGATCCACCGCCGGCCCGCGTCCGGCTTCTCCGCCACGGGCACCCGCTTGTCCGCCACGCTGCCCATGAAGGACGGGAAGTTGTACAGCTTGCTGGCCAGCACCGCCTCCCGGTAGTTGTCCACCAGGTGCAGGAGGAACTCCTTGGCCAGGTCCGGGCTGCGGGAAAACCGCCAGATGACCCACACCCCCATCACGTGCTCGCTGGCCCACCGGCCGCCGGGGCCCCGGAGCGCCGGGACGAACCAGATGTCGTCCGCCACGGGTAGCCGGTTATCCTGGGCGGTGCGGTACGCGGAGATGGAGTTGAGGATGTAGGCGGTCTGCCGGGCGTTGAGGGCCTGGTTGTTGCTGGCCGCGTTCCAGCTCAGCACCGCGGGGTTCATCGCCTCCCGGAACAGCCGCACCCCGTACTCCACCGCCCGGATGGTCTGCTCGCTGTTCAACACCACGTTCTCGTTGGCGTCCTGGATGCTGGCTCCGAAGGACCACAGGATGGCTCGAGTGGCCATGTTGGAGTCGATGTCCTGGCTGAACCCGATCCCGATGGGGATCTGGATCTCCGGGAACCGACGCTTGATCTCGTTCCCCGCCTTCAGGAGGTCGTCCCACGTGCTGGGCCCGTTGGGGTAACCCACCGGGGTCCACACGCTCTTCAGGTAGTCCCCGGGGTCCGGCACCCAGTTGTCGGAGAACCCGTAGTACTTGCGGGAGTTGGGGTTGTACACGCTCTTGCGCACCAGGGGCACCATGGGCCCGTACCGGCGCTCCGCCTCCTGGTTGATGTCCCGCAGGTCCAGGACGTGGGGCTCGAAGGCCGAGGGTGGGGACAGGAAGAAGAACAGGTCGTGCCCCTGCTGCGCCGCCACCTCCGCGTTGGCCCGGGGCACGATGTCCGCGAAGGACACGTGGTCCACGGTCACCTGCACCCCCCGCTCGCGGCCCCACCGTTGGGCGAAGGGGTCGAACCACTCGTCGAAGGCGGGCACGAAGTGACTCCACGTGAGGATCCGCAGCGTCCTCTGCTGCGCCATGGAGTACTTGGGCACGTAGAAGTACGGCATGCCCAGGGCCGCCGTGGTCAGCGCGGCCTTCTTCAGGAACTCCCGGCGGGAGATCCGACCGCCGTCCGCCTCGGGCTGGGATCGCGTCTGCCCAACAGGCTTCCGCCCGTCGTCCATGCCGAACGTCACCCCCTCCTGGTCTGTGAGCTGCCCGGCCCCCTCCCGGGAAGCCCGGCGTGCACTACCTACGCCGTAGAACCCGCCTCCTCCTCTTCGTAGGACGCGCACGGGGGATGAGAACCAGGTGAGACCTTGCGTGGTGGCCCCAGGGGAATTCGAATCCCCGTCTCCGCCTTGAGAGGGCGGTATCCTAGGCCTCTAGACGATGGGGCCACGCCCTTCGATCCGAACCCACGTGGCTGGGGGAGGAGGATTCGAACCCCCACTAACGGGTCCAGAGCCCGTCGTCCTACCGTTAGACGATCCCCCAACGTCCACACGCGAAGCCCCGCGATCCCGCGGGGCCCGTCCGCTATTCTGCCCGCGCGGGGAAGGTTTGTCAAACCGGGGCCCGCGCCGCCAGGTCCGCCGCGTGCCGCAGCCGCTGGAGGACGCGGGCCTGGCCCAGCACCTCCATCAGCTCGAACAGCCCCGGCCCCACGGCCTTGCCCGTGAGGGCCACCCGCACGGGGTGGACCACCGCCCGCATGGGGAGGCTTTTTTCCGCCGCGGCCGCCCGCAGCGCCCCCTCCAGGACGTCCGCGCGGAAGGGCTCCACCCGCTCCGCCACCGCCCGGGCCAGGGCCAGGGCTTCCTGGGCCCGCGGGCCCCTCAGGTGAGCGTCTACCGCCGCGGGGTCGTAGCGGGGCAGGTCCAGGAAGAAGAAGTCGCCGTACCGGAGGACGTCGGCCCCCTCCTTCAGGCGCTCGCCCAACACCTCCACCACGCGCCGCACGTACGCCCGCTGCTCCTCCGTGGGCGAAGCGGGCAGCAGCCCGTGCCGGACCAGGTAGTCCGCCACCAGGTCCGCCACCCGCTGGGGGTCCTCGCGGAGGGCCCGGCGGAGGTACTCGCCGTTCATCCACAGGAGCTTCTGCCGGTCGAACACGGGGGAAGCCCGCCCTACCTGGGAGAGGTCGAACCGCTGGACCAGCTCCTCCGTGCTGAAGATCTCGCGACCGTCCTCCGGGTACCACGCCATGAGGGCGAAGAAGTTGCGCAGCGCCTCGGGTAGGTACAGCTCGTCCCGGTACTCCCGCAGGGCCGCGTCCCCGTGGCGCTTGCTCAGCTTCTTGCGGTCCGGTCCCACCAGCACGGGCAGGTGCGCGAACTGCGGCGGCTCCCAACCCAGGGCCCGGTACAGGAGGACCTGACGGGGGGTGTTGCTGAGGTGCTCCACGGCCCGCAGGACGTGGGTGATGCGCATGCCGTGGTCGTCCACCACGTTGGCGAAGTTGTACAGGGCCGTGCCGTCGGACCGCACCACGATGAAGTCGTCCAGCTCGTCCAGGGCGAAGGCCACCTCGCCGCGGATGAGGTCGTGCACCACCACGTACAGCCGCTCCCGCCCGTCCTGGTGGCGGACCTGCAGCCACCCTCCCGGAGTCGCGAGGCTGCGGTCCTCGAACCGCCGCACGTCCAGCCGCAGGGCGGGCCTGCGTCCGGCGGCCTCCAACGCCCGGACCTCCGCCTCCGCCCGGGCCCGGCACCGGCCCGAGTACCGGTACGGCCGTCCCTCCGCGTGGGCCCGCTGCCGGTCGGCCTCGATCTCCTCCGGGGAGCAGTAGCACGGGTACGCGGCCCCCGACCGGACCAGGGCCTCTGCCGCCTCCCGGTACAGGTGGCCCCGTTCGCTCTGCCGGTACGGCCCGTAGGGCCCGCCAACGTCCGGGCCCTCGTCCCAATCGATCCCCAGCCACCGCAGGTCCTCGTAGATGGCCCGCTCGTATTCCGGGGAGGAACGGGTGGGGTCGGTGTCCTCGATGCGCAGGACCACCTGTCCTCCGTGGCGGCGGGCGAACAGCCAGTTGAAGAAGGCGGCCCACGCGTTCCCCACGTGGAGGTAGCCCGTGGGGCTGGGCGGGATGCGGGTGCGCACCGGGCCCATACGCCTACGTGAACAGGGCGCTCACAGACTCGTCCCCGTGGATGCGGCGGATGGCCTCCGCCAACAGGGGCGCTGCGGACAGCACCCTCACCTTGGCCGGAGCCTCGGGGTGGCGGGGGATGGTGTTGGTGACGATGACCTCCCGGATCTCGGGCCGGCTGAGCCGCTGCAGGGCGGGGCCCGCGAACACCGCGTGGGTGGCGCACACGTACGCCTCCGGCTGCGCCCCGTGCTGGACCAGGACGTCCACGGCCCCCGAGATGGTGCCCGCGGTGTCGATGATGTCCTCGATGAGGATGGGGATGCGGCCCTCCACCTCCCCCACTACCTCCACGGGCTGCTTGGTGTCCTTGCCCACCCGGCGCTGAAACACGATGGCCAGGGGGAGGTCTAACCGGTCCGCCAGCTGCTTGCTCCGCTTCACGGCCCCGTCGTCCGCGGCCACCACCACGGCGTGGCGCAGGCCCTTGTGCCCGAGGTCGTCACTGAACAGGGGCATGGCCCGCAGGTGGTCCACGGGGATGCTGAAGAAGCCCTCGATCTGCCCCGCGTGCAGGTCCACGGTGAGCACCCGGTCCACCCCCGCGGTGATGAGCAGGTCCGCCACCAGGCGGCCCGTGATGGGCTCCCGGGGCGCGTCCTTCTTGTCCTTCCGGGCGTACCCGTAGTAGGGGATCACCGCGGTGATGCGCCCCGCGGACGCCCGGCGCAGGGCGTCCACCATGATCAGCAGCTCCATGAGGTTCTCGTTCACCGGGTGGCATAGGGACTGGATCACGAAGGCGTCCACGCCCCGGGCGTTCTCCTCGTAGCGCACGTAGATCTCCCCGTCCGCGAACCGCTCGATGCGCACCCGCCCCAGCTCCATGCGCAGGCAGCGGGCGATCTCCTCCGCCAGGGGACGGTTGGAGGTTCCGCTGAACAGTTTGAGGGGTCCGTACTCCACGCGCGCCTCCGCAACCCACTATACCAGCCCGGGGGCGTGCGGGGTCAGCGGGTGGCCAGGGTCCGCGCTTCCACCAGGAAGCGGATGGCGGTCCGCTCCTGGCCGTCGATCTCCACCTTGGTGAAGGCGGGGATGGCCACGAGGTCGATGCCGTTGGGGGCGATGAAGCCCCGGGTGATGGCGATGGCCTTCACCGCTTGGTTCACCGCGCCGGCCCCGATGGCCTGCAGCTCCGCGGAGCCGTGCTCCCGCAACAGGGCCGCCAGAGCCCCGGCCACGGCCTTGGGGTTGGAATCCGCTGAGACCTTGAGCACCTCGGGCATCCCGACCACCTGCCGCGGGGTCCTACCTCAACCCGCGCTACGTGCGGTACAGTTTCCCCTTCACCCCGCCCCTTCCCTTCCTGGCCCCGACCGTAGCACCATCCACGCGAACCTGGGGAGGGCCAGCTGGCGCCGCCACCTCCAGGGCTGCCTGGCCAGCCTGTACAGCCACTCCAGGTGCAGCCGCCGGACCCAGCCTGGGGCCCGAGGGGTCCGGCCGGCCAGGACGTCCAGGCTCCCTCCCACCCCCATGGCCAGCCGGACGCCCAGGGGGTGGAGGTGGCGGTGTAGCCAGAGCTCCTGCCGGGGGCTCCCCAGGCCGCAGAACAGGAGCTCGGCCCCTGAACGCGCCACCTGTTCCACCACCGCGTCGTCCTCCGAAAAGTACCCGTGGTGGGTCCCCGCCACCTGGAGGGTAGGCCACCGGCGCTGCAGGGCTGCCGCGGCTTGCTCCGCCACCCCGGCTAGGCCGCCCAGCAGGAACACGCGCCACCCTTCCTCCGCGGCGCGGGCGCACAGCAGCTCCATGAGCTCGATCCCCGGGACCCGCTCCGGCAGGGGGCGGCGAAAGCGCCGCGAAGCCCACACCACCCCGATCCCGTCCGCCACCACCAGGGACGCGGCCCGCACGGCCCGCGCCAGCTCGGGATCCGACTGCGCCGCCACCACCAGCTCCGGGTTCGCGGTGACCACCAGGTGGCTTCCCCCGGCCCGCACCACGGAGCAGGCCCGGTCGGCCGCTTCCTTCAGCCCCACGGGGTCGAAGGGTACACCCAGGATCCACACCCGGCCGGTCACGGGCCCGCCCCCACGAGTCCCGCGGCCACCTGAGCGGGCCGGCGGGCCAGGGGCCGCAGCGCCTCCACGGAAGCCGCCAGCCGGCCGGAAACCTGGGAGTCGTTCCACAGGGAGGTGAGGTGCCGGAGGAGCTGCCCGGCGTTCAGGTGGTCTACGGCCACGTGGGGCATCCCCAGGTCTTGCGCGAACGCCGAAACCTTGGGGTCGTAGGCGAGCCCCAGGAAGGGCACCCCGCAGGCGGCGGCCATGACCAGGGCGTGCAGCCGCATCCCCACCGCCAGCCGGGCGTCCGCCAAATACCGCAGGGCCTCCCTGGGGGAGGACGGAGCCACCAGGTCCGCGCCCACGGTGTCTGCCACCCGTCGGCTCACTTCCAGGTCCGCGGCCCGGTGCAGGCACAGGATCCGCACCTCCACGCCCTCCCGCGAGAACGCCCGCAGAACTTCCTGCACCGCCTCCCAGCACACCCGCGGCCACGGCCGCACGGAGGCCACCAGCACGTCCTTCCGGTCGGGCGGCTGCGGGGCGCGCAGGTCCAGGGCGGGGTCGCACACCACCTCCACGGGCTTGCGCACGCCCAGCTCCCGAAGGGTCCTGGCGGACTCCAGGTCGCGGACGGTGATGGCCTGGGCCCGTTCCATGGCCCGCCGCGTCACCCAACGGCTGGTCCGCCGAAGCAGGGGGCCGAGACCTTGCGCGTACACGAGAACGGGGGCGGGCCCGGCGAGCTCGTGCAGGAACCCGTAGAACAGCGGGCTGCGCCCGGAGGTCACGTCCTGGAACAGGCTCCCCCCGCCGCTGCACACCACCGCGGCACCTCCCAGCAAGCGCCGCACCCGCGGCAGGTCCGTGCGCCGGACCGCGGGCACCTCGTGCAGGGCTTCCGTCTCCGCGGGGTTCGCGGACAGGACCCAGGGCTCCACGCCCGGGATGGCCTCCCGGAGGTGGGTCAGCATGGCGGACAGCACTGCCTCGTCCCCCAGGTTCCCGAACCCGTAGTAGCCGAAGATGGCCACCCGCACCGTCAGGTTCGAGGTCCCAGGCCCGCGGCCGGCGTCTTCAGGTCCGCAGGTGCTGGCGGCGCGGGCGCGCCGGCCGCGGCGGGGGCCACCCGCAGCACCCACCGCAGGGCTCCGCAGAGGACACAGCCCACCAAACTCCCCAGCACCAGCCCGTTCGCGGTCCGCCACACCGTGTACAGGAGGGGAGTGTGCAGGTGGGAGAAGGAGTTTACCAGGCCCGCCTGTCCCACCGCCGCCACCAGCAGCAGGGGCAGCGTCCACCGCCGCAGGCCCAGGGCCCCGGAGGTCGCCGCTAGGACCAGCGCCGGGTGGCCCAGGAGGTACTCCTTGGTGCGGGGCCGCGCCACCAGGGCGCGCTCCAGGGCCTCGCGCAGGTGTTGCTCCACCGCGGGTAGCGGCAGCCCGGTGTTGCCGGTCCGGAGCAGCAGGAGCAAGGCCACCCCGGCGGTCGCGGCCACGGCCAGCACCGAGCCCAGGGTCACGGGACGCCCCAGCCACGCGCGAACCCTCCGGGCCAGGGCCTGCGCGCCCGCACCTTCCGGACCGCCCTCCTGCCACGCCAGCCAAACCGCTCCCACCAGCAGCGCCGGCGCCGCGGTGGCCACCTTCACCCCGAAGAAGCCGTCCGCGGCCAGCCGGAAGTTCCAGTCCGACAGCAGGGCAGCCACCACCAGGCCGCCCAGGCTCGAGAGGGTACTGGCTTTCCAGAGAGAGGCCAGCGCCCCGCCCAGCCCCACCGGGCGCTCCATGGGCACCACCGTCAGCAGGGCCAGGGAAGGGAACGCCACCGCGGCCACCAGAGCCCACAGCTTGGCCACCCAAGCTCCCAAGCCCACCGCCTCGCCGGCCCAAGCCGCCCCCAGCCCCGCGGCCAAAAGGCCCACCGCCACGGGCGGGCGCAGCTGTACCCCTACCGCCTCAGCCACCACGCCCAGCAGCAACAGCCCCGCCGCCGTGGCCGCCGCCAGGGCGGGCCACCGGAAGGCCCGCGGCACGGCCAGCTCCGGCAGAGGGCGCGCCGTTCCCGGCTCGAACCCCGCGGCCCGGACCGCCCGGGTGATGCGGCTCACGTAGTCCAGGTTGAACGCCACCGCGTCCACGCCCCCGGGGGTTTGCAGGTACGGCCGCACGTACACCACCCGCAGGTTGCGCTCCCGCACGCCCCGGGCGAACCGGTCCACCGCGTCCTCCACCGGGAGCCGCTCCAGCTCCTCCGGAGGGATGCTGGCCACCCGCACCACGTGCGGCCGCATGTGGCCGGTCATGGCCTCCTCGCCCCGCATCCTGCGGGCAGCCGTGAGGACCTCCACCCGGCCGTACACCGCGCCCGCGGCCCGCAGGGCTCGAGCCGCGTCTTCCACCAGCCGCTCGTAGCCCAGCACCTCGCTGAGGTCGAACACCACCAGCCGCCGGCGCACCAAGGGGGCGTAGCTCTGGACCCGCTCCCGCAGCCGGTCAGGGTCGAAGCTCCGCACGTTCCTGGGGCGCAGGACCACGTGAAAGCCCAGGGCCTGCCAGCGCTGCACCGAAGAGGGAGCGAACCCCAAAGCCGTTTCCTCCAGGTCCCGGGGGCGACCTATGACCCGCACCACCACGGGATGGTGCAGGACCGTAGCGACCCGGTGGGAGCCCAGGGCGGTCCCGAAGCCCGACAGCACCAGCCGGGCCGCTTCCGCGTCTTCGGGCAAGACGTACAGGGACGCAGGATCCGCGGAGGCCGCCAGGGGCCGGAGGTCAGGGGAGAGTGCGCCCGCGCGCCACAGGTCCCGCAGCTCCGCGCCCGACCAGTACGTGACCCGGCCCTCGTCCTTCAGGCGGCGGAGGGTCGCCTCGTACACCGCCACGGAGGTGGCGCCCCGATCCCGCAGGGCCCGCCAGAACTCCGTGTCCAGGCGGCCCTCCCGCTGGGCCAGCAGGCGCCAGTCCTCGCCGTCCAGGACCACCTCCACGGTGCGGTAGCCGGCCTCCACCCGGTGCCGGTGCCAACCCACCACCGCGGAGGCCAGAACCCCCACGGCCACCAGGGTGAGGAGCATGGGGTGCCGTCTCAGCGTGCGCACGGCCCCTCGGGTGCAGCTAGCCGGCCCTCGGCCCCGCGGCCCGGGACTCCTGCTGGGCGCGGTGCCGCAGGTAGGCGTAGATGAAGGGGTCCAGCTCGCCTTCCAGCACCGCCTCCGCGTTGCCCGTCTCGTGGCCGGTGCGGTGGTCCTTCACCAGGGTGTACGGCTGCAGCACGTAGGAGCGGATCTGGTTGCCCCACGCCGCCTCCCGGTGCTCGCCCCGCAGGGCCCGCAGCTTCTCCTCCTGCTCCCGCCGTCGCAGCTCGTACAGCCGGGCGGCCAGGATCCGCAGGGCGTTCTCCCGGTTGGCGTACTGGCTGCGCTCGTTCTGGCACTGCACCACCAGTCCCGTGGGGAGGTGGGTGATGCGCACCGCGGTCTCCACCTTGTTGACGTTCTGCCCGCCCGCCCCACCGCTGCGGAAGGTCTCCACCTTCAACTCCTCGGGCCGGATCTGCACGGCCACGGGCTCCACCTCCGGGAGGACCTCCACCAGGGCGAAGGAGGTGTGCCGCCGGTGGGCCGCGTCGAAGGGCGAGATCCGCACCAACCGGTGGGTGCCGTGTTCGCCCTTGAGGTAGCCGTACGCGTACGGCCCCCGGACCAGGACCACCGCGCTCTTGATGCCCGCCTCCTCCCCCGGCGAGAGGTCCAACAGCTCCGTGGTGTACCCGCGGCCTTCCGCCCACCGCAGGTACATGCGCAGGAGCATCTGGGCCCAGTCCTGGGCTTCCGTCCCGCCTGCCCCCGCGTGCACCGAAAGCAACGCGTTGCGGGCGTCGTGCTCGCCGCTCAGGAGGGTCTGGAGCTCCAGCCGGTCCAGCCGCTGGTGCAACTCCCGGGCCTCCTGGTCCAGCAGCTGCAGTTCCTCGGGGTCCGTGGGGGCCAGCTGCAGCCACTCCGCCAGGTCGCGCAGGCCCTGGCGCAGGGCCCGGACGGTCTCCAGCTGCTCCCGGAGGGTCTCCAGCTCCCGGTGCAGGGCACCCGCCCGCTCCGGGTCCTTCCACAGGTCGGGATCCTGGACCCGCCGCTCCAGCTCCGCTAGGCGCGACTGGCGTTCGGGACTCTCAAAGATACCTCCCGACGTCCTCCAGGCGCTGGAGGTCTTCTTCCACCTGAACCCGCAACCGGTCGATCACGCCCGTTCCCTCACCTTGCGCAGGATCCTCCACCTTCACTGTAGCACGGAAGGCTTCAGGACGCCCGGCCGCAGCACTTCTTGTACTTCTTGCCGCTGCCGCACGGGCACGGGTCGTTGCGGCCCACCTTCGCCCCCACGGTCACCGGCTGCGGCTTCGCCTCCGGACCGGGAGCCTGCCGCAGTTCCCGCACCGCCCCGGAACCGATGGCGGTGCCCTCGTCCGGCCCCCTCTGGGACGTCACCCGGGCCACGGGCCGCAGTTCCCGGGCGGCCTCCCGCTCCACCCGCACCCGGAACAGGTCCCGCACGGTGTCGTGCTGGATGGCGTGCAGCATGCCCTGGAACAGCTCGTACGCCTCCTTCTGGTACTCCAGCAGGGGGCTGGTTTGTCCGTACGCCCGCAGGCCGATCCCCTCCCGCAGCTCGTCCATGGCGTAGAGGTGGTCGATCCACTTCCGGTCGATGTGGTACAGGAGGAGGATGCGCTCCACCTCCCGCAGGGCTTCGGGGCCCACCTCCTCCTCTTTGGCCTCGTAGGCCCGCAGGGCCGCGGCCACCAGCTCCTCGGCCACCGCCTCCGGGGTCTTGCCCTGGAGGCTCTCCGCGGACACCGCCAGCACCTCGGGGACCGGCGCCAGCTGCGCCAGCTCCGCCAGCAGCCCGTCCAGGTCCCACTCCTCCCGGGGCGCCTGGGCCGGACAGTACGCCTCCACCAGCCCCCGGACCTGCCGCTCGATCATGTCCAGCACGTTCTCCCGCAGGTCCTTGCCCTCCAAAACCTTGCGGCGCTCCCGGTACAGGGTCTGGCGCTGGACGTTCATCACGTCGTCGTACTCCAGCACGTGCTTGCGCAGGTCGAAGTGGTACTGCTCCACCCGCTTCTGCGCCCCCTCGATCTGCCGGCTCAACAGGGGGCTCTCGATGGGCGTGTCCTCGTCGATGCGCAGCCGGTCCATGAGGGCCGCGATCCGCTCCCCCGCGAACAGCCGCAGCAGCTCGTCCTCCAGGGACAGGTAGAAGCGCGACGACCCCGGGTCCCCCTGGCGCCCAGCGCGGCCCCGCAGCTGGTTGTCGATGCGCCGGGCCTCGTGCCGCTCCGTGCCGATGACGTGCAGGCCGCCCAGCTGCCGCACCCGTTCCGCTTCCTCGGGGTCCGGGGGATTGCCGCCCAAGAGGATGTCCACGCCGCGGCCCGCCATGTTGGTGGCGATGGTCACCGCCCCCAGCCGGCCCGCCTGGGCGATGATCTGGGCTTCCCGCTCGTGGTGCTTGGCGTTGAGGACCTGGTGGGGGATCCCCTCCCGCCGCAGCATCTCCGACAGCATCTCGCTCTTCTCGATGGACCGGGTCCCCACCAGGACGGGCTGGCCCCGCTGGTGGCAGCGCTTGATCTCCTCCACCACCGCCCGCCACTTGGCCCGCTCCGTCTTGAACACCACGTCCGGGTGGTCCACCCGGATCATGGGCTTGTGGGTGGGGATGACCACCACCTCCAGCCCGTAGATCTTCCGGAGTTCCTCCTCCTCCGTCTTGGCGGTGCCGGTCATCCCCGCCAGCTTCTCGTACATCCGGAAGTAGTTCTGGAAGGTGATGGAGGCCAGGGTCTGGGTTTCCCGCTCGATGCGGACCCCCTCCTTGGCCTCGATGGCCTGGTGGAGGCCGTCGGAGTACCGGCGGCCGAACATGAGCCGGCCCGTGAACTCGTCCACCAGGATCACTTGTCCGTCCTTCACCACGTAGTCCACGTCCCGGTGGTAGCAGGCGTGGGCCCGCAGGGCCTGCTGCACGTGGTGGAGGGCGTCCGCGTGGTCCGCCAGGTTGTCCACGCCCAGCAGGCGCTCCACCTTGCGCACGCCCTCGTCCGTGAGGAAGGCGTTCTTAACCTTCTCGTCCACGGTGTAGTCCACCCCCGGCTGGAGGCGGCGCACCAGCTTGGCGAACTCGTAGTACTTGCGGGTGGACTCCTCCACCTGCCCCGAGATGATGAGGGGCGTGCGGGCCTCGTCGATGAGGATGAAGTCCACCTCGTCCACGATGGCGTAGTACAGGTCCCGCTGGACCACGTCCTCCGGGCGCAGGGCCATGTTGTCCCGGAGGTAGTCGAAGCCGAACTCGTTGTTGGTGCCGTAGGTGATGTCCGCCCGGTACGCCTCCCGCCGCGGCACGGGCCGGAAGTGGTTGAGCCGGTGGTCCGCGTGGGGCTTGGGGTCCTGGTAGGCGGGGTCGTACAGCCCCGCGAACTCGTGGCAGATGACGCCCACGGACACGCCCAGGAAGTGGTAGATGGGGCCCATCCAGCCCGCACCCACCCGGGACAGGTAGTCGTTGGGGGTCACCAGGTGGCAGCCGCGGCCCAGCAACGCGTTGAGGTACAGGGGCAGGGTGGCCACCAGGGTCTTGCCCTCCCCGGTCTTCATCTCGGCCACCTTGCCCTCGTGAAGGACCGCACCGCCGATAATCTGCACGTCGAAGTGGCGGAGCCCCAGGGTGCGCTTGCTGGCCTCCCGCACCGCGGCGAAGGCTTCAGGCAAAAGGTCGTCCAGGGTCTCCCCCTGCTGCAGGCGACGCCGGAACTCCTCCGTCTTGCCCCGCAGGGCGTCGTCCGACAGCCGCTCGAACTCCGGCTCCAGGGCGTTGACCCGATCCACCACGGGCAGGTACCGTCGCCACGCCCGTTCGTCCCCGCGGCCCAGCAGCTTCTCCAGGACCCTCAGCATGGGACCTCCCGAACTCCACCCATTATAAACCCCGCCCCGGGCTTGGCCCGTCCCGCGGCCTCAGCGTACGGTGGCCTGGCGGCCGTCCGGCACCACGCTGACCCACACGGGGCCCCGCAGGAGCAGGCCGCGGCCGTCCAGGTCGGTGACGGCGGTGGGGGCCCGGTCCGAGGGCTTGCGCCAGCGCACGGGAAGTCCCACGCCTCCGGTCAGGACCAACCCCGTGCCGGTCCCCACCAGGCTGACCTCGGAGACGTCCACGCGGCCGCTCCGCCAGCCGCGCCACCGGGCGTACTGGACCACCACCGTGCCCACCCTGAGGGGCCTGTTGGTACCGTCCTGTTGCAGCACGCCGGCCACCCACCGCTCGTACCCGCCGTCGCGGTACACGAACCGGACCTCGAACCCCCGCGGGTAGGGGATCTCCACCTCCCGGGCGGGCTGGCCGTGGGGCAGGCGGTACTCCAGCCGGTCCGGCGGGACCCTGGCCGGGGGACGGTCCCAGCCCGCGCGGCGGACGGCCTCCCGCAGGCGCGCCACGGAGGTGTACAGGTTGTGGGGCATGGGACGTCCCCGCTCCCGCCAGTACGGCCACGCCACGGAGAACTCGTTGAGGGTGGGCACGTGGCGGCTTCGGATGTACCGGTAGCCCGGCTCGCTGGCGCCCGCGTGCGCCACCACCGCCCCCAGCTCCGCGGCCACCTGGAGGAAGGCCGGGCGCACGCTGCGGACCGGGCCCACGCGCTCGGGGCCGCCGTCCGCGAACACCGCCATCAGCCGGGGGAACTGTGCCTCGATGGGGATCTCGTAGACCAGGCAGGCGCTGGCGAGCCCGCTCTGGGGCCGGGCGAGGGGGTCGTGGTCCACCATCACCGCCAGCAGCCGTGCGGACCCCTCCTCCACCGCGCAGGCGGTTCCCAGAGCACCGGAGAACGCGGTGCCGGGCTGGGCCCGCTCCAGAAGCCCGGAGGGGGCGAGCTGCACAGGAGGCAGGCGCCGCAGGTCCGGGCCGCGGCTGCAGGCAGCCACGGCCAAGCCCACCAGCACCGCCGCCACGGCCCTCACGGCCGCTTACTCCGTCTCGATGACCCCGTAGTTGCCGTCCCGACGCCGGTACAGGACGCAGACGCGGTCCGCCTCCGCGTCCCGGTACACGAAGAAGCTGTGCCCCAGCAGCTCCATCTGGAGGGCCGCGTCCTCCGCGGTCATGGGCTTCATGGGGAAGCGCTTGCGGCGGACCACCCGGGGCCCCGGCGGATCGGGCTCCGCCTGGGCCGCGGCTTCCGCCCGGGCCCGCTCCGCGGTGCGCTGCCTGCGCTCGTCCAGCCGCCGCTTGTGGATCAGGCGGTCGCGGTGCTTGGCGACCTGCTTCTCCAGCTTGTCCACGATCCGGTCCACGGAGGCGTAGGGGTCCGCGGTGGCCTCCTCGCCCCGCAGCACCACCCCGTCTCCCCACACGGTGACCTCCACCACCTGCGCCCGGCCCACGGGCCGGCGGCGCTCCTCCCGCACCACCACCTTCGCCTCCTGCAGGTGGTCGAAGTGCCTGCCCAGGCGCTCCAGCTTCCGCGCCACGTACGCCCGGAGGGCCTCCGCCACCTCCACGTTGGCACCGGTGACCACGATGTTCACGCTCCCCTCCTTACGGTGAGAAGGCTCCCCAACCCGGGGCGCGGGTCACCCGTTCCAGGAGGCGAACCCCCGCGGAGCCCACCAGGGTCATGCACAGGTACAGGAGGGCCACCGCGTTGTACGTCTCGAAGGACCGGAAGGTCCGCGCCACGTTGAGGTTGCCCGAGTACGTGAGTTCCGTGACGGAGATCACGGACGCCAGGGACGAGTCCTTCAGCAGCGCCACGAAGTCGTTACCCAGGGGCGGGAGCACCGTCCGCACCGCCTGGGGGAGCACCACGTGCCGGAGGGCCTGGGCCCGGGACATCCCCAGGGACAGGGCGGCTTCCAGCTGCCCCCGGGGCACGGCCTCCATGCCCGCCCGGTACACCTCCGCCAGGTAGGCCCCATAGCCGATCCCCAGCCCCAACACCGCCCGCACCACGTTGTCCCGCCACCACCCAAGCCCGGTCACGTCCGCCAGCCAGGGGGTCACCACGAAGGCGATGTACAGCAGCAGCACCAGCAGGGGAACCCCGCGCACCAGCTCCACGTACAGCACCGCGGGCGTCCGCAAAAGAGGGGAACGGGACAGGCGCATGAGGGCCGCCACCAAGCCCACGGCCAGCGCCACCGCGAAGGAGGCCACGGTGAGGAACACCGTGGTCACCACCCCGGAGGCCAAAAACCGCAGGGTCTGCCGGTACACCTCGGAGCCCGACACGCGGGCCACCACCACCAGCCCCGCGGCCCCCAGGACCAGCAGCCACGGGGGAACCCGGTTCAGCGGGAGAGGGAAGGCGCGGCCGTTGCCCGTCCCCGGGGACACCGGGCTCACGCTCCTAGCGGGTGGGCTTCCACTCCTCGAACCACTTCTTGTAGAGGCGGTCCAGGGTCCCGTCCTCCTTGAGGGCCCGGAGGGCGGCGTTGAAGGCGTCCCGCAGCTCCGCGTTGCCCTCCCGGGCCACGATGCCCAGCTGCTCCTGGGTCAGCATCTCGCCCACGGTCTTCAGCTTGCCCGGGTTCTGGGCCATGAACCCCAGCCCCGCCACGCTGTCGATGATCACCGCGTCCACGTCCCGGTTCAGCAGGGCCGCCACGGCCAAGTCGAAGGTCCGGTACCGCTTCACCTCCCGCACCTTGCCGTCCTTCTGCATCTTGCTGGCCAGCTCGTCGTTGGTGGTGCCCAGCTGCACCGCCACGGTCTTGTCCGCCAAGTCCTCCGCTCCCCGGATGCGGTCCTCTTCCTGCCGCACGAGGACCACCTGCCCCACGGTGATGTAGGGCTCCGTGAAGTCCACGTTCTTCTCCCGCTCCTCCGTGATAGTGATGCCCGAGATGGCCACGTCGTAGTCACCCCGCTGGACCCCGGGGAGGATGCCTTCCCATGCCACGCTGCGGATCTCCGGCTTGCAGTTGGCCCTCCGGCAGATCTCCTGGATCAGGTCCACGTCGTAGCCCACGATGTTCTTGTTCTCGTCCAGCATCTCGAAGGGCGGGTAGGTGGCGTCCGTGGCCACCCGGAGGGTCCGGCCGCCCAGGTCCGGCACCCCCGCCTGCGGCGAGGCCGCGGGGGTCGCCCTGCCCCCGCCGCGGGGCGCGCAGCCCACCACCAGGGCCGCCACCGCCAGCACCAGCCACCGTCCCAGTATCCGCCGAGTCCCCATGGCCCTCTTCCCTCCCCTCCGTCCGTGGTCTACCGTGCTGTTCGGGCCCGGGCTGCGCCCTTCCTGCGGGCGCCCGTTCTACAATCCTGCCGGGACGTGTCCGCCTCGCCGTGGTCCTTCGCAGACCGCCTCCCGCGGGTGGTGGAGGTGAAACGCCGTTCGGACGGGAGCTCGGCGCGGTTCGCCTGCCGCCTCGTGAGCCGCGGCCCGCGTACCGCGGTCCTCCTGTACGTGCTCCGCGAACCGTGGACGGTGGCCGGGCTGCAGCTTTCTCCCCGCGTGGCCACCTTCGCCTACTACTGGACCTCCCGGTGGTACAACGTGTACCACTGGGTCCTGCCCGCGGGAGCCACCGTGGGCTACTACGTGAACCTGGCCACCCCCGCCCGGCTGTCCGCGGACCGGGTGGAGTGGACCGACCTGGGCGCGGACGTCCTGGTGATCCCCGGCCAGCCGCCCCGGGTGCTGGACGAGGAGGACCTGGACGGCCTTCCCCAGGACCTCCTGGCGGCCGCCCGCGGGTCTTTGCGCTCCGTGCTGGACACCTGGCCCCGCCTGTTGGCCAGCACCGAGCGCCGCACCCGCCAGCTCCTGGCCCGCCTCACCCGGGCCGGTCCAGCACCTCCGGGTTGACGGGGTGGGGCGGTGGCTGCCCCGACAGCACCGCCTCGCAGTTCTCCGCGGCCATCTCGCACATGCGGGCGCGGGTGGCGAAGCTGGCGCTGCCCACGTGGGGTGCCAGGACCACGTTGTCCATGGTCAGCAGGGGAGAGTCCGGGGGCAGGGGCTCCTGCTCGAACACGTCCAGGGCCGCCTCGTCCACCACCGCGCCCCGAGACGTGTTCACCACCACCGCGGTGCGCTTCATGCGGCGCAGCCGCTCCCGGTGGATGAGGTGACGGGTCTCGGCGGTGAGGGGCGTGTGGAGGGTGACGAAGTCCGCCTCCGCCAGCAGGTCGTCCAGGGCCCGCCACTCCGCTCCCAGCTCCCGCCCCGCGTCCTCGTGGCGCTGGCGGCTGGTGTACAGCACCCGCATCCCGAACTCGAGGATGGCCAGGGCGCGCCCCAGCAGGGGCCGGCACGAGAACACCCGGGGTCGGCTCACGGTGACCTCCTACAATGGTGGCTACAGGAGGTGTACGATGCGTCCGTGTTTCCGACCTGCTGTAGGAGCCGTGGTGGCGGTGCTGGCCGCGGTCTGCGCCGCGGCCGCGCAGCCCGAGCCCCGGGACCCGTCCCAGCAGCAGGACGTGCCCGTAGTGCCGGGCGAGCGCGTGGGCCCCATCACCGTACGCATGCGGGCCAGGGACATGGTGGCCCTGTTGGGCAGGCCCGACCGGGTGGACCGTTACCCGGAGCGCGACATCCTCTCCTACGACTGGAAGTCCGAAGGCTACCTGGTGTCCTTCCAGCTGTCCACCGGCCGTGTACGGGTGGTGGGGGTGTACGGGACCGTCTCCCGGTTCGTCACGGACCGGAAGATCCGGCTCATGATGCCCTTGGACCGGGCCCTCCGGGCGTACGGGACCGAGGGGGGCTACGCCCGGGTGGACTGCCGGGGGGACAAGATCACCCTGGTGCGCTACCACGACCTCGGCCTGCAGTTCGCCGCGGTGTACGACCCCGGCCAGCCCATCCACGGCCTGATCTTCAACATGGGGGTGTTCCGGCCGGGCAGCCTACGGGCCGATGGGAACCCGTGTGTGACCCGGTGACCGCGGGGCGGGCGCCTGGCCCTTACGCGTGCGGCGTGAGCCCCCGGCCTGTTAGCCCCGCTCCCCCAACGGCGGCTCGATCCCGGCGATCTCGCTCTGCCGGACCTTGGCCAGTTCCACCAGCCAGTCGGGGTCCTCGTACACGTAGTCCTTGCGGAGGGGATGGCCCTTCCAGTCCTCCGTGAGGAGGATCCGCCGCAGGTCCGGGTGCCCCTCGTACACCACCCCGAACAGGTCGTAGGTCTCCCGCTCGTGCCACTCCGCGGTGGGCCACAGGTCGCTCACCGTGGGGATGCGGGGGGCGTCCCGGTCCACGGGCACCTTCACCAGCACCTCGTGGTTGTGCGCCGTGGACCACAGGTGGTACGTGCACTCCATGCGGTCCTTCCAGTCGATGGCGCTGGCGAAGGACAGGTAGTCTAGGGCGAAGGCGGGGTCGTCCCGCAGGAACTCCATCACGGGCCGGAACACCTCCAGGGGCACCAGGAGGGTGGGGGTCCGGTAGCGGGGGACGCTGGGTTCCTCCTTCCGCGGCGGGCGCGGCGCGGGCTTGCCCTCCGCCTTGGCCCGCTCCACCTCCTCCTGGTAGCGGCGTTGCCGCTCCTCCTGCTCCCGCTCGAAGGCCTCCAGCGCCTCCCGGGCGACCTCCGCGGCGTCCTGCACCTGCGGGAAGCGCTCCCGCAGCCGCTCCACCAACTCGGGCGGGAAGTACCCGCCCGCGGGGTTGCGGCTGGGCGTCATCGCAGGATCCCCCTGGCCACGGGTTCCTTGGGCGCGGCCCGGTGTAGGTCGTCCAGGGTGTACAGGAGGTTGGTCCGGTTGTAGGTGCTGGCCTCGTAGTGCGGGGTGAACACGATGGCCTCCGTGGGGCACACCTCCACGCACAGCCCGCAGTACTGGCACTTGTCCATCTCGATGTCGAACCGCGTCAGCACCCGCTCCTTGCCCTTCCCCGTGGCCTCGATGTGGATGCAGCGGCTGGGGCAGATGCGCTCGCACTGGAAGCAGATGATGCACTTGTCGTTGCCCGTCTCGGTGTCTATGGGCAGGGCCAGCAGCCCGTGCCACCGGGGCGAGACGTTGGACTTCTCCAGGGGGTACATGAGGGTGACCTTGGGGCGGGCGAGGTTCTGGAAGGTGACCCCCAGACCCGTCACCAGCCCCTGGACGGCCTCCGCGGTCCGCTGCAGCAGGCTCGGCATCCCGACCTCCTCACCGATCCACGTCCGCCAGCACGATGTCGATGCTCCCCAGGATGGCGATGATGTCCGCCACCTTCCACCCCCTCATCATCTCCGTCAGCGCGTGCAGGTTGGAGAAGGACGGAGCCCGGATCTTCACCCGCCACGGCGTCTCCCCGCCCGTGCTCACCAGGTGGATGCCCAAATCCCCCCGGGGGGACTCCACCCGGGTGTACACCTCCCCGGCGGGCACCTTGAGGTTGAGGGGGACCCGCGGCGCCCGCACCTCCCCCGGAGGCATCTGGTCCAGGCACTGCAGGATGATCCGGGTCGCCTCCCGCATCTCGTCCATCCGCACCAGGTACCGGGCGTAGCAGTCGCCCTCGGTGTACACGGGCACCTGGAAGTCCACCCGGTCGTACACCTCGTACGGGTGGCTCTTCCGTACGTCCCACGCCAACCCCGAGGCCCGCGCCACCGGCCCGCAGGCGCCGAAGCGGATGGCCTGCTCTCGGGTGAGGACCCCCACCCCCTGGGTGCGGGCCTTCCAGATGGGGTTGCCCGTGAGGAGCTTGTGGTACTCGTCCAGGCGGTGGAGGAAGTAGTGGCAGAACTCCCGGCAGCGGTCCGTCCAACCCGGGGGCAGGTCCTCGTTGACTCCCCCCAGGCGGAAGTACACGTGGTGCAGCCGGCCGCCCGTGGCCGCTTCGAACAGGTCCATGATGAGCTCCCGCTCCCGCATGCACCACAGGAAGGCGGTGAAGGCACCTAGGTCGATGCCGTACGTGCCCAGCCACAGGAGGTGGCTCGCGAGGCGCTGGAGCTCCATGAAGACGGTGCGGATGTACCGGGCCCGCTCGGGGACCTGGACGTCCGCCAGGGTCTCCGCGGCCCGGATCACCGCCATCTCGTTCACCAGGGCGGCCAAGTAGTCCATGCCCCGGTCCGCAAGGGCGATGTTCTGGGTGTAGTTGCGGTGCTCCATCATCTTCTCCACGGAGGAGTGGAGGTAGCCGATGTCCGGCTGGACGTCCACGAGGTTCTCCCCGTCCAGGGTCACCAGCAGCCGCAGCACCCCGTGGGTGCTGGGGTGCTGGGGGCCCATGTTGAGGATGAGCTCCTCCGTGCGCAGGGACCGCATGCTACGCCCCCGCCTGCGCCGCCTCCTGGAGCCGGCGGGTGAGGCGACGCTCCTTCTGGATCTTCTCCTGCAGCTTCAACACCCCCTCGATGAGGGCCTCAGGCCGCGGGGGACAGCCCGGGACGTACACGTCCACGGGGATGACGGTGTCGATGCCCTTCAGGATGGAGTAGTTGTCGTAGTAGAAGGGCCCCCCGCAGGTGGCGCAGCTGCCCATGCTGATCACGTACTTGGGCTCCGGCATCTGCTCCCACAGCCGCCGCACCACGGGGGCCATCTTGATGGTGCACCGCCCGGCCACGATGATCAGGTCCGCCTGCCGCGGGGTGGCCCGGGGGATGACGCCGAACCGGTCCAGATCGAACCGCGTCCCCATGGCCTGCATCATCTCCATGGCGCAGCAGGCCAAGCCGAAGGTGAGGGGCCAGATGGACCGAGCCCGGGCCCAGTTGAGCACGTTCTCGATGCTGGTGACCAGGATCTGCCCGCCGGGCAGGCGGTGGAGGACCTCCACCAGCTGCTCCACGGGAGCCACGCGGCTCCCGTCCGTGGGCACACGCACCATACGGGTGACTTCCGGACCGCCCGAGGACACGCCTGCGCTCCTTCGGTCTGGGGTTTTTTGGGAGGGGCCGCACCGGCCCCCTGGGATTCTCGCACACCGTGGCCGCGTCCTCAAGCGCCCGCGGTGGCCAGCTCCGGTTGGGACTGGCGCCACACCTCCGCGCCCAGGTGCCGCAGCTTGGCCTCCAGGCCCTCGTACTTCCGGTCCAGGTGCTCCACCCCCGCGATCCGGGTCTCCCCCTCCGCCACCAGCCCCGCGATGACCACCGCGGCCCCTCCCCGGATGTCCAAGGCCTGCACGCTGGCCCCCGTCAGCCGTTCCACCCCGCGGATGTACGCGGTGTTGCCGTCCACCCGGACGTCCGCGCCCATCTTGACCAGCTCGTACGCGTAGCCCATGCGGCCGTCGTAGATGGTCTCCCGCACCACCGCCTCCCCCTCCGCGGTGGCCAAAAGCGCCGCGAAGGGCGGGTGCAGGTCCGTGGCGAAGCCCGGGAAGGGCGCGGTGTCGATGTCCACGGCCCGCAGCCGCCGGAGGGCCCGCACCCGTACCCGGTCGGTGTTGGCCTCCACCTGGCAGCCGGCCTCCGCCAGCTTGCTGAGCAGGGCCGTGACGTGCTCGGGGATCAGGGCGTCCACCTCCACGTCGCCGCCCGTGGCCGCCCCCGCCACCAGGTACGTGCCCGCCTCGATGCGGTCGGGGATCACGGAGTACCGGGCGCCCCGCAGCCTGCGGACCCCCTGCACCACCACCGTGGGCGTCCCCGCCCCCCGCACCCGGGCACCCATGAGGTTGAGGAACACCGCGGTGTCCGTCACCTCCGGCTCCAGGGCCGCGTTGCGGAGCACCGTGGTCCCCTCCACGAGGGCCGCGGCCAGCATGAGGTTGATGGTGGTGCCCACGCTCCGCCGCGGCACCAGGAACTCCGCGCCCCGCAGCCGCCGCGCCCGGCCCACCATGTACCCGCGCTCCGTGACCACCTCCGCGCCCAGGGCGGAGAACCCCTTCAGGTGGAAGTCCACGGGCCTGCCCCCGATGGAATCTCCCCCGGGTAAGCCCACCTCGAACTCGCCCACCCGGCCCAGCAGCATCCCTGCGGCGTAGTACGATCCCCGGATGCGGCCGCACAGCTCCGCGGGGGCGTGGGTGCTGTCCAGGCGGCGGGCGTCCACCGCCACCCGGCCGTCCTCGGCCAGCTCCACCCGGCAGCCCAGGCTGCGGAGGATCTCCGCCATGACCTCCACGTCCCGGCAGCGGGGCACGTTCTCGATGACCGAAACGTCCGCGGCCAGGGCCGCCGCGGCCATGATGGGCAGGACGGTGTTCACCGCGCCCGCCACCTTCACCGCGCCCTCCAGCCGGCGCCCGCCGCGGACCACCAGCAGCTCAGCCACCCTCAGCCCTCCAGCGCCGGCCGAATGCGGCTCTCCACGTAGAAGCGCACCAGCTCCTCCAGGATCCGGTCCCGCTCCACCTTGCGGATCAGGGACCGCGCGCCCCTGTGGCTGGTGATGTACGTGGGGTCGCCCGAGATCAGGTAGCCCACCAGCTGGTCCTTGGGGCTGTAGCCCCGCTCCTGCAGGGCGCGGTACACCTCCAGGAGGATCTCGAACACGCCCGGCAGTTCCTCCCCCAACCGATACACGCCGGTCTGTTCGTGTGGCTCGCCCACGCCCGTCACCTCGCTTCCGGGCCTCCCTGCCCGACCCCTACCCTGTTCGCGCCCCCACCGCCCCGTTCCTGGGGGGAAGCGGGTTTCTCCCCCACGTGGATCGCCACCGCGCCCAGCAACAGGTTCCGGTAGCGCACCCCGGAGAACCCGGCTTTTCGCAGCACGGCGCTGAACTCCTCCTGCCCGGGCCAATCGCGGATGGACGTGGTGAGGTACTGGTAGGCGTCGGGGTGTCGGGACAGCCCCCGCCCAACCCAGGGAATGAGGCGGGAGTACACGCCGTACAAGAACGCGAACAGCGGGTTTTGGGGCTGGCTGAACTCCAGCACCACCAGCCGCCCTCCCGGCTTGAGGACCCGCCACAGTTCCCGCAGGGCCCGGTCCACGTCCCCCACGTTGCGGATCCCGAACCCCACCGTGGCCACGTCGAAGGCCGCGTCCCGAAGGGGCAGCGCTTCCGCGTCCCCCTGCACGAACCAAACCCCGTCCCGGCCCGCGGCCCGCTGCCGGGCCAGTCGGACCATGGGCGCGGAAAAGTCCACCCCCACCGCACGGCCTGCCGGGCCCACGCGCCGGTGAAGGAGGAAGGCCAGGTCCCCGGTCCCGCAGCACACGTCCAGGGCCGCTCCACCGGGGGGAGGAGCCGCGCAGTCCGCGGCGTACCGCTTCCACCGCTTGTGCAGGCCCAAGCTGAGCAGGGTGTTGAGGAGGTCGTAGCGCCGGGCGATGGCGCTGAACATGGCGCGCACGTACGCCCGCTTCCGGTCCGGGGAAAGGCCGTGGAAAGCCACAGAACCAGTCTACAGGTCCACGGGACCCAGCCTGCGGCCGCACCCCGAAGCCTGGTGGGCCCGCCTGGGCTCGAACCAGGAACCCGCCGGTTATGAGCCGGCCGCTCTGACCCCTTGAGCTACGGGCCCGCGCGCCACTCAGTATATCCCACGCCCACCAGGTACAGGCCGCCCGGGGCCACCACGGGGCCTGCCCGCTGGCTGGTCCGGGACTGGAGCACCTCAGCCAGCTCCTGGGGCGCCCGCTTGCCGGAACCCACCTCCAGCAGGGTCCCCACCAGCATGCGGACCATGTGGCGCAGGAACCGGTCCGCCACCACCTCCACCACCACGAAGGGGCCCCGCGGCCGGACCCGGAAGCGGTACACGGTGCACACCGTGGTCTTGGGGTTGCTGCCCGTGGCGCAGAAGGCCGCGAAGTCGTGCTGGCCCACCAGCTGGGCCGCGGCCTGCTGCATGCGGTCCACGTCCAGGGGGCCCTCCCACATGAGAGCCCGGTCCACCACGAAGGGGTTGGGGCCGGGCCGGTTCCACACGAGGTACCGGTAGGCGCGCCAGCGGGCGTCGCGGCGGGCGTGGAACCTGGAGGAGACGTCGTGAGCCGACCGCACCGCCACGTCCCGGGGGAGGAAGTGGTTCAAGGCGGCCGGCAGCCGCTCCGCGGGGATGCCGGAGGAGGTCCGGAAGTGCGCCACCTGGGCCAGGGCGTGCACGCCCGCGTCGGTGCGGCCCGCCCCCACCACCCGGCTCCCCTCTCCCGTCACCGCGGCCACAGCCCTCTCCAGCTCCTCCTGCACGGAGGGCCTGTGGGGCTGCCGCTGCCAGCCCGCGTACCGGGTACCCACGTATGCCACCACTAGCTTGACCGCCCGCACGCTAGACCACCCCAAAAATCGCTATGCGATTTTTGGGGACCCCGGCCTCTTTGGCCGCCAAGATTTCCCAGACATGCTCCTACAGCCGGCCCGTCCAAAGCACCAAAGCGCTCATCACCAACACCACCGCCGCCGCCGCCGCGTCCTGCGAACGGTAGCGCAGCTGCTTCATGCGGGTCCGGCCCTCCCCACCCCGGTAGCCCCGGGCCTCCATGGCCAACGCCAGCTCGTCCGCGCGGCGGAAGGCGCTCACGAACAGGGGGACCAGGATGGGCACCAGGGCCCGGGCCCGCCGCAGGGGGCCGCCCGTGTCCAGCTCCGCGCCCCGGGCCATCTGGGCCTTCATGATCTTCTCCGTCTCCTCCACCAAGGTGGGGATGAAGCGCAAGGCGATGGTCATCATCATGGCCAGCTCGTGGGCGGGGACTCCCACCCGGCGGAAGGGCGCCATCAGCTTCTCCATCCCGTCCGCCAGCTCCACGGGCGAGGTGGTGAAGGTGAGCAGGGAGGTGGCCACCACCAGCAGGACCAGCCGCGCGGTGACGAACAGCCCCTGAACCAGCCCTTCCCGGGTGGCGGAGAACGGGCCGAGTTTCCACAACACCGTCCCTTCCGAGCCGGCGCCGAAGAACACCTGGAGGACCAGGGTGAGGAGCAGCAGAACCCAGATGGGACGCAGGCCCCGCAGGACGAAGCCCGCGGGGATCTGCGCCAGGGCCACGGCACCCGCCAGGAAGGCGGCGAACAGACCCAGACCGCGGAAGTCCCGGGCCAGGAACACCACCACCATGAGGGCGGTGGTGGCCAGAATCTTGGTCCTGGGATCCAGCCGGTGCACGGGCGAGGCCCGCGGCACGTACTGGCCGATGGTCAGGCTCCGGAGGAGTTCCACCCGCCCTCCCGCCGCAACACCCGCACGATCTCCTCGCAGGCCTCCTCCACCGTGAGGCGGTCACACCGGACCGGGAGGCCTGCGGCCCGCAGCCGCAGCAGCACGTCCGTGGCCCGCGGCACGTCCAATCCGATGCTCCGCAGCCGGTCCGCCTGAGCGAACGCCTCGCGGACCGGGGCGTCCAGGAACACCTGTCCCCGGTGCAGCACCACCACCCGTTGGCAGAGGCGCGCCACGTCGTCCATGCTGTGGGAGATCAACACCACGGTCATCCCGGCCTTGCGGTGCAGCTCCCGGACCCGCGCCAGGATCTCCCGCCGGCCTTCCGGGTCCAGGCCCGCGGTGGGCTCGTCCAGCACCAGCACCTGGGGCCGCATGGCCAGTACCCCCGCGATGGCCACCCGCCGCATCTCGCCCCCCGAAAGCGAGAAGGGAGACCGCGGCCCGAACCGGCCCGGGTCCAGGCCCACCCACCGGAGGGACTCCCGAACCCGCTCCTGAACCTCTTCGGGCTCCAGCCCGAGGTTGCGGGGCCCGAAGGCCACGTCGTCGAACACCGTGGCCTCGAACAGCTGGTGCTCCGGGTACTGGAACACGAGCCCCACCTTGCGCCGGACCTCCCGAACCGCACCGGACCCTGGCCGCACCTCCACCCCGTCCACCCACACCCGGCCCTCCGTGGGCCGCAGCAGGCCGTTGAAGTGCTGCACCAGGGTGGACTTTCCCGAGCCCGTAGGCCCCACGATGCCCAGGCACTCGCCCCGCCGCACCACCAGGTCCACCCCCCGGAGGGCCACGGACTCGAAGGGGGTGCCCCGCAGGTACACGTGGGTGAGCCCTTCACACACCACCACGGGCTCGCTCACGCCACCACCCCGCGCACCCGCAGGAGCTGCGCGGCCAGCTCCTCCGCCTGAAGAGGGTGTCCGTCCAGGGGCACCCCCCGGCGCTTGAGACACCAGCTGAGCTCTGCCACCTCCGGAAGGTCCAGGCGCAGGGACCGCAGCCTCCGCACATCCCGGAACACCTCCCGAGGGGTTCCCTCGAGGGCGACCCGCCCTTGGTGGAGCACCACCACCCGGTCGGCCTGGGCGGCCTCCTCCATGTTGTGGGTGATGTGCACCACCGCGATGCCCTCCCGCTCCCGCAGGCGGTGGACGGTGTGCAGCACCTCCCGGCGGCCCTCCGGGTCCAACATGGTCGTGGCCTCGTCCAGCACGAGGCACTGGGGCCGCATGGCTAGCACCCCCGCGATGGCCACCCGTTGTTTCTGCCCCCCGGAGAGGAGGTGGGGCTCGCGCCGGCGGTAGTCCAGCATCCCCACCGCCCGCAAAGCGTCCTCCACCCGCTGCGCGATCTCCTCCGGGGGCAGACCCAAATTCTCCGGCCCGAAGGCCACGTCCTCCTCCACCACCGTGGCCACGATCTGGTTGTCGGGGTTCTGGAACACCATGCCCACCCGACGCCGGATCTCCCACAGGTTCTGGGGGTCGCGGGTGTCCAGCCCGTCCACCCGCACCTGTCCCTCCGTGGGCAACAGGAGGGCGTTGAGGTGCTTGGCCAGGGTGGACTTCCCGGAGCCGTTCCCGCCCACCAGGGCGAGGAACTCCGCCCGACCCACGGTCAGGCAGACGTCCTGGATCGCCCGGACTTCGTGCGCGGTGCCCGCGTGGTAGACGTGGGTGAGGTGGCTGACCTCGATGAGGGGGCCCGGCTCCGACACACCGTTCCCGCGGCTACTCCTTCACGAGCTCGAGGTACGCCATGGGTGCCGCGTCACCCCGGCGGGGAGCGTCCTTCACCACCCGGGTGTAGCCGCCGCGGCCCTTGGGGTAGCGGGGGGCGATGGTCTGGAACAGCTTGCGCAGGGCCTCCTTGTCCTGGATCAGGCGGGCCGCCTGGCGCCGGGCGTGCAGGGTGTTCTCCTGGGCCAGGGCGATGAGCTTGTCCGCCACCTTCTTGGCCTCCTTGGCCTTGGCCTCCGTGGTGTGGATGCGCTCGTGCCGGATCAGGGCCGTCACCAGGTCCCGGAACAGGGCCCGGCGCTCGCCCGAGTCGCGTCCCAGCTTGCGGGTCTTGGCCCCCGTACCCATCCCTACACCTCCCTACGATCCGGCCTTCCGCAGGGACAGGCCCAGGGCCGCCAGCTTCTCCGTCACTTCCTCCAGCGACTTACGGCCGAAGTTCTTGACGTTGGCGATCTCCTCCTCGGTCCGCTGCACCAGGTCCCCGATGGTGTGGATGCCCGCCCGCTTGAGGCAGTTGTACGGACGCACGGACAGCTCCAGCTCCTCGATGGGAGTCTGCAGCAGCCGCGCCATCTCCGGGTCCGTGGGACCGGACGGGGCCGCCTCCCCCTCCGTCATCCCGCCCACCAGGCGGAAGTGGTCGATGAGCATCCGGCTGGCCTCCGCGATGGCCTCGTCGGGCCGCACCGCGCCGTTGGTCCACACCTCCAGCACCAGCCGCTCCAGCTCCGCGCCCCTGCCCACGTGGGTGTCCTCCACGGTGTAGTTCACCTTCTGCACGGGGGAGAAGATGGAGTCCACGGGGATCACCCCGATGACGTGCTCGCTCCTGCGGTACTTCTCCGCGGGCACGTAGCCCTTACCCCGCTCCACCACCATCTCCATGGCCAGGCGGGCGTCCTTCCGGTCCAGGGTGGCGATGACCAGGTTGGGGTTGAGGATCTCCACCTCCGGGTCCGGCTGGATGTCCGCGGCCGTCACCTCCCGCTTGCCCTTGGCCTCCAGGCGCAGGAGCTTGGGCTTGTCGGTGTGCAGCCGCAGGGTCAACTCCTTCAGGTTCAGGATGATCTGGGTGACGTCCTCCACCACGCCCGGGATGGTGCTGAACTCGTGCAGCACGCCCTCGATCTTCACGGAGGTCACCGCAGCCCCGGAGATGGAGGACAGCAGCACCCGGCGGAGGGCGTTGCCCACCGTCACCCCGAAGCCGCGCTCCAGGGGCTCCACCACCAGCTTGGCGTACGTGTCCGACAGCTCCGCGTACTCCACCTTGGGCTTGCTGAGCTCCCACAGGCTGAAGATGCTCACGTCCGGTCACCTCCCCGGCACGCGCCGGTCTACCTCGAGTAGAACTCCACCACCAGCTGCTCCTGCACGGGCACGTCGATGGCCTCCCGTCCGGGCAGGCTCAGCACCCGGCCCTCCATCCGCTGGGGGTCGAACTCCAGCCACGACGGGGGCTGCCGGCCGCCGGACTCCACCAGGAGCCGGATGCGCGGGTGGCGCTGGCCCCGCGGGGTGAGGCCGACCACCTCCCCGGGCCGGACCAGGTAGGAGGGGATGGTGACCTTCCGGCCGTTCACCGTGATGTGGCCATGGCTCACCAGCTGGCGGGCCTCCTTCCGGGAGGAGGCCAGGCCCAGGCGGTACACCACGTTGTCCAGCCGGGACTCCAACAGCTGCAGCAACCGGGTCCCCGTGACGCCCTTGAAGCGGGCCGCCTCCTGGAAGTAGCGCCGGAACTGCGCCTCGTGGACCCCGTAGATGCGCCGCAGCCTCTGCTTCTCCCGCAGGCGGATGGCGTACTCGGAAGCCTTCCGCCGCGTGGGTGGGTGCATGCCCGGTGGCTTGGCCCGCTTCACCACCGGGCACTTGTCCGTATAGCACTTGTCGCCCTTCAGGTACAGCTTCAGCCCCTCGCGGCGGCACAGCCGGCACACCGCCTCGTGGTACCGTCCCATGACCTTCCGTCCTCCGTCTCCGGCACCGCCCGGCTCCCGCCGGGACCCCGCCTCTCACCCGGACTGCGGGGTTTCACTGTCGCAGGTCCCCTACACCCGCCTCCGCTTCGGGGGGCGGCAACCGTTGTGGGGGACCGGGGTCACGTCCTTGATGAGACTGATGTCCAGTCCCGCGGCCTGCAGGGACCGGATGGCCGCCTCGCGGCCGGGGCCCGGCCCCTTCACGTACACCTCCACCTGGCGCACGCCGTGCTCCATGGCCTTCTTTGCCGCGGCCTCCGCGGCCAACCCCGCGGCGAAGGGCGTGCCCTTCCGGGACCCCTTGAAGCCCTGGGTCCCCGCGCTGGCCCACGCCAGGACGTTGCCCTGGGGGTCGGTGATGGTGACGATGGTGTTGTTGAAGGTGGACTGGATGTGCGCGTGCCCCACCGGCACGTTCTTGCGTTCCCGGCGGCGCGGACGGCCCTTCTTCGCCATGGACCTTCCCTCCTACTTCTTCACCGCGGCCCGCTTCTTGATGCCCACGGTCTTCCGGGGGCCCTTGCGGGTCCGGGCGTTGGTGCGGGTACGCTGGCCCCTCACGGGCAGCCCCCGCTTGTGCCGGATCCCCCGGTAGCAGTTGATCTCCACCAGGCGGCGGATGTTCATGGCCACCTCCCGGCGGAGGTCGCCCTCCACCCTGTAGTTGCGCTCCACCACCTCCCGCAGGCGCGCCACCTCGGCCTCCGTCAGGTCGCGCACCCGGGTCTGCGGCTTCACCCCCGCCCGCAGGAGGATCTCGTACGAACGGGACCACCCGATCCCGTAGATGTACGTCAGGGCCACGTCCACCCGCTTGTCCCGAGGCAGGTCCACGCCCGCGATCCGCGCCATCTCCTCCCCCTAGCCCTGCTTCTGCTTGTGCTTGGGGTTCTCGCAGATCACCCGCACCCGGCCGTGCCGGCGGACGATCTTGCACTTCTCGCACATCCTGCGCACCGAGGCCCGCACCTTCATGGCTCCTTCCCTCCTACCGGTACCGGTACGTGATGCGGCCCCGGGTCGGGTCGTAGGGGGAGAGCTCCACCTTGACCCGGTCCCCGGGCGAGATGCGGATGAAGTGGATCCGCATCTTCCCCGAGATGTGGGCCAGGACCCGGTGCCCGCTGGGGAGCTCCACCCGGAACATGCCGTTGGGGAGCACCTCCACCACGGTGCCCTCCACCTCGATGGCTTCTTCCTTCTTGGCCGTCATCGCCTCCCGACCTCGGGCCGCACGAACTGTTATGTTACCAGGGATTCTCCCCGTCGTCCAACAGGGTCAAGATCTCGTACCCGTCCTCCGTCACCGCCACCGTGTGCTCGAAGTGGGCGGACAGCCTGCCGTCCGCGGTCCGCACCGTCCACCCGTCCCCGTCCACCACCGCCTTCCACGTGCCTTCGTTCACCATGGGCTCCACCGCGATGACCATGCCCGGCCGGAGCACCATCCCCTTGCCCGGCTTCCCGAAGTTGGGTACCTGCGGGTCCTCGTGGAGGGACCGGCCGACTCCGTGGCCCGCGAACTGCCGGACCACGGAGTACCCGCAGGACTCCACGAAGGACTGCACCGCCCAGCCCACGTCCCCCAAACGCGCCCCGGGGCGCACCGCCTCGATGCCCCGGAACAGGGCCTCCTCCGTCACCTCCAGGAGCCGGCGCAGCCGCGGCAGGATGGAGCCCACCGGAAAGGTGGCGGCCACGTCCCCGTGGTAGCCGTCCACCAGAGCGCCCAGGTCCACCTTGACCAGGTCCCCCTCCTTCAGCACCCGGCGTCCCGGGATGCCGTGCACGATCTCGTCGTTCACCGAGATGCATGCGCTGGCCGGGAACCCCCGGTACCCCAAAAAGGACGGCACCCCTCCCAGGGACTGGATGGCCTTCCGGGCCACGCGGTCCAGGGCCGCGGTGGTGATCCCCGGCCGGACGGCGCGACCCACCTCCTTCAGAGCCAGGGCCGCCACCCGGCCCGCCCGTCGCATGCGCTCCAGCTCCTTGGGGCTCTTGACGAAGACCCCGGCCACCGCCATGGTTACAGGACACCCACCTGCTGCAACACCGCCTCCACCCGCCGGCCGACTTCCTCCGGGTCCGCGGAGGCGTCCACGGCGTGCAACAAGCCCCGCGCCCGGTAGTATTCCACCAGGGGTGCGGTCTGCTGTCGGTAGACCTCCAGGCGACGCCGAACCGTCTCGGGCCGGTCGTCCTCCCGCTGGTACAGCCCGCTGCCGTCGTGGTCGCATCGCCCGGGCACCCGGGGAGGGCTGTACCGCTCGTGGAACACGTGGCCCTGGGCCCGGCACACCCACCGACCCGAAAGCCGCCGCACCAGGGCGTCCTCAGGGACCTCGAACAGCAGCACCGCGTCCAACCTGCGGCCGAGCTCCTGCAGGAGCCGGTCCAGGCCCTCGGCCTGGGGCACCGTCCTGGGGAAGCCGTCCAGCACGAACCCGCGGCGGGCGTCGGGCTGGCGCAGCCGCTGGGCCACCACCTCCAGCATCACGTGGTCGGGCACCAGCTCGCCCCGGTCCACGTACGCCTTGGCCTTGCGGCCCAGCTCCGAGCCGGACGCCATGGCCTCCCGGAGGATGTCTCCCGTGGCCACCTGGGGCACGCCGTGCCGGTCCGCGAGGCGGCGGGCCTGGGTCCCCTTGCCCGCGCCGGGGGGCCCCAAGAACACCAGGTTCACCGCATGAACCCCTCGTAGTGGCGCATGAGGACGTACGCCTCCACCTGCTTCATGGTCTCCAGGGCCACCCCCACCACGATGAGCAGGGAGGTGCCCGCCAGGTACAGGGTGAGGCCCGCGGTCTGGCGGAACAGCAGGGGGAAGACGGCGATGACGGACAGGAACAGGGCACCCACGAAGGTCAGCCGCTCCGTGACCTTCATGAGGAACTCGCCCGTGGGACGGCCCGGGCGGATCCCCGGGATGAACCCCCCGTACTTCTTGATGTTCTCGCTGATCTCGTGGGGGTCGAACTGCACCGCGGTGTAGAAGTACGTGAACACCACGATGAGGACCGCGTACAGCACCGTCCCCAGGGGGTGCTGGCCCGGCTGCAGGCGGTTGCCCCACTCCACCAGGGGCTCCCACCGGACGAAGGACGCCACCGTGGCGGGGAACTGCAGCACGGAGATGGCGAAGATGATGGGGATCACGCCCGCCTGCACGATGCGCAGGGGGATGTGGGTGCTCTGCCCGCCCAACACCCGCCGGCCCACCACCCGCTTGGCGTACTGCACGGGGATGCGGCGGGTGGCCTGCGTCACCACGATCACGGCCACGATGCTGGCCAGGACCAGGACGATGTCCGCCAGTAACCACCCCACGGACAGCGACCCCACCCGAACCTGGGCCACCGTGGCCGCCAGCTGGCGGGGGATGCGGGCTACGATGCCGCCGAAGATCAGCAGCGAAACGCCGTTGCCGACCCCGTGCTCGGTCATCACCTCCCCCATCCAGGTGAGCACCATGGACCCCGCCACCAGGGTGGACAGGATGAGGGCCCAGTTGAGGGGGCTGAAGTCCGTGATGGCGCGGCCCTGGCTGAAGGCCTGGATGAGGCCCGTCTGGCCCCAGCCCTGCAGGGCCGCCAGGGGGATGGTGAGGTACAGGGTGTACCAGCCGATCCGCCTGCGCCCCGCCTCCCCCTCCTCCTGCGCCATCTTCTTGAGGTTGGGGAAGGCCACCTGAAGCAGGCTCATGATGATGGACGCGGTGATGTAGGGGATCACCCCCAGGGCGAAGATGGAGAAGTTCTCCAGCGCCCCACCCACCAGGAGGTTCAGAAAGCCAAACGCCGTCCCCGCCGCGGCCTGCTCGAACTGGGTCCGCACCGCCTCCACGTTCACCCCGGGGACCGGCAGGTGCGCGCCCAGGCGGAACAGGGCCAGCATCCCCGCGGTGAACAGCAGCCGCCGCCGGAGTTCCGGGATGCGGAAGGGGTTGGCGATGCCGCCGATCACGGGATCACCTCCGCCCGGCCGCCCGCGGCCTCGATGGCCGCCCGGGCGGAGGCGCTGAAGGCGTGGGCCTTCACCGTGAGGGGGTGCTCGAGCCGCCCGGGTCCCAGGATCTTCACCCGGCCGGTCCGGCTCGTGATCCCCGCCTGCCGCAGGACCTCCGGTGTGACCTCCGCTCCCGGCTCGAACCGGTTCAAGGTGGCCACGCGGACCTCCACGTAGGGGGGCCGGGGCTTGCCGCCCGTGTGGGAGCTGCCGTAGGCCCGCACGCCCCGCTGGAAGGGCAGGCGCTTGCCCAGGGGAGTCTGGCCGCCCTCGAACCCGGGGCGTGGGCCCTTGCCGCTGCGGGCCTTCTGCCCCTTGATGCCCCGTCCCGCGTACGTGCCCTTCCCGGAGCCCAGCCCCCGGCCCACCCGCTTACGACGCTTGCGGGCTCCCACGGGAGGCTTCAGCTCACCGATCCGAAGCGCCATGTCGCGTCCTCCTGTTCCCCGCGTCCGGGGCGGGGTCGCCCGGCTCCACCGCCTCGACCTCCACCAGGTGCCGGATGCGGCGCAGCAGCCCCTCCAGCTCCGGGCCCCACGGCCGGAACACGGACTGGCCTACCCGCCGGAGGCCCAGGGTGGCCGCGCACGCCCGGTGCACGGGCTTGGTCCCGATCAGGGACCGGCGCAAGGTGATGCGCACCATACGAACCGTCCTCCTAGCCCGCCGCCCGGCGCCCCGCCAGCTCCGCCACGCTCTTGCCCCGCAGGCGGGCCACCTCCTCCGGGGTCTGCAGCTCCAGCAGCCCCTGCAGGGTGGCGCGGGTCACGTTGATGGGGTTGTTGCTGCCCAGGGACTTGGTCAGGACGTCCCGGATCCCCGCGGCCTCCACCACCGCCCGCACGGGTCCGCCCGCGATCACCCCCGTCCCCTCGCTGGCAGGCTTCAGGAGCACCCGGGAAGCGCCGTAGTGACCGACGACCTCGTGGGGGATGGTGGTCGCCTTCCGGGGAACCCGCCACAGGTTCTTCTTGGCGTCCTCCACCGCTTTCCGGATGGCGTCGGGGACCTCCGCGGCCTTGCCCAGGCCCACGCCCACGGTGCCCTGCTCGTCCCCCACCACCACCACCACGCTGAAGTTGAACCGCTTGGCGCCCTTGGTGACCTTCGCCACCCGGTTGATGGACACGGTCTTCTCGAAGGTCAGGTTGACGTCCGTGGGGTTCACGCGCTCCGCCATGGTCCGCTCCTCAGAACTCCAGCCCGCCTTCGCGGGCGCCCTCCGCCAGGGCCTTCACCCGGCCGTGGTAGGCGTACCCGCCCCGGTCGAACACCACCCGCACGATCCCCTTCTCCCGCGCCCTCTGGGCCAAGACGCGGCCCACCACCCGGCTCTGCTCCACCCGCTTGAGCCCCGCCACCTGGGAGGCGATCTCCGGCTCCCGGGTGCTGGCCGCCACCAGGGTGTGCCCGCGGGTGTCGTCGATCACCTGGGCGTAGATGTGCCTGAGGCTGCGGAACACGCTCAGCCGCGGGCGGTCCGGGGTGCCCACCACCCGCCGCCGCAGCCTACGGTGGCGGATCTTCCGCAGTTCCTCCCGGCTCCTCTGGATCAGCATCCGGTCCTCCCGCTACTTCTTGCCCGCGGCGCGGCCCGCCTTGCCCGGCCGCAACCGGATGGTCTCGTGGGCGTAGCGGATCCCCTTGCCCTTGTAGGGGTCCGGCGGCCGCACCGCGCGGACCTTGGCCGCCACCTGGCCCACCAGTTCCTTGTCCACGCCCCGCACCACCACCCGGGTGGGCTGCGGGACCTCAAAGGTGATCCCCGGGGGAGGCTCCAGCTCCACGGGGTGGGTGTAACCCACCTGCAGGACCAGTTTGTCCCCTTGCTTGCTCGCCCGGTACCCGGTGCCGTGGATCTCCAGCTCCACCGCGTAGCCCTCCGTGACGCCCCGCACCATGTTGTGCAGCAGGGCCCGGGTGAGCCCGTGCAGGGCGCGGTGGTGCCTCACGTCGCTGGGCCTGCGGACCACCAGGTGTCCGTCCTCCAGGGCGATGCGCATGTCCGGGTGGAAGGACCGCTCCAGCTCCCCCTTGGGGCCCTTGACCCGCACCGTGGAACCGTCCAAGCGCACCTCCACGCCCGGGGGCACGGGCACCGGCATCCGACCGATCCTGCTCATGGCCGCTCTCCTCGCCTCACCAGACGTAGCACAGGACTTCCCCCCCAACCCCCAGACGGCGGGCCTGGCGGTCCGTGAGGATCCCCCGAGAGGTGGACAGGATGGCCACGCCCAGCCCGGCCCGCACCCGGGGGATCTCCGGGCGCCGCACGTACACCCGGCGTCCCGGCTTGCTGACCCTGCGGATCCCCCGCAGCACCCGCTCCCGCTTGGGCCCGTACTTGAGAATGATGCGCAGGGTCCCCTGGGGCCCGTCCTGCACCCACGTCCAGTCCTGGATGAACCCTTCCTCCTTCAGGATCCGGGCGATCTCCGCCTTGATCCTGGAGGCGGGCACGCTCACCTGGTCGTGCCCCGCGGCGTTGGCGTTGCGGATGCGGGTGAGCATGTCCGCGATGGGGTCGGTGACGGTACCCATCTGCCCCTCCTACCAGCTGGCCTTGGTCATGCCCGGGATCTCGCCCCGGTAGGCCAACTCCCGCAGGCAGATCCGGCACAGCCGGAACCGGCGGAACACCGCCCGCGGCCGGCCGCAGCGCTCGCAACGGGTGTAGGCCCGCACCCGGAACTTGGGGGGCCGCTTCCACTTCTCCAGCAACGCCTTCTTCGCCATCCCTCCTCCTCAGGACTACGCCGCGGCGGACTCCCGCTCCCGGAAGGGCATGCCCAGCAGGCACAGCAGCTCCCGCGCCTCCTCGTCCGTCCGGGCGGTGGTCACGATGGCGATGTCCATGCCGCGAATCTTGTCCACCTTGTCGTACTCGATCTCGGGGAACACCAGCTGCTCCCGAAGGCCGATGTTGAGGTTGCCGCGGCCGTCCAGCTGGCGTTCGGAGATCCCCCGGAAGTCCTTGATGCGGGGTAGGGCCACGTGGATGAGCTTGTCCAGGAACTCGTACATGCGCCGGCCCCGCAGGGTCACGTACACCCCGATGGGCGCGCCCTTCCGGAGCTTGAAGGCGGCGATGGACTTCCGGGCCCGGGCCACCACGGGCCGCTGCCCGGTGATGGCCTGCAGGTCCTCCACGGCCCGGTCCACCTGACGCGGGTCCTGGGCCCCGGCCCCCACCCGCATGTTCACCACAACCTTCACCAGGCGCGGCACCTGCATGGGGTTGCGGTACCCGAACCGCTCCCGCAGGGCCGGGACCACCTCGCGGTGGTACTTCTCCTTCAGACGTGGCTCCATACCGGCTCCCTCACTTGTCCAGGACCTCCCCGGACCGTTTCGCGTACCGCACCTTGCGGCCGTCCCCCAGGACCCGGACCCCCACGCGGGTGCGGTCCTTGGTCTCCGGGTCCACCAGCATCACCTTGGACGCGGGGATGGGGGCCTCCCGCTGCACGATGCCGCCCTGGGGGTTCTTGGGGGAGGGCTTGGTGTGCCGCTTGACCACGTTCACGCCCTCCACCACCACCCGTCCGGTCTTGGGCAGCACCCGCAGCACCTTACCCCGCTTGCCCCGGTACTTCCCCGAGATGACCACCACCAGGTCGCCCTTCTTGACGTGCATGTGGACCCGCTGCGCGCCCACCACCGGCACCGGCCTCACCTCCTCACAGGACCTCGGGGGCCAGGGACACGATCTTCATGAACTGCCGCTCCCTCAGCTCCCGGGCCACGGGGCCGAAGATCCGGGTGCCCCGGGGGTTCATCTGCTCGTTGATGAGCACCGCGGCGTTGTCGTCGAACCGGATGTACGACCCGTCGGGACGCCGGATCTCCTTCCGGGTGCGCACCACCACCGCCTTCACCACCTCGCCCTTCTTCACGGGGCTGTTGGGGATGGCCTGTTTCACCGTGGCCACCACCACGTCCCCCACCCGGGCGTAGCGGCGCTTGCTCCCGCCCAGCACCCGGATGACCAGGATCTCCCGGGCGCCCGTGTTGTCCGCCACCTTCAGCCGGGACTCCTGCTGCAGCATGCTCCTACTCCTCCACCGCGGGGACCTCCGGAGTCCCCCGGCCCAGGATCTCTACCACCCGCCACCGCTTCTCCTTGGACAGGGGCCGGGTCTCCATGATCCGCACCCGGTCGCCCGCCCGGCACTGGTTGTGCTCGTCGTGGGCCTTGTACTTCTTGTGGCGCCGCACCGCCTTCTTGTACAGGGGGTGACGGACCACGGACTCCACCCGGACCACCACCGTCTTGTCCATGCGGTCGCTCACCACCACCCCCACCAGCTCCTTGCGCTTCGGCGCCTGGTCTCCCATGCCGACCTCCCTCACACCCGGACCCCGTGCTCCGCCAGGACGGTCTTCACCCGGGCGATGTCCCGGCGCACCTCCCGCAGGCGGCTGGGGTTCTGCGCCTTGCCCGCGGCGATCTGCATCCGGAGCTGGAACGCCTCCTGCTGGAGCTCGTCCAGCTTGCGCCGCAGCTCGTCCACCGTCAGCTCCCGCAACGCCCGCGCCTTCGCCACGGCCCGCCTCCTACCCCACGGAACCCGCCAGCTCGTCGCGCTTCACGAACTGGGTCCGCACCGGCAGCTTGTGGCCCGCCAGGGTCATGGCCTCCCGGGCCACCTCCTCGCTCACCCCCGCCAGCTCGAACAGCACCCGGCCGGGCCGGACCACCGCCACCCAGTACTCCGGGTTCCCCTTCCCGCTGCCCATGCGGGTCTCCGCGGGCTTCTTGGTCACCGGCTTGTCGGGGAACACCCGGATCCACAGCTTGCCGCCCCGCTTGATGTACCGGGTGATGGTGCGCCGCGCGGCCTCGATCTGGGCCGCCGTCACCCAGCCCGGGCTGAGGGCCCGCAGGCCGTACTCCCCGAAGGCCACGGCGGCCCCCGAGTGGCTCAGGCCCTTCATCCGGCCCCGCTGCTGCTTGCGGTACTTAACCCGCTTGGGCATCAACACGGCTTCCTGCCTCCCTTCACCGCGCCCGCACCACGGGCCGGACCTCCCGCTTCTCGGGGAACACGTCCCCCCGGTAGATCCACACCTTGACCCCGATGCGGCCGTAGGTGGTGAGGGCCTCCGCCACCCCGAAGTCGATGTCCGCCCGCAGGGTGTGGAGGGGCACCCGACCCTCCCGGTACCACTCGTAGCGGGCGATCTCCGCCCCCGCCAGCCGGCCCGAGCACGAGATCCGGATCCCCTTGGCGCCGGCCCTCAGGGTGCGCTGCACCGCCTGCTTCATGGCCCGGCGGTGCGCCACCCGGCGCTCCAGCTGCTGCGCCACGTTCTCCGCCACCAGCTGCGCCTCCAGGTCCGGCCTGCGGATCTCCTGCACGTTGAGCTGCACGTCCTTGCCCGTGAGCTCCGCCAGCTCCTTGCGGAGGGCGTCGATGCCCGTCCCCCCGCGGCCGATGATGATCCCCGGCCGCGCGGCGTGAACGGTGATCTTCACCGCCTTGGACTGCCGTTCGATCTCGATCCGGGGGATCCCCGCGCGGTACAGCTTCTCCTTGATGTACTTCCGGATCCTCAGGTCCTCGTGGAGGTAGTCCGCGAAGTGCTTGTCGCTGTACCAGCGGGACTCCCAGTCCCGGATGATCCCGATCCTCAGGCCCACGGGGTGGACCTTCTGTCCCACCTCGACACCTCCTAGGACTCTTGCTCCGCCACCACCACGGTCACGTGGCAGTTCCGCCGGGTCATGATGTCCGCTCGGCCTCGGGCCCGGGGCACCAGGCGCTTCCACATCCCGCCCCCGGGGCCCCGGTCCACGGCGATGCGGGCCACCACCAGGCTGGACCGGTCCAGCTCCAGGTTGTGCTCCGCGTTGGCCACCGCGGACCGCACCACCTTCTCCACCACCCGGGCGGCGCGGTGGGGCATGGCCCGCAGCAAAGCCAGGGCCTCGTCTACCTTCCGCCCCCGGACCGCGTCCGCCACCCGACGGACCTTCCAGGGCGACATCCGCACGTACCGGGCCACCGCCCTCGCTTCCATGCCGGTCCCCTCCTAGATCGCCCCAAGAATCGCTGGCGCGACGCTTGGGGACCCCGATCCCTTCCATCGCGAACGTTTCTCGGACATGCTCTATCCCTTCACCGTGGTGGTCCGCTCGGACGACCCCCCGTGGCCGCGGAAGGTCCGGGCGGGGACGAACTCTCCCAGCTTGTGGCCCACCATGGACTCCGTGACGTACACGGGCACGTGCTTCCGCCCGTCGTACACCGCGATGGTGTGACCCACGAACTCCGGCAGGATGGTGGACCGCCGGGACCAGGTGCGGATCACCCGCTTCTCCCGCCGCTGGTTCAGCTCCCGGATCTTCCGCAGCAGCGGCTCGTCCACGAAGGGACCCTTCTTCTTCGACCGTCCCATGGCGCCCCTCACTTCCGCCGCTTGATGATGTCCTTGTCGGAGCGCTTGCGGGGCTTGCGGGTCTTCTTGCCCAGGGTGGGCTTGCCCCACGGCGACACCGGGCCGGGCATGCCGATGGGCGAGCGGCCCTCGCCCCCACCGTGGGGATGGCTGCGGGGGTCCTGCGCCACGCCCCGCACCGTGGGCCGGATCCCCAGCCACCGCTTGCGCCCCGCCTTCCCGAGCTTGATGGCCTCGTGCTCCACGTTCCCCACTTGCCCCACCGTGGCCCTGCACCGCAGGTGCACCCGCCGGACCTCCCCGGAGGGAAGGCGCAGCTGGGCGTACTCCCCCTCCTTCGCCATGATCTGGGCGGCCGTCCCCGCCGCCCGCACCAGCTGGCCGCCGTGGCCCGGCTGCAGCTCCACGTTGTGGACGAGGGTCCCCACGGGGATCTTCTCCAGGGGGAGCGCGTTGCCGGGCTTGATCTCCGCGTCGGGGCCGGAGGTCACCACGTCCCCCACCTGCAGCCCCACGGGGGCCAGGATGTACCGCTTCTCCCCGTCCGCGTACTGCAGTAGGGCGATGCGCGCGGACCGGTTGGGGTCGTACTCGATGGCCGCCACCCGGGCGGGAACCCCGTCCTTGTCCCGCTTGAAGTCCACCAGGCGGTACAGGCGCTTGTGGCCTCCGCCCCGGTGGCGGGTGGTGATCCGCCCCTGGTTGTTCCGGCCCGCGTGGCGGTGCAGCGACACCACCAGGGACTTCTCCGGCTCGTCCCGGGTGATCTCCTCGAAGGTGTACCCCGTGGCGAACCGTCGGCCGGGCGTGGTGGGCTTGAACCGCTTGATCCCCATCCCTCGCTCCTACGCCAGCTTCTCCAGGTCGATCTTCTGGCCTTCCGCCAGGGTCACCACCGCCTTCTTCCGCTCCGGCGTCCGGAAGGTGTGGCGTCCCCGCCGCTTGGTCTTGCCCGGAACCCGCAGGGTGTTCACCTTCACCACCCGCACGCCGAACAGGCGCTCCACGGCCTCCCGGATCTCGGGCTTGGTGGCGTCCCGGACCACCTCGAAGGTGTACTTGCCGACCTCCGCGCCCCGCATGGACTTCTCCGTGATCACCGCGCGCCGGATCACCTCCCGGTGGTCCCTCACGCCAGCACCTCCTCCACCGCGCTCAGCGCGTCGCGGCCCAGCAGGATGCGGTCCGCCCACAGCAGGTCCGCCACGTTCAGGGTGTTGGGCGTCAGCACGGCCACCCGGGGCAGGTTGCGGGCGGCCCGCCCCACCAGGTGGCCCTGGGAGCCCACCAGGAGCACCACCCGCTGGTCCGCCACCCCGAGCTTCTGGAGGAAGCTCGCCACCTCCCGGGTCCGGCCCTCCTGGACCCCGAACCCGTCCACCACCACCAGCCGGCCCGTCTGGGCGGCGTTGGAGAGCACCGACCGCAACGCCAGGCGGCGCATGGCCTTGGGGAGCCGGTGGCTGTAGTCCCTGGGCTTGGGCCCGAACACCACACCTCCGCCCACGAAGATGGGCGCCCGGATGTCCCCGTGGCGGGCCCGGCCCGTCCCCTTCTGGCGCCAGATCTTCCGGGTGCTGCCCTCCACCTCGCCCCGGGTCTTGGTGGACGCCGTCCCCTTTCGGGCGTTGGCGTGCTGCGCCACCAGGGTCTGGTGCACCACCGCGGGGTGCGGCCGAATCCCGAACACCCCCTCGGGCAGGTCCACCTCGCCCGCAGGCTCTCCCATAGCGCTGTACGCCGCGACCTTGGGCATCCTCGAACCCTCCACAGCTCAGTCCATCTTGCGGACCATCACCAGCCCGCCCCGGGGGCCGGGAACCGCACCGCGGATCAACAGCAGGTGCCGCTCGGGGTCCACCCGCACCACCCGCAGGCCGCGGATGGTCACCCGCTCGCCGCCCATGCGGCCCGGCATGCGCTTGCCCTTCCACACCCGACCGACCCCGGAAGTACCCAGGGACCCCACGGCCCGGTGCATCAGGGAGACCCCGTGGGAGTCCGCCTGTCCTCCGAACCCGTGGCGCTTCATGGCCCCCGCGAACCCTTTGCCCTTGCTCGTCCCCGTGACGGCCACCCGGTCACCCTCCCGGAAGACCGCCACGGAGATCTCCTGGCCCACCTGGTAGTGCTCGCCCTCCCGCAGCCGCACCTCGCGGATGACCCGGCGCGGGGACACCCCGGCCCGCCGGAACACGCCCCGCGTGGGCCGGTTCACCTTCCTCTCGGGCACCTCCTCGAAGCCTAGCTGGACCGCCCGGTACCCGTCCCGCTCGGGGGTACGCACGCCCACCACCACGTTGGGCTGCGCCTCCACCAGGGTGACCGGCACCAGGTTGCCCTCCCCGTCGAACACCTGCGTCATCCCCACCTTCCGTCCCAGGATCGCCGCCATGGCACTCCCTCCCTCGGAGGGTCCGCTACAACTTGATCTCGATGTCCACACCCGCCGGCAGGTCCAGGGTCATCAAGGAGTCCACGGTCTTCTGGGTCGGTTCCAGGATGTCGATGAGCCGCTTGTGGGTGAGGATCTGGAAGTGCTCCATGGACTCCTTGTCGATGTGCGGACCCCGGATCACACAGTACACGCTGCGGTCCGTGGGCAGCGGGATGGGCCCGCGGATGCGGGCCCCGCTGCGGCGCGCGGTCTCCACCAGGGTGGCCGCGGACTGGTCCAGCAGCCGGTGGTCGTACGCCTTCAGTTTGATGCGGATCCGCTGCGCCACGGTCGCCTCCCGTCTACTCCAGGATCTTGGTCACCACCCCGGCCCCCACCGTCCGACCCC
>CAYTFH010000009.1:71502-79005 GCA_964437095.1 uncultured bacterium | reverse complement strand
GCGAACCGGGCGTCCACCTGGGCGAACCGGGCGTCCACCTGGGCGAACCGGGCGTTCATGTCGGCCCGCAGGTCGTCGATCCGGCGATGGACGTCGTCCAGCCTCCGGTTGTTGTACATGACCCCCGCGATGATCGCAAGGATCACGGTGACCATGACGGTGACCGCCTGTTCCCAGCCCACGCCCCAATTGTACAACCCCCGTCCCAGGAGCACCGCTACGGTCGCCACCCCCTTCCCACCCGCAGCTCCTCGCTCCTTCCCTTACGTGGGACCACACGGAGGGGCGCCCGCCGCGCAGCACCGCCTCCCAGTTCCCGCGGCCTCGGGCGGCTCGTCGGGCCTGTGCTGCCGCAGCGCCAGCGCTGGCGCTGCGGCAGCACAGCGGACAGGTCATCCACACCCCTCTTCTTCTGAAGTAAACGTGCCGGACGACGCGTTTGTCACATTTCGTCTGACGACCGGCATCAGACGACGTAGTCACACAGCACCGCCTCCACCGCCGGGGCCACGTCCACGAGGCTCCGGCACCGCGCCGCCAGCTCCCGGGCGTGCCGGCCCCACACCACCAGGGGCACGGGGTTGGTGGTGTGGCTTCCGTCCGGCGACTCCGCACCGCCGTGGTCGCTGGTGAGGACCAGCAGGGAGTCTTCGGGGTCCAGGCCCTGAAGGGCCGCGCCCAGGGCCCGGTCCAGCGCTTCCAGGACCTCCGCCACCGACCCCGGCCACCGGCCGTGGGCCGTCAGGTCCAGGGCGAAGAACTCGAAGGCGGTGAAGGCGTGTTGCTGCGCCAGCCCGGCCAGCCTGCGCCCCGCCTCCTCCGGCTCCACAGCCCGCACGGGATGGCCGCGGGCGGCCAGCCCCCCGCCCGTGAGATCCGCGGCCACCGCCCGGCCCGCGTCCAGGTCTTCCAGGCCCCGCAGCCGCACGCCCGCGCTCCAGGCCGCGAAGGCGAAGGCGCCCCGTGGAGGCCTTCCCGGCTGGAAGAAGGCGGGAGGGTAAGCGTTGGCCAGGACCACGGACAGCCCGCGGGACCGCAGGCGCCGGAACAGGCTCTGCCGCCGGAGGACTTCCCGAAGCCGCGCGGTGGGAAAGCCCGGCACGTGCCGTCCCTCCGCGGCTGCCGCGTTGTACCCCGCCAGCAGCGCCACCTGTCCGGTGCCGCTCTGCGGCCGGCCCGGCACGCCCAAGGTGGCGTCCAGGGGCACCGCGGCGGTACAGCCGTTTTCCGCGGGGAGGGAGCCCGCGCACAGGGGGCCGCCCAACAGGGAGGTGAAGGTGGGGGTACGGGCGGCAAAAAGCGGGTTGTGCGCGGCGTCAGGGGGCCCCAGCCCGAGCCCGTCCACGAACCACAAGACCACCCGCCGGACGGTCACCGGGACACGAAGGGGCTTTCCGGGTCGAAGAACCGCCACGGGCGGTCCACCGCGCGGCGGATGCCCACCCGTGGGGAGGTGGCCACGCGGGCGGGAGCTTTTCCCGGCGCCAGGTACAAGGGGCCCGGTTGGGTCAGGTCCCAGCCGTTGAAGCGCCGGTCTACCGCCAGGGCCTGCGTGAGCCTGCCGGGGCCGCTGAGCAGCTTACGGACGTCGTGCACGCCCCGCAGCCTCTGCATCACCCGTACGCCCTCCACGGGTTCTGCGGCCCGGAGTAGCACCGCCCCCGCGGTCCCCTCCGGCTCGGTGACCACGTTCATGCAGTGGTGGTTTCCGTACGAGAAGTACACGTACGCCCGCCCGGGCGGCCCCCACATGATCGCGCTGCGGGGCGTGCGCCGGTACGCGTGGCTGGCGGGGTCCTGCGGTCCCAGGTACGCTTCCACCTCCACCAGCCGCGCCACCAGCACCACGGGACCCGTCGCGCCGCCCGGGACCTCCGCGGGCTGCAGGACCCGCACCACCAGGGCTCCCAGCAGGTCCGGGGCCACCTCCAGGGTGGGACGCGCAAAGAACGGCCGGGCCAGGGGCGCGAGCACCGAGGGGCTGACCACAGTCATCCGGACCGTTTCTGCCGCAGGCGTTTGAGCAGCTTGTCCAGGGGCAGGGTGTTCACCACGTCCCTGGGCTCCAGCCACCCGCGGCGGGCGGTACCCACCCCGAACTCCATGAACCGCAGCTCCGCGGGGCTGTGGGCGTCGGTGCCGATGGCCACCTGGACCCCGTGCTCCTTGGCCAGGCGGACGTGGGCGTCCTTGAGATCCAGCCGGTCGGGCTGGGCGTTGAGCTCCAGGATGGTGCCCGTCTCCCGCGCGCCCGCCACCAGGCGCTCCACGTCCACGGAGTACGGGTCCCGCTGGCCCAACAGCCGGCCCGTGGGGTGACCGATCATGGTCACGTAGCGGTTGCGCATGGCCCGGAGGATCCGGTCCGTCATGGCCTGAGTGTCCATGCGGAACCGGCTGTGCACGGACGCGATGACCACGTCCAGCTCCCGCAGGACCTCGTCGGGGTAGTCTAGGGTGCCGTCCGCCAGGATGTCCACCTCGGACCCGATGAGCACGGTGATCCCGTCCAGGCGCTCCGACAGCCGGCGGACCTCCCGGATGTGGGCCCGCAGGTCGTCCACGCTCACCCCGCCCGCGAACTTCAGGGACTGGGAGTGGTCCGTGATGCAGACGTACTCGTAGCCCAGCTGGCGCGCCGCCACGGCCATCTCCTCCGCGGTGGCCTGGCCGTCGCTCCACTTGGTGTGCATGTGCAGGTCCCCCCGGATGTCCTCCCGGGTCACCAGGCGCGGGAGGGTGCCCCGCTCCGCGGCCTCGATCTCCCCCTGGTCCTCCCGAAGCTCCGGAGGGATCCACGGGAGTTTGACTGCGGCGTACACCTCCTCCTCGGTACGGCCCGCCACCCGCCGGTCGTCCTCCACCCGGAACACCCCGTACTCGTTGACCTTCAGGCCCATGCGCACCGCTCGCTCCCGCAGCTTCACGTTGTGGTCCTTGGAACCCGTGAAGTACTGCAACGCGGCACCGAAGCTCGCCCGCTCCACCACCCGCAGGTCCGCCTGCATCCCGTTGCGCAGCACCACGCTGCTCCGGGTGGTCCCCCGGGACAGCACCTGGGCCACCAGGGGGTGCGTGGTGAACACCTCCATGGCGTGCTCGGGCCGGCTGCTGGTGACCAGGATGTCGATGTCGCCGATGGTGTCCCGCATGCGGCGCAGGCTGCCCGCCACGCTCACCTGGCCCACCCCGCGGGCGTGCTGCAGCGCCGCCACCAGCTCCTGGGCCACGGGCAGGACGCTGCCCAGGGGCAGGCGGGTGGACTGCCGCCGCACCTGCTCGATGCCGCGCAGGATGTTCTCTTCCGTCTTCTTGCCCATGCGGGGTAGACCCCGCAGCTTCCCCTCCCGGGCCGCCCGCTCCAGCTGGTCCAGGGTGGTGATGCCGAGGCGCTCGTACAGCAGCAGCGCCGTCTTGGGTCCCAGGCCCGGCACCCGCATGAGGGTGGTAATCCCGTGGGGCAGCTCCCGCAGCAGCTCCTGGTGGTACGAGATGCGGCCCGTGCGCAGGTACTCGGAGATCTTCTCCGCCAGGCTCTTGCCCACCCCGGGGATCTGGTCCAGCTCCCCGCGGTCGGCCACCGCCTCCACGTCCTCCGCCAGGTTCTCCAGGGACCGCGCGGCCCGCCGGTACGCGTTGACCCGGAAGGTGGACTCTCCCTTGATCTCCAAGAGGTCCGCGATCTCGTTAAACAGGGCGGCGATCTCCAGGTTCTTCATCCGGCCGCAGGGCCGTTCAGAACTTCTCCCCGCCGGGCCCCAGGGCGGGCAGCCGCACGGGCAGGAGCGGGCTCAGGGTCCGGTGCAGGGAGGTCTGCCAGCCCGCCAGGTACGGCCCCACCACCGACCGCTCCACGTCCTTCTGCACCGCGGGCGCGAAGGGCGCCGCCAGCAGGAAGGTCACCAGCACCATGCCCAGCAGCGTCCCTTTGACCACGCCGCTGAGGCCCCCGAGCACGATGGCGCCGCCCGTGGCGGCCTTGCGGCCCGCGATCCACGCGGTGAGGTAGTTGCCCACCACTACGAACAGCAGGAACAGGACCGCGAAGGACACCGCCGCGGCCCAGTCCGGCCAGGGGAAGGCAGTACCGAAGAAGGTCTCCGCCGCGGGCCGGAACAGGACGCTGGCCCCCAGGTAGCTCAGCAGGACGAACAGCGCCTCCAGCAGGGTGCGCACGGGGCCCCTCTGCAGGCCCAGCAGCACCGTGAGGAGCAGCAGGGTCAACACCACCCAGTCCAGCCAGTTCGGGGTCATCCCGCCTCCTGTCCGCGGGGGACATTCCCCGGCGAGCCCGCGGCTTCCTCCTGCTACGATGAGTGTCTCCGAAAAACCACCGGGAGCGGCGGAGGCCGGGGTCCCCAAAATCGCCATCGCGATTTTGGGCTGATTCAGCGGAAGCCAGCCCCCAGGGCCTCCACCAGCCCCGCCCGCACCCGGGCCATGAGGGCATCCACCTCGTGCGACTGGAGGGTCCGGGACGGGTCGCGGAACCGCAGCCGTACCGCCACACTCTTGCGGCCCGGGGGTACGGCTGGGCCGGTGTACACGTCGAAGGGCTCGCACACCTCCAGCAACCCACCCGCCGCCTGCCGGACCACCCGTACCACCTCGCCCGCGGGCACCGCCTGGTCCACCACCACGGCCAGGTCGCGTTCCGCCGCCGGCGTGTACGGCAGGGGCCGGTACTGGGGGACCAGCTGGGCCGCCCGCAACATCGGCGCGAGGTCCAGCTCCGCCACGTACGCCCGGCCCCGTAGGTCGTACCGCTCGCACACGTCCGGGTGCAGCTCGCCCAGCCAGCCCACCGCACCCTCCTCCACCCACACCGAGGCCGCCCGGTACGGGTGTAGCCAGGGCAGGGGCTCCGGCCGGACCTCCCACCCTTCCACGTGCAGGGCGTCCAGGACTGCCTCCACCACCCCCTTGAGCCGGTAGAAGTCCGTCTGCACGGCCTCCTGCGGGAGGTTCCAGGCCCCGCTCAAACTGCGGCCCATCAACGCGACCCCCACGGCCTTGCGCTCACAGTAGCCCCCCTCGGACACGCTGAACACCCGGCCGATCTCGAAGACGTGCACGTCCGGGTTGCCCCGGACCCGGTTGGTGCGCAGCACCTCCACCAGGGACGGGAGCAGGGTGGTGCGCAGGTGGGTGTGTTCCTGGGTGAGGGGGTTGCGGAGAGGGATGGCCCGCCGCAGGGGGTGGTCCCGCGGGACGCCCACCCGCTCCAGGTCCGACAGCTGGATCAGGGAAAGGGTCAGCACCTCCGTGAGGCCCGCCCGCAGCAGCGCCTGCCGCACTCGGCGCTCCGCCTCCACCTCCGCGGCCACCGCACCCACGCCCAGGGTCTCCACCGGCAACGTCTCCGGGATGCGGTCGTAGCCGTAGATGCGCGCCACCTCCTCGATGAGGTCCTCCTCCCGCTCCACGTCCCGGCGGTGGCTCGGGACCGTCACGGCCCACGCGTGCGGGCCCCGTTGCACTCGGAAGCCCAGCCGCTCCAGGATGTCCGCGGCCTCGTGGTCGGGTACGTCCACCCCCAGCACCCGGCGCATGCGCTCGGGCCTCAAGAACACTTCGCGGGCAGGCTGCGGGTCGGGGTAGGCGTCGAGTTCCCCTCGGAGCACCCGGCCGCCGGCCAGCTGCTGGACGAGCTGCGCGGCCCGCGCGGCCGCGAACCCGGCCCGCTCGGGGTCTCCTCCCCGTTCGTGCCGGGTGCTCCCCTCCGTGCGCATGCCCAGGGCCCGGGCGGTGCGCCGCACGGCCACCGCGGAGAACCACGCGGACTCCAGCAGGACCCGCCGGGTCTCCGGCCGGATCTCCGTGTCCAGCCCGCCCATGATCCCGCCCAGGGCCACCACCCGCTCCCGGTCCGCGATCACCAGGGCTCCCGGGTGCAGCCGGCGCTCCTGGCCGTCCAGGGTCACCAGGACCTCGCCCTCCCGCGCGGCCCGCACCACCACGCCGCCGCCCTGCAGGCGGTCCAGGTCGAAGGCGTGCAGGGGTTGTCCGGTCTCCAGCATCACGTAGTTGGTGACGTCCACCACGTTGTTGATGCTGCGGATCCCGCACTTCTCCAGCCGCTCCGCCATCCACCGGGGGGAGGGCCCCACGCGCACGTCCACCACCACCCGTCCCACGTACCGGTGGCAGAGGCCCGGCTCACCCAGCTCCACCCACGCCACCTCCGCCGCGGGCGGGTCCTGCTCCTCCAGCTCCACCGCGGGGACCCGCACCGTGCCCCGGCAGACCGCGGCCACCTCCCGGGCGATGCCCAACATCCCCAGCCAGTCGGGGCGGTTGGTGGTGGTCTCCAGGTCGAAGACCCAGTCGTCCCCCACCCGCTCCACCGCCTCCACCCCGAGGCCCAGCATGGGGAAGCGTTCCTCCCACTGGCGGGGGTCCTGAGGGGTGGGCAGGTCCACCAGCTCCATCAACCAGCTCCACGGAACGCGCATGGCTCCACCACCCGAAGGCCGCCGGCCAGGCTTAGAACTGCGCCAGGAAGCGCACGTCGTTCTCCCAGAACAAGCGGATGTCGTCGATCCCGTAGCGCACCATGGCGGGCCGGTCCACCCCGCAACCGAAGGCGAAGGCGGTGTACCGCTCCGGGTCGATGCCCGCCATCTCCAGAACCCGGGGGTGGAACATGCCGCACCCGCCGATCTCCAGCCACCGGCCGCGGAAGGACACCGCGATCTCCGCGCTGGGCTCTGTGAAGGGGAAGTACGACGGCTGGAAGCGCACCCGGGTCTCCGGCCCCCACAGCTGCCGGGCGAACTCCGCCAGCACCCCCTTCAGGTCGGAGAAGCGGATGCCTTCCCCCACCATGAACCCGTCCACCTGGTGGAACACGGGCATGTGGGTAGCGTCCACCACGTCCCGGCGGTAGCACCGGCCCACGGTGACCACCCGGATGGGCGGCTTGCGGTGGGGCATCACCCGCACGTCCACCGCGGTGCACTGGGTCCGCAGCAGGTGCTCGTCGTCCAGGTAGAAGGAGTCCTGGGCGTCCCGGGCGGGGTGGTCGTCGGGGACGTTCAGCCTCCGAAAGTTGAACTCCTCCGTCTCCAGCTCCGGGCCTTCCACCACCTCGAACCCCATGGACCGGAAGATGTCCCGGATCTCCTCCATCATGCGGCCCAGCACGTGCTCCCGCCCCGCAGGCGGACGGCGCCCGGGCAGGGTCACGTCCACCGCTTCTGCCCGCAGCCGCTGGTCCCGCTCCCGCTGCCACAGTTCCCTCAACCGCTCCTCCAGGGATCGTTCCAGCCAGGCCTTCAGCTGGTTGAGGGCGGCCCCCGCCGCCGCCCGCTCCGGGGGCTGGAGCTGCGAAAGGGAGCGCAGCAGCAGGGTGAGCTGGCCTTTGCGGCCCAGGTACTTCCGCCGCACCGCCTCCACGTCTTCCGCGGTGGAGGCGGCTTGCAGGTCCCGGACCGCTTCTTCCCGCAGGGCTTGTACCTGGTCGCGCATGCGGTCTCCCTCCACACGCCGGCGCGCCTCCGC
>CAYTFH010000009.1:10585-71402 GCA_964437095.1 uncultured bacterium | reverse complement strand
GGCGCGCCTCCGCGGTACCACCTTGCTTCCGGCCACCCCGCGGTGGCCGGCCCTCTGGCCGCTGTACCGGGCGGACCCGGCGGGCATTACCCGCGGCTCAGACAGCCGCGCTCCTCCCGCGGCTCCGGAGCGAACGCCTGCGACCCTCCACCGGGGAGTCCCACCGACCCTCCCCTCCCTGGAGGCGCGGGGGCCGCCGCGCTCTCCGTCCTCGCCTAGTTCCAGATGAACCTCGCGTACGCGTGCGCCCGGCGCAGCCGCCGGTACACCACGTACGCCCACACCGCGCCAGTCCTCTGGAACACGTTCCAGAAGAACTCCGACGTCCAGAACATCTCCGTCCGTTCGCGGGTACGGCGCTTTGGCGGCAGTATACCAACCGCGCGGCTACGACGTCCACGCGCGCCGCGCCTCGTACAGGAGCACCGCGGCCGCCGCCACCACGTTGAGGGACTCCACCCCGGGGCTCAGGGGCACCCGCAGGGTGCGGGCGCGGGGCCAAGGATGGCGTGGGCCGGCGCCCTCGCTGCCGAACACCAGGGCCACGGGCGGCCGGTAGTCCGCCTTCCGGTAGTCCACCTCGCCCCTGGGGTCCGCCACCCACACCCGCGCCGCCCCGCACACCTCCTCGGGGGTGGTGGAGGCCAGGGGGAAGCTGAAGCACGAGCCCGCGCTGCCCCGCACCGCCCTGGGGTGGAAGGGGTCGGCGGTCTCCGGCAGCACCGCCACCGCGTCGAACCCCGCGGCGTGAGCGGTGCGGATCAACGCCCCCAGGTTCCCCGGGTCCTGAAGGCCGTCGGCCACCGCCAGCCACCGCCACCGCAGCCGCGACAGGGGCACCACCTGAGGCAGCCGGACCACCGCGGCCACGGGCTGCGGGGTCTTGACGTCCGCCAGGGCCTCCAGCACCCGGTCCGACACCTGCCGAACGGGCAGCCCCAGGTCCCGGGCCCGGCTCAGCAGAACCTCCACCTCCGGGCCCGCCTGAGGCGCCACCAGCAGCTCCTCCACCCGCCCCGCCCGCAGGGCGGCTTCCGCCAGCCGGAGCCCGGTGACCACCGCCCGGCCCGAGCGCCACCGCTCCTTTCGGTCCCGCAGGGCCCGCAGGGCCCGGATGTGGGGGTTGCGGGGGCTGGTGATCACCCGCGGTGAGGGGCTACGGCCTGCCCGTGACGCGGCGGACGATCTCCGCGAACGCCTCCTGGTCGCGGACCGCCAGGTCCGCCAGCACCTTGCGGTTGATGGCCACCCCGTGGATGCGGAGGGCGTGGATGAGCCGGCTGTACGACAGGCCGTGCTGCCGCGCCGCGGCGTTGATGCGGGCGATCCACAGCCGGCGGAAGTCCCGCTTGCGCTGCCGGCGGTGGCGGTAGGCCATCGCCAGGGCGCGGATCACGTACTGGTTGGCCAGCTTGAACCACCGGCTCTTCTTCCCCCAGAACCCCTTGGCCAGCTTGAGGATCTTCTTGTGACGGGCGCGAGCTGTCTTTCCGCGCTTGACCCTCGCCATGACAACCCTCCTTCCGGCCCTTCAGGCCGCGGCGCCTGCGCCCCGGCCCGGGCCCCCCTCGCTTCCCTCAGTCGTAGGGCAGCAGCTCACGGACCCGACCCTCGTCCCTCGGGCTCACGGGCACCTGGCGGCCCAGGTCCCGCCTCCTGCGGGGATTCTTCTTCTGCTTGAGGTGGCCGCCGCCCTGACGGCCCCGCAGCAGTTTCCCGCTTCCGGTGATCCGGATCCGCTTGCGCGTGCCCTGGTGCGTCTTGGCCTTCGACATCGCACTCCCTCCTCCGCGTCCCTCCACCGTGGGATCCCTACCGGCGGGGGGCCGGGCTCAACACCATGACCATGTTGCGGCCCTCCATGCTAGGGGGCCGCTCCACGTGGGCGATCTCCGACACGTACTCCGCGAGCCGGTCCAAAATCTGCCGGCCCAGCTCCGGGTGGACCATCTCCCGGCCGCGGAACCACATCTCCACCTTCACCTTGTGCCCTTCCTGCAGGAACTCGTAGATGAGCTTGGCCTTGGTCTGGAAGTCGTGATCCCCGATCTTGGGCGTCATGCGCATCCGCTTGACTTCCGTGGCGCGCTGCCTGCGGTGCGCCTCCCGGTCCCGCTTGCTCTGTTCGTACTTGTACCGCCCGTAGTCCATGATCTTGGCCACGGGCGGGGTCGCCGTAGGTGCCACCTCCACCAGGTCCAGCCCCATCTCCCGGGCCCGCCGCAGCGCCTCCTGCACGGGCACGATCCCCAGCTGTTCGCCACTCGGTCCAATGAGCCGCACCTCGCGGATGCGGATGCGCTCGTTCACCCTCGGCTCGCGCTCTATGTTCTCCCCTCCTCCGGCGCAGGGCGCCAGGAAAAATCAACGCGGGCGCAGAAAGCGTCCACGCCCGCGGGTCGTCACCGCTCGGACCCGGCTGGCCGGAGCCGCCGGGTGAGAAGCGTGGCGCTTCTGCTTCGGCGCTGTCACCATAACACGGTGGGGGATGGCCGTCAACGCGACCTTGGAGAGGCTGGGGGCCGGCACCCTGCGGCGCCTGGAGGAGGTGGGCCAGGCCGCCCGGTTCGTGGGGCGGGTGGCCGCCCTGCTGGTGCGCCTTCGGTGGGAAGCGGGCCAGGTGGTGCTGCAGATGGCCCGGGCGGGCGTGGACTCGGTCCCCCTGGTGCTGCTCACCGGCCTGTTCTCGGGCATGGTGCTGGCCTACCAGACCGCCTCCCAGCTGCTGCGCCTGGGCGGGGAGGAGTTCGTGGGCGGGCTGGTGGCGGTGTCCATGGCCCGGGAGGCGGCCCCCGTGTTCGCCGCGGTCACGGTGGCGGGACGGGTGGGAGCCGGGTTCGCCGCGGAGCTCGGGACCATGGTGGTCACCGAGCAGGTGGACGCCCTCGCGGTGATGGGTGCAGACCCCCTGGAGTACCTGGTGGTGCCGCGGGCCGTGGCCCTGACCGCCATGCTGCCCGTGCTGGTGGTGCTGGCCAACGCGGTGGGCTCCCTGGGCGGCTACGCGGTGAGCGTGGCCGTAGGGGTTCCGGGGTCGGTGTACGTGGAGTCGGTGCGTCAGTTCCTGGACCTGCACGACGTGGTCGGCGGACTGGTGAAGTCCGCGGCGTTCGGCCTGCTGGTCGCCCTGGTGGCGTGCCACAAGGGCCTGCGGGCTTCCGGGGGTGCTTTGGGCGTGGGTCAGGCTACCACGGGCGCGGTGGTGGCCGCCATCGCGTGGGTGCTCGCGGCCAACTACTTCCTGGACGTCCTCCTGTTCTGAGGCGCATGGAGCTCACCGGACGGGTGGAGGTGGAGGACCTGCACAAGGCCCTGGGCGGGCAGCCCGTGCTGCGGGGCCTCACCCTGCACGTGCAGCCGGGGGAGGCGGTGGCCATCCTGGGTCCCAGCGGCTGCGGCAAGACCGTGTTCCTGAGGCACGTGGTGGGCCTCCTGGCCCCCGACCGTGGGGAGGTGCGGCTGGACGGAGAAGCGGTGCACCGGCTCCCTCCCCCACGCCTGCGGGAGGTCCGGGCCCAGATCGGCATGGTGTTCCAGGGGGCCGCGCTGTTCGACTCCCTCACGGTGGGGGAGAACGTGGCCTTCCCCTTGCGCCGGCACCGCCGGCTTCCCGAGTCGCGGGTCAAGGAGATCGTGGCGGAGAAGCTGAACCTGGTGGGCATGGGGGGAACGGAGGACAAGATGCCCGCAGAACTCAGCGGGGGGATGCGCAAGCGGGTGGGTATCGCCCGGGCTCTGGTCCTGGACCCCAGGATCGTGCTGTACGACGAGCCCACCGCGGGGCTGGACCCCGTCACCGCCCGGGCCGTGGACCGCCTCATGGCGTCCCTGCGGGCGCAGACCCGTACCACCACCGTGCTGGTGACCCACGACCTGCTCACCGCCTTCGCGGTGGCGGACCGCATCGCGGTGATGGAGAGCGGGCGGTTCGTGGTGACGGGGTCCAAGGAGGAGGTGCGGGGGTCGTCTCACCCGCTGGTGCAGGCGTTCCTGCGCAGCTCGGGCATCGCAGGACTCCCCCAGGAGGCCGGACGATGAAGCCGGAAGCCCGCGTGGGGCTGGTGGTGGTGCTGGCGGCGGTGGTGCTGGTGGGCCTGGCGGCCTTCCTGGGCCGCGGCCTCCTAAGACCTGCCGGCTACGAGCTGCGGGTGGTGTTCAAAGACGCGGAAGGGCTGAGCGCGGGCAGCGCGGTGCGCATGGCAGGGGTCCAGGTGGGCACCGTGGAAGGGCTGCGGCTGACCGCGGACCACCGCGCGGAGGTGGTGGTGCGCATCCGGCCCGACGTGCGCATCCCCAGGGGCTCCACCTTCCGCGTGGCCACCAGCACGCTGTTGGGGAACCGGTTCCTGGCCGTGGTCCCCGGCCCGGGGCCGGAGGTCTTGCCGCCCGGAGAAGTGGTGGACGGACAGCCGCCCTACTCCGTGGACGCGGTGTTCCAGCGGGTGGACGAGCTGGCCCGGGATTTGCGGCAGGCGGTGGCGGACGTGCGCCGCGCGGTGCGGGCCGCGGAACAGCTGGTCCACAACCTGGACGCCACCGTGACCGCGGTACGGGGCGTGGTGGCGGACCCGCGCCTGCTGGGAGCCCTGGTGCGGGCCGCAGGGCACGTGGAGGCCGCGGCGGTGCAGGTGGAGGCGGTGGCCACCTCCGCGGGCGAGGACGTGCGCGCCACCGCCCGCAGCCTGCGGGAGCTGGCGGCGCACCTGGAGCAGACCGCCCGGGAGGTCCGGTCCTTCGTGCGGGACACCACCGGGGAGGGGGAGCTCAGCGCCCGCATCCGGCGCACCGCGCAGTCCGTGGAGAGCCTGGCGCAGCGCCTAGACAGCATGGCCCGCACCCTGCAGGAGGGCCTGATCCGCGAGGACCAGATGCGGGAAATCCGGGGCCTGGTGCAGGACGCACGCCGCGCGGTGCGGCAGGCGGATGCCGCGGCCCAGGACGTGGGCACAGCGGCCAGGCGGGTGGCGGACCTGGCGGAGCGGGCGGGGCCTGCCTTGGAACGCATCGGCGGGGTGCTGCGGGGGCCGGAGGGGATCCCTCTTTTGCCCGCCCTGCAGCTCACCTACGAGCTCAGCTACGACACCCGCACCCGCTTCCGCCACGACCTGGACCTGTGGGTGGCCCTGGGAGAGCCCCGGTACTACCGTCTGGGCCTGCACGACGTGGGGCAGGGTAACTGGGTGAACCTCCAGGTGGGCTTTCGCCTGTCCGACCAGCTCAGCTGGCGGGTGGGCATCGTGCAGTCGCAGGTGGGTGTGGGGCTGGACTACCGGGACGGAGGTCCGTGGCGCTTCTCCGTGGACCTGTACAACCTCAACCGCCTTACCCTGGACATCTCAACCCACTACGAGTGGATGCCCCACTGGGCCGTGGGGCTGCACGCGCGGGACGTGCTGCAGTCCCCCTCCTACGGGCTGGGCATCCGGTACCGCTTCTGAAAAACGCCGGGGGGTGCCGGAGACCGGCACCCCCCAAGACCTCTCCGCCCGCGTTACCGCTTCTTGCGGGCGGCCTTCTTCGCCGTCTTCTTGGCGGAGGTCTTCTTGGCGGTGGCCTTCTTGGCCGCCTTCTTCGCCGCCATGGCTCGGTACCTCCTTTCCTGTGGTTTGAGGTACCTATACGCGCGCCGCGCCAGAACTCCTGCTGGCCGGCGGAAAAATTTTCCTCACCCGCTCACCGCCAGCCGGACCGCGCGGACGGTGTGCTCCACGTCCGCGTCCTGGATGTGCCGGTGGGTGACGAACCGGATGGTCTGGGGGTCCAAGGCCAGGGCCAGGACGCCGTGGGCCCGCAGCCGCTTCACCACCGCGGGAGCGTCGTGCACCCGGGCCAGCACGATGTTGGTCTGCACCCGGTCCAGCGGCACGTCCACCCCCGGGATGTGCGCTAAGTCTTCCGCGAGGTGCCGGGCCCTCCGGTGGTCCTCTGCCAGGCGGTCCACCATCTCCTCCAACGCCACCAAGCCGGCCGCGGCCAGCACCCCCACCTGCCGCATGCCTCCGCCCACCGCCTTGCGCCACCGCCGGGCCTCCTCCACGAAGGGTTCGGACCCGCACAGCACGGACCCCACCGGCGCGCTCAGCCCCTTGCTGAGGGACACCATGACGCTATCCGCGGCACCTCCCAACCTCGCCGCGGGAACTCCCAGGGCGACCGCGGCGTTGAACAGCCGCGCCCCGTCCACGTGCAGCCGCAACCCCTTTTCCCGCGCCCACCGCACGGTGGCCTCCACCTGCTCCGGCCCGTACGCCACGCCGCCCATGCGGTTGTGGGTGTTCTCCAACCACACCAGGCGCGTCCGCGGGCGGTGCACGTCGGGTGCTCGCCACACCGCCTCCAGCTCCTCCGGGGTGGGGTGGCCGTCCCGGGTGTGGACCGGGTGCGGCACCACGCCCCCGAGGCTCGCCATGCCACCGGCCTCGTAGTGCAGCACGTGGGCCTCGGCGTCCACCAGCACCGCGTCCCCTCGGACGCAGTGGGTGAGGATTGCCACCAGGTTGGCCATGGTCCCGCTGGCGCAGAACAGCCCCGCGGCTTGGCCAACCATGCGGGCGGCCACCGCCTCCAGCTCGGCCACCGTGGGGTCCTCGCGGAACACGTCGTCACCCACCCGGGCCCGGCCCATGGCTTCCCGCATGCGGTCCGTGGGCTGCGTGACGGTGTCGCTGCGCAGGTCCACCCACCGGTCCACGGCTCACTCCCCCGGTTCGCCCCGCGCGGCCTGGTACAGCCCGATGCCGCGTCCCGCGATGCCCGAGGCGAGGTAGCCCAACAGGAACAGGAAGATGGCCTTGAGCACCAACGTGAGCGCCAGGGCCATGTCCGGCCCGCCCTGGACCGGCCGGGCCAGCTGGCTCATGGCCCCGCCGGCGAGCTCCGCGTACGCCACGTAGAACACGAACAACAGCAGCCCTACACCCAGCACGAACACCGCGAGCCCCAACAGGCGGCCGCGGGCGTCCGCTCCCTTCGCTCCGTTCTGCTGCATGGGTCCACCTCGCCGCACAGGATCAGCCCACCCTGGCCCGGTCCAGGGCGTGGGGGCACAAGGGACACGTGTTGGTCTCCGGAAGGCGGGCGATGCTCTCCAGGATCAGGTCCCGCAGCTTGGCGTTGTTGGCCGCGAACTGCCGCATCACCTCCTCCGCGGTCACCGGCTGGGCCGTGGGGTCGCCCTCCACGCCCACGTCGTAGTCCGTGACCAGGGAGATGTTCACGTAGCACAGCCCGAGCTCCCGGGCCAGGTGGGCCTCGGGGTACTGGGTCATGTTGATCACCTCCCAGCCCTGGGACCGGAACCACCGGCTCTCCGCTCGGGTGGAGAAGCGCGGGCCCTGGATCACCACCACCGTCCCGCCCTCGTGCAAGGGCAGGCCCCGTTCCCGGGCCACCTGGGCCACCAGCTGCCCCAACGTGGGGCAGTAGGGGTCTGCGGCGCTCACGTGGGTGGTCACGGGACCGTCGTAGAAGGTGTCCGCCCGCCCCGAGGTCCGGTCCACGAACTGGTCGCACAGCACGAAGTCCCCCGGACGCACGTGGGGCTGGAGGCTGCCCACCGCGCACGGCCCGAACACCCACTGAACACCGAGCTGCTTCATGGCCCACACGTTGGCCCGGTAGTTGATGCGGTGGGGCGGGATGGCGTGGGTCCTGCCGTGGCGCGGCAGGAACGCCACCCGTTTGGTCCCCACGCGGCCGATGGCCACCACGTCGCTGGGGGAGCCGTAGGGGGTCTCCACCTTGTGCTCTTCCACCTCGTCCAGCAGCTGGTAGAACCCGGATCCTCCGAACACGCCCACGTCCGCGTGCATGCGTCCTCCTCCTGGCTCGTCCTCAGGAGCTGGAGGTTCGACGCCACGGCACGGGAGCCCTTGTGGAAGACGTCGGAGAAACCGTGGCGGTTCGCGGCGGAAGCGACGGGCCGCCCAGGAGGGGATCCGGGAACCCTTTAACCTTCGTGACAAGGGGGACCGGGGTGTTCCTAGGAACCGCCGCGCTTCAGCCTCGCCACGTACAGCCGCGCTCGCTGCTCGGCCTGCGGATCCGGCGGCGGGCCCGCCAGAGACCGCCACCGGTCGGCCTCCGCGTACCAGCGGTCGGCCTCCGTGCGCCTGGGCGCTCCCACCGCCGCGGCCACGAGGCTCGCCACCGCGGGGACCTTCCGGGATACCAGCTCCAGGAGGAACAGCACCAAGCTGGAGGCCGCCAGGGCCGGCCAAGCTTCCCGGTACGACGACACCTCGCCTCCCGGCGCCAGGGCTTCCTTCGGGTGGCGCAGCACCCGGCCGCCGCCGGCTTCCGCCACCCGCGCCAACAGCGCGGCGTCGGGTTCGGGGTCCCGAAGTTCAGGCGGGTACGGGAGCACCACGGGTACGCGCCTGCGGCCCACCAGATCCCGCCCCTGCCAGGCGGTCACCGTGACCACGTGCAGACCGGGACCTGCGAGTTCTGTTTCGCCCTCGTACCACCCGGGTGCCGTCTGCCGGAGGACGAACGGAGGGCCGACCTGCGGAGCGGACACCGTGGCCAGCACCCGGAGCCCGTCCAGGTAGCGGCCTGAAGCGTCCCGGGCGTCCGCCCGCACCCGCAGGCGGGCGCCGTGGACGTCCGCGAACACGTCCACGGGCGGGCCGTCCGGACGGGCCGCCCACCGCACCACCTGCGACCAGAACCGGGCAAAGGACGCCCACGACTGCCACGCCACCGACCAGCGGGGCACCGCGTCCGAGGTAAAGGCCACCGCCCGGCCCAAGCCGTACGTCCAGCTGGCCAGGACGGGGTCCGCTTGGGGCGAGGCCAGCTCCACCCGGGCTGCGGGCTTGGCGGAGGTGACCACGTACCCGCGCAGGGGAGGGAGGGGGCCGATGCCCGCGAGCAGCTCTCCGGGCCGGCGCTGCGGGGTGAAACGCTCCTCCACCACGTACGACCGCGCGGACAGCAGGGCCTCCGTGACGAAGATCTGGGGGATGGCGTACGGGTCCCGGGCCAGGTAGTGGCGGCCGCCGCCCCACCGGCTGAGGTTCCGCATGAAGGCCACGTCCGCGTCCTTCCCCACGGACACGGTACTCAGGGTGATGCCCTCGGAGCGCATGCGGCGGGTCCAACGCTCGAAGTCCCCGGGGTCGGTCTGCCCGTCGGACAGCACGATCACGTGCTTCACCCTCGCCTCCACGCGCCGGAGGGCCTCGTACGCGGCCCGCAGGGCGGGCAGCATGTCCGTCCCCCCTCCGGCCCGCAGCCGCGCCACGTGTGCCACCACGCGCTCCCGGTCCTTGGCCGGCACGAGGGGCACCAGCCACCGGAAGGCCTGGTCGAACTGGATCACCCCGATGAGGTCTCGGTCCTGGAGCAGGTCCACCACCGACTGCGCCACTTCCTTGGCCAGCTCCACCTTGGCGGTCTCGGTGCCCACGCCCCCCATGCTGCCGGAGGTGTCCAGGACCAACACCAACGCCATGCTTGGGAGCGCCACCCGGTGCTGGACCTCCATGGAGACGGGCAGGGCTTCCTCCAGGGGCGTGCGCGCGTAGCCGCCCACACCGAAGCTGTGCGGCCCGCCCACCACCACCAGCCCGCCTCCCAGATCCCGCACGTAGTCCCGCAGGGCTTCCATCTGCGGGCGCACCAGGTCCAGGGCCGACACGTCCTCCAGCACCACGGCCCCGTAGGGGCTCAGCGCCGCGGCGTTCCCGGGGAGCTGGTGGGGTGCTACGGTCCTCACCCGCATGCCCTGAGCCCGCAACAGCTCCGCCACCCGCCCCGCACCCGCGTACAGCACCTCCACGGGCCCTGATGCGGAGACCACCGCCCGCCCCACGTTGTTGTCGGGCACGCCGTCCTGCAGTGGGTTGGCGCGCACCCGCACGTCCAGCCAGCCCGGTCTTGCAGCCACCACGGTGAACGGCACCACGCTGCGGCCGGGCCGCACGGAGACCCGCCGGCGGGCTGCGGGACGGTCCCCCACCCACACCTCCAGCTCCACGGGCTGGGGCACCGTGGACCGCAGCCGCACCAACACCGTGACCCGCTCGCCCGGCGCCGCGTGGGCCGGGGCGTTCACCTCTTCCACCACCAGCTCCGGCGAGGGAGGCCGCAGGAGCGGTACGGTGTGCACCTGCACGCCCGCCGCCGCAGCCTCCCGGGCGGCTTCCACCGCAGAGCCCGAGTGGTCCGCGCCGTCGCTGAGGACCACCACCCGGCGCACGCCCGGGCCGGCCAGGAGGGAGGTACTCAGGCGGATGGCCGCGGCCAGGTCCGTGTGGTGGGGGTCCGGCCTCTGGGTGGGCCGCAGCTGTGCCGCAGCGCCCGGCGCGTGCTCGGCCACCGCGCGCCCGCCGAAGGTCACCAGCCCCACGCGGTCCTGCGGCCGCCGGAACTTCAACGCCTCCTGCACGAACCGCTCCGCCTGGCTCGCCTGCTCGGGCAGCACGCTGTCGGAACGGTCCACGGCGAACACCACCTGGACCGGCGCTTCCCGGTCCCGGACCTCCAGGCCGCTTGCGGCCAGCACCGCCAGGGCGAGGCTTGCGGCCCGCAGGGCGGCCAGGTGGCGGCCGCCCCGCACGGGCCGGCGCCAAACCCACAGCACCAGGAGCAGCAGGATCAGCGCCCAGGGCCACGCGAACCGCACTGCCCACCCCCGCCCGAGTTCCGCGAGGAGAACAGCCACCACTCCGCCACCAGCAGGCCGCCGAACACCGCCACGAGCCACCGGCCCCAGTCCGCGGCGGGCTGTCCGGAACCCTCGGGCACGGCCGGGACCTGGGGGCCGCGCACCTCCCCGGAGGACGGGTGCACGGCCCAGAGCCTGCGCACGCCCGGGGCCTCCAGCACGTACACCCCCGCCCGGTCGAAGGGCGGAAGCCAGAACCTCCCGCCCCGCGCCCGCACGCGCCACGCACCGGCCGGACCGCGTACGAGGGCTTCGCGGGAGCCTCCAGCCGGTGCCCACACCACACTCCCCGCCTCCACCTGGGAGCTTGTGGGGGACGCGAGATACTGCAACACGTTGGCCACCAGGATGGGGAACCCGGGTCGCTGCGCCAGGTCCGAGTCGGAGGGCGAGAAGGCCAGCAGCACAGCCCGCAGCGACGGCGTCTCGTACGCCCACAGAAGAGGCAGCCGGCCCGCGGCCAGCACCTCACCCCCGGCCACCTCCAGCGCCAGCGCCCGCTCCGCCCGCACGCCGGTGAGCTCCGCGAACCGCAGCACCGGGTGGGTGCGGGCTTGCCAAACCACGGTGTCCGCGGTCTGGCCTGCCGCCCGCGCGGGCAGGCTACCGGCCAGGCTGGCGACCAGAAAGTAGTTGCCCGGAGGAAGGGACGAGGCCGACACCCGGTGCAGGACCACCACGTCGAAACGCGGCCACGCCTCCGGGGCCGGAGTCCGGTCGTGCTGCACCGAGCCCGCCACCACCCTCAGGGCCCGTTCCAAGAACGGCTCCGGCGGCCCCACCACCAGCACCCGCGGCCCGGGAAGCCGCGTGCCCAACGCGAAATACCGGTCCGTGGCGGGCAACACGTCGCCCGCGGAGACCCTGGCCTCCACCCAAGTGCCCGCGGGGACCGTGGCCTGGACGGAGCCCTCCTCGCCCGCGGCCAGCCGCAACGGCACCCGGGCCTGCACCTGGCCCTCCACCAGCACCACAGCTTCCAGCGCCCGCGCCCGCCCCGTGCCGTTGCGCAGCGACACCGTCACCCGCATGCGGTCCTGCCCCTCCGGGGAGCTCACCACACCCGTGATGGCCACGTCCTCCAGAGTTCCACCGAACACCGAGGACGCTACGCCAGGCAAAGCGCGGTCCGAGAACACCCGCACCTCCGCCGCGGGGCTACTGGACCGGGCCGCGTCCACTGCGGCTTGTAGGTCCGACGGGCCGTCCGTGGGCTGCAGGGCGCGCAGCGCCCGCAGCGCCTCGGACCGGTCCGGGGTGAGGGGTTGTACCCAGCGGGGCGCGCGGGCGGCGGCCACCACCCCCACACGGGCCGCGGGGACCGTGGAGAGGAACGCAGCGGCGGCAGTGCGGGCGGCTTCGAACCGGCTGGGCCGGACGTCCGTGGCCTCCAGGGTCACGCCCACGTCCACCACCGCCACCGCGTCGCCTCCTGCCGGCGCCGGGCGCTGCGGCCGGGCCAGGGCCATGGACGCCGCGGCCACCGCCAGCACCTGCAGGACCAACAGCCAGCTGCCTTCGAACCGGCGGAAGGGACGCCGGCGCAGTTGCTCCCGCAGGCTCCGGCGCCACAGCAGCACGCTCGGCACCACCACCCTCACCCGCCTGGGGCGCAGCCAGTACAGCAGCACCACCAGCGGCACCGCCGCCAGCCACCACAGGGCAGAGGGGTTGCCCCACCACACCGTTAGCCCACCAGCCCCGCCCGCCGCAGGTAGCGGAGCACCAGGTCCTCCACGGGAAGGGAGGTGGTGGCGCGCACGTACGCCACCCCGCAGCGGGCGCAAAACGCACGCGCTTCCTCCAGGAAGGCGTCTCGCTGCGCCGCCAGCTCACCCACCAGTTGGGCGTCCACGGTCACGTCCACCGCTTCGCCCGTCTCCGAGTCCACCACGGTGAGCTCGCCCCACTGAAGAGGCTGCAGGTCCTCCTCCGCCACCACGTGCACCACGAACACCTCTAGCCCCGCGTGCAGCAGGCGGCGCAAGAATCCTTGGAAACCCGCGGGGTCCAGAAGGTCCCCGACCACCACCGCCACGCCCCCGTGGCGCGGGGCGAAGGCGCGGGCGGCGTCCTCCAGCCGCGTAGGGCCTTCCGCCCGCTCGGATTCCAGGAACCGGAACAGGTGGTGGGCGTGGGCGCGGCCCCGCCGCGGGGGCAGGGCGTGCAGGTCGGATCCGTGCAGGGCCACCGCACCCACCCGCTCCCCGTTGCTCAGGCCCACGTAGCCCACCGCCGCGGCCAGCCGCTTGGCGTACTCCAGCTTCGGGGGGTTCCCGAAGCCCATGGAGGCGCTGGCGTCCAGCACCAGGTGGACGTCCGCTTCCTCCTCGTGTTCGAACAGCTTGACGAACAGCCGGTCCAGGCGGGCGTAGATGCTCCAGTCCACGTACCGCCAGTCGTCCCCCACCTGGTAGGCGCGGTGGTCGGAGAACTCCACGCCCCGTCCCACAGCCTTGCTCCTGCGCTCGCCCGTAGCTCCCCGGACCCTCCGCCGGGTCAGCAGACGGAGGCGCTCGAGTTTCTCGAGGAACGCGGGCTCCAGCAGCACCGCGGCTAGGTCCCCGCAGGGACCTCCTCCGGCACCTCGTCCACCACCTCGCGCACCACCTGGTCGGGGTCCACCCCCTCCGCCTCCGCCTCAAAGTTCAGCAGCAGGCGGTGCCGCAGGGCGGGCAAGGCCACCGCCCGCACGTCCTCCGCGCTCACGTGGGCGCGGCCGTGGGTCAGGGCCCGTGCCTTGGCGGCCAGCAGGAGTGCCTGGGCTCCCCGCGGGCTGGCGCCGTACCGGACCCACCGCCGGGCTGCCCGGGCCGTTCGCGGGCTCTGCGGGTGGGTGGCCTCCACCAGGTGCGCCACGTACCCGTGCACGTGCGGCGCGGCCAGCACCTCCCGCACCAAGGCCTGCATCCGCAGGACCGTGGCCGCGTCGGCCACGGGTTGGGCGTCAGGGACCTGGGCGCCCGTGGTGCGCTCGAGGATCTCCACCACGCTCTGCGTGTCCGGGAACGGGACCCGCAACTTGAACAGGAACCGGTCCAGCTGGGCTTCCGGCAGCGGGTAAGTGCCCTCCATCTCGATGGGGTTCTGCGTGGCCAGGACGAAGAAGGGCCGCTCCAGAGGGTAGGAGACGCCGGCCACGGTGACCGCGCACTCCTGCATGGCCTCGAGCAGAGCGGACTGGGTCTTGGGCGTGGCGCGGTTGATCTCGTCCGCCAGTACGATCTGGGAGAAGATGGGGCCGCGCTGGAAAGCGAGCAGCCTGCGCCCCTCCGCGTCCTGCACCAGCACGTTGGTCCCCACCACGTCCGCGGGCATGAGGTCCGGGGTGAACTGGATCCGGGAGAACTTCAGGTCCAGCACCCGGGCCAGGGTCTTCACCAGCAGGGTCTTGCCCACCCCGGGTACACCCTCCACGAGGACGTGACCGCCCGCCAGCACGGCCATCAGCACCCCTTCCACCACGTCCTGCTGGCCCACCACCACCCGGGCCAGCTCCGCCCGGATCTTTTGGTAGATCTGCTGGAACTCGCCGAGGTCCACGGAAACCTCCTACCGGCCGGACTGCGCCAGCTCCGCGAAGTACCGCCGTACCCACTCCCGGTACGGTGCCGGCACCCGCTGCGCCCGCAACGCTTCGTCCACCTGGCGTACCACGCGGGCGGGCATCCGCACGAGGGGCACGCGCGCTTCGCCGGCCGGGGCAGGACCCGGCAGGCGCGCCGCGTACACCTTTCCCTCCCCTACCCGTCCCCGGAGGTGCTCCGGGGTGCGGGGCCCTTCCAGGCGCGGGGTGGCAGGCCCCAGCTTCTCCCCTCCCTGGCCGGCCCCCGGCTGGACGCCGAAGTCCGGGCCCTCCCACGCGAACGCTTCGGGGTCTCCTTGTTTGGCGCCCGCAGCCGGACGGTTGCGCCCCGCGATGGGGTACGTCATGGGGTGCTCCTGAGCGGCCTCCGGGTCCGGGGCTCCCTGCACGGCGCGGCCGATGCTCAGGCTGCTGGCCTCCACCTCGCCCTGGTGGGAGGCGAGCGCCCCTTCCTCCTCCACGAGCCGCGCCAGCTCCCGCATGGCCTCCTCGGCCCGCTGCAGCGCCTCCCGGGCGGATTTCACGTCGCCCCGCTGGAGGTCGCGCCGGGCCTGCCGCAAGGCGTCGTGCACGGGCGAGTCCTCCCGCAGCGGGGAACTGCCGCGAAGCCGTTCCAGGGCCCGCTGGATCCGCTCCACCTGCTCGGGCGACAGGCTCACGTCTTCCAGGGCGCGGCCCAGGCTGGCCAGCTCCGCCTCCAGGGCCCGAGCCGCCTGCGCCGGGAGCTCCATCCCCGGCGCATCGCTCGGTGCGCCGAGGCTGTGGAGCTTGCCTTGCAGCCTGCTCCGGGCCCGGCGCAAGCCCGAACTCAGGGCCGCCAGGTCTTGTTGGGCGGCGTCCGCGTTAACCCGGGGGGACGTCAGGCGCTGAGCAACTTGCTGCACCGCCCGCGCGCTCTTCAACGCCTCCGCGAGGCCCCTCGCCCGGGCGTGCAGCTCCCAGCCGCGGGCCAGCTCCCCCAGCCTGCGGCCCTCCCGCCGCACCGCCTCGGCCACCCGGTGCGCGGGCGTGTGGGGTAGGGTGGCCCCGCTCAGGAAGACGTCCCACGCGAGCACGCACGCCACCAGGGCCAGCAGGGGACGCCACCGACCCAGCCTGAGCGGCACCGCTTGCTCGACGCGGACGCCCTCCGCGGACCGGGCCACGTCCTGGAGGAAGTGCGGCAGGAGCTCGGACCGCAGGCCCCTCTGCACCGCGACCCACGTGACCAGCCGGTCCTGTAGGCCACAGTTGCGGTCCAACTGCCAGGCCGTCTCCTGCCAGCCGGGCGGACGCCACAGGTACCCGGCCACCGCCGCCGCCAGGGCCGCGGCCCCGCCTGCCACCAGCACCCACCGCACAGGCACGGCGTACGGCACCGCCAAAGTGCCCAGCTGCGCTGCAAGGCCGGCGGCCAGTACCGCCACCGCGGCTAGCTCCGCCGCGCCCAAGGCCCTCCGCCAGCGCAGGCGGCGCCGCGCCGCCCGCAGGAGCGCCGTCACCTCCAACTCAGCTCGCCTCCCTGAGACGGGGGATCCTCCGCCCCACCGCCCAGAAGCTCAACGCACCCACCGCCACGAAGAACCCCGCGCACGCGAGCCGGGCCCACGCGGGAGCGTTCGGTTGCACCGCGTACGCCGGGTGCCACGGCCACCACCCCACCAGCCCCGCCCCCGCCAGCAATGCCACGATCCCACCCCACAGCAGCACCGACCGGGACACTTCCGACTCCACCGCGGCCGTCAGCCACGTGGCCGCGCCGGCGAACCCCCAGCTCACCGCCCACACCACGCCAGCTTGCGTGAGACTTTCCGCCAAGGGGATCTCCCGAAGGCTTTGCAGGAAGAACAGAACCGGCCATGAACCCGCGGCGCACAGCAAGGCGAAGGCCGCACTGCTGAGCGCCTTGCCCAGCACCACGTCGGCGGCGGAGAAGGGCGAGGCCGCCAGGTCCAGGACGCTCTTCTCACCGGGGAAGCTGATTTCGCCCGCCGCGGCCGCGGTCACCACGTAGCCCACCACCACCAGCACCCCTACGGACGCCACCCCCAGAGGAGACTCACCGCCCCGCTGGGGCCCGGTGCCCAACAGCCCCAAAAGCCACACCGCGCCCGATGTGGCCAGCTGCACCCACACCCCCTTCCGAGTCCCCAGCCGGGCCCGCAAGTCGCCCCGCAAGACGGCGAGCGCGTTCACCGTGCAGGCCCCACCACCACCAGCCACCCCTGACCGTCCCCTCGGCCCAGCGCCACCACGGGCCGGTCTTCCACTATAGTAGCCGCCTCGGGCTGCGCCCAGCGGAGGGCCGCGAGGGCCGGGTGGTCCGCCTCCAGGGCGGACCAGCGGGAAGCTCTCCAATGCTCCGGCCCTTCCCGCTCCAGCGCGGCCTGTCTGCGGCCCCAGAACACCACCCCCTCCCACGGTCCGGGGCCGCCCACCGACACCTCCTCACCCCGGACCTCCACCGCGGGCAGCTCGGAAGTGCCGGACGCCTCCCAGTACACCCGCACCCGGTCGCCCGCCGCCTGCTTGACCCGAAGCGTGGTGCGGTCCGGGAGGAACGTCACCTCCGCTTCCGAGAAGCCCCCCGAGGCCGTCACCGCGTCCGCAGGGGGCAGCCCGTACACGTAAACCCCGGGGTAGACGGCGCGGGCGAAGCCCCAGCCGTACGCCCGGGTGATTCCGTCCACGGCCACCTCCACCCGGTGCTCGTCCAGGACGCTCGACCTCTGGCGCACCTGGTCCGCCAGCCGCGGCATCCCCGCCACGCCGGCTGCCAGCACCGCGGCCACCGCGGCCCAGCCCCACGGCCTCCGGCCTGCCAGGGCCACGGACAACACCCACAGCGCCGCGTACGACCCCAACCCCAGCGCGGCGGGCCCCAGGGGCAGGTGGGGATGGGGCTCCGGTTCGGGTGGAGGTTCGCGGGTGGACGGAGCGGGAAGGGCCAGGAACCACAGGGGTGAGTCAGGGCTCACCCGCTGCGGCGGTGCGGCCCACGCGTACACCCGCCCCAGGCCCCTGGGCGCCCAGAAGGCCACGGCCCGGGACCGCTCCACCACGGGTCGCGCGTCCGGCGCGGGATCCAGCTCCCAGGCCCATCCGGACACCGACCGCAGCTGCTCGGCCTCGAAGCTGCGCCCCGTGGGCCGAGCCACGGAGAGCCACCGGCCCAGGGGAGCGGTCAAGTCCAGGACCGAGGTGACCACCACCCGGCCGCCGTGCAGCACCCAGGCCTGCAGGGCCTGGCGCTGCGCGTCGTTCAGCCGCCGCTCGTCCAGCTCCTCCACCACCAGCACGTCCAGGGAAGCGTACGCCGCGGGGGTTTCGGGCAGGGACTCCTCCCGCAGGCGGGCCACCGCCCGGCGCCCGCCGCCGGGGACCTGGCCGGGCGGCGTGGGAGGCTGCAGGCCCAGGTACCCCACCACGCTGGCCACCGCACCCTCCGGCTGGGGGGACGCCTCCGAAAACGCCAGTTCCTGCCCGTCCTCCGTGCTCACCGACACGCGCACTGGCCTCCGGGCGTCCTCCAGGAACGCCGCCAAGCGCCAGCTGGTGGCCCCGCCCTGGGGAAGGGCCACGGGATAGCGCAGGCGGAGGCGCTGCCTGCCGAACTCCCGCGGGAGGTCCACCACGAGCCAGCCGTTCACGGGGACGTCCGTCCGCACGTCCACCGTGAGGGGGTTCCAGGCGCCGTACCGCACCCACCCGTCCCAGCCCACGGAGGCCCGTACCGAGACGGCCTGGGTGTGGAGAGGTAAGGCTGGTAGAAGGGTGAGGAGAACGACAAGCCCGCACCCCACCCGCCGGGCGGGGCTGCGTCCTCCCGCCTGCGAGGCGGTGGAGCTGGCGGACTTCACCGTGTGACTTTGCCCAGGCCCAGAGGCCCGGGGACCAACCCTCCGCCGCCCAGCCGGACCGCGCTAAGATGACGCGGCAGGCTTGGTCTCCTTCGCCGGCTGGTCCTTGCTCTCTTTCTTGTCCTCTTTCTCCGACCTTGAAGCCCCGTCCTTGGACCGCCGGTAGTCGGTGGTGTAGAAGCCCGAGCCGCGGAACACCACCCCTACCGTCCCCAGCAAGCGCCGCGTGGTGCCGCCGCAGCGGGGACACGGCTCTGGAGGGCTGCCCACCGGCTGCAGCCGTTCGAACCTGTAATCGCAACGGGTGCACAGGTACTCGTAGATCGGCACGCGCAATCCCTCCTCGGCACGGTGTGTTCCACCCGCACGGAGCGCGGACACGCAAGCCCGCAGGCCCTACCAGGGAGTGTACCACGCGCCCTCAACGCGGCCACGGGCGCACCTCCCACGCGCCTCGTCATCCGAGAACCCAAAAGGCTCCGACTAGCGGCGGTGGAGCCTGGCCACCCACACCGGCCCCGCCCGGTGGCTGAACCCGGTGCCAAAGGCCAGCGCGCGGCCGTCCGGGGACCACCGGGTTCCCACCAAGCTGTCGGGGTCCGGGAACTCCAGGGCGTAGTCGGCCACCTGGAGCTTCGCGGACCCGTCCGCGTCCACCACCCACACCGACGCGCGCTCCCCGCCCTGCACCTCCGCGTAGCTGAGCTTGTCACCCTGCGGAGACCAGCTCAGCCCCCACAGCTTCCCGCCGCGGGCCAGCGGAGGCCGAGGGCGGTGGCCCAGCTCCTGCACCACCAACGCCACCCCGTCCTCCCCCGCCACCAGGTACGCCACCGCCCGGCCCGTGGAGGACAGCTGCGCCTGGACCACGGTCGCGGACAGGGCCACCTCCCGCCGCCGGTCCGGGCCCGCCACCCGAACCCGCCAGAGGGCCACGGTCCTGCCGGACGGGTCCTCCTCTCGGACGAACACGTACACGCCGTTCGGGTACCAGCCCAGGTCGAACAAGGGGTTGGCGGAGCCGAAGATCTTCCGGCGCAACCCTCCCTCCGCGGACACCAGCCACAGCCACCACCCGCTCTGCTCCACCACCGCCACCCCGCGGTCTCCCGCCGGGCTCCAGCGGAAGGCGCGCACCACCCCAGGCAGGGACGCGGCGCGGGTGGAACCCCTGGTCAGGTCCACCAGCCACAACGCTCCCCCGGACACCACCGCCAGCCACCGGCCGCTACTGGACCAGTCCACGTGCGTGGCGGGGCGCAGCGCGGACAGCCGCCGTTCGGTGCCCTCCCAGTCCACGGACACCACACCCTCCGGAGTACCGAAGGCCACCGCGCGGCCGTCCGGGGACCAGCTCACGTCGCTGGTGGCCACGCGGTCGCTGAGCCGGCGGACTTCCGCCACCCGCAGGGTGGCCACGGGCTCGGGCTTGGGCACCCGCCGGACCTGGGCCTGGCAGCCCACCAGAAGGGCCGCGAGCGAGGCGGCCAAAAGCGCCGCGGCGGGCGGGCGGCTCACACCACCGCGTACCTGCCCGCGGCCAGGTCCTGGACCAGGCTGCGCACGCCCCCGAGCTCCCGGTCCAGGACCTCCCGCACCTGGCGCAGGACCCGGGCCCGCCGGACCCCGCGGTCCAGGATCACCTGCGCCGCGGCCACCTTGGGGCGGTCGATGGGCTCCCCGATTTGGCTGCACAGCCAGATGTAGCACTCCCGCACGCCCCGGACCTCCTCGCACACCCGCTGGGCGATGCGGTGGGTAAGGACGGTGTAGATCTTCCCCACGTGCGACACGGGGTTCTTGCCCGCGGCGGCCTCCGTGCCCATGGGCCGGTTCAGGGCGATGACGCCGTTGACCTTGTTTCCCCGGCCCACCTGGCCGCTGTCGCCGCTCTCCGCGGAGGTCCCGGTGACGGACAGGTACACCCCTCCCAACCCCCGGCCGGGCACGTCCGCGTGGTTCAGGTACAGGTGGACCGAGGGTAGGCTGCAGCGGGACCGTACGTACTCCAGGACCGCTTCCTTCATCTGCTCCTTCCGGCGGAAGTAGGTGGCCTCACTGTCCACGAACCGGTCCACGAAGGCCACGGCCACGGTCAGGTGCAGCTCCCGACCCGTGCGGACCCCCATGACCTTCACGTCCTCCCCCGCTTCCGGGAACTCCCGCTTGAAGGCGGGGGAGTTGATGTACTTCTCCGTCTCCAGCACCACCCGCTCCGTCTCCGTGAGGGGCCAGTACCCCACCGCCGCGGAGGTGTCGTTGGCCCCCACCTCCTCCCGCTGGAAGATGTCCACCAGCTCCGGCGAGCCCGGCTTGATCTGGATGTCGTACTCCACGTGGCGGTCCGGGTCCACGAACCGCAGGTTCTTCCGGATCCACCGCTTGGCCGTCTGCACGGCCGCGTCCGCGATGGGGATCTCCACGTCGCCCACCCGGTAAGTGGCGCGGTCGCCGAAGATGAGCCGCATGGGCTGCACCACCCGGCCGCCCCCGAACCGCACCTCCGCCTCCCCCGCCACCAGGAAGGCCTTGTCGATGTTGTGGTGCAGGATGGTGCCCACCTTCTCCAGGTAGATCTTGCTCAGCTCCACCGACACCTGCTCCATGATGGCGTCGCAGATGGAGTCGGGGTGGCCCACACCCTTGCGCTCCACCAGCTCCACCTGGTGCTCGGATACGGGCACGCCCGGCAGGGCTTCCACCAGAATGTTCCGCACCTGTGACCTCCTGCTCCGGGTTTCGCCGTTCAGGCAGGTGCCCGGCCCTTGGGGGCCGGGCACGCCACCATGGTACCCTGGCGCTTGCGGGTTTCCAACACTCACCACCACCGACGGCGCCGGGGCGCCAACACCCGCACCAGCAACACCCCCGCCACGAACCCGCCCACGTGGGCCCAGAAGGCCACCCCGCCTCCCACCTGGGTCTGCACCCCCAAGGACGCGAGGCCGTACAGGAGCTGCAGGAGGAACCACAGGGGCAGGAACAGCACCGCGGGCACTTCCGCCAGCTGGGTGAAGAACCCGAGGGGCACCAGGGCCAGGATGCGGGCGTGGGGGTACAGCACCAGGTAGGCGCCCAGGACGCCCGCGATGGCGCCGCTGGCGCCCACCATGGGGACGGGCGAGTCGGGTTGGAAGGCCACCTGCACCGCCGCGGCCGCGAGCCCGCACAGGAGGTAGAAGGCCGCGAACCTCCCGTGGCCCATGGCGTCCTCCACGTTGTTCCCGAAGATCCACAGGTACAGCATGTTCCCCAGCAGGTGGACCCACCCGCCGTGCAGGAACATGGAGGTCACCAAGGTGTAGTAAGGTGGGTCCGGGCCCAGCAGCCGGGCGGGTACGACCCCGAAGGTCCGGAACAGCCACACCAGCTCCGCGTCGGACAGTCCCAGCTCGTACAGGAACACGAGCACGCTGGTGGCCAGGATGCCCAGCATGACCACCGGGGTCCGCCGGGCCGGCACGCTGTCCCGCAGGGGGATCACGAGGCCACCCCGAACACCGTTCCCGCGATTCCTGGCAAACGCCGTCTACCCGGGGATGGCAGGCATCGCAGGTGCCCCGGCGAGAGTTTCGCGGACATGCGCTACGACGCCCAGGTGGCGCCTTCCACCCCGTCCAGCCCGGCCACCGCCAGGAGCACCTCCTCCCGCCTCACGTGGGGCGGCAGGCGCACGCCCAGGTGCATGCTCACCCGTCCGTCTCCCGCGGGGGCCATCTCCACGCTCTCGATGTTGGCCCTGTGCTGGCCCAGCACCGTGCCGATGGCGCCCAGCTGTCCGGGGCGGTCGAGCATGGTCACGTGCAACACCCCCAGGCCTGCGGACCGCCGGGGCAACCGGCGCTCCACCCGGGGGAACAGGTACAGCACCGCCCACGCCAGGCCCGTGGCCCACAGGGCGACCCAGTAGAAGCCGCTGCCCACCGCGGTCCCGATGGCCGCCACCATCCACAGGCTGGCCGCGGTGGTGAGCCCGCCCACGCCGGTGCCGTGGCGCCAGATGGTGCCCGCTCCGATGAAGCCGATGCCCACCACGATGTTGGACGCGATGCGGGCGGGGTCCGCGCCGCTGCCGAAGAACCCGTACAGGCTGATGAGGGTGAAGGTGGCAGCACCCAGGGCCACCAGGATGTGGGTGCGGAAGCCCGCGGGTTTTTCCAGGACCTCCCGCTCCAGGCCGATGACCCCTCCCAGCAGCACCGCCAGGGCCAACCGCAGCACGAGCTCCCAGGACTCCACCACGGGAACCAACCCCACGTCCCCGCCTGAAACTGCCCTCGCCCACGTGTTCAGGCTAGAAGTTCCGTTCGCCCACCCATCGTAGGACGTCGCGGTACGTGAGGGCAAGGACGAGGAGCAACAGCAGGGCGAAGCCCACCAGGTGCACGTAGCCCTCCCGACGCGGATCCACGGCCCTGCGCCGCACCGCCTCCACCAGGAGGAAAGCCAGCCGGCCGCCGTCCAGGGCCGGAAGGGGCAGGAGGTTGAACATCCCGATCATCACGCTCAGGAACGCGGTCATGAACAGGTACGAGTCGAAGCCTACCTGGGCCGCGTCGCCCAGCAGCCGGACCGCGCCCACGGGGCCCGCGAGCTCGTCCAGTACCGCGCCGGAGCCCACCAGGCGCGCCAGCCCCACCACCATCTCCCGCATGGAACGCACCGTCTGCTGGACGCCCCACGCGAGGGCGCGGTGGGGAGCCAGCCGCTGCCGGGCCACGGCAGGGGTGATGCCCGTAATGCCCACCCGCAGCCGCGGGTCCAGGCGGGGGGTGACGGTGACCTCGAACCGCTGCCCGGACCGCTCCACCACCAGCCGCAGGGGCTTGCCCGCGCTGCGGTGGATGGTCCGCACCATGGTCTGCCCGTCCCGCATGGGCATCCCGTCGATGGACACGATCCGGTCTCCCGGCCGCAGGCCCGCCTCCGCCGCGGGCCAGCCGGGCCGCACGGAGGCCACCACCGTGGTCACGTGCGTGGGGAGGCCGTACGCGCTGGCCGCCACGGCCACCAGGAGCGCGGACAGCAGCAGGTTCATGGTGGGGCCCGCGGCCACCACGGCCATGCGGGCCCACACGCCCTTGCTGCGGAAGCTGTCCGGACCCCCGTCCTCGTCCAGGTCCTCGCCGGCCAAGCGCACGTAGCCCCCGAGGGGGAAGGCGTTGACCCGGTACTCGGTTCCGCCCCGCCGGACCTTCAGGACCGCGGGGCCGAACCCCACCGCGAACGCCTTGATCCCCACCCCGGTCAGCCGGGCCACCAGGAAGTGGCCCAGCTCGTGGGCCAGGATCATCAGCCCGAACGCCACCAGGGCCAGCAGAACGGACATCTACAGGCTCCTCACCAGCCCCCGCGCCCAGCGGTCCGCCTCTAGGATCTCCTCTAGGTTGGGCCGGAGCCGCACCTGGTGCAAGTCCATGGCCGCCCGCACAAGCTTCGGGATCCGGCCGAAGGGGACCTCCCGGTCCAGGAACCGCTGCACCGCGACCTCGTTGGCGGCGTTCAGCACCGCGGGCAACGTCCCTCCCACGGCCAGCGCCTCATAAGCGTACCCCAAGCAGGGGAACCTGCGCAGGTCGGGGGGCTCGAAGGTCAGGGTGTGGGGAACGGTCCAGTCCAGCCGGCCGAAGCCCGGTGGCACCCGCTCGGCGCCCGCGAGGGCGTACTGGATGAACAGGCGCATGTCGGGGCGGCTCAGGTGGGCCAGGGTGGAGCCGTCCACGAACTCCACCAGGCCGTGCACCACGCTCTGGGGGTGGATCACCACCTGGATGTGTTCGGGCGCCAGGTCGAACAGCCACCGGGCCTCGATGACCTCCAGCGCCTTGTTCATCAGCGTGGCGGAGTCCACGGTGATCTTCGCCCCCATGCGCCACGTGGGGTGCTCCAACGCCTCCTCCGGCGTGGCGGACTCCATGGACTCCAAGGACCGGCGCAGAAACGGCCCCCCGGACGCCGTGAGGACGATGCGGCTCACGCGTCCCCACCCCTCCGCCCTCAGGCACTGGTAGATGGCGCTGTGCTCCCCGTCCACCGGGACGATCCGCACCCCGCGAGCCTGGGCCTGCTCTCGCACCAGCTGGCCCGCGGCCACCAGGGTCTCCTTGTTGGCCAGCGCCAGCTCCTTGCCCGCGGCGATGGCGGCCAGGCTCGGCAGAAGGCCCGCCACCCCCACCACCGCCACCAGCACCACGTCCGCGGAGGGCCAGCGGGCCAGCTCCTCCAGGGCCGTGGGGCCCACCAGGAGCTCGCCCCGCCAACCTGCGGCGTGCTCCCGGAACTCCGGGACTGCCTGAGGGTCAGCCAGGGCCACGGCCTCGGGGTTCCAACGCACCGCCTGCCACGCCAGGGTCTGTGCGTCCCGCCGGGCGCCCAGGGCCACCACGACCAACCGATCCCCCAGGGCCTCCGCCACCTCCAGGGCCTGACGGCCGATGGAGCCGGTGCTGCCCAGGATCGCCACCCGACGCGGTGCCGGCCTCACAGGTTGCCCGTCCACAGCCCGAACAGGTAGTACCCCACCACCCCGGAGAACAGCAGCCCGTCGAACCGGTCCAGCACGCCGCCGTGGCCGGGCAGCAGGTTGCCCGAGTCCTTGACGTGCGCCTCCCGTTTCAGGGCGGACTCCCACAGGTCGCCCAGCTGCCCGCTGAGGGCGCACGCCAAGCCTCCCACCACCACCCACGCCGCGGGCAGGCCGAACCACGCTCCCGCGGCCACGGCCCCCACCAGCCCTCCCGCCACGCCTCCCAGGGCGCCTTCTACGGTCTTGTTGGGACTCACCTCAGGGGCCAACCTGCGGCGGCCCAGCCACCGACCCACGAAGTACGCGCCGCTGTCCGCGCACCACGTGCTGGCCACCACGAGGAACGTCAGCGCCATACCCTCCGGGAGCTGCCGCAGCAGCACCCAGTGAGAGCCGAACAGGCCCACGTACACCGTCCCCAGGGTGGTGCCCGCGGCGTTGGCCAGCAGCCTGTCCCTGCGCCACACGAGTTCGGTGCCCAGGGAAGCCAGCACCACCAGGGTCAGGGCGGCCAGAGTCCACTGCACGCCTTCCTGGGCCACCAGCGGCAGCGCGCCCGCCCCCAGGATGCCAAGAAGCGCGGAGGGCGTATAGCCCGCGCGCTGGGACAGGTGGTGGAACTCCCACGCTCCCACCGCCGCCACCACTCCCGTGGCCGCGGCCAAAAACCAGCCTCCGGCCCACACCGCGGCCGCGGCCACGGGGATCCCCACCGCGGCGGTCACCAAACGCCTACCCAGCATCCAGCCCCCCGAACCGCCGCGCCCGGCCCTGGTAGTCCCGCAGGGCGTCCACCAGCGCCTGCCGGTCGAACTCCGGCCACAGCATGTCCGTGAAGTACAGCTCCGCGTACGCCGCCTGCCACACGAGGAAGTTGCTCAGCCGCTTCTCCCCCGCGGTGCGGATCACCAGGTCCGGGTCCGGCAGCGGGTAGGTCTGCAGATGCCGGCTCAAGTCCTCCTCCCCGATCCCCTCCGGGCAGAGCTCGCCCCGGCGCGCTGCCGCGGCCAGGGACCGGGCCGCGTGCACGATCTCCGCGCGGCCACCGTAGTTCAAGGCCCCCACCAGGTGCAGCACGTCGTTGGACGCGGTGGCCTCCTCCGCGTACCGGATAGCCTCCTGCAGGCCCCGCGGGAACCCCGCGCGGTCGCCGATGACGTGCACCCGCACCCCGTGGCGGGCTAGCTCCGGTGTCTCCTGCCGCAGCACCTCCTCGTACAGGGCGCACAGGGCCTCCACCTCGTCCCTGGGCCGCCGCCAGTTCTCCGTGCTGAAGGCGAACAGGGTGAGGACCCGGATCCCCAGCTCCACCGCGGCTTCCACCGTCCGGCGGATGGCCGCGCGCCCGGCCCGGTGTCCTTCCACCCGGGGCAGGCCCCGGCGCGTGGCCCACCGTCCGTTGCCGTCCATGATGATGGCCACGTGCACGGGCAGCCGGGCGGGGTCCAGGCCCAGGGCACGCAGCGCGGAGTCGTCCAGGCGTCGCGGGCCAGCGGAAGTCGGGGGAGGCGCGGAAGACGGGGTCAAGGCTCCGTGCCGCGGGCGGCCTCAGAGGCGGCCCGCCCGCCCCCGGGGGACCGACGGGCCGGGCTGTAGCGCTCCCAGACCACCACCAGCTCCACCTCGTGGGGCCCCACGGCCCGCTGCCGCACCACCCTGCGGACTCCGCCCGCGGGAGCGCTGTGGGGCGGGGCGGACTCCCGGAGCTGGGCCTGCCACCCCGCCTCCCGCAGGGCGTCCAGGGCCTCGTCCAGCGGTAGGGCCACCACGTCCGGGGGAGGGGTAGCCGGGTTCATCACACCTCCAGGATCTCCGCTTCCTTCTTCTCCAAGAGGGCGTCGATCTCCGCGATGAAGCGGTCCGTGAGCTTCTGCAGCTCGTCCTGCGCCCTCCGGGCCTCGTCCTCGGAGATCTCCTTCACCTCCTCCAGCTCCTCGATGGTCTCCCGGGCCTCCCGCCGCACGTTGCGGACCGCCACCCGGCCCTCCTCCGCGTGCTTGCGGGCCACCCGCACCAGCTCCCGGCGGCGCTCCTCCGTGAGGGGAGGGATGGGGATGCGCAGCACCACCCCGTCGGAGCTGGGCACCAGCCCCAGCTCGCTCTGCAGGATGGCCTTCTCGATGGCCCTGGTGGCGTTGCGGTCCCACGGTTGCACCACCAGCAGCCGGGGTTCCGGCACGGAGATGCTCGCCAGCTGGTTGAGGGGCACCTGGGTCCCGTAGTACTCGACCTTGATGTGCTCCACCAGGGCCGGGCTGGCCCGTCCCGTACGCAGGGTGGCCAGCTCCCGGGCCGTAGCCTCCACGGCCTTCTGCATCCGCGTCCGCGCGTCCTTGAGCACGTCCTGGATCATGGCGCACCTCCGATGAGGGTGCCCACGTGCTCGCCCCGCACGATGCGCTCCAGGTTTCCGGGCTCCTGCAGGTTGAACACCCAGATGTCCAGGCCGTTGTCCATGCACAGGGACACCGTGGTGGTGTCCATCACCTGCAGCCCCCGGTTGATGTACTCCAGGTAGGTGAGCCGGTCGAACATGATGGCGTCCCGGTGCACCCGCGGGTCCTTGTCGAACACCCCGGGCACCTGGTTCTTGGCCATGAGCACCGCGCCGGCCTCGATCTCGATGGCCCGCAGGGCCGCGGTGGTGTCCGTGGTGAAGTAGGGGCTGCCGGTGCCCGCGGCGAACAGCACCACCCGCCCCTTCTCCAGGTGGCGGATGGCCCGGCGCCGGATGAAGGGCTCCGCGATCTGGTGCATGGCGATGGCGGTCTGCACCCGGGTCTCCAGCCCGTGGCTCTCCAGCACCTCCTGCAACGCCAGGGCGTTGATCACTGTGGCCAGCATCCCCATGTAGTCCGCGGTGACCTTGTCGATCCCCAGCAGCCGGCTCATCTCCGCGCCCCGGACGATGTTCCCGCCGCCCACCACCAACGCCACCTGCACGCCCAGGGCGTGCACCGCCCGCACCTCCCGGGCCACCACCCGGAGCACCTCCGGGTCCACGATCCAGCGCCCGTCCCCGCTCAGCTCCTCCCCGCTGAGCTTCAGGACGATGCGCCCGTACCGCAGCGCCGCCACGCCTCGCCGCGTCCTAGGCGGGATCCGCTCGCCTTCCCGCCCCAGCCATCCTAGAGCACCCCAACACCGCCGGCGCGATCCCCGGGCAGCCCGGCCTAACCCGCTTCCCCCAGCTTGAAGCGGGCGAAGCGGCGGACCACGATGTTCTCGCCTGTGCGGGCCACCACCTCCGCGATGCGGTCCCGCACCTTCTTGCCCTCGTCCCGGATGAAGGGCTGCTCCAGGAGCACCACCTCCTCCAGCCACTTGCCCACCTTGCCCTCCACCGCCCGCTCCACCGCCGCGGGCGGTTTGCCCTGCAGTTGGGCGCTCAGCTGGGCTCGGGCGATCTCCCGCTCCCGCTCCAGCTCCTCCTCCGGGACGTCCTCCCGCCGGACGTACCGGGGGTCCCGGGCCGCGATCTGCAACGCCAGGTCCCGCACCAGCTGCCGGAACTCCTCGGTGCGGGCCACGAAGTCCGTCTCGCAGTTGACCTCCACCAGCACCCCCAGGGTCCCGCCCCCGTGGATGTACGCGTCCACCAGGCCCTGGCTGGCGGCCCGGCCCGCCCGCTTGGCCGCCTGGGCCAGGCCCCGCTTGCGCAGCAGCTCCATGGCCTTGTCCAGGTCGCCGTCGGTTTCCTCCAGGGCACTCTTGCAGTCCATCATGCCCGCTCCCGTGCGGGCCCGCAGTTCCTTCACCAGCTCCAGGCTCACCGGCATCTAAACCTCCACGTCCTCCTCCTCGTCGTAGGCGTCCACCGCGGCCTCCTCCAGCTCCATCTCCTCCACCTCGGGCTTCTCCTCCTCCGCCGCGGCTTCGGGAGCCGGGGTGGGGGCCGCCAGCTCTTCGGGTACCTCCCCCACCCGCTTGCGCCGCTCCTCCATCCCCTCCACGCAGGCGTCCGCGATGCGGCTGGTGATCAACCGCACCGCGCGGATGGCGTCGTCGTTGCCCGGGATGGTGTAGTCGATCTCGTCCGGGTCGCAGTTGGTGTCCACGATGGCCACCAGGGGGATCCGGAGCTTCCGGGCCTCCAGCACCGCGTTGCGCTCCTTGCGGGTATCCACCACGTACACCGCCCCGGGCAGGCGGTTCATGGTCTTGATGCCGCCCAGGTACTTCTCCAGGCGCGCCAGCTCGTCCAAGGCCTTGGCCTGCTCCTTCTTGGGCAGCATGTCCAGCTGCCCCGTGTCCCGGAGCTGCTCGATCTCCCGCAGGCGCTCCACCCGCTTGCGGATGGTCTGGAAGTTGGTGAGCATGCCCCCTAGCCACCGCTGGTTGACGTAGGGCATCCCGGCCCGCTGGGCCTCCTCCCGGATGGCGTCCTGGGCCTGCTTCTTGGTGCCCACGAACAGCACCAGGCTGCCCTCCGCCACCGTCGCCCGCACGAACCGGTACGCCTCCTCGAACAGGGGAACGGACTTCTGGAGGTCGATGATGTGGATCCCGTTGCGCTCCGTGAAGATGTAGCGGGCCATCTTCGGGTTCCACCGCCGGGTCTGGTGCCCGAAGTGGACCCCGGCCTCCAACAGCTGCTTCATGGTGACGACCGGCAACGCGGCTCCCTCCCGGTTGGCCTCCGCCCGCCTTCCCCGGCGCGGGGACCGGAACCCGAGCCGCGGGGGCGGCCCGGGGGCGGGCGTGCAAAAGTGCGCGGGCCCATGGGGCCCGCGCCCGCCGTAGTATACCACAAGCGGACTCGGGAGCGGCCTACAGGATGTAGCGGCTCAAGTCCTGGTCCCGCAGCAGGGGCTCCAGGCGGCGCCGCACGTACGGCTCGTCGATAACCACCCGCCGGGGCCCCTCGGGGGCCTCGAAGCTGATCTCCTCGGTGACCTTCTCCAGGACCGTGTGCAGCCGCCGGGCTCCGATGTCCTCGGTGCGCTCGTTGATCTCGTGGGCGATGCGGGCGATGGCCTCCACCCCGTCGGGGGTGAACACCACCTCCACCCCCTCCGTGGCCAACAGGGCCTGGACCTGCTTGGTCAGGCTGTTCTCGGGCTCGGTGAGGATGCGTACGAAGTCCCGGTGGGTCAGCCGCTCCAGCTCCACCCGGATGGGCAGCCGGCCCTGCAGCTCGGGGATGAGGTCGGAGGGCTTGCTGGAGTGGAAGGCCCCCGCGCACAGGAACAGGATGTGGTCCGTGCGCACGGGCCCGTAGCGGGTGGTGACCGTGCACCCCTCCACGATGGGCAGCAGGTCCCGCTGGACGCCCTCCCGGGACACGTCCGGCCCCACCGACGGCCCGGAGCCCGCGATCTTGTCGATCTCGTCGATGAACACGATGCCGAGCTCCTCCGCCCGCCGCACGCCCTCCCGCTGCGCCTCGTCGTGGTCGATGAGCTTGCTGGCCTCTTCCTGGGCCAGGATCCGCAACCCCTCCGCCACCGTGACCCGGCGGCGCTTGCGGCGCTTGGGCAGCAGCCCGCCCAGGAGGTCCTGCAAATTCACCCCCATCTCCTCCACGCCCTGGGCCCCGATGATCTCGATGGTGGGGAGGGTCTGCTCTTCCACCTCCACCTCCACCACCTCACGGTCCAGCTCCCCCGCCTCCAGACGCGGCCGCAGGGCGCGGCGCCGCTCCTCCACCTCCTCCTGCTCCCGGGCCGCGGTGCTGGGGGCAACCGTGGGCGTGCGGCCCAGCAACACTTCCCAGGGGTTGGCCAGAGCTGGCCGGGCGGGGTCGGGGACCAGGATCCGCAGCATGCGCTCCCGGGCCAGGCGCTCCGCCTCGGGCTGCACGGCCCGCATGCGCTCCTGCTTCACCATCTGCACGGAGACCTCTACCAGGTCGCGGATCATGGAGTCCACATCGCGCCCCACGTAGCCCACCTCGGTGAACTTGGTGGCCTCCACCTTCACGAAGGGCGCGTCCACCAGCCGCGCCACCCGGCGGGCGATCTCCGTCTTGCCCACCCCCGTGGGCCCGATCATGAGGATGTTCTTGGGGATCACGTCCCGGCGCAGGGACTCGGGCAGCAGGCTCCGCCGGAACCGGTTGCGCAGGGCCACCGCCACCGCCCGCTTGGCCGCCTGCTGGCCCACGATGTGCCTGTCCAGCTCGGCCACGATGCGCCGGGGCGTGAGCTCCTCCATGCGGTACCCCATGACTAAAGCGTCTCCACCACGATGCGGTCGTTGGTGTAGATGCAGATCTCCGCAGCGATGCGCAACGCCTCCCGCACCACCACCTCCACCGGCAGGTCCGTGTGGCGCAGCAGGGCCCGGGCCGCCGCCTGGGCGTAGGCTCCGCCGCTGCCCACCCCCGCCACCCCGTCGTCCGGCTCCACCACGTCCCCGCCGCCCGACAGGATCAGCAGGTGCTCCCGGTCGCACACCACCAGCATGGCCTCCAGGCGGCGCAGGCTCCGGTCCGTCCTCCAGTCCTTGGCGAGGCTCAGCGCGGCCCGGGGGAGGTTGCCCCGGTGCTCGCTGAGCTTGGCCTCGAACCGCTCGAACAGGGTGAGCCCGTCCGCGGCGCTGCCCGCAAACCCCGCCAGCACGCCCTCCCCGATGCGCCGGACCTTGCTGGCCCCGTGCTTGAGCACCGTCTGGCCCACGGTCACCTGGCCGTCGGAGCCCATGGCCGCCCGGCCGTCCCGTAGGACCGCCAGCACCGTGGTGTGGGAAACTCCCCGCATCTCACCTGGCAGTCTACCGCGTGGGCGCCGGCCGCACTACGCCCGGGGGTGGGCACGGTCGTACACTTCCTTAAGCTTGGCCCGGCTGGTGTGGGTGTACACCTGGGTGGTCTGCAGGCTGCGGTGCCCGAGCAGCTCCTGCACCGACCGTAAGTCCGCCCCGCCGTCCAGCAGGTGGGTGGCGAAGGTGTGCCGCAGGGTGTGGGGTGTGGCGCGGACTCCCCCCAGCGCTTCCCGCACGTACCGCCGGACCACCAGCTGGGCGCCCCGGCTGGTCAGGGGGAGCCCGCGGTGGTTGACGAACAGGGCGTCCGTACCCGGTGCGGCCAGAAGGGGACGGCCGCGCTGCAGGTACGCGTCCAGGACCTTCCGGGCGCCCCGGGTGAGCAGCACCACCCGCTCCCGGTCGCCCTTGCCCACCACCCGAAGCTCCCGGCCGGGTCCTGCGTCCCTCGCCCGCAGGGAAAGGGCCTCGGAGATCCGCAGCCCGGAGCCGTACAGGAGTTCCAGCAGGGCGCGGTCCCGGAGCCCCAGGGGCGTGGTGGAGTCCGGCGCCGTGACCAGGGCCTTCACCTGCTGGGGGCTCAGGGCGCCGGGCAGCCTCCGGCCCCGCCGGGGTGGCCGCAAACCCCGGAAGGGGTTGGCCTGCACCCGGCCCGTGCGCACCAGGAAGCGGAACAGGTGGCGCAGCGCGCTCAGCCGGCGGGCCACGGTGGCCCGGGCCCGCGAGTTGCCCAGGCGCACCAGGTACCGGCGCGCGCACGCCACGTCCACCTCCTCCCACCCCTGGATCCCCTCCGCGGCCAGAAAGGACAGAAAGTCGTGGGCATCCTGCGCGTACGCGCGCAGGGTGGCCGGGGACGCCCCGCGCTCCGCCTGCAGTGCCTGCAGGAACCGGCGCACGTCTTGGCCCAGACGTCTCACCGGGCCGCCACGGGCTCCGGCAGGGCCTGCTGGGGTTCGGTGGCCTTGCACGAGGGGTTCACGCACCGGTAGTAGCTTCCGCCGCGCCGGGGATGGCGTAGGGCCATGGGCAAGCCGCACCGGCTGCACCGCCGGTCCGTGGGCCGGTCCCACGAGGTGAAGTCACAGGCGGGGTAGTTGGCGCAGCCGTAGAAGATCCGGCCCCGCCGGGACCTGCGCTCCACCACCTCGCCCCCGCACTTGGGACAGGGGACCCCGATGCCCACGGGGCGGGTGTAGGTGCACTCGGGGTAGCCGGCGCAGGCGATGAAGGTCCCGAACCGGCCCTGCTTGCGCACCAGCTCGCGGCCGCACGCGGGACAGGGCTGTCCCGTGGGCTCCGGCCTCATGTCCACCTCTTCGATGAGGGCCTCCGCCTTCTTCAGGTCCTGCTCGAAGGGCTCGTAGAACTCCCGCACCACGCCCACCCAGTCCGCCTGGCCCTCCTCCACCCGGTCCAGGTCCTCCTCCAGGTGGGCGGTGAAGCCCACGTCCACGATGTCGGGGAAGTGCTGCAGCAGCAGGTCGTTCACCAGCCGTCCCAGCTCCGTGGGCACCAGCCGGCGGTCTACCACCCGCACGTAGCCCCGCTTCTTGATGGTCTCCAGGGTGGGGGCGTACGTGGACGGCCGGCCGATCCCCTTCTCCTCCAGGGCCCGTACCAGGGTGGCCTCCGTGTACCGGGGCGGCGGCTGGGTGAAGTGCTGCTGCGGGACGAGTTCCAACAGCTGCAGGACTTCCCCGGGGATGAGGTCCGGGAGCCAGCTCTCCGCGAGCTCCTCTCCGTCCGCCGGCAGCTCCCGGTACACCACGAAGAAGCCCGGGAACTTCACCCGCTGTCCCGTCGCCCGCAGCCGGTACTCACCCGCCGCCACGTCCACGGCCAGGGTGTCCAGGACCGCGGAGCTCATCTGGCTGGCCACGAACCGCTCCCAGATGAGCCGGTACAGCCTGTACTGGTCGGGCCGCAGGTACGGCTTGACCTTCTCCGGGGTACGGTACACGGACGTGGGGCGGATGGCTTCATGCGCGTCCTGGGCTCCGCGGCGCGCGGTGTAGCGGCGCGGTCGGGGCGGCACGTACGCCTCGCCCCAGCGCTCGCGGACGAAGGCCCGCGCTTCTTCCTGGGCGGAGGCCGCCACGCGCACGGAGTCCGTGCGCATGTAGGTGATGAGGCCCACGGTCCCCTCGTCGCCCACGTCCAGGCCCTCGTACAGCTGCTGGGCCAACGACATGGTGCGGGACGCGGAGTAGCCCAACCGCCGGTGGGCCTCCTGCTGCAGGGTGCTGGTGATGAAGGGCGGCGCAGGGTGCCGCTGCTGGTCCCGGCGGCGGACCTCCGCCACCCGGTACTCCGCCGCTTCCAGATCCCGCAGGATGCGCTGCGCTTCCGCCTCGTGGGGGATCTCCACCTTCGCGTCGCCCCGCGCCACCAGCCGGGCGTCGAAGGCGGCCGGCTCGCCCACGCGGCTCAGCCGCGCGGTGATGGTCCAGTACTCCTGCGGCGTGAACGCCTCGATCTCCCGCTCGCGGTCGCACACCAGCCGCAGGGCCACGGACTGCACCCGGCCCGCGCTGAGGCCTCCCCGGACCTTGCGCCACAGCAGGGGGCTCAGCTTGTAGCCCACCAGCCGGTCCAGCACCCGCCGCGCCTGCTGGGCCGCTACCCGGTTCATGTCCACGTCCCGCGGGTTCTGCAACGCGCGGCGCACGGCCTCCCGGGTGACCTCGTGGAACTCGATGCGGCGGATGTTGGGGTTGACGCCGTTCAGCAGCGTCTGCAGGTGCCAGGAGATGGCCTCGCCTTCCCGGTCCGGGTCCGGGGCCAGGTACACGGTGTCCGCCTCCTTGGCGGCCTCCCGGAGCTCCTTGAGGATGGGCCCCTTCCCCTTGATGACGATGTAGTGGGGCGCGAACCCGTTGTCCACGTCCACGCCCAGCTTGGACTTGGGCAGGTCGCGCACGTGTCCCATGGAGGCCAGCACCCGGAAGCGGCGGTCCAGCAGCTTCTTCAGGGTGCGCGCCTTGGTGGGTGACTCCACGATCACCAGACTCTTCTTCGACACGGTCCTCCCCGCCCGACCAACCCCGTTCGGTCGGCCCCATGGTAGCACAGGGCGTCAACCGACCCGCCGCACGGCCGCGGAACGTGTCCCAGCGACCGCACCGGTGAAACGGACCCGGTCCCACACCGTCATTCCGGGCCACTACCGGAACAGGTCCCGCTCCAGGGGCCGCACCAGCTGTCGGGCGCTACCGTCCCCCCGCGGCCGCCACCCGCGCACCAGCACGAGGGGACGGCCCTCGTCCGCCTGCCCCATGAGCAACGTGGCCGCGGAGGCCAGCTCGTCCGCCACCGCCTCCACGGAGCTGGTGAGCACGTAGCCGTACACGTCGCGCCGGCCGCGGTGGTCCAGCAGAGGCTCCAGCCCCGCTAGGCCCACGCACACCCCCACCGCCCCCTCTCGGTGGGCGCGACCGTGGGTGTCCGCCACCACCACGCCCACCGCGCACCCGAACCACCCCTGCAGGGTCTGCCGGATGCGCCGGGCGGACGCGTCGGGATCCAGGGGCAGCAGCACCGCGCGCCCCGGCCCCGCGTTGGACCGGTCCACGCCGCCGTTGGCGCACACGAACCCGAGCCGGTGCCGGGTGATGAGCAGACCCGGACGCGCCCGCACCACCTCCACCGACTCCCTCAGCACCAGCTCCACCACCCGCGGGTCCTTGCCCACCAGGTCCGCCAAGCGCACCGCTTCCTCTGAAGGTTGGACCTCCTCGAGGCGCACCACCCGCCCTTCCGCCACGGACACCACCTTGTGGGCGACCACCACCACGTCCGCTTCCCGTAGCCCCAGGCCCGCGGCCTGCAAGGCTTGCGCGGCCCAAGCCCCCACGTCGTCCCCCGGCTGGACCCTGGGGCACGGGACGGCCAGCAGCTTGAGTTCCACGACCCCTCCTCGCCCGCTGTGATATGCTGCGCAACGCAGGGTGGCTACGGCAATTCCCCGCGCCATCCCTGCACCGGGGGACCCGTGCGGCTGGTGTTCCTGGGCGACGTGATGTTGGGCCGGCTGGTGAACCGGGCCCTGGAGGGAAAGCCACCCGCTTTCCCCTGGGGCGACGTGCTGCCCGCACTGCAGGCCGGGGACGGGGTGGTGTGCAACCTGGAGTGTGTATTCTCCGACCGGGGCGCCCCGTGGCCGGGCAAGCTGTTCACCTTCCGGTCCGACGCCCGCAACGTGCGGGTCCTCCAAGTTGCGGGCGTTCGGGCGGTGAGCCTCGCCAACAACCACGTGCTGGACTTCGGCGACCAGGCCCTGGCGGACTGCCTGGAAGTGTTGGACGCCGCGGGCATCGCCCGCGCGGGAGCCGGAAGGGACGCTGAGGAGGCACGGCGGCCCGCGGTGTGGACGTGCGGGGGTCTGCGGGTGGGAATGGTGGCCTTCACGGACAACGAGCCGGAGTGGGAGGCGGGGCCGGACCGGCCCGGCGTGTTCTACGCCCCCGTGGACCCCGAGGACTCGAAGTTCCAGAAAGTGGTGGAGCTCACCCGGGCGCTCGCCCGGGGGGTGGACCGGGTGGTGGTCTCCGCCCACTGGGGGCCCAACTGGGGGCGCCGGCCGCTGCCGGAGCACCGGGCCGCGGCCCGGGTGTTGGCAGAGGCGGGGGCGCACGTGGTGTGGGGACACAGCGCTCACATCGTGCGGGGCGTGGAGTTCGTGGGCGGGTGCGTGGTGCTGTACAGCTGCGGGGACTTCGTGGACGACTACGCGGTGGACGAGGTGGAGCGCAACGACTGGTCCTTCGCCTTCTTCCTGAACTGGCAGGACCACGGCGTGCAGGTGGACCTGGTCCCCACCACCATCCGGGACTTCCACGCGGAGCTGGCCCGGGGGTGGGAGCGGGAGGCCATCTGCCGGCGCATACGGGAGCTGTGCCAGGAACTGGGGACGGAGGTGGAGGAGACCGACCGCGGCCTGCGCCTGCGGAGCCTGTGACGGCCACACCCCGGGTGCGCCGACCGCCACACGCACCTACCGGTCGAGGCGGCAGGAACCCGCGCCCACCCACCGCCCCAGACGGCTTCGGTGGCGCGCCACCCACTGGTAGCCTCGCTCCACCACCCCCGGGAAGGCCTCCGCGAGCACGGCCAACGGCCACCCCCCGGGAAGCAGCCGCAGCAGGGGCGCCACCGCCCGTCCGCCGGAAACCCGCGTCCCGTCGGGGCTTACCAGGTGCCAGGAGCCCATGCGGCCCTCCTCGGGGAGGTCGCCGAGCCAGCGGATCGCCTCCGGGTCCTGCAGGGCGCACGGGCGCAGCTGGCGCGCCCGGTCCCACCGCAGGACCTGCCGCACCGCCCACCGGCAGAACCCGCACTCCGCGTCGTACAGCAGCACGTGCTGCGCCGCGGGCCTCCGCGCAGGCGTTCCGGGGCCGCTCACCGCGCCGCTACCTCCACCTCCCACATGGGGGCGTGGGGACATTTCCCCTGCTCAGCGTCTCCGCCCGGGCCGTCCGCAGTCCTGCAACCGGCGTCCCGCCGTCTTCCGTTCGCCACAGCGCGCTACCAAGCCTCCCGCAGCTGCACACGCGGGCGGGCTGCTCACCAGCTCGCCGCGTACCGGCCGCCCGGCATGCGGCGCACCAGGCCCCGCACCTCCAACGCCACCAGCAGGGCGTTCACCGCCGACGCCCCTCCCAAGCCCGCGGCCACCAGCTCGTCGGGATAGTGCGGCTCCCGCAGCGCCTCCAGCACCCGCCGCTCCACGGGCCCGAGGCCCTGCACACCTAGGGAAGGCACCGGAAACCCCAGGGCCTGCAGCACGTCCGCGGCACGCTCCGCCCAGCCCGCACCCTCCCGCAACAGCCGGTGAGGCCCCGCAGATCGCGGGTTCAGCACGCTGCCGGGCACCGCGAACACCTCCCGCCCCTGCTCCAGGGCCAGGTCCGCGGTGATCAGTGCCCCGCTGCGCAGGGTAGCCTCTACGACCACCACGGCCCGGGCGAGCCCGCTGATGATGCGGTTGCGCAACGGGAAGTGGTGCTTCGCCGGTGGCGTGCCCGGCGGGTACTCGCTCACCAGGGCGCCCCGGGAAGCCACCCGGTCCGCGAGCTCCTCATGGCCCGCGGGGTACCGGACGTCCACCCCGCAGCCCAGCACCGCCACCGTGGGCCCGCCTCCTTCCAGCGCGCCCCGGTGTGCGGCAGCGTCGATCCCCCGCGCCAGACCGCTCACCACGCACACCCCCGCGGCCGCCAACTCCGACGCCATGCGGTGCGCCACGTATTCGCCATCGGAAGACGGGTTGCGGGTGCCCACCACCGCCACACACGGAACCTGCGGCAGCTGCCCGCGCAGGTACAGGGCGAGAGGCGGATCGGGGATCCCCCGCAGCAGCTGGGGGTAGTGGGAGTCCGCCAGGGTCACCACCTCCGCGCCGCACCGCTGCCCCTGGGCGATCAGCAGGTCCGGGTCCGCCCGCCGCAAGTAACCGGCGAGCTCCGCGGCCCGGTACTCTCCGACCAGCTCCCGCAGCTCGGACGGGCCCAGGGCCAAGGCCTGCTGGACTCCGCCCGCGACCTGGACCAGGCGGTGTTTGGCCCGCACCGAAAGGCCCGGGGCCGCGTTCAGCACCACCCACGCTTCCCGCTCCGTCATCGGGCCCGATCCAGGGAACGGTACTGGATGGCCTCCGCCACGTGAGGGGCGCGCACGGCCTCCGACCCTTCCAGGTCCGCGATGGTGCGGGCCACCCGCAGGATGCGGTCGTACGCGCGGGCCGAAAGCCCCAGCCGCTCGATGGCGGCCCGCAACAGTTCCCGGCCCGCGGCGTCCAGGGGTGCCACCTTGCGGAGAACACGGACTGGCACCTGCGCGTTGCACCGGTACGGCCTGCCCGCGTACCGCTCCGCCTGCACCCGGCGGGCCCGCGCCACGCGTTCGCGGATGGCAGCGGACGGCTCACCCGCCTGCTCTTCTACCAGGGCGCGGCTTTCCAGGCGCGGAACTTCCACGTGCAGGTCGATGCGGTCCAACAGCGGGCCGGACACCTTCGCCTGGTACCGCCGGACCTGCGAAGGCGTGCACGAGCACTCCCGCAGCCGGTCCCCTCGGCTCCCGCACGGGCACGGGTTCATGGCCGCCACCAGGGTGAAGCGGGCGGGGAACGTCACGGTAGCCGCGGCCCGGGCCAGGGTCACCCGGCCCTCCTCCAGGGGCTGCCGGAGGGCTTCCAGAGCATCCCGGTGGAACTCCGGCAGCTCGTCCAGGAAGAGTACCCCGTGGTGCGCCAGGCTCACCTCCCCGGGCCGCGGCACGTTGCCGCCTCCCAGCAGGGCGGCGTAGCTCGCGGTGTGGTGGGGAGCCCGAAACGGCCGCCGCCGGACGAGGGCACCCCGCGCGGGCAGGGCGCCCGCGGCGCTGTAGATGCGGGTGACCTCCACCGCCTCCTCCCACGTGATGGGTGGCAGGATGGTGGGCAGCCTGCGGGCCAGCATGGTCTTCCCAGACCCCGGAGGGCCCACCAGCAGCACGTTGTGCCCTCCCGCGGCGGCGATCTCCAGCGCCCGCTTGGCGTGCTCCTGCCCCCGCACCTCCGAAAAGTCCACCTCGTCCTCCGGCTCCGGCTCGTGGGCGCCGTTGGACGGGACGGACGATAGCAGGAGCTCCCCGCTCAGGAACCTGGCAGCCTCCAGCAGGTGGGAAACGCCGTACACCTCCACCCCCGGCACGATGGCGGCCTCCCGGGCGTTGTCCGCGGGCACCACCAGCCGCCGCAGGCCCGACTGCGCCGCGTGCAACGCCGCGGACAGCACCCCGTTCACCGGCCGCACCGCGCCGTCGAGGCTCAGCTCGCCCAAGAACAGGGTCCCGTGGCAGGCCTCCGCGGGCACCTGTCCCGTGGCGGCCAGCACGGCCACCGCCATAGGGAGGTCGAAGGCGGGCCCCTCCTTTCGCACGTCCGCGGGGGCCAGGTTCACCGTGATGCGGCGGGTGGGGACCTCGAAGTTGGCGTTCTTGATGGCCGCCCGCACCCGCTCCTTGGCCTCCTGCACCGCGGTGTCGGGCAGCCCCACGATGGCGAACCCCGGAAGCCCCGTGGCCACGTCCACCTCCACCTCCACGGGGTACGCCTCCAGTCCCAGCACCGAGCTGGACCGCACCTTCGCCAGCATGCCCATCCCTCCCGAACGGCTTCCACCCATTGAACGCGGCAGGCGGGGGATTTTGACCGTCGTCCGGGGGACGAGCTACGCGGCCCCTTCCCGAAAGACCACCACGCGGTTCCTGCCCAGGCGCTTGGCCTCGTACAGGGCGGCGTCCGCGCGCTTCACCAGGGCCCCGAGGTTGTCCGTGGGCGACAGGGCCGCCACCCCGAAGCTGGCGGTGACAGGCCCCCCTTCCGCGGGTAGGCCGGAGATCAAGTACCGCAACCTCTCCGCCACGTCCGCGGCGCGGGCCAGCGGGGTCTCGGGCAGCAGCACCACGAACTCCTCCCCGCCCCACCGGCCCAACAGATCCGTGGGGCGCAGGGCGCGGCGGACCTCTTCCGCCACCGCACGCAGCAAGCGGTCCCCGGAAGCGTGCCCGAGGCGGTCGTTGACCTGCTTGAAGTGGTCCAGGTCGAACAGCACCAACGCCAGGGGGTGGCTGTAGCGGCGGGCGCGATCGACTTCCACGTCGAAGGCCCGGAACAGACCCCTCCGGTTGAGGACGCCTGTGAGGGCGTCGGTGCCGGACGTCACCCGCTCTTCCGCCAAGCGGTCCTTCGCGAGGGCCAGGGCATACAGCCACGCCGCCAACGCCACGGCGAAGGCCTCCGCCCGCAACAGCGAGAGCAGCAGCGGGTGTGCCTCCGGGCGCCCCCATCCGGCCGCCACCGCGGGTGCCGCCACCAGGCCGGAAGCCGAGAGGACCAGGATGGACAGTCTCGCGGCGGGCCTGGGGTCGAAGAACATGTGGGCCAGCACGCACAGGGCCGCCAGCACCGGCAGCACTCCCTCGGAGACTTCCTGGCGGGCAACCTCCAGCTGGGACCTCCCGTACAGAGTGTGGCCGAGGTAGGCCAGGGCCCACGCGGACAGGAAGACGAAGAAGGTCCGCTCCAGGCGCCGTACGGGGACTTGCCCCAAGGCAAGCCCCCAGAGGCTCCACGTGAGGAACCCCGCCAGAGCCGGGAACCCCCAGCGCACGAAGGCGTCCTCGCCGGCCCGGGTGAACCACACCGCGGCGAGGGTGGGCAGGGTCACCGCGTGCGCCGCAGGTAGGCCCTGCGCTTGGCCTGCTCCAGGGTGTCCGCGGTCACCGCGGGCTTTGAAGCAAGACCCGTGCCAACGTGTTACCGCCGTCGGAAGGCGCGACAGGCCGCCTCGATGCGCTCCAACGCCAGCTCCAGGTTCTGCAGGCTGGTGGCGTAGGAGATCCTCAGGTAGCCGCGACCGCCCGGGCCGAAGGCGGTCCCGCTGAGGGCGGCCACCCCGGCTTCCTCCAGCAGGTAGTCCGCGAAGGCCTTGCCGTCCGGGTCCAGAGCGCTCACGTTGGGGAACGCGTAGAAGGCACCGCGGGGAGTGGTGCAGCGGATCCCATCCATGGCGTTCAACCCCTGCACCACCCGATCCCGGCGGCGTCGGAACTCGGCCACCATGGCGTCCACCGCGTCCTGGGGTCCTTCCAGGGCGGCGATCCCCGCCACCTGCGCGAAGGCTGTGGGACACGAGTACACGTTCACCGCGAACCGCGTGACCACGTCCGCCAACTGCGGGGGCATGACCCCGTAGCCCAGGCGCCACCCGGTCATGGCGTAGGTCTTGCTGAACCCGTCCAGGATCACCGTGCGCTCCCGCATCCCGGGCACTGCGGCGATGCTGTGGTGCTCGGCGTCGTACAGGATGCGGCTGTAGATCTCGTCCGACAGCACCCACGCACCCCACCGCAGGCACACCTCCGCGATGGCCTCCACGTCCTGGCGGGACAGCACGGAGCCGCACGGGTTGTGGGGCGAGTTCAAAATCACCAGCTTGGTGCGGGGGCCCACCAGGGACGCCAGCTCGTCCGGGTCCACCCGGAACTCCCGCTCCTCCCGGAGCCGCAGGGGCTTCGGGGTCGCCCCGACCCACCGCACCAGGGACTCGTAGATGGGGAACCCGGGGTCGGGGTAGACCACCTCGTCACCGGGGTCCACCAGGGCCAGCACGGTGAAGGCCATCACGGGCTTGCCGCCGGGCGTCACCACCACCTCGGAAGGGTCCACGGCGATGCCCCGGGTGCGGGACACGTAGCGGGCCACCGCCTCCCGCAGCTCCGGGATCCCCGCCGAGGGGGTGTAGTGGGTGTGGCCCTCACGCAGGGCCTGGACGGCGGCGTCCACCACGTGGGGCGGGCTGTCGAAGTCCGGCTCGCCGATCTCCAGGTGCACCACGGAGCGCCCTTGCCGCTCCAGGGCTCGGGCACGGCTCAACACCTCGAAGGCGGTCTCCGTGCCCAGGCGCGACGCCACCGCGGACGCGAAGGGTTCCATGGGACCTCCTCCACGCGTGAACTGGACGTACTCAGGGTACCACCTGGGTGCCCGCTTCGCCCCGCGCCGCCGCCTGCAGGGTACCGGGTGCGGTGATGGCCGCCCTCCGGCCGCCCGCCCGCAGGTAGCGCAGGACCGCCTCCACCTTGGGTCCCATGCTGCCCGGCGGGAAGTGCCCCTCCCGCAGGTACCCCTCTAGCTCGGAAGCCCGGACCTGGTCCAGCCAGCGCTGCTGCGGGGTTCCGAAGTGGAGGGCCACCCGCTCCACCCCCGTGGAGATCAGGAACAGGTCCGCGTCGAAGGCCTCCGCCAGGAGCGCAGAAGCGAGGTCCTTGTCCACCACCGCTTCCACGCCCCGGTAGGTACCGTCGGGCTGCGGGACCACGGGAATACCGCCTCCTCCCGCCCCGATCACGATGTAACCCTCCTGCAGGAGGGTTCGGATGGCGCCCAGTTCCAGGACCTCCAGGGGTTTGGGGGAGGGTACCACCCGCCTCCACCCCTGGGGCTGGCGCACCATGCGCCAGCCCTCCTCCCGCTCCAACGCGCGGGCCTCCTCCTCCGTGTAGTACGGGCCCACGGGCTTGGTGGGCTGCTGGAAGGCCGGGTCCTGCGGGTCCACCACCACCCGGGTCACCACCACCGCCACGGGGCGGCGCACCCCGGGGCGCAGGAACGCCCGCTCCAGACTCTCCTGGATGAGGTAGCCGATGCTCCCCTGGGTCTGCGCGTCCAGCACGTCCAGGGGCAAGCGCGGCAGCAACCCTGCCTTGGCCGCTGCCTCCGCCCGCAGCAGGTTGAACCCCACCTGGGGGCCGTTCCCGTGGGTGATCACCAGCCGCCAGCCGTCCGCCACCATTGCGGCCAGCTGGTCCGCGGTCTCCCGCAGGGCCTCGCGTTCTGCGGCCACCGAGACGTCCCGCTCGTCCCGCAACAGCGAGTTGCCGCCGATGGCCACCACCGCGAGCCCGCTCACGCTCAAGTGGGTTCGTCAGGCCCCACCGCCTTCCTCCACGCCGGAGGGGCCGTGCTCCGGCTATACTGACCCAGAGAGTCGGGAGGCTTGAGGTGGACGCGGTGCGGGTCGTGGCGTACGGGCTCGGGCCCATCGGGCTGGGCGTGGTGCGCATCCTGTTGGAGCGGCCCGGGTTCCGGCTGGCGGGCGCGGTGGACGTGGCTCCGGAAAAGCAGGGCCGCGACCTGGGGGAGCTGCTGGAAACCGACCCCGTGGGTGTGGTGGTGAGCCCTGACCCCCAGGTGGCCCGGGAAGCGGACGTGGTGGTGCACGCCACCCAGTCGCGGCTGGCCCACGTGGAGGCGCAGATCCTGGACCTGGTGGCGTGCGGGGCTGACGTGGTGTCCACGTGCGAGGAGCTGAGCTACCCCTGGTTCCACCACCCCGCCAGCGCCCGGCGGATCCACGAGGCGGCGCAGGAAGCCGGCGTGACGGTCACCGGCGTGGGGGTGAACCCGGGGTTCGCCATGGACCTGCTCCCGGTGCTGCTGACCGCGCCGTGCCGGAGCTTGCGCCGCGTGGTGGCCGAGCGCAGGGTGGACGTCCGCACCCGCAGGCTGCCTCTTCAACAAAAGGTGGGTGTGGGCCTCACGGAGGAGGAGTTCCACGCGGGGGTGGCCGCCGGGGTGGTGGGCCACGTGGGGCTGCCGGAGTCGGTGGCCATGATCGCCGCCGCGCTGGGCTGGACCGTGGACGCCATCGTGGACCAGGTGCGTCCCGTGGTCCGGGCAGGCCGCGTGGAGGGTCTACGCCAGGAAGCCCGCGGCCTCGTGGACGGGGAAGAGCGGATCCGACTGGACCTCACCATGGCCGTGGACCTGGAGGACCCCGTGGACCGGGTGCGGGTGGAAGGGGAGCCGTCCTTCGTGGCGGAGATCCCCGGCGGGCTGCACGGGGACTTGGCCACGTGCGCCATCGTGGCCAACGCCCTGCCCCTGGTGCGGGCCGCCCCGCCCGGCCTGCGCACGGTCCTGGAGCTGCCCCCGCTGCGGTTTGCGGGCTGAAGGAGTACGGCACCCGGGGTTCGACCGTGCTAGGCCCGCCATCCCGGTGGACTCACGGATCCTGGGTGACTATGGCCACCGTCACCGCCCACACCTCGGCCGCACCCGCGGCTTTCAAGGCTCTCGCGCACTCCCGCAGGGTGCTGCCCGTGGTCACCACGTCGTCCACCAGGAGCACCCGCATCCCCCGCAGGTCCCTGCGGGGCTGAAAGGCGCCGCGCACGTTGCTCCGCCGCTGCCGTTCGTCGAGTTCGGTCTGGGACGGTGTGTCGCGGACCCGCACCAGGGCCCGCACCACGGGTTTGCCCGCTGCTCGGCCCAGGGAGCAAGCCAGCTCCTCGGCCTGATTGAAGCCGCGCTGGGCCTGCCGGCGCGGGTGCAGGGGGACCGGCACCACCAGGTCGGTGGCCGCCAGCAGCCCCTCCGCCGCCGCCACCTCCGCCAGGGCACGGCCCAAGGGCTCCGCCACCGCCAGCTTCCCCCGGTACTTGAGGGCGTGCACGGCTTCCCGCAACCTGCCCTCGTACCGGCCGAAGGCCCGCACCCGGAGGTGGTGGTGGCGCTGCCGGCACGGCACGCACGTGAACACCAGGTCCGGAGGGCCCCGCAGGGGCCGGCCGCACACCTGGCAGACGGGCGGCAGGACGCGGGGGAAGGCCGACCAGCACCCCTCGCACAGGGGGAACTGGTCCGGTGACTCACACACCTGGCAGCGGGGAGGGAACAGCAGATCCAGGGCTGTGGCCCACCACGGCTGGACCGCCCGCGCCACCACCGGCAGGAAGGCCTTGCCCATCTCCGTAGAGTGAACGGGGCTCGGGCAGGTTTTGGGGTGGTTGTCACCGGGTGTCAGGCGCTGCGGGCCACCGCCTGCCGGAACCTGCGGATGGCCTCGATGTGGTCGTCGGGGCTTTTCAGGCCGCAGCGCATGGTGTTCACCGCCAGGTGGGTTCCCCCCAGCTGCCGCCAGGTGCGCACGGCCTGGGGCCAACCGTCAGGGTTCGTGGCGCACAGGTGCAGCCGTCCCTCCACCCCGAAGCGGGACGGGTTCCGGCCGGCCTCCCGCACGTAGCTCCGCACCCTCTCCACCACCGCGCCGGCCTCCGGGGTGGGCGCCAGCTGGGAGATCCACCCGTCGGCGATGCGGGCCAGCCTGCGCAGGGCGGGCTCCGCGCTGCCGCCCATCCACACGGGGATGGGTCTCTGGACCGGCAGGGGGTTGATGCCCGCGCCCCGCACCCGGTGGTACCGGCCCTCGAAGTCCACCAGGGGCTGCGTCCACAGCAGGCGCAGCAGGGCCACTTGTTCTTCTACCCGCCGGCCTCGGTTCCGGAAGTTCTCGCCCAAGGCCTCGTACTCCACCGGGTTCCAGCCCAGCCCCACGCCCAGGCGCAGCCGGCCTAGGGTGAGCACGTCCACCTCCGCCGCCTGTTTCGCCACCAGGACGGTCTGCCGCTGGGGCAGGATCACGATCCCCGTGGCCAGCTCCAGCCTGGAGGTCACCGCGGCCAGGAACCCGAACAGCACGAACGGTTCGTGGAACGGCGACTCGTGGGTGTACGGAGGCTGGCGGCCCAGGTCCTTCAGGCGGCTGGGGTGCGCGCCCACCACGTGCTCGTACACCAGGAGGTAGTCGTAGCCCAGCTCCTCTGTGGCCTGGGCGTACGCCCGGATGGCGCCGGGGTCGTTCCCGATCTCGGTCTGCGGGAAGACCACCCCGAGCTTCACGGGGTCACACCCTGGGTGCACGACCTCGCGCGGCTCACGTCCCCTCCTCCCACGACTCCAGGTACCTGCGTTGCTCCGGGGTGAGCTCGTCCACCCGCACCCCCATGGCCTCCAGCTTCAGCGCCGCCACCTGCCGGTCGATGGCCTCGGGCACCGGGTAGACCTGGGGCGCCAGCTGCCCTGCGGTCTGCGCCAGCCACTCCACGCACAGGGCCTGGTTGGCGAAGGACATGTCCATCACCGCCGCGGGGTGCCCTTCCGCCGCGGCCAGGTTCACTAGCCGGCCTTCCGCCAGCAGGTACAGGCGGCGCCCGTCGGGTAGGGTGAACTCCTCCACGTGTTCCCGCACCCTGCGGTGCCGGACGCTCACCTCCCGGAGGCCCGCCACGTCGATCTCCACGTCGAAGTGGCCCGCGTTGGCCAGCACCGCGCCGTCCCGCATGACCGCGAAGTGCTCCCGGCGGATCACGTCGCGGTTCCCCGTCACGGTGACGAACACCTCGCCCACCCGCGCGGCCTCCGCCATGGGTATCACCGTAAACCCGTCCATCACCGCCTCCAGGGCCGCCAGGGGGTCGACTTCCGTCACCACCACATGCGCCCCCATGCCCCGGGCCCGGGCGGCCACGCCCCGGCCGCAGCTGCCGTACCCGCAGACCACCACCGTGCGGCCCGCCAGCAGCAGGTTGGTGGCCCGCAGGATCCCGTCCACCGCGGACTGGCCCGTGCCGTAGCGGTTGTCGAACCAGTGCTTGGTCTTGGCGTCGTTCACCGCCACGATGGGGTAACGGAGGGCGCCCGCCCGGGTCATGGCCCGCAGGCGCACCACCCCCGTGGTGGTCTCCTCGGTGCCGCCGCGCACGCCCGTCAAAACGTCCGTGCGGTCGCGATGCAGGGTGGTCACCAGATCTGCCCCGTCGTCCAAGGTGAAGTGCGGGTGGGTGTCCAGCACCTGGTGGATGTGGCGGTAGTAGGTGGCGCGGTCCTCGCCGCGCACCGCGAAGGTGGGAATCCCGTACTCCACCACCAGGGCGGCGGCCACGTCGTCCTGGGTCGAGAGCGGGTTGCTGGCGCACAGGGCCACCTGGGCCCCTCCCGCGGCCAGGGTGCGGACCAGGTTTGCGGTCTCCGTGGTCACGTGCAGGCAGGCGGCCACCCGCAGGCCCGCCAGGGGGCGTTGGCGGGCGAACCGCTGCCGGATGCGGCGCAGGACCGGCATCTGCGCTTCCGCCCACTCCACCCGCAGCACGCCCGCGGGCGCCAGCGAGGGGTCCTTGACCTCTCCGGTCAACGCCAATTCCTCACGCGGGTCACTCGATGAAGTCCTTCAGCCGCCGGCTGCGGGAGGGGTGGCGGAGCTTGCGCAGGGCCTTCGCCTCGATCTGGCGGATCCGCTCCCGCGTCACCCCGAACTCCCGGCCCACCTCCTCCAGGGTCCGGGGCCGGCCGTCCTCCAGCCCGAACCGCAGCTTCAGCACGTTGCGCTCCCGGGCGGTGAGGGTGTCCAGCACGCTCTCCAGCTGCTCCTTCAGCATGGTGTAGCTGGCCGCCTCCGCGGGGGCCAGGGCCTCCGCGTCCTCGATGAAGTCGCCCAGGTGGCTGTCCTCCTCCTCCCCGATGGGGGTCTCCAGGGAGATGGGCTCCTGGGCGATCTTCATGATCTCCCGCACCCGCTCCACGGGCAGCTTCATCTCCTCCGCGATCTCCTCCGGGGTGGGCTCCCGCCCCTTCTGCTGCAACAGCTGCCGGGAGACCCGCACCAGCTTGTTGATGGTCTCCACCATGTGCACGGGGATGCGGATGGTGCGGGCCTGGTCCGCCAGGGCCCGGGTGATGGCCTGCCGGATCCACCAGGTGGCGTAGGTGCTGAACTTGAAGCCCTTGCGCCAGTCGAACTTCTCCACCGCGCGGATCAGGCCCAGGTTGCCCTCCTGGATGAGGTCCAGGAACAGCATCCCCCGGCCCACGTACTTCTTCGCGATGGCCACCACCAGGCGCAGGTTGGCCTCGATGAGCTTGCGCTTGGCCTCCTCGTCCCCCCGCTCCATGCGCTTGGCCAGCTCCACTTCCTCCTGCGCGGTGAGCAGGGGTACCCGGCCGATCTCCTTCAGGTACATGCGGACCGGGTCGTCGATGGAGATGCCCTCCAGGGGCTCCAGCTCCGCGGCCTTCTCCTGCTCCTCCTCCTCTTCCTCGGTATCCTTGACCGCGATCTCCATCTCCTGGAGGAGGTTGAACACCCGCTCGCTCTCCTCGGTGTTCTGCTCCACCGCGGGGATGGCCTTCACGATCTCCTCGTAGAGCAAGAAGCCCTTCTTGCGGCCCAGCTCGATGAGCTCCCGCAGCTCCGGCGAGAGGTCCTCGCTGAGGGGCCGCACGTCCACCACGGGCTTCTTGCGCGGTGGGACCGCGCGCTGCGCCTTTTCCCGGGCCATGGAACCCTGCGCTCCCTTTTCCGTCCGGGGACTCCGATCCACCTTCCCGTACAACGACGCCACGCCCCGGCTTCGTCCCGCTACTCCACCAGGGCCCTCAACTCCTCCTGGAAGGCCCGGACCCGGTCCAGGTCGCCCGCCCGCTCGGCCCTGGCGATCTCCGCCACCAGCTCCGCCCGGCGGCGCTGCCGCTGCTCCTTGCGGATCCGCGCCACCCAACCCTCCTCGTCCGCCCGGGGCGGGCGCGGCCCGAACCACAGCCGGTGCACCACCTCCCGGGCGGGCCCGGACACCGCTTCCCGTACTGCGTGCACGTCCCCGGTGCCGCACAGGGCTCGGAAGATCTCCCGGTGGAGGGGGTCCGTGAAGTCCTCCTCCCGCAGGGCCCGGGCCAAGCGTGCCCTGGCGTCGTGGTCGTACAGCATCCGCTGCAGCAGGTGCTGTTCTGCCACCCGCTCCGCCGCCTGCGCCGCCCGTACCGGGTCCGGCTGTCCCGCGCGGGCCTGGCCCCGCCGCAGGGCGCGCAGGCGGGCCCGCACCGCATCCTCCGGAACTCCCAGACGCTGGCTCAGCTGGCGGATGTGCTCGGACCGAGCGACGTCGTGGCGGATGCTGGCGATCAAGGGGAGGAGTTCGTCGACCACCCGCGCCTTTCCTTCCGGGGTGGGGGGGTGGCGGCGCAGGCTGGACTCCAGGGCGAACTGGACCACGGGCACCGCCGTCCCCACCAGCTTCGCGAAGGCGTCGCGGCCGTGCCGGCGCAGGAAACCGTCGGGGTCCAGCCCTTCCGGCAGGACCGCCACCCGGGCCTGCAGCCCGGCCTCCTCCAGGACCGGCAGGGCCCGCTCCGTGGCCCGGCGGCCGGCCTCGTCGGAGTCGTAGACGAGCACCACCTCCTGGCAGTGACGGCGCAGCAAGGCGGCCTGCTCCGCGGTCAGGGCGGTCCCCAGGGTGGCCACCGCCTCCTCCACCCCGTACTGGTGGCAGCTGATCAAATCCATGTAGCCCTCCACCACCACCGCCCGCCCCGTGCGGTGGATGGCGTCCCTGGCCAGGTGGAGGCCGTACAGGGTCCGCCCCTTGCTAAAAAGGGGGCTGTCCTTGGAGTTCAGGTACTTGGGCTGGTCGCCGTCCCGCAACACCCGGCCTCCGAAGGCCACGGGCCGCCCCTGGAGGTCGAAGATGGGGAACACCAACCGGTGCCGGAAGACGTCGTACCAGCCTCCCTCCGCCCGCGGGTGCACGAAGCCCAGGCGCTCCAGCAGCTGGGGCTCGTACCCCTGGGCGGTCAGGTAGCGGAAGAGCTGGTCCCAGGCGTCCGGGGCGTAACCGAGGCGGAAGCGCCGGCAGGTGGCCGCGTCCACGCCGCGCCGCTCCAGGTACTCCCGGGCGGCCCGGCCGGTCTCCGGGTGGGCCAGGCATCGCTCGAAGAAGGCCGCGGCACCGTCCGCGGCCCGTAGCCACCTCTCCCACTCCCCGCGCCCCCCCGGAGCCTCCTCCAGGGCGATTCCGGCCCGGCGGGCGAGCTCTCGGACCGCCTCGGGGAAGGACAGCCCGTGGGCCCGCATCACGAACTCGAACACGTCCCCTCCGGCCCCGCACCCGAAGCAGTAGAACAGGCCCCGGTCCCGGTCCACGGTGAAGCTGGGGGTCTTTTCCGGGTGGAAGGGGCACAGGCCCACGTACCGCTTTCCCTGCCTGCGCAGGGTCACGTAGGCCGACACCAGCTCCACGATGTCGGTCCGGCTGCGGACCAGCTCCCGGGCAGCCTGGCCAGCCATATGCGAATCTATGTTCGCATCGCCGTGGCGAGCCGGCAACTGTACCGGCCCGTCACCGCAATCCGGTCACCGGAACAGGGGGGCGAAGACCAACGCCACCACGGTCATCAGCTTGATGAGGATGTTGAGGGAAGGCCCCGCGGTGTCCTTGTACGGGTCGCCCACGGTGTCCCCGATGACCGCGGCTTTGTGGGCGTCCGAGCCCTTGCCCCCGTGATGCCCCTCCTCGATGAACTTCTTCGCGTTGTCCCAAGCCCCTCCGCTGTTGGCCAGGTACAGGGCGAGAGGTACCCCTGTCACGATGGCGCCTCCCAGCAGGCCGCCCAAGGCCTCCTTGCCCAGCACGAACCCCACCACGAGGGGGATGGCCACCGCGGCCAGCCCGGGTACGATCATCTCCCGCAGGGCTCCCGCGGTGGCGATGTCCACGCACCGGGCGTACTCGGGACGGGCCTTGCCCTCCAGCAGGCCGGGGATCTCCCGGAACTGCCGGCGTACCTCCGCCACCATGAGCTCCGCGGTGCGCCCCACCGCCCGCATGGCCAGGGCGGCGAAGAGGAAGGGCACGATCCCGCCGATGAACAGCCCCGCGGTCACGTCGGGGTCCATGATGTTGATGGCTTCCAGGCCCACCGCCTGCCGGTAGAAGAAGAACAGCGCCAGGGCCGTGAGGGCCGCAGACCCGATGGCGAACCCCTTGGCGATGGCCGCGGTGGTGTTGCCCGCGGCGTCCAGTTGGTCCGCCACGCCCCGCACGTCCTGGCCCAGGCCCGCCATCTCCGCAATGCCCGCGGAGTTGTCCGCGATGGGGCCGTAGGCATCCACGGACACCGTCATCCCCGTGATGGACAGCATGCCGATGGCGGCCATGGCGATGCCGAAGAAGTCCGCCAGCCGGAAGGCGGCGATGGTGGCCAGGGCGATGACCACCAGGGGCACCACGGTGCTCAGCATGCCCAGGGCCGTACCCGCGATGATCACCGTGGCAGGCCCGGTGCGGGCGGACTCCGCGAGCCGCTGGACTTCCCGGCCCGAGGTGTAGTACTCGGCCACCAGGCCGATGATCACGCCGCTGGCCAGGCCCACCACCGTGGCCCAGAAGGCCCGCAGGTCCCCGAACAGGGATTGGGTCACCAGGTAGGAGCCCACCACCATGAACGCCGCGGAGGCGAAGGTCCCCATCCGCAGGGCCGCCTGCGGGTTGCGTCCCCCGCCCGCCCGCACGAAGAAGGTCCCCAGGATGGCGGAGAGCACCCCCACCGCCGCCAGCGCCAGGGCTAGGCCCGCCCCCCGATCCCCGTGCTGCGCGAGCCCGATGGCCAGCCCCGCGATCACCGACCCCACGTAGCTCTCGAACAGGTCGGCGCCCATGCCCGCCACGTCCCCCACGTTGTCGCCCACCGCGTCCGCGATCACCGCGGGGTTGCGGGGGTCGTCCTCGGGGATGCCGGCCTCCACCTTCCCCACCAGGTCCGCGCCCACGTCCGCTCCCTTGGTGTAGATCCCGCCGCCCACGCGGGCGAACAGGGCCACGGAGGACGCGCCGAGCGAAAAGCCGATGACCTGGTTGGGGTCCCGCAGCCACAGGAACAGCAACCCCACCCCCAGGATCCCCAGGCCCACCACGGTCATGCCCATGACCGCCCCACCGGGGAAGGCCACCCGCATGGCCTCCGCCAGGCCCGCGCGGGCGCCGTGGGCGGTGCGGGCGTTGGCGCGGGTGGCGATCTGCATGCCGAAGAAGCCCGCGAGGATGGAGCAGGCGGCACCCAGGACGAAGCACACCGCGGTCTGAGACGTGATCTGCGGCACCAGCCCCGGTGCCGCCAGGATCACGAACAGCACCGCCACGAACACCGCGATGGCCCGGTACTCCCGGCGCAGGAAGGCCATGGCGCCCTCGTGGATGGCCTCCATGAGGTCCCGCATCTGCGGGGTGCCCACGTCCCGCCGTGTCACGGACGCCGCCAGGTAGCCCGCGTACGCCAGGCTCACCACACCCGCCAGGGGTGCCCACCACGTGACGTCCAAGGTCCTCACCTCCGGTGCCGCGCCCCCCAGGCGCGGAAGTCACAGCTCCCAGCTCTTCGGGACGAACAGCTGCTCCGCCTTCCGCACCGCGTACCGGTCCGTCATGCCCGCCAGGAAGTCGCACACCACCCGGTGAGGCTCCTCCCCGCGGTCCACAAGCTCCCGGTACTCCTCCGGAACCTCGTCCAGGTGCTCCAGGTAGTAGTCGAACAACATGCGGAGCAAGCGCTTGGCCCGGGGCTCCTCGCCCTTGGCCTGGGGATTCAAATACACCCGCTCGAACAGGAAATCCTTCAGCCGGTTGAGCGCCTGCCGCACCGGCTCGCTCATCCCCACGCGGGGCTGGTCCCAGCTGGTGAGGACCACGTCCCGCACCAGGGTGTCGAGCCAGCGGCCCCGGGTGGGGCCCAGGACTTCCCGCACCTCCGCGGGGATCTCCTCCTCCCGCAGCAGCCCCGCCCGAACGGCGTCGTCCATGTCGTGGTGCACGTACGCGATCCGGTCCGCGAGCCGCGCCACCTGGCCCTCCAGGGTCTGGGGCAGCCCCGCATCATCCGGCCCCAGGTCCGCCATCCCCTTGCTGTGGGCGCCAATCCCGTCCCGCACCTCCCACGTGAGGTTCAAGCCCCACTCCACGGTGCCATCAGAGCGCCGGCGCCGCTCCAGCAGCTGGACCACCCGCAGGCTCTGCTCGTGGTGCCGGAACCCGCCCCACGGGGTCATGGCCTGGTCCAACGCCTCCTCGCCCGCGTGGCCGAAGGGCGGGTGGCCCAGGTCGTGGGCCAGCACGATGGCCTCCGTGAGGTCCTCGTTCAGCCGCAAGGCCCGGGCGATGGTGCGGGCGATCTGGCTCACCTCCACCGTGTGGGTGAGCCGGGTGCGGTAGTGGTCCCCCCCCGGCGACAGGAACACCTGGGTCTTGTGCTTGAGCCGGCGGAAGGCCTTGCTGTGCACGATGCGGTCCCGGTCCCGCTGGAAGCACGTGCGCAGGTCGTCCTCCGGCTCGGGGCGCTCCCGGCCCCGGGAGTGGCGGGACAGGGTCGCGAAGGGCGAAAGCCGCTGTGCCTCTTCCGCCTCGAGGCGCTCGCGGATCCGGCGGAGGTCCACTCAGCCCTCCCGGCTCACCACCAGGTGTTCCAGGTGCGCCACCTTCCAGAACAGGTCCACCACCCCGGCCAGCAACGCGTGACGGCGGGCCCGCACGGTGGGGTCCGGGTCGTTCACCAGCACCGCGTCGAACAAAGCCGCCACCGGCCGCTGCAGACGGCAGAGGGCCTGCAGGGCAGCCAGGTACTCGCCGCGACGGTTGTGGCCCTCCACCTCGCGCCCCACGGACCGCACGGCCTCCTCCAACGCCCGCTCCGCGGGGTGCTCCGCCGGAGACGGGGCGGCGCGGGTCTGCTTGTCCCAGATGCGGTAGGCGCGGTCGAAGGGCTCGTAGCCGCTCCCGAACTCCGGCCGCGTGCGGAACTCCGACAGCGCCTCCGCGCGGGCCAGGGCGTCCAGGAAGTCGGGTACACCCTGTGGCCAGCACGCCAGCACCGCCGCCACCACGTCGTGGGCGAACCCGTGCTCCGCAAGCCACGAGGCCATTCGGTCCCGGAGGAACTCCGCCACCCGGCCGGGGGCGTCCGCGAAGTCCGGGCGCGCGCCGTAACCGGCCAGGGCCTGTGCGAACAAGCTCCCGAGGTTCACCCGGAGGCGCTGCCGGTGCGCGTACAGGGTGTCCAGTAGCCCCCCTGCCGCCCTGCGGAGGCCGTAGGGGTCCGTGGAGCCCGTGGGCACCATCCCCGCGCCCAGAAACCCCGCCAGGGTGTCCGCGCGGTCCGCCACCGCCAGCAGGGCGCCCAGCTCGGTGCGGGCGGGCTCGTCGTGCGCTCCCCGGGGTCTGTAGTGCTCCTCGATGGCCTCGCACACGGCCTGCGGGTGGCCGTCCAGGCGCGCGTAGATGGCGCCCACCGTCCCTTGCAGCTCGGGGAACTCGCCCACGAGGTGCGTGGCCAGGTCCGCCTTGCACAGCCTCGCGGCGGTCTCCAGCAGGCCCGCCTGGGCGTCGCTCAACCCCGCCTCCTGAGCCAGCCACCGCGACAGCCGTACCAGGCGGCCCGCCTTGTCCTCCAGGGAGCCGAGCTTCTCGTGGAAGGTCACGGCACTCAGGCGCTGACCCCACTCCTCCAAGGACCGCTTGCGGTCCTCCTGGTAGAAGAACCGGGCGTCCACCAACCGGGCGCGGAGGACCCACTCGTTCCCCTCCCGGACGGCCTCCAGGCCCACGTGGTCCCCGTTGCGCACGCCCACGAAGGCGTTTACCAAGGCTCCGCCGCGGCGCACGGGGAAGTACCGCTGATGGTGGCGCATCACCGTCACCAGCACGGGCTCCGGTAAGGCCAGAAACTCCGGGTCGAACGAGCCCAAAAACGCCGTGGGCCACTCCAGCAGGTCCGTGACCTCGTCCACCAGCTCGTCCGGCAGCTCCGCCTCTCCGCCCGCCTCCCGGGCAGATGCCTGCACCTGCGAGACCACCTCCCGGCGCCTTTGGTCGCGGTCGGCCAGCACCCAGGCGCGGCGGGTCACCTCCTCGTACTCGTGGGCGTCGGCCCGGCGCAGCTCGTGGGGACCCGGGGCCAGCTGTCGGTGGCCGAAGGTGAGCCGGCCAGACCTCACGCCTGCGAGCTCAAAGGGAATCACCTGGTCGTCCGCCAGGGCCACCAGCCAGCGGATGGGACGGGCGAAGCGCAGGTCGTAGCCGGCCCACCGCATGGTCTTGGGGAACGCCAGGGACGTCACCACGCGGGGCAGGAGCTCCGCCAGCACCTCCACCGCCGGCCGGCCCGGCACCACGGTGCGGGCGAACACGTACTCGCCCGCGGGGGTGGCACGCACCTCGAGGGACTCCACGGGCACCTTCTGGCTGCGGGCGAACCCCACCGCCGCCGCGGTGGGACGGCCCTGGGCGTCGAAGGCGGCGTGCGCGGCAGGCCCGCGGACCTCCCGCTCCACGTCCGGCTGGCGCTCCGGGATCCCCTCCGCCAGCACCGCGAGCCGCCGGGGGGTGGCCCAGCTGCGCAGGCGCACCGCGGGCAGCCTCTCGCGGCTCAGCTCCTCCCCCAGGGCGTGCTCCAGCTGCCGGCGGGCGGGTTCCACGAACCGCGCGGGTAGCTCCTCCGTACCGACCTCCAGCAGTACGTCAGGCACGGGCCGCCTCCCGCAACAAGGGGAACCCCAACTCCTCCCGCTGGCGCACGTACGCCTCCGCCACCTGCCGCGCCAGCCTCCGGCACCGGCCGATGAGGGCAGCCCGCTCGCTCACGCTCAAAGCCCCCCGGGCGTCCAGGAGGTTGAACAGGTGGGAGCACTTGAGCACGTAGTCGTGGGCGGGCAGCACCAGCCCCGCCTCCAGGGCCGCCAGGGCTTCCTGCTCGCACGCGTCGAACAGCCGCCTCAGGCGCGGGACGTCCGCGGTCTCAAACCCGTAGCGGCTCCACTCCACCTCCTCCCGGTGGCGCAGCTCCCCGTAGGTGACCCCGGGCGCCCACTCCAGCTCGAACACGCTGCTCTTCCGCTGCAGGTACATGCACAGCCGCTCCAGCCCGTAGGTGATCTCCGCGCACACGGGCCTGCAGTCCACCCCGCCGCACTGCTGGAAGTACGTGAACTGGGTGATCTCCATCCCGTCCAGCCAGACCTCCCACCCCACGCCCCAGGCGCCCAGGCTGGCATCTTCCCAGTCGTCCTCCACGAACCGTACGTCGTGCCGGCGAAGGTCCACCCCCAGGTGCTCCAGACTCCTCAGGTACACGTCCTGGACGTCGTCGGGGGAGGGCTTGAGGATGACCTGGTACTGGTAGTAGGCCCCCAGGCGGTTGGGGTTGTCGCCGTACCGGGCGTCCTGGGGACGCCGGGAGAACTGCACGTAGGCCACCTTCCACGGCTCCGGGCCCAGCGCCCGGAGGAAGGTGGCGGGGTGCTTGGTGCCCGCCCCCACCTCCACGTCGTAGGGCTGCGCCAGCACGCAGCCGTAGTCCGACCAGAAGCGGTCCAGGGAAAGGATCAGTTCCTGAAACAGCACGGCCTCCTCCATAAAGAAATGAGGCCCTCCGCCCAGGGACGGAGGGTCTCCGCGGTCCCACCCTGGTTCCGGACCTGAGCCTCGCAGACCGCGGCAGCGATCTGGGGACAGACCCGGCCCTCTGCGCCCCGTTCACGGGGGGCCTTCCGGGAGGCTCTACGCCTGGGGGCTTGAAGCCTCCGGCTCGGGTGCGCCACGCGGCGGCAGCCCCGCCCGGTCCCACCCACCCCGGGCTCGCTGCGCGGCACCGCCACCGCGCCTCACCTTCGTCGCCCTTCGGACCCTGACTTTACACCAGCCGGATCCGCCGCGCAAAGCCTACCCGATGCCCAGCGGCTCCTCCTCCCGGGCCTTGCCCGTAGGCCAGCTGGCCAGCACCGTGGCCACCGCGAAGGCCACCAACCCCGCTGCCGCCCACACCACCGGCAGCTCGATGGTCTTCTCCTCCGTGCGGATCCGCAGCATGCCGCTGCGGTCCTGCCGGATGACCCCGCGGCACTGGCTCAGGGCCTCCGCCACCACCGCCAGGGCTCGCTTGGCTTGCTCCAGGTCCACTTCCATCGCCACACCTCCTGCTCCCCGGGTTCGACACCGCGCGCCGGTCTCCTCGGTTCTTCACCCCTCCAGGGCCTGCAACACCCGGGCCGCCCGCAAGGGCCGGTCGGCCCGCTCTTCGCCGTAGGCCACCACCGCCTGCAGCAGCCGCATGGCCACCGAGGGCTGCACCCGGACTCGCACCACCGCCTCCTCGGAGCCGCTCAAGAGGAAGCGCAGCAACCCCGCGGCTTCCCCGCCCAGGCGCCTGTGGCGGGGGTCCTCCGAAGCACAACCCCTACAGCAGAACCCTCCCAGGGAGGGGCTCCACAGGTCCGCGGGCACGGGGGGCCGGCCGCAGGCCGGGCAGTGGTCGGTGGCGGGCCGGTACCCGAGGGCGTCGAACAGGCTCAGGGCGTACCACGCTGCTGCCATCGCGGGTTGTTGCGAGCGTTCCACCAGGTCCAGGGTGGCGACCAGCCGCGCGAACACCTCCGGGTGGGGCTCCGCCTCCGGCAGCAGCCGGTCCGTCATCTCCGCCACGAGCCACGCGTACCCCGTCCGAACCAGGTCCGCCCGCAGCTCGCCGTGGCTGTGAAGTACCTCCACCTGCGCCACCACGTCCAGGGCCCGACCCCGGGCCAGCAGGAACCGGGCGTGGGTGAAGGGCTCGAGCTTTCCCGCCAGGCGGCTGGTGGTCCGGCGCACGGCCTTCGCCTTCACCGCCAGCTTGCCGAACTCCCGGGTGAGCAGGGTGAGGGCGCGGTCCGCCTCCCCCAGGTTCCGCCGGGCGAGCACCACGCCCTCCGCCTTGTAGACGGGCACCGGACCTCCTACTCGAGGAAGTGCAGGAGCTGGGACGCCAGCCACAGGAATACTCCGAAGCCCACCACGTCCTGGAAGGCGGTCTCGAAGGGTCCCGCGGTGGTGGCCGGGTCAAAGCCCAGCCGCTTGGAGACCAGGGGGAACAGCGTCCCCATCAGCCCCGCGGTGAGCATGGCGGTCAGCTGCGCCGCTCCGATGACCAACCCGAAGGAGGTCTTGCCGGACCAAACCACGCCGATGGTCCCCAGCACCGTGCCCACCACCAGGGCCATGAGGAAGGCGGTCACCAGCTCCTTCCGCACCGCCTGCCACCAGCCCTTCAACGTCACGTGGCCGGTGTCCAGTCCCCGCACCACGATGGCCGCGGCCTGGAGCCCTACGTTGCCCGAGATGGCGGAGATGATGGGCATGAAGGAAGCCAGCAGGATCACTCGGGTCAGGACCTCGTCGAAGCGGGAGATCACCAACCCCGCCACCAGCTCTACCCCCAGGGTGATGAGAAGCCAGGGTAACCGCAACCGTGCGGCCTCCAAGGGCGACCGCCGGGCCATGGCCTCCGCGTCCGCGCCCACCAAGCGGGCGTAGTCCTCCGTGAACTCCTCCTGCAGCACGTCCAGCACGTCGTCCACGGTGATGATCCCGAGCAACCGGTCCTGGTCGTCCACCACGGGGAGGGAGACGAAGTCGTAGCGCTGCACCAGGCGGGCGGCTTCCTCCTGGGGCGCGTCCGCCCGGACCTTCACCACGTCCCGGGTCATGAGGTCCCGGACCAGGGTGTCCGGACGGCTGAACACCAGCCGGTACAGGGACAGCACCCCCAGCAGCCGCTGGGTCTGGGGGTCGGTCACGTACACGTAGTGCACCGTCTCCGCATCCTCCGCGGCCCTGCGGATCACCGCCAGCGCCTCCTGGGCGGTGAGGTCCGGCCGGACCACGATGCACTCGGGGGTCATCAGGCTGCCCGCCGTGCCCTCGGGGTACGCCAGCAACCCTTTGAGGGCCCGCGCCCGGTCCTTTTCCATCTCCGTGAGGAGGGGCTCCGCCTGCTCGGGGGAAAGCTCCTCGAGGACGTCCGCGGCGTCGTCGGGGGGCATTTCCTCCAGCACGTCGGCCGCCTGGGCCCGACTCAGCTTCAGCACCAGGCGTGCGGCGTCCTGGGAGTCCAGCTCCGCCACCAGGTCGGCCACCGCGTCCTGGCCCAAGCGCGCCACCAGGTGCGCCAGGGTCGGGGGATCCAGGCCGAGGAGGAAGTCCGCCAGCTCCTGGGCGGACAGGGACCGGAGCTGGTCGGCGCTGACCGTGTGTGGGTCGAGGATGGTCCTGACCACGGCTCGCCTCCAGGCGCCCCTCTCCGCCGAAGGGCGCCGGGGCGGCCGGGCCTAGGTCGCGCCGGGCGACCCTCGAGCAGGCGAGGGACGAGTCGGTGACAGCGTACCTGAACTGCCGCTCGTCATCGCGCAGGCATTGTCCCGGATGCCGCTGTCCGGTGTCAAGGATTCGCCGCCCGGGCCGGGGAAGATCCTCACGTGGGCTTGGAGACGCAGCGCGAGGGTCTAAGCGGTGGGGTGCGGGTGCTCGTCCCGGCCTGCCGGGAGGAGCCCCTGGACGACCTGTACCTTTCCCTGGAGTTCCCGGAAGCCGGAGGCCGTCCGTACGTGTACGTGAACATGGTCTCCAGCGCGGACGGTGCGGCCCACCTGGCGGGCCGTACCCACGGCCTGGGGGGAGAGGCGGACCGGCTGGCCTTCCGGAGGCTCCGGGAGTACTGCGACGTGGTGCTGGTGGGAGCCGGCACGGTGCGGGCGGAACGCTACGGCCCCCCCCGGATGAGCCAGGAGGCGCGGGAGCGCAGGGTCGCTCGCGGGCTGCATCCCGTCCCCCGGCTGGCGGTGGTGAGTGCCCGCCTGGAGCTGGACCCGCACGCACCGCTGTTCTCGGACCCGGCCCGCCCGCCGCTTGTGTTCACCGCGGCCTCCGCACCCCAGGACCGTTTGGAGCGCCTTCGCGAGATGGCGGAGGTGGTGGTGTGCGGCGACGCGCACGCGGACCTGACGCGGCTTTTGGACGAGCTCGCGCGGCGTGGAGCCCGCCGGGTCCTGTGCGAGGGCGGCCCGACCCTGAACGCGCAGCTTTTGGAAGCAAGGCTGGTGGACGAGCTGTTCCTGACCGTGGTTCCCCTCGTGGTGGGCGGCGCGGCCGGCCGCATCGTGGCCGGGTCCTTGGCCTCACCCGCCAGGCTGCAGCTGAAAGAACTCCGGGAGTACCGCGGGGAGTTGCTGGCTCGATACGTGGTCCTTCGGTAAGCTCAGCCTTCCTCGCAGACCCACATCCCCAGCTGCCGGGCCCTGTACATGCGCCGGTCCGCGGCGGCTACCAGGGCTTCCGGGGTGCGGCCATCGTGGGGGAACGCGGCCACCCCGGCGGTGACGGGGATGCCCTCCCCCCACACGCCCGCCTGGCGGCCCAGGCTCCGGACCGCCCGCCGCACCGCCCGGGCCGCCTCGCCCGCACTGGTGTCCGGAAGCAGCAGCGCGAACTCGTCGCCCCCGTAGCGGCACACCACGTCCGACGCCCGCACGGCGCGCCGCAGTTCGTGGGCCACCTCCTGCAGCATGGAGTCGCCCGCGCCGTGCCCCAGAGTGTCGTTGACCCTTTTGAGGCCCACCACGTCCAGGAGGGCGAAGGACAGGGGCGAGCCCGTCCGCTCCGCGCGGCGGATCTCCTCCTGCAGCCGCTGCTCCATGTACCTCCGGTTGCGCACCCCGGTGAGCGGGTCTGTGGTGGCCTGGTGCGCCAGCAGCGCCCGTAGCCGCGCTCCCTTGAGGATGGCTGCCACCTGCTGCGCGAACATGGTGGCCACCTCCACCGACTCCTCCGTGAAGGCATCGGGATCGGTGTGGCTATCCAGGTTCAGGAAGGCTTCCAGGCGGCCGTCCAGCACGATGGGCACGCCGAGGGTGACCTTCAGGGTGTCCATGTCGCCCTGCCGGTCCATGACCTCAGCCCCATGCACCGGGCGGGTGGCTGCATGCCGCCGGCGCGCCTCCTCGCCGGTGAGGATCCTCGGCTTGCCCGCCAGCAGGGAAACCTGATCCAGCCCGTACCACCTCAGCCGGTCCTCCTCCGTGAACCGGACGCCCCGTAGGGCCTCCAGGTCGTAGCCGTGCGCGGCCACGAAGACGAACTCCCCGCCGTCGCGTACCGAGAGGCTCGCGCGCTCCGCCCCGGGTACCAACCGGACCGCCTCCCTCACCACCCACTGGCATAGGGTGGCCGTGTCCAGCTCCGCGCCCGCCAGGGCGCGGGTCACCTGCAACAGCTCGTCCCGCAGGGCCACCGCCCGTTCCAGGCGCCCGTACAGCAGCGCGTTCTCCAGGGCGAGAGCCACCGGGGAGGCCACCTGCTCCAAGAACGCCTGATCCGCCGGGTCGATGCCCTCCGCGGCGGGAGCGTGCGCCACCAGGACTCCCACCGGTCCCAGCCGGCCTCGCAAGGGTACGTACAAGCCGCTCAGCGGCTCCACGGGCCCACCCCCGGGCACGAACACTCTAGGGTCGGACCTCAGATCGGGCACGTACACGGTCCGC
>CAYTFH010000009.1:0-10485 GCA_964437095.1 uncultured bacterium | reverse complement strand
TGCCAGTCCACCTGCAGGCAGCGGGCGTCGTCCCGCTGGATCACCCAGACCACCGCTGCCCGCTCTCCCCGCCGCACCGCTTGGGCCAGGGTCAGCAGGTGCCGCGCCCCGCGGCTGGTGGGCGCGTCGGGGAACAGGGCCACCGCACCCTCGACCCGGTTGCACGACTTGGTCTCCACCCACCACGTCCCGCGCGAGGTGTGCACCCGGAAGTCCACCCGCTCCCCACCGAGCCGGACCTCCCGCTCCCACCGCTGGACCCCCACCACCGGCCACAGGCCACCCTGCCGCAAAGCGACCTCCCACAGCCGGTTGGGCAGGTGGCTGTCCAATCCTACCCACCGCCCTGCGTGTCGGATGAGCAGCAGCCTGCCCCGGGTCCGGTGTCCCTTGGGATCAGGAAAACGGAGAATCCGGACCGCGGCGCCACGGCGTAGAAGCTCCTGCATCCTGCCCGAGTTCGGGAGGTGCACCGTCCACCGCTCGCCGGCCACCTCCACCTCCGCGGCGAACCGGTTCACCCGGCTTCCGAACAGCCCTGCCACGAGGGGCCCGGGTAGGTCCACCCACACGCGGGGCCTACCGGTCCCGGAGCTCGTCCCCCAGAGCGGCCTGCGCCGCGGCGAGGCGCGCAATGGGTACCCGGTACGGCGAGCACGAGACGTAGTCCAGCCCCGCGGCGTGGCAGAACTTGACGCTGTGGGGCTCCCCTCCGTGCTCCCCGCAGATCCCCACGGTGAGGTCCGGCCGCGTGCTGCGGCCGCGTTCGGTCCCCAGCTTCACCAGCTGGCCCACGCCGTCCGTGTCCAGGACCTGAAAGGGGTCCTCGGGCAGCAGCCTGGTGTCCAGGTAGCGGGGCAAAAACCGGCCCGCGTCGTCCCGGCTCATACCGAAGGTGAACTGGGTGAGGTCGTTGGTGCCGAAGCTGAAGAACTCTGCCACCTCCGCCACCCGGTCCGCCAGCAGGGCCGCGCGGGGGACCTCCACCATGGTCCCCACCTTGTAGTGGATGTGCTGGCCGGTGCGCCGTTGCACTTCCTCCGCCACGCGACGGACGATCTCCGCCTGCTGCCGGAGCTCGTTCACGTCCGACACCAGGGGGATCATGATCTCCGGCTCCACCCGCACGCCCTCCGCCTGGCAGGCCGCGGCGGCCTCGAAGATGGCCCGGGCCTGCATCTCCGTGATCTCGGGGTATAGGATCCCCAGGCGGCAGCCCCGCAGGCCCATCATGGGGTTGAACTCCCGCAGCTGGGCCACCTTCTGCCGCAGGACCTCAGGGCTCACCCCGATGCGCCGGGCCGTCTCCTGGATGGCCTCCTCGTCCCCGGGCAGGAACTCGTGCAGGGGCGGGTCCAGGGTCCGGATGGTGACGGGGTAGCCGTCCATGACGCGGAAGATCTCCACGAAGTCCTGCCGCTGCAGGGGCTCTAGCTTGGCCAGGGCCGCCCGCCGCTCCTCGGGGGTGGTGGCCACGATCATCTCCCGCATGGCGTAGATGCGGTCGCCCTCGAAGAACATGTGCTCCGTCCGGCACAGGCCGATGCCCTCCGCGCCGAACTCCCGCGCCTTGCGGGCGTCCTTGGGGGTGTCCGCGTTGGCCCGCACGCCCAGCTTGCGGAACCGGTCCGCCCACTCCATGAAGGTGGCGAACTCCCCCGCCAGCTCCGGCTCCCGGGTGGGCAGCTCACCCACGAACACCTCCCCCGTGCTGCCGTCCACGGTGATCCACGTCCCCTCCTCCAGCAGCCGGCCGTTGGCCCGCACGGTACGGGACTGCAAGTCCACCACCAGCTCCTCCGCCCCCACCACGCACGGCTTGCCCATGCCCCGCGCCACCACCGCTGCGTGGGAGGTCATCCCGCCGCGGGCGGTGAGGATGGCCCTGGCCGCCACCATGCCGTGGAAGTCCTCGGGGGCGGTCTCGCTGCGCACCAGGATCACCCGCTCCCCCGCGGCCGCCAGCTGCTCCGCGCGGTCAGGGTCCAGGACCATGCGGCCGCTGGCCGCGCCGGGTGAGGCGGGTAGGCCCCGGGTCAGGTACTGGCCGTTCCGGTGCGCGTGCTGCCGGGCCTGCTCGTCCACGGTGGGGTGTAACAGCTGGGCCAGCAGCTCTGGCTCCACCCGCAGCACCGCGGTGCGCTCGTCGATGAGGCCTTCCCGGACCATGTCCACCGCGATGCGCACCGCGGCGGCGCCCGTGCGCTTGCCGGCGCGGGTCTGGAGCATCCACAGCTTTCCCCGCTCGATGGTGAACTCCACGTCCTGCACGTCCCGGTAGTGACGCTCCAGGCGCTCCGCCACCTCCACGAACTGCCGGTACACCTCGGGCATCTCCTCCGCCAGCTGGTCCAAAGGTTTGGGAGTGCGGATGCCCGCCACCACGTCCTCGCCCTGCGCGTTGGGCAGGTACTCCCCGTACAGCTTCTTCTCGCCCGTAGCCGGGTTGCGGGTGAAGGCCACCCCCGTGGCGGAGTCCCACCCCAGGTTCCCGAACACCATGGCCTGCACGTTCACCGCGGTGCCCAGGTCGTCCGGGATCCGGTGGACCCTGCGGTAGTCCACCGCCCGCTTGCCCATCCACGACCCGAACACCGCGCCCACGGCCATGCGCAGCTGCTCGTACGGATCCTGGGGGAAGTCCTGCCCGGTGTGCTGGCGGATCAGGGACTTGAAGCGCTCGGCCACCTCCCGCAGCTCGTCCGCGGTGAGGTCGGTGTCCTGGCTGCGCTGGCCCTCCCTGTGCTTGAACTCCTCCAGGACCTCCTCGAACCTCTCCCCGGGGACGCCCAGCACGATGCGGCCGAACATCTGGAGCAGCCGGCGGTAGGCGTCGTAGGCGAACCGCGGGTTCTGGGTCATGCGGGCCAGCCCCTGGACCGTGCGGTCGTTGAGGCCCAGGTTCAGCACCGTGTCCATCATCCCGGGCATGCTGAACTTGGCCCCGGACCGCACCGACACCAACAGGGGCTGGTCGGGATCTCCGAACCGCCGCCCCATGCGCTCCTCCACCTCCCGGAGGGCGTCCTGGACCTCCTCCCACAGCCCCGGGGGGAACTGGCGGCCCAGGCGGTAGTACTCGCGGCAGGCCTCCGTGGTGATGGTGAACCCGGGGGGCACGGGGACGCCGATCCGCGTCATCTCCGCTAAGCCCGCCCCCTTGCCGCCCAGCAGGTCCCGCATCTGGCCGTCGCCTTCCCAGAACATCAGCACCCACTTCCGGCGCATGCTCCCCTCCGTGCTCGCCTTCTGAGATCCCTTCCGAAGGCCGCGGGCGGCCTGGGGACCTCGGCCCCCTCGCACACCGCCCTGGGCGTTCACCTAGATCCAGTGTACGGCCCGTGCCGGTGCAGAGCCAGGCGCGTCCGCGGGACCGGGGAGTCGCCGCGGGGGCCCCGTGCAGGACCCCGCGGCATGGGGGCAGAAACTCATCCACACCGACCTTCACCAAAGGCAAGGAGGTGGTTGTGATGAAACGCACCACGCAGGTGGCGCTGGCCTTGTTGTTGCTGGCCGCTCTCGCGGCCACGGCCTTTGCGCAGTACAAGCCGGAGTTCAAGATGAGCTTGGTGGTCGGGCCTGCCGGGCCCTGGGGGGAGGCAGCGACCCGGTTTTCGGAGCTGGTCCGGGAGAGGACCCAGGGGCGCATCAACGTTAAGCCCTACTTCGCCGGACAGCTGTTCGCGGGCCGGCAGACCACGGAGCTTTTGCTCCTGGTGCAGGGAGTGGCCGACTTCGCCATCGGGTCCACCATCAACTGGTCCCCGCAGGTGAAGGAGCTCAACCTGTTCTCCCTGCCCTTCCTGTTCCCCGGCGACCGGGCGTACCGGGCCCTGGACGCGGTGCAGGAGAGCGAGGTGGGCAAGCGCCTGTTCCGGATCATCGAGTCCAAGGGCGTGGTGCCCCTGGCGTGGGGCGAGAACGGGTTCCGCCAGCTCACCAACTCCGTGCGCCCGGTCCGCAGGCCCCAGGATTTGCAGCACCTGAAGATCCGGGTGGTGGGCTCCCCCATCTTCATCGACATCTTCCGGTTCCTGGGCGCTAACCCGGTCAGCATGAACTGGGCCGAGGCGCAGACCGCCTTCGCTCAGGGGACGGTGGACGGCCAGGAGAACCCCGTGAACTCCGTGATCATCCCCTTCAAGCTCTGGACCACGCAGAAGTACATCACGGTGTGGAACTACGTGGTCGACCCCCTCATCCTCGGGATGTCCAAGCAGTCCTGGGACACCCTGTCCGCCCAGGACAAGGACATCGTCCGGCGCACGGCCGTGGAGGTGATGGCCCGCCAGAAGCGGGAGGCGCGGGCGGGCTTGGTGGGGTCCCTGGAGGCCCTGGAGACCCTCCGGAAGAACGGCATGGAGGTCATCGTGCTGACCCCGGAGGAGGTGGAGGCGTTCCGCCAGGCCACCCTCCCCGTGTACCGGAAGTGGAAGCAGGAGATCGGCCGCACCCTGGTGGAGGCCGCGGAGCAGGTGATCCGGAACACCCGTTAGTCGCGCCGTGGGCCAACCATCCCGCCCGAAGGGCCAAGGCATGGGGCTCCTCCTGCAGCACCTGGAGGAGGCGCTCCTGGTGGGATTGTTCGCCCTGATGTTCGTCATCGCCTTCGCCAACGTCATCGCCCGGTACTTCCTCCGGTACGCCTTGGCCTTCACCGAGGAGCTGGTGCTGGCGGCCTTCGTGTGGGCGACCTTGCTGGGCGCCGCGGCGGCCTTCCGCCGCGGCGCCCACCTGGCCTTCACCTTCGTCACCGACCACCTGCCCCCGAAGGGCCGGAGGGCCGCCCTGTGGGTCTCCACCGCCTGCACCTCGGTGCTCTTCGCCGCCCTCACCTATTACGGCGTGAAGCAGGTCCAGCTGGAACGGCAGCTCGGGTTCACCACGGAGGCCCTGGCGCTGCCGCAGTGGTGGTACACCCTGGGGGTTCCGGCCCTGTCCGTCCTCTGCATACTCCGCGCGGTGCAGGCCGCACTGGAATCAGACCGCGCCTTGCGGCCATGACCACGGACCTCACCTTCTTCGGGCTGTTCGTGCTGCTGTTGGCCCTGGGGGCTCCCGTCCTCACCGCGGTGGGTGTGGCGGCGCTAGCCCTCCTGTGGACCCACGCCCTGGGGGTCCAAGTCATGGCCGCCAACGTGTACTCCAACGTGGCCAAGTTCCCCCTCCTGGCCATCCCCTTCTTCATCCTCGCGGGATACGTCCTGGACCGGGTGGGCGTGTCGCAGAGGCTGGTGGACCTGCTGAACCTGCTCATCGGACCCGTGCCCGGCGGCCTCGCCCTGGTGGCGGTGGGCGGGTGCGTGCTGTTCGGGGCCATCTCCGGTACCGGCCCCGCGGACACCGCGGCCATCGGCACCATCATGATCCCGGCCATGGTCCGCCGCGGCTACGACCCCGCCTTCGCGGCCGCGGTGGTGGCCGCGGCCGCCACCACGGACGTCCTCATCCCTCCCAGCGTGGCCTTCGTGGTGTACGGGGTGATCACCCAGACCTCCGTCCCGCGCCTGTTCGCGGCCGGGGTGGTGCCCGGGCTTCTGATGGGTCTGAGCCTCGCGGTACCCGTGTACCTCATCAGCAAACGGCGGGGCTGGGGAGGCGACCGCTGGGGGACCCTCCCCGAGATCGCCCGCGCGGTGTGGGACGCCAAGTGGGGCCTGCTCGCCCCCGTGGTGATTCTGGGCGGGATCTACAGCGGTGTGTTCACCCCCACGGAGGCGGCGGTGGTGGGCGTGGCGTACGGCCTGTTCCTGGGGCTGGTGGTGTTGCGGAACGTCACCCTCCGGGATCTGTACGAAACCTTCCGCGAGGCCGCTTTGGCCTCCGCCGTGGTGATGTCCGTGGTGGCCTTCGCGGGGCTGTACTCCTGGGCAGGCGCCACCCTGGGGGTCATGGACCGGGCGGCCAAGGCCGTCGCCGCACTCACCCAAAACCCGTACGTCCTTTTGGCCCTGCTCAACGTGCTGTTCCTCCTGGCGGGGATGGCCCTGGACGCCATCTCGATCTTCTACGTCTTCCTGCCCATCCTCATGCCCGTCCTGGCCAAGTTCGGCTGGGACCCCGTGTGGTTCGGGGTCCTGATGGCGGTGAACCTGTCCATCGGCACCCTCACCCCGCCCGTGGCCCTGAACCTGTACGTGGCCTCTCACATCGCCGGGGTCCCCCTCGGCCGCATCGCCCGCGCCGCGTGGCCCTTGCTGTTGGCCCTGCTGGTGGTCCTCGCCGTCCTCACGTACTGGCCTGCGCTCACCCTGTGGTTCCCGGACTGGCTGGGCGTGCGCTAGGCTGCGCGTTCCGACAGTTCGCCCACCTGTTCCCTGCGGAGCATGCGGAGCACCCGCTCACCGTCCTGCCTGCCACGGATCCAGAGGTGCGACTTCCTTCGCTATGGCGAACCCGTGTACGCGTCCCTAAGCAGCCCAAACCTGCCGCGGGGGGAGGTGTCGTACGCCCAGTGATCCTCGGTGCCAGAAAGCGTCCCGTTGCCTACGAACGCGTCCCTACGGGATCGGGTCCTTACCCGATGTACAGAGCCCTCCCGCGTCTGCCCTATTTGGTCACCAAAGGCAGGTCATCGTCCGGTTCAGCCCTCCCTTGCGGGGGGCAAGACGACCAACCAAAGGGAGGGAAGAACCATGCGCTCTCCCCGCGGCGGGGTCGCATTGACCCTCGCCCTTCTCATGACCCTCTTGCTGAGCGCCGCTCCGCCGGCTCCAGCCCAGTACGAGGACCTCATCGCCCGGGTCAAGCCGGCGGTGGTGCTGGTCCAGGTCGAGCACGTCCTCGGCAGCAGGGGCCACGGCTCTGGGTTCATCTACGACCCCTCGGGCTTCATCCTCACGAACCAGCACGTGGTCGCCGGGGCCAAGAGCATCTCCGTGGTCCTCTCCGATGGCCGGAGGTTGCCGGCCACGGTGGTGGACTACGTCCGGCACGTCAAGTACGCCTGCCCGCCACGGGTGGAGTCGTGGGTCGACGCCGCGGTGCTGAAGGTTGAGGCGGAAGGCCTCCCCACGGTCCCGCTCGGGGACTCCGCCTCCCTGCGCCAAGGGCAAGAGGTCCTGGTCCTGGGGTTTCCCGGTGGTGTGGGGACGGAGGAGGTGAGCGTCACCAGGGGCATCGTGGGCGCCCTGAGGCCCGGGTGGTTCCAAACCGACGCCACCATGCTCCCGGGGAACAGCGGCCCGGTGGTCGACCGCGAGGGGAGAGTGGTGGGTCTCGCCACCTTCGGCACCGGGCAGCTCCTCAAGATCTCAGGGGTCGTGGCCATCAACAGCATCCGGCGCATGGCCGCTGCGGCCCTCGACCCGAACGGTCCAAGGGCGCGGGAGTTCTACGTGACCGGATCGGAATACGTGGGGCCCATCGTGGTGGGCCAGAGGCGCGTCACGAGGACTACGTACCATCCCGGCGACACGACGAACTCGCCCGGATCCTCCGAGTCCACCACAGAGATTACCCGCCTGGTTCAGCTGGCAGGATCTCTCCTCTACACCTTCAAGAACAGCGCCGGCGACGAGTTTGAAAACTACCTCGACGCGGACGGCCTCTTCAGGACGGCCAACTCCATGAAGTCCTGGAGGGTTTCCCAACAGGGCCGGCGCACGCTCCTGCGTTTCCCGACATGTCCCGGCGTTGAGTGGAGAAACGAGTGGGTCGAGGAGCGTGTTTCCGACGGGGCTACCTTCCACGTCACGGAGGTCGGCAAAATCGAGAGTGCGGAAGAGTCCGTCTCCGTCCCCGCAGGGACCTTCGCACCGGCTCTCAAGGAAGTGGACGAGCTCGTGGTCGTGCCCCGGAGCGCCCGGCCCACTGCGTTCCGCTATCGCATCACGTACTGGTGGGCACCGGGTGTTGGGATCGCGCGGTCCGTGCAGGAGAACCCCCAGACGAAGGAACGGTGGACCAGCGAACTCGTCTCCGTCGTGGCTCCGTCTCCTACCAAGTGACCGCGCCCCCACGGAAGGTCCCGCGGGGAGTTCCCCCCTTCGGGGAGGCGGGCGGCCACGGCTGCGGCGGGAAGGGCGCCCATACCAGGCCGGACGGGTGCCTCACCGGGGCGTGGCGGGAGCGGGTGGCGAGATCAAGGAGCGGATCTCGCCCGGGTGAGTGCGTAGGTCCACCTCCACGGGGTCGCAGGGCCGACCCCGTGGGTCCAACAGGAGGCGGATGGTGGGCCGGTCGGGGGCGGAGCGGTGCGTGCGGACCACGGTGGCCACGTAGCCGGCCAAGGGGCCCGTGTACACGCGGACGGTGATCCCGGGAGGGAAGGTGGGCACCGTGCTGAAGAACACTTGGACCACCTCCCGGTTGAGGTGGCTCCCGACCATCTCCCTCATGGTCCGTACCGCTTCCTCGGGCGGCATGGCGGGTCGGTACGGCCTGTCCGACCTCAAGGCCGAGTACACGTCGGGCACCTGAGCCATCTCCGCGCACAGGCTGACGCGGTCTCCGGAGATCATCTCGGAGTGGTCCCGCTGGATGCGGTTGTTGCCCCGCAAACCCCTCGGGTACCCACGGCCGTCCTGCCGCTCGTGGTGCTGCCACGCGATGTGCCTGGGGAGGACGTCCTCCAACCCCATCCTGGAGACCATCTCGTAGCTCCACGTCGGGTGCTGCCGGACTAGATCCCACTCCTCCGCCGTGAGCGGGCCCGGCTTGTTGAGCACTTCCACGGGCACCCGGACCTTGCCCACGTCGTGCAGCAGGCCGCCCAGGGCCAACTCGCGCAGGGTGGACCTGCTGGCACCGATGTGTAGGCCGAGGAGCACGGACCCCACCGCCACCTCCACGCTGTGCTGCAGGGTGTAGGCGTCGTGGGTCTTGAGGGCCACGAGCTCCCCCACCACCGAGCTCGACATGACCTCCTCCACCAAGCTCTCCGCCACCCGTTCCAGGCGTCGCGCGGCCGCACGGATGACCCCGAGGGAGGCGTCGCGCGCCACCGCCGCGTACACGTCCTGGACGTGGCGGGCCGCTGCGGCCCGGAGGGGCTCGGAGATCAGGTCCGCGGGGTCCTCCTCGTCTGCCATCCCGTCCCGGACCCATACCGCCCGCACCTCCCGCCTGGCCAGGGCAGAGATGGTCGCGGAGGTTAGGCGAGCGCCCCTGGCCAGAAGGACCTCGCCCGAGGGTCCCCAGATGGTCCGCGCCAGGACCATACCCGGCGCGAGCTGCTCCGCCCGCACGTAGCGCATGCCTCCTTGGGTTTTCGGCAGGTTTAAGGCGCCTTTCCAGTCCCCGGTGCAGGTTCCCCCAAGTCTTGGGGTGGGCGCACGTCCTTGGTGGCGTTCCCCCGGTAGCAACGCACCTTGCCGCCCCGGCGCGGCGCTACCCCCCCAACCACGAGGGTCCAACTCTGAGGTGCTCAAGGTACTGGAGCCTACGGACGCGGCCAAGCGATTCAAACGTGGAGCGCGCCACGGCGCTGATCTGGCAGATGCTGATGGTGGCCCAGAAGCATTTCCGCCGGTTGGATGCCCCGAAGTTGCTGGCCAAGGGCTACGCGGGAGCGCGGTACGCAGACGGCATCGCGGTCACAGCAAAGGGGGTCGCCGCCTGAGGACTCGGACGCCTCCTGTCGGAGCCTCGCGCAGGGCCTTTCACAGGATCAGCCCGTGCGGGCGCGGAGGGCGTCCTGCAGCAAGGTACGGATCTCCCGCAGGTCCTCCCGGAGCTCGCCCAGCCGCGCCTCCACCTGGGCGAACCGGGCGTCCACCTGGGCGAACCGGGCGTCCACCTGGGCGAACCGGGCGTTCATGTCGGCCCGGAGATCGTCGATCCGGCGGTGCACGTCGTCAGAGCGCCGGTTGATGTCGTCAAAGCGCCGGTTCACGTCGTCAAAGCGCCGGTTGTTATACAGCACCCCCGCCAGGACCGCGAGGACCACGGTCACCACCACGGTCACGGCCTGCTCCCATGCCACGACCCCATTCTACCCGCCCAGGCCGGGCCCGGAAAGCCGCCTACCGTCGCGCCCCCAGAGACCAGCCCGAGCCGCGCCCGGGGCTCAGAGAGGCCCCCGGCACCCCGCCCACACCCGCGTTCACCCTCCCTTGGGACGACCGGGTTCCCTGTACTCCTCCCCGCGCGCCAGGAAACCAGCAGGCCACCTCCGCCAGGGGACCTTGCCACCGCAACCGATGGCCTTGTGGTGTCTCGCCGGCGGGCCACCCCCTCGTACAGCTGGTTCACCTGCCACTGGGGATACTCGGGCCGAAACCGGCAGCAGGTGTGGGCCGCCCCCGACGAAGGCCCACGCAGGTACCGGTGAACATCCCGGCGCAAGCTGCCCGACCGGCGCTTGCCGTCAGACTACCCACAACTTGAGTAAACGCGCCGGGGCGGGCGTTTGGCACATTTCGTCTGACACCGGGTGTCAGACGACGGGTGTCCAAACCACTGGTGTCAAACGGCGGGGGGGTTAGAGCCCCAGGTAGTGGTGGAATTTCAAGCCGGGTGTGGGCCTGGTAGGTGGCCGTTGAC
>CAYTFH010000008.1:0-90562 GCA_964437095.1 uncultured bacterium | reverse complement strand
GCATCAGGGTTCGCAGGGACGGGAGCACAATCCTGCCGGCCGCGCTAACATGAGCAGACCTTCCTCCAGGTGGCCCACGACGTCGGCCGGCGGCTCGTGGTGCTGGCCAAGGACGGCTACCTGCTGGAGGCCCTGGCGGCCGCGGACCCCGTCTTCGCCTCCGTGCTCCAGCACCCCAACCTCTTCTTCTTTTCCCGGCCGCGCCTGGCCCGGGACTTCTGGCTGCGCGACTTCGCCAACCGCCACGCAGCACGCCTGGTGGACGCCGCGCACGTCCGGCGGGACCCCGGCGGCTACCTACTGGCCCTGAGCTTCTTCGACCTTCCGGACCTCCTGGACGTGGAGCCCGAGGACGGCGTGTACCTGTACTCCTCCTCGGAGGCATACGGGGAGGACAGCCGGGTGGACTTCTGGAGGCTGTGGAACTGGCTGCGGCGGCTGCGCATGCAGCCCTACGGCTTCCGGTGGGAGGGGACCGACGAGCGAGGCCGGCCGGTGTTCGAAGGGGGGCTGCACGCCAGCGGCCACGTCCGCCCCGCGGATCTTCTCGAATTCATCCGGGCGGTCCGCCCCCGCGTGGTCGTCCCCGTCCACACGGAGAACCCCGGCTGGTTTCTGGAGCACCTTCGGGAAGAGCCGGTGCGAGTCCACCTCCTGGAGGACGGCCAGCCGCTCCAGCTGTAACGCCGAAGTCCGCGGAGGCACAGCCCCACCCCCCCTCCACTCCTTTGACAGCCTCGTGGTGCGGTACGCGGTAACGACTTCCATGGGCTGCCGGTCGGTACCCACCACGACCCGCATCAGATATTCCCTGCTTCCCATCATGACCCGGGACTGATACAGGTGGCGTTCTCGCGCGAGACCGTGCCTTTGGCCACTCGCCGCGCCCGTTCTACGAGCAGCGCCATCCTGGCTATCCTGCGGGCACGGTACAGCTCCCTGCCCTGCCGCAGTGCCGGATAGGGAACCAGACTGGGTTCGTCGCCGTACCTCTCCACGTGGCTCTCCGTGACCACCACCACGTCCCTTGCCACCCCGAGGCCCGCCAGCCGGCGCGAGATCTCCCCGGCCGCCCTCCGCCGGTGCACGCCGTCGGGTACGACCACGTCGCACACAGCTACCCGCCTGCAAGCCGGCGGGCCAGCAACTGTGCCAGAACTGCCGGCGACGCTTCCTCCGTACGCGCCAGCCCCTCCTCGATCAACTCCCGTGCCAGCGTGGCCGGCCCCTTCCCCTGGCCCCGGGCCTGCCGTACCAGCTGGTCCAACACGTGGGAGGGGAGGCGGACGGACAGCACGCTGCTCTCCCTCCGCCGCCGGTCCACCTGCGCCGGCCTCGCCTCCTCCCAGAGCCGGAGGGCTTCGTCCTTCGTCATCTCCCCCTTTTCCCCTACGGGTCGTCCCACGCGCTTACGCATCTCTACAACCCTCCCTCCGGGTCAACCGGCCTCGGATGACCAGCAGACGTCGACCGGCGGGTGCCGTCCGCCAGGGCTCACCCCGCGGGAGGCAGGCTGTGCGCGCTCAACTCACCCCTCGGACCGCCTCACCCGACGGGTGCTCACCCGGGCCTCCACCCCCGCCGCCCGGGCCAGATCCCGGTGGATGCGGGCCACCCGCTCCACCTGCCCTTTGGCGGGGAAGCGCTCGTAGAAGCCTTCTGCCCGGAACAACCTCCGCAGCTCGCTCCAGGGCTGGAGCCGTTCCTCCCACCGCTCCACGCGCCCCTCCTCCGGCTCTGCGTCCTCCGCGGCGAGGTCCGCGCACACCCGCAGCATGGCCTTCAGGGTCACCGGCCGCGTCACCATGTAGTTCGGACTCCCCCACGCGTCGCCCCACACGCGCTCCGCGGCCCGCAAAAAGTCCCGCACGATGCCGTAGTAGTCCTCCGGCCGTGCCCCGGACCGCTCGATCTGCGGCCACGCCGCCCGCGCCCACCGGTGCAGCTCGTTAAAGAGCTCCGCCTGCAGGATCCACTTCTCCTGCCGGCTGCGGCCACCCGGCCGGTTGATCCTATACCGCAGGGGGCTGGAGGGCTCCTCGTACAGCATCCGGGCGATGCGGGCCGCGAACTTCTTGTCCGGTGTGGCCTGCCACCACGTGACCCGCTCGTACAGCTCCACCAGGTGGCTCTTGTTGATGCGGGTGGGGGTGGCGTTGATGATCACGAACATCTCCGCGGCGAAGTCCTCGCTGCGGCCGTCGAAGATCACGCACGGCACGTGGATGGTGCTGGCCTCCTCGGGCCGCTCTCGTCGGTAGAACTCCAGGGCGGCCAGCCGGTGCTGGCCGTCGATGATGAGGTACTTGCCCTGGGGCTCCTGCAGGTCGCCCACGGTCTCGTAGCGGTCCAGGGGCTCGAAGTGCAGCCGCTCGGGGGTGAACAGCAGCACGGTGCCCGGGATGGGCGGCTGCTCGCCAGCCGTCTCGTAGAAGTTCATGATCTCCCGGACCTTGCGCCGGGACAGCTGCCGCTGGAAGGCGCGGTCGGACCGTTCGATGCGGGCGATGAACTGCGCGATCTCGTCGCCCTCCGGGGCCGGCTCGGGCGCGATGGACTCCCCCTCCCCGTAGAACCGGCTCATGAAACGGACCTTGGCGAGCAGGTCCTCCGCGCGGTACGCGACGAAGTAGAACACCCCGTCCTTCTGGCGGATCTGTGTGGCCAGCACCCCGCACCTCCTCTAAAGCCCGGCTCCACGGCCCGGTCTTCCGCCCGCCGGGTGTCGCCGACGGGCTCTGAGGCGATTGTAGCGAACGCGTGTACGCCTTCCCAGCTCATGGTCCCGTGGACCGCGAACATTCCCCGGACGCGGGTCCGAGATCCGCAGACCGGGGTCTACAGCCGGAACAGCCTCCCTATCCAGCGGCCCAGGAGCTTGTTGCGGAGCCGGCGTGCGATCCTGCGCGGGTCTCCGGACGAGACCACCTCCACATCCCGCAGCAGCCGCGCCAGCCGGTACAGGAAGCTCACGAGAACCCTCAGGCTGCGCATGCCCTCTGAGCCCCCCACCGTGCCTTCCCAGGCCCAGCCTAACGCACCCCCGCCGGCTCCGGAGTGCGCCGCGCGATGCGCATGGACACCACCGAGGAAACCCCCGGCTCCTGGGTGGTGACCCCGTACAGGACGTCGGCGGCCTGCATGGTGGCCTTGTTGTGGGTGATGATCACCGCCTGGCTGCGCTGAGCCAGCTCCCGCAGCAGGTCCACCACCCGGCGGGTGTTCGCGTCGTCCAGGGCCGCTTCGATCTCGTCGAACACGCAGAAGGGGCTCGGGTGGGTCCGCAACAGGGCGAACACCAGGGCCAGCGCCACCATCACCCGCTCCCCGCCCGACAGGGCTCCCAAGGACCGGACCTTCTTCCCCGGGGGCTGGGCGGTCACCTCCACGCCCTCCTGCCCGTCCTCCGCCGTGACGATCTCCAACGCCGCAGTCCCGCCTCCGAATAGCCGCCGGAAGCAGTCCCGGAAGTGCTCGTTGACCTCCCGGAAGGTGTCCCGGAACCGCTGGCGCAGAGCACCCTCCAACCGGGAGCCCAGCTCCGCCACCAACCCCGCGGCTTCCTCCACGTCCCTGGCCTGGGCGTCCAGTGCCTCGTAGCGGTCCCGGACCTCCCGGTACTCCTCCAGGGCCCTCGGGTTCACCGGCCCCAGGGCGGCCAGCAGACCCCGCAGGGACTCCACCTCGCCCAAGAGGGCGTCCCGATCCAGCCGCTGAGGAGCCTGGGCGTCCAGGTCTTCCGGGTCTTGACCGGACGCTTCGCAGATCCGGCGCTGGCAAGCCGACAGCTCCGCGGCCACCTGCGCGGCACGGACCTCCAGCCGGTGCACCTCTTCCTCGGCGGCGCGGCTGGCCTGCTGGGCGGAGGCCACCTGCGGCTCCAGTTGCGCCACCGCCGCCTCCTCCCGCTCCCGGGCGCGGGCCAGGGTCCGCGTACTCTCGCGCATCTGCTGCAGCCGTTCGGCCGCCTGCTCCGCAGCCCGGGCAGCTTGTAGGGCCGCTTCCTGCACCCGCCCGAGCTCCTCCTCCGCGGACTCCAGCTCCCGGCGCAGGCGCTCCTCTGCAGCCTGCCCTGACCGCCGGGCGGCTTCCAGCTCCCGCAACCGCACCCGCGCCGCCTCGCCATGGGCCACCCGTTCCGCGTGCCGCACGCGGCACGCGCCTACCCGTGCGGAGGCCGCCTGCACCGCCAGCTCCGCTTCCTGCTGGCGGTGCCGCGCGGCTTCCAGAACCCGGCGGCCCTCCGCCAGCTCGGTGGCGAGCCTCTGGAGGTCCGCGGCCCACTGCGCCTCCTCCTGATCGGCCTCCGCCAGCTGCTGGCGCACCTGCAACAGCTCCAGCCTCGCGTCCTCCTCCGACCCCGGATAGCCGGCCAGCAGCGCGTCCACGCGGGCCAGCTCTTCCCGCACCCGCTGACCCTCCGCCGCCAGCAGCGCCACGCGTTCCTGTTGCTCGCGGACCTCGCCCCGCAGCCTGCCTTCTTCCGCTTCTGCCTCCTGCAGCCGCCGGACCAGCTCCGCGTCCTCGCGGTCCAACTCCTCCAGGGAGTGGCGCAGGGCGGAGATCTCCTGCACCCGACCCAGGGGCCCCGAAGACCCGTTGCGCCGCACCGCCAGCAGGCCGTCGGGGGTCACGAGCTCGCCCGCGAGGGTCACGAGCCTGCCGCTCCAGCCCGCGGAACGCAGCCGCAGGGCCGCGTCCAGGTCGCGCACCACGAGGGCCTCGGACAGGGCCGCGGCCACCAGGCGTTCCACCAGGGGCGGGCAGCGGACCAGGTCCGTGGCAACGCCTGCCACCCCCTCTGCGGCCTCCGGCACGGGCTGCACGGGCTGCGAAGTTTCCGGTGCACCCTCCACCACCACCAGGCAGGCCGTCTCCGAGTCCAGCTCCTCCAACACCGCGCGCGCGGCCTGCCACGAGTCCACCACCAGGCCGAACAGCCGGTCGCCCAGAGCCGCCTCCACCGCGGCCCGGTGCTCCCGGTCCACGTCCAGGTAGTCCACCAGGGCACCCCGCACGCCCGCGAACCGTCCGGGCGTGTCCCGCTGGGCCAGGAGGACCCGGCGGGCCGCCACGTCGTACCCCAGAAGCTGAGCCTGTGCTTCTTCGAGCACCGCCAGCCGCGCCCGGTCGCTCTCCCGGCGCAGCTGCAGTTCCCTCCGGGCCTGCTCGAGGCCCGCCCGGGCTTGAGCCGTCTCCTCCAGGCGCCGCACGGAAGCGTCCAGCGCCTCTGTGGCCTCGCGGAGCTGGCCCTCCAGCTGGTCGCCTCGGGCGAGGAGTCGCGCCCGCCGCTCCTCCGCGTCCGCCCGCTCTCGCGCCAGCCGTTCCAGCTGGGCCAGGAGGCCCTGCTCGCGCGCTCTGAGGGACTCCGCCCGCGCCAGCACCGCGGCCCGCGAGCTTTGGGCCTGGGCGCGGGCGTGCTCCAGCTCCACTAGGTCGGCCTGGGCGGCGTGCACCGCGGCCTGCGCCTGCCGCGCTGCCTGCTCCGCGCCGCGCAGCTCCGCCTCGGCCTGGGCCAGCTCGCGGCCGCTTTCCTCCTCCTCCAACTGCCTCCGGGCCACCTCCTCCTGCGCCCGCACCACAGAGGCTTCCAGCTCCGCGCGCTCCGCGAACAACCGGTCCAGCTCCTGCCGGACGCGGTCCCGCATTCGGGCCGCCGCGGACGCCTGCTGCGCCAGCAACCTGGCCTCCTGCTCCGCCCGCGCCGCCTCCTCCACCGCTTGCACCAGCTCGTCCTGCGCCCGCTCCAAAGCCTGCCCGGCCTGCTGGGCCCTACCCCGCACCTCCGCGAGCTCCCGCTCCAAAGCCTCGGCCGCGGCTTGCGCCTCCGCCCGCCTCTGCCGCGCGCCTTCCAGCTGCCCGGTCACGCGGCGCAGCTGCTGCCGCACCCTCCGGTACTCGTCCAGCTGCAGGTTCAGCTCCGCGCGGTGCAACCGGTCTTCGTACTCCCGGTACAGCCGGGCGCGCTCTGCCTGCTCCGAGAGCTCCTGGCTGCGGGCGGCCAGCTCCGCGAGCCGGTCCGCGGCCCGGGTGAGGTTCTGCCGCGCGTGGTCCAGCCTCCGCCACGCCTCCCCCTGCCGCCGCTTGTACCGGGAAAGGCCCGCAGCCTCCTCCAGCAGGGCCCGGCGCTCCGCGGGCGAGGCGTCCAGCACCGCATCCACTTCCCCCTGCCCGATCATGGCGTACGCCCGGCCCCCCAGGCCCGTACCCAGGAACAGGTTCTGGATGTCCCTCAGCCGACACGGGGTCCGGTTGAGGAAGAACTCGCCGTCGCCCGCGCGGGTGGCGCGACGGCTCACGGTGACCTCGCTGAACTCCAGGGGGAGCAGACCGTCCTCGTTGTCCACGGTCAGGTGGACCTCCGCCATACCGTGGGCCCGACGGGTGGCGGTACCCGCGAAGATCACGTCCTCCGTGCGCTGGCTGCGCAGGGCCCGCCAGGAGGTCTCGCCCAGGACCCAGCGAATGGCGTCCGCCAGGTTGCTCTTGCCCGAACCGTTGGGGCCCACGATGGCGGTGATCCCGGGTCCGAAAACGAGCTCCGTGCGGTCCGCGAAGGTCTTGAAGCCCACCAGCTCCAGCCGTTTCAGGTACATCGCTCCCTCCGTGTGCGCCGCGTCCGCGCTCGTCTTGTCCACGTCTCCATCAGCGGGCCTCCAGCACCCACCGGTACAGCTCCGAAAGGCGGCTCGCCACGCCATCTGCGGAAAACTCCCGCGCCCGTCGGCGAGCCTCTTCGGCCATGACCTGCCGCCGCCCTGGGTCGTCCAGCAAGCAGGCCACCGCTTCGCCCAGCTCCCGGGGATCCGGCCCCACCAGCAGGCCCGTCCGGCCGTGGTCCACCACCTCCGCCACCCCGCCCGCGCCCACCGCCACCACCGGCAGTCCGCACGCCATGGCCTCCACCACCACCAGCCCCTGGGTCTCGGTGCGGGACGCGAAGGCGAACACGTCCGCCGCCTTCATCCACCCCACCGCCTGCTCCCAAGGCACGGGGCCCGCAAACCGCACCCGAGCGTCCATCCCGAGTCGCTCTGCGAGCCCGCGCAGGGCGTCCAGGCTGGGGCCTCCGCCCACCATCACCAGGTACGCCTCCTGCAGCCTCGGGGTGGCGGCGAAGGCTTGCAGGACGGTCTCCATGCTCTTCTCCGGGGCCATGCGGCCCGCGCACACCACCAGCCTGGCGCCCCGGGGCACCCCCAACCGGGAAGGGTCCGCAGGGGGCACCTGCTCCAGGGCCTGCAGGTCCACGCCCGCGGTGGGGACCACCTCAATCCGGCACCGCACGCCCCGGGACCGAAGAAGCCCTCGGACCGCCTCGGTAGGCGCCAGCACCAGATCACACCGGTTGCAGAAGTCCACCACCCGCCGGCGCACCCACCGCTTGGCCCAGGACCGCGGCACCCACGGCGCGTAGTGCACGTACTCCTCGTACAGGGTGTGGTGGGTGAACACCAGGGGGCGCCGGCCCCGCACGGCCTCCGCCAGGCGGCCCGCGGCGAACGGCGAGTGGGCGTGCACCACCTCAAGCCCCAGCTCCGCCACCCGCCGGTCCAACCCCCTGGCTACGGGCACCAGGAGGGGGAAGTCGGGGTAGCGAGGGTGGCTCACGGACGGCAGGCGCACCACGTCCGGCTCGCTGTCCCGGTAACCGGGGTAGTTGGGCGCGAACACCACCACGCGGTGGCCTTGCCGGCGCAGGGCCTGAGTCAGCCACACCACCGAGTGCACCACCCCGCTGAGCCTCGGCCGGTAGGAGTCCGTGAACATGCCCACGGCTAGACCGCCCCCGCGGTCGGTGGCGGGACCGGGCGCCCGGCTGTCCGCTGCCGCCGGTGTGGTGGACATGTTCCTAGGACCCGGTCCGGGGCCACCGCCTGCAGCCCCTCACGGCTGGCCACCCTCCACCAGCTCCAGCAGGTCGGAGAGCCTGAACCGGCGGTGCCCTCCCGCGGTGCGCGTGCAGCGCAATTTCCCCTGGTCGGTGTAGCGGCGCAGGGTGGCCTTGCTGACGTTGAGGATCAGGGATGCCTCTTGCAGGGTCAGTTCGGGATCCAAAAGCCGGCGGATGAGCTCCTCCCGGGTCTCGGAGAACGGTCTCCTCCCCCCGCGGGGCGGCCGGGGCGGGGGGACGTCCAGGGGCAGCGCCTCCTGCCGCACGAGCTTGGCGAGTCTGGACCGAGCGTCCACCCGTGCCCTGGTCTTGCCCGCAGCCTTCCCGTCGCCCCGCGACCGCTCGCCCATGTGCCTCCCCACGAACTTCGAGGAATTTTTCCGCCGAAACCCTCGATAAGCTTCGCGCCCGGCGTGCAGGACTCCTGCGGTGGTGGGCCGGCCGGGCGGCGAGTCCCCGTGCCGGAGGAGCGTACCAGGAGCGGAGAGGCGGGGCCGCGAACCTGTCCGCTGGAGCACGAGGGAGGAGCAATGCCGTGGAGACCTGGGCTCGCGTGTCCATGGACTTTCCCCTCACCACGTGCCGGGTGTTGGCCCGGGCCGAGCGGTACTTCGGCCACGTGGAGGTGCTCTCCCGCAGGCCGGACCGGAGCCTGCACCGCACCACGTACGCCGAGGTCGTCCGCCGCGCCCGGCGTCTTTCGAGCGCCCTGCTGCGCCTGGGCGTCCGGCCCGGCGACCGCGTGGCCACCCTGTGCTGGAACCACCACCAGCACCTGGAGTGCTACCTCGGCGTGCCCGCCGCCGGAGCGGTCCTCCACACCCTCAACCTCCGCCTCCACCCCGACGACCTGGCCTACGTGGTCCAGCACGCCCAGGACCGGTTCCTGGTGGTGGACGACGTCCTCCTCTCCCTCCTGCAGGCCTTCCAGAGCCGGGTGACCGTGGAGCGGGTCTTCGTGGTGCCCACCTCGGGCCAGCCCGTCCCCCCGGGCTATGAGAGCTACGAGGACCTGCTGGACCGCGGAGACCCCAGCTTCGAGCCCCAGCAGCCCTCCGAGGACGCACCCGCGATGATGTGCTACACCTCCGGAACCACCGGCAGACCCAAGGGCGTCTACTACTCCCACCGGGCACTGGTCCTGAGCGCCCTGGCCACCCTGCTGGCCGACAGCTTCGCCATCTCCTGCACGGACACCATCCTGGCCGTGGTCCCCATGTTCCACGTGGCCGGGTGGGTGTTCCCCTTCTCCGCTCCTCTCGTGGGAGCACGCCTGGTCCTGCCCGGCCCCCACCTGGACCCGGAGAGCCTGGCAGACCTCCTCAGCACACACCGCGTCACGTTTTCCGCGGGAGTCCCCACCGTCTGGGTCGGCGTCGTCCAGCACCTGGAGCAGCAGCCCGGCCGCTGGCCCCTGGCGCCCGGGCTGCGGGTGGCCTTGGGCGGGTCTGCGCCCCCCGCGGCCCTCCTCCGCGCCATGCGGCGGCTGGGCATCCGGCCCATCCACGGCTGGGGCATGACGGAGGTCCTCATCGGCATCCAGAGCCACCTGCGTCCGTGGATGGAAGCCTGGCCGGAGGAGGAGCAGCTGGCGGTGCTGTCGCAGCAGGGGATCCCGGTACCCCTGCTGGAAGCCCGGGTGGTGGGGGAGGCGGGGGAGGTCCCCGGCGACGCGCAGACCGCGGGGGAGCTCCAGGTCCGCGGCCCTTGGGTAGCGGGCCGCTACCACAAAGGAGAAGGCGCGGACAGCTGGACTCCCGACGGCTGGTTCCGCACCGGAGACATGGCGGTGGTGGACCCGCAGGGCCGGGTGCGCATCGTGGACCGCAGCAAGGACCTGATCAAGTCCGGCGGCGAGTGGATCAGTTCCGTGGACCTGGAGAACGCCCTGGTGGCGCACCCCAAGGTGCGGGAGGCCGCGGTGGTGGCGGTCCCCCACCCCCGGTGGGTGGAACGGCCCCTGGCGGTGGTCGTACCCGTGGAGGGCGAGCCTCCGACACCGGAAGAGCTCCGGGACTTCCTCGCCCCGCGGTTCCCCAAGTGGTGGCTGCCGGACGCGTTCGTGTTCGTGTCGGAGATCCCCAAGACGGGCACGGGCAAGATCGCGAAGGCCGTCCTGCGGGAACGCTACCGCACCTGGCGCTGGCCGGACTGAACCCGTTCGGCTGGCAACTCCCGCAGGGAAGCGCTACCATCGACGTGCCATGCGGCGCGTGTACCTGGACCACAGCGCCACAAGCCCCGCCCTTCCCGAGGTGGTGGAGGCGGTCCGGCACGTGCTGGAGCACGTGCACGGCAACCCCGCCTCGCTGCACGGCCTGGGCTTGGAGGCGGAGCGGGTGCTGGAGGAGGCGCGGCAGGCGGTGGCCGAAGCCCTGGGAGCACAGGCCTCGGAGGTGGTGTTCACCTCCGGGGGGACGGAGGCCAACAACCTGGCGGTGTTCGGCGCCGCGTGGGGGCGCCAGAAGCCCCACGTGGTGGTGTCCAGCTTCGAGCACTCTTCCGTCCTGGAGCCCGCCCGCCGGCTGCGGGAGGCCGGGGTGGAGGTGGACCTGTGCCCGGTGGACGCCGCGGGGTTCGTGCGCCTGGACGCCCTGGCGGACCTGTTGCGGCCCCACACTGCGCTCGTGAGCGTGGTCCTGGTGAACAACGAGGTGGGCACCCTCCAGCCGGTGGGCGAGGTCGCTAAGCTTTTGGACGAGGCGGAGGCCCGCTGGGGCCGCAGGCCGTTGCTCCACACGGACGCGGTGCAGGCCTTCGGGCACGTGGCTTTCTCCGTGGCGGACCTGCGGGCCGACCTGGTGACGGTGTCCGCCCACAAACTCGGAGGGCCCAAGGGTGTGGGCGCCCTCTACGTGCGGAAGGGCGTGCGGCTGCAGCCCCTGGTGGTGGGCGGCGACCAGGAGCGGGGGCTGCGGGGCGGAACCCCCAACCTTCTCGGGATCGCGGGGTTCGGCGCCGCGGTCCGCTTCTGGGTTCGGGAAGGGGAACGGCTGCGGGCGCGGCTGAGGGCGCTGTGGGTGCAGCTGCGCGCGGCGTTGGACTCCGTGCCCGGCCTGCGCTGGAACACCCCCGCAGACCCGGCCCGCACCGCTGTCCACATCCTCAACGTATCGGTGCCCGGACTGCGCGGGGAGGTGCTGGTCCACCGGCTCGAGCAGGAGGGGGTGTACGTGTCCACGGGGTCCGCCTGCCACTCCCGCCGCACCGAGCCCAGTCACGTGCTGCTGGCCATGGGCCGGTCGGAGGAGGAGGCGACCTCCGCGGTGCGGCTGAGTCTCGGTCCCCAGACCACGGAGGACGACGTGCAGCACGCGGCCCGCGCCTTCCACGTGGCGGTGGAAGACCTGCGGTTCCTCGTGCGCTCTTAGCGCGGTCATGGAACGCGTGGTGGTGGTCCGCTACGGCGAGATCGGGCTCAAGCGGGCCAACCGCGGGGTGTTCGTGGGCCAGCTGGTCCGCAACCTGCGCCGGGCCCTGCCCGAGGCCACCGTGGAGAACCGCTTCGACCACGTGCTCGTGCGCGGCGGAGACCTGCCCCGAGTCCTGCACCGGGTCGACCGGACCTTCGGGGTGGTGTCGGCCAGCCCCGCGGTGGAAGTCCCGACGGGGCTGGACCACGTGGAGGCCGCCGCGCGCCTGCTGGTGGCCGAGCGCGACCCCAAGCCGGGCACCACCTTCAAAGTGGAGACCCACCGCCGCGACAAGACCTTCCCCCTCACGTCCCCGGAGGTGGACCGGGAGCTGGGCCGCCGCCTGCAAGCCCACTTCCCGGGGCTGGTGGCCCGCATGAAGGACCCCGAGATCCACGTGCGGGTGGACCTCCGCGACCGCGCGTACGTGTACACCGAGGTGTTACCGGGGCCCGGGGGCTTGCCCGTGGGCACCGGGGGCCGGGCGGTGGCGTTGCTGTCGGGTGGCATCGACAGCCCGGTGGCCATCTGGATGGTGGCCAAGCGCGGGGTGGAGGTCACGCCCCTGCACTTCCACGCACCGCCCTTCACCAGCGAGCGGTCGAAGCAAAAGGTGGTGCGGCTGGTGGAGGTGCTGTCCGACTGGTGCGGGCCCATGGACCTGTGGGTGGTGCCCTTCGCGCACGTCCAGCGCGCCATCCGCCAGAGGGTGGAAGAGCCCCTGTGGACCGTGGCCATGCGGCGGGTGATGATGCGGGTGGCGGAGCGGGTGGCGGAGCGCGTGGGCGCTGCCGCCCTGGTGACCGGCGAGAGCCTGGGGCAGGTGGCCAGCCAGACCCTGGAAGCCATCGCGGCCATCGGGGCCGCCACGCGCCTACCGGTCCTCCGTCCCCTGGTGGGCATGGACAAGTCGGAGATCACCGCGCTGGCGCAGCGCATCGGCACGTACGAGGTGTCCGTCCTGCCCTACCAGGACTGCTGCACGTTGTTCGTGCCGCGGCACCCCCGGACGCGGCCCACCCTGCAGGAAGCCGAGGAGGCGGAGGCGGCCCTGGAGGTGGACGCTCTCGTGGACGAGGCCCTGACGGGCGCGCAGGTGGCGAGCGCGACCGCTCCCGCCGGCCGCGCGTGACCGTCTCCGGGCGCGTCCGCTGAACCGCATCCAGCCGCAAACGTCCTGCGGCCGTCTGTTCCCCTCGGTTCGTGCCTTCCCGATCCGTGCTTTCACGGATGCAGACCGTGCCGTGCGGGTGGACCATGGGAGCTGCCGCACGCAGCGGCAAAACCAGCTCGCAGGAGGGATTCATGAGGTGGAAGACAGCAGTGCTCGGGATCGCGGTCGCCGTGCTGGCCTGGGTTCCCGCAGTGGTCGCCCAGCCCGGTGGCGCGTGGCCCGAGACCCCGTGGACGGCACAGATCGAGCGCGACGTCACGCCTCCCGCCGACGTCACCCCGTCGGCCGCACCCCACTTCTCCAGCATCGTGCTTGCGGAGAGGACCGTCCAAGGACTGCCCGCAAGCCCCCTGTTCTGGCGCGTGGAGCGGTTTTCTACGCCGCGCCAAGCGGAGGAGAGGCAGGACGCGCACGGGCTCGTGGCGATGGACTCTTCCGGCGGCAACTGGCTCATGACCCTGGGAGCCTCCCGCGATGCCTTCGCCGGCGCAGGCCTCTCCACTCGGGTGGGACCCGTGGCGGCCTTCGGGGCGTCCGAGTACCTGGTGCGGATCACGCAGGTCTCCGGACCCCGCGGATCTGCCAGCGCCGTGGTCTCCCACCCCGGGTCCCTGGCCGCGTACGTGCTGGCCGGGCAGATGTGCGCGCGTACCCCCTCCGGCCAGACCCGCCTGAACGCGGGTGAGGGCGGTACCCTGACCGGGCCCGACAGCGCGATCCAGATCTCCAGCTGCGGAGGCGGTGAACTGCTGGCTCTGGTCATGTCCGTGACGGACGCCGCGAGGCCCTTCTCCTCGCCCGCCCGGTTCCCGGCGCCGGCACCGCAGCCGGCGACCCCGGAGCCCGTTGGGCCAGGCCGTGACTGAGTGAGGGTTCTGAGTCCGTGAGGGCGGGCCGCGGAAAGACGACGGCCCGCCCGTGGTCTCCCCTACGGGAGGGCGCGGCGGTAGGAGCCCAGGGCCAGCCACTCCGCCACCCGGCCGTCCTGCTCCCACAGCAGCTCCCCCGAGGAGGGAGCCGAGCCTCCGCCCCCGTGCTCCGTCTTCCACCAGCCGCGGCGACCCGTCACCGCGGAGTACGCGTAGCTGGCCACCGCCACAGGCGTCGAGAACAGGGGATGCGTGGTGAACACCCCGTACGCCGCCAGTCCCGCCACCACTTCCCGAACCCGCCCCCGCAGCTCCACCACCGCGGAGGCCACCAGGGCCACCACCAGCGCCCCGAAGGCGCCCGCGGTCAGGGGCTCCGGAAGGGAGCGGGGCAGGGGGAGCAGGTAGTACGGCAGCAGCACGCTGCGCAGGAAGGCCGACAGGCCGTACGCGTAGCTGGTGAACACCGCCGCGGGGATCACCACGGACCCCGTGAGGAACAGCAGCAGGTCGAGTTTCTGGAACGCAGACATGGGTGCCCGCAGGATCCGGGTGGTGTGCGCCAGGAGGGCCCGCAGGACCCCCTCGCACCACCGCGCCCTCTGCCGCACCAACCCGTGCCAGGTGGGCACGGACTCCTCCCACACCACCGCCTCCTCGCAGTACCGCACCCGCCACCCCACGGCGTGGAACCGGATGGCCAGGTCGATGTCCTCCGTGAGGGCCTCCGGGTTCCAGCCGCCCACCGCCTCCAGCGCGTAGCGGTTCACCAGCATGCCGTTGCCGCCCAGCAGCACGTGGGCGCCGAACCGGTCCCGGGCTCTCTGCATCAGGGTCTGGTACACGTCGAACTCGTGCTCCTGACCGCGGGCCAGGGCACCCCCGCGCCGGTGGTACAGCCGCCGCCGCCCCTGGACCGCGGCCACCCCGGGCTCCAGCAACTGGGGCACCGCCCGCAGGAGGAAGTCCGGCTCGGGCCGCGCGTCCGCGTCGAACACCGCGAGCAGTTGCCCCCGCGCCACCTCCGTGCCCACGTTGAGGACCGCAGCCTTGCCGCCCGGGGCGTGGTCGGGCACCCGCACCACCCGCACGGGTACGGGCACCTCCACCTGCGCGGCCCGCTGCCCCGTCCCGTCCCGGGACCGGTCGTCCAGCACCACCACCTCGAAGGCCGGCCTGCCGTGGCCGTCGTGGTAGTGCATCCCGCCGATCCACCGCAGGGTGTCCTGGATCACCGCGGCCTCATCGCGGGCGGGGACCAGCACGGACACGAAGGGCAGCCGGTCCAGCCTCCGGACGGGCCTGGGAGGCCGGCGTGCCGCAAGACCCAGCAGCTGGACCGCGGCCCCGTACGCGGAGTACACGAGGAACGCGGCCTGCAGCACCACCAGGTCCCGGCTGCGCAGCACGTACGCGGCCCCCACCAGCCACAGGGCCAGCCCCACCGCCAGCGCGACCAGCGTCCGTAGCCGCCCGATCACACCCGGATCCTTTCCTTCAAAGCCCGCAGGGCCGGTCCGAAGGGCGGCCGCACGACCCCCGCTTCCGTGACCAGCGCGTCCACCAGCTCCGCGGGGGTGACGTCGAAGGCGTAGTTCAGCGCGGGCGTGCCCTCCGGCGCCACCGGTACGCCCGCCACCCGGGTCACCTCCTCGGCCGAGCGCTCCTCCACCGGGATGGATGTCCCCGAGGGTGTGTTCAAATCCACGGTGGACAGAGGTGCGGCCACCCAGAAGGGAACGTCGTGCCGGCGCGCCAGCACCGCGAGGGTGTAGGTCCCGATCTTGTTGGCCACGTCGCCGCTGGCCGCCACCCGATCCGCTCCCACCAGGACACGGTCCACCAGGCCCCGGGCCATGAGCCAACCCGCCGCTGAGTCCACCACCAGGTGGAAGGGGATCCCCAGCTGCATCAGCTCCCACGCGGTGAGGCGCGCGCCCTGCAGCAGGGGCCGCGTCTCGCAGGCGTACACGTGCAGGCGCTTGCCGGACTCCCAGGCCACCCGGAGGATGCCCAGGGCCGTGCCCACCCCGGTGGTGGCCAAAGCCCCGGTGTTGCACAGGGTGAGGACCCGCTCCCCGTCCCGCAGCTCCCGGGCTCCTGCCTCGGCCAGGGCCCGGGTGACCCGTTCGTCCTCCTCGGCGATGCGGTGGGCCTCCTCCAGGATCCGCGCGGCGGCGTCCTGGGGGTGATCGCAACCCTCCGCGGCCCGCAGGGCGCGGTCCGTGGCCCAGCTCAGGTTCACCGCGGTGGGGCGCGCGGACCGGATGGCCGCGGCCGCCTGCCGGAGCCGCGTCCAGAAGGTCGCCGGGTCATGCGCGAACTGCCGGGCCGCGAGGGCCAGGGCGTAGGCACCTGCGGCGCCGATGGCGGGAGCGCCCCGGACCCGGAGGCTGCGGATGGCCTCCACCACCTGCACCCAGTCCTCCAGCCGCAGCACCCGCGGGGAGCCGGGAAGCTGCGTCTGGTCCAGGAGGTGCAGGGCCCCCGCTTCCCAGAACAGGCTCCGCCAGCTCATCCCGTCCCTCCCCGGCCCCGCGGGCCGGCGGTGGTTAGGAGACCGGGAACACGGGCGAGTCGGGGTGGAAGGACCGCGACCGCTCAGCGCTGATGCTCACGTGTTGGGGCGTGAACAGGAAGATGTCCTCCGCCACGCGCTGCAGGTGGCCGTCCAGGGCGTAGTCCACCCCGCACAGGAAGTCCACGATCCGCTGGGCCACCTCCCGGTCCGCCTCCCGCAGGTTCACCACGATGGGCCGCCGGCCCTTGAGGTACTCCGCCGCGGTGCGCGCATCGTCGAAGGTGCGCGGCTGCAGCACCACGATCTCCATCTGCCGCGCGGTGTGCAACCGCAAGATGGGTGCGCGGCGGCGCTCCTCCCCCTCCTCCAAGGGCTCCTCCTCCGCGTCGTCGTCGAACCCGAGGAACTCCATCAACCGCTGGATGGCTCCCACGGCGTTCACCCCCGCTGCTGTATGGTGCCCCGCACCCCGGGGCCCGGGCGTGTCCCGGACGCTACGTGCGCGCTGCGTGTGCCGCCGGCCGGTCGCCGAACAGGGCGCGGCCCAGCCGGACCAGGGTCGCGCCCTCCTCCACCGCCACCTCGAAGTCGTCGGTCATGCCCATGGACAGCTCCGGCACGGGGAGGCCGCACTCCTCGCGTATTCTATCACGCAACTGGCGCAGGGCGCGGAACACCCACCGCACCTCCTCGGGGTCCGGGACCTGGGGAGCCACCGTCATCAGGCCCTCCAGCCGGAGGCCGGGCAGGCAGGCCACGAGCTCCGCCAGGGCTACGGCATCCTCGGGCGGGGTCCCGTGCTTGGTGGCCTCCCCCGCCACGTTCACCTCCACCAGCACGCGAAGCGTGCGGCCCGCGGCCACGGCCCGCCGGCTCAGCTCGTGCGCCAGCTGGGGGGAGTCCACGGAGTGGATCCACCCGAACAGCCCCACCGCCCACCGCGCCTTGTTGCGCTGCAGGTGCCCCACCAGGTGCCACGCCACCGGCGACCCTTCCAGCAGGCGGTCCACCAACGGGATCTTGTCCCGGGCCTCCTGGACCCGGTTCTCCCCCAGATCGATTAGCCCCGCCCGCACCGCGGCCGCCGCCACCTCGGGCCCGAACCCTTTGGTCACCCCGACCACCCGAACCCCGGAAGGGTCCCGGCCCGCGCGCTCGCACGCACGCCGGATGCGCTGCCGCACGGCGGCCAGGCGGCCCCGTACGGCCTCCTCCAGCTCCGCGGCCGTTAACCCTGCCGGCTCACCAGGGCCCACAGCCTGCCCGTCCTCCCTTCCCGCCGGTACGAGTAGAACCACTCCGTCTGGCACGCGGTGCACGCGGTGCACACCGCGATGCGCTCCGGCACGACCCCTTCCGAGCGGAGCTGCGCCGCTGCCACCGCCCGCAGGTCCAGCTGCCAGTGCCCCGGCCGCCCCGGCCGGAAGGCCTCCGGCCAGGCCCCCAGGGCTTCCCGCACGGGGGCGTCCACCTCGTAGCAGCACGGCCCCACCGCGGGACCCACCGCGCAGCGCACCTCGTGCGGGTCGCAGCCCGCTTCCCGCAGGGCCCGCACCGCCCGCGCCACCACTCCCGCCGCCAGCCCCCGCCAGCCCGCGTGCACCGCAGCCACGCAGCCGGCCCTGGGTTCTACGAGGAGGACTCCGAGACAGTCCGCGGAGCGCACCCGCAGGGTGAGCGCCCGCCGGTCCGTCCACAGCCCGTCCGCGCCCGGCACGGTGCCCTGCGCGCCGTCCGCGCGGGCCACCACGCCTCCGTGCACCTGCTCCGCCTCCACCACCCGTGGCGGGTGGAAGCCCAACCGCTGCAGGATCCGGCCGTCCTCTTCGGGCGGGTAGTGCCGGGTGGTGAAGGCGTGGCAGAACCCCGGAATCGCCAGCACCTCCGCCCGCAGCACGGGCAAGCCCGCTACCCAGTCCACGCGGAAACCCGGGCCGGGGTCCAGGACGCCCATCACACCACCTTCTCCCGCACCCTGGCGCTCAGGTAGTCCATGAGGGCCACCACCAGGGTGATGGCCCACACCGCGGTGGCCGCCTTCTGCCACAGGAGGAGGTTGATGTACTGCATGAGGAGGAAGCCGATCCCCCCGCCCCCCACGAACCCGATTACCGTGGACATCCGCACGTTGATGTCCCAGCGGTAGATGCTGAAGGCGATGAACTGGGGGACGATCTGGGGGATCACCGCGTACCGGATCACCTGGAGCCGGGTCGCCCCCGTGGCCTCCACCGCCTCGATGGGGCCCGGGTCGATGGCCTCGATGGCCTCCGAGTACAGCTTGCCGAGGGAAGCCACGGAGTGGACGCCCAGGGCCAACACCCCCGCGAACGGCCCGATCCCCACCCACACCGCGAACACCGTGGCCAGGATGAGGGGCTCCACGGACCGGAACACGTTGAGCACGGTCCGGCTGGCCCCGTACACCGCCAGCCCCACGGGACCGTGAGCCAGGTTCCGGGCGCCCAAAAAGCTCAGGGGGACGGCGAACACCACCCCCATGGCGGTGCCCATGAGGGCCAAAAACACCGTCTCCACCATGCGTTCGGCCACCAGGCGCAACGTCTCGCTGGGCCGCCACGTGGTCTCCGGCAGAACCACCACCGCCACCAGTTCCCCCCGGCCCCCCAAGGTGTCCGGCACCCGCACCCGCAAGGCGAACCGCCCTGCCGCGTCCGTGGAGAACTCCGCCAGCTGGCTGGGCGCCCCCGTGGCGTCCCGCCACACGAGCCTGCCGGGCCTCGAGGCCGCGAACCCCTCCCCCCTCAGCTCGAGCTCCTGGCCCACCCGCACCCTCCGGGTACTGGCCTCCAGCCGCCAAGGGGTACGGGCCGGCGGTGCGGGGGCGGAGGCCCGTCCAGGGACACCGACACCGTGGCCTCCTGCACCCGCGGCACCCGCTCCAGCACGTCCGGCCGCAAAAGGTCCCGCACCAGGGGCCGTACCAGGTGCGCCTTGGTCACCAGCTCCCCCAGGTCGATGCGGGTCACCCGCCAGCCGTACGCGAAGGCGGCCGCGGCCAGGGCCAGCACCGCCAGCTGCGTCCACCGGCCCGTCAAGCCATCTCCACCTCCGCCGCATCCTCCCCGTAGATCTCCCGGAACCTGCGCTGGTCGATCTCCTCGGGACGTCCGTCGAACACCAACCGGCCCTCCTTCAGGGCGATGACCCGGGTCCCGTACCGCCGGGCCAGGCTCAGGAAGTGCAGGCTGCACAGCACGGTGATCCCCTCCTGGCGGTTCAGCTCCTCCACGTACCGCAGGACGGAGTGGCTGGTGGCGGGGTCCAGGCTCGCCACGGGCTCGTCCGCCAGGATCAGCTTGGGCTCCTGCATGAGGGCCCGGGCGATGCCCACCCGCTGCTGCTGGCCGCCGGAGAGCTGGTCCGCCCGGACCGCCGCCTTGTCCCGGATCCCCACCCGGCCCAGGGCCTCCAGGGCCTGCCGGACCACCTCCGGGGGCCAGTAGTTCACCAGGGACCACCACGCGGGCAGGTAGCCCAGCCCACCCGTGAGGACGTTGGTGATCACGGGCAGCCGCCTCACCAGGTTGAACTGCTGGAAGATCATCCCCACCTCCCGGCGCAGCCGCCGGACGCCCTCCCGGTCCAGGGCCGTGGCCTCCACCCCGTCGATCCAGACCCGGCCGCTGGTGGGCTCCACCAGCCGGTTGATGCAGCGCAGCAGGGTGGACTTGCCGGAGCCCGACAGCCCGATGACCACCACGAACTCGCCCCGGGCCACCTCGAAGGACACGTCGTGCAACGCCCGGACTCCTCCCGGGTACACCTTGGTGAGGTGCTCAACCTTCAGGAACGGGGTTGCCACCGCTGGGCTCCGGAGGACGGGCGGAAGCGGAGAAACGACGGCAGGCGGGACGTCAACGCACCAGCTTGGTCAGGTCGATGCCAAGGGTCCGCACCGCCTCCCGGATGGGGTTGAAGTAGCTGTCCAGGTTGGGGAACTCGCGCCGGTCCACCTTGTACTTGGTCACCAGGTCTTCGTAGGTGGCGTACCCCTCGTGCTGGTACAGCTCGTGGATGGCCTGCCGGCCCGAGGAGGTCTGGGCGATGCGGAACAGGGCCTTCACCACCCGCTCCACCAGCTGGGGGTCCAGCCCCTTCCGGAAGGAGACGGTGTCGTTGGGGATGTAGGGCTTCACGTACTCCAGGACCATCACCTTCTGCTTGACGTCCGGGAACTGACGCTCCACCCGCTGGCGGGCGTCGTTGCCGAACTCGTCCCCGAAGGTGGCCCCGCCTTCCACCTGCCCCTGGTAGATGGCCAGCACCACCTTGTCGTGGCTTCCCGCGAACACGGTCTGGCTGAAGAACCGGTTGGGGTCGAAGCCCGCCCGCTTGATGTGCACCGCGGGGTACAGGTAGCCGGAGGTGGAGGCGGGGTCCACGTACGCGAACCGCTTGCCCCGCAGGTCCGCCAGCCGCCGGATGCCCGCGTCCGCGGCCACCAGGATCTGGGCTCCGTAGTAGGGCCGCCCGGCCCGCACACATGGCCTCGATGGTGGCGGCGTACGAGGTGGGCACCGTGGACTCGAACTCCAGCCCTTCACAGGTGGACGGGAGGGCTTGCGGCCCTCCCGTCCACCGCTACCCTACGCCCCGAAGGTCCAGTCCGCAACCAGACCCGACCGACCCCTGGGCGGCCTACGGCTCCCGGCCCCACTTCTCCGCGAAGGCTTCCCGGCCGAGCTTGTAGTAGTCCGCGTTCATCTCCTTGTAGTCCTTCCACTGCTCGGGCACGTCGCCCTCCGCGAAGATGGCCTGCACCGGGCAGACCGGCTCGCACGCCCCGCAGTCGATGCACTCGTCGGGGTTGATGTACAGCATGAGCTCGCCCTGGTCCTCCTCGGCCCGGGGGTGGATGCAGTCCACCGGGCAGACCTCCACGCAGGCCCGGTCCTTCGTGCCGATGCAGGGTTCCGCGATCACGTACGTCATGGCGCGCCTCCTTTCCCGTGGTGTACGTCAACCCGTCCTCCGCCGAGAACGCTCCTGCTCCCACCGGGCCAGCAGGAACTCCCCGTAGCTGGCCCACGCCTCCACCGTCTCCGGAGGCGCCCCCCGCATGCGTTCCACCACCTGCTGGAGCCGGGCCCACGCCCCCCCGCTCCCCCGCACCGTGCGGAAGTACCGCACGTCCTCCTGGGTAACCAGGTGGGCCACCCGCTTCATCACGGTCACCGGGACCCCAAGGACCGGGGCGAGCCGCTCGATGTAGGCCGGCCGCCGGAGGTCCAGTAGCCCCCTCTCGCCCCTAGACAGCACGCTGGGCGGAACCCCGGCCTCCTGGGCCAGCTGCCGCAAGCTCTTGCCCCTTCCCCGGCCGTAGTAGTTCTGGCGCAGGGTCCGGATGTAGTTCCCGAACGCCCGCGCCTCCTCCCGGAGCGGTCCGGCCGTGGATGTTCCCACCTTGAAACACCCAGCCCAGGGTACAGCGAAAAAGCCCGCGGTCGCAAGGGATTTTCGTTCCAAAATTGGAACACGGGCAGGGGAGCCGGCCACCTCTGTGGAAATGCTGGCTCGACATGCGGGACCACACGAAGCTCGAACGGGCGCTCCGCTCCGCGGTCCGCGGGGAGGTCCGGTTCGACCCGTTTTCCCGGGTCCTGTACAGCACCGACGCCAGCCTGTACCAGGTGATGCCCGTGGGGGTGGTGGTACCCCGGGACGAGGAGGATGTCCGGGCGGCCCTGCAGGTGGCGGGGGAGTTCGGAACTCCCGTGGTCCCCCGGGGAGGGGGTACCAGCCTGGCGGGCCAGTCCATTGGCGCCGCCCTGGTGCTGGACTTCTCCAAGTACATGGGCCGCATCGTCCGCCTGGACCCCGCCGGCCCCTGGGCCCTGGTGCAGCCGGGGGTCGTGCAGGACGAGCTGAACCGGGCCGCCCAGCCCCACGGCCTCCGGCTGGGGCCCGACACCTCCACCAGCAACCGCGCCACCCTGGGCGGGATGATCGGCAACAACTCCTGCGGGTCGCGGTCCCTGGTGTACGGCAAGACCATGGACCACCTCCTGGAGCTGCGGGTGCTCCTGTGGGACGGGACGGAGATGACCCTGCGCCCCTGGGACCCGGACCGGTACCGGGAAAAGCTGGGAGACCCCGGGCGGGAAGGCCGGATCTACCGGGAGCTGCGGGACCTGGTCCAGCAGCACGCGGACGAGATCCGCCGCCGCTTCCCCAACCTGATGCGCCGGGTGAGCGGCTACAACCTCGACAGCCTCCTGCACAACCCCGCGGACCTCACCCAGCTCATGGCGGGCTCCGAGGGTACCCTGGCGGTGGTGGTGGAAGCGCGGGTGAAGCTGGTCCCCAGGCCCCGCAGGACCGCCCTGGCCATCCTGCACTTCTCGGACGTGTTCACCGCCCTGGACAGCACCCCGGCCATCCTCCGGCACGGGCCCACCGCGGTGGAGCTGATCGACCGCATGATCCTGGACATGACCCGCCAGCAGCTGGAGTACGCGCGGCGCATGACCTTCGTGGAGGGAGAGCCGGGGGCGCTGCTGGTGGTGGAGTTCTCCGGGGAGCTGGAAGACGAGCTCGCGGACCGCGTGGACGCCCTGGAGCGGGACCTCACCCAGGGCGGTCCCGCGTACGCCTGCGTGCGCGTCTTCGACCCCGTCTCTCAGGACAACGTGTGGAGGGTCCGCAAGGCCGGGCAAGGGCTCCTGCAGGGCATCCGCGGAGAGCGCAAGCCCTTGGCCTTCGTGGAGGACACCGCGGTGCCTCCGGAACGGCTCGGCGCGTACATGCGCCGGTTCCACGAAGTCCTGCAGCGGGCGGGGGTCCCGGCCGCCTTCTACGCCCACGCCAGCGTGGGCTGCATCCACGTCCGGCCTCTTTTGAACCCCAAGGACCGCGAGGACCTGCAGCGCATGGTCCGCATCGCGCAGGCCGTGGGGGAGCTGGTGCTGGAGTTCGGCGGCGCCATGAGCGGGGAGCACGGGGACGGCATGGTGCGGTCGTGGTTCGTGGAGCGGTACTTCGGCCCCCGCATCTACGAGGCCTTCCGGGCCGTCAAGCGCCTGTTCGACCCCCACGGGCTGATGAACCCGGGCAAGATCGTGGACGGCCCGGCCATGGACCAGTCCCTGCGGTACGGGCCGCATTACCGCGTCGTGCCCGTGCGGACGGTCTTCGACTGGTCCCGGGAGGGTGGGTTTGCGGCCGCGGTGGAGCAGTGCAGCGGGGTCGGGGCGTGCCGGAAGAAGCTGGACGGGGTCATGTGTCCCTCGTACATGGTCACCCGGGAGGAGGAGCACTCCACCCGGGGACGCGCCAACCTCCTGCGGGCCGCCCTGTCCGGCCTGCTCCCCCCCAGCGAGCTGGTGAGCCGGCGCATGGTGGAGGCCCTGGACCTGTGCGTGGAGTGCAAGGCGTGCAAGGCGGAGTGCCCCGCCAGCGTGGACATGGCCAAGATCAAGGCGGAAGTCCTCCACGCCCACCACAAGGCCCACGGGGCTCCCCTCCGGGACTGGCTGTTCGCCCACGCGCGCGTCGTGAACCGCCTGGGCTGTGCCCTCTCCCCCCTCGCCAACTGGGTGTTGCAGCAGCCCCTGGCACGGGCGTTGCTCCACCGGGCGGGCGTGGACCGGCGTCGGCCGCTGCCCCGCTTCGCCCACCCGACCTTCCTGGACTGGTGGGCCCGCCGCGCGCCCGCGGGCGCGGGGTCCCGGGGAGTGGTGGCGTTCTTTGCCGATACGTTTACCCTCTATAACGATCCGAAGCCGGGGATGGCAGCGGTGGAGCTGCTGGAGGCCTTGGGCTACCGGGTGGAGCTGGCGCCCGCGGTGTGCTGCGGCCGGACGCTGATCAGCAAGGGCTTCCTGGACGCCGCCCGCGGGACCGCCGCCGCCGCGGTGCGCCACCTGGTGGGCCTGGCCGAGCGGGGCGTGGCGGTGGTGGGCACCGAGCCCAGCTGCGTGCTCACCTTCCGCGACGAAATCCCCGACCTGGTGCCCACGGACGCCGCCCGGGCGGTGGCGAAGGCCACCTTCCTGCTGGACGAGTTCCTGGACCGGGAGGGCGTGGGTGAGCTGGCAGGGGACGGCGGGCCCGTGCTGGTCCACGGGCACTGCCACCAGCGCGCCCTGGTGGGCACCGGTCCCCTCCTGCGGGTCCTGCGGGCCGCAGGGTTCGCGCCGCAGGAGGTGGACTCGGGCTGCTGCGGGATGGCGGGATCGTTCGGGTTCGAGCGGGAGCACTACGAACTCTCCATGGCCATGGCGGAGCGGCGCTTGCTGCCCGCCCTTCGGGCCGCGCCGGACGTGCCCGTGGTGGCCATGGGCACCAGCTGCCGGCAGCAGATCGCCCACGGCACGGGCCGCCAGGCCCTGCACCTGGCGGAGCTGTTGCTGGCCAGGGTGCGGAGTTCAGGACCGTCTGCAGCAGGAGGGAACTTGCGGCCCGGCGTAATCCCCGGGCTGGAACCCACCACGTCCGTAAGGGGGTGAAGGCGGTGTACACGCGATCTGGCTCGGCCAAGCTGGCGGCCGCGGTGCTCGTCCTGGCAGTGCTGGTGGCCGCGTTCGGCACCGCGGGAATATCCGCGCCCGCGCCGCAGCCGCGGCGGGGGGGCGTGTTGAACTTCATCGTCTCCGCGGAACCTCCGTCCTTCGACGCCCACCGGGAGACCACCTTCGCCTTGATCCACCCGGTGCGGGCGCACTACAACCTGCTCGTGAAGTTCGACCCCCTCAACTACCCCAAGGTGGTCCCCGACCTGGCGGAGAGCTGGACGGTGTCCGAGGATGGCCTCACGTACACCTTCCGCATCCGCAGCGGGGTCCGGTTCCACGACGGCAGCGTGCTCACCTCCCGGGACGTGAAGGCCAGCCTGGACAAGATCATCTTCCCGCCGCAGGGGGTCGTGAGCGCCCGGCAGGCCATGTACGAGATGGTGGAGAGCATCACCACCCCCGGCCCCAACAGCCTCGTGATCCGGCTGAAGTGGCCCTCCCCCACCTTCCTGGAGAAGCTGGCCTCGCCCTTCAACTGGATCTACAAGGCGGACATCCTGGAGCGCGACCCGCGGTGGTACGAGCGCAACGTCATGGGCACGGGGCCCTTCCGGTTCAAGGAGTACGTGCGGGGCTCCCACTGGGAGGCCGTACGGTTCGAGAACTACTGGAAGCGGGGCCGCCCCTACCTGGACGGGTACAAGGCCCTGTTCATCAGCAGCCCTGCAGCCCAGGTGGCGGCGCTGAAGTTCGGGCAGGCCTTGGTGGAGTTCCGGGGGTTCGCCCCCGCCCAGCGGGACGAGGTGGTGCAGTTCCTCGGCGACCGGGTGACGGTCCAGGAGTCGGGGTGGCTGTGCAACCTTCTGGTGGTCCCCAACAACCAGCGCAAGCCCTTCGACGACTTCCGCGTCCGTCGGGCCCTGACCCTGGCCATCGACCGGTGGGGCGGCTCCCGGGCCCTGTCCCAGATCACCTTCATGGGGCCCGTGGGCGGAGTGATGCGTCCCGGAGGCCCCTTCGCCACCCCCGAGGCGGAGCTCACGAAGCTGGCGGGCTTCGGCCGGCAGATCAACGCGGCCCGGCAGGAGGCCCGCCGCCTGCTGCGGGAAGCGGGAGTCCCCGAGGGCTTCGAGTTCACGGTGAAGAACCGCAACGTCCCCATGCCGTACATCCCCGCGGGGATCTTCCTGGTGGACCAGTGGCGGCAGATCGGCCTGAACGCCCGCCACGTGATCCAGGAGACGGGCCCCTACCTGGCGGACCTGCGGGCGGGCAACTACGACGTGGGCGTGGACTTCACCTGTGACTTCTTCGACGACCCCGACGTGCAGCTGACCAAGTTCGTCTCCAGCGACCGCAACCCGCTGAACTACGCCCGGTACACCGACCGGCTGTTGGACGGCCTGTACCGCCAGCAGAGCCGGGAGCGCAACCTGCAGCGGCGGCTGCAGATCCTCCGGCAGTTCGAGCGCCGCGTCCTGAGCGACCGCGCCTACCAGTTCCACCTCCTGTGGTGGCAGCGCATCATCCCCCACTGGAAGAAGCTGCAGGGGTACAAGGTGGGGCCGTCCCACTACCTGGAGGACCTGGAGGAGGTCTGGCTGAGCGAGTAGCATGCTGCGCTACCTGGTCGCCCGGTTGCTGCTGACCGTACCCACCCTGTGGGCGGTGGCCACCTTGATCTTCGTCCTGGTGCGGGTCATCCCCGGGGACATCGTGGAGCTGCGCCTGGTCAGCGGGGGAGCCTACGTCACCCCGGAGGTGATCCAGCAGGAGCGGGCCCGCCTGGGGCTGGACAAGCCCCTGCGGGCCCAGTACGTGGACTGGATCGGGGGCCTGGCCCGCCTGGACTTGGGGACCTCCATGTGGACGGGGGCCCCGGTGTCCCGGGAGATCGCCCTCCGCCTGGAGCTGAGCCTGCAGCTGGCGGTGATGGCCACGGTGGTGGCGGTGGCCCTGGCCATCCCGCTGGGGGTGTGGGCGGCGGTGCGCAGGGGCTCCTGGCCCGACCACCTGGTGCAGGTGTTCAGCGTGGCGGGCCTAGCCACGCCGTCCTTCTGGCTGGGGATCCTGCTCCTGCTGTTCCTGCTGTACACCTTCCGGTGGCTGCCGCCCATGACCTTCACCCCCCTGTGGGTGAACCCCGCGGCCAACCTGAGCCAGCTGGTGTGGCCCGCCCTGGCCGTGGGCTACCGGTACTCCGCGGTGGCCACCCGCATGACCCGTTCGGCCATGCTGGAGGTCCTGCGGGAGGACTACGTGCGCACCGCGTGGGCCAAGGGGCTGGCGGAGCGGGCGGTGGTGTTGCGCCACGCCCTGCGCAACGCCCTCCTGCCCGTGGTCACCGTCATCGGGCTGGAGTTCGCGTTCCTCATCGGCGGCCTGGTGGTCACCGAGCAGGTGTTCAACCTCAACGGGGTGGGCAAGCTGTTCGTGGACGCCATCAGCCGGCGCGACTACACCCTCATCCAGGGTCTCATGCTGCTGGTGGCCTCCACCTACGTGCTGGTGAACGTGCTCCTGGACGTCCTGTACGCCCGCCTCGACCCCAGGATCCGGTACGCGTGAGGATGGCCGCCGGACGCCCGGACGCCCTCGCCACCCCTTGGCCGGTCGCCGCGCGGGCCCGGCCCTCGGGCCGCCTGGTGCGGTTCGCCCGCCGCTACCCCGTGGCCGTGGCCGGTGCGGCCTTCTTGGTGGTGCTGACCCTGGCTGCGGCCTTCGCGCCGTGGATCGCCCCCTACCACCCCCTGGCCAACGACTACATGGCCATGTTCAGCCCTCCCAGCGCCAAGCACTGGCTCGGCACGGACAGCTTCGGCCGGGACATCCTGAGCCGGCTCGTCTTCGGAGCCCGCACCGCCCTCCTGGTGGGGCTCACCAGCTCCCTGGTGGGCGCCACCGTGGGCGCGGTGGTGGGGGTGGCGTCCGCGTACTTCGGTGGGACCGTGGACCTGGTGGTGCAGCGCATCACGGACATCCTGGTCTCCTTCCCCCTGATCGTGCTGGCCATGGCCATGGTGGCCATCCTGGGGACGGGCACCACCAACCTCATCCTGGCCATCGCCCTGTCCTTCGCCCCGCGGGCGGAACTGGTGGTGCGCAGCAGTGCGTTGCAGGTCCGCCAGATGACGTACGTGGAGGCCGCGCGAGCGGTGGGCGCGGGCCCGTGGCGCATCATCTTCCGGCACATGCTGCCGAACGTCCTCGCGCCCTACCTGGTTATGCTCACCGCCTTCCTCGGCCAGGCCATCCTCTTGGAGGCGTCCTTGAGCTTCCTCGGCCTCGGGGTGGCGGAGCCCACCCCCGCGTGGGGCCTGATGCTCAGCGGGGCCGCGGTGGACTTCGTGCAGCGGGCGCCTTGGATGGCGGTGTCCCCGGGCCTGGCCATCACCCTCACGGTGCTGGCCTTCAACGTCTTCGGGGACGCCCTGCGGGACGCCCTGGACCCCAAGCTGCGCGTGTGACGCCACCCGGCCGCCGGCGCGCGGTTTTGGAGGGCTCCGGACCTCCTGGTAGACTGAAAGACGTGCACCCCACGGCTCAAGCCGTCCTGGTGCTGCTCATCCTCGGGCACGCCGCGGTAGATGTGGGCGCGGGAGCCCTTCCGGCCCTCGCCCAGTACCTGCGCACGGAGCTGCATCTCACCTACACCGTCACCGGCGCCATGGTGACCTCCGCCTCCCTGTGCGGCGCCCTGATCCAGGTGGCCGCGGGGTGGATGGCGGACCGGCGGCGCAGCCTGTGGATGGTGCCCGCGGGCGTGGCCCTCACCGCCGCGGGCCTGGCCCTGGCCGGGTTTGCCTCCGGGCCCTGGCTGGCGGCCGCAGCCCTGGGTGTGCTGGCCCTGGGACCGGCGCTGTTCCACCCCGAGGCGGTGCGCACCGCGTACCAGGCTGCGGGGGAGCGCCACGCCACGGTCATGGGCTACTTCACCGTGGGCGGCAGTGTGGGCTGGGCTTTGGGCCCCACGGTGGTGGCGGTGCTGGCGGGGGCGTTCGGCCTGCGCGGCTTAAGCCTGTGGCTCGTGGTGGGGCTGCCCATCGCCGCGCTGCTGGCCCTGTCCCAGAGGCGGGAGGGCGTGCTGCAGCGCCGGGAGCTCGCCGCGGCCTCGGGCCAGGACCTGTGGGCGGCGTACGCGGTGCTCCTGGGGATCGCACTGCTCCGCGGGGGTGTGCACGTGGGCGTGACGGTGTTCTACCCCGGCTTCCTCATCGACCACCTGGGACAGTCCCGGGAGGCCGCTTCCGCAGCCCTTTCGGTGTTGCTGGCCGGCGGCGTGCTGGCCGCTCCCCTCTTGGGCCGGCTCGCGGACCGCTGGAGCCGGAGAGGGGTCCTGGGCTCCACCATGGCCGTGCTGGGAGGCATGGTGCTCCTGCTGCCCTCCCTGCGGCCTCCGTGGACCTACCCCGCGGTGCTGGTCCTCGGAGCCTGCTCCCAGGGGGTTCTGCCCATCACCCTAGTGCTGTCCCAGGAGTTCCTGCCAGGGCACACGGCCCTGGGCGGTGGGATGCAGGTGGCCGCCAGCTCCGTGGCCGCGCTGCTGGCCACCCCCTTCGGCCTGGTGGCGGACGCCTTCGGGGTGCCCGCGGTGCTCCGGGTGGCCGCGGGCATGGCGGTGGTAGGCGCGTTGCTGGCCGCCTGGCTGCCCGCCGCGGGGGCCCGCAGGGCAGGCCCCGTGCTGGTGGGGGGAAGGTAGGTGCACCGAGGCCTGCTCCTGCTGGCAGACCTCGTGGCTCTCGGGTTGTTCTCCGTGGTGGGCGCGTCCTTCCACGGGGTCGCTCTGGACCCGAGCCTGGCCGTGCGCACCTTCCTCCCCCTGGCCCTGAGCTGGGTTCTCGCCGCCTTTTTGTTGGGGACCTACCGTGAGGCCTCCTGGCGGACCTTCGCCCTCACGTGGCTGGTGGCGCTCCCCGCGGGGATCCTGCTGCGCCAGCTGATCCTGGGCCGGCTGGCGAGCCCGGGCACGTGGGCCTTCCTCCTGGTGGGGACAGGTATGGGCGGGCTGTTCCTCGCCTGCGGCCGGCTGCTGGTGCACCTCGGGCGCTTGGTACGGAACCCGTGAATTTAGGCTTGGAGCCTCGCGTCGTGAGGCGGCTGCTGGCTTGGTACGCGCGGAACCGCCGGGACCTGCCGTGGCGCCGGACGCAAGACCCGTATCGGATCTGGATTTCGGAGGTCATGCTCCAGCAGACCCGGGCGGGGGTGGTGGTGCCGTACTACCGGGCCTTCCTGAGGGCGTTCCCCACGGTCCAGGCCCTGGCTGCCGCGCGGCTGGAGGACGTGCTGCGGGTGTGGGCGGGGCTCGGCTACTACGCCCGGGCCCGCCAGCTGCACCGCGCCGCCCAGCAGGTGGTCCGGCGCAGGCGCTTCCCCACCACCGCCGCGGAGTGGCGCGCCCTGCCCGGTGTGGGGTCGTACACCGCAGCCGCGGTGGCCAGCATCGCCTTCCGCGAGGACGTGGTGGCCGTAGACGCAAACGTGGCCCGGGTGGGCCTACGGCTGCTCGGGCTGCGGGCCTCCGCCAGAGACCCCAGGGCCCGGGGGGCCGTGGAGGCGGCGCTGCGGGCGATCCTGCCGCCCGGGCGCGCGGGCGAGCTCAACCAGGCCCTCATGGACCTGGGGGCCGCGGTGTGCCTGTCGAAGCGTCCCCGGTGTGGGAGCTGCCCCGTGCGGTCCTTCTGCCGGGCTCACCAGGACGGCACCGCCTCGTCCATCCCGCTTCCGGACGGCAGGGCTCCGAAGCCCAAGCGGCACTTCGTGGCGGCGCTGATCCGCGACGCCCGAGGACGGGTACTGTTGGTCCGCCAGCCTCCGCGGGGCCTGTGGGGAGGACTGTGGACTTTGCCCTTCGTAGAGGCCACCTCGTGGAAGCAGGCGCGACCCACCCTCCGGCGCCTGCTGGAGATCCCCTTGCAGCGGGACAGCCTGCACGCCACCTTCCGACACACCTTCACCCACTTCCAGGCCACCTTCCACGTGTACAGGGCCCAAACGAGGGAGCGACCCGCGGTGGGCCGGTTCGCCTCTGCACCGGCCCGGCTCCCCCTCCCCGCGCCGTTCCGCAAGCTGCTGTCCGACTCGCTGCCTTCAAACCCTCCCCGGCCTCGGGAGCGGCGCCCTAGCCGCGCGTCAGCACCGGGAGTACCCACAGGACCGGCAGTTGACGCACCCGTTCTCGTACACCAGCCGGTCCCCGCAGTCCGGGCACACCCCTGCGAAGAGCGGTGCGGCCCCGTTCCCCGCATGGAGCGCCTGTTCCTCGGGGACCACCGCCTCGGGCTCCGCGAACCGCAGGCGCTCCTGGCGGGCGCGCGGCGTCGGCTCGGGCAGGGCCGCCGCGCGGGGGAACTCCTTGTCGGGCCTGAAGCCGTCTCCGTACAGGGCGCGGCCCAGGGCCAGGGCCACGGCCTGCGCGATGGTGCTCACCCGGACCACCGTCCCGTCCGCGGACCGGTCCAGGGCCACCTCCCGGGACTGCACCCGCCACAGCTGCTCGATCACCTCCCGCGGGTCCACCCCGCTGCGCAGGCACAGGGACACCAGCCGTCCCGTGGCCTCCGCCTCCACGTCCAGAGACTCCACGAACACCTCGCACGGCCCGTACTCGTCCTCGTTCACCGTCACGTACACCCTCCCGCGGGGGGTCTCGATCCGCTCCGTCCGCCCCTGCGTCACCTTCGGCCTGGGGCGCGTGACCGCCCGGCCCCGCGCCGGCTCGGCGGGCACCCGGACCGCCTCCGGTGGCGTCTGCTGCTGCGCCTTCGCCTCGGTGATCAAGACCCCCTCGCGGGAACCCTCCCGATAGACGGTGATCCCCTTGCAGCCCAGCTTCCACGCCAGGAAGTACACCCGCTCCACATCCTCCACGGTGGCGGACTCGGGCAGGTTGACCGTGCTGCTGATGCTGTGGTCGATGTGCTTCTGGATGGTGGCCTGCATGCGCACCCGCATCTCCGGGGCGATGCGGTGCGCGGTGACGAAGTAGTCGGGCAGGTGCTCGTCGTCCACCCCGAACTCGTCCATGTACTCCCGCACCAGGGGGTGGTAGACCTTGAACTGGGTCTGGCTCAGGGACTCGCTGCGCCGCAGGTAGTACAGGTCGAAGATGGGCTCGATGCCGCTGGTGGTCCCCGCCAGGGCGGCGCCGCTGCCCACGGGGGGTACCGTGAGCAGGGCCACGTTCCGCAGCCCCAAGGCGTAGGCCTTGTCCCGCACCGCGGGGTCCAGGGCCTGCAGGAACCGGCCCTGGAAGTGCGCGTCCCGGTGGTACGCGGGGAAGGTCCCCTTCTCCGCCGCCAGGTTGGCGCTCTCGTCGTACACCACGTTCTTGATCCGCTCGAAGGTGCGGTCCACGAAGGCGATGGCCTCCTCGCTGTCGTACCGCAGCCGGAGCTTGGCCAGCATGTCGCCTAGGCCCGTGAACCCCACCCCGATGCGCCGGCTGCGCAGGCTCGCCTCCCGCTGCTGGGGCAGGGGGTGCTTGTCCGCGTTGTAGTCCAGCACGTCGTCCAGGAAGCGCACCGCGTACCGCAGGGCGCGCTCGAGGGCCTCCCAGTCCAGGTGGGCCCTCTCCGTGAACGCGTCCCGCACGAACACCGACAGGTTCACGTTCCCCAGGCAGCAGGCACCGTACGGTTCCAGGGGGATTTCCGAGTTGCTCACCACGACCCCGTTGGCGACGAACGACTTGGTGTCCAGGACGGTCAGGTCGTACACAGGCTCCCAAACGTCCTCCCGCACCACCGCCTTTACGCGGGTGTGGTCCGTAACCTCCCGCGGGGGCAACTTCCGCCCCGCGAGCAGGGCGTCCAGCATCTGCCGTTTGCGGGGCAGAGCGCTTCCGATGTACTCGGCGAAGCGTGCGATGCAGGGGTAGCTCGTGATGCAGAGCTTGTAGCTGTCGTGTACGCTCGCATACTCTCGCCGTTCGCCCGCCTTGGTCACATACGTCAACGTGCTTCTCCGCGAAGCGTTCTTCGCCTCAGCACGGTAGGTGGTCACCGTGGAGAAGATCCCGAACTGCAACAGCAGCAGCTGGACCTGCTCGATCAGCTCCCGTGAGGTCGAGGACACCGACACCATGGGACGCTCCCCCGGGCGGGACACGGTGCCGTCGGCGTCGAACAGCCCCCGCAGGAAGGCTGCCGTCGCGTCCTTCGGCGCCACCAGGATCGACTCCGGAACCCTCTTCTGGTGAGCCACCGCCGGCTGTAGCCCCAGGGCGTGCAACATCCGGAGGAAGGCTGTGGAGTGGATGGAGACCCACGCCCGCCGGGTTCCCTCCCGCGTCCGCAGGGGGAGTGCCACCGGTTCGCCTTCGCGTCCGCCCCCCACCCCCACACGAGCCCGACGGTACCGCAAGCACCGCGCCACCACGCGATCCACCACGGCCTTCACGAAGGGCGCATCCTCCACGTTCATGTGCACGTCCAGCCGGCGGGCCGCCCGCATGTTCCGCGAAGGCGTGGTGTAGCTGCCGTCCCCCACCGCATAGCCCAGCAGGTAGGCGAGGTCCTCATCCCAGGTCTCCGGCAGATGGATCAGCCGGTAGTAGGCGTTCCTCCGCCGTGGCTGGATCTCCTTCTCATCCAAGTACAGGTACGGTGACCGCTCCGCGAACACCCGATCCACCAGCGTGGGGTCGTTCGGGTCCAGCACGGCCAGGACGTCACCCGGCTTGAGTTCGTCGATCCGCTTCCAGCCCCGCGATCCGTGTAGCGGGTCGAACGTGTCGTCGTTGAGGACCTTGACCTTGTGGTCTCCCGTCCCCCGGATCACGAAGCCGCTGGTCGTCTCCACCCTCCAGATCTGCTTCACGCCGGTGAAGGCCAGGGCGTCCGCACGCACCGTGTCCAGTCCGCGCCCGTCGGCTGCCCGTCGGTCGATGAGAACGCGCGGTGCGGTGCGGTCCAGAACCGCGTTGCGCACGAGTGCGTCCAGCCGGTGGATCCCGCTGGGCGTGATGACGTACGTGGACCCCACTAGGGAACACGGGTTGGTGGTGATGACGTTCATCCCGTTGTACTCGGAGGTGGAGAAGCGCCGGACGGTGTCCCAGAAGATTACCCCCGGCTCCGCGTAGTCCCGGGCGCCGCGGATCAACTCCTCCCACAGCTCCCGGGCCCGGATGGTCCGCTCCGCCCGCACCTTGTCGTTGGCGAAGTGGAGGGTGTACTCGCCGTCCCGCTCCACGGCCCGCATGAAGGCGTCGTCCACCCGCACGCTGATGTTGGCGTAGCGGACCTTGTCCAGGTTCCGCTTGACCCGCGTGAACTCCAACACGTCCGGGTGGTGGCTGGCGATGGTGATCATCAGGGCCCCCCGCCGCCCGGCCTGCCCGATGGTCCCGGTGGTGGTGGACAGGAGCTCCATGAAGGACACCGCCCCGGAGCTGGTGATGGCGGCGTTGTTCACGGGGGTCCCCCGGGGACGCAGCACGCTGATGTCCGTGCCCACCCCGCCCCCGAAGGAGTACGTGCGCGCCGCCTCCTTGCACCAGTCGAAGATGTCCTCTAAGGAGTCCCCGCGGATGGGAATCACGTAGCAGTTGAGGAGGGTGGCGCGCCGCGGGTTCCCGGCGCCGAACATGATGCGGCCGCCGGGCACGAACCGGAAGTCCTCCAGCAGCCAGTAGAACTTCTCCTCCCACTCCCGCCGCTTGGCCTCCGTGGGCTCCACGGACGCGATCTCCCGGGCCACCCGGGCCCACATCTCGGGCGGGGTGGCCTCCACCACCCGGCCCTCCCGGTCCCGGAGGGCGTACTTGTCGAAGAACACCCGGGCCCGCAGCTCGTCCCCGCCGAAGTAGCGCAGCGTCCTCTGGAACAGGTCCGTGGATTCCCTGGTGCTCTGCATGGGCTCACCTTCCCGGTCCGTGTTTTCCGTTGGCCTGGCCCTCCCCCAAGGGCAGCAGGGGCACCTGGCGGCGGAGCTGCTCTTCCCGCTCCTTGCGGGCCCGCAGCCGCGCCACCTCCTCCACGATGCTCTCCACGTCCTGGAACCGCCGGTACTCGGAGGCGAACCGCACGTACGCCACCTCGTCCACGTCCCGCAGGCGCTCCATCACCAGCTCCCCGATGTGGCTGCTGGGGACCTCCCTCTCCCCCGAGTTGCGCACGTGCCGCTCCACCTCCGCGGCCAGGGACTCTAGCACCTCCGTGGGGATGGGCCGCTTCCCGCGGGCCTTGAGCAGCCCACCCAGGACCTTGGCCCGGTCGAAGGGCTCACGGCGGCCGTCCCGTTTGACCACCACCACAGGGGCCAGATCCGCCCTCTCGAAGGTGGTGAACCGCCGCTCGCACCGGGGGCACTCCCGCCTGCGCCGCACCGCGGCCCCGTCCTCCGCCGGACGGGAGTCGAGCACCCGGCTGTCGTGGTGACCGCAGAAGGGGCAGCGCATCGCTTTTCATCTCCCCCGGCGTGGCCCTAAATGTTGGGCCCAGGACAGGCCCCGGTGCCAGATATTGTGATCACGGCCCGGGCCACGATGGCAAGCTGCCTGGGTGCCCTCGGCCCCCTCTCAGCCGCCCAAGAGCTCCTCTTTTCGCCCCCGTTCTCCTCCGGACGCGGCCTGGGGACTGTCCCGCGGGAACAGTCCCGATGTCAAGATCCGGCGGCCCCACGTTTACTCAGTAGAGCGTAGAGCGACGGAGGACGGCCGTGCCGCGCAAGGCGAGGGGTACGCTGCCCGAAGGCGTGCACCACGTGGCAAGCCGCGGCAACAGGCGAGACCCCATGGTTCACACCGAGGACGGCTTCCGACAGTACCTGGTGCTGCTCCGCCGGATGTCGGGGCGGTACCGGGCGGTGGCCCTTCTCCGCCAGCTGACGGGCTTCCGGCGGCCGGAGGACCTGACCTGGGGCCGTCGAACGCCGACCGCCGTTCCGTCCCCAGACCCTCCGGTACCCACGAGCCCGGAGGGTCCCATCCAGGCCCCGACCTGAGGGTGCGCACGGAACGGTGGCAGAATGTACGGGGGCTTGGCCCCGCCACCCTTGGGGGACGTGCTGCTCATCACCGGCAGGCCGGGGGTGGGCAAGACCACCCTGGTTAAGCGGCTCGTGGCGTCGCTCCCGGGCCGGCTGGGCGGCTTCTACACGGAAGAGCTGCGGGAAGGTGGCAGGCGCGTGGGCTTCCGCTTGGTCACTCTGGCAGAGGAACGGGCGGTGTTCGCCCACGTGGCCTGGCACCACGCCCCGCACCGCGTGGGCCGGTACGGGGTGGACCTGGAGGTCCTGGAACGCACCGGCGTGGCCGAGCTCCTGCGGGCGGTGGACGCGGGCAAGGCCGTGGTGGTGGACGAGATCGGCAAGATGGAGCTGCTGAGCCCCGCGTTCCAGGAGGCCGTGGAGCAGGCCGCCCGCTCGCCTGCCCCTCTGGTGGCCACCATCCTGGCGGGCCCGCACCCCTGGGCGGACCGTTTCCGCCAGAACCCTCAGGTCACGGAGCTGGCGCTGAAGCCCGCCAACCGTGAGGACGCCTACGCGTTCTCCTTGGAGTGGCTGCGGAGCCGGCTGCCGTGGCCGCGGTAGGACGCGGGCAGCGGCCCTCCTGCGCGCCCCTTGACCGGAGCACCCCGTCCGTCTAGACTCGCTAAGTGAAAATGAGTTTCGATACCAACTCTCGGTTGCTCCGCTCGTGGCGCGCCGCGGGCCGGCGGATCACCAAGGCGCGCCGGGCCGTCCTCCAGGCGCTGGCGGAGGCCGGCTGCCGGGCGCAGGCGAGGGACGTGCACCGGCTGGCCGAGCGCCGGTACCCGAAAATCGGCCTCGTCACCGTGTACCGGACCCTGGAGCTCCTCGTCCGCGAGGGGTGGGTGGAGCGGTGGCAGGACGGCGGGGTCACCCGCTACGAGTTCGCCCGTCCGCACCATCACCACCTGGTCTGCCTCGGCTGCGGCGCGGTGGCCCGGTGGGACCGCTGCCCCGTGCGCGTGCCCCGTGGGGCCACCGTAGGCGACGGGTTCGTGGTCACGGGCCACCGGGTGGAGCTGGTGGGCTACTGCAAGACGTGTCAGGGCGCGCAACGATGAGGCCTCTGGCGTGGTTCGCGCTACTCCTGGCGGGGTGCACCGCCCCATCCGTCCCCGGCAACATGTCCGTGGTCGCGTCCTTCTTTCCGCTGTACGAGTTCGCGCGGGAGGTGGGCGGCGAGCGGGTGCAGGTCCGGCAGCTGGTACCGCCCGGGGTTTCGCCGCACGATTTCGAGCCCAAGCCCAGCGACGTGGCCGCCGTCCAGCGGGCGCGGGTGTTCGTGTACAACGGCGCGGGGCTGGAGCCGTGGGTGCGACGGCTGGATGCCGAGCTGCCCGCGGACGCGGTGCGGGTCGAGGCGACACGGGGTCTCCCCCTCGTGGCGCGGGAGGACGACCACGGGGACCGCAAAGACCGGGAGCACCCGGAGCGGGTGGACCCCCACGTGTGGCTCGACCCGGTGCTGGCTCAGCGGGTGGTGGACAACATCGCAGACGGGCTCGCCCAGGCGGACCCCCACGGCGCTTCCGGCTACCGGGAACGCGCGCAAGCGCTGAAAGCCCGCCTGGAAGCCCTTCACGCCCGCTACACGCAGACCCTGAGCCGCTGCCGCAGCCGGCTGCTCGTCACCTCCCACGCGGCCTTCGGTTACCTCGCCCGCCGGTACGGGCTGCGGCTGGAGTCCGTGGCTGGTCTTGCTCACGACGCGGAGCCTTCTCCTCGGCGCCTGCGGGAGCTGGTGCAGCTCGCCCGCCGGGAGGGCGTGCGGGCGGTGTTCGCGGAGACCCTGGCGGGCCGGCCCGCGGTGGAAGCCCTCGGGCGGGAGCTGGGCGCCGCGATCCTCGTCCTGGACCCCCTGGAAGGCCTTGCGGAGTCGGACGTGCGTCGGGGGAAGAACTACATCTCGGTGATGGAGGAGAACCTGCGGCAGCTGGCCGAAGGCCTTGGGTGCCGTTGAGGCACCGCCACCGCGGTAGCCTGTCCGCCGGGCCTGACCCACGGCTAGAATGGAGGCCGCCAGGCGTGGAGGGGGAAACCTTGGAGCCCGTCCTGGCCGAGCTGGAGCACGTGTGCGTGGACTACGACGGGGACCGCGTGCTGGACCAGGTGAACCTGTCCATCCGCCGCGGGGACTTCCTCGGGCTGATTGGCCCCAACGGCGCGGGCAAGACCACCCTGCTGCGGGTCCTGCTGGGCCTGGTGCGCCCCAGCTGCGGCCACGTGAGGCTGTTCGGGCAGGACCTGCGGGCCTTCCGCGCCTGGCACCGGGTGGGCTACGTGCCGCAGAAGGCGGTGGCCTTCGACCCCCGGTTTCCCGCCACGGTGATGGAGGTGGTGTTGAGCGGCAGGGCGGGGCGCGCCGGAGTCGGACGGCGGTTCGGCCCGCAGGACCGCCAGGCCGCGGAAGCGGCCCTGCGCACCGCGGGGCTGTGGGAGGTCCGGGACCGCATGGCCGGCCGCCTGTCCGTGGGCCAGCAGCAGCGGGTGTTCGTCGCTCGGGCCCTGGCCAACGACCCGGAGCTGCTCCTGCTGGACGAGCCCACGGTGGGCGTGGACCCCGAGGGCGAGGAACGCTTCTACGCCCTCCTTCGCCACCTCCACCGGGAGAAGGGGACCACCGTGGTCCTGGTGTCCCACGACGTGGCGGCGGTGGCACGGGAGGTCTCGAAGCTGGCGTGCCTCAACCGTACCCTGGTCTACCACGGACCGCCCGGGGAGGCCCTTCGGGCGGGCGCCCTGGAGCGCCTGTACGGGACCCGGAACGTGGTGGTGGCTCACCGCCACTGAGGAGAACGCGTGGAGCTCCTCCAGTACGGCTTCATGCTCCGTGCCTTGGCCGCGGGCGGGCTGCTGGCGGTGGCCGCGCCCACCGTGGGCGTCTTCCTGGTCCTGCGCCGCCTCAGCCCCATCGCGGACACCCTCGCCCACGTGGCCCTGGCCGGAGTCGGCGCCGGGGCGCTTTTGGGTGTGTCGCCCGCTCTAGGTGCCCTGGTCTTCGCCGTGGCGGGTGCCCTGGGGGTGGAGCGGCTGCGGTCTTCCGGCCAGCTCTTCGGCGAGGCGGCCCTGGCGTTGTTCCTCACCGGTGGCCTGGCGGTGGCCCTGGTGCTGCTGAGCCTGGCGCGGGGCGTGAACACGGACCTGTTGGGGTACCTCTTCGGCGCGGTCACCGCGGTGCAGCCGGCCGACCTGGCCTGGATGGCCGCCCTGAGTCTGGCGGTGGTGGGCTGCGTGGCCCTGTTGTACAAGGACCTGTTCGCCCTGACCTTCGACGAAGAAGCCGCCCGGGTGCAGGGCGTGCCCACGGACGCCCTCAACCTGCTCCTCACGGTGCTGGTGGCGGTCACCGTGGTGGTGGGGATGCGGGTGGTGGGCGTGCTGCTCACCAGCGCCCTGCTGGTGATCCCCGCGCTCAGCGCCATGCGGGTGGCCCGTAGCTTCCGCGCCACCCTCGGAGCGGCCGTGGGCTTCGCGGTGGTCTCGGTGCTTGTGGGTCTGGTGGCGAGCTTCTACCTGGACCTCGCGCCGAGCGGTGCCGTGGTCCTCACGAGCCTCGCCCTGTTCACCGCGGCTTCCTGGGCCTCCCGGTGGAGGCGGTGACCGGACGCACCCAGGCGGATTGCCAGGCTCCCCGCACGGTGCACACCGTGGGGCACTCCACCCGCGGGCTGGAGGAATTCCTGGCCTTGCTCCGCGCGCACCGGGTGGAGGTGGTGGTGGACGTGCGGCGCTGGCCCACCTCGCAGCGGTTCCCCCACTTCCGCAGGGAGCAGCTGGAACCCGCCCTGGCCGCGCAGGGGATCCGCTACGTGTGGCGGCAAGACCTGGGGGGTTACCGGACGCCCGGCCCGGAGTCCCCCAACACCGGCTGGCGGGTGGGCGCGTTCCGCGCGTACGCGGACTTCATGCTCACCGCCGAGTTCCAACGAATCGCCGCGGAGCTGGAGGCCCTGGCGTCTACGCTCCGCATGGCCCTCCTGTGCGCGGAGGCCACACCCTGGCGGTGCCACCGGCAGTTGCTGGCGGACGCGTTGTTGGTGCGGGGGTGGAACGTCCGACACATCACGGACCGGGGGTGCAGCCCGCACCGCCTCACGCCCTTCGCCCGGGTGGAGGGGACCCGCATCGTGTACCCGGGCCCGCCGACAAGCCCCGGGCCTTAAGCCGCGCCCAAGGGGTCCCAGACCCGCAGCCCCGGGAAGCGCCCGAAGTCCCGATCCGTGGTGCACAACACCGCCCCGTGCTCCAGGGCGAGGGCTGCGAGGTGGGCGTCCATGACCGCGGGGCCCCGCGCGCGAGACTCGCGCACCAAGCGGGACAGCAGCTCCCAGTGCCGCTCCGTCGGCTCCAGGATCACGGTGGCGCGCAGTCCGAGCCAACTCTCCACGCACGCGAGCGCCTCCTCCGGCGAAAGAGGGGCCTCGAAGGCTCGCGGGTGGGTGCTGATCCTGAGGAAGGCCAGGAGCGTAACCCAAGCGAACCCCACCGGGCCTGGGCCCGACAGAACGTGTTCCAGCCACGCCCGAGCGCGCTCGTGTCGCGGAAACGACGCGTTGTAGGCGTACAGGAGCAGGTTGGCGTCCAGGAGGATCACCGGTGGAGGCACCCTTCCAGCTGATCTACCAGCTCGGCGATCCGGTCGTAGTCGAGACCCGGACGCACTCCCCATGCGCGGGCCTGGATCCGGAAGGGCTCACGGGGCTTCCCGGACCGCTTGGCCAGCAGCCCCAGGCGCAACGTCTCGTTCACCACTTCCTTCCACGAGCGCCCGGTGCGCCGGACCTCCGCCTTCAGCTTCGCCGCCACGTCCTCGTCCAGCGTCAGGGTGGTCCTCACACCTTGAAGATAAATTCAAGACATCGTGATGTCAAACCCAGCGTCCGGGGATCCGGGTCCCGCAGTCGGGGCAGGTTCCGCCCGTGGAGGCCAGCCGGTTGGCCAGCACGGTGAACCCGCGCCGCTGTACCAGCAACGCCCCGCAGCCGTGGCAGTACGTGTTCTCGTACCGCCCCACTTGACCCGGGAGGTTGCCCGCGTACACGTACCGCAGGCCCGCTTCCTGGCCGATGCGGGCGGCCCGCAGCAGCGCCTCCGCGGGAGTGTGGGGCACATCCGTCATCCGGTAGTCGCTGTGGAAGGCGGTGACGTGCCACGGGATGAAGGGCGAGACGCTGGCCAGGTAGCGGGCGGCGTCCTGAAGCTCGTCCTCGCCGTCGTTGAACCCCGGCACGATGAGGGTCACCACCTCCACCCAGAACCCGCGCTCCCAGGCTCCGCGGATGGTGTCCAGCACCGTCTGGAGCTTACCGCCCAGCACCCGGTAGGTCTTCTCCCGCATGCTCTTCAGGTCCACCTTGTACAGGTCCACGGAGGGCCGGAGGTAGCCCAGGACTTCCGGGGTGGCGTTGCCGTTGGACACGTAGCTGCCCACCAGCCCGTGGCGCCTGCCCTCCCGGAACAGGGCCACGGCCCACTCGCTGGTGATGAGGGGCTCGTTGTAGGTGCTGGTCAGCACCCGGGCTCCCCACCGCAGCGCCAGCTGTGCGAACTCTTCGGGGGAGATGGGCGTGAAGTCCGCCAGCCGGGTGGCCACGGGGTCCCGCAGGGCCTGGCTGATCTGCCAGTTCTGGCAGTACGGGCACGCCAGGTCGCAGCCCAGCATGCCGAAGCTCAGGGTCTTGGCCCCGGGGTACGCGTGGAAGAAGGGCTTCTTCTCGATGGGGTCCAGTTGTAGGGCGCCCACGTAGCCCCAGGGGACGTACAACCTGCCGCCGCGGTTGAACCGCACCCGGCAGATGCCCGCGAGCCCGTCGAACACCACGCACCGGTGGCCGCAGGCGAAGCACTCGACTTTGCCCCCCTCCAGGCGCCGGTACAGCTCCCCTTCCCGGGCCATCTCCGCGAGCACCCGGCCCAGGGGTGTCTGCTGGGCTTCCCGCACGCCGAGCCTGCGGATCTCGTCCACGGCCACGACGCTCCTCCACCCGCGGGCCCCTCTCGGCTCGGAGGGCTCCCCAGCTCACTGTACCTCACCCGACTCGCGGGGTTGCCTAGTGCGGTCTGTGTTCGAGCGAGCTACGAGCGGTTGGCGGCCCGCAGGCGCAAATCCACGGTCACCTTCACCACGTCCTCCGCCACGAAGAACAGGAAACGGGGAACGGGGATCCCGTAGTCCGACATGCGCAGCTCGAACTCGGCCCGGCCCCGGAACCCGTCCGGCAGGGGTGTGACCTGCACGGGTGCGGATACCGACCGGGTCACGCCCCGCAGGGTGAGGCGCCCGTGGGCCATGGCGGGAAAGGTCCCGATCACGCGGGCCGCGTCCGTGGTCACCATGCCCTGGAAGGTGACGGTGGGGTACTGTTCGGTGCGCAGCACGTCCCGATGCATCTGGTTGTCCCGCAGACCCAGCCCCGTGGTCACGGACCGCGCCAGCACGGTGAACTCCAGCTCGGCCACGAAGCTGCGCTCCCCCGTCTGGCGGACCACCGCCTCGCCCTGGAACTGCTCGGCCCGAACCCGGAACCCCCCCACGTTGTCGCGGACGAACAGCTCCACCTTTGACTGCTCCGCAACCACCGCGAACCTGCCGGTGGCCAGCAGCTGCGCCCGGGCCGCGGGCACCGCGAGGCACGCCAGCGCCGCTACCACGGTCGCGCCCACAACCCTCCGCACCCAGCCCCTGCGCTCCTGCGCCCCGGTCCGCACAAGCAGAAGCCTACCAGGTCTGCGTCTGGGCCGCTACCGCAGTGCGGCCGCGGCGGGTTGCGGCGCGTGGGCCTCGCCCAGGGTCCCCCGCTTGCTCATCCACACCGCCAGGCCGATGACCGCCAGGGCGCCGGCGCTGGTGGCCACCTCCACCCACACGGGGAGGGGCCGGGTGATCACGGGGGCGATGAGGATGGCCACCAGGTTCATGACCTTGATGATGGGGTTGAGGGCGGGCCCCGCGGTGTCCTTCAGGGGGTCGCCCACGGTGTCGCCCACCACCGCGGCCTTGTGCGGGTCCGTGCCCTTGCCGCCCAGGTAGCCGTCCTCGATCTTCTTCTTGGCGTTGTCCCACGCACCGCCCGTGTTGGCCATGAACACCGCGAGGAGCTGAGCGGTGAGGATGGCACCCGCCAGGTAGCCGCCGAGGGCGCTGGCCCCGAGGCCGAAGCCCACCAGCACGGGGGCGGCGATGGCCACCAGGCCGCTGGGCAGCAGCTCCCGCTGCGCCGCCGCGGTGACGATGTCCACGCACCGGGAGTAGTCGGGCCGCGCCCTGCCCTCCATCAGTCCGGGGATCTCCCGGAACTGACGGCGCACCTCTTCCACCACGTGGAAGGCGGACCTCCCCACGGCCCGGATGAGGAAGGCGGACACCAGGAAGGGCACCGCACCGCCCAGCAGCAACCCCACGAACACCAGGGGCAGGTTCACCTGGATGCCCACCCGTTCCAGGGCGTGGGTCAGAGCGTCAGCTCCCACGTTCAGGGCCCGGGAGAGTTCCTGCGGCGCCACGAACAGCTGTGCCTCCCCCAGGTAGGACCGGAACAGGGCGGTGGCCGCCACCACCGCGGTGGCGATGGCGAAGCCCTTGGTGAGGGCCTTGGTGGTGTTGCCCACCTGATCCAGCCGCGCCACCACCCGGCCCGCGGGGCTATCGCCCCGCTCCACCCCCGACATCTCGAAGATGCCGTTGGCGTTGTCCACGATGGGCCCGTAGGTGTCCTCCGCGAGGATGAAGCCCGTGGTGGTCAACAGCCCGAGTCCCGCCAGGGCGATCCCGTAGGCGGAAAGGGCCGGGTCGCCGCCGAAGATGGCGAAGGAGCCCAGGATGGTGGCGCCGATGGCGGCCACGGACCACACGCTGGACTCCAGCCCCAGACCCATCCCCGCGAGCAGCAGGGTGGCGGAGCCCGTTTTGCTGGAGTACGCGATCTCCGTCACGGGCGGGCGGTCCGTGTGGGTATAGTGGTCGGTGATGCGCTCGATGACCACGGCCAGGGCGATGCCCATGAAGGTGGCCAGGAAGTACCTCCAGTCCCCGAGGTAGACCCACGCCACCAGGCCGAACCCCACCGTGGCCAGGGCCGCAGCGGTCCAGAACCCGCGGCTGATGGGCTTCATGGGGTCGCCCAGGGCTTCGTGCGATCCCCGCACCACCCACGTCCCCACCACCGAGGCGAACACCCCCACCGCCCGGACCAGCAGCGGGAAGATCACCAGCTTCAAGGCGAAGGCCTGCGCCGCGGCCTCGCTGGGGAACCGGGCCCGGAAGGCCGGCTCCAAGAGGGTCGCGGCCCCGAGGATGATGGCCGCCACCAGGGTCACCTCGTAGGACTCGAACACGTCCGCGGCCATCCCTGCGCAGTCCCCCACGTTGTCGCCCACGTTGTCCGCGATGACCGCGGCGTTCCGCGGGTCGTCCTCCGGGATACCCGCCTCCACCTTGCCCACCAGGTCGGCCCCCACGTCCGCGGCCTTGGTGTAGATGCCCCCACCCACCCGCATGAAGGCCGCCACCAGGGAGCCGCCGAACCCGAAGCCCACCAGGACCCGCATGGCGTGCTCCCGGAAGACCAGGAAGATGATCACGGCCCCCAAGAGCCCCAGCCCCACGGTGAACATCCCCGAGATGGTGCCCGCCTGGAACGCCACCTCCAGCGCCTCCTTGAAGGATCGGCGGGCGGCGCTGGCGACCCGCACGTTACCCTGCACCGCGGAGGTCATGCCCACGTAGCCCGCTCCGTAGGAGGCCAGGCAACCCATGAGGAAGGCCAGCGCCACGCCCACGGCCAGGGCGGGCTGGTCGCGGTACAGGGGCGCGTACAGGGCGTACAGGGCCACCGCCAGGACCGCCACGAACCACGCCATGGTGCGCGCCTGGCGGGACAGGTACGCGTAGGCCCCTTCCTGGATGGCCCGCGCCACCGCCACCATGGCTTCAGGGCCGGGGTCCCGGCTCAACACCCGGCGGCGTAGAAGCCAGCCGTACACCAGCGCCAGCGCCGCCGACAGCATCACCACCCACAGCAGCCCCACCTCCAACCCCGAAAAGGCCGGAAGGACGATCTTGGCCTCCGACACGCGCACCGACCTCCTCTACGACCTGCTTCGTTGCGGGACTCGACCGCGCCCAAATGCATATCCTAGCGCGGGCCCAGAGCCCGCGCTACCGCACACCCGCGGAGGTCAGCGCACGGGCCGCAGCCACAACGCCCTGCGGCAACCCGGCGAAGGCGCGACCTCCACCCGCAGGGCCGTGCCCTCTGGCAGCTGCGCGGCAAGGGCCAGCACACGCCCGCCCACCCGGACCTCTTGCCGGGTTAGGGGGCTTACCCTGAGCACCAGGCCCGCGAGCGGCCGGGGTGGGCTGGTGGTCTCGAACCACGGGCCGCGGCGCCGGTAGCCCTGGTGGGGCAATCCCCAGCCACCGGACCGGAACCGCATCCCTTCCAGCCATAGGCTGCCGTCCTCGGCCACGCGGTACCGCTCCACCACGGGCGTGCGCTCCACGGAGTGCAGGTAGTGTAGCTCGAAGCGGCCGTCCGGAGGCAGGCACGCGGACAGGGCAAGGGGGCGCACACAGCCTGCGAGCAGGCCGCACCACAGGGCCAGCTTCCACCGCCTCAAGGGACCGAGCGTCCCGGCCGGTAGACCACCCGCGCTCCCACCCCGATGCCGTGGCGGGCAAAGAAGCCCTGGTTGACCTCCAGGGCGTACTGCGCCTCTTGACGGGACACGTAGATGGGGATCTCGCCGCCGGGGGGAGGCGGGTCCATGTCCTGGATGTCCACGATCCGCCAGTCGGCACCGATGAAGGCGATGGACAGCGGGATCCAGGTGTTCTTCATCCAGAAGGCCAGCCGCTGGGGCGACTCGAACACGAACAGCATGCCCGCGTACTCCGGGAGCCCGGTACGGTACATGAGTCCCCGGGCTCGGCTGGCCACGGTGTCCGCCACCTCCACCTCCAGGGTCACCCGCCGCGTCCCGTCCACCAGGGTCACGGTGCCGCGCTTGACCTGCGGGGCCGCCTGGGAGGCCACGGCCCACGCCAGCAACACCGCCAACAGCAAGGCCGGTCGCATCTACCCGGATTGTACCGGCCGGTCGGCCAGCTCCGTGGGCACCGCCTCCACCCGCAGCAGGCGCGTTCCCCGCACCACCCACAGCTCCAACACCTGCCCTGGCGGGTGCTGGCCCACGGCCAGCTGCAGGTCCTCCGGGCCCCGCACCGTCCGGCCGGCCGCCCGCACCACCACGTCCCCCGGCCGCAGCCCCGCGCGGTCCGCGGCCGACCCGGGCTCCACGTGCACCACCCGCGCCGCCTCCTCCGCCTCCAGACGGTGCTCCACCACCACGCGCCGCTCCAGGGAGACGGCTTCCGCGGCCACGCCCAGGTAGGCGCGCCGGACCCGGCCGTGCTGCAGCAGCTGGGCCGTGACCCACCGAGCGGTGTTGACGGGGATGGCGAAGCACAGCCCCTGGGCGCCCGCGATGATGGCGGTGTTGATGCCCACCACGCGGCCGGAGGCGTCCACGAGGGGCCCCCCGGAGTTCCCCGCGTTGAGGGCGGCGTCCGTCTGGATCACGTTCTCGATGAGCCTGCCTGTCTGGCTGTACAGGGTCCGGCCCAGGGCGCTCACCACCCCCGCGGTCACGGTGGCGGAGAACCCCAAGGGGTTGCCGATGGCCACCACCAGCTGGCCCACCCGCAGGCGTCCGGAGTCGCCCAGCTCCGCCGCCACGAGCCCGTCCCGGGGAACCCGCAGGAGGGCCAGATCCGTGTGCGGGTCCTCGCCCACCCGCTGGGCCGGCAGCGTGGCGCCGTCCGCTAGGCCCACCACGAGTTCCCGCGACCCGTGGACCACGTGGTGGTTGGTGAGCACGTACCCGTCCGGCGCCACCACTACGCCGCTGGCCGCGCCCTGTAGCGTCCATCCGGCGCGGCCAGCCCTCGCCGAACCCACGCTCACCACCGAGGGCCGGGCACGCTCCACCGCCCGCACCACGGCCTGGGAGTACGCGTCCAGGAACGCTTCGTCCTCGGAGGGACGGTCTACCGGTCCGGCCACCGCTGCAGCACCTCTGCCGCGCCCAACGTCCAGGGAGTCCCGGATATTTCCCCCACGTCGGGGAGCACGTGCGAGGGCCTCCGCGATTTTTGGAGGGATCCTGGAGGGGATGGAACTGGGCAGCCGCGAATAGTCCTACCCATGAGCGAGCTGAGGGAAGCCCAGGTCCGCGACCACGTTTGGGTGTGGAGTTTTTCGGGCGACGGGCCCGCGGCCAGCCACGGAGCGAACTGCGTGGCGGTGGTGGCGGACGCCGGGGTGGTGTTGGTGGACCCCCTGCTGTCTCCAGCTCACGCCCGCCGGGTGGAGGCGGCCCTGCGGCAGAAGACGGACCTGCCCGTGCGCCTGGTGGTCCTCACCCACCACCATCCGGACCACGCGTGGGGTGCGGTGCACTTCGTGCGCCAGGGCGCCCTGTTGGTGGCCCACCGGGCCTGCCGGGAGCGCATGGTCACAGACCACCCCAGCCAGCTGGCGGCCCGGCGGAGCCAGCCTGAGGCTGCGGAGTGGCTGGCGGACGTTGCGTTGGTCCTGCCCAGCCTGACCTTCGACGAAGGGGTCACGGTCCACTTCGGCGCGGACGTGGAGGTGTGGCACCCCGGACCCGGCCACACCCCGGGCGACGTGTTCCTCTACCTCCCGGAGGCGGGCGTGGCCGTGTGCGGGGACCTGGTGTTCTCCGGCTACCACTTCAACTACCAGGACGCGGACCCGGGCGGCCTGCGGCGAGGGCTGGAAGCCCTCCGGGCCCTGGACGCGGAGGTGTTCGTGCCCGGACACGGGCCGCCGGGCGGGCCGGAGCTGCTGCAGGCGCAGGCAGCCTACCACGACGCGGTGGAGCGCACCGTCCGGGAGGCCCTGGCCGCGGGGAAGGGCGAGGCGGAAGTGACCGCCCAGCTGCGGGCCCAGTTCCCCGGCTACGGGTTGGAGTCGGTGTTGCCGGTGACGTACGCGCGGCTGCGGGAGTGGCTGTCGCGACCCGCCCGGGGAGGCAGGCCGTGAGGTTGGTGTGCGACCTGCACCTGCACTCCAAGTACAGCCGGGCCACCAGCAGGGACATGGACGTGGAGAACCTCAGCCTGTGGGCCCGCCGCAAGGGCATCCACGTGCTGGGCACGGGCGACTTCACCCACCCCCTGTGGCTGCGGGAGCTGCGGGCCAAGCTACAGCCCGCGGAGCCGGGGCTGTTCCGGTACGGGGAGACGCGCTTTGTGCTCACCGCGGAGGTGAGCAACGTGTACAGCCAGGACGGTAAGCTCCGCAAGGTCCACAGCATCCTCCTCAGCCCGTCCTTCGAGGTGTGCGAGCGGATCAACGCGGTCCTGGGGCGGTTCGGGAACCTGCTGGCGGACGGGCTGCCCACCCTGACCCTGTCGTGCGCCAAGCTGGTGGAGTACGTCATGGAGGTGAGCCCGGACTGCATGGTCATCCCGGCCCACGCGTGGACTCCGTGGTTCTCGGTGTTCGGCTCCCAGTCGGGGTTCGACGACCTGCAGAGCTGTTTTTCGAACCAGCTGCCCCACGTGCGCGCCATCGAGACCGGGTTGAGCAGCGACCCGGCCATGAACTGGCGCTGCAGCTTCCTGGACGGAGTGACCCTGGTGTCCTTCAGCGACGCCCACTCGCCGTCCAAGCTGGGGCGGGAGGCCACGGTGCTGGACTGCGAGCCCTCCTACCGGTCCATGGTGGACGCCCTGCGCACCGGGCGCGTGGCGTACACCATCGAGTTCTTCCCGCAGGAGGGCAAGTACCACTACGACGGCCACCGCGCCTGCGGCGTCCGGTGGCCGCCCCGCACCACCCGGGAGCACGGCGGCCGCTGTCCTCGGTGCGGCCGCCCCATGACCGTGGGGGTGCTGCACCGGGTGGAGTCCCTGGCGGACCGGGAGGAGGGCGTCCGGCCCCCGGGCCGGCCGGGCTACAAGAACCTAATCCCCCTGGAAGAGATCCTGGCCGAAGCCCTGGGGCAGGGGGTGGCCACCGCCCGGGTGGGGGACGAGTACCTGAAGCTGGTGGGGCGGTTCGGGGACGAGCTGCGGGTGCTGGAGGACGTACCTTTGGAGGAGCTGGAACGGGCCACCCACCCCAAGGTGGTGGAGGGCATCCGCCGCATGCGGGAAGGCCGCGTGTTCATCGAGCCGGGGTACGACGGCGAGTTCGGACGCATCCACCTCTTCGAGGAGACCCCTCCCCAGGCGGCCTCCGCCGGTGCGGAAGCGGCCCAGATGAGCCTGTTCTGACCGCAGCAACGGAGTCGCGGCCACCGTGGCCCTCCGCACCCCGACCGTGGTCCTCCGGCGCGGCCGGGAGCAGCGGCTGCGCTCCGGACATCTGTGGGTCTACGAGGGCGAGGTGGAACAGGTGGTGGGCAACCCCGCGCCGGGCGACGTGGTGGACGTGCGGTCCGGGCGAAACGAGCTGCTGGGGAGGGGCTTCTACAGCCCCAAGTCCACCATCCGGGTGCGCCTGCTCACGGACCGGGACGAGCCCGTGGACGAGGCCTTCTTCGAGCGCCGCCTGCGGGAGGCGGTGAACCTGCGCCAGAGGGTGGTGTCGGGCACCTCCGTCTACCGGTTGGTGTACGGCGAGGGCGATCTGCTCCCGGGCCTGGTGGTGGACCGGTACAACGACCTGCTGGTCATGCAGACCCTCACCGTGGGTATGGACGTCCGCAAGGAGCTGCTGGCCGACCTGCTGGTGGGGCTCGTGGGCGCCCGGGCCGTCTATTTGCGCAACGACCCCCACACCCGGGAGCTGGAGGGCCTACCCCGCCACCAGGGCTTCCTGCGGGGAGAGGCGGACCTGCTGCAGGAAGTGCAGGAGGGGCCCGCCCGGTTCCTGGTGGACGTCCAGCGGGGCCACAAGACGGGGTGGTTCTGCGACCAGCGGGAGAACCGCCTGAGCGTGGCGGGGCTGGCCGCGGGCGGGGAGGCCCTGGAGGTGTTCTGCTACACGGGCGCGTTCGGGGTCCACGCGGCCCTGGCCGGCGCCCGCTCCGTCCTGGGGATCGAGGCGAGCGAGGAGGCGGTGCAGCTGGCGAGGCAGAACGCGAGGCTGAACGGCGTCCTCGACCGGTGCGAGTACCGGGTGGCCAACGCCTTCGACGAGCTGCGGGCCCTGGCCCGAGCGGGGCGGCAGTTCGACTGGGCGGTGCTGGACCCGCCCGCCTTCGCCCGCCGGAAGGAGGCGGTGCCCCGGGCACTGGTGGGCTACCGGGACGTGAACCTGTGGGCCCTGAAGCTGTTGCGGCCCGGGGGGTTTTTGGTCACCTGTTCGTGCTCCTACCACGTGGACGAGGCGTCCCTGTGGGCCGTGGTGCTGGACGCCGCCCGGGACGCGGGGCGTCGCCTGCGGCTGGTGGAACAACGCTGGCAAGCCCGCGACCACCCCGCCCTGGCGGCCATGCCCGAGACCCGGTACCTGAAGTGCTTCGTCCTGCAGGCGGTGTCGTGACCCCAAGCCTCGGGGTACAATGGGGGTAGCTGGACGTGGCGGTCCGGAGCAACTGGCGGTCCGACGAGCCCGACGGGAGGGGCCAGTCCCCTCCCGTCGTTCCTTGTAGGGGAGGGAACGAACGTTGGCTACCGCGTACACCCACGAGGATGCGGGGCGGCTCGCCCGGCCGGGCCAGCCGCAGGAGGGGATGAGGGCGTTGCCCGCCCGCCAGATGAGCATCACCGACGACCTGGAGCTGCTTCTGGCGGTCCTGCCCCCCCACATCCGCGACGCGGTGGAGCGCTTGGGCCGGCGGGACACCCTCCTGGAGGTGGTCATGGACCTGGGCCGGCTGCCCGAGGCCCGGTTCACGGACGGGACCGTGATCCTCCCCGTGCGCGAAGTGAGCCGGGAGGACTTGAGCTACGTGACCCAGCGGGTGGGCCGGTTCGGGAAGGACAACCGGGCGGGGATCGAGCGCACCCTGCACCGCATCTCCGCCATCCGGAACCGCATGGGCGAGGTGGTGGGTCTCACCTGCCGGGTGGGCCGCGCGGTGTACGGTACGGTGGACATCGTGCGGGACGTCATCGAGGCCGGGGAGTCCATCCTCCTGTTGGGACGGCCGGGAGTCGGCAAGACCACGCTCCTCCGGGAGGCCGCCCGGGTGCTGGCGGACGAGCTGGGCAAGCGGGTGGTGGTGGTGGACACCTCCAACGAGATCGCGGGTGACGGCGACATCCCCCACCCGGGGATCGGCCGCGCGCGCCGGATGCAGGTGCCGGAGCCCTCCCTGCAGCACGCGGTGATGATCGAGGCGGTGGAGAACCACATGCCGGAGGTCATCGTCATCGACGAGATCGGCACCGAGGCGGAGGCCCTGGCGGCCCGCACCATCGCGGAGCGCGGCGTGCAGCTCATCGCCACGGCCCACGGCAACACCCTGGACAACCTCCTGCAGAACCCGACCCTGTGCGACCTGGTCGGCGGCATCCAGGCGGTCACCCTCTCCGACGAGGAGGCCCGCCGCCGGGGCACCCAGAAGACGGTGCTGGAGCGCAAGGCCCCGCCCACCTTCGACGTGGTCATCGAGATCCAGGAGAAGGACAAGCTGGCGGTGCACCACAACGTGGCGGAGGTGGTGGACCGGTTCCTCCGCGGCATCCCCCCGCGGCCCGAGGTGCGGGTCCGCACCACCGAGGGGGTGGAGATCCGGCCCTCCCAGGTGCGGGTGGACTCCTTCGCGCCCCAGGGCCCCTTCGCCACGCCCGCGCCCGACGCAGGGGAACGTCCCGGACGCAAGGTGCTGCGCATCTACCCCTACGCGGTGAGCCGCAACCGGCTGGAGCGGGCCATCCGGGAACTGCGGGTCCCCGCGTACGTGGTGGACCACCTGGAGGAGGCGGACCTGGTGGTCACCGTGAAGTCGCAGGAGAAGCGCCAGCCCAAGCGCCTCCGGGACGCCCAGGTGCGGGGTGTGCCCCTCCACGTGGTCCGCAGCAACACCGTCACCCAGCTGGAGGCGTTCCTGCGGTCCCTGTTCGACGTGGGGGACTACCTGGACGACCAGGAGGCGGCTCTGCGGGAGGTGGAGGACGCCATCCGGGAGGTCTTGGAGGAGGCCCAGCCGGTGGAGCTGTCTCCCCAGAACGCCTACATCCGCCGCTTGCAGCACCAGCTGGTCCAGCGGTACGGGCTCTCCTCCGAGAGCAAGGGCGAGGAGCCCTTCCGCCGCGTGGTCATCTACCCGCGGTAGGCCCCGGTGAGAGGCCTGTACCTCGCCCTGGAGGGCCCAGAGGGCTCGGGCAAAACCACCCAGTTGGGCCGCCTCGCCGCCCGCCTGCGGGGCCTCGGTCTAGAGGTGGTGGAGGTGCGGGAGCCCGGCGGCACCCCGGTTGGCGAGCTGATCCGGGCGCTGCTCGCGAACCCCGCCCATACCTCCCTGACCCCGGAGGCGGAGGCGTTGCTGTTCGCCGCGGCCAGGGCCCAGCTGGTGCGGGAGGTGGTCCGGCCCGCGCTGGACCAGGGGCGGACGGTGCTGTCGGACCGGTGCGTGTATGCCTCCTTGGCCTACCAGGGCTTCGGCCGGGGCCTGGGCGTGGAGGCGGTGTGGCGGCTGAACGAGCTGGCTACCGGGGGTCTTCTGCCCGACCTCGTCCTCCTCCTGGATCTCCCCGTAGAACAGGGGCTGGCCCGCGACGCCGCACCGGGCCTGGCGCGGGACCGCATCGAACGGGAGGACGTGGAGTTCCACCGCCGGGTGCGGGAAGGGTATCTCGCCCTGAGCCGCGAAGACCCGCGCATCCGCGTCATCCCGGCGGACCAGGACCCGGACCGGGTAGAGCTCCGCATCTGGGAGGAGGTCCGCCCCCTCCTGGGCCGCCGCGGGGGAGGAGCGGGATGAAGCTGGTGCTGGCCATCGTCCAGGAGAAGGACTCCGCAAGGCTCATGGACGCCCTCACCGAGGCGGGGTTCCAGGCCACCATGCTGGCCTCCACGGGAGGGTTCCTGCGCAGCGGCAACGCCACCGTGCTCGTCGGGGTGGAAGACGCGCAGGTGGACCGGGTGCTGGAGGTGATCCGGCAGGTGTGCCGGACTCGGGAGCAGCTCATGAGCTCCATCCCGCCCGTGCTGGAACCCGTGGACGCGTACGCCGTGTACCCGGTGAAGGTGCAGGTGGGCGGGGCCATCGTGTTCGTGCTGAGCGTGGACCGGATGGAGCGGGTGTAGGAGGGGCCATGCGGTTCGCGGATGTCCTCGACCAGCACCACGCCATCGGCCTGTTGCGATCCGCCCTCCGGGCAGGACGCGTGCACCACGCGTACCTGTTCGCGGGGCCCGCGGGCACGGGCCGGTCCGAGACCGCCGCGGCGTTCGCCCAGGCCCTGCAGTGCGAGCGCTACCAGGAGGACAGCTGCGGCAGCTGCGGGCCGTGCCGCAAGGTCTCCTCGGACGTCCACCCCGACGTCCGCTGGGTGCGGCCCGCGGAGGGCAAGACCACCATCGGCATCGACCAGGTTCGGGAGGTGCGCCGGGAGGCCGCCTACGGTCCCCACGAGGGGCGGTGGAAGGTGTTCGTGTTCTCCCCCGCGGACGCCATGCTGGCCGAGGCGCAGAACAGCCTGCTGAAGCTCCTGGAGGAGCCTCCTGCGCGGGTAGTGTTCGTGCTGGTGGTGGAGTCCGCGCAGGCTTTGCTGCCCACGGTGGTGTCCCGCTGCCAGATGGTGCGGTTCAACCTGGTCCCCGTCAGCCAGATCGAGCACGCCGTGCGGGTGCAGCTGGGTGTGGAGCCGGCCCGGGCCCGGGTGCTGGCGGCTCTGTCCGCGGGGCGGGCGGCCCGCGCCGCGGCGTGGGCCAAGGACCCCGAGGCCCTCCGGGATCGGGACGCGGTGGTGGACCACCTCGTCCGGGCGGAGCGGGAGGGGCTGCTAGGGGCGCTACAGGCCGCGGAGTTCCTGGCTCAGGACCGGTCGCGTCTGGCCGACCGACTCGAGGTGGCCGCCCTCTGGTACCGGGACCTGCTGGTGTGGCGGGAGACCCAGGACCCCTCCCTGCTGGTGAACCTGGACCGTCGGGACCAGATCGAGGAGCTGGCCCGACAGCTGGACACCTCTGCCCTGCGGCGGCGGGTGGAGGCCTTGGAGGAGGCCCGCTGGGCGGTCCGGCGCAACGTCAACCCCAGGCTGGCCCTGGAATCCGCCTTCCTCCGGTTCGAACCGCCCCAGTCCCCCGTGGGGCGCGGGTCCCACTAGACCCCCCCAACCGCTGCCGCGGTCCTGGGGATCCGGTCTCCACCATTCCGGGCGGTTTTTCGGACACCCTCCGAGACTCCCAACTAAGCCGCGGAGTCCGGACCCGTTGTCGTCCTGGCCACAGCTTCCAGCAGCGCCTCCGGAGTGGCCCCGGTGCTACTGCCCACGAACACCCTCCGGCCCCGTGCGTCCACCAGGACCACCTCGTGCTCCGACTCCAGGAGCCGGTAGCCCGGGGGCAGTTCGAAGGTTAGCTGGTCTGGCGAAACCTCGAACACCGCCATCACCTACGGTTCGTAGCCATTGTACTACGTTACGTGAGAACACGTAGCCCTGCGGGTCAGGCGTAGTTTGGTAGTCTTGGCCGTGTCCTGCCACGAAACGCACGAGAGCGCACACGGGTGGCGTCGTCCAGGGGAACGCAGCAGATGAGGCGGGAGCTCGGCGCCCGCCTGCGATCCGCCCGCAAAGCTGCGGACCTGTCCATCAAGGAGCTGGCGGCGCGGCTGGGCGTGCGGCCGGGGACCCTGGTGAGCTGGGAGAGCGGGCAGCGCCAGCCCAGCGTCCACCAGCTCGCCCTCCTGGCGGAGGCCTGTGGCGCGGACGTGGCGTGGCTGGTCACGGGCAGGGCGCAAGAGGCGTTCGCCCGCGACCAGCTCGCGAGGCTGGTCCAGGAGGTGGCCGCCCTGCGGGCCGCCCTGGACCGCCGGGCCGCGGAACCGGCCCCTCCTTACCCCGACCCCGACGCCCTCGCGCAGGAGGTGGTGGACGAGGCCCTCCGGGCCGCATCCCCCTTCTCGCCCGCAGACCTCCGCCGCGCGCTGGCTTCGGCCCTGCGCAGGCGTCTGGGCCCTGCCATCGGCTGAGTCCCTCCGGCCACCGTCTCGGACGTACAATCCCAGGTGGGCGTGGAGCGGGAGGAGCTGGAGCGGCTGGTGCAGCGCAAGTCGGCGGAGATCGCCGCCCTGCGGGAGATCAGCCGCACCATCAGCCAGACCCACGACCTGGACACCACCTTGACCACCATCACCCGCAAGACCGCGGAGGTCATGGGGATGGACTCGTGCTCCCTGTACCTCCTGGACCCCCAGGGTGAGTACCTGGTGCTGCGGGCCACCACGGGCCTGGCCCCTGAGGCGGTGGGCCGGGCCCGCCTGCGTGTGGGCCAGGGGCTCACGGGCTGGGCCGCTCAGCACGAGCAGCCGGCCTGGAGCAGCAACGCCCCCGCGGACCCCCGCTTCGTGCTGCTGCCGGAGACGGAGGAGCTACGGTTCAAGAGTCTGCTGGCGGTGCCCCTGGTGGTGGGCGGCAGGGTGCTGGGCGCCATGAACGTGCAGACCCGCAACACCCACGAGTTCACCGAGGACGAAGTGGAGCTGCTGAGCATGATCGCGGACCTGGCGGGCGGGGCCATCGAGAAGGCCACCCTGCACGACCACATGCGGCGCCAGATCCGGGAGCTCTCGACCCTCGCGGAGCTGAGCCAGACCCTGGCCTCTCCCCTGTACCTGGAGCAGGTCCTCCAGGTGATCGTGGAGATGGCCGCGCGCATGCTGGAGGCGCGGCTGTGTTCCCTGCTCCTGCTGGACGAGTCCGCGGGGGTCCTGCGGCCGGCGGCTGCCCACCCCGCCGGCGAGGCGTACACCGAGCGCGCGCCCATCCCCCTGGGATTGGGCGTGGCGGGCCGCGTGGCCCAGACCGGCGAGCTGGAGGTGGTGGCGGACCTGCTGGCGGAGCCGCGCTTTTCGGACCCGGAGTTCGCCCGGCGGGAGGGCCTGCGGTCCATGGTGTCGGTCCCCCTCCGGGTCCGGGACCGGGTCATCGGCGTCCTGAACTGCTACCGCGCCCGCCCCGCGGCGTTCTCGCCCGCGGACGTGAACCTGCTCACCACCCTGGCCACTCAGACCGCCCTCGCCATCGAGAACGCCAACTTGGTGATGCGGTCCGCGGTGGTGCGGGAGATGCACCACCGGGTCAAGAACAACCTGCAGACCATCGCCATGCTGCTGCGCCTGCAGCTGCCGGACGGCCGCGAGCCCTCCGGCCGCGAGGTCCTCACCGAGACCATCAACCGCGTCCTCGGCATCGCCGCGGTGCACGAGATCCTGTCCCTGGAGGGCTTCCGGACCGTGAACCTGCGGGAGGTCCTGGACCGGGTGACCCACGCGGTGGTGGCCAACATGCGCCGGCCGGACCTGCACCTGGAGGTTTCGGTGCAGGGGGACGACGTGTACTTCCCCTCGCAGCCCGCTACCTCCGCGGCCCTGGTGGCCACGGAGCTGGTGCAGAACGCCCTGGAGCACGCCTTCCGCGACCGCACCCACGGCCGGCTGTGGGTCCGGCTGCTGGACTCACCCACCCACGTGGTCCTGGAGGTGGAAGACGACGGCGCGGGCCTGCCCGAGGGCTTCGACCCGGCCCGCTCCTCCGACCTCGGTCTGCGCATCGCGGGGACGCTGGTGCGGGAGGACCTGCGGGGCGAGCTGTCCGCCCACCGCGGCGTAGGCGCACGGTTCGTGGTGCGCGTGCCCAAGGAGGTCCTGCGGAGTTGAAGCGCATCGTCATCGCGGACGACGAAGCCCTCATCCGCATGGGGCTGCGGGCCATGTTGGAGGACAAGGGGTACCGGGTGGTGGGCGAGGCGTCGGACGGAAAGCGGGCGGTGGAGCTGGTGCAGCGCCTGCGGCCGGACCTGGTGTTCTTGGACGTGAAGATGCCGGAGATGGACGGGCTCGCGGCCGCCGCCCGCATCCAGGAACTCTGCCCCACCCCCGTGGTGCTCCTCACCGCCTACAGCGAGCGGGAGCTGGTGAAGCAGGCCCAGCGGGCCGGGGTGCTGGCCTACCTGGTCAAGCCGGTGAAGGAGGAAGACCTGGTCCCCGCCATCGAGGTGGCCCTGGCGCGGTTCGCGGACCTGGTGCGCAAGGACGAGCGCATCGGCGAGCTGGAACAGCAGCTGGCCACCCGCAAGCTGGTGGAGCGCGCCAAGGGCGTGCTCATGCAGCGGGAGGGGATCTCCGAGGAGGAGGCCTTCCGCCGGATCCAGCTGGAGGCCCGGCGCACCCGCCGCACCATGCGCGAGGTGGCCCAGCAGATCCTCTCCGAAAGCCCCCCCGGGCAGGCGTGACGCGTTATTCGGGTCTCGCCGGCAGACTGCGGAGCAGGGTGGCCATCTCCACCGCGGCCAGGGCGGCGTCCCGGCCCCGGTTGCCCGCCTTCCCGCCCGCCCGCTCCGCCGCCTGCTCACTGGTGTCCGCGGTCACCACCCCGTACACCACCGGCATCCCCGCCTCCAACCCGACCCGGGCGATCCCCGCGGCGCTCTGCCCCGCCACGTACTCGAAGTGCGGGGTTTCGCCCCTGACCACCGCCCCCAAACAAACCACCGCGTGGTAGCGGCCGGAACGGGCCATGCGCCACGCCACCAGGGGGATCTCGAACGCCCCCGGCACCCACGCCACGTCCGCTTCCTCCACGCCGCACCGCCGAAGCCCGTCCAAGGCCCCGTCCAGCAGGCCACGGGTGGTGGCCTCGTTGAACCGGCTCACCACCACCGCCACCCGCAGCCCGCGGCCGTCCAGACATCCTTCAAAGGTCTGTACCTTCATCCCCGCCTCCCAGTCCGTCCAGCAGGTGACCCAACCGATCCCGCTTGGCCCGCAGGTAAGCCAGGTTCTCGGGGTTCACCCCCACCACGAGGGGGACCCGCTCCACCACCTCCACCCCCGCGCGCTTGAGGGCGCTCAGCTTGGCAGGGTTGTTGGTGAGCAGCCGCACCCGTCGGACCCCCAGGGCCCGGACGATCTGGGCGCCCACCGCGTGGTCGCGGGCGTCCGCGGGGAAGCCCAGGGCTAGGTTGGCCTCCACGGTGTCGTAGCCCAGGTCCTGGAGGGCGTACGCCCTCACCTTGTTGGCCAGCCCGATCCCCCGGCCTTCCTGCCTCAGGTACACCACCACCCCGCGCCCCGCCTCAACCACCCGCCGCATGGACTCCCGCAGCTGTGCCGCGCAGTCGCACCGCTGCGAGCCGAAGGCCTCACCCGTGAGGCACTGGGAGTGCAGCCGCACCAGGACCGGTTCGGCCCCGGTCACGTCCCCCAGGACCAGCGCCAGGTGCACCCGGTCCGTGAACCGGTGGCGGAAGGCTACCAAACGCCAGGTGACCCCCCGGGCGGGCAGTTGCGTCTCCTCCACCACCTCCACCACCGTCTCCCGCTCCAGCCGCCACCGCACCACGTCCGCTGTCCGCAGCAGGCCGATCCCCAGCCGCCGGCACAGGGACACCAGTTCCGGAAGGCGCGCCATCTGCCCGTCGGGTGCCAGCACCTCGCAGATGGCGGCCACGGGCGGAAGCCCGGCCCGCCCCACCAGCTCCACCGCGGCCTCCGTGTGGCCCGCCCGCTCCAGCACCCCGCCTTCGCGGGCCACGAGCGGGAACACGTGCCCGGGACGGTCCAGGTCCTCCGGGCGGGTGGCGGGGTCGGCCAGGGCCCTCAGGGTGGTGGCCCGGTCGAAGGCGGAAATCCCGGTACTCACGCCCTTGCGGGCGCTCACCGACACCGTGAACGCGGTCCCGTACCGGCTGGTGTTCCGAGGCGTCATGGGAGGCAGGTCCAGCTCCTGCGCCCGCTGGGCCGTGAGCGGGGCGCACAGTAACCCCCTCCCCTCCGTGATCATGAGGTTCACCGCTTGCGGGGTGGCCCGGGCCGCGGCCAGCACGAAGTCCCCCTCGTTCTCCCGGTGCTCGTCGTCCAGCACCACCACCAGCTCGCCCCGGCCGAGGCGGCGGATGGCTTCCTCCACGGAGACCCACGGGTCGCTCACGGCCTGATCCGACCTCCCACGAGCCGCTCCACGTACTTGGCCAGCACGTCCACCTCGAGGTTCACCGGGTCGCCCACCGCGCGAAGGCCCAAGGTGGTGCGCTTTAGGGTCTGCGGGATCAGGCACACCCGAAAGCTCCGGCGGGAGAGCCCTGCCACGGTCAGGCTCACCCCGTCCACCGCCACCGACCCGCGCTCCACCAGGTAGCGCAGCACGCGTTGGGGGGCGGCGATCTCCAGCCAGCGGCTGTGGCCGTCCTCCCGCACCGCCCGCACCCGGCCCACCCCGTCCACGTGGCCCTGCACCAGGTGACCTCCCAACCGCCGGGAGAGCGTGAGGGGCCGCTCCACGTTCACGGGGTCGCCCGGCTTGCGCCACCCCAGGGTGGTGCGCTGCAGGGTCGCAGATCCGAGGTCCGCCTCGAAGCCGGTCCGGCTCACCCTCACCGCGGTGAGGCAAACCCCGTCCACCGCCACGCTGTCGCCCGGCCGCAGGGTGCGCGTGACCCGCACGGCCCGCACCCGCAGCCGCCCTCCCCGGAGGGCGGTCACCTTTCCCACTTCCTCCACAATGCCCGTGAACACGAGCCCTCTCCCAACCTGCCGCGGACCTCGCCCTCCACGCACAGGTCCGCGCCGAAATGGCGCACCACCACACCGTGCAGCCGCAGCGCCATGGAGACGTCCGCCACGCCCGAGCCGGCCACCGCCCCGGGCGCGTCCCGGCCCCCCAGCAGCATGGGCGCCACGAAGGCCACCACCCGGTCCACCAGCCCCGCCTCCAGCAGGGACGCGTGCACCTCCGCCCCTCCCTCCACCAGCACGCTCAGCACGCCCCGGTCCGCCAGCCGGCGCAGCAGGTGGTGCAGGGACACCCGCCCACCGTCCGGCTCGCACACCCACACCTCGGCCCCGGCGGACGCGAGCTCCCGCACCCGTTCGGGCTCTGCCTGCGGCGTGGTGGCCACCACCACGGGCGAACTGCCCTCCCGCAGCATCCGCGCGTGCGCCGGCAACTTCAGCCGGCTGTCCACCACCACCCGCAGGGGGTCCCTTCCGCCCGGGATCCTGCAGGTGAGGCTCGGGTCGTCCCGGAGGGCGGTGCCGATGCCCACCAGCACCGCGTCGTGCTGGTCCCGCAGCCGGTGGGCGTACTCCCGCGCCTGCGGCCCGGTGATCCACCGGGACTCGCCGGTGCGGGTGGCGATGCGTCCGTCCAGGGAGGCCGCCCACTTGGCCGTGACCCACGGAAGGCCAGCGGTGCGGTGCTTGACGTACGCCACGTTCAGCCGCCGGGCTTCCTCCTCCAGCACGCCCACCTCCACCTGCACCCCCACCTCGCGCAGCCTGTGCACTCCCCTCCCGCGGACCCTGGGGTCGGGGTCCTCCAAAGCCACCACCACCCGGCGCACCCCCGCGGCCAGGATGGCCTCCGTGCACGGAGGGGTACGCCCGTGGTGGTCACACGGCTCCAGGTTCACGTACAGGGTGGCGCCCGCGGCCCTGGGACCGGCCCGGGCTAGGGCCTCCCGCTCCGCGTGCGGCTCGCCCGCGGCCCTGTGGAAACCCCAGCCTACCTCCCGACCGTCCCGCACCACCACCGCCCCCACCATGGGGTTGGGGCTGGTACGGCCCCTGGCCTGGGAGGCCAGCTGCAGGGCCCGTCGCATCCAAAACGCGTCCCGTAAACGCATACGCCCGGAGGCAGAGCCTCCGGGCGCACAAGCCGCACGCCATACCGAGCGCCGCACGGCGCCGGCACGGACCCGCCGAAGGCCATCCTACCTCCGGCGGTCGGCGGCCTTCTCCCATCCGGACTGTACCGTCGGCCCCGGACTTGGCTCGCCGCAGCCTCACCGGTGTCCACCGCGCCACGGACCGTGCGCGGGTCGCGGGCTCGCGCAGCGTCCTGCTGCGCCTACCGCCGGTCGGGAATCGGAGGCGTGCGGCCTCCTCACCCTGCCCCGAAGGCCCTACCGGTTGTCACGCACCATTGTACCGCGCAGGCGCGGCGCGAACACCCTTCCCCAGGGTCGTTCGCGTATTCCGACCATTCACCGCCCGGCGGAGCCGCCGGAGCGCACGCTTTCCGGACGACCCGTTGACAGCTGCGGGGTGCGCTGCTATCTAACAAACAAACCCAATCGCTCGTGAGGGAGTGCGCCTAGGGTTCCGCGGCCCAGACCCCGGGCCGGACTGGACCAAGCGGCGCAGGCGGGCTTCCGGGCCCGCTACACCGTCGGGACAAAAGCCCGAGGGGGAGGTTCCTCCGGACGAGGCCCCCTCGGGCTTTGGGCTATTTCCGAATCTCGATCGGGAGGGAGCCGGGACCGTGACGTCTCTGGCGGCGCTGGCCGAACGCGACGCGTGCGGGGTGGGGTTCGTGGCGCGGCTGGGAGGGGCCCCGTCCCACGCGGTGCTCCAGGCGGCCCTGGTGGCCCTGCGCAACCTGGCCCACAGGGGAGCCCAGGCCGCGGACGGACGCACGGGGGACGGCGCGGGTGTGCTCACGGAGATCCCCCACGGCCTGTTCTCCCGGGTCCTGCGGGAGATGGGCTGCCGCGGAGACGAGGGCCCTCTGGCGGTGGGGGTGTTCTTCTTCCCCACGGAGGAGCAGGCGTACCGCGCGTGCCAGGCCGCGTGCGAGGCGGAGTTCCAGCGGGCTGGCCTCCGGCGGCTGGGCTGGCGGACCCCGCCCGTGCAGCCCAAGGCCCTGGGAGACTACGCCCTCAAGACCCTGCCCCGCATCCAGCAGGCGCTGCTGGCCGGCCCCGCAGACCTGGACCCGGAAGGGCTGGAGCGGCGGCTGTACCTGGTGCGGCGGCGCATCGAGAAGCGTACCGCGGGCTGGGGGCTGTACGTGCCGTCCCTGTCCTGCCGCACCGTGGTGTACAAGGCCCTGGTGTCGGCACCCCAGCTGGAGCGGTTCTATTTGGACCTGCAGGACCCGGACTTCGCGGTGCGGGCCGCGGTGTTCCACCAGCGGTACAGCACCAACACCAACCCCTCCTGGCAGCTGGCGCAACCCTTCCGGCTGCTGGCCCACAACGGCGAGATCAACACCCTCCTGGGCAACGTGAACTGGATGCGGGCCCGGGAAGGTGAGCTGTCCAGCACGGTGTGGCAGGACCAGCTGCGGGAGCTGCTGCCCGTGATCCAGGAGGGCGGCAGCGACAGCGCCATGCTGGACAACGTGCTGGAGCTGCTGCGCCGCAGCGGCCGCGACCTGGCCCACGCCCTGCGCATGCTGGTCCCCGAGGCCTGGGAGGGCGCCTGGGAGCTCGACGCCGCCGCCCGGGGCTTCTACCGGTACCACGCGTGCCTGGTGGAGCCCTGGGACGGGCCCGCGGCGCTGGCCTTCTTCGACGGCCGCACCGTGGGCATGGCCCTGGACCGCAACGGACTGCGGCCCGCGCGGTACACGCTCACCCGGGACGGCCTGGTGGTGGCCGCGTCCGAGGTGGGTGCCCTGCCCGTGGCCGCCGGCCGCGTGTTGGAACGGGGCCGGCTGGGCCCGGGCCACATGCTGGTGGTGGACCTGGAGGAGGGGACCCTGCTGCACCACCACGAGGTCCGCCAGCGGCTGGCGTCCCGCAGGCCGTACGCCAAGTGGGCGGAGCGGCTGGTGCGGGTGGACCCCAAGCCCAAGCCGCGGACGCCCGCGGAGGACCAGCTCCACGCCCTGCACCTGGCCTTCGGCTACACCAAGGAGGACCTGCAGCGGGTGCTGCAGGCCATGGCCGAGGAGGGCAAGGACGCGGTGGGCTCCATGGGAGACGACACCCCGCCCTCGGCCCTGTCCAGCCGGCCGCGGCTGCTCTACCAGTTCTTCCGGCAGCGATTCGCGCAGGTGACCAACCCGCCCATCGACCCCCTGCGGGAGCGGGTGGTGATGTCCCTGGAGGTCCGCCTGGGAGCCCGGCGGTCCTTCCTGGAGGAGACTCCCGAGCACGCGGACCTGGTGGAGCTCGCCAGCCCCGTGCTGCCCGACCTGGACTGGCTGCAGGAAGTCCCCCTGCAGCCCCGCTGGCTGGACGCCACCTTCGACGCGGACCGTGGCGCGGAGGGGTTGGAAGCGGCTCTGCACCGGCTGTGCGTGGAGGCCGCCCAGGCCGTGCGGGAGGGTTGCACGGCCCTCGTCCTCACCGACCGAGGGGTGAGCCTCCAGCGCGCGCCCATCCCCGCGCTGCTGGCCACGGCGGCGGTGCACCACCACCTGATCCGAGAAGGTTTGCGGCTGCGCACCGCCCTGCTGGTGGAGACGGGTGAGGCCCGGGAGGTCCACCACGTGGCGTGCCTGGTGGGCTACGGCGCGGAAGGCGTGTACCCGTACCTGGCCCTGGATACTGCCCAGCAGCTGTCGCCCCAGGGAGCAGCGAATCTGAAGAAGGCCCTGGAGGCGGGGCTGCTCAAGGTCATGGCCAAGATGGGCATCGCGCCCCTTCAGGCGTACTGCGGGGCCCAGATCTTCGAGACCGTGGGCCTGGACCGGTCCCTGGTGGACCGGTACTTCCCCGGGACTCCCAACCACGTCCCCGGGGTGGGCCTGGCCGCCCTGGCCCGGGACGTCCTGGAGCGGCATGAGGCGTACCGCCGCGCCCTGGACGGCGACTCCGTGGGCGTGCCGGACGTCGGCTTCTACCGCTACCGCCACGGCGGGGAGTACCACGGGTTCGAGCCCGACGTGGTGAAGGCCATCCACCGGGTCAGCGTGGACGGACCCGGCCACTACCCGAAGCTGGCCGAGCTGGTGGCCTCACGTCCTCCCCAGGCCCTGCGGGACCTTTTGGAGCTCCGGCCCGCGGGTCCGCCCGTGCCCCTGGAGGAAGTGGAGCCCGCGGAGAGCATCCTGCGGCGGTTCGTGATCTCCGCCATGTCCCACGGAGCCCTCTCCCGGGAGGCCCACGAGACCCTGGCCATCGCTGCCAACCGCCTGGGCATGCGCAGCAACAGCGGGGAAGGCGGAGAGGACCCCGCCCGTCGTCAGGTGCGGCCCAACGGGGACTGGCCCAACACCACCATCAAGCAGGTGGCCTCGGGCCGGTTCGGGGTCACCGCCGGCTACCTGCGCTCCGCGGTGGAGCTGGAGATCAAGATGGCCCAGGGCAGCAAGCCCGGGGAGGGCGGCCAGCTGCTGGGCCACAAGGTCACTGAGGAGATCGCCCGGCTGCGCAAGACCCAGCCCGGAACGACCCTGATCTCCCCGCCACCGCACCACGACATCTACAGCATCGAGGACCTCGCCCAGCTCATCTACGACCTCAAGCAGGTCCACCCCCGCGCCCACGTGGCGGTGAAGTTGGTGGCCACCACGGGGGTCGGCACCATCGCCTCCGGGGTGGCCAAGGGGTTCGCGGACGTGGTGCAGATCAGCGGCCACGAGGGGGGCACGGGAGCCTCTCCCCTGGACTCCATCAAGAACGCCGGACTGCCGTGGGAGGTGGGCCTCAGCGAGGCCCGCAAAGCCCTGAGCGCCAACGGCCTGCGGGGCCGGGTGCGGCTACGGGTGGACGGCGGCTTCAAGGTGGGCCGGGACGTGGTCCTGGCGGCCGTCCTGGGCGCGGACGAGTTCGGGTTCGGGACCGCGGCGCTGGTGGCCCTGGGCTGCGTCATGGCGCGGCAGTGCCACTCCAACACCTGCCCCGTGGGGATCGCCACCCAACGGGAGGACCTCCGCAGCAAGTTTCCGGGCACACCCGAGCGGGTGGAGGCGTACTTCCGGGCCCTGGCCGAGGACGTGCGGCGGCAGCTGGTCCAGCTGGGCGTCCGTTCCCTGGACGAGATCATCGGGCGGGTGGACCTGTTGCGGGTGCGGGACGACGTGCGCCTCCACCGCGCGGAGCGCCTGGACCTCGCGGAGATCCTGGAGCCCGCTCCAGGCGAAACCCGCGGGATTTGGGCCGACCCGCTCCCCGTGGAGGGCAAGCTGAACCGTCTGCTGGTGGAGCAGTACCGGCACACCGTGGAGCACGGGGTGCCCGCGGAGGGCCACCACCCCATCACCAACCGGGACCGGACCGTGGGGGCTACCCTGGCGGGCGAGATCGCCCAGCGGTGGGGAGACGAGGGGCTCCCCGAGGGCACCCTGCGCCTGACCTTCGAGGGCGCTGCGGGCCAGAGCTTCGGGGCGTTCTGCATGCCGGGCATGCACCTGCGGCTGGTGGGCGAGGCCAACGACTACGTGGGCAAGGGCATGTCCGGGGGCGAGATCGTGGTGGTGCCTCCCCCGCCCCTCCACCGGGAGAGCTGGCGGCACGTGATCGTGGGCAACACCGTGCTGTACGGCGCCACCGGCGGGGTGTTCTTCGCCGCAGGCCGGGCCGGGGAGCGGTTCGCGGTGCGCAACAGCGGCGCGGTGGCGGTGGTGGAGGGGGCCGGGGACCACTGCTGCGAGTACATGACGGGGGGCGTGGTGGTGGTGTTGGGTCCCGTGGGGAGGAACTTCGGGGCCGGCATGACCGGCGGCCGCGCGTACGTGCTGGACGAGGACGGCGTGCTGGACCGTCAGGTGAACTCCGACTCCGTGGAGACTGCGCCCCTGGGGGAGGAGGAAGCGGAGGAGCTGCGGGCCCTGCTGGTCCGTTACCATGAGGCCACGGGGAGCCACCGCGCTTACTCCTTGATCCGACAGTGGGACCAGGCGGTGTTCCGCTTCAAGGCGGTGCGGCCGAAGCGTGCGGCCGCACCAGCCCCGGTGCCGGCGCCGCAGACCGCCGCCCGCCGCGCCCGTTGACACGCCCCACCCGGGCCGCTACCCTGAGTCCGTAACCAAAGCCGCGCCAGGACGCCGGCCCCGTGCCGGCGTCCTGCTTTGAGGGCCGCGACGCCCCGGACGCCCGGGGCGTTTGCGTTTCCGCGCAAGGGCAGGAGGCCTCCGGTGAGCAAACGGGTGGTGATCGCGGAAGATGAGGCCGTGCTGCGCATGGGGATCCGCGCCATCCTCGAGGACGCCGGCTACCGGGTGGTGGGAGAGGCCGCGAGTGGAGCGGAGTGCCTGGACCTGGTGCGATCCTTGGATCCTGACCTGGTGGTGCTGGACGTCCGCATGCCCCCTCCCGACGGCGTGGAGGTGGCGCGCAGGCTCCGGGACAGCTCCCCGCGGCCGGTGGTGTTCCTCACGGCCTTCGGGGACCGCCATCTGCTGGAGGCCGCTGCCGCGGCGGGTGCCTTCGGCTACGTGGTCAAGCCCGTGGTGGGGGCGGAGCTGCTGGCGGCCCTGGAGCTGGCGTGGGCCCGCTGGCAGGAGCTCAAGGACGCCCGGGAGGCGTTGGAGACCCGCAAGCTGGTGGAGCGGGCCAAGGGAGTCCTCATGCGCCGCCTGGGCCTGAGCGAGGAGGAAGCTTACCGCCTGTTGCAGCGCCGGAGCCGCAACCTGCGCCGGCCCATGCGGGAGGTCGCGCAGGCGGTGCTGGTGCACGAGGAGGTCATCTCCCAACCCCCCAAGAGTCCGAAGCGGCGCGCCTAGCAACGTTTCGGGAACGGCGCCGCGCCCGCTTGACAAAACGGGGCGCAGCTGCTACTTAGTTGGCAAGTCGGGCCGGGACGCCCACGCGGACGTCCCGGCTTTGGTTTTTGACACTTCGGGCCAGGACGCCCTCGCGGGCGTCCTTTGCCTTTTCAGGAGGAGGTGCCATGCGCCGAGGTCTGACCGCGGCTGTCGCCCTGGTCCTCGTAGCGTGGGTCCCAGCGGCGTGGGCCGGGGACCCCACGGGTCCGGCCACCCTCAAGGCCGTGCCCGCCGCGCCCGTGAACTTCACCTGGACGTTGGTGAGCGCCTTCTTGGTGTTCTTCATGCAGGCGGGGTTCGCGTTGCTGGGCGCGGGGCTCATCCGGTCCAAGAACACCGTGAACTACCTCACCAAGAGCTACATGGACTTCAGCATCGCGGCGCTGAGCTACTGGGCCTTCGGCTTCGCCCTGATGTTCGGGGGGAGCAAGATGGCCAGCGGCCTGGAGCACGGCAACCCCTGGGTGGGCCTGTCCGGATTTTTCCTGAGCGGCTCCGCCTACGACGTCACCACGGCCCTGTACTGGTTCTTCCAGATGGTGTTCGCGGCCACCGCGGCCACCATCGTGGCGGGGGCCATGGCGGAGCGCACCAAGATCCAGGCGTACCTGGCGTACAGCTTCCTGGTCAGCGCCCTCATCTACCCCGTCTACGGACACTGGGTGTGGGGGGGAGGCTGGCTCGCGAACCTGCCCTTCGGGGTGGGCGCCCGCGACTTCGCGGGTTCCGGGGTGGTGCACGCGGTGGGAGGGCTCCTGGGCCTGGTGGGCGCGGCCATGGTGGGGCCCCGGATCGGCAAGTTCAACCCCGACGGCACCCCCAACCCGCTCCCCGGCCACAACATGGTGTACGTGGTCACGGGGACCTTCATCCTGTTCTTCGGGTGGTTCGGGTTCAACCCCGGCAGCACCCTGGCCGCCACGGACCTGCGCATCTCCGTGATCGCGGTGAACACCTTCCTGGCCGGAGCCGCGGGAGGGGTGGTGGCCCTGTACGCCAGCCTGGCCCGCACCGGCAAGGCCGACATCGCCATGGCCTGCAACGGAGCCCTGGCAGGGCTCGTGGGGATCACCGCGCCGTGCGCGTACGTGCCCACCTGGGCCGCGGTGGTGATCGGCGGGATCGCGGCCCTGGTGATGATGTGGAGCCTCGGCTTCGTGGAGCGGGTGCTGAAGGTGGACGACCCCGTGGGGGCGGTGTCCGTGCACGCCGCGGGCGGCCTGTGGGGCCTCCTGGCGGTGGGCATCTTCGCGGACGGCACCTACGGGGACGTGCGGGGCCTCATGGTGGGGGAAGTCGGCCAGCTGGTGGCCCAGCTCATCAGCATGGGCGCGGTCACCGTGTGGACCCTCCTCACGGGGTATGTCATGTTCGCCCTCATCCGGGCCACCATCGGCCTGCGGGCTTCCCGGGAGGAGGAGCTCCAGGGCCTGGACATCCCCGAGCACGGGGTGCCCGCCTACGCCCTGGAACCCGCGCCCGCGGCGGTCGGTGGGTAACGGAGTCGGACCACACTCGGGAGGGAAGGAGGTCTCAGGATGGAAGGCTGGATCGCGCTCGCGTCCTTCGTGCTGCTGTTCTGCGCGTGGGTGGTCCTCCCCAGCCGCCTGCTGCGTCGTTCCAGCAGGGGCGCGGAAGAGGAGGTTTGACGGCCGGCCCGCCCCCGTGGTATAAGGGGACCGACAACCGAATCGCGTGAAGTTTGCGGGCCACGACGCCCCGCAGCCGGTCCCGGCGGCGGGGCGTCTTTGCGTTTCGCGTGGTGTTGGACAGCAAAACCAAACCGACGGAGGTGCAGGCGATGGTTCCGCGCACGCCCAGCGACGTGCTGGCCCTCATCAAGGAGAAGGGGGTCCAGATGGTGGACCTGCGGTTCACCGACCTGCCGGGGATGTGGCAGCACGCCTCCGTGCCCGCGTCCCAGGTGGACCTTTCGACCTTCACCAAGGGGATCGGGTTCGACGGCAGCAGCATCCGGGGCTTCCAGGCCATCCAGGAGAGCGACATGCTCCTCATCCCCGACCCCAACACCGCCTTCGTGGACCCCTTCCTGGACGTCCCCACCCTGGTCATGATCTGCGACGTGGTGGACCCCGAGACCCGGGCGCCCTACTCCCGCGACCCGAGGTACGTGGCCCGCAAGGCGGAGGCCTGCCTCCGGGAGACGGGCATCGCGGACGTCAGCTACTGGGGACCCGAGATCGAGTTCTTCATCTTCGACCACGTCACCTACGAGGTGTCGCCCCACCGCGCCGGCTACTGCATCGACAGCCGCGAGGGGATCTGGAACACGGGGAACGGGGAGGGCAAGAACCTCGGCTACAAGATCCGGCCCAAGGAGGGCTACTTCCCCACGCCGCCCAGCGACACCTTCCAGGACATCCGCAGCGAGGCTTCCCTCATCCTGGAGCAGATCGGCGTGCCCGTGGAGATGCACCACCACGAGGTGGCCACCGCGGGCCAGGCGGAGGTGGACATGGAGCGGGACTCCCTGGTCCGCATGGCCGACAAGGTCATGGTGTACAAGTACGTGATGCGCAACGTGGCCCGGCGGCACGGCTGCACCGTCACCTTCATGCCCAAGCCCCTGTTCGGCGACAACGGCAGCGGCATGCACACCCACCAGAGCCTGTGGAAGGACGGCCGCAACCTGTTCTACGCCGAGGGCGGCTACGCGGAGCTGAGCCCCCTGGCGCTGCACTACGTGGCGGGCCTGCTGACCCACGTGGACGCCCTGCTGGCCCTCACCAGCCCCACCACCAACTCGTACAAGCGCCTGGTCCCCCACTACGAGGCGCCCGTGAACGTGGCCTTCAGCAAGCGGAACCGGAGCGCGTGCGTGCGCATCCCCATGTACTACTCGGGCCCGGAGTCCGCGGCCAGCAAGCGCATCGAGTTCCGGCCCCCCGACCCCAGCTGCAACCCGTACCTGGCCTTCGCCGCCATGCTCATGGCCGGCCTGGACGGCGTGCGCCGCAAGCTGGACGCCTCCCCCTTCGGACCCCTGGATGTGAACACGTACGAGCTGCCGCCCGAGGAGGCCGCCAAGGTGAAGAGCGTGCCCGGGTCCCTGGCCGCGGTGCTGGACGCCCTGGAGGCGGACCACGAGTTCCTGCTGGAGGGGGACGTGTTCACCCGCGACCTGCTGGAGACCTGGATCGCCTACAAGCGGGAGCGGGAGCTCCACGAGGTGAACATCCGTCCCCACCCCTACGAGTTCTACCTGTACTTCGACATCTGACCCGCACCCGGGGCCCGGGGGTCGCTCCCGGGCCCCGGCCCTTCCTCCCCCGCCACCTGCAGCAGCACCCGCCACGCTTGTTCGTCCACGGGCACCACGGAAAGCCGGGGTTGCCGCACCAGGGCCAGGTGGGCCAGCTTCGGGTTCTCCTTGATCTCCGCCAGGCTCACGGGACGGCGCAGGGGGCGCAGGGCCTTCACATCCACCACCACGCGCCGAGGGTCCCTGGGGTCCGGGTAGGCCTCCCGCACCACCTCCACGATCCCCACGGCCCGGCGTTCCGTGCCCGTGTGGTAGAACAGGGCCAGGTCTCCGCGCCGCATGGCCCGGAGGTTCCGCACCGCCTGAGGGTTGGTGACCCCGTCCCAGGTGTCCACCCCAGCCTTCACCTGGTCTTGCCACGACCACTCCTCCGGCTCGCTCTTGAGGATCCAGTAGCCCAAGGTCCTCCCTCCCTGCGCAGCCTGCGGGCTCCATGCTACCATGGCGGCGGTCTATCCCTGTCGACCGCGAGGGGTCCGGTGTGTCCCTGTACGGCCTTTTGAAGCTGCTGCGGGATTGGCCGCGGTTGCGGGAGTTGCGGGAAGCGGTGGTCGCCCCGGCCTCCCGGGCCTGGGCCTTGGTGCCCGCGGAAGGGGCCAAGAGTGCCGTGGTGGCCGACCTCCTCGTAACCGGGGACGGCCGGCCAGCCCTGGTGCTCTCCCCCAGCCGGGAGGCCGCGGAGTCTCTGGTGGAGGACCTGGCCTGCTGGGCGCCTTCCCTGCGGGACCGGGTGCGGCTGGTCCCACCCCTGGAGGTCCTGCCCCACGACCCTTTGCCTCCGGCCCCTGAGGTGGTCGGGGAACGGCTCCGGGCCCTGTCGGACCTGGCCGAGGGACGGCCCGTGCTGCTGGTAGCGCCGGCGGCCGCCGCGTGCCGGCCGGTCCCCGCCGCTCCCGCGCTGGCGTCCGCGCGCAGGTCCGTGAGCGTGGGCCAACAGGTCCCCATGGAGGACGTGGTGCGGTACTTGGAGGAAGCGGGCTACGAGCGGGTCCAGCTGGTGCAGTCCCGCGGCACGTACGCGGTGCGGGGCGGCATCGTGGACGTGTTCCCGCCCGACGCGGACCGGCCGTGGCGGTTGGAGTGGTTCGGTAACGTGGTGGACTCCGTGCGCCGCTTCGACCCCGAGACGCAGCGTTCGGAAGCCCACGCGGACTCCGCGATCCTCCCTTTGGCCCGGGAGCCGCACGGCCGGGCGCTCCTGGTGGACCTGCTGCCCCAGGACGCCCTGGTGGTCCTGGACGAGCCCGTGGAGCTGCAGCACCAGGCGGGCGCGGTGTGCCGCGCCGCGCAGCAGGTGGAACGCCCCGCCTCCCCCGAGCCACCGTACGTCCGGTGGGAGGAAGTCCTGGACGCCGCTCAGAAGCGGCGCGTGGTGGCCCTGAGCGCCCACCACGGGGCTCCCCCCGGCTGGCCGGAGTACCACCTCTTCGTGCTGCCCGTGGAAGCGTTCGCCGGCCAGACGGGCCTGCTGGCGGAGGAGGTGGCCCGCTGGCTGGATGGCCGCCAGCGGGTGGTCCTGGTGAGCGCCCAAGCGCGCCGGCTCGCCGAGATTCTGCAGGACCACGGCATCCCCTCGGACCCCTGTCCGCAGCTGGACGAGCCGCCGCCCGCGGGGGCAGCGGCGACGGTGGCAGCGAGTCTCACCCGAGGCTTCCGGGTGCCCGACCTGCAGCTGGTGCTGGTCACCGACGCGGAGGTGCTGGGCTGGAAGCGCCGGCGCCGCAAGCTGCGGGTCGCCAAGGAGGGTGCCCTGCTCCGGTCGTGGTCGGAGCTGTCCCCGGGAGACCTGGTGGTGCACGTGCACCACGGCATCGGCCGCTACCGGGGCGTGGTGCGCAAGTCCGTGGCGGGCGCGCAGCGCGACTACCTGCACCTGGAGTACGCGGAGGGCGACGCGCTGTTCGTCCCCACGGACCAGGTCCACCTGGTGCAGCGGTACGTGGGCGTGGAGGGCCACGAGCCTCGCATCCACCGCCTCGGCACCGGCGACTGGGAGCGGGAGAAGCGGCGGGTCCGGGAGGCCACCCAGCAGGTGGCGCGGGAGCTGCTGGAGCTGTACGCGCGCCGGGAGACCGCCCGCGGCCACGCCTTCTCTCCCGACACCCCCTGGCAGCGGGAGCTGGAGGCGTCCTTCGAGTTCGAGGAGACCCCGGACCAGTGGAAGGCCATCGAGGACGTGAAGCGCGACATGGAGTCCCCCAAGCCCATGGACCGCCTGGTGGCGGGGGACGTGGGCTACGGCAAGACGGAGGTGGCGGTGCGGGCCGCCTTCAAGGCGGTGATGGACGGCAAGCAGGTGGCGGTGCTGGTCCCCACCACCCTGCTGGCCCAGCAGCACTGGCAGGTGTTCCGCAGCCGGTTCGCGGCCTTCCCCGTGCGGGTGGAGATGGTGAGCCGCTTCCGCTCGCCCCGGGAGGTCCGGCGGGTGCTGGAGGACCTGGCTGCGGGGACCGTGGACGTGGTGATCGGGACCCACCGGCTGCTGCAGAAGGACGTGCGGTTCAAGGACCTAGGGCTGGTGATCATCGACGAGGAGCAGCGGTTCGGGGTCCTCCACAAGGAGCGGCTCAAGCAGCTGAGGGCCACCGTGGACGTCCTCACCCTCACCGCCACGCCCATCCCCCGCACCCTGCACATGTCCCTGGTGGGCCTGCGGGACATGTCCCTGATGGAGACGCCTCCGGACGCCCGCCAGCCCATCCGGACCACGGTGGCGGAGTGGAGCGAGTCCCTGGTGCAGGAGGCCATCCGCCGGGAACTGGCGCGGGGCGGGCAGGTGTACGTGGTGCATAACCGGGTGCAGACCATCGACCGGGCGGCCCGGCGGGTGCAGGCCCTGGTCCCCGAGGCGCGGGTGGCGGTGGCCCACGGCCAGCTGCCGGAGGCCGAGTTGGAGCGGGTCATGCTGGACTTCGTGGCGGGCCGCTACGACGTCCTGGTGTGCACCACCATCGTGGAGATCGGCCTGGACATCCCGCGGGTCAACACCATCCTGGTGGAGGACGCCCACACCCTGGGGCTGGCGCAGCTGTACCAGCTCCGGGGAAGGGTGGGACGGGCGGACCAGCAGGCGTACGCTTACCTCCTGTACCCCCGGGGCGCCCGCCTCACGGAGGAAGCCAGGGCGCGGCTGGAGGCCCTGCGGGAGTTCGTGGCCCTGGGCAGCGGCATCCGCCTAGCCATGCGGGACCTGGAGATCCGCGGGGCCGGCAACCTCCTGGGCCCCGAGCAGCACGGCCACATGGCCGCGGTGGGCTTCGAGCTGTACACCCGGCTGCTGGAGGAGGCCATCCGCCGCCTGCGGGGCGAGTTCGTGGAGGAGCTCCCGGACCCCGTGGTGGAGCTGAGGGTGTCCGCGTACCTGCCCGAGGAGTACGTGCCCGACGAGCGGGAGCGCCTCGCTGCCTACCGCAAGCTGGCCTCGGCCCGCAGCGTGCAGGAGGTGGCGGCGGTGGAAGAGGAGCTGCGGGACCGCTACGGGCCGCTGCCCGAGCCCGTGCGGAACCTGGTGCAGGTGGCCGCCCTCCGGGAGATGGCCCGCCAGATGGGGGTGCTGTCGGTGTCCCGAGAGCTCCGCGGGGTGGTGGTCCGGGTGCGGGGCGGGGTGCCGCCCCGCGAGGCCAGGTGGCTGGCCCTGGAGTACCGGGGCCGCGTGGAGGCCGTCCCAGAAGGGTTGTTGGTGCGCACGGAGGGCGCAGACGACGCCCGGGCGCTGCACGTGCTGAGGGAAGTGCTGGACTCGTGGGCGGCTCTGCGCCGCCAGCGGCCGGAGTACGTGACCGCCTAAATCGCACGGAGGAAGCGCATGAACCGACGGTGGACGTGGATCGCAGCAGGCGTCCTGGCCGCGGCGGTGGCCGCGGGCGGGGTGGCGGTGTGGTGGGCCCGCAGGACCCCCGTGGTGGCCGCCACGGTGAACGGGGAACCCATCTACACCGCGGAGGTGGACCGATACGTGCGGGAGATCGGCGCGCGGTTCGGCGTGGACTTCTCCAAGGGAGAAGCCGCCCGCCAGCGCCAGGCGGTGGCCCGCAGCGTCCTGGACCAGCTCATCGAGCGGACCCTGATCCTGCAGGAGGCCCGCCGGACCGGCCGGCTGGCTTCGGACGCCGCGGTGGACGACCGCCTCCGCCAGATGGAAGCCGCCTTCCCCTCGCCCCAGGAGTTCGACCGGACCCTGGCCCAACAGGGCGTTTCCCGCACGGAGCTGAGGGAGCGGGTGCGGTTCGAGCTCACCGTCCGACGGCTGCTGGAGGACCTGCGGGTCCCCGCCCCCACGGAACGGGAGGCCCGCGCGTACTTCGAGTCCCACCGGGAGGCCTTCGATGAACCGGAGCGGGTTCGAGTCCGCCACGTGCTGGTGTCCACGGAGGCGGAGGCCCGGGTCGCCCTGGCCCGCCTGAGAAGGGGCGAGCCCTTCGAGAAGGTGGCCAAGGACCTGAGCCAGGATCCCGGCACCCGGGACCGCGGCGGGGAGGTGGGGCTCGTGGCACCCGGCCAGACGGTCCCCGAGTTCGAACAGGTGGCCTTCAGCCTCAAGCCCGGGGAGCTGAGCGAGCCCGTGCGCACGTCCTTCGGCTACCACATCGTGCAGGTCACGGAGCGGCTGCCCGCCAAAAAGGCCACGTGGGAAGGAGTCCGCCGGCAGGTGCTGGAGCTGGTGCGGGAGAACAAGCGGCGGGAGGCGTTCGAGGCGTGGGTGAAGGACCTGCGGAACCGAGCCCGGATCGTGGTGCACCTGTGAGGCGCCCGGCCTTCCAGGACCTGGTGGAGGTGATGGCCACCCTGCGCGGGCCCGGGGGCTGCCCGTGGGACCGCCAGCAGACCCACCAGTCCCTGCGTCCGTACCTGCTGGAGGAGGCGTACGAGGTCCTGGAGGCCATCGACGCCCAGGACCCCCGGCGCCTCCGGGAGGAGCTGGGCGACCTGCTGCTGCAGGTGGTGTTCCACGCGCAGATCGCCTCCGAGCGGGGCGAGTTCACCATCCAAGACGTGGTGGCCGCCCTCCACGACAAGCTCGTGCGGCGCCACCCCCACGTGTTCGGCGGGATCCAGGGGGTGGACACGCCGGAAGAGGTGAAGGCCCGCTGGGAGGCCCTCAAACAGCAGGAGCGGGGTCAGGGGTCTTCCGCTTTGGACGGTGTCCCCGCCGCTCTGCCAGCCCTGGTGCGCGCGCAGAAGCTGTACCAGAAGGCCTCCCAGGCCGGGTTCGAGTGGCCGGACGCCCGCAGCGCCCTGGAGAAGGTCCACGAGGAGCTGGCGGAGCTGGACGAGGCGGTGGCCCGCCGGGACCCCGCGGCCGTCCACGAGGAGGTGGGGGACGTCCTCATGACGGTGGCGAAGGTGGCGGCCTTCGCGGGCGTGGACGCGGAGCAGGCCCTGCGGGACGCGTGCGGGAAGTTCACCCGCCGCTTCCGGTCCCTGGAGCAGCTGGCCTCTCAGCGCGGACAGCGCATCGAGCAGCTGTCCTTGCCGGAGCTGGCGGACCTGTGGCGGGAAGCCAAGCACGCCGCGGGCTAGGAGCGTACTCGGGGCCCGTGGCTCAGACGGCCGGGCTGGGTGGAGTCGGCGGTCCGTGCGACTGGACAAGTTCCTGCAGGCCAGCCGTCTGGTGCGGCGTCGGACGCTGGCGGACCGGCTGTGCACCCACCACCGTGTGCGGGTGAACGACCACGTGGCGAAGGCCTCCACCCGCGTCAAGGTGGGGGACGTCATCGAGGTGGACTTCGGCGGCCGGCGGGTGGTGGCGCGGGTGCTGTCCGTACCCGAGGACCCGCACGTCCGGGACGCGTCCCTGGTGGAGGTCCTGGAGCGAGGGCCGAGCTGGGAACCGGACTGAAAACGTGCCGGAGCGGGAGGCGGAGGATGTCTTCGGTGGTGGCGGTGTACGCGCGGGAGGTCCTGGACTCCCGGGGTAATCCCACGGTGGAGGTGGACGTGCACTTGGAGAGCGGGGCCACGGGGAGGGCTGCGGTGCCCTCAGGTGCCAGCACCGGCACCCACGAGGCGGTGGAACTCCGGGACGGAGGCCCCCGGTACCTCGGCAAGGGCGTGCGGGAGGCGGTGCGTCACGTGCAGGAACGCATCGCCCCACACCTCCTGGGCCAGGAGGCCACGGACCAGGCCGCCGTGGACCGGCTCCTGTGCGAGCTGGACGGCACGCCCAACAAGTCCCACCTGGGCGCCAACGCCATCCTGGCCACGTCCCTGGCGGTGGCCAAGGCCGCGGCCGCAGAGCAGGGCGTGATGCTGTACCGGTACCTGGGCGGAGCTTTGGCGGACCGCCTCCCGGTCCCCCTCATGAACGTCATCAACGGAGGGGTGCACGCGGACAACCCCCTGGACCTGCAGGAGTTCATGATCGTGCCCCTGGGAGCCCCGACCTTCTCGGAGGCCCTGCGCGCGGGCGTGGAGGTGTACCACCACCTACGGGCGTGGCTGAAGGAACGGGGGCTGCGGACCGCGGTGGGTGACGAAGGGGGTTTCGCCCCGGAGCTGGCGAGCTCCCAGGCCGCCCTGGACGCCCTGGTGGAGGCCATCGCGAGGGCCGGCTACCGCCCCGGGGATCACGTGGCCCTGGCCCTGGACGCGGCCGCCAGCGAGCTGTACAGGGACGGCCGCTACTACGTGGAGGGTAGAGCGCTGTCGGGTGAGCAGCTGGTCCGGTACTTCGAGGACTTGGTGGACCGCTACCCCATCGTCTCCCTGGAAGACCCCGCGGCGGAGGACGACTGGGAGACGTGGGCGCTGCTCACGGAGGCCCTGGGAGCCAGGGTGCAGCTGGTGGGCGACGACCTGTTCGTCACCAACCCCACCCGCCTGCGGGAGGGCATGGCGCGAGGGCTGGCCAACGCCATCCTGGTCAAGCCTAACCAGATCGGGACCCTCACGGAGACCTTCCTCGCCCTCCGCACCGCCCAGGAGGGCGGCTACGCGGCCATCCTGTCCCACCGGTCGGGGGAGACGGAGGACGCCACCATCGCGGACCTGGCGGTGGCCTCCGGCTGCGGACAGATCAAGACTGGGGCTCCGGCCCGCAGCGACCGGACCGCCAAGTACAACCAGCTCCTGCGCATCGAGGAGCAGCTGGGCCCGTCGGCTCGGTTCACGGGCCCCTCCGCCTTCGCCCGCAGGCGCCCGTGACCCGCGGGAACAACGTCTTGCACGGGGCCGCAAGCGTGCTGCTGGCCGCGGCCTGCGCCGCGAGTCTGGGACTCACCCTGGTGCTCGGACGGTGGCTCGTGCTGGCACCGCAGGGGGCCTCGCAGCTGTTGTCCAGCCGGTCGATCCGGCCCGCACCCGTGCGGGGCGTCCCCTACGCGGACGCCATCAACCGCGCCGCGTCCCGTCACGGCCTGGACCCCAGCCTGGTGGCCGCCCTGGTAGCGGCGGAGTCCGACTTCGACCCCGAGGCGGTCTCCCCCCGCGGCGCCCGGGGCTTGATGCAGCTGGTCCCCGCGGTCTGGCGGGAAGCCGCCCCCGCGGAGTGCGCCCACGACCCCTGCGCGTTCCAGCCATCCGCGAATCTGGAGGCGGGCACCCGTTACCTGCGTCGCCTGCTGGACCGCTTCGGAGGGGACGTCCGGCTGGCGCTGGCCGCCTACAACGCGGGCCCTTCCGCCGTGGCCAGCTACCGCGGCCTGCCCCCGTACCGGGAAACCCAGGGCTACGTGTGGCGGGTGGGGATGGCGTGGTGGGAGCTGCGCCGTACCGGCACCCTGAGCTCCCTGTCACGGCTCCTGCTCCGGTCCGTGGACGCCTTGCCCGCCCTCGCCGCGGCGGGCGGGCTGCTGACCTGCGTCCTGGCGGCGGTGGTGGTCTGGCGGGCGGGGCGACGTCCCTGAAGTCCGGGCAGGAGACGCCTTTGGCCTGCGCGAAGGGTCCTCAAGAGGGGGTGTCCGTCCCGGCGCCTCAGGAGCGGAATCGTGGCAGCCGACGCAGCGTCCTTCCTGCGATCTCGCCGGGTGGCGTGGGCCTTAGCCCTCGTGGTGGCAGGGCTGTTCGCCCTGTCCACCGCGCAGGCCGCTCTGCGCGTGTACCACCTGACCCGCCAGGTGGCGGAGCTGGAGCACCAACGGCGGGCGCTCCTGCAGGAGAACCACAAGCTCCGGGAGGAGATCCGAAGGCTGTACGACCCGGCCTACGTGGAGCGGCTGGCCCGGGAGCAGCTCGGGCTGGTGCGGCCCGGGGAGATCGCGGTGGTGCTGGTCCCCGAGCCCACTCCCACCCCGCGCCCTAAGAACCGTTAGACTACCGCGCCCGCGCGCCGGAGACAGCTTTTGAGACGTCCCTCAGCCCACCCTGCGGACGCTTACAGGAGGGCGGCTGCCGGAGTGGGTGGTACGCATCCCGAAACTATGTAGGCGGGGTTCCTCCGCGCACAGGCAGGGCGGGCCGCCCCACCACCACGTGCAGCCCTCGAAACTCCGCGCGGCGGGCAGCTCCGCTCACGGGGTTGAGGGGAAAGAACAGGCGGCCGTCGTTCTCTTCGCGCTTCGGGCGCTGCCGCGGGCTGCGAGCAGGGGCAGCTGCCCGGACGTAGGGACCAGACCCGCCACCTACCGCGATGCTAAAGATTAGACTCCAGCTTCCCCCACCATGTACCTTCGAGCGAACCCGGTGACCACCGGGATCTCGAACCGCTCTCCCCGGTGGGCCCGGACTGCGTACAGCACGGAAGCCACCAGCCACACCAGGAACAGCACGGGACCGGCGAGGAAACCGAAGAGGAGACCCAGGAACGGGATGAAGGACAGCAGGGGAAGCCCCACCCAGATCACGAACCACGCGATGCCCCAGAACAGGGTCTGCCAGCCGTGGTAGCGCATGAAGGGGTCCTTCTTCAGGTCGCTTACCACGACCACCAAAGCCACGATCCAGATGGGGTACCGAGGGCTGCCAAAAGGCGGTTCTCAGAACCCGTCGCGGTCACCTGCCCCACCCCCATTCCGCGAGATGGTACGGTCCGCTGGGTATTCTTCGCGGCCTGACGGATCTCCTCTTGTTAAAGAAGGCGAAGGCCCGGCGCCGTCCGCGCCGGGCCCCGCGGAACCCCCTTCCGGATCACCGGGCCGCACCCGCCAGGGCCTTCTCCGCGGGGGACGCCACCTCCACCGCCACCTTCCGCGGCAGAGCGCTCTCCACCACGGGGATGCGCACCTCCAGGACCCCCTGCTCGTACCGGGCGGAGACCTGGTCCGTCTTCAGGTGCTGGGGCAGGGTCAGGGTCCGCTCGAACCGGCCGTAGGCCACCTCGCTGAACAGGTAGTCGTCCCGAGGGATGCCCAACCCGAGCTTGCGCTCACCGCGGATGGTGAGCACGTGGTCCGTCACCGTCACGTCCACGCTGCGGGGGTCCACCCCGGGCAGGACGCACCGCAGCACCAGCGCCCTGTCGTGGTAGAGGGCCTCCATGGGCGGCACCCACTCCGCGCTGCGCCCACCGCCGGCCAGGGCGGCCTCCGTGGTCCCCAGCACCCGGTCGAAGAGGTTGGCGATCTCCCGCTGGATGGCCCGGATCTCCTCAAAGGGGTCCCACCGGTTCCACCGGCTCAGCATTCGCACCACCTCCCCTCCCGGGTTTGTCAAGGCGCGGGTTTGGCGCCCAGTGACTCTACTACCACGCCTTCAGCTGCCGTGTCAACTGCTTAGGCTTGACGACCTAGGGGCAGGCGGGAACCGGGTCGCCTTCCCCCGCCAACGCCCGGTCCGCCCGCACCAGCCCGCAGCCCGTGTCCTCGTCTCGGCCGGTGGCTTCGATGTCCTGTGCGGTCTGCTTCAGCCGCTGCTCCACCTGGACGGGACTCCACGAGGGATTCTTCGCCCACAGCAGCGCCGCCACGCCGGCCACGTGGGGGGCCGCGAAGGACGTGCCCGCAGCGCAGGGGTAGTCTTCGGCCCCTGACCTAGACGGGCTCGCGGTCACGATTTCGGTGGGGCAGGAGTTGGCCCCGCTCCCCCCTGGGGCCGCTAGGTCCACCTCTGGGCCGCGGCGGGAGTACCAGGCCACGCGGTTGTCCGGGTCTGTGGCGGCCACGGCCAGCACCCTCTCGAGCTTGGCCGGGCAGACGAGCCCCTGCCGATCCCCGCTGTTCGTGTTCCCCGCGGCGGCGACCACCAGCGCCTGCCCCGACACCTCCTCTACCGCCTGTTGCAGCTCAGGCGGGCAAGGGGTGCTTGGGTCTTCCGCTCCCAGGCTCAGGTTGACCACACGGGCGCCCCGTTCCTCGACCGCCCACAGGATCGCCTCGGCCACGTCGAGGAAACTCCCGCTGCCGGATTCGCCCAGCACCCGGGCCACCACGAGGCGCACGCCCGCAGGCCCCCAGGTTACTCCCGCCATCCCTCTCCCGTTGTCCGTCAGTGCTCCGAGTACGCTCGCCACCATGGTCCCGTGGCTCGTGCAGTCGTACGTCGGGTCACCCGGGTCGGTGGGGTCCCGGTCTTCCTGGACGAAGTCGTACCCGTCGCCCGGCGCGAAGGTCGGGACGTCGCGGTGAGCCCGGATGCCCGAGTCCACCACCGCCATCGCCACTCCGTTCCCCCGGGTGGTGTCCCACGCAGACGGTGCCCCGATGCGCTCCAGCCCCCACTGGTGGACGAACAAGGGGTCGTCCGGCGTTCTCATGGCGTGCATCCGGACGTCTGGCCCCACCCGGGCGACCCGCGGATCCGCGCCGAGCCTGCTGGCGAGCGCGGCCGTGCCCACGTGGGGCTCGGGCCTCACCAAAAGCGCCCTCAACCGCCGCCGGACTTTGACCACCCGGCCGCCCGCTCCCCGCGCCACGTCGTCCGCCTGTACGAGGGGCACTCCTGGCTTCAAGCGCACCACTAGGTCTGTGACCGGCCGCCGGGCCGGAGGCAGCTTAGGCCACCTGGCCACGGACGCGGGGTAGCACTGCGACGGGTTCGGTGCCGGGGCTACCCCGCTCTGTCCGCATGCGGAGGCGAGGAGCGCGGCGAAGAGTACCCAGGCGGCCGAGCGCCTCACGGGGCGGCCGCCACCGCCTCTAGCCACTCGAAGGCCACCACGTGGAAGGTGGCCAGCCGCCCGTTGCAGGACGGCAGCCACCGGACTTCGATGGGGTATGCAAAGTCCGGCTGCAACCGGCCATGCTGCAGCCAGTACCGCGCGTGGGGGTCGCGCACTACGCTCGGGTTGGCTTTGGCCACGAGCCGCACGGGACGGTCCACCAGGTGCACCTCCTCCAGCTCGGGGAGCTGCCGCAGCCGGCGTAGCACTTCCCGTGCCACGTTGCCGGGAGGGTGCGGCCACAGGTTCACCAGGCCCACGTTGCGCCGCAGGGGCCCGATGACCTTGACGTTGGCCAGCTGGGCCGCAAAGCCCAGCTCCCGGACCGCCTCCAGGACCACCTCGTTGGCCTGTGCCACCGCCCGGCCGTGGTAGTCGGGGTTGGCCAGAGGCTTGAGGAGGTGCTTGAGCTTGCAGCCCTCCCGTCCGGGATTCTCCCCGATCTTGGTCAAGGGCGGGTCGATCCCCAGCTGCAGGGCCAGCTCCCGGATCTGGGGCTTGTCCAGGTCCAGCAGGGGCGCGTAGAAGCCGTTGCAAAGCTTGACGCCCATGCGTCCCCAGGTGTCCGAGCGGTTGGCGCCCGTGACCACCAACCGCCCCCGCGCCGCGGCCTTCACCAGGCCCAGCTTGATCTCCCGGGTGCACCGGTTGCACGCCGGCCCGCCCGCCATGATCCGGTCCTGGAACGCCTGCCCCAGCAGGCAGCGCTGCGGCAGGCCGAGCCGTTCTGCCATCTCCAGGACGATCTCGTTCCCCCGCCGGTAGGCGTACTGCCCCATGTTCACGGTGACCAGCAACACCCGGTCCGGGCCCAGGGCTTCCCGGCACAGGGCCGCGGCCACGCTGCTGTCCAGGCCGCCGCTGAAGGCCACCGCCACCGGCTCCCCGCGGCTGACCTCCCGGACCTCGCCGATCAAGGACGAAAGCAGGCTCACGCCACCAATGTAGCGCAGGTCTGTGTCGGGCCGCGGGCCCGGCTCGTATCACACGCGTGTTCGCCGTCGACGGGTGGCCGTTCGACACTGTCGAATAAGCAGCCCACCGCGGAGTGGGGCGCCATGCTCTCCACCGCACGCCAGTACATCCAGTTGGCCCCCCACACGCTCCTCTTCCCCGGCCTGGCCATCATGCTCACGGTGCTCGGCTTCAACCTGTTCGGAGACGGGCTGCGGGACGCGCTGGATCCGCGCCTCCGTCTGTGAACCACCCGCCCCGGCCCACCGGTTAGAATCGGTGCGGAGGGGTGCCGGAGCGGTTGAACGGGGCGGTCTTGAAAACCGCTAGGGTGGAGACACCCGCGTGGGTTCGAATCCCACCCCCTCCGCCAGGAGGCCCCGTCAGGGGACCGGTGCCACGGGCGTCACCGCGGCTTCGTCCTCTTCACCGGTGCGGATGCGGTAGACCTTCTCCACGGGCAGGACGAAGATCTTCCCGTCCCCCACGGATCCCGTGCGGGCGGCGCCCAGGATGGCGCGGACCGTGGGCTCCACGAAGTGGTCGGAGACCCCGATATCGAGCCGGACCTTCTCGGACAGCTCCATCTTCACCGTGGTCCCGCGGTAGGTCTCCACCCGCTCCGTCTCCCCTCCGTGCCCCTGCACCCGGCTGATGGTCAGGCCTCGGACTTCCGCCCGGAACAGCGCCTCCAGCACCTCGTTCAGCTTTTCGGGACGTACAATGGCGACCACGAGCTTCATGCCTGCTTCCCTCCCGGGACGAGTTCCGAACGGACCACGGGCCCCGCGGGTTCGGACAGCACGAGGATGGCACCCTCACCGGACGTGTACGCCTCCTCCCCGTGCTGGGTCACGTCCATTCCCATGGCCTCCTCACGGCCGTCGGAGGCCCGCAGCGGTACCAACGCCCCCACCACCTTCAGGACCACCAGGGTGCCGAGCGCGCTGTAGCAGGCCGCGGCCAGGGAGGCGAGGGCTTGGATGCCCAGCTGGCCGGGGTTCCCGAACAGCAGGCCGTCCGCCACCCCGTTCCACGCCTTCTGCGCCAGCACGCCCGTAAGCAGCGCGCCCACCAGCCCGCCGACCCCGTGGGCCGCCAGCACGTCCAGGGAGTCGTCCAGGCGGCTGCGGGCCCGCCACAGGATGGCGAAGTAGCTCGGGAACGCGGCCACGGCCCCCAGGGCGACGGCCGACAGGGGCGCCACGAACCCCGCCGCGGGCGTCACCGCCACCAGGCCCACCACGATGGCCGTAGCACCGCCCACCGCGGTCACCCGGCCCGTACGGGCCAGGTCCGTCAGCATCCACACCACCAGGGTGGCGGCGGGCGCCAGCATGGTGTTCACGAAGGCCAAAGCGGCCGACGCGTTGGACGCCAGGGCACTTCCACCGTTGAACCCGAACCAGCCGAACCACAACAGGCCCGCTCCCAGCAGGGTGAAGGGCACGTTGTGGGGCAGGATGGCCTGCCGCGCGTAGTCCCTGCGCTCTCCCAGCAGCAGGGCCGCCACCGCCGCCGCCACCCCCGCGTTGATGTGCACCACGGTGCCCCCGGCGAAGTCCAGGGCGCCCAAGCGCCCCAACCAGCCTCCCCCCCACACCCAGTGCGCGATGGGCGCGTACACAGCGAGCGCCCACAAAACCAGGAACAGCAGGTGCGCGCGGAACTGCATGCGCTCCACCACCGCCCCCGAGACGAGGGCCGCCGTGATGATGGCGAAGGTCCCCTGGTAGGCCATGAACAGTACGTGCGGAATGCTCCCCTGCACCTGCAGCCCCACGTTCTGCAGCAGCACCCGGGAGAGGTCGCCGACCCACGCGTTGCCCGGCGAGAAGGCCACGGAGTAGCCCACCAGGGCCCAGGCGATCCCCACGAGCCCCAGGGCGGAGAAGGACATCATGAGGGTGTTGAGGACGTTCTTCGCCCGTACGAGCCCGCCGTAGAAGAACCCCAGGGCAGGCGTCATCAGCAGGACCAGAGCGGTTGAGACGAGCATCCAGGCGGTGTCTGCCGGCTGTACCATGACTGCGCCCTCCAAAAAAGGGAGCGGGCCGCGACGCCCGCGGGGCGTCGCGGCCCGCTCCCTGACTGCTGAGTCCCTTATACTTCAAAGCACCCCGGTGTCAACTCCCCAGCAGGAGCGCCTCTGCCGGGATCGGTCTAGCCCCTCCGAGCACCCGCTCCAAGTTGTTCAAGCCCGCCCCCACACCCAGACCGCCTCCTCCCGGACGGCCCTCCAGAACCTGCGCCCCTCGCGCGCCATCCGCCCCCACTCCTCCAGGGTGTACACGAACACGTCCGCGGGGACGGGCAAGGCGGTGGCGTCGAACTCCGCCGCCCTACGGTGGAAGGGCAACTGCGAGCGGGACACCAGGATGACCAGGTCCACGTCGCTGCCGACTCCCCAGTCTCCCCGGGCGTACGGGCCCGCGTAGGCCACCGACCGCACGTCCGGCCGGGCCCGGGCCAAAGCCGCCGCCCACTCCCGCACGGCCCGGTCCACCGCTTCCCGGTCAGGCCATTTGAGAACGGCAACGCAACGATCCCACGGGCATACTCGATGGCCTCCCCGCTCTGCAGGGAAGCGTAGTGGTCGTGGGGCGGCCTTTTCCACCAGCTGCTCCGGCACGGGCACGCCCTCGGGCAGCTCCCGCAGCAACCGGGCCACCACGTGCCCCCACGCCTCCTGGCCCAGGGAAAGGTGCAGCGCCTTCACGGCCTTCTCCGCGGCTTGCTGCGCCGCGAAGCACGCCCACTCGTGGCGTCCCGCGCGCCGAGCGTCCTGTGCCTCTTCCAGGTCCACCAGGGCCTGGGCCAGCCAGTCCCGCGCCCGGTTCGGCATGCCACCTCCTCCCCCGCGGAGCCACCGCGATTCTACCACCCCTGCACGGCTAACCTGGGAAGCGCTCCCGGCGTACCGTGACCCGGTCCACCCGGTCCGCGCGCACCCGCGGCGCCACCCCGACCTCCCCGGGCACCCGGACCGTGCCGTCGGGCTCGAGGACCACGGGCGGGTCGATGAGGTCCTCTTCGAAATAGCGGTCGGAGGCCGAGAGGTCCCCAGGGAACCGGAAGTTGGGCAGGGAGGCCAGAGCCAGGTTCGCCAGCCGCCCGATGCCCGTCTCCAGCATGCCCCCACACCACACGGGGATCCCGCGCTGTGCGCACACGTGGTGGGTCTCCACCGCGGCCCCCAGCCCCCCGAGACGCGCGGGCTTGATGTTCACCACGCGGCAGCTGCCCAGCTCCAGGGCCTTGCGCGCGTGGTAAGGGTGCACGATGGATTCGTCCAGGCAGACGGGGGTCCGCAGGCGCGCCTGCAGCTTCGCGTGGTCCACGAGGTCGTCCTCCCCCAGCGGCTGCTCCACCATCAGCAGGTCGAAGGCGTCCATCTCCTGGAAGACCCGAACGTCCTCCAGGGTGTACGCGGAGTTGGCGTCCACCTGCAGCGGCAGCCGGGGGAAGTGACGCCGCAGCTCCCGCACCACCTCCACGTCCCACCCCGGCCGGATCTTCACCTTCACCCTCCGGTATCCCTGAACCACGAAGGACTCCACCCGCCGCAGGAGGTCTGCCACCGTGGGCTCGATGCCCAGGCTCACCCCCACCTCCACCCGGTCCCGCACCCCGCCCAACAGGTCCCGCAGGCTCGCGCCCTCCTGCTGGGCGTACAGGTCCCAAAGGGCCGCCCCCAGCCCGGCCTTCGCCATGTGGTGCCGGCGCACGTGCGCCCACCGCCGGCTCGCCTCCCGGGGGTGCTCGATCGTCCTCCCCAGCACCGCGGGCACCAGGAAGTCCCGCAACACGTGCCAGGCGGTCTCCACCGTCTCCTCGTTGTACAGGGGTGCCCGCATCACGGGCGCCTCACCCCAACCCACCAGCCCGTCCCCGTACGCTGCCACCAGCACCGCGGTCTTCGTCTCCTCCCGTCCGAAGCTCGTCTCGAACGGGAACCGCAAGGGCAGCTCCACCACCCGCAACTCCACCGCCTCGATCCTCATCGCCGGCGCTCCAGCACGTAGAAGCTGCGTCCCCCGCGGCGCGCGAAGTCTACCGCCGCGTAGCCCTGGGCGAAGCAGCACAGGAACGCCTCCCGGGTCGCCAGCCGCCACGCCAGCGGAGCCTCGGGGTCTTGCGTCCGGAGCTGAGCCAGGGAAGCGGGCACCTCCAGCCGCACCGCCGGCGCTTCCGGGAGGCGGACCGGGCCGGGCCGGTCTCCGACCGCCTCCAGGACCGGCTCCGTGCGCTCCAGGTCCGCAGCTTTCCATCGCCCCTCCAGGCGCGCCCGGACCGGCTCGCTGTCGACCCACCAGTCCACCTCCAGCCGGTCCGTGGGCAGGCCCCGGTTCAGGTCGTCCTGCATCTCCCCGTAGTAGTCCACCTCGTAACGCTCCGCCCGAGCGCCCAGCTTGTGGAGGTTGAAGTACGCGTTGCGGCTCTGCAGGGGGTCGAAGGTCCACACGATCCTCCGGCAGCCTTGGGCCAGCGCCCACTCCCTCTGGGCGCACTTCAACCGGTAGCCCACGTCCCGGTCCTGCAGCTCCGGGAGGACCGCGGTCATGTGCGAGTGCAGGACCCGCTCACCCTCCCGCCAACCCACGAAGGCATAGGAAAAGCCCGCCAGCCGCCTCTCCACGTACGCGCCCAGGACCAGCCCCCCGTTCCGCGCCGCGGCCAGGAGCTGGTGGGACGGGACCACCTCCCGGTCGGGCATCCCCCACACCACCTGCTGGAGGACCTCCACCTCCCGAAGCTCGGCCACCCTGCTCAGCACCCGGACCTCCACCTGCACGCCGGCGGTGTTCGACGTGACCCGTTCTGTGGCCTGCCGGCCTCCGGCCCCACTCCCGGTTAGAATGGATGCGTCCGGACCCCGACGATCCCGGAGGTCACCGTGAGTTCCCTACCCGAAGCAATCCGCCCCCTGACCTTCCAGGGGCCGTTCCGCGGCACCCAGGTCACCGTCCACCCCGTGCTCCTCCTGGACCCCCCCGGGCCCGGTGCTGGTGGACACCGGCCTACCGGGACAGGTGGCTACCTTGAAGCGCTTGCTGGCCCAACACGGCGTGGAGCTCGGCCGCCTGCGGTGGCTGGTGCTCACCCACCAGGACCTGGACCACATCGGGAACGCACCGGAGGTGGTGGCGGAGAGGACCGCAGGGGTGTGCGCCCACCGCGAAGACGCGCCGTACATCGAGGGCCACCGGACCCTGTTGAAGCTCGCTCCCGAGCGGTTGGCCACCCTGTCGCCCGAGGCGCGGGCGTTCTTCGAGGAGTGGGCCCAGCACCCCCCGCGCGTCCGTGTGTCGCGGCACCTGGAGGACGGGGACCGGTTGCCCGTGGCCGGTGGAGTTCGGGTGGTCTACACGCCCGGGCACACCCCGGGCCACTTGAGCCTGTACCTGGAGGCACACCGGGTGCTCATCGCGGGCGACGCCCTGGTGGTGGCGGACGGCGAGCTCCGCGGCCCGCGGCCGGAGGTCACCCTGGACATGCGGGAGGCCATGCGGTCGGTGGCCAAGCTGGCGGCCCTCGAGCCGGAGTTCGTGGTGTGCTACCACGGCGGGGTGTTCGGGCCGCAAGCCGCGCCGCGGCTGCGGGAGATCGCCTCCCAGGGAACCTGACCCCGTCCCATGCGCTGGTGGGTCGGCCTCGCGGCTGCCGCGCTGCTCGCCCTGGCCAGCCCGCGCTTGGCCGGGACCTTTTCCCGGTGCGTTCACCCTCCCCGCCCCGAGGGGCTCCTCCAGGCCCGGGTCGTGCGGGTGGTGGACGCGGACACCGTGCGGGCGTTGCTGGACGGCCAGGAAGAGCGGGTGCGCCTCCTGGGCGTGGACGCGCCGGAGCGCTTCCCCGGCCCGCGGCTGGAGCAGCAGAGCCGCCGCTGGGGGTTGTCTTTGCAAGACCTCCGGCGCTGGGCGAGCGCCGGCTACGCGTTCGCCCGGCGGCACCTCGGGGGCCAGCGGGTGGCTTTAGAGCTGGACGTGGAGGAGCGCGACGAGTTCGACCGGCTGCTGGCGTACGTGTGGCTGGGCCGCACGTTGTTCAATCTGGAGCTGGTGCGGGAGGGGTACGCGTGGGTGCACCTCGTCCCCCCGAACCTCCGCTACGCCGAGCTGCTCGGGGCCTGCCAGCGCGAGGCGCAGGAATCCCGCCGCGGGCTGTGGGGACCCTGACCGCCGGGCGCAGCTTGGCCTTCAGGATCGTGGGGCGTACAGGTTGAGCGGATGCCGCTCCCAGCGCGGGCCCAACACGCGCGCGAGCCGGTCGAACATCTCCATGTCGTACTGGCCCACCAGGGAGATGGCCGTGCCGGTTCGCCCGCCCCGGGCGGTGCGGCCCACCCGGTGCACGTACGTCTCCACGTCCTCCGGCATGTCGAAGTTCACCACGTGGGACACCTGGGGCAGGTCCAGGCCCCGGGCGGCCACGTTGGTGACCACCAGGATGGGCGCCCGCCCTGAGGCGAAATCCCGCAGGGCTGCCAGCCGCGCCCCTTGGCGCATGCCACCGTGCAGGGCCGCGGCAGGGCGCTCCCGCGCCAGCACCTCCGCCAGGCGCTGGGCCGCCCGCTGGGTCCGGCGGAACACCAGGGCCGACTGCACCGGCTCGGTCCGCAGCAACGCCCGCAGGGCCCGCAGCTTGTCCTGCTCGGCCACCTCCACGTAGAACTGGCGCACCCCGTCCACGGTGGGCGCAGGGGCCTCGATCCGGACCCACACGGGGTCGCGCAACGTCCGCCGGACCAAGGACGAGATCTCTGAAGGCAGGGTGGCGGACAGCAGCGCGGTCTGCCGGTCCTGGGGCGTGGCGCCCAGGATCCTCTCCACGTCCGGCAAGAACCCCATGTCCAGCATGCGATCGGCTTCGTCCAGCACCACGGTCCGCACGTCCCCGAGCTGCAGCGCACCCCGACGCAAAAAGTCCAGAAGGCGACCTGGGGTCGCCACCAGCAGGTGCGGCCGGCGCGCCAGGGCTTGCCGTTGGGCCTCCATGGACGCACCCCCGTACACGCACGCCACCCGCAGGCGTCGCCCGACGGCGAGGGCCCGCAGGTGCTCTGCGACCTGCAGCGCCAGTTCCCGGGTGGGGGTCAGCACCAGAGCCTGCGGCTGGCGTCGCGCCTGCGGGTCCACATGCTCGACGAGCGGGATGCCGTACGCGGCGGTCTTGCCGGAACCGGTCTGCGCCTGGACGGCCACGTCCCGGCCCGCCCGCAGCAGGGGGATGGTGCGGAGCTGGACAGGAGTGGGCGACGGCCACCCCAGGGACCGGATGGCGTCCCGGATCTCCGGCCGCAACTGCAGGGCTTCGAACCACGCCCGGCCCGGTTCCGGATGGTGCGCGGACCCTTCGGGCGTCGGAACTTGGTAGAGCTCAGTAGACATTCTTCAGGCCTCCTTCGGCCGCGGCGTCTGCCGCGAGAGTTGGGTCGGCATCCTCGTGTCCCGCCCGACCCGTCTTGCGTCCGAAGAAGGCCTGCGAAACACACCGGAGCTCCGCGCCCCGGCTCCAAGCATGACGACCGCATGACAGTAACACAACGCTGCGCGTCCTGCAAGCCCGGTCAAGGGGGCCCGGGAGTTGTGACCGGAGCACCGGGGGAGGGCTCGCTCGCCTGCCATCCCGTATCGGTGCAGCGGTTCTATAATGGGGCCACGACGCGGGTGCGGAGGTGACCGGTGGCGCTTCCCGAGTTCCGCAACGAGCCGTTCACCGACTTCGGGCTGGAGGCCAACCGCGAGGCCATGCGGAGGGCCATCGCGGCGGTGGAGTCCCGGCTCGGCCTCAACCTCCCCGTGGTGGTGGGGGGCGAGCGGGTGTGGCTGGCCGAGACCTTCGAGTCCCGGAACCCCTCGAAGAAGGACGAGGTGGTGGCCCGGGCACCTCAGGCCACGCCGGAGCTGGTGGACCGGGCCGTGGAGGCCGCCTGGCGCGCCTTCCCCGTGTGGAAGCGCGTGCCCCCGGAGGAGAAAGCCGCCCTGTTCTTGCGGGCCGCGGACCTGTTGCGCCGCCGCAGGTTCGAGGCAGCCGCCTGGATGGTCCTGGAAGTCGGCAAGAACTGGGCGGAAGCCGACGCGGACGTGGCCGAGGCCATCGACCACCTGGAGTACTTCGCCCGGGAGATCCTCCGCTACGCGGAGGGCAAGCCCACCACCCCACACCCCCAGGAGGTGTCCTTCTACACGTACGAACCGCTCGGCGTGGTGGCGGTGATCCCGCCGTGGAACTTCCCCTTGGCCATCCCCATGGGGATGGCGCTGGGCGCCATCGCCGCGGGCAACACCGTGGTCCTCAAGCCCAGCAGCGACGCCCCCGCCACCGCGTACACCTTCCTGGAGGTCATGGAGCAGGCGGGTCTACCGCCTGGGGTCCTCAACGTGCTGCCCGGCTCGGGCTCCGTGGTGGGGGACGGCCTGGTGACTCACCCTCGGGTCCGCATGGTGGCCTTCACGGGATCCAGGGAGGTGGGCTGCCGGATCTACGAGCAGGCCGCCAAGGTCCAGCCCGGCCAGAAGTGGCTCAAGCGGGTGATCGCGGAGATGGGCGGCAAGAACGCGGTGGTGGTGGCGGAGGACGCGGACCTGGAGGACGCCGTGGCCGCGGCGGTGGTCTCGGGCTACGGGTACCAGGGCCAGAAGTGCTCGGCGGGGTCCCGCCTCGTGGTTGCCGAGAAGGTGTACCCCCAGGTGCTCGAAGCCTTCGCGGAGCGGGTGCGGGCCCTGGAGGTGGGCCCCGCCAAGGAGAACCATCCGGTGGGTCCCGTCATCAATGAGCGAGCGTACCGGACGATCCTGCAGTACATCGAGGTGGGCAAGCGGGAGGGCCGGCTCGTGTGCGGGGGTGAGCCCGCGGACGGCGACGGCTACTACATCCAGCCCACGGTGTTCGCGGACGTGGACCCGTACGCCCGCATCGCGCAGGAGGAGATCTTCGGCCCCGTGGTGGCGGTGATCCGGGCCCGGGACTTCGACCACGCCCTCGAGATCGCCAACGCCACGGAGTACGGCCTCACCGGCGCGGTGTTCACCCGGGACCCCGACCGGATCTCGAAGGCTCGGGCGGAGTTCCACTGCGGCAACCTGTACATCAACCGGAAGTGCACGGGCGCCCTGGTGGGCGTCCACCCCTTCGGGGGCTTCCACATGAGCGGGACCGACGCCAAGGTGGGAGGGCCGGACTACCTCCTGTCCTTCCTACAGCCCAAGGTGACCAGCATCAAGTTCCGCTAGAGTCCACCGGCCCGCTCCTCCGCGAAGGCTTCCGGGGCAGACTCAAAGGCGAGAAACGGCCTCCGTGGTATCCTAGTAAGCGCGGGGACGTAGCTCAGCGGGAGAGCACCTGGTTTGCAACCAGGGGGTCGCCGGTTCGAATCCGGTCGTCTCCACCA